>JANWVO010000044.1 GCA_025056865.1 Bryobacteraceae bacterium
GCGGAATGCGCGCCGGTTTCCGCATCCGGTCCATCCGCGTCCTCTCCAGCGGGTGCTCGGGCAGCATGGCATGGACGGTCGGGACCTACGAGGCAGAGAACGCCGGGGCCAGGGTTTCGGGCGTCCATCTCGGCGTCCTGCGGCATGGAAGCCGCGGATGGCGGATTGCCGCCCATGAATCCGCCGTTCCGGATGAGCAGGCGGCCACCCGGCCTGCGCCGGATGGCCGCTGACCTTTCAGGAGCTCACTTCCCCTTCATCGCCAGGGCTTCGGTCACGTCGAGCCGCGCCTTCCACGGGTCAGGCTTCGCTTCCGCGCGCTCCGGGCCGAACTCGATCAGCACGTCCTTCCCCGGGTCGTAAACGGGCCAGACGGGCCGCCCGCCGCCATTCGGATCGCCATTTTTCACAAAATCAACCCAATAGGCATGCACCATTTCCGACATGGCCTGGTCGGATTTCGTGAGCTGGTCTCCGTATTTCGCTTTCACCGTATTGAACACGAATGGAATTTCGGTGGCATGCGGCGCGCCGGGCCACTGCTTCCGCATGGATTCGGCCACATAGGAGAACCGGTAGTGCCACGCCTTCTGGCCCGCCTCGATCATCTTCTTCACCGTGAACCGCGCCGGCTCGATCATCATCCGGTCCATCGCCACCTGGTAGCCGACCGTGCGCACGTCGCCATTGCCGCCGGGGTTGTAGGCGGCCTCGGCCCGCTCGCGCAGCTCGCCGAAGGGCTTGAACACGTCCTCCAGGGTCCTGGCGAACGAGAAGCCGATGTCCATGTTGTTGGCTCCGGCGATGAACGGCACTTTCGCCTGCCGGCCCCCGAGGAACGCCTGCTCCACGGTTTCCACGACGATCTTTCCGTCGAGCATCGGCCCCGCGTAGGTGGGCGTGTTCATCGTCGACATATTCAGCCCGTCGACGATCTTCTCCGCAGGCAGCGCGCGCAGCGCCTCCAGCGCCGCCGCGTCCTCGCCTTCGATTCCCATCTTCCTCGCGAAGGCCAGCCCCACGCTCTCGCCCGAGTCGAGCTGGCCCTGCTTCTCGCGCACCTTCCGCATCGGCCCGAGCAGGTTCCGCCCTCCGCCGGACTGCACGATCGCTTTGTGGAACAGCCCCCGCGCCGCCGGCGAGGTCATCAGCGTCAGCACGCTCATGCCGCCAGCCGATTCGCCAAAGATCGTGACATTTTTCGGATCTCCTCCAAACGCCGCAATGTTTCTCTGGATCCATTGCAGCGCGGCAATCTGGTCCATGAAGGCGTAATTGGCGAGCGGCCCTTCCGGATTTTCCCTCGACAGTGCCGGGTGCGCGAAGAAGCCGAACCGGCCAAGCCGGTAATTGAAGCTGACGAAAACGATGCCTTTTTCCGCAAACCGGCTCCCGTCGTACACTTCCGGCGAGCTGCCGCCATTGACAAAGCCGCCTCCGTAGATCCACACCATGACCGGCATCCGCCTGCCGCCCCTGGCCGGCTTCCAGACGTTCAGATACAGGCAGTCTTCGGCCGGCGTCACGCCGAGCGGCGCGGCATCGCCCGGAAAGGGGAGCTGCATGCAGTCTGCGCCGTACTGGCTGGCGTCGCGCACGCCCGCCCATCGCGGCGCCGGCTGCGGGGGCCGCCACCGGTTCTTGCCGACCGGCGGCGCCGCATAGGGGATTCCCTTGAACGCCACCACGCTGCCGGAGACGACGCCGCGGAGCTTGCCCGTCTCCACCGTGGCCTCGTTCACAGCGGCCTCCGCCATTCCGGAAGCCGCACAAAGAAAAAGACAGAGAATTGCTGCACGCATTCCATCATCCCTTCGTGGAGAATGCACCGCCC
>JANWVO010000029.1 GCA_025056865.1 Bryobacteraceae bacterium
CCCGCCCAGAGCGCGTCCTCCCCCGTCGCCCCTTCGTGCCCGTCGTTGGTCGCGGCCACGGCGAAATCGCCGCCCAGCGCCCCGCTCAGGGCAGGGAAGGCCGGCGGGCGGAGCGAGCCGCACAGCCCGGCGCAGCCATGCTGAAGGTAGCGCCCGTTCCACGTCCGCGCCGGCATGCGCAACATGAACCGGATCTGCGGCTGGACGTATCCGGTCACTTCGCAGAATTCCGGCGCCGTTCCGCTGGCCGCCACCATCCTGGCTCCGGTGATCCGCGCCGGAGCTCCGGGGATTTCCTGGAAATCAGGAACGTCCGTCACGCCGGGCAGGCCGCTGTCAGCCAGCCTCGCGCATTCGATCCGCGGCGCAAGGGCGGCCGGAGCCGCCTGCGCCGGCCTTCCAGACCGTCCGTTCCGCTTCGCCGCGCCCGCCGCCAGCAGGGCCGCGGACAGAAGGATCATCCAGCCCGCCGTCCTCGGCATCAGCATCCTCCTTTCGCGAAATGCAGGCGGGAATTCAGCCGTATTTATTTGAAAATCAGCTCGGCAAAATCGGCAAAATTCCTCCGCCACAGCGGCCAGACATGGCCTGCATCCGGAATCTCCGCGTATTTCGCCTGCACGCCGATCGAATCCAGGTACGCCTTGAACTCCCGGTTCACCCGGATCAGCGCGTCGGCAGTCCCGCAGGAGATCCACAGGAGCCGGATCCGCCGGTTGGATTCCCGGTCCAGCTTGGGGAAAACGCGGGGCAGTTCGCCCGCCATCAGCCGCAGCCGCTCCGGGTTCGGAGGACCCGGCTGCGCCGTGCGCGCCTCCGGCGGCCGCGTCTGCCACCACAGGTTGAAGGCTCCGCTAAAAGAGCCGATCCAGGCGAACCGGTCCAGGTGATTCAACCCGGCCAGCAACGCCTCCGCCCCGCCCATGGACAGGCCCGCAATGGCGCGCTCCTCGCGCCGCCGGCCCGCGTTGTACAGCCGCTCCACCTGCGGCATCACCTCCTCGAGCAGGATGCGGACATACGACGGCAGCATCTCCTCGCGGTCCACGTCCGCAGGCCCGCCCGCCGTGCCGTAGCCGAGCGGGTTCACCATGATCATCGGCTCGGCCCGGGCCTGATGGATCAGCGTGTCCAGCGTCGCGTTCGCCGCGCCGACCTCGATCCACGCCCGGGCATCGTCGCCCAGCCCGTGCAGCAGGTACACCACCGGATACGGCCGCTTCCGCCGCGCGTCGTAGCCAGGCGGCGTGTAGACGTAGAAGTCGCGCTCATCGCCGGCAATCTTCGAGTGGAAGACATGGCGCGTCACCGCCCCGCGCGGAGCGCCCGGCACGGGGTTCCACGGAATGCCGCCCGGCACCAGCACCAGGCTGCGGCGCATGCTGCGCCAGGCGGGCCGCATGCGCGGGTTGGCCGGATCCGGAATGCTCAGCCCGTCGACGACGAACGCGTATTCGTGCAGGTCCGGCGGCAGCGGGTCCGTCGTCGCCGACCACACCCCCTCGGCGTCTTTCTGCATGGGAATCGGTTTCGGCGTGATCCCGGCCAGCAGCACCTGCCTCGCTTCCGGCGCCCGGAGCCGGAACACGACCCGCCGGTCCGGCAGCACCTCTGGCGAAACCACTGGCGGACTCCAGAACCCTGCCCCGCGCCGCGGCGTCTCCGCGGCAGGCGGCTGCGCCGCCGCTGCCATGCACAACGCCCATGCAAGCCACGCCGCTCCTGCTCTCATCGCACCGCTCCTTCGGGCACCGCCGGGAAGGCCGTCGCCGCCGCGGCCGTGCGGCGGGATCATGCCCTCTCCAGACTACACGGCCCCGGCTCGCTCAGGATTTCCAGATCCGGCTCATGGATTGCCTGATCCTGTCTGGAAGGAAGGCGCAAGGCTCGCGGGATGCAAGACGGGCGAGAAGCCTTCCGGTGCGGCGGCCGTGCCGGGTCCGGCGGGCATTCGTGAAGGGACACCGCACAAGGGCAGGCCCGGAAAGCGCGGCGGCGGAACCAGCGGCTTGCGCACTGCTGCCGCGCGTCCCGCGCAGGAGGCCCCGCCTCCCGCGCGTCGCTTTTCCTGACCGCCCTTACTTCTTCGGCGCGGCGGGCTTCGGCGCGTCCGGCTTCGGCGCCGCCGCCTTCTTCGCCGCAGGCTTCGCCGGCGGAGTCAGCACGATCCCGCCCTCCGGCACCGGACCCACGCGCTCGATCGTCACCTTCGTCATCACCACCGGCGTCGTCGGCTTGTCGCGCGCGTCGCGCGGCACCCGGGCGATCTTGCCCACCAGCTCCTGCCCTTCCACCACCTGGCCGAAGATCGTGTGCTTGCCGTTCAGGTGGGGCGTGGGCACTTCGGTGATGAAGAACTGGCAGGAGCCCGTGTTCGGCCCGGCATTGGCCATCGCCAGCCGTCCGGGGATGTCGAACTTCAGCGACGGGTGGAATTCGTCCTTGATCACGTCGGTTCCGCCCATGCCGTTGCCGAGCGGGTCGCCTCCCTGGATCATGAACCCGGGGATCACGCGGTGGAACGTCAGCCCGTTGTAAAGCGGCCGCCGCACGCGCGCTCCCGTCTTCGGATCCGTCCACGCCTTGCGGCCCAGCGCGAGATCGACGAAGTTGCGCACCGTCACGGGCGATTCCAGCTCGTACAGCTTCAGCACAATCGCCCCCATCGGCTGCCCGCCGTGGGAAACATGGATGGTCGCATACAGCCCGTTCTCGCGGGCGGGCTGCGGCTGCTGTGCGGACGGCTCCTGTGCCGCCAGCCCGAGCGGCAGCAGGGCGGTTGCAATGATCAGGCCGATACGCTTCATGACTCGAGCATAGCGCGGGCCGTGCGGCCCGGTGATAGGATCGAATCATGAAAAAAGAGACCATTCTCTCCTCGATCATCGACATCGGCATCGTTCCCGTGGTCCGCGCCCCCTCGGCGGAAGGCGCTTACCGCGCCATCGAGGCCATCTACAACGGCGGCATCCGCGCCGCCGAGGTGACGATGACGGTGCCCGGCGCGGTCCGCGTGCTCGAAAAGCTCGCCGATCAGTTCGGGGACAAGATGGTGCTCGGCGCCGGCACGGTGCTCGACCCGGAGACCTGCCGCATCTGCATGCTCGCCGGGGCGCAGTTCTTCGTCACGCCCGCGCTGAACCTGAAGACGATCGAAATGGCGCACCGCTATTCGAAGCCCATCATGCCCGGCGCTCTCACACCCACGGAAGTCCTCACCGCGTGGGAGGCCGGCGCAGATATCGTGAAGGTCTTCCCCTGCGACAATGTCGGCGGGGCCAGGTACATCAAGGCGCTCAAAGGCCCGTTCCCGCACATCGAGCTGATCCCCACCGGCGGCGTCAGCCTCGCCACCGCGGGCGACTTCCTCAAAGCCGGCGCCTGCGCCGTCGCCGTCGGCGGCGAGCTCGTCGACGCCAAAACCATCAAGGAAGGCCGGTTCGAAGTCTTCGAAGAACGCGCCCGCCAATTCCTCGAAGTCATCCGCAAGGCGCGCGAGGAAATGAAGGCCGCCTGAGCCTGCTCTGCTACAATTTGGGGAGATTCCATGGCGATCAGTCAGGATCTTCTCGACATTCTGGCCTGCCCGGTGTGCAAGGAACCCGTCCAGCTCACCGAGGACCAGCAGGGGCTGAAGTGCCCCAGGTGCCGCCGCGTTTACCCCATCCGGGATGATATCCCGGTGATGCTGGTCAGCGAGGCGACCATCGAAGAAGAATAGCCGCACCCAATGGCGCCTGCGCTCGACAGTCTGCCAGCCGGAGCGCGGGTGTTGGTCATCCGCCTGCGCTCCCTCGGCGACTGCGTCCTCACCACGCCCGCGCTGCGGCTGCTCAACGCCTTCCGCCCCGACCTGGAAATCGCCGTGGCCGTCGAGCCGCGCTTTTCGGCCGTGTTCGCTTCCCATCCGGCCGTGGCTGCCGTGCTGGAGCCGTCCCTGGCCGCCGCGCGGCGCTGGCGTCCGCGCCTGGCCCTGAATTTCCACGGCGGCACGCGCAGCCTCTGGCTCACGCTCGCCTCCGGCGCGCCGCTCCGCGCCGGCTTCGGCCACTTCCGCCACCAGTGGGCCTACAACATCCGCATCCCGCGCGCGCAGGAAATCCTCGCCGAGGAGCGCACCGTCCACACGGCCGAACATCTGGCCTCGGCCATGTTTTATCTCGGCGTGCCGCGCTCGCCCATCCCGCGCGCCGAACTCTTTGCGCCGCCCCCTGCGCCGCGCCCGCCCTATGCCGTGCTGCATCCGTTCGCCTCGGCGCCGGAGAAGGCCTGGCCGCCGGAACGCTTCGCCGCGCTCGGCCGTCATCTCCGGGACTCCCACGGCCTCGGCGTCATCGTCATTGGCGGCGCCGCCGACGATTTCCGCCCCTTCGCGGAGTTCGAATCCCTGCGCGGGGCGCCGCTGGCCGAAGTGATGCAGCTCGTCCGCGGCGCGTCGCTCTTCGCCGGCAATGACAGCGGCCCCGCGCACATCGCCGCCGCCTTCGGCGTCCCATCGCTGGTTCTCTTCGGCCCCTCCGATCCCCGCATCTGGGGGCCGTGGCAGGCGCCTGCCGAAGTGCTGCGCGCGCCGGAGGGCATCGCACGCATCCCGCTCGAAGACGCCCTCGAAGCGGCGGAAAGGCTGAGGGCCCGCGCATGGTGAGGGAGACCTGGCGCCTGCTGGCTTACGCGCGCCGCTACACGCCCGTGCTCGCGGTGGCCGTCTTCCTCATGATGGTGTCCGGCGCCGGACGCGCCATGCTGCCGGTGCTGCTGAAGCCCGTCTTCGACCGCGTGCTCGAGCCGTCTTCTCCGGAGGCGCGCGTCGCGCTGCCCATCCCGAAGTGGGCCGGCTTCGAGCTTTACCTCGACCAGCTCATCCCGTTCCCCATCCACAACGTCTGGACGCTCGTCGCCGTCGCCATCCTGCTCGTCTTCCTCGTCAAGGGCGTCGCCGACTACTTCGGCAACTTCCTCATCAGCTACGCCGGCCTTGGCGCCGTCACCGACCTCCGCCAGAAGACCTTCGACAAGGTCATCCGCGAAGAGCACGCTTTCTTCGGCTCCCATTCCACCGGCCGGCTGATGTCGTCCATCCTCAGCGACATCGAGAAAATCCAGCTTGCCGTCTCGCAGATGCTGGCAGACTGGTTCCGGCAGATCTTTGCCGCCGCCGGCATGATCTACGTGCTCGTGCAGAACGACTGGAAGCTCGCCCTCGTCTCGCTCACCGTCCTGCCCTTCGTGCTGCTGCCGACGGCGCGCCTCGGCAGCCGCATCCGCCGCAGCACGCGCCGCGCCCAGGACGAAGCCGCCGCCATGAGCGAGATCCTCCAGGAAGGCTTCAGCGGGCATGCCGTCGTGAAGTCCTTCACCGCCGAAAGGCTCGAAAGCGAAAAGTTCCGCCGCGCCGCGCAGCGCTTCCGCCAGGCGAGCCTGCGCTACATCGCCCTCCAGGCGCTGCCTTCGCCGATCATCGAGTTCTTCGGCGCCCTCACCATCGTCGGCCTGCTCACTTACGCCCGCGAACAGATCAAGGCGGGCCAGATGACCACCGGCGACTTCATGTCGTTCGTCACCGCCCTGCTTCTGCTCTACGAGCCGGTCAAGCGCCTGGCCGGCATCCACAGCATCTTCCAGCAGGCCGCCGGAGCCAGCCAGCGCGTCTTCGAATACCTCGACCGCAGGCCCCTGGTCAGCGAAAAGCCGGATGCGCGCGAGCTGAAGGAGTTCCGCGAGTCGATCGTCTACGACCGCGTCAGTTTCCACTACCCCGACGCGCCCAATGGCGCTGCGCTCTCCGATGTCTCGCTGGAAGTGAAGAAGGGCGAAGTCGTCGCGCTCGTCGGCCCCAGCGGCGCCGGCAAGACCACCCTTGCCTCGCTGCTCGTCCGTTTCTACGACCCCACCTCCGGCCGCGTCCTCATCGACGGGACCGACATCCGCGAATTCACGCTCCGCTCGCTGCGCCGCCAGATCGCGATGGTCGGCCAGGAAACGTTCCTGTTCAACGACACGGTCGAGGCCAACATCCGCTACGGGCGGCCCGAGGCCACCCGCGAGGAAATCATCGAGGCGGCGCGCGCCGCCCTCGCCGACGACTTCATCCGAGACCTGCCGCAGGGCTACGACACCGTTGTCGGCGAGCGCGGGGCCAAGCTCAGCGGCGGCCAGCGCCAGCGCATCGCCATCGCGCGGGCTCTGCTCAAGAATGCGCCGATCCTCGTGCTCGACGAGGCCACTTCGCAGCTCGACACCGAAAGCGAGCTGCTGGTGCAGCGGGCGCTGGCCAACCTGATGGAGAACCGCACCGTGATTGTCATCGCGCACCGCCTCTCCACCATCCGGCGCGCTGACCGCATCGTCGTGCTCAGCCAGGGCCGCGTCAGCGAGATCGGCACGCACGACGAGCTCGTCGCCCAGGGCGGCATCTACCAGCGGCTGCATGAACTTCAGTCCGTCGACTGGGAGCACTGACCATGAGCCTGAAGAGCATGACCGGTTACGCCCGCGCGCGCCGCGCCAGCGCGCTCGGCGAGGTGGTGGCCACGGCGCGCAGCGTCAACCACCGCGGCCTCGACCTGCACATCCACGTCCCGCAGGAGCTCGAGCCCTTCGAGCCGGCGCTGCGCTCGGCCGCGAAGCGCCACGTCCGGCGCGGCCATCTCAGCCTGCGCGTCAGCTTTACCCCGGCGCACGCCGCCGCCGGAGCCGCGCTCAACCGCGCTCTCTTCGAGGCCTATCTGAAGGCAGTCGAGGAGGCGCGCCGGGACTACGGAGTGGAAGGCGCTCCCGACATCAACGCCGCCCTCCGCATCCCCGGCATGCTCGTCCAGCAGGGCGGCGACGGCGAATTGCCCGAAGGGCTCGAGCCGCTGGTCCTCGAAACCGCCGAAGCCGCCCTCCAGGCGCTCGATGAGTTCCGCGCCCGCGAAGGGGCTGAGCTCGGCCGCCTCCTGCGCGAACTCAACGCCGCCATCCGCCGCGATGTCGAGGCCATCCAGGCCTGCCGCGCCCCCGCGCTCGAGTACTATCAGGCAAGGCTCGCGCAGCGGTTGCGCGACCTCGTCGAGGGGATGGAGCTCGACCCCCAGCGGCTTGCCCAGGAGGCGGCCATCCTTGCCGACCGCAGCGACATCGCCGAAGAAGTCGGCCGCCTCCGCGTCCACGTCGACGAGCTCGACCGGCTGCTCGACGCCGGCGGCGAGGCCGGCAAGAAGCTCGATTTCCTCATGCAGGAGATGAGCCGGGAAACCAACACCATCCTCTCCAAGACCGCCTCCAGCGGCGAATTCGGCCTCCAGGTCACGTCGCTTGCGCTGGAAATCAAGGCCAACATTGAACGCATCAGGGAACAGGCGCTGAATCTCGAATGAGCCAGGTATTCATCATCTCCGCGCCCTCCGGCTCCGGCAAGTCCACGCTCGTGCACAGGCTGCTCGAGCAGGAGCCAGGGCTCATCTTCTCCGTCAGCTACACCACCCGCGCCCCGCGCGGTCAGGAGCAGGAAGGCCGCGAATACCACTTCGTCAGCCGCGAGGAGTTCGAGCGCATGATCGCCGCCGGCGAGTTCATCGAGTGGGCTCGCGTCTTCGAGGACTACTACGGCACCCACCGCCGCTACGTCGACCAGGGCGCGGCCGAAGGCCGCGACGTCGTGCTCGACATCGACGTCCAGGGTGCGCGACAATTAAAGGAAAAGATCCCCGCGGCCGTCAGCGTCTTCATCCTCGCCCCGTCCCGCGAAGAACTGGAGAAACGGCTGCGTGCGCGGGGCGACACCAGCGACGCCGTCATCCGGCGGCGGCTGGCCGAAGCGGCCCGGGAGATCGGGAACTTCGAGCAGTACGACTTCGTGCTGATCAACGACGACTTGCAGGCCGCTGCCGAGCGCCTGCTGTGGATCGTCCGGACCTCGCGGCTCCGCGCTTCCAACCCGGAAGTGAAATCGCGGGTCCGGCAGATCCTCGAGACTTTCGGGCAGTAGACTCAGAAGGAGAGGCAAGCAGCAAGATGGCGGACAACACCCGTCGGCCCTTTTACGTGATCCCGGATGACCCGGAGCAGAGCGTCTACCGTTTCATCATCGTGGCGGCCAAGCGCGCCCGGCAGTTGCAGAGCAACCAGCGCCCGCTGCTGCCCGGCGCCACCAAAAAGCCCACGGTGATGGCGATGGAGGAGGTCCGCAGAGGGCTCATCCAGTACTGGGACCCCGCAGCGCAGCAGCAGCAGAAGGACTCCGAGCAGCTCTGATCCGGCGGGAGGCCCTGCATGGCTGGCTGGCGCGCAGTCGTTGGCGTGGGCGGAGGCATCGCCGCTTACAAGGCGGCCGAGCTCGTGCGCGCCCTCTCGCAGCGGGGCATCCAGTCCACCGTGGTGATGACCGCCGCCGCGCAGGAGTTCATCCGTCCGCTCACCTTCGCCGCTCTCAGCGGGCGCAAGGTCATCACCACGCTGTTCGGCTCGACGCCCGATGAAGTGCTCGCTTCCAGCGTTGAGCACATCGCCGTCGCCCGCGAGCACGACATCCTCATCGTCGCGCCCGCCACCGCGGATCTGCTCGGCAAGTTCGCCAACGGCCTGGCCGATGATTTCCTCTCCACGCTCTATCTCGCCTTCGACCGCCAGGTCCTGCTCGCTCCCAGCATGAACACGGCCATGTGGCTGCACCCGGCCACGCAGGCCAACGCCGCCGCGCTGCGCGCCCGCGGCAACGTCGTCATGGAGCCGGAAGCAGGCGAACTCGCCTGCGGCGAGACGGGCCCCGGGCGCCTGCCCGAGCCCGGGCGCATCGCCGAAGAAGCCCATTACCTGTTGGCCCGCCGCCACGACCTCGACGGCGAAACCGTGCTTGTCACCGCCGGTCCCACCCGCGAACCCATCGACCCGGTCCGCTTCCTCTCCAACCGCTCCAGCGGCAAGATGGGTTACGCGCTGGCCGAGGCCGCCGCATGGCGCGGCGCGCGCGTCATTCTCGTCAGCGGCCCGGTCGAGCTGGAACCCCCGTTGCACGTCGAACTCGTCCGCGTCGAAACCGCCCGCGAGATGCGCGACGCCGTCCTTTCGCGCCTGCCGGAATGCTCCATTGTCATCAAGAGCGCGGCCGTCGCCGACTACCACGTCGCCAACGTCCCCACGCAGAAGCTGAAGAAAACCGCCACCCGGCTCTCGCTCGAGCTCGACCCCACGCCCGACATCCTCGCCGAATGTGGTGCCGAAATCGAGCGCGCACAGCGCGGCCAGCTCCTCATCGGCTTCGCCGCAGAAACCGAAAACGTCGTCGCTGAGGCCCGGCGCAAGCTGAAGGCCAAGCGCTGCCACATGGTCGTGGCCAACAACGTCGCCGCCGAAGGGCTCGGCTTTGAAAGCGACGAGAACGAGGTCACGCTGGTCACACAGGCCGGCGACGTGATCGAAGTACCCCGCGCGTCCAAGCGGGAAATCGCCGACCGGATTCTCGACGAGGCGCTCAGGCTCCGCCTCGCCCTCTACAGCCGGAGTTGACCTCGGCATGGACCGCCAGGAGCTGCGCCGCTGGCTCGAGTTTTACCGCGATCTCGGCGTCGATACGCTCTATCTGCCGCAAGGCGCGCCGGCAATGTGGCAAAACGAACCGGAGCCGCCTTCATCCCGCTCACAGGAAAGGACTTCCGCTCCGTCCGCGCCGCCGCCGCAGATTGTGCAAAACGAACCGAAACCGTCGCCCCCCCAGCCGCTGCCTGCCGCTGCTGATGCGCCCGCCGCGGCCCGTCGGACAATGCAGAACGAACCGAAGCCCGCCGCCCGCCCCGCCGCCGCGCCGCAGCTCGTGCCGCTGTTCGATGCCGGTCCCGAAGGCGACTCGCTCGAACGCATCCAGGCCGACATCGGCGACTGCCGCCGCTGCCGGCTCTGCGAGGGCCGCACGAACATCGTCTTCGGCAGCGGCAACCCGCAGGCAAGGCTCGTCTTCGTCGGTGAGGGGCCAGGCGAGGAGGAAGACCTTCAGGGGCTGCCCTTCGTGGGCCGCGCCGGGCAACTGCTGACGCAGATGATCAACAACACCGCGGCCAAAGAAGGCATGTGGGTGCGGCGCGAGCACGTCTACATCTGCAACGTGGTCAAGTGCCGCCCGCCGAAAAACCGCGCGCCGGAGCCGGACGAGATGGAAATCTGCGGCCAGTTCCTCTACCGCCAGCTCAGCGTCATCCGCCCGCGCGCCATCTGCGCGCTCGGCGCCACGGCGGCCAGGGCGCTGCTCGGAGCCAAAGAAGGCATCACGAAGCTCCGCGGCCGCTGGCACATGTGGCGCGACATCCCGGTGATGCCCACCTACCATCCTTCCTACCTGCTGCGCCCCTACAACCAGAACGCCAAGCGCGAGGCGTGGGAAGACCTCAAGAAGGTGCTGCACTATGTCTACGACGAGCCGCCGCGGCCTCTTTCTGACTTTTGAGGGCCTGGACGGCTGCGGCAAGACGACGCAGATGCGCCGGCTGGCCGAACGGCTGCGCGCTGCGGGCGAAGACGTCGTCGAGCTCGCCGAGCCCGGCACCACCGGAATCGGCAGGAAAATCCGCGCCATTCTGCTCGATCCGGCGCATGCAAACATGTCGCCAGTGGCGGAAATGCTGCTGTATTTCGCCGCGCGCGCGCAGACGGTGGACGAAATTCTCCGCCCGGCGCTCGAGGCCGGGCGCACCGTCCTGAGCGACCGCTGGACGGATTCCACCCGCGCCTACCAGGGCTACGGGCGCGGCCTTGCGCTGGACTGGATCGACCAGCTCGACCGCATCGCCTGCCGCGGGATTGAGCCGGACCTGACCCTCCTCGTCGATATCGACGTTGACACCGGCCTCGCGCGCGCCCGGCGGCGCAATGCCGAAAACGGCGGCGGCGACGGAACGCGCATGGACGAACAGGCCCGCGCCTTTTACGAGCGCGTGGCCGCAGGCTACGTCAGCCTGGCCGCGGCCCATCCGCGCATCGTCCGCGTCGACGGCTCGGGCGGCCCGGAGGAAGTGGAGCAGCGCGTCTGGCGCGCCCTCGAGCAGTTCCGGAGGAGCCGTGTTTGAGAACTTCTTCGGCAACCGTTTCGTGGCGGAGTCGCTCGCCCGGATGATCGACGCCGGCCGCATCCCGCAGACCCTCCTGCTGGCCGGCCCCGAGGGCGTGGGCAAGGCGACGCTGGCCCGCCGCTTCGCCGCCCGTCTGCTGGCGCAATGCGCCCCCGGGGCGGCGGAAGAAATCCGGAGAAAGATCGAGCAGGACGACCTCAGCCTGCCAGAAAACCGCAAAATTCTCGAAGAACGGGAAAAATGGCCGAGCGAAAAACGCGCCGAAGAGCCGCTGTTTTTCTCCAGCCACCCGGATTTTGTCACCTTCTGCCCGGAAGGCCCGCTGCGGCAGATCTCCATCCAGCAGATGCGCCTGGCGCGCACGCGCGCCCAGCTCCGCCCGCTGAAAGGGCAGTGGCGGGTCTTCCTCATCGACCGCATGGACCGCGCCGGCGCGCAGGCGGCCGACGCGCTGCTCAAAACGCTCGAGGAGCCGCCGCCGCATCTGGTGCTGATCCTCACGGCGGAGAACCCCTACGAGCTGCCGCCCACCATCCGCTCGCGCTCAGTGGCCTTCTGGATGACGCCGCTCAGCGACGCCGAAATGGAAGAGGCGGCGCGGGCTCTCGGCTGGAAGGATGCGGCGCGCCGCATCGCGCTCGCGGGAGGCTGTCCGGGCGTGGCCGCGTCGATGGACCTGGCCGAATATGAGAAGCGCCGCGCGGTGGCGCTGGCGATGCTGGAGTCGGCAGCCGGAACAGCCAGTTTCGCCGATTGGGTGAAGAAGAGCCAGGGGCTGCTGGCCAGCCGCACGGAGAAGCTGGCCCATTGCCTGAAGCCGCTTTACGCGCTGCTGGAAGACATCCTTGTGTTGCAGGCTGGCGGCGGCCGTCTGCGCAATGAAGACGTGCGCCCGGCGCTCGAAAAGCTGGCCGCGCGCGTCAGCTTCGAATGGGTGCGCGAAGCGGTGGCTCTGGCCGACGCCTGGGACGGGCTCGAGCGGCGCAACGTGCAGAAGGCCGCCGTGGCGGATCAGTTCGTCGTCAGGCTGGCCGAAGCCTCCAGGGCCGCCCGCTGGAGCTGATCAAGGTCGAGCACTTCCCGCCACGACTCTCCCAGCCGGATCCGGCCAGGAGGGCGGTAGAAGGCGGCAGGCACTTCCTCGATCCGCGAGATCGAATCCACCGCGAGTGCGAAGGCGGCATCGGCCGGCGGCGCCTCGTGACGAGCGCCGTCGCGGATCAGCAGCAGGCAGGAGCGGGCCGCAGCCCGCCGCGGCTCCAGCCCCAGCAGCCCGTGCGGCTCCACCACCGGCACGGAGCGCCCGTCCAGGCGCACATACGACTGCGCCACGGCGTTGTCCGGCGCCGGCTCCAGATCGGCCGTGCGCAGCAGCATCATGCCGCACACCCTCGCCGCCGGCACGCCATAGTCGCGCCCGGCCAGGCGCACAATCACGAATCGAAGAGGCGGAGCGGGCATGGCCGTGTCACTCAATCGACAGCACCGCCGTCACCTGCTCGCGCGCCGGGCGCCCCAGCGTCGCTCCGTCGCGGCTCGGCGCCAGGCACAGGTGCACTTCGATCACCTCCCCGTCCAGATGGAACGGAACCACCGTCCACTTGCTCCGCGCCACGCTCCGCGTGGTGAAGTTGCGCCCGTAGACCACCGTGGGAATCGACAACCCCATCGGCCCGAGCTCCTCTTCCAGCGCCGTCTTCACGTTGCCGAGCACCATGTTGGTGATCTCGCCCACCGCGTCCAGCACCTCTTCGTTGATCGCCTCGTAAGGCTGCATCAGCAGTTGCGAGGCCAGCCGCATCGCCATCGGCGCCGTGCAGGAAAACGTGCCCGACCCGGCCCAGCGGCCCGCCAGCCCGATCAGCGCGATCACGCCTTCCGACGGGCCCGGCGCCGAATCGTGCACATACGGCTCGCCGTCGGCCAGCTCCAGCCCCAGCATCGTCGTGAACACGTCGCGGGTGGAGTGGCGAATCAATGAGACAAGCTTTTCGTGCGTCACCTCGCTTCCTCCCTCCGGCGCGGGCCGTTAGAACAGCCCCGCCAGCTTCTCCTTGATCTGCTCGGCAGTGAAGGGCTTGCGCACATAGCCCGACGCGCCCAGGTTCACCGCCTCCATCACCCGCGAGCTCGATCCCTCCGTGGTGACCATGATCACCGGCACGTCGCGCGTCGCCTCCTGCGCCTTCAGCGCGCCGAGCAGCGCCAGCCCGTCCATGTTCGGCATGTTGATGTCGGACAGGATCAGCCCCACCTTGTGCGTCTTCAGCTTCTCGAGCGCCTCCACGCCGTCGCCCGCCTCGATCACCTTCCCCAGCGGCACGTCGGCCTGAAGCAGCACCCGGTGCAGGATCTTGCGGATGGCGGCCGAGTCGTCGACGATCATCACGTCCACAGGCATCAGCAGGTCACCTCCCTGTTCCTGCTGGCCCTTATCGGACGCACGCGCGGGATCGTGAGAAAAACAGACGCCGCGGTTCGGCTAGGCTGGACAACATGAGCGTGGAGAAATGGTTCCGCCTCGACGGGCGGCGCGCGCTGGTGGCCGGAGCCAGCCGCGGCATCGGGCTCGCCATCGCCGAAGCGCTGGCGCGCGCCGGCGCCGACACCGTGCTCGCCTCCCGCAATCGGAAAGCTCTCGAAGAGGCCGCCGCGCGGCTCCGCGCCGGGGGCTGCCGCGCCGAAGCGCTCCAGCTCGACATCGCCTCCCGCGAGTCCCGGCTGCGCGCCGCTGAAGCCGCCGGCGCGGTCGACATCCTGTTCAACGTCGCCGGCATGAACATCCGCAAGCCGATGACCGGCTATACGCCAGAGGAGTACGCGCGCATCGTCGAGACCAACCTCACCGGCCTGTTCGAGCTGACGCAGGCCGTCGGCCGCGGCATGATCGCGCGCGGCCGCGGCAAGGTGGTCTTCATCGGCAGCCTCACTTCGGTGCTCGGGCTGCCCTACGCCTCCGTCTATGGCACGACGAAAGCGGCCCTGGCCGGGCTGACGCGGATGCTCGCGGCCGAATGGGGCCGCCACGGCATCCAGGTCAACTGCATCGCGCCGGGCTTCATCCTCACCGACCTGAACCGCCAGATGTGGCAGGCCCCCGAGATGCGCGAATGGCTCAAGGGCACGCAGCCGATCCCGCGGCTGGGCGCGCCCGAGGACATCGCTCCGCTGGCCGTCTTCCTGGCCGGCAGCGGCTCGGACTACATCACCGGGCAGGTGATCGCCGTCGACGGCGGCTTCTCCACCACCAGCGTCTGGCCGTTCGAGCCCGCACCGTGAGGCCAGGATTCAGAGCGGAAGGTCCTGTTCTCTGGCGCCGTTCGCCTCTCTTGTATCTGGAACGGACAAGGGGTAAAGAGAGGGGGTGGGTCGTGGCCCTGGTTCGCACACGGACGGGGCTGGCTGCTCTGTGGATCCTGCAAGCCCTGTGGGCGGCACGGCTTCCTTGCAAGCTGTACACGCAGGCCGGCGGGCTGCCCCATCACTACTCCACCGGACGGCTCCGTGACTCGCGGGGACTGGTCTGGATCGGAACCGAGGAAGGTCTGGCGCGGCTCCGCCGCGGCCAGTGGGAGCACTTCGGGCCGGCAGCGGGCGCGCCAGCCGGATTCGTGCATGCGTCGCAGTTCGACCGCCGGGGACGGCTGTGGGTGGCCAGCGCCGACGGGCTGCGCCGCATCGACGACCCGGAGCGGAGAGGCCCGGATTCCGCCGTTACGGGGAGGCGCATGGCCTGCCCGGGCGGAACATCACGGCGCCTGCCGAAGACCGTCCGGGCCGGATCTGCCCGGGCATGCACAGCCGGGCGACCCGTCTGGATCCGGATGCGCTGGAGGAGCGCAGCCTGCGAGTGGCAGGTGTTGGGAACAGCGGAAGGGGATGTCCGCGGGCATCGGAATCGGGGCGTCCTTGCGCAGGCTGGGCTGGAGTCCGGCGCATCGCGAACCGGGTGCGCCCCGTGGCCGATGGGAAAGCGCGGGCGCCGGGACGCCGCCGGATGACAGGAGTTGCCATGCCGGAAGCTTGAGGATGCCGCCACCGGCTGCGACGGGCGCGGATGGCGAGGCCGCAGAGTTCTCCGGCCAGCTTCAGCCGGGGCAGGGCAGCGCAGCGATGGCCTGCATGACGTCGGCTTCAGGATCGACCGGCGGGCCGAAGCGCACCACGAGCCGGCCGGCTTCTTCTCCGATGCGCGCCGGCACCACCGGCCGCGCGATCCGCTTGAGCAGCCGGTCCACGCCCGGCAGCGCCGGGCCAATCCGGCCTGCCACGCCGGCCACTCCCTCCGGGAAGATGCCGATGGGGCAGCCAATGGCTGGCAGCTCGCGCAGCAGCCGCCGCAGCGAGCGCGCGGTGAAGGCCGGATCGGCCCCGTGAAAGCTCACCGGATAAGCCCACAGCGCATGCGCGACGCGCGGCAGCAGCAGATCGCCGGGCGAGCGGAACGACAGCGGCCCCAGGCGCCACCGCGGCCAGTTGGCCGTCACCAGCCAGCGCACGGGCGGCTCCAGCGGCCCGTAGCGCTGCACGACGGCCTGCGTGAGGACGCTGGCCGGATGCAGGATCCACAGGCCCTTGCGCTGATAATGGTTGGCCGCGAGCACGAAGCGCGGATCGGCAGGCAGATGTTCCAGACCTTCGATCCGCGGTGGCGGATTCATGCGGGCGACCACGCGTGCGGTGAAGTCCGCCAGATCGCGGCGCGTGCCGCGGCGGATGTGGCCGGAGAGTCCAAAGACCAGATCCCACGGAACGGGATAGGAGACAGGCTCAGACACGGCGGCCCTTCCATTCGACGCCCCGCCCTGTAAGCGAGGCGAGCATGGCGCTGACGACGATGCCCTGGAAGAGGTAAATGGCCAGCGGCGCCCACAGGGCGCGGCGCCAGCTCCCATACCAGGGCTTCCAGCCGGCGGCAGCCGCCGCCGGCGGTAGCAGCGCGGCCAGCGGCTGGCCAGCGGCCAAGGCCCAGGCCGAAACGGGAAGCCACGACGTCATCACGATGGTGGCGGCGACGATGCGCAGCCCGCCGCGCGGGTTGTGGAACAGCACGCGGAAGGAATTCTTCTGGAAGCCGCGCCACAGCGAGCGGAACGAATCATACATCCTCACATGTGCCAGCCCGCCCGTGCGGGCGACGGCGAGGCGGACGCCGCGTTGCTTGAACACGGCGGCAAGGGCGACGTCCTCCGTCACGGAGGAGGCGACGGCGGCATGGCCGCCCGCGCGCAGGTAGGCCTCGCGCCGCACGAGCAGGCACTGGCCGTTGGCGAGCGCGTCCGGCGCCGCCGGATCCTGGATGCGGGCCGCGTCCACGCCAGTGAAGTAGAGCCCGAGACCGTATTCGACCAGCGCCGCCTCGAACCAGCGCAGGCAGTGCTGGCGCGGGAAGACGGTGACGGCGTCCAGCCCGCGCTGCTCGGCGAAGCGGACGGCGGCGGCTGCGAAGCCGGGCTCGTACCAGGTGTCGGCATCAACAAAAAGGAGCCATTCTGTTTCGGCCCGCTGCGCGCCCGTCCAGCAGGCGTGCGGCTTGCCGAGCCAGCCCGGGGGCAGCGGCGGGGCGGGCAGGACCTCGGCTCCGGCGGCGCGGGCGGCCTCGGCCGTGCGGTCTTCGGAGTGGTCGTCGACGACCAGCACGCGCGCCTGCCCCGCAAGCGAGCCGGCGCAGCGGGCGATCACCCGCTCCTCGTTGCGTGCCGGGATGAGGACCGTGACGCGTCCGCGGACGTCTTCTTCAGGCAGCGCCGGACCGAGCCCAGGCAGGGCGAGGAACTGCGCCCGCGAGTGCCGCGCCAGGGCGAGGATCAGGACGGCCAGGACACAGGCGGCCAGCAGAGGCATCACGAGATTCTCTTGATGGTGGGGCCGGCCACGCCGTCGGGAAAGAGCGGCTTTTCTTTTTCGGCCTGCCAGCGCCCCTCGCCGTCCTGCGCGCGCGCTTCGACGAATTCGGCCCGCGGAGCCTCGAGCACCGCCTTCCAACGCGTCCAGGTGTAGCGGGCCATGGGCGTCTCCAGTTGCGCCTCCACCCACGGGCCGCCGTCGGCGCGGACCTCGACGCGGCGCACGCCGCGGATGCCGGCGAAAGCGACGCCGCCGAGGCGGAGCCGGCTGCCCTCCCGCCGCACGCGGTCGATGAAGCAGCCGGTGTGCACCACCGGCTCCTTCGTGTAGCCCATCTTCGGCCACGTGCCAAAGTAGGGCCGGGTCACCAGGCGGATCTCGCGCAGCCATTTGACGCTCTTGAAGCCGTAGTATTTCGGCGCCACCAGCCGCAGCGGGAAGCCGTGCGTGCGGTTCAGCGTCATGCCGTTCATGCCGAGGGCGAGCATCACGTCGTCAGAGAACGCATGGCCTGTTGCCAGCGAGTCGTCGTGGCCGTCGATGCCGAGGAATGCGACTTCGACCACACCGGAGGGGACGCGCGCGGGATCGATGAGCTGGCGCAGCGAAATGCCGCTCCACTCGGCCGTGCCCATGAGATTCGACCGCAGCGTGTTGGACACGCAGCGCATGGTGGTGATGCGCTCGAAGCGGGGCAGGGAAAACAGCTCCGCATAGGAAATGGTGCGCAGCGGCCGTCCTTCCAGGGTGATCTCGAGTTTCCACTCGCGCGGGTCGACGACGGGATCCACCGTGTTCTTGCTCATCCCGTAGAAGGCCTCGACCGGCGTGAGGAAGGGCCGCACGAGCCCCTCGCCGAAGGTGTCCGCCGGAGGATGGAAGCGGTAGAGCGGCTGCGGTTCGATGGCGCGCGCGGCGTAGGCGCGGTTGCGCAGGAAGCTTTCGCCTGCGACCAGCGCCGTGCCGGAGGCCATGAGCAGCGGCGTGAGGAGCTCGCGGCGGCTCGGCGCGGCGCCCCGGGCGGGCGCGTCCGGCGGAGGGGATGCCGCGGCCGGCGCTTCCTGCCTGCGCTGGCGGGCGAGCTCCCAGCCGAAGAAGGCCAGCCACGCTGCCGCGCCGATGGCGGCCAGCCCGCCCGTGGCGGCCAGCGGCTTGGCCCACTCGCCCAGACGCGTCAGCAGCAGCACGGCCCAGTCGTTCGGCGTGCGCGCCATGATCCATTCGGCGATGCGGTCGGTGGCCAGCGGCCAGCCGAGCCAGAGGAAGAGGGCATAATTCAGCGCGCAGAAAACAAGCGCGGCAAGGCTGGAACGGCGGAGACTGCGTTGGAACATGCTGCTTGGAAGGCGATCCAGTATTTGGCGCGGCGCGGGACCACCGCGCGGCGGGCGAACACGTCGTAGCCGGAGGACTCGATGCGGCCGAGGATGCCGGCGTACATGCGCGAGGCGAGGTCGACGGCGAAGCGGCCCCGCGGGTGGAGAAAGGGGAGGCCGGCGCGGCCGGATTCATAAAAGCGCCGGGCGCGGGCGATCTGGAACTGCATCAGGGCGCGGAAGCGGTCATCGCGGCGTCCGGCGTCGAGGTCGGCGCGGCAGAGGCCGAAGCGGCGCAGTTCTTCGAGCGGCAGATAGAGGCGGCCGCGGCGCAGGTCTTCGCCGACGTCGCGCAGGATGTTGGTCAACTGCATGGCGATGCCCAGATCGATGGCTTCGCGGCGCGGGTCGCCTTCAAAGCCGATGACGTGCATCATCATCAGCCCGACCGTGGAGGCGACGCGATAGCAGTAGAGCCGCAGTTGCCCGAAGTTTTCGTACTCCTGCCGGACAAGATCCATTTCGACGCCATCGATCAGCTCGAAAGCGTAGCGCGGCGGGATCCGGAACCGGCGCACGGTTTCGGCGAAGCCGTCCAGCACTTCGTCGCCCGCCGCCCGGCCTGCGAGCGCGTCCTCGAGGCCGCGCCGCCACTGGCCGAGATCCGGCGGCGATTCGGCCTCGTCCACCATGTCGTCGGTGGTGCGGCAGAACCAGTACACGCGCCAGGCGGCTTCGGCCACCTCGCGCGGAAAGAAGCGCGTGGCGAAGTAGAACGACTTCGAGCCGCGCGCCGTGGCTAGGCGGGCACGTTCGCGCATACCAGCTTCTCGACGATCTTGGCAGAGCTGAGCACGCCAGGCACGCCGGCGCCAGGGTGCGTGCCCGCGCCGGCGAAATACAGGTTCGGGATGTCCTCGCTCTGGTTGTGCGGGCGGAACCAGGCCGATTGGGTGAAGACGGGTTCGAAGCTGAAGCCCGCGCCGGCGTAGGAGTTGAGAGTGGTTTCGAAGTCGAGCGGCGTCAGCGTGCGCAGCGTGGCAAGATTGTCCAGCAGCCCCGGGATGTAGCGGCGGTCGAGGAACTCGAGGACGCGGCGCGTGAAGAGCGGGTTCTCGCGGCGCCAGTCGATGCCGGAAAGCTGGTTGGGCACGGGGACGAGGGCGTAGAAGCAGTCGCAGCCCGGCGGAGCCATCGAGGGGTCGGTGGCGGTCGGCCGGTGCAGGTAAAGCGAGAACTCGTCGCTCAAACGTTTCCGGTTAAAAATGTCGTCCAGCAGCTCGCGGTAGTGCGGGCTGAGGATGATGGTGTGGTGGCGCAGCTCCGGGTACTGCCGGCGCGTGCCGAAGTAGACGACCCAGAGGCCCATCGAGTAGCGCATGCGCTCCAGCCGCCGGTCGGTGTACTTGCGGCGGTGCTCCGGGGCGATCAGCCGGCGGTAGGTGTTGGCGACATCGGCGTTGGAGACGACGGCGTCGCAGGGGAATACGCGGCCGTCGGCAGCCACGACCGAGCGCGCCATGCCGCCGCGGATCTCGATCCGCGCCGCGGGCGTCGAAAGGTGGATGCGCCCGCCGAGCTCCCCGAACAGCCGCACGAACGCGTCCACCAGCGCGCCGGTTCCGCCCATGACGTAATGCACGCCCCACTGCCGCTCGAGGTAATGGATGAGCGCATAGATGGACGTGGTCTGGAAGGGATTGCCGCCCACCAGCAGCGGATGGAAGCTGAAGACCCGGCGCAGCAGCGGGTCTTTCACATACTGGGCGACGAACTGATAGACCGTCTTGTAGGACTGGAGGCGGATGAGGTCGGGCGCGATCCGCACCATGTCGGTGAACCGCAGGAAAGGCCTGTCGGCGAGCTCGACGAAGCCTTTCTGGAAGATGGCCCGGGCGCGGCGGATCATCTCGCGGTAGCCCTCGAGGTCGCCGGGCGAAAACTCCGCCACGCGGCGCTCGGTCTCGGCCTCGTCGCCGTTGTACTCGAACGAGCGCCCATCATGGAACTCGATGCGGTAGAAGGGGTCGACCGGCACGATGCGGCAGTAGTCCTCCGTGCGCCGGCCGGCAGCGGCGAAGATTTCGTCGATCAGGAAGGGCGCGGTGATGACGGTCGGGCCGCCGTCGAAGGTGAAGCCGTCCTGGCGGTAGACGTAGGCGCGGCCGCCAGGCTGGTCCCGCGCCTCAAGAAGATCCACCTGATAGCCGCGGGCCTGAAGCCGGATGGCGGCGGCAAGCCCGCCGAAGCCGCTGCCAATCACAACGATGTTCCGGCCGCGGCCGCTGGTTGCGGAGACAGGGGTGGCGGAAGCGTTAGCGGCAACGGGCACGGAGCACCTCCACCATCTCGAGCAGCTCTGTGGCGTCGGGCCGCAGCGGGGCCAGCGCCTGCTCGGCGCGCCGCAGCCGGGCGTCTACCGCCGCAAAGTCGCTGATTTCGCCATCGAGGTAGTCGTCGACAAGCTGGAAGGCGCGCCCGAACTCGCGGGCGAACTGCCGCAGGGCGCGCGCCTGCGGACTGGAAGGATCGGCGAGGAGCAGCCCGGCCTGCGCGGCCAGTTCGAACAGCGGCACGGTCTTCAGTTCGTTCATGCAGTCGCGCAGCCTGGCGCGCTCGCAGGGGGCCGTGCGGAGGTCGAGGTCCTGTCCCTCGCAGAGGCCGCAGACGTCCAGCGTCCGCAACAGATGCCCCTGGAAGCGGACCAGCGCCGGCAGCGCCTCCGGCGGGCAGGGCTGCTCCAGGATGGAGCGCGCCGCCAGCGCCACCAGCCCGAAGGCCGCCAGCAGGGCGGTGGCCTCGCCGAAGGCGACATGAGCCGCTGGACGGTTGCGGCGTTCCGCCGAGTTGTCCATGCAGGGCAGGTCATCGACCACCAGCGAGGCACAATGGAGAATCTCGACGGCGGCGGCGGCGCGCAGCGTGAGAGCGTTCTCGTGGCCGCACAGGCGGGCGATGCGGATGGCCAGCACCGGCCGGAACCGCTGCCCCTGGCCCAGCACCGCGTAGCTCATGGCCTGGCGGAAGGGCGTGGCGGAGGGGGCTGCCAGGAGCAGCTCGAGGTGACGTTCAATGGCTTCCCGGTCTGCCGCAAAGCGGGCTTCCGCGGAGCGTTGGGGAAGAGGTTGGGCCAGCGCGGGTAACATCGACAGACTAGATGCCCCGCCGGACGCCGCGCTGCAAAATCGGCGCGCCATTGTGGGAAACTTCACGCAGGGGTGCTGAACATCACCCAGATGGGTCCGGAATTCCGGGCGGGGCGGCTTCTGGGGTTGACTTATAAGTCATTGATATTAAACTGCTTGACTCTGGTGCCCGAATGCGGTAGGTTTGGCTTGGTTCCTGCAAAGGACCATTCGAGCCTTGTGTCGGCTCACAGGTTTGCGTTCTCGTTAGGATGCAGTTCATGTTGGCTCGCAGAAGGGAGTGCACTATGCGTTCACTGAGACGCTCTGGCGGTTGGATGAAATGGACGCTGGCCGCACTGCTGTTGATATGTTCAACAGTGTTGGTCAGTTCAACACAGTCCCCGTTCACGCAGCGCGATAAGGCTTTCTACGCCGATGAGGCAACCATCAACTTTGTCCGGCCCGGCCTCGTTTTCAAGATTCTTGGTCATGAGATTGCCGCTGACGGCACGGTGAAGGTCCGGTTCCGGATCACGGACCCGCGGGGCGTCCCGCTGGAGCGGGAGGGCATCAACACGCCCGGTCCGGTGTCGACCAGCTTCGTCCTGGCCTATCTTCCCAACGATGGCAAGTTCTGGAGGACTTATACGACGCGGTTGAAGACCAGCACGTGGCCGCCCACGGCGGGCAGGCAGGCGCGGCAGTCGGCTGCGGACACGGGCGGCTCCTACCAGAAGGTTGCCGACGGCGAGTATATTTACACGTTCGGCACGAAGCTGCCAGCCAATTATGAGAGGACGGCGACTCATGCCATCTCGATGTACGGCAACCGGAACCTCAGCGAGTTCGAGCTGGGGATCAACTACGCCACCGAAAACTATTACTTTGTGCCCGACGGTTCGGCGGTGAGGCGGACCCGGCAGGTGATCGTGACCGAGTCCTGCAACAAGTGCCATGAGGATCTGTCCTTCCACGGCGGCTCGCGCAAGGGCATGGACAACTGCATCCTCTGCCACTCGCCGTCCTACACGCTCGGGACCACCGTCGTGCAGAATACCAACCCCGAGACGGGCAACACGATCGACATGACGGTGATGATCCACAAGATCCACATGGGCGCCGAGCTGCCCAGCGTACGGGCGGGCAAGCCGTACCAGATCGTGGGCTTCGGCAACGCGGTGGCGGATTACTCGAAGGTCGGCATGCCTTCGGGGGCGAACAACTGCCAGTGGTGCCACACGGAACGCAATGACAAGGCGGCCCAGAAGGATGCGTGGCTGACCAACCCGACGCGCGATGCCTGCGGAAGCTGCCATGACAACGTCAACTTCGCCACCGGCGAGAACCATCTGGGCATCATCCAGCTCAACGACAACCAGTGCAGGAACTGCCACATCCCGCAGGGCGAGCTGGACTTCGACGCGTCGATCAAGGGCGCGCACGTGTTCCCGCAGATGTCGTCGCTGCTGCGCGGCGCCGTGGTCAACATCGAGCGGATCGAGAACATGGCTCCGGGCCAGCGGCCGCGGATCACCTTCTCGCTGAAGGACCGCTCCGGCAAGCCGATGGCGATCACCGAGCTGCTGCCGGGCGCCGGCAATGCGCGGCTGGCCTTCACGCTGGCCGGCCCGACCACCGACTACGGCACCGGCGTCGGCACGGCGACCACCCGCGGCTATGTGAACGAGGTCGTCACCGCCACGGCGGTCACCGGCACCACCGGCATGTACACCTACACGATGACGACGGCGCTGCCGGCTGATGCCAAGGGCACCTGGACGATCGCCGTCGAGGGCCGCTCGCACGAGAAGCTGCTCGAAGGCACGCTGAAGGAGACGCTGGTGCAGGCAACGATCCCGAACCAGGTGAAGTACGTTTCCGTGGACGGCAGCCGGGTCGTGCCGCGGCGCGTCGTCACGACGACGGCCACCTGCAACGTCTGCCACTCGCGCCTCTGGTTCCTGCACGGGCAGAACCGCGACGAGATCGACAACTGCGTCATCTGCCACAACCCGTCGATGACGGATGCGGCGCGCCGTCCGGCGGCGCTGATGCCGGCCGAGTCGATCAACTTCGCGACCATGATCCACCGGATCCACACCGGCGAGGAGCAGGGCCGCGACTACACGATCTACGGCTTCGGCAACGTTCCGCACAACTACAACCACATCCTGCTGCCGCCGCCGGCCACGGGCGCGAGCTGCAACCTGTGCCACGTGAACAACAGCCAGCAGGTGCCTTCGAAAGGCGTGCTCCCGGTCACCGATCCGCGCGGCTGGCTGAACCCGGTCCAGCCCACCGCCGCCGCCTGCCTTGGCTGCCACGCCAGCCGCGAGGCGGCCTCGCATGCGCTGGCCCACACGACCACGCTCGGCGAGAGCTGCACGGTGTGCCACGGACCGAACGCCACCTATAGTGTGAACAAGGTCCACGCCCGCTGACGGGGCGGCGCCGCATTGCGGGGCGGGCCTCGCTGAAGGCCCGCCCCGATTCCACACAGGGGAGTTCGCATGAAAATCCGCTATCTGCCGCTGATCGCCGCCTTCGCCTGGGCGGCCTGGCCCGCGGCCGCGCCCGGGGCGCAGCCGCCAGCCGGCCAGCAACCAGCCCCGGCGAAGGCCGCTGCCCAGCAGAAGAAAGAATACGTGGGCTCGGACACCTGCGCAGGCTGCCACGACGAGATCCACACGAACTTCAAAAAGAACGCCCACATCATCCTGGAAACGGCGAAAGGCCGCGGATGGGAAGGCAAGGCGTGCGAATCCTGCCACGGGCCAGGCTCGGTCCACGCGGAGTCGACCTCGGCGGACGATATCCTGACGCCGAAAAAAATGACGCCGGCGGCGATCGACCAGATGTGCCTCGGCTGCCACAAGAACCAGCAGACGCAGGTGGGCCGCATCCAGAGCGGACATGCCCGCAACAGCGTGGCCTGCACCTCCTGCCATAGCGTCCACAAGACCGGCGAGGAGGCCAGCGCGCGCCAGTTCCGCCGTCCGGCAGGCGTCAACCGCAACTGCCAGGGCTGCCACATGGATGTGTGGGCCAGCTTCCAGAAACCCCACCGCCACCCGCTGCCGGAAGGGGCGATGTCCTGCACCGGCTGCCACAATCCCCACGCGAGCTTCCTCAACCGCAACATGCGCCTGGCCAGCGGCCAGCAGCCCGGCTGCTTCCAGTGCCATTCGGACAAGCGCGGACCGTTCGTCTTCGAGCACGCCCCCGTGCGCAACGAGCCCTGCACCATCTGCCACGAGCCGCACGGTTCGGCGAATCCGCGCATGATGATTCGGCACGAAGTGGCCAACCTGTGCCTCGAGTGCCACTCCAACGTGCAGTCGCCGCCGCGGGCCACCACCGCGGGCGGCGTGGCCATCGCCACCCACGACCTGCGGCTGCCGCGCTGGCGCAACTGCACGGCATGCCACCAGAAAGTGCACGGATCGAACGTGAATGGAGCCCTGCTGCGATGAGATTCCTGCTGGCGATCGCCCTTCCGCTCGCGCTTCTGGCGGAGGGCGCGCCCATACAGAAGGAAGCGCACCGGCGCACGGCCGCCATCACGGCGAAGAAGAAGCTCCGCAAGGTCCGCGCGGCGAAGCCCCTCGCTTCGGCCCCGGCGCCTGCGGCCGCGGAGAAGACCGCTCCCGCCGAGCCGAAGCCCGCGGACGTCACCGAGGCCCAGCCTCAGCAGGCCCCCGCAGGCAGCGGCGGCCGGAAGTGGGAGGTGAACCCGGAACCCACCGGCACCGAGAGCGTCTTCGGCGGCCACATCGACATCGGCGCCCGCTGGATCACCCGCTCGGGCGACTTCAACACCTACCGCAGCCTCGTCAACCTCAGCCAGGGCACGCGCCTGACGAACGCGGAGCTGCGGCTGGAGCCCACAGACTCGAAGCTGCTCGACAGCGGGCTGCTGACGATGACCGCCTGGGGCGGCGACCCGTACAACACCGCCCGGCTCGACATGGTGAAGCGCGGCCTGTACCGGCTGAACAGCACCTACTCCAACATCGCCATGTTCAATGCGCTGCCCTCGTTCGCCAACATCGGCAGGCCGGGTTCCCCGCTGTTCTTCAACCAGCGGACGATGGACACGCGCATCCGCAACTATGACAACGAGCTGACGCTCTTCCCCGGCAGGCGGGTCATGCCCTATATCGGCTTCAGCCGCAACACCAGCTACGGCACTGGCATCACGCCGCTGGTGCTGGAGCTGAATGAATACCCGCTGCGCAATGTCATCGCCTGGAGCCTCTACGAGGTCCGCGGCGGCATCCGCGTGGAGCTCAACCGCTTCCACGCCACCCTGGAGCAGGGCGGGCGCCGCTTCAGCGACGACCAGTTCGTCTACTCGACCGAAACGCTGCGCGGCAACCGCTCCACGCCCTACCTGGGCCAGATCCTGTCGCTCGCCCAGGGCAGCCAGCTCTATCGCATCCGCGGCGAAGCCGAGCATACCCGGGCTCTGGTCACCGCCTCGCCCTTCTCCTGGCTGGATCTTTCGGGCAGCTTCATCCGCAGCCGCCCGAAGACCTACTCGGAGCTGAACCAGCTCCAGCGCGGCAATGTCGTCGATCCCAACAATCCTCTGCTGCTGCTGACGGGCACCACCGACTACTTCTTCGGCAACGCTACCATGCCGCACGTGTCCGGCAGTGCCGCGGCGGAGGCGCGGCTGGGTTCGAGGATCCGCATCCGCGAAAGCTGGGAGACGGACCGCTTCCACACCACCGGCCTCAACACGTTGCGCTCCATCCAGTTCTTCACGCCGACAACCTCCGCCACGCTGACGCTGACCGGCAGCGAGCGGCTCGAGGTGTCGCGACACCGCCAGCAGATCGAGGCCATCTGGGACGTCGGCAGGCAGCTCACCATCCGCGGCGGGCACCGCTACGAGTGGGGCCGCTCGCTGATGAAGGCCAGCAGCTACTCGGCCGGAGCTCCCTACGACCGGCTGGAGATGGAACGCCAGGGCGGCGTGTTCGGCTTCGTGCTGCGGCCCGTGCAGCGGGTGACGCTGACCGGCGATCTCGAATTCATCGACGGCATCAAGACCTACTACCGCACCGGCCTGTACGACCATACGCGCCTGCGCTTCCAGACCCGGTTCCAGTTGCCCAAGAGCCTCTTCTTCAACGCCAACTACAACCGGCTCACCAACGAGAACCCGAATCCGGACGTGCGCTTCTGGTACGAGGCCGATGCGATCTCGGGCAGCCTTCAGTGGCTGCCGGGCGGCGGCAGGAACTTCGCCGTCATCGCCGAATACCAGCGCTCGAAGGTCTGGAGCGACATCGACTTCCTCTATCCGCTGGGCCTGTTCCCGGTGGCCAGCAACTACCGCGATTACGCCCACACCGGCACGATGCTGATCGACATGCGGCTGCCCCTGGCCCGCAACTACAGCGGGCGCCTCACGGCCGGCGGCTCCTTCGTGACGACCTCCGGCGTGCGGCCCACCGACTACTATCAGCCGCAGGGCCGGCTGGTGCTTCCGGTCACGCAGAAGATGGAGTTCTTCTCCGAATACCGTTACTTCGGCCTCAGCCAGACCATCTACGTCTTTGAAGGATTCCGGACGCACATGTACATGGGCGGCGTCCGGCTGCTGATGTAGCCACCAAACACACCTCCTCCTCCCCTCCTCCATCCGGGGCAGGCTGCGGCCTGCCCCTTGTTTTTTCCTGACCTTCGCGTACATTGGAAAGGATGAAGGAGGTTCTCATGTTCCGGTTGTTCCCGATCCTGTTCTCCGGTGTCACCGTGCTCGCCCAGACCGTTCCGCTGGGAGATTCGGCGCGCGGCGCCAAAGTGTTCCAGGAACAGAAATGCGTCGTCTGCCACAGCGTCAACGGGCAGGGCGGCAAGTCCGCGCCCGACCTCGGACAGACCGTGGGCCGGGGCTATACGCCTGCGACGCTGGCCGCCCTGATGTGGAACCATGCGCCGAAGATGTGGGAGTCGATCGAGCGCGCCAGCCTGAAGCCGCCGAAGCTGTCCACCCAGCAGGCGGCGGACCTGTACGCGTACTTCTACTCCGCGCGGTTCTTCGAGAAGAAGGGAGACGCGGCCCGGGGCAGGAAGCTCTTCGCCGAGAAAGGCTGCGCCCAGTGCCATCACGGAGCAGGCGGAGGCGCGCCGGATGTGAGCCAGTGGCCGGCCATCACCGACCCCATCGAACTGGCCCGCCAGATGTGGAACCATTCGCCGCAGATGAAGGGCGCCATCGAAGCGAAGAAAACAGCGCTGCCGAAGCTGACCGCCGATGAGATGAACGACATCACCGTCTACCTCCAGAGCCTCCCCACGGCGTCGAAGGCGGCCCCGAAGTATGTGCCGGCCTCGGCCGCCACGGGAGAGGAGCTGTTCAGGGTGAAGGGCTGCGCCGGCTGCCACGCCGGGGCGAAGGGACTGGGCAGGACCGGACCGAAGAGCAACGCCGAGCTGGCCGCCGCGCTGTGGAACCATCCGGGCAAGGCGCCGAAGAACAGCGAGCTGCGGCCGGAGGAGATGACGCGCCTGGTCGGCTACGTCTGGTCGTTGCAGTTCGCCAATGAGGGTGGCGACGCGGCCGCGGGAGAGAAGGCGTTCGCCTCCAAGGGCTGCAAGAGCTGCCACGCGTCCGGCATGCCGAAGCTCGCGCACGGCGAAGGCGACAACAGCTTCGGCATGGTGGCCGTGCTGTGGAGCCACGGTCCGCAGATGCTCAGCCAGATGCGCGCGAAAGGCGCGCAGTGGCCGTCTTTCGGCGGAAGCGACATCGCAGACCTGCTCGCCTACATGAAGGCGAAAAAGTAGCCTCGGCCGCGCCGCCGCCATTCCAGGCCGCCGGGAAGGCTGCGGACGGAAGCCCGCCTTCCCGGCGCTGCGTGCGTGCGGCGCAGCTCCTTCCGTGGGAAAGGGCATTGCGCCGGGCCGCCGGAGCAGCGGGCTGTGGATGACCGATGGGCGGGCCGGCCGCAGTGCCGGAAGCGGGCCTTTGCCTAGATCCAGGCCGCCGGCTGGCCGGTCACGGCAAGCACGGACTTCCAGAGTTCTCCATCGAGGCTCACCCGCTTGCGTCCGGCAGTGATCATGTGCGAAGGCACGTGCACCATGCGGTTGTGCACCAGGCCGATGATGAGCCCGCTGCGGCCGGTCATGGCCGCATGCACGGCATTGCGGGCCAGCCCGTCGCACAGGATCGCGTCTTCGGTATCGGCCGGCAGGCCGCGGATCAGATAGCTCGGGTCGATGTAGCGCACGTTCACGGGGATCGATTTCGCCCGGAAATGCGCGGTGATGCGGTCGCGCAGGAAAACGCCGATATCGGCGTGCTTCACGTTGCCGGAGGCGTCCTTTTCCACCGATTCGCGCGGAATCAGGTGCTGGCCGGCGCCCTCAGCCACCACGATCACGGCGTGCGCTTTCCTTCGCAGCCGCTCTTCGAGCACCGCCAGCAGGCCGCGGCTGCCCTCCAGCTCGAAGGGCTGTTCGGGAATCAGGCAGTAGTTCACTTCCCCGCTGGCGAGCGTCGCCCCGGCGGCGATGAAGCCGGAGTCGCGCCCCATGAGTTTCACCAGCCCGATCCCGTTCAGCACCGCCCGCGCTTCGGTGTGCGCCACGTCGATCACCTGCCGCGCCGCATTCACCGCCGTGCCGAAGCCGAACGTGCGGCTCACATGGAGAATGTCGTTGTCGATCGTCTTGGGGATGCCCACTACCGCCAGCGGGTAGCCCGCCGCGCAGGCAGCCTCATGGATGCGGTAGGCGCCGCGCTGCGTGCCGTCGCCGCCAATCGGGAACAGGATATTCACGCCCAGCGCGCGCAGATGCCGGACCATCACCTCCGGGTCTTCCGGCCCGCGCGACGTGCCGAGAATCGTGCCGCCCTGTTCGTGGATGTCGCTCACCAGCTCCGGCGTCAGTTCCAGCGGCACGTGGCCGTTGGCCGGGTTCAGCCCGTGGTAGCCGTAGCGGAAGCCGAGGATGCGCTCCACGCCGTAATGGCAGCGCAGGCTCATCACCAGGCTGCGGATGACGTTGTTCAGCCCGGGGCAGAGGCCGCCGCAGGTGACGATGCCGGCGGTGACCCGCGCCGGGTCGAAGAAGATTTTCTCGCGCGGCCCGGCCTTCTCGAACAGAACATTGCCGGGGCGCTCGGCCGCCAGATCCTGCGTGATGTGCAGGGGAATGTAATGCGTGTCGGCGACAAACGGGTTCGGATGCTCCGGATCGGCGTCGCGGCCCGGCATCGGCGACGGGATCTCGGCCGGGCCCAGCCGTTCAATGTAGGCAACGGGAGTCTTCATGATCCCTCCTGCTGGCCGGGCTGCGCCTCACAGCACGCGCGACAGCCTTTCGGCCACTTCTTCACCAATTGCAAGGCACGCCGTGGCCGCGGGCGAGGGCGCGTTCAGCACATGCACCGCCCGCGGCAGCTCGAGGAAGGCGAAATCCTCCACCAGCCGCCCGTCGGGCGTCATTGCCTGCGCGCGGATGCCCGCGCCCGCCGGCTCCAGGTCTTCCGGCTGCACCTCCGGCACCAGCGTTTGCAGGGAGCGGCAGAACAGCTCTTTCGAAAACGCGCGCCGCAGCTCGGCCCAGCACATGCCCGCGTGCCGCGCCACGAAGCGCCACAGCCCGGGGAAGGTGAGCGCGTCCCAGGCGTCCCGCAGATCGAAGGCGGTGCGCGAATACCCCTCCCGCGCCAGCGACAGCACCGCGTTCGGCCCCGCCTCCACGCCGCCCGCGATCATCCGCGTGAAGTGCACGCCGAGGAACGGGAAGCGCGGGTCCGCCACCGGGTAGATCAGGTTCCGCACCAGATGCTCCCGCTCTTTCCTCAGCCGGTAGTAATCGCCGCGGAAGGGCACGATGCGCACGTCCGTGCTTCCCCCGGCCATCCGGGCCACGCGGTCCGCCTGAAGCCCGGCGCAGGCGACGACGCAGTCGGAAACAAATTCGCCCTGGGTTGTTCCGGCGATCCATTCCCCGCCGCGCCGCTCCAGCCGCTCCACGCGCGCCCGCAGCACCACGCGCCCGCCGAGCTCCGCGATGCGCCGCGCCAGCGTTTCGCAGATGGCGGGGTAGTCGGCGATGCCTTCCTCGGGCACGCGCAGCGCCGCCACGCCCGCCGCGTGCGGCTCGAATTCCCGGATCCGTTCCGGCGGCAGGATCTCCAGCCCGCGCAGCCCGTTGGCGGTTCCGCGCTCCAGCAGGTCCCGCAGCCGCGGGAGCTGCTCCTCCCGCGAGGCCACCACCAGCTTGCCGCAGACGTCATGCCGGATGCCATGCTCCTGGCAGAACGCGATCAGTTGCCGGATGCCCCGCACCGCCAGCCGCGCCTTGAACGAGCCGGGCCGGTAGGCGAGGCCGCAGTGCATCACGCCGGAATTGTTGCCGGTCTGATGCGCGGCCACTTGCGCTTCCTTTTCGAGCAGCGTCAGCCGCGCATCCGGCCAGCGCTCCAGAATGCGGAACGCGGAAGCCAGTCCCACGGCTCCGCCGCCGATCACCGTGATGCGCAGGCCCGCCACGGCTCAGCCGCTCCTGCGCGGCCGCAGCGCCTCACGCGCCTCGAGCACGCGCCTCCGGGCTTCCTCCACGCCCGCGCAGAGCGCCGTCAGATGGCCCATCTTGCGGCCCGGGCGCGCTTCGCTCTTGCCATAAAGGTGGATCTTTACTTCCGGAAACTCCGCCGCGCGGTGCCACTGCGGCTCGCCCTCCGCCCACAGATCGCCCAGCAGGTTTGCCATCGCCGCCGGCCGCATCTGCTCGGTGGAGCCCAGCGGCAGCCCGCACACGGCCCGGAGCTGCTGCTCGAACTGCGACGTGACGCAGGCGTCGAACGTGTAGTGGCCGGAGTTGTGCGGCCGCGGCGCCAGCTCATTGACCAGCAGCCGGCCGCCGCGTTCCAGAAACATCTCGACGCACAGCACCCCCACCACGTCGAGCGTCTCGAGGATCCCGCGCGCGATCTCCACCGCCTGCTGCGCCACGCGCGGCTCCACCGGCGCCGGAGCCAGCGTGACGTCCAGGATGTGCCGCGAGTGCGTGTTCAGGCAGAGCGGGAAGTGCGCGAAGCGGCCCTGCTGGTCGCGCGCCGCCACCACGGAAAGCTCGCACTCGAAGTCGACGAACCGCTCGAGCACCGCCTCCGCGCCGCCGATGCCCTGCCAGGCGGCGGGCAGCTCCTCCATCGAGCGCACCATCCGCTGCCCCTTGCCGTCGTAGCCGAATCCGGCCGTCTTGAGCACCGCCGGCAGGCCGATTTCGCGCGCGGCCGCCTCCAGCTCCCCGAACGAGCGCACATGGCGGAAGTCCGCGCAGGGGAAGCCATTCTTCGAAAGAAATGTTTTTTCGCGCACGCGGTGCTGCGCCGTGTGCAGCACCTCGGCCCGCGGATGCACGGGCACGAGCGCCGCGCAGGCCTCGATCGACTGCGAGGGGACGTTTTCGAACTCGAAGGTCACCGCGTCCACGCGCGAGGCGAAGGCGCGCACCGCGTCGAGGTCGTCGTAGGCGGCGCGCACCTCCACGTCGGCCACCTGCCCGGTGGGCGTGTCTTCATCGGGCGAAAGCGTGTGCACGCGGTAGCCCATGCGCCGCGCGGCGATGGCGAACATGCGGCCCAGTTGGCCGCTGCCCAGCACTCCGATGGTGGAACCCGGCGGCAGAATGCGGCTCATGGCTGCGGAGCAAGGTCAGGCAGCGTGGCCGCCATCACGGCGGCGGTCTGCTCGGCGCGGTATTTTTCGAGCTTCGACGCCAGCGCCGGATCGGACAGCGCGAGGATCGCCACCGCCGTCAGCGCCGCGTTCACCGCGCCGGAGCGCCCGATGGCGAACGTGGAAACCGGCACGCCGGCGGGCATCTGCACGATGGAAAGCAGCGAGTCCAGCCCGTCGAGCGACGAGCCCTTCACCGGAACGCCGAGCACCGGCAGCGTCGTGTGCGCCGCCATCATGCCGGGCAGATGCGCCGCTCCGCCCGCGCCCGCGATGATCACCTTCAGCCCGCGCGCCTTCGCCGTGCGCCCGTATTCGGCCATCAGCTCCGGCGTGCGGTGCGCGCTGGTGACCCGCTTCTCATACGGCACGCCGAACTGCTCGAGGACCGCGCAGGCGTGCTGCATCGTCTCCCAGTCCGAACGGCTGCCCATGACCACGCCCACCAGGGGCTGTGCTGCTGCGCTCATCTCCTACAGCATAGCCCCTGGCGAAGCGCAGAGAGCGCTCACTGGCCCTGTCCGAGCGAATAGCCGGGCTTGCCGTCGTAGGTATAGAGATGCTCGGTCTTCACCACCTCGATGCCCGCGCCGACGCAGCGCTCGAGCAGCGAGAGGATCTGCCGCGGCGTGACTGCCGCGCCCGCCTTCGGCTGGAAGCGGCACCGCCACGTGTCGCACAGCAGCGTGGCCGGCAGCGGATCCGGGAAGACCTTCGTGCCGCGGTTGCTGATCATCACCAGCTCCAGCCCGTCGCCCGCCACCGCCTGCATCATCGCGCCCACGCGGTTCGGGTCCTCCGGCGGGTGATGGATGAACACATCGACGCCCGCCAGCTCGCGCTTCGCCGCCGGCGGCGGCGGCTCGTCCTTCTGCACGTTCTGGGGCGCCGCCGCATAAGAGACCGCCTTCAGTTGCTGCGGCTTCTGCCCGAGCCGTTCGACGACGGCCTGCGCAAACTCGCGCGTGCCCACCTGCTGCTTCGTGTAAGGATTCTTTCCTTCCTTGGCCACGTCGTAGGTGTGGATGCCGTCTTCGATCGTCTTCAGCCACGCGTTGTGCACCCGCTCGGCGACCTCCGGCTGCCCGATGTGCACAAGCATCATCACCGCGCCCATCAGCAGGCCGCTCGGGTTGGCCAGGTTCTGCCCCGCGCGGCGGGGCGCCGAACCGTGGATCGCCTCGAACATCGCATACTCCCTGCCGATGTTGGCCGATCCGGCCAGGCCCACCGAGCCGGCGATCTGCGCCGCCACGTCCGACAGGATGTCGCCATACAGGTTCGGCATGACGATGACGTCGAACGCGCCGGGCGTGTCGGCCAGCTTGGCCGCGCCGATGTCCACGATCCAGTGCTCCTTTTCGATCTGCGGATATTCGGCGCCGATCTCGTCAAAGACGCGGTGGAACAGCCCGTCGGTGAGCTTCATGATGTTGTCCTTGGTGAAGCAGGTCACCTTCTTCCGGTTGTTCCGAACCGCGTATTCAAACGCATAACGCACAATGCGCCGGCAGCCGCCGTAGGTGATCACCTTGAGGCACTGCACCTGGTCCGGCGTGTGGAAGTATTCGATGCCGGCATAGAGGTCTTCCTCGTTCTCGCGCACGATCACGACGTCCATGCCCGGGTGTTTGGTCGGGATGAACGGGTCGTAGGCCACGCAGGGACGCACGTTCGCGTACAGCCCCAGCAGCTTCCGCGTCGTCACGTTCAGGCTCTTGAAGCCGCCGCCCTGCGGCGTGGTGATCGGGGCCTTCAGAAACACTTTCGTCCGCAGCAGGCTTTCGATCGCTTCCTTCTCGATGCCTGCCGTGTTGCCGCGCAGATAAACCTTCTCGCCGATTTCGATCTCTTCGATCGCCAGACGCGCGCCCGCCTCTTTCAGAATGAACAGCGTGGCGTCCATGATCTCCGGACCGATGCCGTCGCCACGGGCTACGGTAATGGGAACCACCTGGGACAAGTGCAACTCCTTTCTTGCTGCGTCTTCCTGATATGTTGCCACACCGCAAATTGGCCCCGCCAAGCGCAGCCGGCCCGCTCAGCGCGTGACCAGCGTGCTGCTGGAGGAGGGGGCCGCGCCCCGCGCCGGCAGGACCGCCCGGGGCAACATCTGTTGCACGGCCGCGGCGAGTTCCGGCGAGGGCTCCACAACCACGGCGGCGCGGCCGGGCCGTTCCAGCTCCAGACGGAAGATGCCCAGCCAGCGGGCCTCTCCGGGCGGGATGTCATAGAAGCGCAGGAACCGCGACAGCGGGCTTTTCGGCTCTGGCGACGGTTCGAGCGCAAAGCCGGCCAGACCCATGCGCCCGGGCGGCACGCGGACCACGTAGATGGCCGCGTCAGGGGCTTCCGGCAGGGTGAAGCGGGCGCCGTGCCGGTGCCAGGTGCGGACCTCGAGGGCCGGCGGCGCGCCGGCCTCGGCCCGGTAATCGAGGATGCCTTCCAGCGCGGTGGAAACCGCGCCGGCGGCATCGCGCACGGAGAAGCCGAAGACGGCGAAGGCGGGCCGGCGCTCCGGCGGATAGGGCGAGGCTTCCAGCGGGACCGCCTCGGCCGGGCCCTCGCAATGACGCACCACCCCGATGGCGTCGTAGGCCGTGGCTTCGATCTGCTGCCGGCCCAGCAGCACGTCGCGCGCGGTGACGCGGTACTCGGCGGCCGTTCCGTCGCCGCAGCGGACGCGCACGAGGATCCGCACCGTTTCATAGTCGGTCCCGCTGCGGTTTTCCACCGCCGCCGACAGGGCGGGAATGAACTCGCCGCGGCCCTCGCTCCATCGCCACGCCCTGACTCCGGAAAAGGACAGGCCCGGTTGCAGGAGAAGCGCGACCAGCGCGGGAAAAATCATTCGAATTCTTCCCGTCCCATGTACAATTCGCTGATAATATCCTTCAGATTTGCGATCACTTTTCCGCGGCGCAGCTTCATCGTTGGCGTCATTTCGCCGCTTTCGATCGAGAATTCGCGGTCGAGGATGCGGAACTTGCGGATCTGCTCGAACGGCGCGAGCTGCCGGTTGACGCGCGCAACGATCCGCTTCATCTCCTCTTCCACCTTCGGCGACTGCGACGCTTCGGCCAGCCCCGTTCCCGGCGGAACCAGCCCCATCGCGGCCGCCGCCTCCGGGTGGATGGTGAACAGCGCCGTCACGTAGGGCATCCGGTCGCCGAGCAGCATCACCTGATTGACCAGCGGCTCCACCTTGAACAGCGCCTCCACCTTCGCCGGGAAGATCTTCTTCCCGTTCGAAGAGACGATCACCTCCTTCTTCCGGCCGGTGATCCAGACGTAGCCGTCGCTGTCGATCTCGGCCAGGTCTCCGGTGTAGAGCCAGCCGTCGCGCAGCACGGCGGCGGTCGCCTGCGGGTCGTTGTAATAGCCGGAGAAGACCATCTCTCCGCGCAGCAGCAGCTCGCCTTCCTCGCTGAGCCGCACCTCCACGCCGGGCAGCGGCTTTCCGATGGAGCCGGGCCGCGGATTGCCCAGCGGATTGAGGATCACCACCCCGCCTTCGGTCAGTCCATAGCCCTCGATCAGCGGCAGGCCGATGGCGGAGAAGAACTCGGCCAGCTCACGGCCGAGCGGCGCGGCGCCGCTCGCGGCCACCTTCAGCCGCCCTCCCAGCCGCTCCCGGATCTTCGAAAACACCGCGCGGTCGAAAAACTTCAGCGACGCCTTCACCCAGGCCGAGGGCTCCCGGCCCTGCGCCCGCGCCCGCGCCGCCTCCGAGCCCACGCCCAGGCCCAGGTAGAACAGCTTCCGCACGGCTGCCGGCTTCTTGCGGATTTCCGTGGTAATGCTCGAATAAATCCGCTCCCATACGCGCGGCGGCGCGACAAAAAAGGTCGGCTTCACGCTGCGCATTTCCGCCGGCATTTTCGAAAGGCCCTCGCTGAAATACACCTGCACGCCCATGCGCACCATCAGCAGCTCCACCACCAGCCGCTGCGTGATGTGGGCCGAGGGCAGGAACGCCAGCGTGGAGTCGCCTTCTCCCAGCGGAAGCACCGGCGGCCCGCATTCGCAGTTGGCGAGGATCGCGTTATGGCTCACCAGCCCCATCTTCGGCTCGCCGGTCGCGCCAGAGGTGAGGTAAAGGATGGCCGGATCGGAGGGGGAGATCTCTTCCTGGATCCGCTCCACCAGCTCCGGATCGGCCTCGAGCGCCCGCGCGCCCGACTCGAGGAATTCGCTGAAGGAAACGGCGGAAGAGTCCTCTCCGGCGAGCAGCACGGCCGGGACATCCAGCCCGGCCAGGCCCGCTTCCTGCAAGGCCCGCAGCGCGCGCGGCTGATCGACGAAGACCAGGCGCGGCCGGCAGGCCGCCAGCGTCTTCACCTGCTCGGCGGGCGGCAGCGACGTGTAGAGGGCGGCCGATACGGCCCCCGCCGACATCACCCCCAGGTCGGCCAGATAGAACTCGGCACGGGTTTCGGAGGCCAGCCCGACGATGTCTCCCTTGCGGACCCCCGCCGCCCGCAGCGCGGCCGCCACCTGCCGGGCCGTCTCCAGATACTGGCGCCAGCTCCACGTGCGGTAGGCTCCCCTGCCGGCGGGCTGATGCAGCGCCGGACGGCCGTCCCAGGTTTCCGCCGCGATGCGCAGCATGCGGTAGACGGTCCTCTGTTCCTTCGGTACAGGTGGCGCAGTCCTAGCCATCGATTCGCTGCCCTCTCGTTGTCCTGGATCCGCGCGCCGCCGGGGCGCGGCTTCCTTCAGGTTACTGGATCAGCGCCCTGTAAGATAAGGGCATGGCCTGGGAGCGCGAACTGGAAACCGCCCTCGAACTCGTCCGGGCCGCCGCCTCCACGGCCCTCGGCTATTGGCGGCAGGGGGTCCCGGCGTCGGACAAGACCGACGGCTCTCCGGTCACGGCCGCCGACCAGGAGTGCGAAAGGCTCATCGCCGGCCGCCTCGCCGAACTCTTCCCCGCCGACGGCATTCTGGGCGAGGAAGGCTCCACTCGCCCCGCCGGCAGCGGCCGCCGCTGGATCATCGATCCCATCGACGGCACGCGCGACTTCCTCCGCGGCAGCTTCCTCTGGTGCCACCTGCTCGCGCTCGAGGCCGATGGCGAGGTGGTGCTCGGCGTGGCGCACTTTCCCGCCCAGGGACGGCTCTACCATGCCGTGCGCGGGCAGGGCGCCTGGTGCGTCGAAGGCCGCACGGAAACCCAGCTCCGCTGCTCGGACATCGCCGAACCCGGGCGTGCGGTGGTCTGCTTCGGCCTGCTCGACCAGGCGCACCGCTACGGCTGGGGCGAGCGCCTGCTGCCTTTCCTGTCCCGCTTCTGGGCCGTGCGCGCCCTCGGCGGGGCCACCGACGCCATGCTGGTCGCTTCCGGCCGCGCCGACGCCTACCTCGAGCCCGGCCTCAAGCCATGGGACGTGGCGGCGCTGTCCATCATCGCCCGCGAGGCCGGCTGCGTCTTCCACGATTTCGAGGGCCGCGGCACCATCTACGGCGGCAGCGCCGCCATCTACGCGCCCGGCCTTGCGCCCGCCGTCCGCGCCTTCCTGGGCCTTCCCGTCTGAAACAATCCTTGAATCTTCTGTTGCGATTCGCCCATCTTCATGTATAGTGTGTAAAGGACAATCGTGTATTATCATCTTGCGCTCCCGAGGGATCCATGATTTATTCGCGCTCCGCTGAATACGCCATCCGGGCCTTCGTGCAACTGGCGACCGTGCCCGAGGGCAAGTACGCCATGGTGAAGCAGATCGCCGAGCAGGCCGACATCCCGGCCCATTTCCTGGCGAAGATCCTCCAGCAGCTCGCCCGCAAGGGCTTCCTCCGCTCCAGCAAGGGGCCGACGGGCGGCTTCGCGCTCCGCGTCCCGCCCGCGGAGCTGAACCTGCTGGCCATCGTCGAGGCAGTCGACGGCCTCGCCGACTTCGAACGCTGCCCCGCCGGCATGGCCGTCTGCAACGACGAGGCTCCCTGCGGCATGCATGACAGCTGGAAGGCGCTGCGGAATCGTATCATGGAATATCTGGAGCGCACGACCATCCTGGATCTTGCCAAAGGGTTCGAGCAGAAGCGCCGGAACCTCGAGCGGATGCAGAAGAAGGCGGCGAAGCGCTCCGCGAAGAAAGCCTGAGGGGGCGGGCTCTCCAGACCGCCCGCCGGGGCGGATCGAAAAGGAAGGAGGCAGAATGCCGGACCGCACAAGAATTGCGCCCGCGCCGGTCGACATGCTGGTGCCGATGGTGGTGGAGCAGACCTCGCGGGGCGAGCGCGCCTACGACATCTACTCGCGCCTGCTCCGCGAAAACATCATCTTCCTCGGCACGCCCATCGACGACCAGGTGGCCAACCTCGTCATCGCGCAGATGCTGTTCCTCGCCGCCGAGGACCCCGAAAAGGACATCCAGCTCTACATCAACTCCCCCGGCGGCTCCATCACCGCCGGCCTCGCCATCCTCGACACGATGAACCTTGTCGAGCCCGACATCGTCACCTACTGCGTCGGCCAGGCTGCCTCGATGGCCGCCGTGCTGCTGGCCTGCGGCACCAAGGGCAAGCGCTACGCGCTGCCGCACTCGCGCATTCTCATCCACCAGCCCTCGATGAGCGGCCTGGCCGGACAGGCCACCGACATCGACATCTACGCCAAGGAGATCCTCCGGATGCGCGAGATCCTCAACAGGATCCTCGCCGACGCCACCGGCCAGCCGGTGGAGAAGATCGCCCGCGATGTCGACCGCGACTACATCATGGAAGCCGAGCAGGCGCTCGAATACGGCATGGTCGACAAGATCATCGCGAGGCGCGAGAAGTAAAGAGCCAGCCCAGTCCGGTCTTCTCCAGGATCCGGCCAGCCAGGCGCTGGAATTCGCGCCGCGCCTCCTGCACGAGTTGCGCGTGGGAGCCGATGGCCCCGTCCGCGGCCCGAAGGTGAAAAATCGGCTTCCGCGCCTCCTGCGCCATCGGGACCAGGCTGCGAAAATGCTTCAACATATAAAGGCACTCGGGATCCGAGTGTGGTTCCCCGGGAGGAGCCAGAGTGTCGTTCAGAATGGAACGATGGTATTCCTCCGGAATGCGCCGCATCCATTTTTCGAAGGATTTCACCGGGCGGTCCAGACGCACGGAGTGCATCAGAATCACGTATCCGGCCGGCCGCACCTCGCCTTGAGGAAGGGGAAAGTCCAGCCTGGCCGGCTTCTGCTCCATCCTCCTGGCCCATTGCTTCCTCCACTCGGCCAGCGTCGGACCCAGGTTCCTTAACCCCTGAAGCGAGAACAGATCCGGAGCCAGCGGAATGACCACGGAATCGCTCGACACCAGACAGGCGCGGTTGATGGCCCCCAGGTTCGGTCCAAGATCCATCAGCACCAGCTCTGCCTGGCAACGCTCGGCGGCGCGCTGCAATGCCCGGTAGATGGAAGAGGTGACGCGGAAGGCCCGCTCATCGCCATCCACGCAACGCGGCCAGGCTTCGGAAAGATGCGCTTCGAAAGACGAAAGAAGCAGGTCTCCGGGGACGATCCAGACTTTCGACCCGGACTCCTCTACTTCCTCGACGTGCACCTCCCCGACGTCGCTGGTTCCACGCACCAGCGGCTCCAGGCAGCCCGAAATGCTCAGCCTCGCGCCCTCTTCCGGCCACAACTGCTCCAGCCGTTCTTCCTCCACGAAGGCCGAAGTAAGATTGGCCTGCGGATCCAGATCGGCCGCCAACACCTTCAGCCCCAGATCGGCATACATCCAGGCCGTATGGTATACGAGCGTGGTTTTCCCGACGCCCCCCTTGTTGTTGAAAAAGGCGATGACGGGTATGCTCAAGCCCGCCTCCTCAATACCGCCAGCACATTGCGGTCGGTGACTTCAAACTCGATCCCGGGATTTCCATTTTTCTCCATGGCTTTCCTGGCCAGCGCAATGCCCACGCCGAACTTCTGTACGTAACCCAGATTCCTGAGAGCTTCGGCGATGTGGGGGTTCCGGTAATCGGTTACCCCCGGCTGGCCGAAATTCTGCCGGTTCACCTGTCCAAACGGTCCGCCAGGATTGTGAATTTCGACCCGGTTTTCGAACCAGTAAATGCGGACCGGAGCATGGCTGCCCTCGTAATCCCGGTGCATGATTGCGTTTCTGGCGATCTGCTGGAGGGCAGGCAGCGGATAATCAGGGCGCCGGATCTCCAGCGGTCCTCCGCTCAGGTCCGTCCGCACCTGGATATTTGCCTCCAGCACTTCGTCCAGCCGCCGAAGGACATCCGGCAGCGTCCCTTCGAGCTCCTTCTGGTCCCGGATCGGCGCGGCCAGATCATCCCCGTCCAACCGGAGAAATTGCACGTAGGCTCCGGGGACCCACCTGCGGGGATCCTTGCCGCAAACCAGGAGCCCTGTGGGCGTGGCATGGGTTTGGGGGGGCGGGGAGAGGAACCGCAACGCGGCGAGCTGCTGCTCCACGCTTCGCTGATTCTGTTCAAGGAGCTCCGGACTCACGGCCGCCGGCAGGTACTCCCGCTGAAAAAAGAGCAGGTCCAGGTCCTCCAGCCCGGCGGAAGGCAGCGGACGGACGTCCCACGGCAGATCCCGGGCGCGGCGGCGCTCCGTCAGGATCCGTTCCTCCTGTGCGTCCGCGATGGCGCGGCGCGGACCGACCCGGATGCACACGCGTCCCTTGTAGCGGACCGGCGGAGCATCCGACGGCTCCACGATCACAATGGCCAGCTCGCATCCCTCCAGCACCCGCTTCTGGACTGTCAGGCGCGGAATCGGCACGATGTTCCCGCTCGAGCGGATGTCGGCCAGCTTCCTCAGCAGCTCATCCGTGACCACAAGCCCTGCACAGGAACCGTCATCCCGGAGACCCACAAAGATGACTCCGGGTTTTCCGTGGCCGGGCATGTCGTTGGCGAAGGCGCAGACCGCTTCTGCGATCTTCTCCGTCTCGGCCGCAGACGCCTTCCGCTCGACGCGGTCCGACTCGAGGTCGTTTTTCAGCGCGAGCAGCTCTTCCTCCGTCAGCATGGCTGTGCAACCCTCATGCTAGCACCAGCAGGGCCGTCCGCCCGCAGCACAAGGCATCCGCAAACGCGCCATTGGCGGGCGCGGCGCGGCAGCGACGCCCCGGCGCTGCCCGCTTCTACCGCAGCCCGACGATGTTGCCTTCCGCGTCGACGTCCATCCGCACCGCCTGCGGCTCCTTCCCCAGGCCGGGCATGCGCATCATGTTGCCGGCGATCACCACCACGAAGCCCGCCCCGGCGGCGAGGTCGGCGTCCGTCACCGTCAGCGTCCAGCCCGAAGGCGCCCCGAGAATTTTCGGATTATCGGTGAAAGACGACTGCGTTTTCGCCATGCACACCGGCAAATGGCCGAAGCCGGCCGCCATATAACGGTCCAGTTTTTTCTTGGCTTTGCTCTCGATATAGACAGCCGCGGCGCCGTAAATCTCCCGCGCGACGGTCTCGATTTTCGTCCGCAGGCTCACCTCGGGCTTGTACAGCGGCTCCGGCGCGGCCGTCTTGGTCTCCAGCGTGTGCAGCACCGCTTCGGCCAGCTCCATCGCGCCTTCGCCTCCGCGCGCATAGGCCTCCACCACCGCCGCCGGCACGTCGCGTTCGCTGGCGAACAGGCGGATTTCCCGCAATAAATCGTCCGTATCGTCCGGGAATCTGTTGATGGCGATGACCACCGGCACGTGGAATTTCTGCAAATTGTCGAGGTGCCGTTCGAGGTTGGCCAGCCCGCGGCGCAGCGCGTCGGCGGTGAAGGGGCCCTTCTCGCTGCCGTTGCCCTGCGCGCACAGCGCCCGCGCGCTCGCGATCAGCACCGCCGCGTCCGGCCGCAGCCCGCTGGAAGGCATCACAATGTTGAAGTATTTCTCCGCTCCCAGGTCCGCCCCGAAGCCGGTTTCGTTCACCACATAGTCGGCCAGCCCGAGCGCCATCCGCTGCGAGATCACGCTCGAAGTGCCGTGGGCGATGTTGGCGAACGGGCCCGCGTGCACCAGCGCGGGCGCGCCCTCGGTGGTCTGCACGAGGTTGGGCATGATGGCCTCGTTCAGCAGCACCATCATCGCGCCGGTGGCGCCCAGGTCCGCCGCGCGCACCGGCTCGCCCTTCAGGTTCAGCCCGATCACGATGCGGCCCAGCCGGGCGCGCAGGTCCTCGCGGTCGCGCGCCAGCGCCAGGATGGCCATCACCTCGCTGGCCGCCGTGATCACAAAGCCGGTCTCCCGCGGCACCCCGTTGGCCTTGCCGCCCAGGCCCACGATCACGTGCCGCAGCGCGCGGTCGTTCATGTCCAGCGCCCGCGGCCAGGTGATCTCGTCCACATCGATGCCCAGCGCGTTGCCATGATGCAGGTGGGCGTCGATCATCGCCGCCAGCAGGTTGTGCGCGCTCGTCACCGCGTGGAAGTCGCCGTTGAAGTGCAGGTTGATCATCTCGCTCGGGATCACCTGCGAAAGGCCCCCGCCGGTGGCGCCGCCCTTGATGCCGAACACCGGCCCGAGCGACGGCTCGCGCAGCGTCACCGCCGCGAGCTTCCCCATTCTCGTCAGCGCCTGCGTCAGCCCGATCGACGTGACCGTCTTGCCCTCGCCGTGGCTGGTGGGCGTGATGGCGGTCACCAGAATCAGCTTGCCCCGCCGCGGGCGGTCGAGCAGCTCCAGCCGCAGCTTGGCCGTGTATTTCCCGTAATATTCCATGGCATCTTCGGGGATGCCCAGCTTGTCTGCGACAGCGCGGATCAGCAACATGGCCTGTCCTCCGCCCGCCATGCTACCGCAGCCGGCGCGTCCTCGGGAACTGCGTGCTTCGTCTGGCCGCCGCCGCGCCCCGGTGCCAGAAAAGCCGGCACGCCGGCTGCCGCGCCTTCGGCAGATCCGGACTTGCGGGCGGGCGTCCCCGCAGTCCGCAGAAACGGCGGCTGCCCTGTGCCTTCGCCGCGGGGAGTGCAGGGCCGCGGGCTAGCTCCGCGCAGCGTCTGCCGGCCTTCCCCGCCACACCGCCACAGCGCCCAGCGTCAGGATGGCGGCGGCCGCCCCGATCGCCTTTCCGAAGCTTCCCGTGACATCGTAAATCCAGCCGCCAAAGGCCGGAGCCGTCAGTCCGGAAAGCCCGTAGGCGAGAAAAATGTAAGGGTAGACCGCGCCGAGCCGCTCGTGGCCGAAGACGGCTGCCGTCTGCGCGGCATTCAGCACGAAGCAGGAACCGAAACAGAACCCGCACAGGCCGGAAAGCAGCAGAAACGCCGCCTCCATGCGGGCCGCCGCCAGCCCGGCCGCCGCAACCAGATGGGCCAGCAGCGACAGCGGCAGCGCCACCCGGCCCATGCGGTCAAAGATCCAGCCCCAACTGATCCGCCCCGCCGCATTGCCGAACGCGAAAATCTGCACGGCCAGCACGGCGGCCTGCGGCGGCAGCCCGGCCGCCAGCCCCATCGGCTTCAGGTTGCCTGCCACCAGCAGGCCTGCAAACGTTCCGGCGAACATGGCCGCCGTGAGCGACTGAAATTCCCGGTGGCGGAGCAGATGCCGGACGGGGATCGGCGCGGTTGCAGCCTGCCCGCCGGAGGGAGGCATCTGGAGCGCCAGCGCGCCCGCCAGCGCCGCCGCGCCCCACGCCAGCCCCATCCAGCGGAAGAGATCCAGCACGGGGACGCCCCGGTGCAGCAGGCTGCCCGCCACGCCGGAAACGATCATCGCGCCGCCGCCGAAGCCCGCCACGGCAATGCCGGTCACCAGCCCCTGATGCCGGGGGAACCACCGGATGCAGGCCGAAAGCGGACACACATAGGCAAGCCCGGTGCCGGCGCCTGACAGCAGCCCGGCGCCTGCGAGGATCACGGGAAACTGCCCGCCCGATGCGCCTGCCGTCCAGTAGCCCGCGCCAAACAGGACCGCGCCCGCCGAAGCCAGCCGCCGCGGCCCGAACCTTTCCAGCATCCGGCCCGCAAGCACCATGAACGCCGTCAGCGCGCCAATCGCGAGGCCGAACACCATTCCCGCCTGCGCTCCGGACAACCCGTGATCGCGTACCAGATTGGGGACGAACGTGCTCCACGCGTAAACGGAACCGAGGCACGTCTGAAGCAGCACCGAGCCGGCCAGCACGATCCAGCGCATCAACAGCCTCCACCGCGCCGCAGAGCCGGACCGGAGAAACACGGCCCGGGGACGGAGGCCGCAACCTGCGCCCTGCCGCACGCCCCGGCGCCGGCCCATTTCCGGCCATGCGGTGAGAAACTCCTGATTGTAGCAGCCCGGCCTGCCCGCAGGCCGCCCGGGCCCCCGCCCCCCCCGGCCCGGCGGCGGAACAAACAGGCGCGGGTTCCGGTGGCGGCAGCGGGCGCGGCGGCCTCCGTGTCCCTGCCGCGCCGTTCCGTCGGCCTTGCCCCCCGCTGCTGGACAGGGGCGGCGTTGCGGGGGCGCCGGGGAAAACGTCGCGCCCCGCCCGGCTCCGCCGCCAGCCACGGACGGCCGTCTGTGGTTCCGCAGGGCTGGGCCAGGGACGGCCCGGCCGCTGTTTGCACGCTTCCGGGGAAGGGCAGGGGCCGCCGCGCGGCAGAGCCGTCCGCTTCCGGACGGGGGTGGAAGCGCGGCTGCCGGACACCCGGCGGCCCGCCGGCTCTGGAGGAGCGCGCCCGGCATCCTCGGGCCTCCTGCGGAACACCGCCCCGCCAAGGCGCCTGCCATCGCGGCGAGGCCGGCGCGGCAGGGCGGATCCCGGGCCAACGGCCGCCATCTCCAGCCGGCCAACAGCCGCCGCGGGCGCGGGCGCGCTTCCCCGCGCCCCGCCAACGCCCGGCCCGCTGCGGGCGGCCGCAGGTCGGCTTCCGCCCGGCAGGCCGGAAATCTTTCCGCAATCGGATCCGATAAGCTAAACGTTTTGCTCGCGGCTTATGCTGAGGAATCCTCCTGCACTCGTCTTTCCGCTTGCTCCGGCGGGCCAGGGCGCGGCCGGACTCTTCCCGTTCGCTCCGCTCCGGCTGGAATTCGTCGCGCTCGAGCCGTTCCGCGCGCCGGCCTACAAGGGAGGCCTGTTCCGCAGCGGCCTGGGCCTGTTCCTGCGCGGAATGGCGTGCGCCACCGGCGCGGCCGCCTGCACCGGCTGCCCGCACCTGGAGCGATGCCTGTACGCGGAGCTGTTCGAGAATCCCGTCCTGCCGGGCCGCCACGCGGTGCTGCGCCGCTACACGCATGCTCCGCATCCGTTCGTGCTGCTGCCGCCGCTCGACCGGCGCACGTTCCTTCCGGCGGGGACGCGGTTCGAGGCCGGCCTGACGCTGCTGCCGCCTGCCATGCCGCATGCGGCCGACCTGCTGGAAGCGCTGCACCGGATGGGGCAGTCGGGCAGCTATGGCGGGCGGTTCGAGCTGCGGCGCGTGGTCTCCGCCCTCACCGGGCAGGAGCTCGGACGGCTCGGCTCCGGACAGGGCCTGCTGGAGCCGCCCGTATGGAGGCCCGCGGCTGCGCCCCCCGCAGCCGGCAGGGTGCGGCTTGAGTTCCTCACGCCCGTCCGCCTGCGCACGCGCGGCCGGTACAACCCTCGCCCCGGCTTCCTGGCCATCCTCCATGCCCTGCTGCGGCGGCTGCACCTGCTTTCAGCGGTCCACGGCGGCGGCAGCGCGGATGCCGCCTGGATGCAGCCCCTTCTGGCCGCCGGCGACCGCATCGTCACCCGCCGCGCCGAATGGGAGCTGTTCCGCTGGTCGCGCCCGAGCGCCCGCCAGCAGGGCGACATCCCCATGGACGGCCTTCTGGGCGCGCTGGAGGCCGAAGGCGAACTCGCCCCGCTGCTGCCCTATCTGGAGGCCGGCGAATGGCTGCACGTCGGCTCGGGGACCAGCCTTGGCATGGGCAAGTACCGGTTGACCGTGCTCGGCTGAAGAGACCGCGGGCCAGTCTTCCCGCAGCTTCCACAAGGGCCGTGTGGCCGGCCCGGCAGCGAGGCGCGCCTCTCCGGCCGGGGAAGCTGGCCGGACGCAGGCGGCGCCCGGCGCGGCCGCTTCGGCCTGCCTCCGCCATTTCCGCGGCTCGCCCGGGGCCACGAGGTTCCTCTTGCCCCGGCGATGGTTGGGGCGGGCACTCTGCACGCCCGGCGCAGCAATGGCCTGCTGAAGCCCCCGCCGGAACCCGGGGCGCCCTCCTCGCAAGCACCGTCCCAGAAGCCTGGCAAGGGCGCGGCAGGGATGCGCAGCCGCAGCCCCCGCCCCCGTCCGCGCACCGGGGCGGGCCAGTGTTTGGGCCGCCGATGCTCCCGCGGCCAGAGCCGGAGGTCTCGCGGATGCCGGGCTGCGGGCAGGGGGGGACCCGGCGGGCGCGGATCGTTCTTGCCCGGGCACAGGATGCCGCTTTGAAGCAACCCCGGCCGGCAGGGTCGCGCTGTCGGCCCTTCTCCCCGGCTTTTTCACCGGAGGAGAGTGTCAGAAAGGCGGCCTGCCGGTCCGTCCCGGCGCCGCAGACTCTCGAGTCAGAATCGCTTCTTCCCCGGCGAACCGTGTCAGAGAGGGTCGATCTCCAGACCCTGTCGCATATGGGCGAAGAGTCTCAATCGCTTCTTCGCCAGCCAACAGTGTCAGAGGCCACAAAGAGGATTCGGCGCCTGCTGGCGCCCCACGAGTCTCAATCGCTTCTTCACCAGCGAACAGTGTCAGAGTATGCGGAAGGAAAAGCCGCAGGCCGAGGGCCTGCACGGTCTCAATCGCTTCTTCACCAGCGAACAGTGTCAGAGCTCCTCCCGCCCCGGCTTCCAGGTCGGCGGCTGACCCGGTCTCAATCGCTTCTTCACCAGCGAACAGTGTCGGAGCAGATGCCGGCAGACACAGATGCAGTCCTCTACGACTGTCTCAATCGCTTCTTCACCAGCGAACAGTGTCGGAGAGCTGCTTCGCTAACTGACTCACCCCAGTATACATAACGGCCCACCTTCCGTAAAGTCCACTGCGGCTGCCCCCACCAGCCGCTGCAACGCCGTTGCAGAAGCCGGCCCGCATCCCGGAAACCCCCAAGGCACAGCCGCTTGCCGGCCTTGCGTAACCTCCCCTCATGAAACCGCTTTCTGCCTCTTCCGGACATCCCCCTCGCCCGCCCCTCCGGCCTTCACACCACAACGGCCACCCGCTCCTCGTAGCGTTCCCCAGACCCGAGCACCTGCACCCGCTCCGCACAGCCGCGGCACACCGCATAGATCCGGCACGAATCCTCCTGCCCGTCCAGCTCCTTCTTCACCCGCGCCACCATCTCGCGCAACCCCGCCTCGTCCAGCCCGCATTCGAACACGCT
>JANWVO010000010.1 GCA_025056865.1 Bryobacteraceae bacterium
GTGGCGGGCGTTCCGAAGGAGCGCATCTTCCGGCTGGGCGAGAAGGACAACTTCTGGCAGATGGGCGAGACCGGCCCCTGCGGGCCCTGCTCGGAGATCCATTACGACCTCGGACCTGAGGCGGCAGCTCCCGGGCGCGAGCACGAGCAGTTCCCGGACGACGCCGGCGGCCGCTACGTCGAGATCTGGAACCTCGTCTTCATGCAGTACGACAGGGACGCCGAAGGCAGGCTGACGCCGCTGCCCAAGCCTTCCATCGACACCGGGCTCGGGCTGGAGCGCGTCGCCGCGATCCTTCAGGGCAAGCTCTCCAACTTCGAGTGCGACCTGCTGTTCCCCATCGTCGAGGAGGCCGGCCGGCTGCTGAAGGTCTCCTATGGCGAGGACGAGAAGACCAACGTTGTGCTGCGCATCTGCGCCGATCACGCGCGCGCCGCGGCGTTCCTGATTCACGACGGCGTCGTGCCGTCCAACGAGGGCCGCGGTTACGTGCTGCGCAAGATCATGCGCCGCGCCATGCGCAACGCCCGGCGGATCGGGGCCACGGAACCGTTCCTCTATCAGCTCACCGGATTCGTCGCCGAGCTGATGAAGCCCGCTTACCCGGAGCTGATGGAGAGCGTGCCCCGCGTGGCGCGGATCGTGATGGATGAAGAGAAGCGCTACGCGGCCACCTTCCAGATCGCGGAGAAGTTCTTCCACGACGAGGCGCGCTCCGCTGCCGGCGGCGTGCTTCCGGGCGCGGCGGCGTTCCGACTCTACGACACCTACGGGCTGGCGCTGGACGAGCAGCTCGAAATGGCCCGCGAGCTCGGCCTGACAATCGACGTCGAGGGCTTCGAAGAGGCCATGCAGCGGCAGCGCGAGCGGGCGCGTGCAAGCTGGAAGGGCGCCGAGAAGGCGCAGATCGCCCCCGTCTATCAGCAGCTCGTCGATGCGGGCGCGACCGTCTTTCTGGGCTACGACCACCTGAGCGTCAAGCCCTGCGAAGTCCTTGCCGTGATCGTGAATCAGACGCTGGTGCCCTCGGCCGAGGCGGGCGCGGAATGCGAGATCGTGCTCGACCGCACGCCCTTCTACGCGGAATCCGGCGGCCAGGTGGGCGACACGGGCTGGCTGCGCGATCCCGAGACAGGAGAGCGGATCGCAGAAATCACGGGCTGTTACCGGCCCGTACCCGGGCTGCACGTGCATAAGGCGCGTCTCCTGCGGCCGCTGCGCGCCGGCGCTGCCGTGGAGGCGGTGGTGCATGAGAGCGCGCGCCGGGCCACGATGCGCAACCACACGGGCACGCACCTTCTCCATGCGGCGCTGCGCCAGGTGCTTGGCACGCACGTCAAGCAGGCGGGCAGCGTGGTGGAGCCAGCGCGCCTGCGGTTTGATTTCACGCATTACGCTCCGGTGGCGCCGGAGGAGCTGGAAGAGATCGAGCGGCTCGCCAACGAGGCCATTCTGGCCGACATGCCCGTCCGCGTAGAGCAGATGGAACTGGAAAAGGCCCTGGAAACAGGCGCGATGGCGCTGTTCGGCGAGAAGTACGGCGACCGCGTGAGGGTGGTCAGCGTCGGGGATTTCAGCCGCGAGCTCTGCGGCGGCACGCATGTGCGCCACGCGGGCGAGATCGGCCTGCTCAAGATTGTCTCCGAGGGGTCCATCGCCTCGGGCATCCGCCGCGTGGAGGCGCTCACCGGCGCCGGAGCGCTGGAGAAATTCCAGCGCACGGCTTCAGCGGTGCAACAGGCGGCGGCGATGCTGCGCACGTCCGAGCAGGAGCTGCTCGATCAGATCCAGAAGCTCCTCGAGCAGCAGAAGGCGCTGGAACGGCAGCTCGAGCAGCTCAAGGAGAAGGCCGCGCACGCGGCGGCGGCGGAGCTGGAGTCGCAGGCGCGCGAGATCAAGGGCGTCAAGGTGCTTGCGGCGCGCGTCGACGCGCTCGACCGGGCGCAGATGCGCAACCTCGCCGACGCGCTGCGCAACCGCTGGAAATCCGCGGTGATCGTGCTGGCCTCGCCTTCCGACGGACAGGTTTCGCTGGTATGCGCAGTGACGAAAGACCTGACTGCGAAGGTCCATGCGGGCAAGCTGATCGGACAGGTGGCGCAGGCGCTCGGCGGACGGGGCGGCGGCCGGCCGGATCTGGCCGAAGCGGGCGGCAGGGATCTCCAGGCGTTGCCCGCGGCGCTTTCGGCCGTGTATCCGTCGGTCGAATCGATGCTCTGAGGCGCCGATGAGCGGGGAGCTGCTGGACGCGGTGGTTGTCGGCGCCGGCCCGACGGGGCTGGCCTGCGGCATCGAACTCACGAAGCGCGGGCTGCGGGCGAAGCTCTTCGACAAAGGCTGCCTGACGAACTCGCTCTGCAATTACCCGACGAACATGGTGTTCTTCACCACGCCGGAGCTGCTGGAAATCGGGGGCATTCCGATGACGTGCCTCGGCGAGAAGCCGGTGCGGGTGGAGGCGCTGAAATATTACCGGCGCGTGGCGCAGCATTATCGGCTCGACGTCCATCAGTATGAGCCCGTGCTCGGTTTCGAGGGCTCGCCGGGCAGCTTCCGCGTCCGCACGCGCGACCGCATGGGGCGCGAAAACGAATATGCGTGCCGCTTCGTGATTCTTGCCACCGGCTATTACGACCGTCCGAACCTGCTCGGCGTCCCGGGCGAGGACCTGCCCAAGGTGACGCATTATTACCGCGAGCCTTACCCCTATTTCGATCAGGACGTGCTTGTCGTCGGAGGCAAGAATTCTGCCGCCATCGCCGCCCTGGAGCTTTACCGGGCCGGCGCCCGCGTGACGCTGGTCCACCGCAGGGAGAGGCTCTCGGACAGCATCAAGTACTGGATCCGCCCGGACATTGAAAACCGCATCCGGAACGGGGAAATCCGGGCCTATTTCCAGACAACCGTACGCGAAATCCTGCCGGATTCTGTCGTTCTCTCGACGCCGGAAGGCGAAATTCTGCTCAAGAATGATTTCGTTTTCGCCCTCACCGGCTACCATCCGGACACGGAATTCCTTGCGAGGCACGGCATCGTGTTCGACCCCGGAACACAGCGGCCACGGGTGGATCCGGAGACGCTGGAAAGCGAGCGGCCCGGCGTCTATCTCGCGGGCGTGGTGGTCGCCGGCATGCACACCAACGAGATTTTCATCGAGAACGGCCGCTTCCACGGGGAGCGGATCGCCGAAGCCATTCTCCGCGCGAGCAATTCCATCTGATTCTGCCGGAGAAAGGCGCCTGGAAAATCGCGGCGCCGCGCGCTAGCGGCCGGGCGGATTGCCTGCCTCGTCGTGCCGGATCCGGAACAGCGCGATTCCCTTCTCTTCCAGGGCCAGCTCGACACCCCACGCGCCAGGCAGCGCGCGCATGGAGCGGCCAATGGGACCGTAGCCGGCATCCCCCGTGGGTACGGCAATCCAGCGGACGCCGAGCGACTCGACGAACAGCACTGCCTCCCTGCGCCAGAGGCGCCGCTCGACATTCACCCTTCGCAGCCTGCCGGAAACATCGTTCCACCGGCGTTCCAGCGTGAGCACCTTCAGGGAGACGGGCGGAGCAGGGTTGGCGTCCACAGTGCGCACGAGGATGGCGTCCACGGGGCGGGGCCGGTCGAACGTGACCTGCCACGAGGCTCCGGCGCGGGAGTCATCCCATGTGAACCAGCGTGTGGCCGGATTGGCGTCGAGCGCGAGCCAGGCGTCGCCGGGATTGGGCGTTGCATCCAGCAGCCACCGCGGCGAAGCGGGAATCCGGCGCGAACGCCATTCCAGGCTCACATCCTCGATCGACCACAGGCCTGGCCAGTCCCTTTCCAGCCGCACGCGCACTGCCCGCACAAGCCGCGTGCCGGTTTCCGCCCGCAGGACGGCGATCCGCTCCGGGCGAGGCCCGGCAGCAGCGGTCAACGCGGCGGCGGCGTTGTCGAAGCGCGCCGAAGACAGCGACCCCAGAGGCACCGTGCGCAGATATGCGTAAGGAAGCCCGTAGAGATCCAGGAGGCCGCCGGAACCCACCAGCGGTGCCGCCTTCTCAAGGAAGCTGTACTCGTACAGCTCGCGCCGCAGGAACTCGCTCTCTGGCTCCAGCCGAAGCGCCGCCCGCCAGGGGAAGCCGCGGAGCCGCCAGGCATGCCCATCGGCATATGCGTCCAGCGCCCACGGCGAGCAGGCTGCGGCCTGGAGAAGGAACAGCGCCTGCATCCATCGGGGGCGCGCCCACGCGGCCAGCGCGAGGAACAGGAATGGCAGGGCCGGCAGCAGGAAACGCGCCCCGATGTTTTTCGTCCAGGGCGCGAGCAGCAGCAACCCCGCCAGCAGAGCCGGGCGGGCCTGCGGGCGGCGCCACGCCAGCAGCCCAAGCGGCAAGAGCAACAGGGCCGGCCCCGCAAGCCCCTGCAAACGCGCCCCACGCAGAACCAGCTCCTGCGGTATCTCGTGCCAGCGCACCCCTCCATAGCTCGCCAGCGTCTGCGAAAGCGCCGCCTCGCTGGCCGCGTGGAAGTGATCATTGGGGAAGAGCCGGTTTCCCAGCGGCGCGATCGGATTGCCCGTGAGCACGAGGTTCCGGACAGGCCACCAGGCAGCGGCCACCAGCATGCCGGCAGCGGCCAGAGCCAGCCCTCTGCGGCCATGCCGGCCGGCGGCCCAGGCGGCTGCGCCCGCGACGGCCACGGCCCCGGGCATCTTGACCGCGTAAGAAAAGCCGGCAGCCAGTCCGGCGTGGAACACGAGATCCGCACGCGGCCCGCGGGCTTCCATCAGCAGGCCAAAGGCGGCCAGGGGGAAGAAGGCCGCCGCAGCGTCGTTGTAGGCGCTGGAGCCGGAAATGCCCGCCACGGGAGCGAAGAAGTAAAGGCCGGCCGCCGCGAAAGCGGCGCGGATGTCCAATCCCAGCTTTTCTCCGGTCCATGCAATGAGCGGAACGGTGGCGAAGAGGAAACCGGCATGAACCAGCTTCGCCGCACTGTGGCCGCCGATCAGAAAAGCGGGGTAGAACAGCGTTTCCAGGCCCAGCGGCAACAGTTCGTAGAATCCGATGTGCGCGGGCATCCCGTGCTGCCGGGCCCATTCCGCCACGAGTCCCAGATGGTAGACGGCTGCGTCCGGCTGAATCTCCGGCGCCAGCGCATGCACGACGTAGTAGAGACCGTAGCCGGCGAAGATCGCCGACATCCACCAGGAGGCGGCGCAGGAGCGGCAAGCACTCGGCCGCCGCAGCGCGGGAAGAGAGCACGCCGCGCACAAGGGCAGCACCACCGCGGGCCAGGCCCAGTGCAGTACAAGCAGCACGAAGAGCAGGGCGGACAGCACGGCCGCGCCAGAGGCCAGCTCGAACGTCCAGTGAGGAGCGCGTCCACGCCACAGAAGGCGCCCCAGGCCCAGGGAGGCGGCCAGGGGAAGAAGCCCACCAGAGACAATGGCGATCAGCGGGTGCAAGGCATCATTGTAAGCCCGGGCAGGCGTCAGTATTCGCTGAAACAGAACACGTCGTTGGAGCCCTCCGGCGAAAGGCAGTACTCGCCGTCTTCCAGAGGCTCATTCACCTCGACCCGGTAAAGCCCCGGCTCCAGCATCGTCACCAGCAGGAAGACCGGCTTCGGCCCATCCTTCCTGCGCCGGCCTCCTTCCGGGAATGTCAGGGTCCTGCTGCCGCCGCGCACGGTCATGCGGAACAGCGTCAGGCGGTCCGGATTGATCTTGTCCGCCCTGAACAGGAAGATCGGTTCGGGAACGGGCGTTTTCACGGGGCTCTCTGCTCCGGCCACCGTGTAGACGGTTCCCTCCTTCGTTTTCGCCTCCGAGGCGACCTTCTGCTCCAGCTCGATGAGCCGGGTGGCATGCAGAAGGTAGGGGACATCGGCCTTCTCGGGCCGGGGGCCCGTGTACTTCTTCGCGGTCTGGGCAGCCAGCGGCAGGGAGGCAACGCCCAGGAGCGCGAGGGCAAGCGTGCAGGCAAACCGCATCGGAAGTGTCCTCACATGGGTTGGGATGGCCCGGAGGCTTCGCCGGTTGCTTCGAGCATGGCGAGGCACTCGTCGATCTCCCGGTCGGCGGGCGCCAGCGGAAGAGCGAGGATGCCCGGCGGCGCGGATCTGGCGGCAGAAGCAAGCCAACCCACAGCGGGCGCATGCTGCTTCATGCGCGCCGCGAATTCCGTCCACTCGAGATCCGTGCCCGCGGGCGCAGCGAACACGGCATCGAACCGCATCCTGGCGGCCATGTCCAACGCCTGGATGGAGTCGGCAGCAGGCACAACGCGGTGGTTTCGTTCCGCGAGCGCCCGGATCAGCGCCCGCAGGTCCCCGGGGCGGGGATGCACCAGAAGAAGCGTGAGCGGACGCGCCGGCCTGCCCGGCGCACGGGAGGGTGATTCTTCCGCGGGTTCATGAACCAGCCGGAAGACGACGCGCAGCCGCACCTCCTGTCCAACCCGCTCTTCTTCGAGGCTTGCGCCGCAGCTCCGCAGCAGGTTCCGGCAGGCCTCCAGACCCTCCTGGACCGCCGGCGGCACGGATCCGTGAGGCGGATAAGAGAGCGTGACAATCCCCGACCCTTCGCGGAGCGCCGTTTCGACATCGAGGCGGGCCGACTCTGCGCCATGCTGGGACTGCTCGGCCACGACGATCAGCCCAAGCAGGGCTTCCTCCACCAGCCCACGCGGCGCGCGCACTGTCAGCGGCGACTCCTCCAGCCGCAGGCAGACGTCCAACTGCATCAGATGCCAGGCCCGCTGGCGGAATTCGCACAGGCGGTTCAGCAGCTCGTTGAGATCGAACACGGCCATGCGCGCGATGTCCGGCCCGCCGTGTTCCGCCAGCCGGTCTACCAGCTTCAACGCGCTTTCCGCCTCCGGCGCCAGCGACTCCAGGTTCAGCCGCCGCGCTTCCCGCAGAATGGCCTCGAGCGGCTGGCGCAGGTCGCGGGCGATGGCCGAAAGCAGCAGCCCGGTGGCCGCCATCTGTTCGGTCCGCGCCATCTGCTCGCGGAACTGGCGCTGGCTGCGCAGCTCGGCGGCGATGCCGGCATGGTGGGCGAGATCGGCAAGCGCCTCGAGGATTTCCGCTGAAAACCCGGATTCATCCGAGTGCCAGATATCGAGAAATTCCGGCTTGTTTTCCTGCGCATTCAGGGGAAACCGGAGGCGGAAGGGCGGCATCGAGGCGCGCTGCGGCGGCTCGCCCGAGGCACCGAGGGCAGCCTTGAGGGAGCGGTCTCCGAGGATCGTGCGGAGCTCCTCCTCGATCCTTGCGGCGGCGGAAGGCGCGTCCGCGAGGCGCAGCACTTCGCGGCTGAGGCCGCGGATGGCTCCGATCTGCCGCTTCAGGTTTTCCAGCCGCGCCAGGCGGCGGTGCCAGACCAGCGAGGCGAGGCCGATGGAAACCACCGCCGTGGCAATGGCGGTGGCCGTCAGCGGGCTGTCTGATGGGAGAGCCATGGCAGCAGCGACGGATCGAGGAAGTCCCGCACGGCCAGGTCCGCCGCAGGCGCCTCCCTGAGAGTGGTGAGCACGGCAACGACGCGGCCCCCGGAAGCGCGCGCCGCCTCCAACCCGCCGGGCGAGTCTTCAAAGATGATGCAGTTGTGCGGCGGCACGCCGAGCCTGGCCGCCGCAGTGAGGAACACCTCGGGATCCGGCTTGGGCCGCTGCACCTGGTGGCCGTCCACGATCGCCCGGAAGCAATCTCGCAGCCCGGTGCGGCCGAGCACGAACTCCACGTTGGCCGGCTCGGCGTTGGTGGCCAGCGCGCAGGGCACGCCGGCTGCGCTCGCCGCAAGCACGAATTCGCGGACGCCCTTCACCACGTGCTCTTCGAAAACCGGCTCCATCAGCTCGCGGTACAGCCGCTCCTTCTCCGCGCCGTGGCGGAACACTTCGTCCTCGGTGATCTCCGGCCCCCAGAGCACCCGGACAATCTGGTCGTTCCGCTTGCCGAGCATTTTCTCCATCACCCCGGCCGAGGGGATGCCGTGCCGTGCCAGGTACTCCTCCCAGGCGCGCGTGTGCATCCCGGTGGATTCGATGAGCACGCCGTCCATGTCGAAGAGGAATGCCAGCCCCGGGGCGACCCGCAGGTTTTCGCGCATTCGCCGCCATGATAGCACCGCGGCTCGGCCGGACCGCAACGCTGGAGGCCGCGCCGGCCGCGGATACAATGGGAGTTGCGATGGACATCTACGAAGAAGCCGTGCGCCTGCGCCGCTCCGGCCGGAAGGGCGCGCTGGCAACCATCGTGAAAGTGAACGGCTCCATCCCCAGCTATCCCGGAGCCAAGATCCTCGTCCGCGACGACGGCACTTTCGCGGGCACCATCGGGGGCGGATGCGTCGAGGCCGAGGTCTGGCAGGCAGCGCGCGAAGTGATGGAGTCCGGCAGGCCCCGCCTTCTTTCGTTCTCGCTGGCCGAGGACGCCGCTTACGACAACGGCCTCATCTGCGGAGGGCAATTGGAAATTTACATCGAACCAGTGGAACCGCTGCCGCAGGCCTTCATTTTCGGCGCCGGACATATCTCCAGGAGCCTATCGCGGCTTTGCGCGATGCTCGGATTCTCCGTCACGGTGATCGATGACAGGGAAGCGTACGCCAACCGGGAGCGCTTTCCGGAAGCCGACGCGGTTCTGGCCGGCAATTACGAGGACATTTTCCCGCAGTTGCCCGTGAATTCGTCGAGCTATTTGATCATCGTGACGCGCGGCCACCGCGACGACATGCGCGTGCTGCGCTGGGCGGCCGCCGCTCCAGCCGCCTACGTGGCGATGATCGGCAGCCGGCGCAAGGTGATCAGCGTGGTCAGGGAGCTGGTGCGGGAAGGCATGGATCCGCACCTCTTCCGCCGCGTCCATGCGCCGATGGGGCTGGACATCGGGGCCGTGACCCCGGAAGAGATCGCCGTCAGCGTGGCGGCGGAGATGATCGCCGTGCGCAGGCGCGCACAGTCGAACTGGCGCGCCCTCTCCATGAGCGTGCTCGGCGAAAGCCTGCCTGAAGCGGTTCTCAAGTGAAGCTCCGGACCAGCGCGATTCTGCTCGCCGGCGGCGCCTCGAGCCGCATGGGCCGCCCCAAGGCGCTGCTGGAATACCGCGGCGGGACGTTTCTGGACCGCCAGATTTCGCTGTACGAATCCATTGGCGCGCGCGTCATCTGCGTGCTCGGGCACGATGCGGCCCGGATTGCCGCATCCCTGCGCCGCGCCGCCACGGCCGTTCTGGTCCTGAATCCGCATCCGGAACGGGGCCAGTTGTCTTCCCTGCAATGCGGACTGCGCGCCCTGTGCCCGGACTCCGAGGCGTTCTTCTTCACCCCTGCCGACTCGCCAGGGGTCCGCCCCGAAACGCTCGCGCTGCTGTTGCAGTCCTTCGACGGCCACTCAGCCGACTTCTGGCAGCCTTCGGTGCACGGCGTGCACGGCCACCCGGTGCTGGCTCCGGCGCGTATGGCTGCGCCGTTGCTGGCGCTGCCGGCAGAGGGCTCGGCCCGGGACCTGATCCGCCGCTCGCGCCGCTGCTTCGTGGAAACGGACGATGAAGGCGCCGTGCTCGACATCGACACGCCGGAGGCCTACCGCAGACTGCTCGGGGAGGAAAGGCCGTGACGCGTCGGGGAGCCCTGCGGGGCGGCCTGCTCGCGGCGGCGCTGCTGGCGGCTATCGCCGCTGGCGTGCCTTTCGTCCGCGTTCCGTGGCTGGCTGGACCCTTTGAGCGCTCGCTGGAAAGCGCGCTCGCCAGGAATGTCGAATTCGCCGAAGTCCGCCTGAGCCTGTTTCCCGCGCCGTCGGTGGTGGCCTCTCAGGTGGTCATCGCCGAGGATCCCGCCTTCGGCCTTGAGCCCTTCGCTTACGCCGATGAGCTGCGGGCCGCGCTGCGCCTGACCGCGCTGCTGCGGGGAAGGATCGAGCCGTCTGCGCTTCGGCTGACGGGCGCCAGCCTGAACCTCGCGCGCTCCGGCCCGGCCGGCTTCAACCTGGCGGCATTTCTTCAGAAATCGCTTGCCGACCCGCGAAAATCCGGAAAAATTCCCGAGTTTTCCCTGCGTCAGAGCCGAATCAATTTCCGGGAAGGAGTCCAGAAATCCGCTTACTATCTGAACGGCGTGGATCTCGACCTCGAGCCTCCCGATGCCCCTGGCGGCGCGTTGCAGTGGCGCTATGAAGCGTCGCCGGCCCGCACCGACCGCGCCGAACAGGGATTCGGCCGCTTTTCTGGTTCCGGCCGCTGGATTCCCGGCGGGCAGGGAGGGCGCTTCGCCATCGACGTCGCGCTGGAACGCAGCTCGGTCAGCGAGCTGCTCCTGCTCCTTGCCGGACGGGATCTCGGCCTCCAGGGCCGGTTTGTCGCCCGCGCGTTTCTCGATGGCCCCCTCCACGACCTTCAGCTCCGGGGATCGCTGGAAATGGAGGACATCGACCGTCCGGGACTGTTGGGTCTTCGCGCGCAGCGTTACCAGCTCCCGCTGCGGGGACGCCTCGATCTGGACCGGCAGTCCCTGGAGCTCTCGTCCGCGCCGCCCGAAAAGGGCAAGCCAGCCCTTCCGCTGTTGGTACGGCTGGAGGGGCAGGGGCTGCTGTCGGTACCTCGGTGGACGGCGTCTCTCGGCTTCGATGCGCTCCCGGCGGAGGCGCTGCTGGACTTCTGCCGCAGGCTCGGCCTGGAGCCGCCCGCAGATCTCCATGTGGACGCGCGGGTCTCTGGATCGGCCAACTTTGCCACAGCGGCGCCCGCCGCCGGGGAGATTCATGCGGCGGAAGCCTCTCTGCGTCTGGGAGACTCTCCTCCTGTTCGCGCACAGGACGGTCTGCTGCGTCTGGAAGGCGAACGGCTCCTGCTGGAACGCGTCCGCCTGATCACCCCATCCGGCGCCGAGGCGGACCTGCGCGGCGTCTGGGACATGGCTGCCAGACGGCTCCAGTTCGAACTGCGGACCGGCGGCATGGCGGTGACGGAGCTTGCGCGCGCGCTCTCTTCGCTGCCGGGACTGGAGCCGCCTCCTTCCATCCGCGCCTGCTCCGCAGGCAACTGGCGGGGGCGGGTCGCGTTCTCTCGCGAATTCCCGCTGACGGAGCCGGCGGGGGCGCCGGACTGGACAGGCCAGATCGCGCTCGCAAACGCCCGATGCACGCCGGCAGGGTTTCCCGCGCCCTTGCATCTGGAGAGGGCCGCGCTGGAGCTGGAGGGAAGCGGCTGGCGGTTGACACAGGCCACTGGGCAGTTTGGCAATTCCTCCTTCCGGGCCTCCGGGCGGTTCCGTCCGGAGAGAGCCGCGCCGGCTGAGGTGCAGATGGAAGCCTCCCGTCTGGAAGGCCGGGATCTCGACCGGCTCTTCCAGGCGGCGCTGCCATCGGAACCCAGCCTGCTGGAACGGACCTTGCGCCGGCGTCCTGCTACGTCTGGACTCCAGACCATGGCTGCCAGCGGATCGATCCGCGCGGAGACCCTCGTCCTCGGCCGGCAGGAGTTCCGCGATGTCCGTTGCCGCTTCCAGTGGCGCGGGACCTCCGTTTCCTTCGAGGGGCTTTCGGGTCACTGGAAGGGGTTCGCCATCACAGGACAGGCCGAAGCATCCCTGAGGCGCACGCCATCGCGGTACCGGATCCGCGCCACGCTCTCCGGACCTGCGCCAGGGGCAGGATGGCTGGAGGCCGAACTTGGCGCTTCCGCCGGAGTGCTCGGGCCCGGCATGGAAGCCGCCGTGAAGGCCTGGGCGGATGTGTCCTCTCCGGCGCTCACGCTGTCGGCCGGCCAGCTCCGGCAGCTTCAGGCGGCGCTGGAATACGACGGCGCGCGTGCGGAGCAGCCGTGGCGCCTGCGCCAGGCGGCCTTCTGGATGGACGGCCATTTCTGGAGCGGGCGGGGGCACGCCACCGCGCAGGGCGAGCTCCGCATCGAATTCGCCACGCCCGCCGCCGCGTGGGAAGGAACGCTGTGGCCCCCGGCCGCTGCGCCCGCCCCGCGCTGAAGGCGCGATACACTGCTGTGTAAGCACGCAACGGACACGCTCATGGAACCTGCCACGCCGGAACAGATCGGACAGGATTTGTTTGAACAGGAACGCCGCACGGCGGAAGAGCAGATCGCCGCCGCCTGGCAGCTCCACGTGGAATCCGTGCAGGAGCTGCTGGAACGGGGCTGGAAGGAGCACTTGCAGCGGGCGCTGGACGAGCGGTTCGCCGCCTTCCGCGAGGCGTTCGAGCAGGAGATGGAACGCCGCCTTGCGGCGCGTCTCGAGCAGGAGATGGAACGCGCGGCCAGCGGGGCCATCCGGGCGCTCGGCGAGCGCCTGAATCAGGTGGCGCGGCGGCTGCACATGGCGTCCAACGCCGCCGAGTGGGCCGCTGCGCTGCTCGACGGCGCTTTTTCTTTCGCGCCGAGGGTCGTGCTGTTCAGCATCTCCGGCAAGCGCATCCAGTATGAGGATCACCGCGCGGCGGCCGGCTTCGAGCTGAAGCGGCAGCCTGAGTTCCCGGTTCCGCTGACGGAAGCCCCGGCTTTCCAGAACGTGCTGGAGTCCATGGACGCCGTCATCAGCATGGCCTCGGCCGGGGAGCTCAGCACGGAGCTGTACGAGGCGCTGGACGGGTCCGATGACAAACGGATCTGCCTCCTGCCGGTGATCACCGGCCGCGGCGAGGGCACCCGAAAGGTAGCTGCGGTGCTTTACGTCGAAAGCGGCGAGGCGCCCGTTGACCTGAACCTCCTGGAGGTGATCACGGAAATGGCAGGCCCGGCGCTGGAAGCGCTTCAGGCCTCCGGGGCCGCGCAGCCTGCACGCGCTCCGGTGATCCCCATTCTTCCTGCGGCTCCCCCTCCAGCAGCCCTGGCCGCCGCGCCTGCGCCCGGAAAAGAGGAAGCGCCTGACTGGTCCTCCCTGCCGAGGGAGGAGCAGGAGCTGCATGCCCGGGCGCAGCGGTTCGCCCGCGTGCGCGTCGCCGAAATCCGCCTGTACCATGCAAAAAAAGTCCGCGAGGGCCGGGAAATCCGGAACATTTATGCGCTATTGAAGGAGGAAATGGACCGCAGCCGCGCACAATTCCGGCATGAATTTATGCGCGTGCCCTCGATGATCGACTATCTCCATCTTGAATTCCTGAGGACCCTTGCGAATGACGATCCCGCCGCTCTCGGGCCGGACTATCCGGGTCCGCTGTCCTAAAGCCGCGGCGGCGGCCGTCCGGCTGGCGGCCGCGATTCTTCTGGCAGGCGCCCTCCTCCCGGCGCAGGATCCGCCCCGGCAGGCCTCAGGCCTGGCACCGGCAGCCAATGCCGCCGCCCGCGGCGAGCCGGGTGCGGCCGAGCGGCTGGCAGCGCTCGCGAGGGCCTATCCGCAGATCCCCGACTTCCTTGCCTACTGGCGCGCCCAGGCGCTCGCGGCGGGGAAACGTTACGAGGAGGCCGCGGCTGCGCTCGATCCCGTGTGGCGCACCCGCTATCCGTCCTCTCTGGCCGGACGGGCCGCCGTCCTCGGAGCCGATGCGTTGTTGCGGGCCGGCAGGTACCAGGAAGCGCTGGCCATGCTGGCGCGCGTCCCAGCGGAACAACTTCCGGAGCCGCAGGCCACTCTGGCCGCAGCCCGCGCGCGCGAGGCCCTTGGCGAGAAGGCGCACGCCGCCGCGCTGTACCAGCGCGTCTGGTGCCTGTACCCGCTGGCCCCAGAGGCGGCAGCCGCCGCTGAGGCGCTGGAGGCCCTTTCGCGCGACCCGGGACTCGCGCTGTCTCCTCCCCCCGATGAGCTGAGGATGGAAAGGGCGGAGCGGCTGGCCCGGGGCGGGCGGCTGGCGGATGCGCGCCAGGAGTGGCGCGCCCTGGCGAGGCAGGCGGCCGCAGCCGCCACGCGCGAGGCGGCCGAGGTCCGCGCGGCGGCCACGCTGTACCACGAAAGGCGCACCCGGGACGCGCTGGCCGCGCTGGAGGCGCTGCGCCCGTCCGATCCCGAAGCGGATGCGGAAAGGCTTCATTTCATCCTGCTTTGCTGGAGAAGGCTCGATGACGCAGACTCGATGATGGCCGCGCTCGAGCAGGTGCGGCGGCGCGCTCCCTCCTCGGAATGGACGCTGAAGTCGCTGATTCAGGCGGCCAACCATTTCCTTGTCCGCAACGAGCCCGCGCGCTACGGCCCGCTCTTCCGCGCCTGCGCCGACCTGTTCCCGGCCGCGCCCGAAGCGGCGGGTTGCCACTGGAAGACCGTCTGGCGGGCCTGGATCGAGCGGCGCAGCGACGCCGGGGAGCTGCTGCGCGAGCATCTTCTGCGGTTCCCCGCCTCGGACCGAGCCGGGGCTGCGTTGTATTATCTGGGAAAAATCGAAGAAGAGCGGGGAAATTTTTCCGCGGCTCGCGCTTATTTTTCCGAATTGCGCGCGCGTTTTCCGAACTATTACTATGCCGCGCTGGCCGCGCCAAAGGCGCAGGCCGCCACAGGCGGCGACGGCGCAGCGGCCGGAGTGCGCAAGTTCCTCGATTCCGTCCGCTGGCCGCCGCGCCCCCGCAGCGCCGACTTCGCCGCGGACGAAGAGGCGCAATGGCGCATCGGGCGGGCGCGGATCCTCGCAGCGGAGGAGCTCGGCGCGTGGGGGGAAATCGAACTGCGCTTCGGCGTCCGAAACGGCGCATCCCGTTACGCCCTTGCCCTCGAGCTTGCCACGATCGCCAGCGGCCGCGGTGCGTATGGCGCCGCCGTGCGCCACATCCGCGGCGCCGTTCCGGACTACCTCTGGCTGCCGCGCGAAGCTGCGCCGCGCAGGTTCTGGGAGCTGGCTTTCCCTTTCCCTTACCGGTCTGCCATCGAACATCACGCCCGCAGGAACGGCCTGGATCCCCTGCTGGTCGCTGCGCTCATCCGGCAGGAGTCTGAATTCGACCCGGAAGCAGTATCCAGCTCAGGGGCCATCGGCCTGATGCAGGTGATGCCGGCCACCGGACGCCAGCTTGGGCGGAAGCTGAAGCTCGGCGCCGTGACAGCCCGGTCCCTGCACCGGCCCGCGATCAACCTCGCGATCGGAACGTATTATCTGGCCCGGCTTCTCGAACAGCACAAGGGCCATGTGGAAGCCGCGCTGGCGGCCTACAATGCGGGACCCACGCGCGTTCCCGTATGGCTGGGCTGGGGTGAGTTCCGGGAGCCCAACGAATTCGTCGAGACGATCCCGTTCAGCCAGACGCGCGACTACGTCCAGATCATCCTCAGGAATCTGGAGTTCTACCGGTGGCTTTACGGGGCGCATGCAGCCGCAACAGCGGAGGCGCCGCGTCCCTCCCCGCCGGAGACGAAGTCTCCCAAGGGATCCGGCCCGCCGCCGGGTTCCGCCAGACCGGGGCAGGCCCCCAAGAGGCCGCGGAAAACAGACGCTTCAGGCCGCAAAGGAACCACCAACCGTGTCCCGCAACGCTGACCGCTTCCTCGCCTCCCGCACTGCGGGCTTCACCGAGAGTGTCATCCGCGAGATGACACGGCTGGCGCTCCGGCACGGAGCAGTGAATCTGGCGCAGGGTTTCCCCGACTTTCCGGCGCCCGAGGAAGTCAAGCAGGCGGCGATGGAGGCCATCGCCGCCGACATCAATCAGTACGCCGTGACATGGGGGGCTGCGCCGCTGCGGAATGCGATCGCGGACTACTACCGCCGCTTCTATGGCATGGAGGTGGATCCGGATGCGGAGATCACTGTCGTCTGCGGCTCCACCGAGGGCATGATCGCCTCGCTGCTGGCCACGGTGAATCCCGGCGAAGAGGTGATCCTGTTCGAGCCTTTCTATGAGAATTACGGCCCGGACGCCGAACTATGCGGGGCGGTGCGCCGCCCTGTGCCTCTGCGGCCTCCGGACTGGACGTTCGATCTGGAGGAATTACGGGCCGCATTTTCTCCGAAAACAAAGGCAATCATCATCAATAATCCGCACAATCCGACGGGCAAAGTCTTCACCGTGGACGAGCTGATGCAGATTTCCGGGCTCTGTCTCGAGTTCGGCGCCCTGTGCATTTCCGATGAAATTTACGAACACATCATTTATGACGGCGCCACGCATGTCCCCGCCGCTGCCCTTCCCTGGATCCGGGACCGCGCCATTGTCGTGAACTCCGTCTCGAAGACGTTCTCCGTCACCGGGTGGCGCGTGGGCTGGGTGATCGCGCCGCCGGGGATCACCGCCTCCATCCGCAAGGTGCACGATTTCCTCACCGTCGGCGCTCCCGCGCCGCTTCAGCAGGCTGCCGCGGCAGCCCTGCGGCTGCCCGATGAGTACTTCCACGGGCTGAAATCGGCGTATGCGAAGCGGCGGGCGATCCTGTCAGCCGCGCTGCTCGAGGCGGGGTTGGCCCTCCGTCCGCCCGAAGGCGCCTATTACATCCTCGCGGACATCCGGCCTCTCGGCCTCGGCGACGGCGATGCGCTCTGCCGGCGGATGGTGGAAGAGGCGGGCGTGGCCGCCGTTCCGGGAAGCAGCTTTTTCAGGGAAAGCAGCGCTGGCGCAGCCTGGATCCGCTTCTGTTTCTGCAAAAAATATGAGACGCTAGAGGAAGCGGGCCGACTACTCAAGGAAGGGCTCCGCCGATTGTAACGCTTCCGCCGCGGCGGAAGCGGCAACCGAGGCCATTCATACACTGACACGAGGGAATCCCGATGCTGCCTGCGTTCCTCGTTCCAGAGACGGAGATCCGCGAGAACGGCAATGGCCCCGCGCTGGAGCTCGGCTCTGCCGCCGGCGGCCTGCTGACAGTGACCCTCGGCATCCACCGGATCATTGAGCAGGAGAGCCTGGATCTGATGATCAACGGCTCGGAAGACGGCGTCCAATGGCCCGCCAAACCCCTGCTCGCCTTTCCCCAGAAGTTTTACTGCGGCGTATACAGCAGGGTCCTCGACCTCCGCGATCATCCCAATGTGAAGTTCATCCGCGCCGAATGGAAAGTGAACCGGTGGGGCCGCGGCGAGCAGAAGCCGCTGTTCGGAATCTATGTTTTCGCCGAGCCCCTCAAGGCAGGCGTCCTGAAGGCGGCCGTCTGAGGCCGCCTCACAGCCGGTTGATCAGGCTGGCCACGTAGCCACCGCCGAAGCCGTTGTCGATATTGACGACCGCCACGTTGCTCGCGCAACTGTTCAGCATGCCGAGCAGCGCAGCCAGCCCGTGGAAGCTCGCGCCATAGCCCACGCTGGTGGGCACGGCAATCACGGGGCAGCTCACCATTCCCCCCACGGCGCTCGGCAGCGCCCCTTCCATGCCCGCGCAGACAACGATCACCCGGGCCTCTTTCAGCCGCTCGTACTGGCCGAGAAGCCGGTGGATGCCGGCCACGCCGACATCGTGCACCTGATCCACTTCATTGCCCATTACCTCCGCCGTCACCACCGCTTCTTCGGCCACGGGAAGGTCCGTCGTTCCCGCGCTAACCACCAGGAGCCTGCCCTTGCCCAGAATCCGGCGGTCCCGCCAGACCCGCAGCGCGCCCGACAGCGGGAAGAATTCCGCCTCGGGGAACTGTGCGCGCAATGCTTCGAAGACCTCCTTCGTGGTGCGGGTCACCAGGAGGTTCGAGGCGCGTTCCAGCAGCCGCGTGGCGATCCCGACGGTCTGTTCGAGGGTCTTGCCCTTGCCAAAGATCACCTCCGGCATGCCGACACGGATGGCCCGGTGGTGATCCACGGTCGCGTAGCCAAGCGACTCGAACGGCATGTGCCGGATGCGTTCGATCGCTTCATCCACTTCCACTGCGCCACTCCGGACCTGCTCGAAGAGAGTCTTCAACTGTTGCCTGTCCATCCGTGCGTCCTCAGTCGCGGAAGAATTCAGAATTCGAGCTGCGCCCCGGGCTGAAGGCCGTTGGCCTTCGCGAGGCCGGCATATACCTCCAGAACATACTGGGCCTCGGCGCCGCCCCCGTAGACCGGGCAGGCCTCCCGCGGGCCCGGGCAGGGCTGTGCCTGATGCGCCACCTCGACGATCCGCTTGCGCGAATCGATCCAGATGATGTCAAGCGGCACCTTCACCTGATACATCCAGTAAGAATAGAACCCCTGCCTGCCGTGATAAAACAGCAGCCCGCGGTCCTCCGGCAATTCCTCCCGGTGCTGCATGCCCCTCCGGATCTCCTGGGGATCCGTTAACTGCTCCACGCGGATCACCTTGCCGTTCGGAAGGCGGAGAGGGATCGTGTAGAAGTCCTCTGGCTTCATCATTGCGCCGGGATCGCTGCTGCATGCCTGGAGAAGGATCGCCAGAACCGCCACCGCCGGAGCCGATGCGCGCATCTCCTAAAATGGTAGAGGATTTGCTGCCGCCCATGCACACGGCCGCCCCTGCTCCCAGCCCCTTGAGCCGTTTCTGGCGCCGCTTTGTGCTCACGCTCGAAATGATCCGTTTCGAGCACTCCATCTTCGCGCTGCCGTTCGCGCTGACGGCGGCGCTGTTGGCGTGGCGCGAATCGGCCATGACCGCCGGCGCCGTCTGGCCCAAACTGGGCTGGATCCTTGTGTGCATGGTCTCGGCCCGTTCGGCGGCGATGGCTTTCAACCGCATCCTCGACGCCGCCATCGACGCACGCAATCCGCGCACGCGCAACCGTCACCTGCCCGCCGGGCTGCTGTCGAAATCCTTCGCCTGGGGGTTCACGCTTGCCTGTTCGCTGGTCTTCCTGCTGGGCGCAGCAATGCTCAACCGTCTGTGCCTCCAATTGGCACCGTTGGCGCTGGCCATCGTGTTTTTCTACTCGTGGACGAAGCGTTTCACTTCCCTGTCCCATCTTGTGCTGGGTTTTTCCCTTGGCATCGCGCCGGCGGCCGCCTGGATCGCCATGACCGGGGCTCTGGACGGGCGTATCCTGTGGCTGACCCTGGCCGTATCCCTGTGGACGGCGGGATTCGATGTGATCTATTCCTGCCAGGACTATGAATTCGACCGCCGGGAGGGTCTCTTCAGCCTGCCCGCCCGGCTGGGCATTGCGCGGGCCCTCGTGGCGGCGCGCTTCTTCCACATCGGCATGGTGGGCGCGCTGGCGCTGCTGGCGCGGTCCTTCGCCCTCGGGCCCGCCGCCTGGGCGGGCATCGCCGCTGTAGCCGGACTGCTGGCCTGGGAGCACCGGCTGGTGCGCGCCGACGACCTGTCGCGCGTGGACGCCGCTTTCTTCACGGTGAACGGCTGGGTCGGGGTGCTATTCTTTGTTTTCTGGGCTTCCGACATCCTTGTGTTCGCGCGGGGAGCGTGACTACTGCGATGACGACTCTGTCTTCCACTCCCATCTTCGAGGACACGCGCCTTCTTCCGATCCTCGAGAAGGTCCGGCGCGGGGAGCGGCTCAGCTTCGACGACGGCGTGCTGCTGTACCGCTCGCACGACCTGCTGGCCATCGGCTACATGGCCAACCTGGTGCGCGAGCGGATGCACGGCAACGTCACCTATTTCAACGTCAACCGCCATATCAATCCCACCGACGTCTGCGTGGCCTCCTGCAGGCTGTGCGCCTTCGGCAAGAAGGCGAAAGACCCCAACGCCTACACGATGTCGCTCGAGCAGGTGTGGGCGCGCGCCGCCGAAGGGGCGGCCGAAGGCATCACCGAGCTGCACATCGTCGGCGGGCTGCATCCAGAGCTGACCGTCGACTGGTACTGCGAAATGCTGCGCGGCATCAAGCAGCGCTTCCCGCAGATCCACCTGAAGGCGTTCACCATGGTCGAGGTGGCCTATCTTGCGCGGCGCTTCCGCATGAGCATCGAAGAAGTGCTGCGGCGGCTCCGGGAGGCGGGCATGGACTCGATGCCGGGCGGCGGCGCCGAGATCTTCAGCGAGCGCGTGCGCCGCATCATCTGCGACCACAAGATCGACGGCAGCGAGTGGCTCGAGGTGGCGCGCCTCGCCCACAGAATGGGCATCCGCTCCAACTGCACGATGCTCTACGGGCACATTGAAACCGAAGAGGACCGCGTCGATCACCTTCTGAAACTGCGCGCCTTGCAGGACGAGACCGGCGGTTTCGTCACTTTCATCCCGCTCGCCTTCCACCCGGACAATACGCCGCTTCAGCACATACCGAAGACCACCGGCTTCGCCGACCTGAAGAACATCGCGGTGGCGCGGCTGCTGCTCGACAACATCCCGCACATCAAGGCGTACTGGATCATGATGACGCCGAAGATCGCGCAGATCGCGCAGCGGTTCGGCGCCGACGACATCGATGGCACCGTCATCGAGGAGCGCATCTACCACGACGCCGGCGCCACGACCAGCCAGGGCATGCGGCGGAGCGAGCTTCTTCACCTGATCCGCATGGCCGGGCGCGAGCCGGTCGAACGCGACACCGAATACCGCCGGGTCGAGCGGAACGAAACAACCTTCGCGATTCTTGTCTGAGTCCGTCAGCGCCCGAGGAATTTCTCCAGGCGCGAAGTCTCCCGTTCTGCGTTGTCGAGGTGGCGCTTCGCCGCCGCCGCGTCGCCCCTCTTGATGGCCGCTTCCGCCTCGTCCATGTGAAACTCCATGCGCTGCGCGGCGGCAGCGATGTCGCCACGGAGCCCAAGGCCCATCCGCGCCTGCTCCTGCTTCAGCCGGTTCAGGCTGGCCTGCGCGGCATGGACGCGCGTGCCGAGCAGCATGAGCTGTTCGCGCAGCTCCTCGAACAACTTCTCATCACGGACCGGCGGAGCAGGCGCGGCAGGCGGCTCCTGCGCGGCCCGCGGTTCTGGCGCCGTCCGCGGCGCCGGCTCCGGCTGTGCGGCGAAAGAGGAGGGCGATTCCTGTCGTGCAGCCGCAGCAGGGGCGCTCCGGGTCTCCGCCGGGCGGGGCGGCTGCTCCTGCCGGACGGGCGCGGCGGGGCCGCTTCGCATCTCCGCCGGGCGTGGCGCAATGCTGCCGGCAGGGCGGGTGTCCGCCGGGGCAGGAATGGTGAGCGGCTCCACATCGAGGGCTGGCGTCCGCGCCGGCTCGGCTGAGGATCCGGATGCTGGCTGACTGTCCGGCTCCGCTGCCTGCCGCTGCACGGCGGGAGCCTCAGCTCCCGGAGACGGAGCGCCCGCACGCGTCCCAAAGAAGCGCGGGAGCTGCATCGCCGCCACCACCAGCACGGCCACGGTGACCAGCGAGCCAAGCACGATGTAGACGCCGCGGTTGGAGTGGGATTTCGGTCCTGGCAGGGGTGGCGGTGCGCCCCAAGCCTGCTCCGGCGCCATTGGGGGCGGCGCGGGGCGGGGTGTCGCGGCGGCCGACGGCTGCGCCGACAGCTTCATTCCGAGCTCCGCCCCCAGGCTGCGCAACGCTGCCCCCATCGCCGCCGCGCTCTGGAAGCGGCGGCTGCGGTCCTTCTCAATCGCCGTCAGAATGATATCGTTCAGCCCTTGCGGCACATCGGGCATCAGTTGCACCGGCGGGACCGGCATTTCCTGCAAATGCTTCCGCATGAGCGAATACTCGCTGTCCGCCTCGAATGGCACCCTGCCCGTCACAAGCTGATAGAGCGTGATGCCCAGCGAGTAGATGTCCGTGCGGGCGTCAATGTCCGGCAGCCCTTCGATCTGCTCCGGCGAGATGTACGGCAGCGACCCGACAAGAAAGCCCGTCTTCGTCATTGAGCGGTCCTGGGCGAACTTGGCGATGCCAAAGTCGAGCAGCTTCACCACGCCTTCAGGCGTCAGCATCATGTTCGACGGCTTGAGGTCGCGGTGGATGATGCCTTTCGCATGGGCGTAGGCCAGCGCATCGCACACCTGCGCGATGTAGTCGATGGCATCCTCCAGCCGCAGCGGGCCGCCGCGCACCAGCTCCTCCAGCGTGATGCCGTCCACGAATTCCATCAGCATCAGCAACTGGTTTTCATGGTGCAGGGCCGTGTGCAGCGCGGCGATGTTCGGGTGGTTCAGCGTCGCCTGCAACTTGATTTCGCGGATGAAGCGTTCGCCCAGCTCCGGGTACTCGGCGAGATTCGGCAGCAGGACTTTCATCGCCTCCACGCGGTCCGAAATCACATTGCGGACCTTGTACACCTTGCCCATGCCGCCGGCTCCGAGCACGGCAAGCACCTCGTAATCGCCGATGCGGTCGCCCGGCTGATAAGTCATGCGCTCCTCCTCCCTGCGGGATGTCCGGTCAGTTTTTTACCGTGTCGCCCACTTTCGGGGCGGCAGCTCCTGTGAAAGTGCCCACGGCCGACTCCTCATCGGCTTCCGTGATGGTCAACGTGCCGAGCGTCTCCTCCACGCGGCGGATCACGCGGCCCGTGGCCGGATCCTTGATCTCGCGGCCCACGCGCCGCACGCTGAGCACCATGCCCGGACGCACCCCGGCGCGCGTGCCGACGTTGATCACCACCGTGCTGCCGCTGACGTCCGCCACCAGCCCCTCAATCGGCCGCGCCTTTACTTCGATCCGCCCGGCGTTGGCATTGAGCTGCTGCGCCAGTTGCTGGACAGCGTTGCGCGTCGCTTCACCGAGAATCGTGTTGGCGAAATTCGTGCTCCGCATGTCCACCACGCCGCCGCCGGCAGCGCCGCTGCTGCCGCCCGCCCCAAGCAACGACGTTCCGCTGCGCTTGGACTCTCCGTTCCCGGTAGCCACAGCGAGAACTTCCCCTGTTTCGACATTCACGAGCCGCGCCGTCACCGCCACCACGGCTTTCGCGCTCCGCACGCTGGTGCCCCCCAGCCCGTACTTGCCGAGGCTCCTGCCGAAGCCGCCCAATCCGACGTTGCGATCGTCGCGGCCGAACTGCGTGATGGAACCGACAATGATCGCATCCACGCCGAGCAGCCGCCCGATGCGCGCCGCCGTGGCCGGATCGGCTCGGTCGCTGTTGGAAAAGTTCTGCTCGGCGAGAATCTTGTCCAGCGCCTTGCGCTCGATCACCGAGTATGAGCCGCCCTTGACGAGTTCTTCCACCAGCATATCGCTGATCCCTGTGCCGACATCGACGTCCGTGCCGAAGATCGCCGCCACGCCGCTGCGGATGGTCCCGTAGTCGAAGTTCAGCACCGCCACCCGCCTTTTCTGCTGGGGTTGCCCCATGGCCAGCGAGAAACCAATCAGCAGGGCAACCGCCGTCAGACGTCTAGCCGCCATCATCTACACTCCTCCTTTGTCTGCGTTTGCATGAGGTCTTCATCAGATTAAACGAAGAAACTGGCGGCTACAAGCGGCCCTCCGCCGCCGCATTCGGGAGCGGCAGCTTCCAGGGTGGATTCGCCGGCCGGCAGGGAGGGAGGGGGCGGGAGACGGATGCCCGGAGGGCGCCGTGGTCCGGCGCCTTTCAGAGCAGCGCCCGGGCGGTATGCCGGGCGCCCCGGGCCGTTATCCGCAAATGAATGTCACAGGACGCGTGCAGCGGGGCTTCAGCCCTGGTTCTCTTTCCACTCTTCGTACCAGGCCATCTGAATGGCCTCGAGCTTGGCCTCGTTGGACGCCATCGGGTCGTCGTCGAAGTCTTCCAGCTCGGTCACCATGCGGTGCAGGTCGGTGAAGCGCACGGTGAGAGGATCGATGTCCGGGTGCGCCTCGTAGAGGGCGATGCCGATGTCCTCGAAATCGTTCCAGGTCATGCTGCCTCCTCCTTCCTATTCGATCTTCGTGCCCTTTAGCGCCTCGCGCACGGCGGTGTTCATCATGTTTTCGGCCAGCTTCCGGGTGGCGTTATCCAGCTTCTCGATGGCCGCACGGATCAGGTGATGGTCGCCGGCGTGGTAGACCATCTGGAGCTCGTTGATGGCCGCGTCAATGGCGGCGCGCTCCTCGTCGGAGAGCTCCAGCCAGGCGTCGCTGGCCCGCGCCTTCTCCACCGCCGCAAGGATGTTGTCGGCCTCGACGCGCGCTTCGCGCACCTGGCGCTCCCGCAGGTCCTCCTCCGCCTTCTCGTAGGACTCCCGGATCATCGCCTCCACCTGCTCCTCGGTGAGCCCGTAGCTCGGCTTCACTTCGACGCTCTGCTCCTTCCCGCTGCGGAGGTCGCGGGCGCTGACGTGGAGGATGCCGTTGGCGTCGATCAGGAAGCGCACCTCGATGCGCGCCATGCCTGCGGGCAATGGCTCGATGTCCTTGAGGTCGAAGCGCGCCAGCGAACGGCAGTCTTTCGCCAGCTCGCGCTCCCCCTGCACGACGTGGATGAGCACGTTGCGCTGCCCGTCCACCGACGTGGTGAAGACTTCCGTGGCCGATGCAGGGATGGTCGAGTTGCGGTGGATCAACTTGCTCACGACGCCGCCCATCGTCTCGATGCCAAGCGAGAGCGGGGTGACGTCCAGAAGCAGCTTGTCCTGCACTTCGCCGGAGAGGATCGCCGCCTGCACGGCTGCGCCGAGGGCGACCACCTCGTCCGGATTCAGCTCCGTGTGCGGCTTGGCCTTGAACAGCGTTTCGACGGCGCGGCGCACCATCGGGATGCGGGTGGAACCGCCCACCAGCACCACTTCGTCGATCTGTTCGGGCTCGAGGCCGGCATCGCGCATCGCCTGGCGGCACGGGCCGAGCGTGCGGTCAACGATGTCGCGGATGAGGTTCTCGAACAGCTCGCGGCGCAGCTCGCGCTGATAGCGGCGGCCACGGTATTCAATGTCGATCACCGTCACCGGGAGGAAGGACAGCTCCTCCTTGGCGCGGATCACCGCCTGCCGGATGGTCTGCACGGCCTCGCCGTTGTGCGAGAGGTCTTCGCCCCACTCGCTGGCGATGTCCTCGAGCGCGATCGACAGCAGGCGGTTGTCGATGTCATCGCCGCCGAGGTGCGTGTCGCCGTTGGTGGCCAGCACCTCGAAGATGCCTTCGTGGAGGCGAAGGATCGAGATGTCGAACGTGCCGCCGCCAAGATCGTACACGGCGACGATGCCTTCCTTGCGCTTGTCGAGCCCGTAGGCGAGCGAGGCGGCGGTGGGCTCGTTCACCAGCCGCAGCACTTCGAGGCCGGCGATGCGGCCGGCGTCGCGCGTGGCCTGCCGCTGCGCATCGTTGAAGTAGGCGGGCACGGTGATCACCGCCTGCGTGACTTCCTCGCCAAGGTAAGCCTCGGCGCGCCGCTTCAGCTCCTTGAGGATCTGGGCCGAGATTTCCGGCGGGGTGAAGGCGCGGTCGCCGAGCTGGAGGCGGATGACCTGCTCGCTGCCTTCGGCGATGCGGAACGGGAACAGCTTCAGCTCCTCCTGGACGTCTTCGATGCCGCGTCCCATCAGCCGCTTCACCGAATACACGGTGCGCTCGGGACGGTCGATCAGAAGACGGCGCGCGGGCTCCCCGACAACGAAGGAGCCGTCCTCGGCGAGGCTGACGATGCTCGGCACCATGCGGCTGCCGTCGGGGCCCGGGATGATCTCCGGCCCGGTGAGGTCCATGAAGGCGGCCAGCGAATTGGTGGTGCCGAGGTCGATGCCGATGATGCGCTTGCGCGTGGCGGAGGAGAAGTCGATCTGAAACGTGCTCATGGAATTCTCAACAAGGAGTGATCAGGCGTTGCGCGCCGCCAGTTGCCTGTCGACTTCCTGGACGAGGTTGCTGATATAGCGCCGACGGTTGAGCGTGGAGCGGATCTCGGCAAGGATCTTGCGCCGCTCGTCGCCCTCCGCGGCGTCATGCCGCCGGAAGAGTTCTTCGAGCCCCTCGTCGATGCGGGCCAGCATGTCCAGGAAGTTGCGCCGGAACAATTCGAGCTGCGGCAGCACCTCGAGGTCGCCGCTGCGAAGCTCGTCGAGCGCCATGTTCAGCTCGAAGACCTCCTCGAGCAGCTCCGGCGGCACATCCTTGTTCCGCTGGTCGCCAACGGGGAAACCCTCTTCCCGCAGAACATACTCGGCCCGCTGGATGGGGTCGCGCAGCACCCGGTAGGCGTCGTTCAGGATGGAAGAAGCCTCGAGCGAGAAGCGGCGCTCCTGTTCCGAACGCCGGGTGTAGCGGTCCGGATGCAGCAGGCGGCTCAGGGTGTAGTAGCGGTTCTTCAGATCCTCGGGATCCAGCGCGAGCCGCCGGGGCAGGTCAAAAAACTCGTAGTAATCGGGAGTAGGCGCCTGGATGGTGTTGCAGTAGCGGCAGAACAGGCTCGCCGCGTCCTTCGCACCGCAATGCCAGCAATCGTGCACGTGCGCCATCAGGCAGAGAACGAAGTCCCGCACCCGCAGCTCTTCGTCGCGTGGGGATTGTCGAACGCGAAGCCCGAGTGCATGAGCGATTCCTTGTAGTCCAGGGTCATGCCGTCGAGGAAGATCATGCTCTTCGGGTCGACGTAAATCTCCACGTCCTCGAAGCGGAAGATGTGATCCGACGGGCGCGGCTTCGGCTCGTAGCGGAACAGATAGCTCAGCCCCGAGCAGCCGCCGCCCTGGACGCCGAGGCGCAGTCCGCCCCCGTGGACGCCCTGCTTGGCGAACGCTTCGCGGATCTTCTGAACCGCTTTCGGTGTGACGTGGATCTCCGGCATGGCAGTGAACTTCCGCGTATCCGCAGGCGCGCCCCGTCCGGGCGCGCCTCCGGCTCCCCTTCCAGATTACGCCGACTGCGCGGCGGTGGAATGGACCGCCGCCTTTCTCTTGTAATCCTCGATCGCCGCCTTGATGGCGTCTTCGGCGAGCACCGAGCAGTGGATCTTCACTGGCGGCAGGCTGAGCTCATTGACGATCACCGTGTTCTTGAGCTGCATCGCTTCGTCGATCGTCTTGCCCTTGATCAGCTCGGTCGCCAGCGAAGAGCTCGCGATCGCCGAGCCGCAGCCGAAGGTCTTGAACTTGGCGTCCTCAATGATGCCGGTCTCGGGGTTCACCTTGATCTGCAGCTTCATCACGTCGCCGCATTCGGGCGCCCCCACGAGCCCCGTGCCCACGTTGGGGTCATTCTTGTCCAGGCTCCCCACGTTGCGCGGGTTGTTGTAATGATCGAGAACCTTGTCGCTGTATGCCATTGTTTTTTCCGTTCCCCTCGTGCGTTGGATTTCGTACAGCTCGCCGGGAGTCCAGGCGCCTCAATGCGCCGTCCACTCCACCTTGCTCAGGTCGATGCCTTCCTTCACCATCTCGTACAGCGGCGACAGCTCGCGCAGCTTCTTGACGACCTCCACCACCTTGCCGATCGTGTAGTCGATCTCCTCCTCGGTGGTGAAGCGGCCGAGGCCGAAGCGGATGGAGGAATGCGCGAGATCGTCGCCGGCGCCGAGCGCCTTCAGCACGTAGCTCGGCTCGAGCGTGGCCGACGTGCAGGCCGAGCCGGAGCTGACGGCGATGTCGTTGATGCCCATCAGCAGGCTCTCGCCTTCCACGTAGGCGAAGCTCATGTTCAGGTTGTGCGGCAGGCGCCGCTCCATGGTGCCGTTGATGTAAACCTCGTCGAGCTGGGCGAGGATGCCGTCCTTCAGCTTGTCGCGCAGCCGCTGGAGCCGCGCCATCTCCTCGGGCATCAACTGCTGGCACAGCTCGGCCGCCTTGCCGAAGCCGACAATGCCCGGGACGTTCAGCGTGCCGGACCGCATGCCGCGCTCATGGCCGCCGCCGTCGATCTGCGCTGTGAGCTGCACGCGCGGGTTCTTGCGGCGCACGTACAGCGCGCCCACGCCCTTGGGCCCGTACATCTTGTGGGCGGTGAACGACATCAGGTCGATGTTGTCGGCGATCACATCCACCGGGATCTTGCCGGCGGCCTGCGTGCCGTCAGTGTGGAACAGCACGCCCTTCTCGTGACAGATCTGGCCGATCGTGCGGATGTCCTGGACGGTGCCGATTTCGTTATTTCCGTACATGATCGACACGAGGATCGTACGGTCGGTGATCGCGTCGCGAAGCTGGTCGAGATCGATCAGCCCGTCGGGCCGCACCGGCAGATAAGTGACGCGGAAGCCGCGCTTCTCCAGCCGCTTGCAGGTGTCGAGCACGGACTTGTGCTCGGTGGCGGCGGTGATGATGTGGTCGCCCTTTTCCGCATACATCTCGGCCACGCCCTTGATGGCGAGGTTGTTGGACTCGGTGGCGCCGCTTGTGAAAACGATCTCCTTCGGCGAGGCGTTGATCAGCGCCGCCACCTGTTTCCGCGCCTTTTCCACGGCCTCTTCGGCCACCCAGCCGAAGCTGTGGTTGCGGCTGGCCGCATTGCCGAAATGCTCGCGGAAATAGGGCAGCATCGCCTCGAGCACGCGCTCGTCCACAGGCGTCGTTGCATGATAATCGAGATAAATCGGGAACTTTAGCATGGCCTTTTTCCTCTCTCCCTCCCGCCTTAGCCGGAAATGACGGTCAGACCGCCGGAACGGGCCGAGCGGCGCGCCACGGGCGCGTCATCACTCAGGTCCGCTATTGTGATGCCTTCCAGCACCTGCTGGATTCGTTCGTGCACCCGGCGCAGCGGCTCGCGCACGTTGCACGACTCGGAAATCTCGCAATCCGTGCGGCCGCTGAAGCAGTTGGTCAGCAGCACCGGGCCGTCGATGGCGCGGATCACCTCGAGCGCGGTGATGCGCGACGGGTCGCGCGCCAGCCGGTAGCCGCCGTTGGCGCCCTGCTCGGAGACCAGGAAGCCCTCGCGCACCAGCCTTTGCAGGACCTTCGAGAGGATCGGCACCGGGATACCATAGGCCTCCGCCATCTCCTTCGTGCTCGCCGGGCGGTCCTTGCCGTGGATGGCGATATGCTTCAGGCTGATCAATCCGTAGTCGGCCTTTTTGGTCAGCTTCAGCATGCCGCAGTCAATTCCGGACCAATTCGGTCCAGTTCCACTATAGCATCCCGGACCAAATCGGTCAAGGATCGTCCGGCAGGGAAGCGGGACCGGGGGGGGGCCCCCCGCTCGGGGGGCCCCCCACGGCGGGCGCTCGCCGCGTTGGACGCTGCGCTGCCGG
>JANWVO010000023.1 GCA_025056865.1 Bryobacteraceae bacterium
CGCCCGCCCCCTCGCCCGAGACCCGCGCCGCCCTCCAGGCGCTCCATGTCCTGCTCACCGCCCCCACGCCCGGCGAGCTGGAAAATCTGCAAAACGAACCGGAGACGGAACACGCACCCGCCCCAGTTCCCGGCGTTCCCGCAACCTGCAAACCCTTGTCAGGGATCGGGTTGGAGACGCACGAGCGAATCGAGGCGGACGCCCGGTCCGGCGCCCCGGGCTCCCGCTTTGAAAAAGTCTCCGCGGCGGAAGCCACGCGCCGCAAAGCCGCCATGGCTTGAGGAAAGAAAATGGCTCGGGGCACAAAGACGCGGCACACAAGAAACGCCCCCGGAAGATGCCGGGGGCGCCAGCCTGCAATCAGGAGGGATCAGTGCCTGTCTGGGAAAAGCGTGGCTCTCGTCGCGTGCGGGGCCGCGCGCCCTGCCCGCCGCGGGCAGGGCGCAGCCGCCAATCCTTGCTAATGCGTGAGAGGGAGGAAAAAATCAGTTGAAAACCAGCTTCGTCGTCGTGCCGCCGAGCCGGATTTCCTGAATCTTCAGCTTGCCATTTTCCTCGGCATAGCGCACCGAAGTCGAGCCGAATTTCGAATCTCCCTGCTCGATCTTCACCGTGGCCTCGACCCGCTCTTTGCCTTTCTGGATGATTGCCTTTCCGTCTTCGAGGATCAGCTTGTAATCGCCGGGCTTGAGCTCCTTGCCGGCAACGAGGGACGGCTGGAAGAGGGTAACGTTGTAAGTCGCCGCAGAAGCGGTCAGGACTGCAAGAGTAAGAAAGATCGCGAAGAACTTCGTGGTCTTGGTCATCGTGGACACTCCTTGATTCCAGTATAAGCGATCCTGTGCTCCCGGAAAAGCCCTTGCACATTAAATTTCCAACTTTTTGGTGGTGCTATGCAGACCAGTTAGTAGATCCATACTAATGACGGGCCTCGCCGGGACATCGCTTCACCGAAAATGACGTTCGCCGCCCGCCTCAGGCTTTATTTACATTTGGAAAATCTGCCAGAAATTTCTCCACCATCGCCAGCGCTTTCCACCGGATTTCCTCCTCGTCGCCGAACCCCTCCAGCCACTCGATTTCCGCGTCTTTGCGGAACCACGTCATCTGCCGCTTCGCGTATTGCCGGGTCGCCACCGCCGCCTGCTCGATCGCCTGCTCTACAGTCATGGCGCCCTCCAGGCACGCCAGAGCTTCCTTGTAGCCGATCGACTCGAACGCCTTCGCGTCCCGCGGCACGCCGCGCTCCAGCAGCCCGCGCACCTCCTCCAGCAGCCCTGCGGCAAACATGCGCCGTGTCCGCTCATGAATCCGCTCCACCAGCAGCGCCCTCGGCGGACGCAGCCCCAGCTTCAGGACGCGGAACCCCTCCAGCGGTCTCCGCCCCTGCTCAAACAGCCGCGACGCCGGCTCTCTCGCGCGCAGGCAGATCTCCAGCGCCCGCACCGTCTTCTGCACGTCGTTCGGGTGGATCCCCGCCGCCGTGCGCGCATCCAGCCGCCGCAGGATGCGGTGCAGGCTGCCCTTCCGTCTCGCCTCGCGCTCCATCAGCCGCGCGCGCAGCCCCTCATCGCGCGGCGGCGCTTCTGCCAGTCCTTCCAGCAACGCCCGCAGATAGAAGCCCGTGCCCCCTGCCACCACCGGCACGCGCCCCCGCGCGCGGATCTGCGCCAGCGTCTCGCGCGCCAGCCTCGCGTATTCGCCGGCGTTGAACACTTCCCACGGCTCGAGCAGGTCGAACAGATGATGCGGCACGCCCGCCCGCTCCTCCGGCGGCGTCTTCGCCGTGCCGATGTCCAGCCCGCGGTAGATTTGCAGGGAATCGCAGTTGACGATCTCGCCGCCCGTGTGGCGCGCCACCGCCAGCGCCAGCACGCTCTTGCCGGAGCAGGTGGGCCCGGCCACCACAACCAGCGGATGCGTCCGCGCCCCGCCGTTCATTTCTCCACCCGGCCCGTCAAAGTCGAAGGAACCGCCGCGCGCCTCGCGCACATCAGATATAGTTAGGATAACAGCGGGCCAGGTCCACCGGCTCCGCTTCACGGCGGGGCCGGCGGCGCTCGCGGCAGGCCACAATGAACCATCTTCCCCGTTTCTGTTTCGCTCTCGCGCTGCTGTTGGCGCCTCTCGCGCTTCGCGCCTCGCAGGCGGCGCAGCCCCGGCAGGCGCAGCCGCCGAAGCCCGACAGGGCCAGCGCCTACTACCACGCCGCGCTCGGCCACCTCTACGCCGAGCTCGCCGCGCAGTTCGGCGGCCGCGGCGAGTACCTCCAGAAGGCGATCGAGAACTACCGCCTCGCCGTGCAGCACGACCCCGAGGCGTCCTCCCTCGCCGAGGAGCTCGCCGAACTCTACGTGCAGAGCGGACAGCTCCGCTCGGCCGTGGCCGAGTTCGAAGAGGCCGTCCGCCGCAACCCCGACGACATCAACGCGCGCCGCATCCTCGGCCGTCTCTACACCGCCCGCATCCGCGAAGGCCAGTCGACCCGCATGAACGAGGAGATGATCAAGGCCGCGGTCCAGCAGTATGAGAAGGTCGCCGAAAAGGCGCCCCGCGACAAGGACACGTGGCTGATGCTCGGGCGGCTCTACAAGCTCTTGCAGAACTCGCCCGCCTCCGAGCGCGCGTTCAAGAAGGCTCTGGAAATCGACGAAAACGACGAAGACGCCCTCACCGGCCTCGCCATGGTCTACTCCGACCTCGGTGACACGGCCTCGGCCAGCCAGGTGCTGAAGCGCGTCGCCGAAAAGAGCCCCAGCCTCCGCACGCTGCTTGCCCTCGCCTCCGCCTACGAACAGCTCCGCCAGTTCAAAGAGGCCGCGGAAACCTACCGCAAGGCCCTCGAGCTCAACCCGGAAAACCTGGACCTCAAGCGCGCCTACGCGCAGTCGCTCTTCGCCGCCGATGAGATGGAGAAGGCGCGCGCCGCCTTCGAAGAGCTGCTCGAGGCGGAGCCGAACGACCTGCTCGCGCTGCTGCGCCTCTCCCAGATCCACCGCCAGATGCAGGATTTCGCCAGGGCGGAAGACTACGCGCAGCGCGCCGCCCGGCTCGACCCTGCCAATCTCGAGGTCCAGTTCAACGAGGTCGGGCTGCTCGAGGCGCAGGGCAAGATCAGGGAGGCGATCGCGAAGCTGAAGGACATGCTCGCCAGCATGGAGCGCCGCCCGTCCTCCTTCAGCGACCGCACCAACCGCGTCATCCTCCTCGAACGGCTCGGCATGCTCTACCGGATGGCCGAGCAGACGCAGGATGCCGTGGCCGCCTTCCGCGAGATGGCCCAGGTGGATCCGGACTCAGCCCCTCGCGCCGCGGCGCAGATCATCGACGCGCTCCGCGCCGCCAAGGACTTCGCCGCCGCCGACAGGGAAGCCAAAGCCGCGCTTCAGAAGTTCCCGCAGGACCGCCTCGTGAAAAGCCTGGCGGCAACGGTCGCCACCGACCTCGGCCGCTTCCGCGAAGCCGAGTCGATGCTCAGGGGCATGCTCGACGGAAAGAACGACCGCGAGGTCTGGATCTCGCTCGCCCAGGTCTACGAAAAGCAGAAAAACTGGGCAGAAATGGCGCGTGCCCTCGACAAAGCCCTCGAGCTTTCTTCCACCGCGGAGGAAAAAGAGGCCGTCTATTTCATGCGCGGCGCCATGTTTGAGCGCCAGAAGAAATTCGACCTCGCCGAAGCCGAATTCCGCAAGGTCCTCGAGATCAACCCGAAGTCGGCCTCGGCCCTGAACTACCTTGGCTACATGCTCGCCGACCGCAACGTGCGGCTTCAGGAGGCGCTCGAGCTGATCCAGAAGGCGGTGGCGCTCGAGCCGAACAACAGCGCCTTCCTCGACTCGCTCGGCTGGGTCTACTACCGGCTGAACCGCCTCGAGGAAGCCGCCGAATACCTCCAGAAATCGCTCGCGCGCGGCAGCCGCGACCCCACCGTGCACGATCACATGGGCGATGTCTACTCGAGCATGGGCAGGCTCAAGGAGGCCGTGCTGCATTGGGAAAAGTCGCTCGAAGAGTGGCACGCGAATGCGCCCGTCGAGATCGACCACGACGAGATCGCCCGCATCCGCAAGAAGCTCGAGAACGCGAAGATGCGCCTTGCCAAGGAAGGCGCGGCCCGGCAGAACGACTGAGTCCGGCCCCGCCCGGGGCCTGCCCTCCCCGGCCGTTTTCAGGCACAATGAAGCCATGAAACTGCCTGCTCTTGCCATTGCTCTCGCGCTCTGTGTTTCCGCCGCCCAGCCTCTGGGCAAGCCGCTCACGCTGAAGCAGCGCACCCCGATTGCCGAACTCTCCGCGAAGCCTGAGAAGTACATCGACCAGACCGTGCAGGTCCGCGGCCGCATCGCCGAGGTCTGCGAAAAGATGGGCTGCTGGATGAACCTCGTCGATCCGGCCACCAACGCCCGCGTGCGCATCAAGGTGAAGGATGGCGAGATCGTCTTTCCGAAGGAGGCGGTCGGAAAGATGGCCGTCGCGGAAGGCAAGTTCGTCCGGATCGAACTCACCCGCGAACAGGCGATCGAGCGCGCCAGGCACGAGGCCGAGGAGAACCGCAAGCCCTTCGATCCCTCTTCGATCACCGGCCCGGTGACGATCTACCAGATCCAGGGCACCGGCGCAGTCATCGAATAGCGCCCGCCCGCTCTCCCGGATGCGCGGCCGATCTGATAGCATGACTCCGCTATGCTTCTGATCGCGGTCATTCTCGGGATCTTCACCTACGGCATGATCGCCGCCATGCTCGGCACCATCCTGCCCGAGCTGTCGCGGCGCTTCCAGCTCACGCCCAGCCAGAACGGCAAGATCAGCATGATGCAGGCCATCGGCCTGATGTTCGGCGGCTTCTTCGCCGGGCCGCTGATGGATCTCCAGGGCAAGAAGGTGGGCATGCTGCTGTCGCTGGCCCTCATCGGGCTGGCGCTGGTCGGGCTGCGCGCGGCGAAGGGCTTCGTCCCCATCGCCGGCATGATGTTCGTGCTCGGCACCGGCGGCGGCGCGCTGGTCACGTCGGCGTTCGCCGCGGCCAATGACATCCAGGTGTCGTGGCTCCAGGGCGCGGCCGTCTTCAACGCGGTCAACCTGTTCTTCGGCCTCGGCGGCCTCGTCACCCCGCTCATCGCCGCGCGCGTCTTCCGCAACGACGTGCCGAAGCTGCTGATCTTCGCCACGTGCGTGGCCATCATCGCGCTGGCGGTGAATTCCACGACGGCGATGGCCCCGCCGAGCGGCAAGGTCTCTTTCCAGGCCGAGCAGGTCACCTCGCTCATCACCAGTCCGGTGCTGCTGCTGCTCTCGCTCTCGCTGTTCCTGTACGTGGCCTGCGAGGTGGGCGTGTGGAACTGGCTGGCGCGCCATCTCATCGCGCAGGGCGTGCCGGACGAGAAGGCGCTGACGATCCTCTCGCTCGGCTTCGCGCTCGGCCTGCTGCTCGGCCGTGTCGCCGTCGTGCCCGTGCTCGGCAGCGTGACGCCGAAGATGGTGCTGCTGGCGGCGGCGCTGCTGATGGCGGCCACGACTTACATCATGTTGCAGACGGCCAACCCGGGCACGGCGTGGATCGCGGTCTTCTGCGCCGGCCTCGCCATGGCGCCGGTGTTCCCCACGGCGCTGGGCCTGGTCGGAACGGCATTCAAGCCCGTCGGGCTGGATGCGACGGCGACGGGCATCGCCTCCACCTGCGGCTGGCTCGGCCTCGTCGTCAGCTCGCCGATCATCGGCGGCATCGCTGGCGACGATCCGAAGCGGCTGAAGAAGGCGCTGCTGCTGCTGCCTGCCGCCTCGCTGATCCTGGCCGGCGTCATCCTGGCCCTGCCGCAGCTCTGAGCGGCCGCGGCGATTGTCCGGCATGCGGCGGCGGATCGTTCAACTCGCCCGTTCCAGCGCGTTTCAGATCGCCGCCGCATACTGCCTCATCGCCTCGGCGTGGATCATCCTCTCCGACCGCGCTGCGGCGCGTCTCTTCCCTGAACCCGCGCAGCTCGCCCGCGTCAGCCAGTACAAGGGCCTCGCCTTCGTCCTGGTGACCACCATCCTTCTCTACATCGTCCTGCGCCGTCGCCTCGAGGCGATGGAAGCATCGCGGCGCGCCGTCGAGGCCAGCGAGCGGCGCTTCGCCGCCTTCATGGACAACCTGCCCGTGGCCGCGTTCCTTCGCGACCGCAGCGGCCGCTACGTCTACGTCAACCGCTACTGGATGGAGAATTTCGCCCAGACCAGCGAGTGGGCCGGGAAACAGCCGCGGGATCTCTTCGCCCCCGAAATCGTCGCTCTGGCCGACGAAGACCACGCCCGCATTCTCGCCGGCGAGCCCGTGGCCGAGCGCATCCTTGCGCTTCCGGTGCGAGGCGAGGAGAGGATCTTCCTCGTCCGGCGCTTCCCCGTGCCGTCGGAGTCCGGGCTTCTGGTCGGCGCCTTCGCCGTCGACATCACCGAGCAGCGGCGCCTCGAGGAGCATCTGCGCCAGGCGGCCAGGATGGAGGCGATCGGCCTGCTCGCCGGCGGCGTGGCGCACGACTTCAACAACCTGCTCACCGTGATCCAGGGCCATGCGCAGGCATTCCACCGCCCGGACGCGCTTCCGGAGCAGATGGCGCGCGCCGCCGCGGAGATCCGCCGCGCCGCCGAGCGGGCCACGCAGCTCATCGCCCAGCTTCTCCAGTTCGACCGGAAGCAGCGGGCGCAGCACGTCCCGCTGGACGTGAATGCAGCCGCCGGGCAGGTGCTCGGGCTGGTGGAGCGGCTTCTGGGGGACGCCATCCGGCTGCGCCGCCGGTTCGGCGAAGGCCTGCCGCCCGTGGCTGCTGATCGCAGCCAGATCGAACAGATCCTGCTGAACCTCATCGTCAATGCCCGCGATGCGATGCCGGAGGGCGGCGCCATCGAGGTGGAAACCAGCTTCCTCGACGCCGCGGATCCAGCCGAAGCCGCCCGGCTCGGACTCAGCCCAGGCCCCTACGTGCGCCTCTCGGTCCGCGACGAAGGCCACGGCATGGACGAAGCCACGCGCGCCCGCATTTTCGAGCCGTTCTTCACCACGAAAGAGCCGGGCAAGGGCACCGGGCTGGGGCTGACTTCCGTCTATGGCATCGTGCAGTCGCTCGGCGGCGCCATCCGCGTGGATTCCGCGCCGGGGCGGGGGACGCGGTTCGACATTGACCTGCCCGCGGCAAGGCCGGAAGGGCAGGCGGCGGGCGGGGAATCCGCCGCCGGAAAGCAGCGCATCCTCCTCGTGGAAGACGATGACGCCGTGCGGCAGCTCACGCGGCAGCTTCTCGAGCACTTCGGCTATGAGGTGACAGACGCGCCTTCGGCGGCGAGAGCGCTGGAGATCTACGCCGCTTCGCCCTCGCCCTTCCGCCTGCTGATCACCGACGTTTCCATGCCGGAGATGGACGGCACCGAGCTTGTCAGGAGGCTGCGGGCGGTGGATCCGGGCCTGCGCGTGCTGTTTTTCACCGGATACTCGGAAGAACTGGCCCGCTACCCCGCGGATCTGCGGGACCTGCCCGTCCTCGCCAAGCCCTTCTCGGCCGAGGCGCTGGCCGATGCGGTGCGCCGCGCCATCGGCAGGTCAGCGGCCGCGTAGGCCGCGCTCCCACTCGATCATCACCCCGGCGGCGGGAACAATCGGGAACAGCTTCAGGAAGGTGAGATTCGCCTGGCCGGTGCGGGCGTTGAATCCGTTGAAGGCGTCGAAGGTGGTGTTGTGCCGGTTGGTGGCGTTCATCACTTCCACGTACAGCGTGCCGCGCCAGCTCCAGCCGCCGGACGTCTCCACGTGAAAAGACCGGTTCAGCCGGAAATCCAGGCGGTGATAATCCGGCAACCGCAGGGAATTCCGCTGGTCGCTCAGGAAATACTGGCCATTTTGCCAGCGGAGAAATCCGGGAATGGGAAAATTGCTTCCGTAAGAATAGCGGGCGCTGAAGTGCAGCGACGGCGCGAGCCGCCAACTGGCGAACATCGTCAGCGTATGGCGCTGCTCGCTGTCGGCCGGGTAGACGGCGCGGGTGACCGCATCGCGCATTCGTGTCTTCACCCAGCCGTAGGAGGCCCAACCGGAGAGCCGGTTGGCGCTGCGCCGCTCGACGAATATTTCCACGCCCCGCGCCGTCCCGCGCACGGAGTTGACGTAAGGGGGAGAGGCGGGAGGGACGAAGACCGTGCCGTCGGCCAGCAGGCGCGGCTCGAGCAGCGGCTGCGCGATCAGGTCTCTTTCGGCGCGGTAGAACGTCTCCACGCGCACGCGGGTGCGGTCGTCGAGCAGGCGCTCGAGCCCCGCGACGAAATGATTGGCCCGCTCGGGCGCGAGATGCAGGCTGCCCATGTTTTCGACGGTGCGGACCATCAGCGACGGATACTGGACGGCCTGGCTCCAGGCGGCCATGGCGCGGGCGCGCGAGCCAAGACGGACGGAGAGCGAGGCATGGGGCGAGACCGCGGCGGGCCCGGCCATGCTGTCGCCATCGATGCGCGCGCCCGCGGAGACGGTGGCTCTCGCCGATGTCCACGACTGCCTGACGAAGGCGCCCCCGCGGACCGCCGTGCCGCGCCAGTTGTCCTTGCGCCGCAGCGCAAGCGGGTTGAACTGATAGCGCGCGGTGAAGCCGTCGTCGCGCAGCCGCCGGGCCACGCCGCCGGCTTCCAGCGTGGCGCGCGGGAGCCAGCTCCAGGCGGCGCTGCCGTTCCAGGCCCACTCGCCATAGCCCATGCGGTTCAGCTCGAGCTCGCGGTTGTTGATGTTGTAGGCGCGCTCGCGCATCCAGGCGGCGCGCTGCGTGACGAGCACGGCCGGGGAAGGCGCCCAGCGCCAGGCGGCGCTCGCGACCGTGGCGTGATATTCGCCGTTCATGATGGCGTTCAGCCCCAGCCGGTCGCGCACGTGGGTGCGGTCGAGGTCGGAGCGGCCATCGAGGATCGAGAAGGTGATCTGCTGCGAGGGCGACACGTCCCAGGTGAAGCGCCCCTCGGCGTCCACGAAGCCGAAGGCGAGCCAGTCGTCGGCGGTGCTGCGCCGCAGCAGGTATTGCAGGTAGCTCTTGCGCGCCGCCGCCAGCCAGGAGCCGCGGCGCTGCCGGCCCGCCGGGCCTTCCAGAATGACTCCGGTGCTCGCGACGCCCGAGTTGACGCGGATGACGGGCGCCGCGCGGCTTCCATCGCGCAGCCGCATTTCGAGCGCGCCGGCGGTGCGGTCGTAGTACTGCACCGGCGGCGCGCCGGCATGCAGCACCATCTCCTCGACAAGGTCGGCGTTGATGATGGACATCGAGCCGGTCTTCTCCTGGCTCTGCACGGTGTGGAAGGGGCTGTGCAGCAGCACGCCGTCCAGCAGGATGCCGGTGCGCTCGAAGGCGGCGCCGCGCAGGCTGAACTGCGCGATGTAGTCCTTCGACGAGGCCACGCCCGGCAGCGCCTGCACGGCGCGCAGCGGATCGTCGACGAGCACGCCGGCGAGCGTCTTCATCTCGACGCCGCGGAGGACGCGCTCGCTCGGACTGCCCTCCACCTGCACGCCGAAGGCGTCCTCCCGGACTTCCACCGACTCGCGGCGGGTGAGCGTGTCGGGCGTCATGGCGATCTCGAGTTCCGCCTCTCCCGACAGTTCCAGCCGCACTGGCCGGTAGCCGACCAGATGGGCGGTGAGCACGCATCCGGGCTGCGCCTCGCCGGCGATCTCGAACCGGCCCTCGGGGCCGGTGATGGCCGTTTCCGTGCGCGCGCCGCAGACGAGGCTGACGCGCACAAGCGAGAGCCGTTCACCTCCCGCAGCATCGCGCACGGTGCCGCGGACACCGGCCGAAGCAGGGGGTGGCGCTGCCGCAATCAGGACAAGCAGACCCGTTACGATCCGCATGGTGCCATGATAATCCTGTGCCCGGTACCGCTCTGGCACGAGGCAGCGGATCCGTGACCGATGCCCCCGGCTCCTACCTGCTTGTCCTTGCCCTGGGCGAGCCTGCCGAAGTGGCCGTGGGGGCGCTGGGCGCATTTTCCTTCCCTGCCGGTCTCTACCTGTACGCGGGCAGCGCGCGCGGGCCGGGCGGCATCCGGGCGCGGGCTGGCCGGCATCTCCGCGGAGACGGCGCCGTGCGCTGGCACATCGACTGGCTGCGCCGCAGGGCGAAGCCGGTGGCGCTGTACGCCTGCCCGGGACGGCGCCGGCTGGAGTGCATCTGGGCCGCGGCCCTCCGTGGTCAGGGGGCGTTCGCCGCGCCGGCGCCGGGGTTCGGCTCAAGCGACTGCCGCTGCCCCTCGCATCTCTGGCACACGGGATCCGGGATGGAGGATGTGGACGCAGTGGTGGCGCGGCTGCCCCGGGCGCCGGGGCTCGTCTGGCAGGACGGGGTGGTTTCATGGTTTGCGGGAAAGGAGGCGATGAGATGGTGAGAGCGGCTGCAAGCCTCATGATTCTCGCTGCGATGTGTCCGGCGCAGACGCGGACTCTGCCGAGGCTGCGGGTGAGCGACAACGGGCGCTTCCTGGTGCAGGAGAACGGGCGGCCCTTCTTCTGGCTGGCCGACACCGCCTGGGAGCTGTTCCACCGCCTGAACCGGGAGGAAGCGGTGCGCTATCTGGACACGAGGGCGCGGCAGGGATACAACGTGGTGCAGGCGGTGGCCCTGGCGGAGCTGGACGGGCTGACCGATCCGAACCCCTACGGGGCGCTGCCGTTGACGGGCCGCGACCCGGCAACGCCGGCGACGACGCCCGGCGCGGATCCGGGAAGGCCGGGCCAGTATGACTACTGGGATCATGTGGACTTCATCATCGACGCGGCCAACGCCCGCGGGATTTACGTGGCGCTGCTGCCGGCGTGGGGCCGGTGGGTGAAAGACGAGCCCCTATTTACGCCGGAAAAAGCGGAAATTTATGGAAAATGGCTCGGAAACCGGTATAAATCCAAAGGAATTATCTGGGTATTGGGCGGCGACCGCACGGGCGAGGGCTTCGAGGCCATCTGGCGGGCCATGGCGCGGGGCATCGCGCTGGGCGTGGCGGGCCGGGAGGATTACGGCGCGCTGCTGATGACGTACCACCCGGTGGGCGGAGCGAAATCCTCGGCGTGGTTCCACAACGATGCGTGGCTGAGCTTCAACATGCAGCAGAACGGCCACGGCCTGCCGGGCGCGCGGGAAAGCTTCCGGCACATCGCCGAGGATTACGCGCGCACGCCGGTGAAGCCGGTGCTCGACGGCGAGCCGCTGTACGAGGACCATCCTCTGGCATTCCGCGCGGCGGAGCTTGGCTACTCGTTCGACGCGCACGTGCGGCAGTACGCCTACTGGGACGTCTTCAGCGGGGCCTTCGGCCACACCTACGGCAATCACGCGGTGTGGCAGATGCACGCGCCGGGCCGGCGGCCGGTGAACGGCCCGCTGATGTACTGGCATCAGGCGCTGGAGCGGCCCGGGGCGGCGCAGATGCGGCATCTGAAGGCGCTGATGGAATCCCGGCCGTTCCTTTCGCGCGTGCCGGATCAGCCGCTGGTGCGGCAGCCGCTTTCCGGCGCCGACCACATCGCCGCCACGCGCGGCGACGGCTATGTGTTCGTCTACAGCGCGCAGGGGCGGCCGATCGAGCTGAACCCGCTGCCATTCGCGCGGGCGCGCGCGTGGTGGTTCAATCCGCGCAGCGGCGCGGCGGAGCCGGCGGGCGAGCATGACACTTCGAAGCCGCTCGCGATGAAATGCCCGTCGGAAGGGTTCGGCAGCGACTGGGTGCTGGTGCTGGACGACGCGGCGCGGAATTTCCCGCCGCCGGGCGCGGCGGGGCGCTGACGCGGCCCGCTACCATACGGAGTGGAAGCGCCGGGGGCCATGCAGGAGCCGCAGGTTACGGTCATCATCGTCAACCACAACCGCGCGGCCCTGCTCGAGCGGTGCCTCGGGTCGCTGCTGGCTCCGCAGGGCGCGGAGTTCGAGGTGGTGGTGGTGGACAACGGATCCACGGACGGCTCCGTGGAGGCGGTGCAGAGGTTCGCGGCGGAAGCGCCGTTCCGCGTCACGCTGATCCGCAACGAAACCAACCTCGGGTTCTGCGCCGCGAACAATCAGGGCATCCGCGCATCGCGCGCGCCCTTCGTCGCGCTGCTGAACAACGACGCGGAAGCGGAGCCGGGCTGGCTGGGGGCGCTGCTGGAGGCTTTCGAAGATCCGCGCGTCGGCATGGCGGCGTCGAAGATCCTGGTGCATGAAGATCCGCGGGTGATCGACAAGGCGGGGCACCTGATCTATCTGGACGGGCAGAACCGCGGGCGCGGCACGGGCGAGATCGACCGCGGGCAGTACGACCATGTGGGCGAGACGCTGTGGCCGGACGGATGCGCGTGCATGTACCGGCGCGCGATGCTGGACGAGATCGGGCTGTTCGACGAGGACCTGTTCGCCTACGGCGACGACGCCGAGCTGGGGCTGCGGGCGCGCATCGCCGGCTGGCGCTGCCTGTACATGCCGCGGGCGGTGGCGCGGCACCGCCGCGGCGCGACGCTGGGCGTGGCGAGCCCGCAGCGGATCGCGCTGATCGAGCGGAACCGGGTGCTGCTGGCGGTGAAACATTTTCCGTGGGATTTGTTGTTGCTGAATCCGCTGTTCTATGCGGCGCGGCTGGCGGCCGGGGCGTGGGCGGCGCTGCGGGGCCGGGGCGAGGCGGGGCGCGTCCGCGGGGCGGGGGCGCGGCTGCGTCTGCTCGGGGCGCTGCTGCGGGGCGATGCGGAAGCGCTGGCGCGCGTGCCGGCGACGCTGCGCAAGAGGAGGCTGCTGCGGCCGCTGCGGCGGCTGTCGAACGCCGAGATCCGGCGGCTGCTGTGGCAGAACCGCATCGGGCTGCGGGCGCTGAGCGAGCAGGCCGCGTTTCCGATGCCCGGCGGGGATCAGCGCGCGTAGCGCAGCAGCGCGAATCCGCCCACCAGCAGGACGACGAAGGCGAGGGCGAGCCAGTCGAAGTAGCGGTCGATGAAGCGGCGCACCGGCTCGCCGAACAGGCGCAGCAGCCCGGCGACGAGGAAGAAGCGGGCGCCGCGGCCGATGACGGAGACGAGCGTGAATCCGGCCAGGTTCATGTGGAACGCGCCGGAGGCGATGGTGAACACCTTGTAGGGGATGGGCGTGAAGGCGGCGGTGAAGACGATCCAGTAATCGTACTGGCGGTACCACACCATCACCTGCTCGTAGTAGTGGCGCGCGTGGTAGAAGTCGATGACGCGCATGCCGACCGTGTCCATGAGGAAGCGCCCGATGCCGTAGCCGGCGATGCCGCCGAGGACGCTGCCGACGGTGCAGACGCCGGCCAGAAGGAGCCAGCGTGCGGGCGCGCCGAGCACGAGGGCGATGAGCAGCGCGTCGGGAGGGATGGGGAAGACGCTCGATTCGGCAAAGGCGAGCAGGAAGAGCGCGGCCTGGCTGTGCGGGCTGTGCGCCCACTGCATCATCCAGTCATAGAGGCGGCGGTGCAGGCGCCAGCGCGCCACGGGCAGGGCTTGCGTCGTCATACGGGGAACTTCCAGTGTAGCCTGCGGACCGGCCGCCGCAGCAGCGGAGAGCCGCGCCGACAGGGCGGCCGGCGCGGCGGTTACACTGATTGCTGGGACCGTGTCCGACCCCCGGCTCTCTGGAAGCTCCGTGCAGCAAGGCCCTGACGCAACCGCACCGCAGGCCGCGCCGGCCAACCCGGCGCCGCGAGACGCCTGTCCGGCGTGCGGCGAACGGGAGTTCCGCACGCTGTTCCGCGGCACGGACCGGCTGTTCGGCACCACGGAGGAAGTCTTTCTGATCGTCGAGTGCCGCCAATGCCGGCTGATCCGGCTGTTTCCGTGGCCGGATCCGGAGAAGCTGCATCAGTATTATCCGCCGGATTACTGGTTTGATCCCGCGGCCTCGACGGCCGATTCGCTGGCGGAGCTCTGGCGGCGCATCGTGATCCGCGACCATGTGCGGTTTGTGCGGCGGGCGCTGGCGGCGGCTCCGCCGGACTCGCTGGTGCTGGACGTCGGCTGCGGCGGAGGGCTGCTGCTGCGGGAGCTGCATCTGCCCGAGCACCGCGCCTTCGGACTGGACTTCTCGCTGGACGCGGCGGCGGTGGCGTGGTCGACGAACGGCGTGCCGGTGGCCTGCGGCGCGCTGACGCGGGCTCCGTTCCGGCCGTGCACGTTCGGGGTGATCACGATGTTCCATGTGCTGGAACATCTCTACGACCCGAGCGCCTATCTGGAGGCGGCGCGCGAGCTGCTTGTGCCGGAAGGGCGGCTGGTGGTGCAGGTGCCCAACGCGGCCTGCTGGCAGTTCCTGCTGTTCGGCGCGAACTGGAACGGGCTGGACGTGCCGCGGCACCTGATCCACTTCCGCGAATCGGACCTGGAGGCGCTGCTCGAAGCGACGGGTTTCGAGATCGTGCGGCGGAAGCACTTCTCGCTGCGCGACAATCCGGCGGGGCTGGCGTCGACCCTGGCTCCATGGCTGGATCCGATGGGGCGGCGGGTGCGCCGCGCGGACGGCTCCCCGCGGGCGCGCCTGCTGAAGGACGCGGCCTATTTCCTGCTGCTGCTGGCGGCGATTCCGTTCACGGCGCTGGAGGCGGCGTGCCGTGCGGGATCGACCGTCATGATCGAGGCGCGCCGGAAGCCATGACCTACCGCGAAGCCTGCCGCCGGCTGCCCGCGTGGCTGGTGCGGCGGGTGTTTTTGTTTGAAACATTCATCGAGGATTCCGTTTCGGCTTTCGCGCGCTCGCTGGAGCCGGGCGCGCGGCTGCTGGATGCCGGAGCGGGCGAGGCGCAGTACGCGGGACACTTCCCGCGGGCGCGGTACGTGGCCGTGGATCTGGCGATCGGCGATCCAGCGTGGGACTACCGCAGGCTGGACGCGGTGGCGGACCTCGAGCGGCTCCCGTTCCGCGACGGCTGCTTCGATGCGGCCCTGAACATTGTCACGCTCGAGCACCTGCCGCGCCCGCTGGAGGCGCTGCGGGAGATTGCGCGGGTGCTGCGGCGGGGCGGGCGGATGCTGGTGATCGCGCCGCAGGAGTGGGAGGTGCATCAGGCGCCGCACGACTATTACCGCTACACGCGCTACGGGCTGGCGCACCTGCTGGGAGAAGCGGGTTTCGACGTGGAAGAGATGACGCCCTCCTGCGGGCTGTTCGGCGTGCTGGCGCGGCGCCTGTTCAACGCCTGCCAGATGGCGCCGTGGCTGCTGCCGGCGTTTGCGCCGCTGGGGCTGCTGGTGGCGGCGCTGGACGGGCTGGACCGGCGGCGGGATTTTACACTGGGCTATAGATGCATCGCCCGCAGACGCTGATCCTCGTTTTCCTGCTTGCGCCGATGGCCCAGGCCCAGTTCAGTGGAAAGAAGGCCTACGATCACACCGCCGCGCTGGTGGAGATCGGGCCGCGCCCGCCCGGCTCGGCGGGCATCCGCAAAGCGCAGCAGTACATCGTGGGCGAGCTGAAAGCCCAGGGCTGGCAGGTGACCGAGGACGGCTTCACCGCGCGCACGCCCATCGGGAACGTGGCGATGAAAAACATTGTCGCTTTCCGGCAGGGCAGCTCGGGGAGAGCGGTGGCGCTCAGCGGGCATTACGATACGAAGATTTTCCCGTTCCGCTTCGTGGGCGCCAACGATGGAGGATCGAGCGCGGGCTTTCTGCTGGAAATGGCGCGGGCGCTCAGGAACGTGCCGCTGAAGAATTCCGTGTATCTGGTGTTTTTTGACGGCGAGGAAGCGGTGCGGGAGTGGACGCCGGAGGACAGCCTGTATGGCTCGCGCCATCTGGCCGCACGGTGGTACAAGGACGGGACGCTGGCGAAGCTGGCGGCGCTGATCAACGTGGACATGATCGGGGACCGCGACCTGCGCATTCTGCGCGAGCAGTACTCTTCCGACGTGCTGATGCGGCTCATCGGCAGCGTGGCGCGGCAGCAGGGCGTGCATCAGCATTTCGACGGGCCGGCGGTGGCGATTGAAGACGACCACGTGCCATTCCTGCGGCTGGGGGCGCGGGCGGCGAACCTGATCGATTTCGAATACGGGCCGGAGAACTCCTGGTGGCACACGCCGCAGGACACGATGGACAAGCTGAGCCCGCGCTCATTTGAGATCGTGGGAAACGTGCTGATCGAGGTGCTGCGGCGGCTGGATGCGCAGTGAGGGATGGGGCTCGTGGGTGGTGAAGAAAATCACGCCCGGGCGGGCCTGTCCCCATTTTTCCGACACGCAGGTTGGCTCCTCGGCCGGTTGCAGTCTGCCAGGCGCCGGCATGGGCCGGAGTCGCCCGGGGGGGCAGCGTCTGAAAAATGCGCCCGGGCGGGCCTGTCCCCATTTTTCAGGGTTTCTTTGCGGTCCACCCGGTGACCCAGTCCAGGAACGTGCGGTACCAGAAGAGCGAGTTCTGCGGCTTGAGGATCCAGTGCCCTTCGTCAGGGAAGAGCACGAGCTTCGACGGCACCTTCTTCACCTGGAGCGCGGTGAAGAGCTGGAGGCCCTGGCCGTAAGGGACGCGGTAATCGAGCTCGCCGTGGATGACCAGAGTGGGCGTGCGGAAGTTGGCGGCGAAACGGGAGGGCGACCAGCGGTCGTACATTTCGGGGTTCTCCCACGGGTGGCCCCTGAACTCCCATGTGGTGAACCAGAGCTCTTCGGTCTCGCCGCCCATGCTGTACAGGTCGTAGACGCCGGCGTGGGAGACAAGGGCGCGGAAGCGGTCCGTGTGGCCGAGGATCCAGTTGACCATGTAGCCGCCGTAGCTGCCGCCGGCGGCGGCGAAGCGGTCGGGGTCGACGTAGGGGAGTTTTTCCACGTGGCGCACGACGGCCATGATGTCCTCGTAGACCCTGCCGCCCCAGTCGCCGTTGATTTCGTCGGTGAATCTGGTGCCGTAGCCGGTGGAGCCGCGCGGGTTGGGCATGACGACGACGAAGCCGGCGGAGGCGAAGACCTGCGGGTTCCAGCGGTAGCTGAAGGTCTCGCCCCATGCGCCCTGCGGCCCGCCGTGAATCAGGAACAGAACCGGGTACTTTCTGTTTGAATCAAAAGCCGGCGGTTTCAGCAGGAAGCTGTGGACCGGGGTGTTGTCCGCGCCCGGGACGGTGAAGTCTTCGAGGGGGCGCAGGTCGTGCGCTTCCAGCAGGGCGTCGTTGAGGCGCGTGACGGGCTGGGGCGCGCCGCCGCCGCTGGAGGCGCGGAAGATCTCGACCGGGCTGGAACCGCTCATTTCGGTGTAGACGAGCGTTTTTCCGTCGGCGGTGAAATGCAGGTCGTCGACGTGGGCGGCTCCCTGGGTGATGACGCGCGTGCCGCCGCCGGTGACGGGGATCAGATGGGCCTGCTGCCGGCCGCGATCCTCGACGGTGAAGGCGATGCGCTTCGAGTCGGGATGCCAGGCGAAGCCGGTGACGTGGCGGTCGAGGTTTTCGGTGAGCACGGTGAGCTGGCCGGTTTCGCGTTCCAGGACGACGAGGCGCCAGCGGTCGCTTTCGTAGCCGGGCCGCACCTGCATGCGCCAGGCGAGCCAGCGGCCATCAGGGGAGTACTTCGGGGTGGCGTCGGCGCCCGGGCTTGTGGAGATCTTCTTCGCTTCGCGGCCTTCGCCGGGCCCCTCGATGGGGACGACGTAGAGTTCCCAGTTGGTGCTGAGAGCCTGGTCCTCGTCGAAGTTGGCGGCGTAGCAGACCTCCTTGCCGTCCGGCGAGACGGCGTAGTCCGGACCGCCGCCGAGCGAGAAGGGGGGCACGTCGTAGCGGGCTCCGGGCGTCAGGTCGCGCACCTTGCCGTCCTCGAGGGAAACGGCCATGAGATGCCGCACGCGCTTCCCCTTCCACTGGTTCCAGTGGCGGTAGAGCAGGCGGTCGTAGACGCGGGCGCGGACCGGGTTCTTCTGCTCCTCTTCGAGCCGCTTCCGGTTGCAGCCGTCGTCGGCGTTGCATTCGGGGTAGACCTCGCTGGTGAAGACGAGAGTCCTGCCGTCGCCGCTCCAGATGACGCCGTCCGCCTCGGTGGAGAGGCGGGTGATCTGGCGCGGATTTTCTCCGAGCGCGTCCATGACCCAGACCTGGGCCGAGCCGCTGCGGGTGGAGAGGAAGGCGATGCGCTTCGAGTCCGGGCTGAAGCGCGCGCCCCAATTGCGGCCTTCGGTGGTGACCTTGCGGGCGGGACCGCCGGCGAGGGGGCTGATCCAGATCTGGCGATCGATGGCGTTGTTCGCAAGATCGACCTCGCCCACCGTGTAGGCGACGGCGGAGCCGTCCGGAGCGACCGAAGGATCGGAGATCCGCTTCAGCTTCATCATCGCTTCGGCGGTGAAGAGCGCTTTCTGCGCTGCGGCCGGCGCGAAGGCGAGGACGGAGGCAAGAAGAATCCGGACAAGCATACCCCAATGATACGATGGTAGTTTCGCGCACATCCATGATTCGTCCGTATCGAGGCATCTACCCGAAAATCGCGCCTTCCGCGTATGTGGATCAGGCGGCGACGGTGATTGGCGACGTGACGCTGGGCGAGCGGGCGTCGGTGTGGCCCGGCGCCGTGCTGCGCGGCGACGTCAACCGGATTGAAGTGGGCGAGGAGTCCAACATCCAGGACGGCAGCGTGCTGCACGGCGAGCTGGACAGGTATCCGGTGATCGTGGGCGCGCGGGTCACGGTGGGCCACATGGCGTGCCTGCACGGGTGCGTGATCGAGGACGACGTGCTGGTGGGCATCGGCGCGATCGTGCTGAACGGGGCGCGCGTGGGGCGCGGGTCGGTGATCGCCGCGGGGTCGCTGGTGCCGGAGGGGATGGAGATTCCGCCGGAGTCGCTGGTGATGGGCGTGCCGGCGAAGGTGCGGCGTCAGGTGAGCGAGGAAGAGAAGCAGCGTTTCCGCGAGAACGCGCAGCGCTACATCCGCTACCGGCAGGACTACCGGGACGAGGCGGCGCACTGAGATGATCAAGGCGATCCGCGGCACGCGAGACATCCTGCCGCCGCAGTCGGCGCTGTGGAACCACGTGGAGGCGACGGCGCGCGAGGTGTTCCGCACGTTCCACTACCGCGAGATCCGCACGCCGATCTTCGAGGAGACGGCGCTGTTTGCGCGCGGCGTGGGCGAAGACACGGACATCGTGTCGAAGGAGATGTACACGTGGACGGACCGCGACGGCACGTCGCTGACGCTGCGGCCGGAGAACACGGCGAGCGTGATCCGCGCCTACATCGAGCACCGGCTGGACCAGGCACCGGGGCTGAAGAAGCTGTACTACATCGGGCCGATGTTCCGGCGCGAGCGTCCGCAAAAGGGCCGCTACCGGCAGTTTTCGCAGATCGGCGCGGAATGCATCGGGACGGAGTCTCCGCTGGCCGATGCGGAGATGATCGAGCTGGCGCTGGAGATCCTGCGGCGGTGCGGCATTGAAGACGCGCGGCTGCTGCTGAACAGTGTCGGCTGTCCGCAGTGCCGTCCGGCGTTCGTGGCGCAGTTGCGGGAGCGGCTGGCGGGCGTGAAGGAAACGCTTTGCGCGGACTGCCGGCGCCGCGCGGAGACCAACCCGCTGCGGGTGCTGGACTGCAAGGTTCCGGAAGACCAGAACACGATCGATTCGCTGCCTTCGATCCTCGAGCACCTGTGCGAGGCGTGCCGGCAGCACTTCGGGAAGGTGCAGGAGCACCTGGCGGCGCGGGGCATCGAGTACGAGATCCGTTCGCGGCTGGTGCGGGGCCTGGACTACTACACGCGGACGACGTTCGAGGTGACGCACGGGGCGCTGGGAGCGCAGAACTCGATTCTCGGCGGCGGGCGCTACGACGGGCTGGCCGAGGCGCTGGGATCGAGGACGCCGGCTCCGGGCATCGGATTCTCGATCGGGGAAGACCGGCTGGTGCTGGCGCTGGAAGAGCGGATCGATCCGGAGCAACTCGAGCGGCTGGACGTGTTCCTGATCCCGCTGGGAGAGGCAGCGGCGAGGGAGGCGGCGCGCGTGGCGCGCGAGCTGCGGGGGGCTGGGCTGTCGGTGGAGTTTTCGACGGACCAGAAGCTGAAGCGGGCGATGGAGCTGGCCAACAAGGCGAAGGCGCGGTTCGCGGTGATTCTGGGCGACGACGAGATCGCGCGGAGCGAGGCGGCGGTGAAGGACATGGCGACGGGCGAGCAGCGCGCAGTGGCGCGCGCGGCGCTGGCCGCGGAACTTCTGGCCGCGAAGGGCTCAGCGGCGTAGGTAGGCGTCGTCGCCGCGGATCCAATCCTCGCGGGGCGGGCTGAACAGATCGATGACGATGCTGTCTTCGAGGGCCTCGACGGCGTGGCGCTGGTTGGGGGCGAGGCGCATTCCCTGGCCGGGGCCCACATCGAACTGGCCGTCTTCGAGCAGGAAGCGGAGCCTGCCGCTGAGGACGAGGGAGACCTGCTCGTTTTCATGCTGGTGCGCAGGCACCTGGCAGCCGGCCTTCAGCTCGAGGCGGGCGATGGTAAGGCGACCGGTGTGCACGACCTGGCGGGTGAGCTTCTCATTCATCCGCTCGGCGGGGATGCCGTTCCAATCGAAGGGGTTCACGGCGGGCCAGTGTATCATAGGGAATGTTGCGGCAGTCCGCGAGGCGAGCGGGCGAGGGAGGCAAGGAGTGAAAGGCGTCATTCTGGCCGGCGGAAAAGGAACGCGCCTGTATCCGCTGACGAAAATCACCAACAAGCACCTGCTTCCGGTCTACGACCAGCCGATGATTTATTATCCGATCCAGACGCTGGTGGAGGCAGGAATCCGGGATATTCTCATCGTGACGGGCGGGAATTACGCCGGCGATTTCCTTCAGCTCCTCGGCAACGGAAGGCAGTTCGGGCTGACGAGCCTGAATTACACCTATCAGGAGGGCGAGGGCGGCATCGCCGACGCGCTGTCGCTGGCGGAGCACTTCGCCGACGGCGGCAAGATCGTCGTCATCCTCGGCGACAACATCATCGAGAAGGGGATCCGGGACGCGGTGGAGGAGTTCCGCAGGCAGGAGAAGGGCGCGAAAATCCTGCTGAAAGAAGTGCCGGACCCGGAGCGCTTCGGCGTGGCGGAAATTCACAAAGGTTATGTAGTGAATATCGAGGAAAAGCCGAAGCAGCCGAAGTCGAATTACGCGGTGACGGGCATTTACATGTACGACGCGACGGTGTTCGACAAGATCCGGACGCTCGAGCCGAGCGCGCGGGGCGAGCTGGAGATCACCGACGTGAACAACGCCTACATCCGCGAGGCGTCGCTTTCGTTTTCGTTCCTGGACGGGTGGTGGACGGACGCGGGCACGTTCGACTCGCTGCTGCGCGCGGCGAACCTGGTGGCGCAAAGCCGGCGGCGCGCCGGAGGGCAGGAATGAGCGGGGCGGCTGCGGCGGAGATCCGCGTGCCGGAGTGCGAGCCGGGCATCGGCAAGGTGATCGGCGCGCCGGACGCGGCGGACCTGATCGCCGGCGTGCGGGTGGCTCCGGTGCCGCTGTGGGCGGACGACCGGGGATATTTTCTGGAGGTGGCGCGGCTGGGGCAGGGGCTGCCGGCGGCGTTTCCGGCGGAGTCGACGCAGGTGAGCGCGGCGCTGTCGTGGCCGGGCGCGATCAAGGCGTTCCATTTCCACCGGAGGCAGACGGATTTCTGGACGGTGGTGAAGGGGATGTTGCAGGTGGCGCTGGTGGACCTGCGTCCGGAATCGCCCACCTTCGGGCGGAAGAACACGCTATACGTGGGCACGCTGCGTCCGTGGCAGATCCTGATTCCGCCGGGCGTGGGCCACGGCTACAAGGTGATTGGGACGGAGCCGGCGCTGCTTGTGTATCTGACGGACCGGTTTTACGATCCGGCTGACGAGGGGCGCATTCCCTACAACGACGCCGGCATCGCATACGACTGGGAGTTGCAGCACAAATGAAGTGGCTGGTGACCGGAGGCGCGGGATTCATCGGCAGCGCCTTCATCCGCCTGGCGCTGCGCGAGGGCTGGGCGGCGCGGGTGGTGAACCTGGACAAGCTCACCTACGCGGGCAACCTGGAGAACCTGGCCGAAGTGCAGGAGGATGCGCGCTACCGTTTCGTGCACGGCGACATCTGCGACACGGCGCTGGTGGCGAGGCTGCTGGAAGAGGAGCGGCCCGAGGCGATTGTGCACTTTGCGGCGGAGTCGCACGTGGACCGCTCGATCCTGGGGCCGGCGGCGTTCGTGGAGACGAACGTGCGCGGGACGTTTTCGCTGCTGGAGGCGGCGCGAGCGGCGGGCGTGGAGCGGTTCGTGCACGTTTCCACCGACGAGGTTTACGGCTCGATCGAGGAGCCGCACGAGGCTGATGAGACGTGGCCGCTGCGCCCGTCGAGCCCGTATTCGGCATCGAAGGCCGGGTCCGACCTGCTGGCGCTGAGCTACTTTGCGACATTCCGGCTGCCGGTGATCGTGACGCGGGCGTCGAACAACTACGGCCCGTATCAGTTTCCGGAGAAGCTGATCCCGCTGATGATTTCGAACGCGCTGGAGGACAAGCCGCTGCCGATCTATGGCGACGGCATGCAGGTGAGGGACTGGCTGTACGTGGAAGACCACTGCCGGGCGATCCGCGCGGCGCTGGAAAAGGGCGAGCCGGGGGAGATCTACAACATCGGCGGCTCGCGCGCGCTGCCGAACCGGCGCGTAGTGGAGATGATCCTTGACATTCTGGGCAAGCCCTACAGCCTGATGCAGGCGGTGAAGGACCGCCCGGGGCACGACCGGCGCTACGCAATCACGACGGAGAAGCTGGAGAAGATCTCGGGCTGGCGGCCCGCGGTGCCGTTCGAGGAGGGGCTGGAGCGGACGATCCGGTGGTACCAGGAGAACGCGGGGTGGGTGGCGCGGGTGAAATCCGGAGAATATCTGCGGTATTACGAGCAGAATTACGCCGGCCGCTGAAGAGAAAATCCGGCTATTGCTGCAAAAAGGGGTTCATTTCTTTTTCGCGGCCGATGGTGGTTTCGGGGCCGTGGCCGCAGATGACGCGGGTTTCCCCGGGCAGGACGAGCAGTTTCGTGTGAATGGACTTCAGGATCTGCTTCGGGTCGCCGCCGGGCAGGTCGGTGCGGCCGATGGAGTCGCGGAAGAGCGTGTCGCCGGCGACGAGGAGGTTTTCGGCGGGGACGTAGAGGGCGACGCTGCCCTGGGTGTGGCCGGGGGTGTGGAGGACGTGCATGACGACGCCGCCGAGCGTGAGCGTGTCGCCTTCCTTCGGATGGGCGTCGACCTCGGTGCGGGGCGGGGCGGGCATGCCGAGCCACTGGGCCTGGAGCGCGATGTGGTCGTACTGGTCCTGGTCGTCGGCGTGCATGAAGACGGGCGCGCCGGTGACATGCTTGAGCTTTGCGGCTCCGCCGATGTGATCGATGTGGCCGTGGGTGATGAAGATCGCCTTGACGCGGTAGTTGCGCCCGCGGAGGAGCGCGAGGAGGCGGTCGAGGTCGGTGCCGTCGCCGGGATCGACGACGATGGCGTCGCCCGAGGCTTCGTCGGCGAAGACCGAGCAGTTGCACTGGAGAAGGCCCGTGGGAAGAATCTCGTGGGTCATTTCCACATCAGTATAAACTTGGAAAGCGAGTTTTCCGCATGAATGACGCACTGCTGTACCTGCATCTGGTTCTGGCCGTCCTGATCTGCGCGCTGCTGCTGGCAGCGAAAGTCCGGCGCTGGAGGCGGCTGAGCGCGGCGGCGGCGCTGCTGCTGCTGCTGACGGGCGCGCACAACTTCGCGACGCGGATGCAGGCTCCGCCGCCGGGATGGCACGCGCTGGCCGGGATCAAGGCGCTCGCCGGGCTGCATGCGCTGGCGATGGTGTTCCTGCTGGCGCGGGGCGGACCGGAGGAGAAGGAGAGGCGGTGGCGGAAGAGCGCGCTGATCAGCGCGGGGCTGACCCTCGGCATGGGCCTGTACCTGAGCAACATCCTGCGGTGAGGGAGCGATGAGCGGATACGAAGCGCTGCGGAACGCGGCAGCCTGGATGGACCTGTCCGCGCGCGGACGCATCCGCGCGACCGGGGAAGACCGCAAGCGGCTGCTGCACGCGATGTGCACGAACCATGTGGAGCAGATGCAGCCGGGCGATGCGGTCTACGCTTTCTTCCTGAACGCGCAGGGGCGGATCCTGGCCGATGCGTGGATCTACTGCGGCGAGGACCATCTGCTGATCGACACCGAGCCGGAGCTGCGGCGGAAGGTGTACGAGCATCTGGACCGCTACATCATCGCCGACGACGTGACGCTGGAAGACATCACGGAGCAGACGGCGGAGATCGCCGTGGAAGGGCCGCAGGCGGTCGCGGCGCCGCGGTTCGGGACGGTGTTTGCGGCGAGCGCGACCGGGCAGCCGGGCGTGCGGATGATCGTGCCGGCGACCGAAAAGGAAGCGGTGACGGGCGCGCTGCGGGCGGCGGGGATCGAGGAGGCGACGCTGGAGGAAGCGCGCGTGGTGCGCATCGAGAACGGCGTGCCGCGCTACGGGGAGGACATCAGCGACGCCCATCTGGTGCATGAGACGCAGCAACTGCACGCGGTGCACTTCCAGAAGGGCTGCTATCTGGGGCAGGAGATCGTGGAGCGGGTGCGCGCCCGCGGGCAGGTGCACCGGAAGCTGTACGCGCTGCGGATCGAGGCGGCGGAGCCGCCGGCGGCGGGCGAGAAGGTGTTTTCGGGCGGGGAAGAGGCGGGCGTGATCACGTCGGCGGCGTGGTCGCCCGCGCAGGGATGCGTGCGGGCGCTGGCGTATCTGCGGAAGCTGGACAGGCTGTCAGTGGCCGGCGCGGCGGCGCAGCTCGTGCAGCACTGAGAGGCGCACGCGGGCGCCGCCCGCGTCGCCGGGCCGCAGGTCCGGGGTGCGGAGGCCGTGATAGTCGGAGCCGCCGGTGACGGCGAGGCCGTACTTGCGGGCGAGCTGGAAGTAACGCGAGGCGGCGCGCTGGTCGTGATCGGGGTGCCAGACTTCGATGGCGGCGAGGCCTGCATCGACGAGACGGCGGAGGATGCGCTCCTCGGCGGCGGGGTCCTGCTGGTTGAGGCGGCGCGGGTGGGCGAGCGAGGCGACGCCGCCGGCGGCGCGGATGCGGGCGATGCACTCTTCGGGAGAGGGGTCTTCCTTTTCGACGTAGGCGGGCGCGCCTTCGGCGAGCAGCGCATCAATGGCGGCGCGGACGGAAGGGAAGTAGCCTTTGCGGACGAGGACCTCGGCGAAATGGGGCCGCGCCGTGACGTGGCGGGCGAGGGCTTCGGCCTCTTCGAGCCGCACGTCGTAGCCGAGCGCCTGGAGCCGCCGGGCCATGGCCTGGTTGCGCGCGCGGCGGCGCCCGTGCAGGGATTCGAGCCACGCGGAGAAACCGTCATGCGGGGGCTGGAAGAAGTAGCCGAGCACGTGCACGGTGCGGCGGAGCTCGTCGGGCTCGTCGGCGCGGCGGGCGCTGATTTCAATGCCGCGGATGAATTCGAGGCCGCAGCGGTCGCTTTCGGCGGCGGCTTCATCGACGCCGGCGAGCGTGTCGTGATCGGTGAGCGCGAGCGCTTCGAGGCCGAGCTGCGCCGCGAGCCGCACGAGCGCGGCAGGGGAATCGGTGCCGTCGCTGAGGGAGGAGTGGGTGTGCAGATCGATCAAGGAAACATGATAGCGGGGCGCGGCAGGAGGCGCGCAAGGGAGGAATTCACGGGCGGCGGATGAGTTCGCCGGGATGCTGAAGGCCGCCGATGCGGAATTCGAAGACTTCCTGGCCGATGGTGGCGACGAGGCGGCCGTCGCCGAGCTTCTTTTCGGGCGCTTCGAAGAAGATGGCGCCGTCGGTGGATTCGCCGGGCTGCAATTTGACGGCGACGAGGACGATGGCGCTGGCGGCGGCAGCAGCCTTGAGCCTGGGGCTGGAGACTTCGGCGAGGGCCTGCTGGCGGCGCTGCTCGTAGCCGTTGGTGGAGCGGATGCGCGTCATTCCGTAGAGGCCCATTTCGTAGAGCGTGACCATGCGGATGACGTCGTTGCGGCCGGAACGCTCGAGGAAGGTCTGCACGACACGGCGCGGGGGCACGGCCTGGAGGACGCGGCCGTCTTCGCGGATGAAGCGGAAGTCCTCGGGACGGACGAGGCGGACGCCATCGGAGCCGTTGGCGATGGCGACCTGGAGGATGACGTAGTTTCGGATCTGCGCAGGCAGCGGCGCGAACATGACCGTGAGGCCTTCGCGGGTGAGCGTCTGGTAGCGGAGGCCGCCGGATTCGAACTCGATCACCTGCCCCTGAAGCAGCGGCGCCGCCATGCAGGCCGCCAGCAGGATCGCATGGCGGAACAGATTCATCACTTCCAATGATAAACGGGGGCTGAGGACGGGCCGGGAATCAGTAGAACAGGTATTTCTGCCAGCGTTCGTCGCTGCGGCCGAGCATGCGCATGATGTGGCGGCCGGTGTGGAGGTTGTAGGGGCGCGGCGGGTGGAGCAGCTTCATGCCGGCCTCTTCGGGGGTGCGGTTGCCTTTCCTGTTGTTGCAGGCGTGGCAGCAGGCGACGAGGTTCTCCCAACTGGTTTCGCCGCCGCGGGAGCGGGGGATGACGTGGTCGAGGGTGAGTTCGGCGGCGGGGAAGGTCTTGTGGCAGTACTGGCAGGTGTAGCGGTCGCGCATGAGGATGTTCTTGCGGCTGAGGGCGCGGTTCTGGCGGGGGATGCGGCGGTAGTCGAGGAGGCGGATGACGCTGGGGAGCTGGAACGTGGCCCGCGGGGCCTGGAACACGATGGGGCTGTGTTCTTCGGCGCGCGCCACTCCCTTGAGGATGAGCACGAGCGCGCGGCGGGCGGCGCAGATATTGATCGGCTCATAGCTCGCATTCAGCACGAGCACGGGGGTGTGGAGTCGGTCAATGTTCGCGTTCATGCACGGACACCTCTGGGGAGGAATTCCGGAGCGCGGGGATGCCCGGGCGCCGGTCGGCGCGGGCCAGAGTAAAGACGCCGACGTGGGCGGCTCCGCTGCGGCGGAGCGTGGCAGCGGCGGCGTTGACGGTGGCTCCGGTGGTGAGCACGTCGTCAATCAACAGGAGACGTCTGCCGCGGATGGCGGCGGGGTCCCCGGTGGCGAAGCAGCCGCGGATGTTGTCGCGGCGCTGGCGGCCGGTGAGGCCCGCCTGGGCCGCCGTGTGGCGCGTGCGGCGCAGGGCGCAAAGGACGGGGATGCCGGTGTGGCGCGAGAGTTCGCGGGCGAGCAGCAGGGCCTGATCGAAGCCGCGCGAGAAGCGGCGGCGCCAATGGGAGGGCACGGGCACGAGGAAATCGAAGAGCTGGTCGCGCGGGTAGGCGCGGGCCATCATCTGGCCGAAGGGGCGGGCCAGCGGCTTCATGCGGGCGTACTTGAACAGGTGGATGAGATCGCGCAGCCTGCCTTCGTAGGCTCCGCAGGTCCAGGCGGCGTCGAAGGCGGTGGCTCCGGCGGCGCAGAGGCGGCAGAGGCCATCGGCGTTGAGCGGCTTTGCGTTGAGGAAGGGCGTGCGGCAGCGCAGGCAGGCGAACTCCGCGAGGAACGGCTGGGGAGGCTGAAGGCAGTGCGGACAAACGGGAACGGCGGAAAATGTTTCCAGGGGCGCGCCGCAGATGCGGCAATCGTCGGGGAAAAGAAGCGCGAGGAGGTTTTCTCCGGCCCGCGCGAGCCAGCGCGCCGGAGGGAGGATCTCTGCCTTGGCAGGGGGGCTACTAGGGAAGACCCACCTCCTTGCCCTATTTATACCATGCGCCCGGACGCGGCGGAGGGCCGGCGTGGTTCACTGATATCAGGATGGGCGTGCTGCTGACCTGCCAGGGGATCTCGAAACAATTCGGCGCCACCGTGTTGTTTGAAGGGCTGACGGCGGCCGTGCACGAGGGCGAGCGCCACGGGCTGGTGGGGCCGAACGGCGCGGGCAAGTCGACGCTGCTGAAGATCCTGGCCGGGCTGGAGGCGCCGGACGCGGGAACGGTGTCGCTGCGCAAAGGGGCGAGGGTGGCCTATGTCAGCCAGGAGCCGGAGTTTCCTGCGGGCGTGACGGCGGGGCAGGTGCTGGAGGAGGCGGCGCACGAGGAGTCCGCGGCGAAGACGCTGCTGGGGCAGGCGGGCTTCCGCGACCCGGAGGTCCGCGTGGAGAGCCTTTCGGGGGGCTGGCGGAAGCGGCTGGCGCTGGCGGCCGCGCTGGCGCGGAAGCCGGACCTGCTGCTGCTGGACGAGCCGACCAACCATCTGGACATCGCCGGCATCGAGTGGCTGGAAGAGACGCTCGCGGAGGGCGAATTCGCCGTCATCGTGATCAGCCACGACCGTTATTTCCTGGAGAACACCGCCACGCACATGATGGAGCTGAACCGCGCGTTTCCGGGCGGGCTGTTCCGCGTGGACGGCAACTACAGCGCGTATCTGGAGAAGCGCGAGCAGTTCTTCGAGGCGCAGGCCAAGGCGCAGGCGTCGCTGGCGGCGAAGGTGCGCCGGGAGATCGAGTGGCTGCGGCGCGGCGCGAAGGCGAGGACGCGGAAGGCGAAGGCGCGCGTGGAAGCGGCGCAGGCGATGATCGAGGCGCTCGAGCAGGCGGGCGCGCGGAGCACGGCGGAAACGGCGCGCATCGATTTCACCGCCACGGACCGGCGCACGAAGAAGCTGGTGGAGCTGGAAGGGGTGTCGCTGCGGGTGGGCGGGCGCGAGCTGTTCCGCGACGTTTCGCTGGTGCTCTCGCCGGGGCGGAGGCTGGGAGTGGCCGGGCCGAACGGCAGCGGCAAGACGAGCTTCCTGCGGCTGCTTCTGGGGGAGCTGGAGGCTTCGCGGGGCGAGGTGAAGCGGGCTCCGGCGCTGCGCATGGTGTATTTCGAGCAGCACCGGCGGCAGGTGGATCCCTCGCTGCCGCTGCGGCGGGCGCTGGCGCCGGAAGGGGACACGGTGATCTACCTGGGCCGTCCGGTGCACGTGAACGGATGGGCGAAGCGGTTCCTGTTCCGCGAGGAGCAACTGGTGCAGCCGGTGTCGAGCCTCTCCGGGGGCGAGCGCGCGCGTCTGCATCTGGCGCGGCTGATGCTGGAGCCCGCCGACGTGCTGCTGCTGGACGAGCCGACCAACGACCTGGACATTCCGACGCTGGACGTGCTGGAGGAGAGCCTGCTGGAGTTTCCGGGCGCGGTGGTGCTGGTGACGCACGACCGCTATCTGATGGACCGCGTGGCCAACGGCGTGCTGGGCCTGGACGGCGAAGGAGGCAGCGGGCTGTTCGCGGACCTGAACCAGTGGGAGGAATGGCTGGAGCAGCGGGCGCGGGAGAAAGCGCGCGCCGCACGCGCGGAAGCTGCCGCGCCGCCGCGCAGCGCCGCGGCGGCTCCGAAGAAGCGGCTGTCCTATCTCGAACAGCGCGAGTACGAGCAGATCGAGCAGCGCATCGCAGAAGCCGAGGCGAGGCTCGCCGGCGCGCAGGCGCGGCTTCAGGCTCCGGAGACGGTGTGCGACCCGGCGAAGCTGGCCGCCTGCTGGGAAGAAGTGCGCGCGGCGCAGGAGGAAGTGGACCGGCTGTACGCGCGGTGGGCGGAGCTGGAGGAGAAGCTCGGCTGAGCGGCGGCCTACGGCTGCGGGCGGCTGCCGCCGGCGAGGGCCTCGAGCTGCTGCTGGAGGCTGCGAAGCTGGCCGCGCAATTCGTCGACGGCGGCTTCGAGCTGTTCGAGGCGCTGCTCGAGCGGGGGCTTGTGCGGCTGCGGCGGGATGGCCGCAACGGGTTCCGCGCCGAAGCGGTGCATCCACCGGTTCTCCTTCATGCCGGGCAGCCGCTCGAGCTGGACGACGAGCGGCTCGGGCTCGCGTTCGGCGAGGCGGCGCAGGGTGTTGAGCACGGCGTCGAGGTCGCTGAATTCGTGGAGGCGCTCGGTGCGGGTGCGGAGCTCGCCGGCGGTCTGGGGGCCGCGCAGCAGCAGCACGGTGAGCACGGCCTGTTCGCTGCGGCGCAGCTCGAGGCGCTCGACGAGGAGGTGGCGGTACTTCGTCACGCGGCTGCCGTGCTCGAGCACGGAGCGGACCCAGCCCTGCTGTTCGAGACGATGGAGAGCCGCGTGGACGGCCGTTTCGTCGTAATCGGTGACGGGTTCGCGGTTGGTCTTCTGGTTGCAGGCGTTGACGAGGGCGTTCAGCGACAGCGGGTAGTATTCCGGCGTGGCGAGGTCCTTTTCGGAAAGCGCGCCGAGGACGCGGATTTCGATGTCATCCAGCGCGAAGGCAGCCATGCGCAGAGAGTCTCCTGAAAGCCATTGAAGCAGACGGCGCGGCGGGGCGCTGCCGGGCGGGTTCCGGCTACAATTGAGATTCGCTCATGCCTGCCGAGGCCTATCCGGGGGATCTTCTCGACACGCTCTGCCGCGACTTTGGCATCCAACGCTCGTACTGGGACATCTGGGGCCGGCAGCACGAGGTGCCGGAGCAGACGCTGGCGAAGATTCTGGCCTCGTTCGGGCTGGACACTTCGTCGCCGGAGGCGCTGGCGCGTTCAGCCGACGAGCGGCGGAGGGCGCGGCAGGAGCGGCCGCTGGATGCAGCCGCGGTAGTGAGCGCGAGCGATCCGGATCCGCGCGTGGAGCTGCGGGCTCCGGCGGGCAGCCGCGCGTCGCTGGCGCTGTATTTCGAAGATGGAAGCGCGCGGCAGTGGGACGTGGCGGTGGAAGAGTCTCCGCTGATGGCGCGGCTGCCGGCGCCGCTGCCGCTGGGCTACCACGATCTGGAAGCGGTGGTGACGCTGCCGGACGGCGGCGAGAGGCGTGCGTCGCAGCGGCTGATTGTTGCGCCGGACCGCGCCTGGCTGCCGCCGGCGCTCGAGCAGGGCGGCCGCGCGGCGGGGCTGGCCATCAGCCTGTACGGCGTGCGTTCGGCGCGCAACTGGGGCGCGGGGGACTTCACCGATCTTGCGGCGATCGTGGAGTGGGCGGCGCACGAGCTGGGGGCGGGCTTTGTGGCGCTGAATCCGCTGCACGCGATCCACAACCGGCAGCCCTACAACACGAGCCCGTATCTGCCGCTTTCTGTCTTCCACCGGAATTTCCTGTATCTGGACATCGAAGCGATGGAGGACCTGCTGGTGTGCCCGGCGGCGCGGGCGCTGGTGGCTTCGCCGGCGTTCCAGGCGGAGCTGGCGGCGCTGCGGGCGAGCGAGTTTGTGGAATACGAGCGGGTGGCGCGGCTGAAGAAGGGCGTGCTGAAGCTGCTGTTCCGCCGGTTCTGGCGCGAGGAATGGCAGCGGGACACGGAGCGGGCGCGCCGGTTCCGCAAGTGGACGGCAGGGCAGGGGGCGCTGCTGGACGCCTTCGCCGTGTTCTGCGCGCTCGACGAGACGCTGCACCGTCGGGACCGGAACGTGTGGGTGTGGCCGCAGTGGCCCGAGGAGTACCGCGACCCCGGGTCGGCGGCGGTGCGGCGCTTCGCGCAGGAACATTTCCGGCTTGTTCTGTTTTACAAGTACGTTCAGTGGCAGATCGACCTGCAACTGGAGAAGGTGCAGCGGCTGGCGGCGCGGCTCGGCATGCCGGTGGGGCTGTACCACGACCTGGCGCTGGCGACGGACCGCTGCGGGGCGGACCTGTGGGCGCACCGCCGATTTTTCGTCGAAGGCTGCCGCGTGGGTTCGCCGCCGGACGATTTCGCGCCCGGCGGGCAGGACTGGTCGTTTCCGCCGCCGAATTCGGAGGCGCACCGCGAGGACGGCTACCGGCTGTTTGCGGAGACGATCCGGCGCAACGCGAGGCACGGCGGGGCGCTGCGGATCGACCACGTGATGCGGCTGTGGCGGCTGTTCTGGATCCCCGAGGGGATGCCGCCTTCGGCGGGCACGTACGTGAACGAGAGATGGGAGGACCTGGTGCGGATCCTCGCGCTCGAGAGCGTGCGCGGGCGGTTCCTGGTGGTGGGCGAGGATCTGGGGACGGTGCCCGAGGGGCTGCGCGAGACGATGGAGCGGTTCGGGATGCTCAGCTACCGGCTGTTCTACTTCGAGAAGGAGCCGGACGGGATGCCGAGGCGTTGCGGCGACTATCCGAGGACGGCGCTGGTGTCTTCGACGACGCACGATCTGCCGACGCTGGCAGGGTTCTGGGCGGGGCGCGACATCGAGGCGCGGAGGCAGGCGGGCATCCTGAAGGACACGGCGCTGTACGAGCAGCAGAAACAGCAGCGCGTGGAAGAGAAGCGGCGGATGATCGAGGCGCTCGTGCGCGACGGATTTCTGCCGGCGGATTTCCCGCGCGAAGCGGCGCACTGGACGGAGCTGACGGGCGAGCTGCACAACGCGGTCATCGGGTACCTGATGATGACGCCGGCGATGCTGATGCTGCTGAACCAGGAAGACCTGACGAAAGAGACCGAGCAGCAGAACCTGCCGGGGACGACCTGGGAGTACCCGAACTGGCGGCGGAAGATGCTTTATTCGGTGGAAGAGCTGCGGACTTCGGCGCGGGCGAGGGATTTCGCCCGGATGATGCGGGCGTGGATGGAGCGCAGCGGCAGGATCACGGCAAAGCGCTGAAGGGCAGGTCGAGCACGGGATAGCGGCGCCAGCCGCGGTAGTCGAAGTGCCACCACTCGTACTCGTAGACGTCGAAGCCTTCGGCCTCCATGGCGCGGCGGAGGAGATCGCGGAGGCGGCGGGCGCGGCGCGGACCGCCGCGGTAGTCCGGGTAGGCGCGCGGGGTCATCTCGTCGTATTCGCTGGGCATCTGCACGAGCCTGCCGGTGCGGAGATCGTAGAGGGAGACATCGACGGCGCAGCCGCGGTTGTGGCGCGAGCCTTTCGACGGATCCGCGACAAAATGTTTTTTGTCATCGGGGGTGGCTTCCCAGAACAGGCGGGTGACGCTCCAGGGACGGTAGGCGTCGAAGACAACAATTCCGTAGCCTTCTGTTTTCAGGCGCCGGTGTGCACGCACGAGCGCCTCGGCGGCAGGGCGCTGGAGGAAGGCGCGCGCCTCGCTGTAGACGGGGCGGCCGAGGAAGTTGCGGGGCGTGGCGTAGCGGATGTCGAGGCGGATGGTGGGGTCGAGCGCGGTGATTTCGACCAGATCCGGGGCGGCGGTGGCTTCCGGGTCGACGGGCGGCTGCCACGGGGCGAGCAAGAGCAGGAGCGCGGCAAACAGCGGCATGGGCCCGTTTCCAGTGTAAGGCGTTTGACTTTCCGTGAGACAGTTGCCATGGCCGGAAGACAGTTGCATTAGTAGTGATAAGTTCCCGCGCGGCGCGCCGGCAGGCGCGGCGGCGGAGAGGAGCGATTGCATGCAATATCACATCAGCCGAGCAGGGGCCAATTACGGCCCATATTCAGAAGAAGAAATCCGGCAGATGCTGGCCGACGGGCGCGTGCTTGCGACAGACTGGTGCTGGACGGAAGGGATGGCCGAATGGAAGCCTGTGGGGCAGGTCTTCGGGGCGGCTCCGCGAACGGCGCCCCCTCCGCCTCCGGCAGCGCAGCCGTCCTCGCCTGCGCCGCCGGTTCCGCCCCGGGAATCCTGGACGCCCCCGGCAGGGGCGGCGCACGGAACGCCTTCCGGCGGGCCGGCGTCTGCCCCGGCTCCGGCACCGGCGTGGACGGGCGGGACGGCTGCCGGGGCAGCGGCTGCGGTCCTGCCGCCGGACCTGCACTGGGCGCTGGTGCTGCTCCTCGGCTACGTTACATGCGGCGTCTTTTTTTATGTATGGCTTTTTATTGAAGCCAATTTTGTCAAAAAGCTGGACCAGATGAGTCCCGCCCGTGCGTTTTTCATCGGGTATCTGGCGGTCGATCTCGTGGGATCCATTCTCCTTTTCGCAGCAGCAGACGAAGAATACGGCCTTGCAGCGCTGGGCGGTATCCTCCTGCTGGCCGGGTTGGTGCTGTTTTTCATCGGCGTGTTCAGCATGCGGAGGTCGCTGGAGTACCACTACAACACGGTGGAAAGAATCGGCCTGCGGCTGAATCCGGTGCTTACTTTCTTCTTTAATATTCTGTATTTCCAGTATCATTTCTCGCGGATTGCACGATGGAAGCGGACGGGAGTCCTGTTGTGAAATGAAGCGGGCCGCCTTTGTTGCCGCCGCCGTGGCATTCGCGGCGGTGCTGTACCTGTTCGATCCGGCAGAGACGCCGTTTTATCCGCCGTGCCGGATCCGGCTGTGGACGGGCTGGAGCTGTCCGGGCTGCGGAGCGACGCGCGCCCTGCATGCGCTGCTGCATGGGCGGGTGGCGGCGGCGTGGGCGCTGAATCCGCTGTGGACGCTGGCCGCGCCGGGGCTGTGCCTGTGGCTCGCCTGGCGCGGGCTGCGCCCGCTGCGGGGCAGGAGGGCGGCATGAGCGCAGCGGCGGCGCGCGGGGCCGTGGCCGTGCCGGGGCGCGTGAATCTGATCGGCGAGCACATCGACTATCACGACCTGCCGGTGCTGCCGGTGGCGCTGGACCGGAGGATCACGGCGGAATGGCAAGCCGTGGAGGAGCCCGTGGTGCGCGCGCGCAGCGAGGGATTTGGGGAGCGCGAATTCCGTCTGGATGGGCCGCTGGAGCCGTGGCCGGCGGGCGATTGGGGCAATTACGTGAAAGCCGCGGCGAGCGCGGCGCGGCAGAGATGGCCGCTGGCGCGCGGCGTGGTGCTGGAGATCCGCTCCACCCTGCCGGTGGCGGCGGGCCTGTCTTCGTCGACCGCGCTGATGACCGCGTGCACGCTGGCGCTGCTGGAAGCCAACGGGATCCGGGCGGGTTTCGGCGAGCTGATGGAAATCCTGCCGGAGGGCGAGTATTTCGTTGGCACGCGCGGCGGCGGGATGGACCACGCGGTGGTGCTGGGGGCGCGCGAGGGCTGCGCGCTGCTGGTGGAGTTTGCGCCGGTGCGGGCGACGCCGGTGCCGGTGCCCGAGGGGTGGGTGTTTCTGGCAGCCGACAGCGGCGTGCAGGCGGAGAAGTCGGCGGCGGTGCGGGAGCAGTACAACGAGCGCCGGTTCGCCGGGCAGCGCGCGGCGCAGCGGCTGGGGTTCGCAGGAATCCGGCAGGCGCTGGAGCAGGCGGGCGCGGCGGAGCTGCGGCGGATGGCGGAGGCGCGGCTGGACGGCATGGAGCGGCGGTGTTTTCTGCACGCCGCCGGCGAAGCGGAGCGGGTGCGGGAGGCCGTGGAGGCGATGCGCACGGCGGACGCGGAGCGGTTCGGGCGGCTGCTGAACGAGTCCCACGCGAGCCTGCGCGATCTGCTGGCGGTGAGCTGCGCGGAGCTGGACGCGCTGACGGAAGCGGCCCGGCAGGCGGGCGCGCTGGGGGCGCGGCTGACGGGGGCGGGCTTTGGCGGCTCGGCGGTTGTGTTCTGCCTGGAAGAAGACGCAGAGCGCGTGGCCGCGGAGATCGGGGGGCGATTCTACGGCGGGCGGGCCGAGGGGCGGCTGTTCCGCGCGGTTCCCTCGGCGGGCGCGCTGGAGCTTATTGCCAGAGCCGGCGGATGACGCGGATCAGCACGAGACCGCTGACGACGAAGACGGCGCAGAGCAGGGCGGCGTAGTGCATGCGACCGTACAGCACGTTGCCGACGGTGAAGAGTCCGGACCAGATGACGATGCTGCCCGAGAGCCAGCCGACGAGCGAGAGCGGGAT
>JANWVO010000042.1 GCA_025056865.1 Bryobacteraceae bacterium
CTCCGGAACTGCACCCGCGGATTGTGCTTCGACAGCACCTTCGTGATCGCCGCCGTCAACGTCGTCTTGCCATGGTCAATGTGGCCAATCGTCCCAATGTTGACGTGCGGCTTGCTGCGGTCAAATTTCTCTTTCGCCATGCGAGCGGCTCCCTGATCTGCGAATGTGATTTCTCCTGGTTCGCGGTCTGGCAGGTGGGCGCGGGCGCGGAGGCCGTGCCCGCCGGAGACTGCGGGGCACCAGAATGAATCGAAGAAAAACTCTGGAGCCGATGACCAGGCTTGAACTGGTGACCTCGTCCTTACCAAGGACGCGCTCTACCACCTGAGCTACATCGGCTCTTCCACTACTTTAGCGCACCTTGAGGAGGCAAGCGCAAGCCCCCGAGCCGCGACCGGCCCGCAACGCCGGCCTTGAGCGGCCGCGAGGGCCAGAGGGTGGTGGACAGGGGAGGATTCGAACCTCCGTAGCTCGCAAGGAGCGGCAGATTTACAGTCTGCTGCCATTAACCACTCGGCCACCTGTCCACATCGCATCAGCGGCAAGCGGAGGCGACGCTTTCAATATAGCGCAGCGCGGAGCGTTTTGCATCAACCCGGGCAGGAGGCGGCCGGGCGCGGCGGGGCGTGGGGCGCGCGGGAGGGAGGGTTCAGGTTGACAAGCCCTGCGGGCTCCGGTATAGTTCTGAAGTGTCGCTCTTTCAATGATTTGTATTCCATCTGGAAGGCGGCGGCCATCACCGGTTCCCGAAAGGCGGCCTGCGGCTGCGATGATCATCCGGAATGTTCTCCATGTGGACGGCCTGGCCGTGCGAGGCGGCGCCGTGCGGGAGCCGGTGCACCATGAGGCGATTTTGGAGTCTGGGGCATGACGGGCAACCAGGAAGACCGTCCGGTGGAGTATCCCGCCAACGGCGAAGAGAATTACGAGCAACTGCTTGACGACTACAGCCATCTGGCTCCGCCCGCCGAGGGCGAGGTGATGATGGGCCACGTGCTAGCCGTCACGCCCCAAGGGCTGATTGTCGATGTCGGTCAGAAGCAGGAAGGGTTCGTGCCGATCGAGCAGGTAATGACGCCGGAAGGCACGGTGGCCTATCAGCCGGGCGATTCGCTGGAAGTGATGCTCGACCGTCGCGGCGAGATGGAAGGCTACATTCTGCTGTCGCACGAGCGGGCCAGCCGGATCCGCGCGTGGGAGACGCTGGACAAGGCCTGGCGCGAGGGCCTGATCGTGAGCGGGCGCGTCATCGGGCGCGTGAAGGGAGGGCTGAGCGTGGACGTGGGCCTGCCGGCGTTCATGCCTTCGACGCAGGTGGACGTGCGCCCGGTGCACAACCTGGATGCCTACATCGGGATGGACATCGCGGTGAAGGTGCTGAAGCTGAACCGGCGGCGCAACAACATCGTGGTGAGCCGCAAGGCGGTGCTCGAGGAGGAGCTGGCGGCGCGGAAGGCGGCGCTGCTCGAGAGCCTGAAGGAAGGCGACCTGGTGACCGGCGTCGTGAAGAACCTCACCGAGTACGGCGCGTTCATCGACCTGGGCGGCATTGACGGGCTGCTGCATGTGTCCGACATCTCCTATGGCCGCGTGGCGCATCCGCAGGATGTGTTGCAGGTGGGCCAGGAGATCACGGTGAAGGTGCTGAAGTTCGACCGCGAGAGGGAGCGCATTTCGCTGGGCCTGAAGCAGGTGCTGCCCGACCCGTGGGAGACGGTAGGAGAGCGCTACCAGCCGGGCATGCGGGTGATCGGGCGGGTGGTGAGCGTCACCGACTACGGGGCGTTTGTCGAGCTGGAGCCGGGCGTGGAGGGCCTGATCCACATTTCGGAGATGACGTGGAGCCGGCGGATGAAGCACCCGTCGAAGGTGGTGAAGGTGGGCGACAGCGTCGAGAGCGTGGTGCTGGACGTGAAGCCGCACGAGCGCCGCATTTCGCTGGGCATCAAGCAGCTCGAGCCGGACCCGTGGACGACGGTGGACCAGCGCTACGCGGTGGGCAGCGTGGTGGAAGGTCGCGTGAGGAAGCTGGCCGACTTCGGGGCGTTCGTCGAGATCGAGGAGGGCATCGACGGGCTGGTGCATGTGTCCGACCTGAGCTGGACGCGGCGCATCCAGCATCCGTCGGAGGTGCTGAAGAAGGGCCAGGTGGTGCAGGCGGTGATCCTCAGCATCGACGCGCCGAACCGGCGGCTGTCGCTGGGCATCAAGCAGCTTCAGCCTGACGCCTGGGAGACGTTTTTCCACGAGCACCAGGTGGGCGACATCGTGCGGGGCAAGCCGACGCGGGCGGCCAGCTTCGGGGTGTTCGTCGAGCTGGCACCGGGCGTGGAAGGGCTGTGCCACAATTCCGAGATTCCGCCGGAGATGCGCCGGCAGTCGCCGCCGCTGCCGATCGGCGAGGAGATGAGCTTCCGCATCATCAAGATGAACGAGGCCGAGAAGCGCATCGGGCTGAGCGTGGTCACCAGCGAAGCGGCGCGCGAGCTGGAGCGGCTGGGCGACTATCAACGGCAGGCGGCCGAAGTGAAGCAGCACATTGAAGAGGCGCTGCACGGCGCCCAGCCCGGGGCGCAGGCGCCGGCGCCTTCCGGCGAGCCAACTCAAGAGGAACCGAAACACGATGACCAAAGCTGACCTGATCGAGGAAATCTCCCGAGTCTGCGAGTTCACCCGGAAGGAGTCGGAGGTGATCGTCGAAGCCATCTTCGACAGCGTCGTCCGCGCGCTGCGCGAGGGCGACAAGATCGAGATCCGCGGCTTTGGCAGCTTCCGCACGCGGCAGCGCAAGGCGCGCATCGGCCGGAACCCGAAGACCGGCGCGCGCGTCGACGTGCCCGCCAAGCGCATTCCCTATTTCAAGCCGAGCAAGGAACTCAAGGACCTCGTCAACCAGGACACGCAGCCGCCGGCGGCTCCTGGCGCCTGAGCGGCGGCGCTGGCGGAGTCCCATGGACCGGCTCTGGAGCCCCTGGCGCTACCACTACGTGAGCACCGTCTCGCCGGGCGACGAGTGCATCTTCTGCGCCAAGGCGCGGGAAGAGCGCGAGGAAGAAAACCTGATCCTGTGGCGCGGGCGGCTGAACTACGCGCTGCTGAACCTGTTCCCGTACACGACGGGGCATCTGATGATCACGCCCTACCGCCATGTAGCGCAACTGGAGGAGCTCACCGACGAAGAGGCCACGGAGCTGATGCTGGCGACGCGGCAGGCGGTGCGCTGCCTGCGGGCGGTGTACCGCCCGCAGGGCTTCAACCTGGGCATGAATCTGGGCGAGTGCGCCGGGGCGGGCATCGCCGGCCACCTGCACATGCATGTGCTGCCGCGCTGGACCGGCGACGCCAATTTCATGACGACGATCGCCGAGACGCGGGTGATGCCGGAAGACCTGCGCGAGACGTGGCGCAAGCTGGCGGCGGCGTTCCGCGGCGGCTGAGCGGCGCGATACTGGAAGCGGGGAGCGCGTGATCGTTTCGGCCAGCTACCGGACCGACATTCCCGCCTTCTATGCGGAGTGGTTCCTGCGGCGGCTGGAAGAGGGATTCGCGCTGGTGCGCAACCCGTATTCCGGACAGCTTTACCGCGTGGATCTGCGTCCGCACCGCGTGACCGGGTTCGTGTTCTGGACGCGCAATTTCGGGCCGCTGCTCGAACACCTGGACCGGCTGCGGGCTTTCGGGCGGCCCTTCGTGGTGCAGTTCACGATCACCAATTATCCGCGGGCGATCGAGCCGGCGGTCATCCCGGCAGAGAAGGCGGCGGCGCAGATGCAGCGGCTGGCGCGCGAGGTTCATCCGCTGTGCCCGGTGTGGCGCTACGATCCGGTGCTGTTCACTTCGCTGACCCCGGCCGGGTTTCATGTGGAGAACTTCCGCCGCCTGGCGGGGATGCTGGAGGGGGCCACCGACGAAGCAGTGATCAGCTTCGCGCAGATCTACGCGAAGTCGCGCCGGAATCTGGACGCGGCGGCCCGCCGGCAGGGTTTCTCATGGGAGGATCCGCCGAGGGAAGCGAAGCTCGAACTGGCAGGCCGGCTTGCCGGGGCGGCCGCGGAGCACGGCATGAGGCTGACCGTGTGCTCGCAGCCGGAGTATCTGGCTGGAGGCGCGGGCGAGGCGCGCTGCGTGGACGCAAGGCGGCTGGCGCAGATCAGCGGAGAGCCGCTGGAAGCGCTGCAGAAGGGGAACCGGCCGGGGTGCGCCTGCCACGAGTCGCGCGACATCGGCGATTACGACACCTGCCCGCACGGCTGCCTGTACTGCTACGCGGTGCGGCACCGCCGCGTGGCGCTGGCGCGCTACCGCGCGCATGATCCGGCATCGCCGTCGCTGCTGCCGCTGGAGCAGGAGGCAGCCAGGCCGCTGCCGCTGCTGGACGGATGAAGGCTGCCGGCGGGCACGGGGAGGGGCCCGGAAGGGTCCCTTGCCCCGTGCTCCGCCTGCGCTTGCGGAAGGATAAAGGAATCAGGCCTTGCGGCGGCGAGCCAGAAGCCCGAGTCCGATGAGGCCCGCTCCGATGGTGGCGTAGGTAGCCGGTTCGGGCACCGGCTGGTACTCGAACTGGACGAGCGTGAAGTCGGACTGGTTGTTGCAGGCTCCCGAGCCGCAGGTGCCGGTCAGAGCCGTGAATTGCACTTTCACGATGTCGGAGAGGCTGCCGAACGGATTGTCGATGCGCCAGACGGCTCCGCCGGTGGACGTCGACAGGGAGAGATTGGTCACCGTGCCAAGTCCGGTCCAGGTGGCCGTGTCCGGGGGCAGCGAGCTATCGTAGGTGTTGGTGAAAGTGTAGTCGGAGTAGCCCCCGGCCTTGTGCCAGATGCGGATGCGCGCCTTCTCCTGGACGTCGCCGAACTCGGGGCCGTCGAACAGCGCGCCGAGCGTGATGGAGGCCACGCTGAACGGGACTCCGCCGACCGGGATCTGGCCGGTCAGGAACTCGTTGATATCGATCTCGCCGGCGGTTCCTCCGGAGATGCCGACTCCGGTGAAACCGGCGACCGTCTTCTTCTCGAAGTTGCCTGGAGAGGACGACCAGTTCAACCCGCCGATGGTCTGGCTGTTCACGCCGTTGTTGAACTGGCTTCCGTTGATGGTGATGACCGTGCCGGCAGCCGGCACGGAGCAGAGGACCGCCATGGCGACCGCAATGGCGGCCAGAAGTTTCCAATTACCCATTTGATTTCCTCCTCCTGAGATCCCCGGAGCATCGAGTTTCCAGGAAGTGTTTGCTGGAACCGCCCGGGGGTGCGGAGATGTACGCTCGCCTCCTGCTGCCAGAATCGCCGGGAGGGAGGAAATCCGGAATGGTACATTCGGGCTTCTGGTACTGAGCCCGACGCGCTTGGGTAGCAGAACCGCCCATCCCGTTCCGCACAGCCTCCGGGGTGGCGCGACGGGAGCCGCCGGAGGCGTGCGGCGTGCGCGCAGCTTTCGCCGGGCGGGGGGTTGTATAGGATGGAAGAGGAATTGAAGAGGAATTGACGATGCGAGACTCCCGAATCCGGCCCACCCGCCGCCGCTTTGCCGCGCTGGCTTCCGCGGCCGCCGCTGCTCCCGTGTGGTTGCGCGCCGGGCAGGCCGCGCCGGAGGCCGGGTGGGATCGCGCGGCGGGCATCGTGGCGCGGATCCGCGCGCCGCGTTTTCCGGAGCGCGATTTCGATGTGACGAAGTTCGGCGCGCGCGGCGACGGCGCGCGCGACTGCACGGAGGCGTTCGCGGCGGCGGTCCGCGCCTGCCATGAGGCGGGCGGCGGCCGCGTGGTGGCGCCGAAGGGCGAGTGGCTGACCGGGCCCATCCACCTGCTGTCGCGCGTGAACCTGCATCTGGAAGAGGGCGCGACGTTGCGCTTCTTCCCGGACCCGAAGCGCTACCTGCCGGTGGTGCCCACGCTGTGGGAGGGGATGGAGTGCCGGAACTATTCGGCGCTGATCTATGCGCTGGACCAGCAGGACATTGCGGTGACGGGCGCGGGCGTGCTGGACGGGCAGGCCGACTGCCAGCACTGGTGGCCCTGGAAGGGGCGCACCGATTGCGGCTGGTCGAAGGGCGAGCCGCACCAGGGTCCGGCGCGGGAACGGCTGATGAAGATGGTGGAGGCGGGGACGCCGCCGGCGGAGCGGATCTTCGGCGAGGGCTCGTATCTGCGGCCGAACTTCCTCCAGTTTTTCCGCTGCCGCAACGTGCTGGTGGAGGGCGTGACGATCCGCAACTCGCCGATGTGGGAGATCCACCCGGTGCTCTGCGCGAATGTGACGGTGCGCGGCGTGAAGGTGATCTCGCACGGGCCGAACAACGACGGCTGCGACCCCGAGTGCTCGCGCGACGTGCTGATCGAGGACTGCCTGTTCGACACCGGCGATGACTGCATTGCGATCAAGAGCGGGCGCAACGCCGACGGGCGGCGGCTGGCGACGCCGAGCGAGAACATCGTCATCCGCAACTGCGTGATGAAAGACGGCCACGGCGGCGTGACCATCGGCAGCGAGATCTCCGGAGGGGCGCGGCACATCTACGCCGAGCGCTGCCGGATGGACAGCCCGAACCTGGACCGCGTGCTGCGGCTGAAGACGAACGCCATGCGGGGCGGCGTGATCGAGCACGTCTCCATGCGCGACATCGAAGTGGGCACCGTGGCCGACGCGCTGCTGCACATCGACTTCTTCTACGAGGAAGGCGCCAACGGGCCGCACCTGCCCACCGTGCGGCAGATCGAGATGGAGAACATCCGCTGCCGGCGCACGAAGTACGGCGTCTACATCCGCGGCTTCGAGAAGAGCCCGGTGCGCGACCTCGTGCTGCGCAACTGGCAGGTGGACGAGGCTCCGGGGGGCAATGTCGTCCAGCACGCCGAAGGCATCCGGGCGGAGAGGCTGCTGTTCGGCGGCAGGCCGGCGGCGCTGTAAGCGGACGGCTCAGATGCCGTCGCCGCAGGGCTCGGGCTGGCGCCGCTTCTCCAGGTAGCGCTCGCGCGCTTCGACGATGGCGCGGCGCGCTTCGCGCGGCCCGCCCCAGCCCTGGGTGGTGGCGACGCGGCCTTCGAGCTCCTTGTAGATGCTGAAGAAGTGCTCGAGCTCGCGGCGCACGTGAGGGAACACCTGGTCGATGGTGTGGATCTCGTCGTAGCGCGGGTTGCGCGTCGGCACGGCGATCACCTTCTCGTCCATCTCCTCGCGGTCGACCATCCGCAGCAGCCCGACCGGGCGCACCTCGATCAGGCAGCCGGTGAAGCTCGGCTCGCTGACCAGCACGAGCACGTCGAGAGGGTCGCCGTCCTCGGCGAGGGTGCCGGGGATGAATCCGTAGTCGCCGGGGTAGTGCATGGGCGAGTAGAGGGCGCGATCCAGCCGGAAGACGCCTAGCGCCCCGTCGTACTCGATCTTGTTGGCGGAGTTTTTCGGGATCTCGACAATCATCCGGACCAGCTCGGGGCACTCCGGGCCGGGGTCGAGGTCGTAGAGTTTCGGAAACACAAAGGCCAATGTAGCAGACCTTTTGGTGCAGTTCCAGAGGAGGGTCTGGCGAAGAAAAAGAGAATAAAGAACTTAGCGCGTTTTCGCCTGTGAAAAAGTCTTGCAATTCCGCACGAGCCGGACTAGGATCGAATCAACGGCCCGAAAAGGGCTGAATTGGCCGATTTCGGATCGAAATGGAAAGCCAGCCCTCAGCCCCGTCTCCCCGGTTGCGCGCACCGCTGGGCTTCCACGCCTGCAAGGTAGACGCGTCCGGAAGGCTGAAGCTGCCGGCCCGGTATCAGGAGTATCTGGAGAAGCTGCCGGATAAGTATCTATTTGTGACGGAGTTCCGCGGGCTGGCCCGGATCTTCACCAACGGGAGCTGGGAGCGGACGGTGGCGATGATCGAGGATCCGGCGCTGAGGAAGCGGTTCACCTACCGTGCCGAGGCGATCGGCGGGGACGTGGACATCGATCCACAGGGGCGGATCACGCTGCCCCAGCAGTTGCGGAAGCAGCTCGGGCTGGAAGACCAGCCGGTGCAACTGAGGTTTTACGAAGACGTGATCACGATCTACCCGCAGCAGAAGTTCGAGGAAGAACTGGCGCGGGCGGAGAGCTACCTGGCTTCGGATCTGGAGCGGCTCTCCTCGATGGGGATCGACCTGTGATGCGCCATGGAGCACACGCCAGTCCTGTTGCGCGAATCGCTGGAGTATCTGGCGATCCGTGCGGAAGGGGTCTACGTGGATGCGACTGCGGGGCTGGGCGGGCACACGGCAGCGATCGCGGAGAGGCTGGGAACGGGGCGCGTGATCGCGCTGGACCGGGACGCCGACTCGCTGGAGCTGGCGCGGGCGAGGTGTGCGGCGCTGGCGGACAGGATCACGTTCGTGCAGAGTTCGTTTGCCGAGTTTTCGTCGACTCTCGACTCTCTCTCCCTCCCGCGCGTGGACGGGATATTGGCCGACCTGGGGGTAAGCCGCTATCAGCTCACCTCACCGGAGCGCGGCTTTTCGCTTCAGGCGGCGGGTCCGCTCGACATGCGCATGGACCGGCGGCAGAGCCTCACCGCTGCCGCCATCGTCAACCACTATCCGGAACGGGAAATCGCCCGGATCCTCGAGGAACTGGGCGAGGAAAGGAGGCGCCTAGCGGAAAAAATAGCCAGAGCCCTGGTACGGGCGCGGCCGATTGCGGACACGGCGCATCTGGCGCGCGTGGTCGCATCGGCCGTGCCCCGGACCGGAAGGCTTCATCCGGCCACGCGGGTTTTCCAGGCGTTGCGGATGGCCGTCAACGACGAGCCGGGGCAGCTGGATGCGCTGCTGGAGCAGGCGCCGTGGCGGCTGAAGGCCGGGGGCCGCATGGTGGTGATCGCGTTTCAGTCGCTGGACGACCGCAAGGTCAAGCAGCGGTTCCGGGAGCTCGCCCGGGGCGGCGGGTTCCGCATTCTGACCCGGCACGTGGTCAAGCCCGGCGAGGAGGAAGTCCGGTCCAACCCGGCAAGCCGCAGCGCCGTACTGCGGGCGTTGGAGAGAACAGGGGAATGATTCGAGCGGTGGAGATTTCTGGGAGGAACATCGCATGACCGGCCTGGGAGCGTTGCTGGACTGGTTTGCCGCCAGCAAGGAGCTGGCTGCGGCGGAAGGCCGCCGCGATTTGCAGGATGCCCGCCTCCGCGCGTTGCCGCGGGAGGAGATTTTCCTTTACGTGAAGCCGATCGACAATACGCGCGTGCGGTGCGTGGAAGCGCGCAGCGAGTGGCTTTCGAGCGCGGTGGCGACGCTGTGCGTGCTGCTGATCGCCGGGAGCTTCATGCTGGCGCTGGCGCCGTCGAGCATCATCTGGCTGTGCAATCACCGCATCGAGGAGCTGAAGCAGGAGCGTGCGGCGCTGCTGAACGAGTACCGGGCGTTGCGTGCCGAGGAAGCCGCCCTGCTGAGCCCGGAGAAGCTGGAGCAGTATGCCGGCGAGCGTTTTGTGAATCCTTCGCCGAAGGACATGGTGTACGCGCCGCCGCCGAAGGCCGACGTGGCGAAGCTGGGCCGGCGTTAAGGCTGCGGCTGGCGGGTCTGCGGACAGGCGTCTATGAGCGCGTGGAAGCGGTGGGCCGGCATCCGGGGCGGGCCGCGGCAGCGCGCCGGGGGGAGCGGGAAGAGCCGCCCCGGCAGGGCGGCGCGGGGGGGGGACCTGTCGAAGAGCCGCGCCCTGGTGGTGGCGGTGGTGGTGGCGGGCGCAGCCGTGGTGGTGCTGATCCGGCTGGTTGGCCTGCAAGTCCTTGGGCACGAGCGGTTCGCCGCGCGGGCGCGCAACCAGCATGAGCGGACCGTGCCGGTGCCGGCGCTGCGGGGCGAGGTGCTGGCCCGCGACTCCTACCCGCTGGCGATCAGCATCCGCACGGAGTCCGCGGTGGTGAATCCCGAAGAGATCCGCGATGTGGAGTTTTTCGCGCGGGTGGTGGGGCCGGTGGTGGGGCGAAGCGCGGATGAAATCGCCGCGGAGCTGCACCGCCGCAAGACCCAGAAGGGGCGCTCGTGGCGCCATTTCGTGCTGGAGCGCCACCTGAGCGAGGAGAAGCGCAACCGCCTGAAGGCGCTCGTGCGGACTTTTCCCGTCCACTTTGTGCCCGACGTGCGGCGCGAGTACCCTAACGGGCTGACCGGGGCGCACGTGGTGGGGGCGATTGACGCCGAGGGCAACGGCAATGCGGGCATCGAGCAGAAGCTGAACCAGGAGCTGAAAGGAGAGCCTGGCGAGCTGCGCGTGCATCGGGGAGCGCGGCTCGACAGCTATGCGAGCGCGGTCATCCGGCCGGCGGTGCCCGGGGTGAACGTGACGCTTTCGATTGACCGCGTGATCCAGTACGACGCGGAGCGCTTCCTGGCCGAAGGGATCCGCGATTCCGGAGCCGAGAGCGGCACGGTGGTGGTGATGGATCCGCGCAACGGCGAAATTCTGGCGCTGGCCAACCTGCCGACCTTCGATCCGCGGCGCGAGACGCCGACGCGGGAGGAGGCCGCGGCGCGGCACACCAACATTGCCGTGCAGATCCCCTGCGAGCCGGGCTCGGTGATGAAGATGATCACGGTGACGATGGGCATCGACACCGGGCTGTTCACGCCGGAGACGCTGATTTACTGCGAGAACGGCGCCTTTGCGCGCCCTGGGCGGCGGCCGATCCACGACGTCCACCGCTACGGCCATCTGGACGTCAGCGGGGTGCTCATCAAGAGCAGCAACATCGGGGTGGCGAAAATCAGCCTGGCCGCGGGTCCGGCGCGGCTGTATGAGTATCTGAAAAAATTCGGCATTGGCGAGAAAACAGGCATCGAATTACCGGCCGAATCCCGGGGAATTCTGCGCCCGCAGGCCTGCCGCGACGCGCAGGACCGGAACTGCTGGACGCCGGTGTCGCACGAATACATCGCCTTCGGCCACGAGGTGAGCGCGACGGCGGTGCAACTGGCGCGCGCGGTGGCGGTGATCGCCAACGGCGGGCTGCTGGTGCGGCCGCATCTGGTGATCCGGAAGACGCGTCCGCTGCCGGACGGCCGCGAGGAGCCGGTTCCGGTGGAGATCGAACCGCCCAAGCGGGTGCTGCGGCCGGAGACGGCGTTCACGATCCGCCGGATCATGGAGCGGGTGGTGCTGGAGGGGACGGGAAAAGCGGCCGCCATTCCCGGATATTCGTCGGGCGGAAAGACGGGTTCGGCCGAGATTTTCGAAAACGGCCGCTGGCTGGACCGCCACAATGCGTCCTTCATCGGGTTCGCGCCGGTGGCCAACCCGAGGATTGTGGTGGTGGTGACGCTGAACCGGACGCCGAAGCTCGGCGGCGCCTCGGCGGCGCCGGTGTTCCGCAAGGTGGCCGAGAGCGCGCTGAGGGTGCTTCAGGTGCCGATGGACCGTCCGGAGACGCTGAAGGAGCCGGAGCCGCCGAAAGAGACGGGGAAGCCGGAGACGCTGCTGGCGCGGAAGGAGCCGGAGCCGCCGGCGGAGCCGGTTCCGGCGCCGACGGCTCCGGTGCTGGTGGGGCCGAAGGTGCCGGACTTTCGCGGCAAGCCGCTTGCATGGGTGCTGCGGGAGGCGGCGGCGATGGGCATGCCGGTGGAGACGCAGGGGCGGGGGCTGGCCCGCTGGCAGTTTCCGGCGCCCGGCGCCGTGCTGCCGCCTGGCACGCCGGTGCAGATCCGCTTTGGGGTGGCTCGATGAAGCTGGCTGCGCTGATGGAGGGCGCCGGCCTGCGCCGGCCCCTGGGGCCCGCGTGGGAGGCGCTGGAGATTGCCGGCCTCGACTACGACAGCCGCCGGATTGAGCCGGGCTGGGTGTTCTTCGCCTTTCCGGGCAGCCGCACGAGCGGCGCGCTGTATGCAGGAGAGGCGGTGCGGCGCGGCGCGGTGGCCGTCGTCAGCGAGCTGCCCGCGCCGGCGGACTTCCCTGCCCCGTGGATCGAGGTCGAGCACGGGCGGAGAGCGCTGGCGCTGATGAGCCGCCGCTTTTACGGCTGCCCGGACGAGCGGCTGCGGCTGACGGGGGTCACCGGGACGAACGGCAAGACGACGACGGTGTTCGCGATCGAAGCGATGCTGCGGCATGCGGGCCGCGTGACCGGGCTGGCCGGCACGGTGCTGTACCGGATCGCGGGGCGGGAGTCGGCGGCGGTGAATACGACGCCGGAGTCGCTGGACCTGGTGCGGATGATGCAGGAGACGCTCGGCGCCGGCGGGACGGATTTTGTGTTCGAGGTATCCTCGCATGCGCTGGCGCTGGAGCGGGTCTACGGGCTGCGCTTCCACACGGCGGTCTTCACCAATCTCACGCAGGACCACCTGGACTTCCACGGCACGATGGAGCAGTACTTCGCCGCCAAGCACCGGCTGTTCGAGGGCGCGGGGGGGCCGCCGCCCGCCTATGCCATTCTGAACGCCGACGACGCATGGGCGCGGAAGATCGCCACGGATCCGTCCACGGCGCGGTGGACGTACGGCGTGTCGGAGGGAGCGGACTTCCGCGCGGTGAACATCGATGCGGGCTTCCACGGCGTGCGGTTCGAGATCGAACACGCGGGAGGGCGCAGCCGGATCGAGTCGCCGCTGTGCGGGCTGTTCAACGTGTACAACCTGGCGGCGGCGTTCGCGGCCGGCGTAGCGCTTGGGCTGGAGCCGGAGGCGGCAGCCGCAGGCCTGTCGGCGCTGCGCGCGGTGCCGGGCCGCTTCGAGCGCGTGGACATGGGGCAGCCGTTTCTGGTCATCGTCGACTACGCGCACACGGAGGACGCGCTGCGGAACCTGATCGAGTCCGCCCGCGCGCTGGGGCCGCGGCGGGTGATCACGGTCTTCGGCTGCGGCGGCGACCGGGACAAGCTGAAGCGGCCGCGGATGGGGGAGGCGGCTGCGGCGCTGAGCGACCTGGTGGTGGTAACCAGCGACAATCCGCGCAGCGAGAATCCGCTGGACATCATCAACGACATCCTGGTGGGGGTGCGCCGGCATGACACGGCCCACGAGGTGGAGCCCGACCGCGAGAAGGCGATCCGGCTGGCGATTGGAGCGGCCGCGCCGGGCGACATCGTGCTGATCGCGGGCAAGGGGCACGAGCCTTATCAGGTGCTGGCGGACCGGACCATCTCCTTCGACGACCGCGAGGTGGCGCGGCGCGTGCTGGCAGGCTTCGGCTACGCGCCGGCCGGGGAGCGTGCCTCATGAGGATCACCGTGGCAGGCCGGGAATGCACGTCGACGAGCGTGGACACGCGCACGCTGATGCCGGGCGCCGTGTTCGTGGCGCTGAAAGGCCCCAATCATGACGGCCACGACTATGTGGCGGCGGCGTTCGAGAAGGGCGCGGCGGCCGCGGTGGTGGAACGGCCCGTGGCTGCGGGCGGACCGCTGGAGATCGTGCCTTCGACGCTTGACTGGCTTCAGCAGAAGGCGGCCGAGGCGCGCCGGGCGTGGCCGGGCCTCGTGGTGGGCATTACCGGCAGCGCCGGCAAGACGACGACGAAGGAAGCCGTCGCCGCGGTGCTGGCCACGCGGCTGCGCACGGGCAAGACGCAAGGGAATTACAACAACCACATTGGCGTGCCGCTCACGCTGCTGAACCTGCCGGACGATGCAGAGGCTGCGGCGGTCGAGATCGGCATGAACCACGCGGGCGAGATCCGGCATCTGGCGGCGATCGCGCGGCCGCAGATCGGCGTGGTGACCAATGTCGGCACGGCGCACATCGAGAACCTTGGTTCGATCGAGGCAATTGCGGCCGCCAAGCGGGAGCTGGTGGAGTCGCTGCCGGAGGACGGCACGGCGGTGCTGAACGGCGACGACGAGCGCGTGCGCGCGATGGCGGCGGCATTTGCAGGCCGCACGGTTTACTACGGTTCCTCTCTCTTTGTTCCTTCCGAGGCACCCCACGTCCGGGCCTCGAAGGTCGGCTACCTGGCAGAGGGAGTCGGCTTCGAGATCCCGGACGTGGGATCTTTTTTCTGCCCGCTGCCGGGACGCGCGGGCCTGATGGCGGCGCTGGCGGCACTGGCGGTGGCGCGGGCGCTCGGCTGGGATCTGAGAGAATTGAGGGAGACGGTGGCCCGCCTCACGACGGTTCCGATGCGGCTGGAGCGGCTGGAGCGGAACGGGGTTGTCATCTGGAACGACTGTTACAACGCGAGCCCGGAAGCGGTAAGGATGATGCTGGACCTTCTGGCGGAGACGCCGGCGCGCCGCCGCATTGCCGTGCTGGGCGAGATGCTGGAACTCGGCGAGTGGAGCGAGCGGCTCCACCGGGAGGTGGGCCGGCATGCGGCCCGCCGCGTGGACGTGCTGGCGGGCGTGCGGGGCGCGGCGCGGCACCTGGTGGAAGAGGCGGTGGCGGCGGGGCTGCCGCGCGAGTCGGCGGCGTATTTTGACGACCCGCGGGAGGCCGGGCTGTTTGTAAAGGGGCTGGCGCAGGCCGGAGACGCGGTGCTGTTCAAGGGTTCGCGCGGCGTCCGCGTGGAGCGGGCGCTGGAGGCGTTTCTCGAGTAGGCATGTTTTACTGGCTCTTTTACGAACTGCTGTTCCCGCACTTTTCGCCGTTCCGCGTCTTCGGCTACGTGACGTTCCGGACGTTCGCCGCCAGCCTTTTCGCCTTCGCGCTGGTCGTGCTGCTGGGGCCGTGGTTCATCGGCAAGATGCGCGAACTCGAGATCGGGCAGCCGATCCGCGAGGACGGGCCGGAAACGCACCACCGCAAGGCGGGCACGCCGAGCATGGGAGGCCTGCTGATCGTGGCCGGGGCGCTGATCCCATCGCTGCTGTTCACGCATCTGGCCAACCCTTACGTGTGGGTGGCGATGTTCGCGCTGGCCGGCTACGGGGCCATCGGCTTCGCCGACGACTATCTGAAGGTGCGGCGGGGAAAGAATCTCGGCCTCACCGGGCGGCAGAAGATGGCGATGCAGGTGGCGGTGATGCTGGCTGTCGGCGTCTGGCTGCTGGAGCTGCACCGCCGCGGGCTGTACAGCACGGCGATGAACGTGCCGTTCTTCAAGAATCTGAGGCCGGAGCTGCTGATCGATTCGCTGCTCGGCAATCCGTGGACGTATCCGCTGGCCTTTCTTCCCTTCTTTCTGCTGCTGCTGTTCGTGGTGGTAGGCTCGTCGAACGCGGTGAATCTGACCGACGGGCTGGACGGGCTGGCGGCCGGGCTGATGATCATCGCGGGGGGCGCGATGACGGTGCTGTGCTACGTCAGCGGCCACGCGCAGTTCGCGCGGTATCTGGAGATCGCGCGGCTGCCCGGCGCGAGCGAGCTCACGATTTTCTGCGCTTCGCTCACCGGCGCGGTGCTGGGGTTCCTGTGGTACAACGCGCATCCGGCGGAGATCTTCATGGGCGACGTCGGTTCGCTCGCGCTGGGCGGCAGCCTGGGGGTCGTGGCGGTGCTGATCAAGCAGGAGCTGCTGCTGCTGTTCATCGGGGGCGTGTACGTGATCGAGGCGCTGAGCGTGATGATCCAGGTGGTGAGCTTCCGGACGCGGGGCAAGCGGGTCTTCCTGATGGCGCCGCTGCACCACCATTTCGAGCAACTGGGCTGGAACGAGACGAAGGTGGTGGTCCGGTTCTGGATCGCCGGGCTGGTGATGGCGCTGTTTGCGCTCACGACGCTGAAACTGAGGTAGCCATGGACGTCCGCGGCAGGCGCATCACCGTGTTTGGCATGAAGGACTCCGGCCTCGCCGTGGCGGAGCTGCTGCGGCGTCACGGGGCGCTGGTGCGCGCCTCCGACGTCAAGCCCCGCGCCGAGCTGCCGGATTTCGACTTCCCCTTTGTGCCGCAGTCGCCGGAGGCGCTGGAAGACTGCGACGTTGCGGTGCTCAGCCCCGGCGTGCCGGCGGACCTGCCGATTTTTGAGCAGGCGGCCGCGCGGGGGGTGCTGGTGGTGGGCGACGTGGAGGCGGCCTCCTGGTTTCTGCAAGGGCCGATCCTCGGCATCACGGGAACCAACGGCAAGACCACGACCACGGCGCTGGCGGGCCATCTGCTGCAAACCGCCGGCATTGCCTGCCAGGTGGGGGGCAACATCGGCCGGCCGGTGGCGGCGATGGTGGAGGCGTCGCGGCGCGATCAGTGGAACGTGCTCGAGCTTTCCAGCTTCCAACTGGAGACCACGCGCACGCTGCGCGTGCGGATTGCGGCGGTGCTGAACATCACGCAGAACCACCTGGACCGGCACCACACGTTCGAGCGCTATGCGGCGGCCAAGGCGCGCATTCTTGCCTGCCAGCAGCCGGAAGACTTCGCGGTGCTGAATGCGGAGAACGAGGCCAGCGCGGCGCTGGCGGCGCAGGCCCGGGGCCAGGTGCGGTGGTTCCGCACGGCCGGCCCGAAGCGGCCGGGCTTCTGGATGGAGGAAGGCTGGCTGCTGGCTGACGGCGAGCCGTTCATGCCGGCTTCCGAGATTCCGCTCCGCGGCCGGCACAACGTGGAGAACGTGCTGGCCGCCGCCTGCTGCGCGCATCTGGCGGGCGCGCCGCTGGAGGCGTTGCGCCGCGGCGTGCGGAGCTTCCGGGGCGTCGAGCACCGCATCGAGTTCGTGCGCGAGCTGAACGGCGTCGCCTTCTACAACGACTCGAAGGCGACCAGCGTGGACGCGACGCGCAGGGCGCTGGAGTCCTTCGACACGCCGCTGTGGGTGATCCTGGGAGGCAAGGACAAGGGCAGCGACTACCGCGAGCTGAGGCCGCTGCTGGCGAGCCGCGCCCGCGCAGTGCTGCTGATTGGCGCCGCGGCGCCCATCATTGCCTCGCATCTGGAAGGCGCCGTGCGGCTGATCCCCTGCGGCGATCTCCGCACGGCAGTGGAAACGGCATGGCGCGAGGCGCGCCCCGGAGACACGGTGCTGCTGGCTCCGGCCTGCGCCAGCTTCGACCAGTTCAGCAGCTACGAAGAGCGGGGCCGCTTCTTCAAGACCATCGTGCATTCGCTGGAGCCGCGCCCATGAACACCGTCCGCACGCGCACAGACTGGTGGCTGCTGTGGGCCACGCTGTTCCTGGTCTCCTTCGGCCTGGTGATGGTCTACAGCGCTTCGGCGGTGTCGGCGGAGGTGTATTACCACAAGAAGAGCTGGGAGTTTGCCGTCCGCCAGCTTGTGGCGGCGCTGATCGGGCTTCCGCTGATGCTGTGGCTGAAGTACAGCGACTACCGCCGCCTGCGGCACGGCGCCGCGGTATTCGTTCCGCTGGTGCTGGTGCTGCTGCTGCTGGGCGCGGCCATCGTGCTGGACCCGCGCGCGCACCGGTGGATCCGCGTGCCGGGCATCGGCCAGTTTCAGCCGAGCGAGATGGCCAAGCCGGTGATCGTGGTCTACCTGGCGTGGTTCGTGGCCTCGCGCGGCTGGGACATCAGCAGCCGGTTTTCCACGCTGCCGACGGTGCTGGTGCTGGTAGTGATGACAGCGCTGATCGCGGCAGGCGACCTGGGCACGGCCCTCATTGTGCTGACGCCGGCGCTGGCAGTCTACTTCGTGGCAGGAATCGGCAGGCGCCCTTTCATGGTGGCGCTGCTCTGCCTGCTGATGCTGGCCGCGGCGTACACGCTGCAACGGTCATACCGGGTGGCGCGCATCACGAAGTTCTTCGGGCTCACGGAAGAGAAGATTCAGCAGACCCCGTCGCTGCGATGGCTGGCGGTGCGGATGGCGGCGTCCAACGCGGCGCGGGACGACCGGCACCAGGTGGAGCAGTCGATGATCGCCATTGGCCGCGGCGGCCTGACCGGCGTCGGGCTGGGCGGCTCGACGCAGAAGCTTGGCTTCCTGCCGGAGGCGCACACGGACTTCATTCTTGGCGTGATCGGCGAGGAGACAGGGTTTCTTGGATGCGCCGGGCTGCTGGCCGCCTATCTGGTGATTTTCTGGCGCGGGCTGCGCGCGATGCTGCTGCTCGAGGATCCATTCGGCCGGTATCTGGCGCTGGGGGCGACGACGGTGATCGTGAGCCAGGCGCTGGCCAACATGCTGGTTGCGCTGGACGCAGTGCCGACCAAGGGCATGCCGCTGCCGCTGGTGAGCTACGGCGGCAGCTCGCTGGTGTGCACGCTGATCACGATGGGCCTGCTGATGAGCGTCTGCGACCGCGCTCCGTCGCGGTGAGGAGGCAGCGGTGCTGTTCATCATGGCGGGCGGCGGAACGGGCGGGCATGTGGTGCCGTTGCTGGCCGTGGCCGCCGAGCTGCGCGCCATGGGCCATGCCTGCCTTTTTGTCGGCACGCGGCACGGCATCGAGAACCGTCTGGTGCCGCAGGCGGGCTTTCCGCTGGAATGGATCGAGGCATGGGGCTTCCAGAGGATGGGGCTTGCCGGGAGGCTGCGGGCACTGGCGTCGCTGCCGCCGGCCGTGTGGCGGTGCCTGCGGCTGATGCGCCGGGCGCGCCCGGCAGGGCTGTTTTCGATGGGCGGCTATGCCGCCGCCGCGCCCATGCTGGCTGCCGCGGCGGCGGGGGTGCCGATGGTGCTGATGGAGCCGAACGCGATGCCGGGGCTGGTGAACCGGCGGCTGGCCCGGTTCGCGGCGCGGGCGCTGGTGAGCTTCGAAGAGGCGCTGCGGTGGTTTCCGCCCGGCCGGGCCGAGCTGTGCGGTTTGCCGGTGCGGCCGGCGTTTTTCGACATCCGCTGGCAGCCGCCGCAGGACACGCTGCGGATCCTGGTGGTGGGCGGCAGCCGCGGCTCCCGCGCGCTGAACCGGGCGGTCGCGGAGAGCCTGCCACTGTTCCGCTCCGCGCCGTTCCGGGCCGAAATCACATGGCAGGCGGGCGCGGCGGAGGCGGAGGCGCGGGAGCGCGAACTGGCCGCATCCGGCGTGCCGGGGCGCGTTGACGCCTTTCTGGACGACATGCCGGCGGCCTATGCGCGGGCGCACCTGGTGGTGAGCCGCGCGGGCGCCGGGGCGGTGGCCGAGCTGGCGGCCGCGGGGATGCCGTCGATTCTCGTGCCGTTCCCCTACGCGGCCGACAACCACCAATTCCACAACGCCGACGCGATGCGCCGGGCCGGGGCGGCGGTGCTTCTGGAGGAAGCGCGGCTGAGCGGGCAGGCGCTGTATGAAGAGGCGGCGCGGCTGGCCGGCAGTCCCGGAGAGCTGGAGCGGATGAGCCGCGCGGCGCGCTCGCTGGCGCGGCCGGGCGCGGCCCGGCGCGCGGCCGAGGCGCTGGCCGGAGCAGCCCGCAGGCGCGCGGAGGCTTCGTTGACAGGCGGGCGCAGGCCCTGAACAATAAAGAGGCGGAATGTTTTTTCGGCCCCAGCCCCTGCATTTCACCGGCATTGGCGGCATCGGCATGAGCGGCCTGGCGCTGCTGTGCCGCGCGCTTGGCTGCGAGGTGTCGGGCTCGGACCTGCGCGCGACGCCGCTGACGGCGCGGCTGGCCGCGCTCGGCATCCGCGTCATGCAGGGCCACGCGGCGGAAAACGTGCCTCCGGAGGCGCGCGCGGTGGTTGTGACCTCAGCGGTGCGCGAGGACAATCCGGAGGTTCAGGAGGCGCGCCGCCGCGGGCTGCCGTTGGCCACGCGGGGCGAGCTGCTGGCGGAGCTGATGCGTCCGGCGCGGGGCGTGGCAGTGGCCGGCAGCCACGGCAAGACGACAACGGCGTCGATGCTGGCCCGCGCGGCGATGCACGCGGGGCTTGATCCCACCGTGTACGTGGGCACGCTGGTTCCGTTCCTGGACGGCTGGAACGCGCGGCTGGGCGGGCCGGTCTTCATCGCGGAGACGGACGAAAGCGATGGCAGCTTTCTGGAGCTCGCGCCCGAGTGCGCCGTGATCACGAACATCGACCGGGAGCATCTCGACTACTGGAAGACATTCGAGGCGGCGCGGGGCGCGTTCCTGCGCTTTGCCAACCGCGTCTCGCTGTCCGGCGTGGTGGCGCTGTGCGCCGACGATCCGCCCGCGCGGGGGCTGCTGGAAGCGGGGCTGCGCCGCCGGGCGGTGACCTACGGGCAGCACGCCGAGGCGCGGCTGCGGATCGAGGATCTTCGCCTAGAGGCGGGGGGCAGCCGCTTCCGGCTGCGGATGGACGGGACGCCGCTCGGCGGGTTTGCGCTGCGCGTCCCGGGCGCGCACAACGTTCTGAATGCCGCTGCCTGCGCGGCGATCCTGCTGCACCTTGGGGTGGAAGCCGACCGCGTGCGCGCCGGGCTGGCCGCCTATGAAGGCGCCGGCCGGCGGATGGAGTGGAAGGGAACGGCGGCGGGCGTCGAGGTGATTGACGATTACGGGCACCACCCGGCCGAGATCCGCGCCACGCTGGCAGCGCTGCGGCTGCGCAGGCCGCGGCGGCTGGTGGTGCTGTTTCAGCCGCACCGGTACTCGCGCACGCAGCTACTGTTCGACGAATTCACCAGCGCCTTTGGGGATGCGGACCTGGTCTACGTCACCGACATTTACGCCGCCTCGGAGGCGCCGCTGGAGGGCGTCACCGGCGAGGCGCTGGCGAAGGCGATCGCCGCGGCCGGCCACGGCGGCTGCCGCTACGCGGGCAGCCTGGCCGAGGCGGTCCGGCTCGTTGCGGGCGAGCTGCGCGAAGGCGACCTGCTGGTGACGCTGGGCGCAGGCGACGTGACGACAGCAGGGCCGGCAGTGCTTGAAATCCTCCGGGAGGCCAGCCATGGCTCGCAGGAAAGCGAAGGAAACGCCTGAAGACCCGCAGCGCTCCGCGGCGCTGCGGCGCGCGCTGACGGCTGCGGGATGGAGCATCACGGCCGTGTGCGCGCTGGCCGCGGCGGCCTTCTTCCTCCTGGAGTGGAACCGGTTTCTTGCCCGCGACCCGCGCTTCCGCCTGCCAGAGGAGGACCGGGCCGGCACGGGCGGCGTGTTCGTGGAAGGCGTGCGGCACGTGCCGCGGGCCGCCGTGCTGCGGGTGTTCGAGGCCGACCGCGGGCGCGGCATCCACGAAATCGACCTGGAGAAGCGGCGCGAAGAGCTGCGGCGCATCGACTGGGTGCGGGACGCGGCGGTGCGCCGCGTCTGGCCGGGCACCCTGTTCGTCCGCATCACGGAGCGGGAGCCGGTGGCCCTCATCCAGGTGCCGGCGGGCATCTCGGGCAGCTTCGGCGAGCCCCTGCGGATGCGGCCGATGCTGATCGATGAAGACGGCGTGCTGCTGCCGATGAACGGCGCCGTTTCCGGCTCCCTGCCGCTGCTGCTCGGCGTGCGGCGCGAGCAGGAGGTCGAGCACCGCCGCAGGCTGGTGCGGCTGATGCTGCGGGTGCTGGAAGAACTCGCGCCGGCGAGGCCGAACATTCCGGAAGTGGACGTCACCGACCCGGAGAACGTCCGCGTCGCGTATCAGACGAAGGACCATCTGGTGGTGCTGATCCTGGGCAACGAGAAGTATCTGGAGCGGCTGAACGTGTTTCTCAGCCATCTGGAAGGCATTCAGGACCGGCTCTCCCACCGCGCCGTACTGGATCTGACGACGGAGGGCCGGATTACACTGGTGGGAGTCCCTCCGGAGGAACAACGCTGACCCGTGGCACGCAACATTGAAATCGCCGCAGGACTGGACGTCGGCAGCAACTGGATCCGTCTGGTCGCCGTGACGGTGGAAGACGGGTTCGTGCATTACCGGGCGCATGCGGCGGCGCTGTCGCGCGGCTGGCACCGCGGGCAGATCTCGGATCAGAACGCGCTGGCCGACTGCATCCGGGCCGTTTTCCAGGAGTGTTCGAGGCGGGCGGGGAGCCCGCTGACGAGCGCGGTGGTGGGCGTGGGCGGCCCGAACGTGCGGTGCCATCAGGGGCGGGGCGTTTACGACTTCGGCCCGCGGCGCGCGATTCAGAAGGAGGATCTGGAGCAGGCAGTGAAGCTGGCCATGCAGTCGCCGGTAGGCGGCGGGCAGATGCTGCTACAGGCGCTGCCGCAGGATTTCACGGTGGACGGGGGCCCGCCGGTGCCGCATCCGATCGGGGTCGAGTGCGAGCGGCTGGAGGCGCATGTGCTGCTGGTGACCGTGCCGCGGCAGGAGCACGAGGCTCTGGTGAGCGCGGTGCAGCAGGCGCAGGTGCAGGTGGAAGAGACCGTTTTCGAGGCGATTGCCGCAGCCTACGCGGCCATCCTGCCCGAGGAGCGCGCCTGCGGCGTCGCGCTGGCCGACATTGGAGCCCACTCGACCGGCATCGTTTTCTACGACGGAGATTCGACGCTGTTCGCCGCCGGGCACGGCATTTCGGGGGACCATTTCACGCGGGACATCAGCACGGTGCATGGGGTCGCGTGGGAGGAGGCGGAAAGGCTGAAGCTGGCCTATGGCTGCGTGCACACGGGGCCGGGCGGCGACAACATCATCATCCAGCTTCCGGCGGACAGCTCGCGCCCGGGGCGGGAAATCAGCCGGCGGGCGCTGATCGAGACGCTGGAGGCCCGCGCCGGGCAACTGTTCTCGATCATCGAGAGATGCCGCGCCGGCTTCGCGCGCGCCGTGCATCTGGGAGAGGGGCTGGTGCTGTGCGGCGGCGGCGCGCTGATGGAGGGCATGGTCGAGGAGGCCGAGCGCATTCTGCACTGCCCTGCCCGGCTGGGGATTGCCCGGGGCATTCTGGAATGGCCCGAGGAGCTGTACTCGCCGGCGTGGACGACGGCGGCGGGGCTGGCGATGTATTCGGCGCGGCTCCAGGAGCGGCGCGAACGGCGCAGCGGCCCGGGATGGCTGGGGCTGCTTTGGGGAAAATAGGGAGGAAGCGGGCGCCACGGGCGGCGCGATGCAGCAGCGAGGTTGCGATGTCAGAACTGGATTCGCTGAAGTTCGAGATACAGGACGAGCTGAGCGGCGGCACGCGGATCAAGGTCATCGGCGTGGGCGGCGGCGGCTCCAACGCGGTGAGCCGGATGATCGACGCGGGCGTGCGGGGCGTTGAGTTTTATGTGATGAACACGGACGCCCAGGCGCTGCGCACTTCGCCAGTGCCGAACAAGATCGCGCTGGGTTCGCGCATCACGCACGGGCTGGGGGCGGGTTCGGATCCGGAGATCGGCCGCCAGGCGGCGCTCGAGGACACGGACCGGATTCTTGAGGTGCTGGAAGGCGCGGACATGGTGTTCATTGCCGCGGGCCTTGGCGGCGGGACTGGCACCGGCGCGGCTCCGGTCGTCGCGGCGCTGTCGAAGGAGCTGGGCGCGCTGACGGTGGCGGTGGTCACCAAGCCGTTCGCCTTCGAGGGGCCGCGCCGGATGAAGCAGGCCGAGCGGGGCCTGGCCGAGCTCCACGGCACGGTCGACTGCGTCATCTCGATTCCCAACGACCGGCTCATCGACCTCGTGCCGCCGGGCACGTCGTTCTTTGAGGCGTTCCGGCTGGCCGACGATGTGCTGCGGCAGGGGGTGCAGGGCATCAGCGACATCATCACGACGCCGGGCCTGATCAACCGGGATTTCGCCGACGTCCGGGCGATCATGCTCGGCATGGGCTTCGCCATCATGGGCACGGCGAGCGCGCGCGGCCCGAACGCGGCTGTCGAAGCGGCGCGCGGCGCCATCGCCTGCCCGCTGCTGGAAGAGGGCGGGCTGGAAGGCGCGCGCGCGATTCTGCTCAACATCACCGCGCCGCCCACCCTGAGCCTGCACGAGCTGCACCAGGCCTGCCAGCTCATCCGCGAAGCGACCGGGAACCCGGAGGTGCAGATCAACTTCGGGCTGGTGCCTGACGCCTCGACGGAAGACGAGGTGCGAATCACGGTCATCGCGACGGGCTTCCAGCGGGAGGGGCTGCCGCAGGTGGAGCGGCCGGTGGTGAACGTGGCGCGACCGGCGGCACCGCCTGCCCCGAGGACCGCACCCGCGGCTCCGCGGATCATCGAGGCTCCCGCCGCGGCGCGCGCCGCCGAGCCGGAGCCGGTGGAAGCGGCAGGGCCGGCTCATGAGGCTGCGGCGTTCCCGGAGGAGGTTTTCGAACTCGAGCCGCTCCCTGAAGAGACCGCGCCGGTGGCGGGTCCTCCCCCGCAGGCCGCCGCGCCCGCCGCTGGGCCGCCGGACGACATCTTTTCGCTCGATGACCTCGAGACGCCCCCGGTGCTCAAGCGTGAGCGAAAATTGTTCTAGCCAATGACTGCACCGGGCACGGCCATCCGGACGGATCCCATGATCCTGCGCGGCGGCAAGCCGCTCGAGGGCGAGGTGCCGCTGCGCGGGGCCAAGAATGCCCTGCCCAAGATCATGGTGGCGGCGCTGCTGACGGGCGAGAAATGCGTGCTGCGCAACGTGGCGCGCATCGTCGACGTCGGCATCACCGCCGAACTGATCCACGCCCTCGGCGGCGAGGTGAGCGAGCCCGAGCCCGGCGTGCTGGAAATCTGCGCGGCCAACCTGAGGCCGATGGAGCGCTCCGTGCTGCGCGAGTTTTCCGGCAAGAGCCGCATTCCGATCCTCACCTGCGGCCCGCTGCTGGCCCGCTTCGGAGTGGCTCCCGTGCCGTCGCTGGGCGGCTGCCGGATCGGGTCGCGGCCGGTGGACTTCCATCTGCGGGCGCTTCAGGACCTCGGCGCGACGCTGCATGAGGAGGCCCATGACGCGCACCTGACGGCCACGCGGCTCCAGGGCAACAAGATCCGGCTGGAGTATCCAAGCGTGGGCGCCACCGAGCAGGTGATCCTGGCCGCCGTGCGGGCGGAAGGCGTTACGGAGCTGTCCAACGCGGCGGTGGAGCCGGAGATCATGGACCTCATCATGGTGCTCCAGAAGATGGGGGCCATCATCAGCGTCGACGTCGACCGCGTGATCAAGATCATCGGTGTGAAGGAGCTGCGCGGCTTCGACCACCATGCCATCCCGGACCGCCTGGAGGCCGCATCGTGGGCGTGCGCCGCGGTGGCCACCAACGGGCGGATCTACGTGCGCAACGCACAGCAGGCGCCCATGATGACGTTTCTGAACCGCTTCCGGCAGATCGGCGGGGAGTTCCGGGTGGACGAGGGCGGCATCGAGTTCTGGCGCGCAGGGTCGAAGCTGCGCTCCACCGCGCTCGAGACGGACGTCTATCCGGGTTTTTCGACCGATTATCAGCAACCCTTTGTGATCGCGCTGACGCAGGCGGAAGGCGTCTCGATCGTCCACGAGACGGTGTATGAGGACCGCTTCGGCTACGTGGAGGCGCTGCGGCGCATGGGCGCACAGATCCAGCTTTACCGCGAATGCCTGGGCTCGCTGCACTGCCGCTTCGGCCAGCGCAACTACAAGCATTCGGCGGTGATCGTGGGTCCGACGCCGCTGCGCGGCGCCGACATTGAAATCCCGGACCTGCGCGCCGGGTTCAGCTACCTGATCGCCGCGCTGGCCGCCGAAGGCGAATCCCGCATCACCAACACCCGCATCATCGAGCGCGGCTACGAGAACATCACCGGCAAGCTGCTGGCCCTTGGCGCCGACCTGCGCGGCTGACTCCGCCCGCGAAAACGGGGACAGACACCCGGCGTGCCGAGGCGGGGTGTCTGCCCCCATTTCCTGCCCGCCTTGCGTTTCAGGCGACTTTCTTTACCGGGATGCGCTGGGCGGGAGCCGCACGCATGGGCTTCGCGGCGGGCCCTTCGTCTCCGCCGCCTTTCCACGGGTTCTCGGTCCGTCCGTAGAAATACTCATCGAGCGGGTACAGCGAATAGGGCTGGAGCTCGCGGAAAACACGGCCGAGTTTCGCCTCAATGCGGTACACCATGTGGAAGAACTGTCCGCGGTCGATCTTCAGTTTCCGCGTGCACAGCCGGGAATCGGCGCCGAGCAGGAAATGATAGCGGAACACTTCCCACTCTTCCGGCGTCAGATGCCGGCGGCTGACGAGGTAGAAATCCGCGATGTACTCTTCGTTCTTCATGCCCCAGGTGATCCGCCGGCCGCCCCGCGGCGAATATTCGAGAGAAACCCGGCTGTAGCGCTTCTCCTGCTCAACGCATTTTCTGAACCGCGCGTAACAGGCGCGGAAAATGCTGCGGAACACGCATGCGCAGGGAACAAGCCGGCCGCGCGCTTCCCGCAGCCCGAGGCCGCGGCAATGCACGCATTTCACAGAAGCCAGGCCAATGGTTTCGGAACGGGTCCACTCCATAATATTGTTTTCCTTTCCTAGATTCGGGCAGCCGGCCTCACCCCGGCCGCCCGGAATTGCCTGCAACCACACTCCGGCCAACGTAATTTTTCGTCAACTCCCGCCACACGAAAATCTGGCTCGAGGACAGGCTGCAAGCCATGACAGTCGGTAAGTCTATTCTTTTCAATTTGATATCGTAGTCACTTCTTCAGTTAATTTCTTTTAATCTGTGGGTGCAACCTTGAGTACTAGAGGTACTAGTACTACCCTATTTCAAGGAGAAATCACTTGAGCTTCTCACCGGGCCCCGGCTTTGAGCGGCTCCTGCAACGGCTGATACGCCGTATCGTCGCCCACCTCACCAACGGCGAATACACCGAGCGCGGGCTGGCAAGGCTGCTGGGAATTTCGCAGCCGCATCTTCACCACATTCTTGCGGGCAAGCGCGCGCTTACGCCTCATGTCGCCGACGGGATCCTGGCGAGCCTGGGGTGGTCGCTGGGCGAACTGTTCACCTCCGACGAGCTTGGGGCGATGCTGTTGCAACGGCAGTCGCAGTCCGGCTTCTGCGGCCTGATTCCCGTTGTGGAGGGCCGGATCGGCCCGAACTCCCCGCTGCCGGATTTCCGCCGTGTTGCGCGGTGGATTGCCGCAAATTCCGCGTGGATCCGGGGCGCGCGGCGTCCGTTTCTGGTGGAAATGGAGCCGGATCCTGCCTTTCCATTTCGATTTTCCGGCAAGGATTTCGCAATGGTTGCACTCGACGAAGGCCTGCGGGCGGACATCTCCCCGCAGGGCTGGTATGTGGTGCAGTGGGGCGGTGCCGGGCTGATCCGCCGGCTGCGGCGCGAGGGAAATGTTCTGGCCGTTCTCGGGCAGGAGGCGCTGATGGCGGCCAGCGGCCCGCAGGAGATTCCGCTGGAAGGCCGGTCTCTGCTGGCGGTGGTGCGGGCGCGGTTGTTGTGGGCGGGGCCGGACCCGGCGCAGTTCGATCCTTTTTCGCACACGGGGAGCGCGTTTCCCGCCGCAGCCCTGTTCTGAGGGGCGGAGACTGGCAGCCGTGGCGGGTTCCGCCTACTCGGGCAGCGGCCTGCCGGCGGCCACCGCCTCGTAGATGGCCAGCACGCGCGCCGCGGTGTCTTCCCAGCGGAATTCGCGGCATCGCTGGTAGCCGCGTTCGATGAGCAGCCGCCGCCTGTCTTCGTTCAGCAGGACCTCGAGGATGCCGCGCGCGATGTCGAAGACGTTGTCCGGGCTGATGATTTCGGCGGCGTCTCCGATGGCCTCCGGCAGGGAAGCCGCGTCCGAGCAGACGACCGGCGTGCCGCAGGCCATGGCTTCCAGCGGAGGCAGCCCGAAGCCTTCGTACAGCGACGGGAACACGAAGGCCGCCGCCGACTCGTAGAACATCCGCAGCGTGTCGATGGGGACGAAGCCGAGGAACCGCACGTAGGGCTCGACGCGCGACTGGATGACGGCCTGGCGGACGGCCGGGTAGCGGGAGATCTCGTCGCCGATGATGATGAGCCGCAGGTCTTTCCACAGCGGATGATCCTGGAGCCTTCCCCGGACGAGGGCGAACGCTTCCACGAGGCGGGGGATGTTTTTCTGCGGCCGGATGGTGCCCGCGTACAGCAGGTAGGGGTAGTGGACCTGGTAGCGTTCCAGCTCGCGGCGCCGTTCCCTTTCGCGGGCCGCGCCGTCATCGCCTTCTTCCCGTTCGGCCCGGGTCTGCTGGGTGAACTGCGGATCCACGGCGCCGTAGATGCGCCGGACCTTTTCGGGCGGCAGGCCGAGCAGGGAGATCAGGTCGTTCTTCGTCCATTCGCTCACGGCGATGACGGCCGCCGCCCCGAGCAGCGAGCGGCGGAGGAGCCAATGCTCGAGTTCGCCCCGCCAGCCGGAGGATTTTTCGAGCACAAGGCTCGAGATGTCATGCACCGTCACAACGTAAGGCCGGGGCAGGAACAGGGGAACGCGGGCGAGCGGGATATGCACGAGAGACGGTTTCTGCCGCCTGGCGAACAGCGAGAATGCGATGCGGTCCCGCGGCTCGGTGTCAGGCCGTTCGTAAGCGAGGAAGCGGAAATTGCCGGGCAGGTCCGCCAGCTCTGCGCGGTCGGCCGCGCGCATCGCCAGCAGGAACTCATGCGGCGCGCGGATGGCGGCGAAGCCGCGCAGGAGGTTGCGGATGTAAGTGCCGTAGCCGAAGTCCCTCACATGACGGGCGTCAAACAGGATCTTCAGCGGCACAGCGGCATTGTACTCCGATCAGGCCCGGACCGCGGAGCGCCGCCACGAGTACAGAGGGAAGCGTTCGGTCAGCTCCTGCACGCGCCGCCGGACAGCGGCGAGGTTGGCGGCGTCAGCGGGAGCCTCGAGCACGCGCGCGATCAGCTCGGCCACGGTGCGCATTTCCGCCTCGCCGAAGCCGCGCGTGGTGACCGCCGGGCTGCCGAGGCGGATGCCGCTCGGGTTCAGCGGCGGGTTCTGGTCGAAGGGGATCGAGTTCTTGTTGACGGTGATCCACGCCTCGTCGAGGGCCTTTTCCGCTTCCCTGCCCCGCAACCCGCGCGAGAAGACGTCGACGAGCATCAGATGCGTGTCGGTGCCGCCGCTGACGATGCGGTAGCCGGCCGCGGCGAGCGCCTCGGCGAGCGTCCTGGCGTTGGCAACGACGCGCTTCTGGTATTCGACGAAGCCTGGCTCCATCGCTTCGCGGAAGCAGACGGCCTTGGCGGCGATCACGTGGACCAGCGGACCGCCCTGCACGCCGGGGAACACGGTCTTGTCGATCGCCTGCGCGTATTCGGCGCGGCAGAGGATGAGTCCGGAGCGGGGGCCGCGCAGCGTCTTGTGCGTGGTGGTGGTGACGACGTCGGCCCAGCAGCAGGGGTTCGGGTAGAGGCCGGCGGCCACGAGGCCGCTGAAGTGCGCCATGTCGACCAGGAGTTTCGCGCCCACCTCGTCGCAGATTTCGCGCAGCCTTGCGAAGTCGATGATCCGCGAGTAGGCGCTGCCGCCGGCGATGATCATCTTGGGGCGGTGCTCGCGCGCGAGCCGGGCCACCTCGTCGTAGTCGATGCGCTCGTCTTCGCGGCGGACGCCGTATGGAACGACGTGGTAGACGCGGCCGGAGAAGTTGAGCGGATGCCCGTGGGTGAGATGGCCGCCGTGGGCGAGATTCATGCCGAGAATGGTGTCGCCGGGCTGGAGCAGCGCGGCGTAGGCCGCCTCATTGGCCTGCGAGCCGGAGTGGGGCTGCACGTTGGCGTGCTCGGCGCCGAAAAGCTGCCTGGCGCGCTCCCGGGCGAGGTTCTCGACGGTGTCGACATGCTCGCAGCCGCCGTAGTAGCGCCGGCCGGGGTATCCCTCGGCATACTTGTTGGTGAACACGCTGCCGGTGGCCTCGAGAACGGCCTCGGAGGTGAAATTCTCGCTCGCAATCAGTTCGAGCCGCGAGTGCTGCCGCTCGGCCTCGTCGCGGATCGCCTGTGCGATCTCGGGATCCACGGCCTCCAGCGGCCTTGCCATCCGTTCCTGTTCCGTCATCGGTCAGCTCCCTGTGCCCGGCTCAGCAGGCGTCGATCTTGCGGACGCGCCGTTCATGCCGCCCGCCTTCAAAAGGCGTTTCCAGGAAAATCCGCACCCACTCCATCGCCCGCGCCGCATTCAGATATTTCGCGCCCAGGGTGAGCACATTGGCGTCATTGTGGCGCCGGGTCAGCTCCACCACATCCGAGTTGTAGGCGAGGGCGGCCCGCACGCCGGGCACGCGGTTGGCGGCGATCGACATGCCTACGCCTGTGAAGCAGACGAGGATGCCGCGCTCGCACTCGCCCGCGGCGACCGCCTGCGCCACCTGGCGGGCGAAATCGGGATAATCGCTCGATTCGGGCGATTCCGCGCCGAAGTCCCTGACATCATGCCCCGCCGCTGTCAGCTCGCGCCGCAGTTGTTCCTTCAGGAAAAAGCCGGCGTGATCGGCTCCGATCGCGATCTTCATGGGGGGAAGCTACGAGTGTAGCATGCCCCTTGCGGCGGTTCTTCCCGCGCGGGCCGGGGCCTGTTCCGTCCGTCACTCCCCGCCCGGGGCGTGCTCTCCGCGCTCCTGGACGAAAGCCACCGGATCGAAGGGTTTCACCGGCTTGCCGTGGATGGCGTCGACGGCGTCCTGCTCGCTGGAGAACAGATGGAAGACGCCGCTCAGCTTTGTCAGCAGCATCAGGTCGACGACGCGCTCGGTGAGGTTGAACATCGCCAGCATTCCGCCGGCATCCCGGGCCACCTTGTGCGCCACGACGAGGAACCCCATGCCGCTCGAGTCGATGTATTCGGTTCCCGAAAGGTCCAGCGCCACGCGCGTCCGCCCGCCCTTGATGGCCTCGTCGATCTTGCGGCGGAACTCCTCCACGGCGTCGCCGATGACGAGGCGCCCTTCGAGGCCGAGTACCAGCACGTCGCCGTTGCTGCGTTCAGTGACACGAAAGCTCATAGAGGACCCTCCACACTCTACCCGATTCTGCCCGGCCCGGGCCACCCGCGGAGGCGGGCGTGTGATGAAATCGGATCATGCCGGACCCTCTTCCGAACCCGGATGCGATTCTCGACTCTGGCGATGCGGGGCTGTATGAGGTGCGCACCCGCGCCGCCGGACCGCAGGGCCGACTGCCTTACAGCGAGGAGATGCTGCGGGAGCGCCCCTCGGGCGACCTTTACGGCTGGACGATGAACGCCGCGATGGGATGGGAGCCCTCGCGCATGGCAGCCGACGAGGTGCTGATTCTCTCCACGCATGGCGGGCTGCGCGCGCCCGACGGCACGCCCATCGCGCTTGGCTATCACACCGGGCACTGGGAGGTGGGCCTTCAGGTGGAGGCGGCCGCGCGCGAGCTGAAGGAGCTGGGCGCCATTCCCTTTGCGGCTTACTGTTCGGATCCCTGCGACGGGCGCTCGCAGGGCACGCCGGCGATGTTCGATTCGCTGCCCTACCGCAACGACGCTTCGGCCGTGTTCCGCCGGCTGATCCGCTCGCTGCCGAACCGCCGCGCGGTGATTGGCGTGGCCACATGCGACAAGGGGCTGCCGGCGATGATGATGGCGCTGGCGGCGCAGCGGGACCTGCCGTGCGTGCTGGTGCCTGGCGGCGTGACGCTGCTGCCCGAGAAGGGCGAGGACACGGCGGTGGTGCAGTCGATTGGCGCGCGCTTCGCGCACGGCGAAATCACGCTCGAGTACGCGCAGGAGATGGGCTGCCGCGCGTGCGCATCGCCGGGCGGCGGCTGTCAGTTCATGGGCACGGCGGCGACGGCGCAGGCGGTGGCGGAGGCGCTGGGCATGGCGCTGCCGCACTCGGCGCTGGCACCCTCCGGGCATCCGATCTGGCTCGACATGGCGCGGCGCTCCGCCCGCGCGGCGCTGCGGATGCACGCTGAAGGGATCCGCATGCGGGACATCCTGACGCAGGAAGCGCTGGAAAACGCCCTTGCGGTGCACGCGGCCATCGGCGGTTCGATGAACCTGGTCATCCATCTTGCAGCAGTGGCCTTCCATGCGGGATTGCGCCGGCCCACGGTGGAGGACTGGTCGCGGGTGAACCGCAGCGTGCCGCGCCTGGTGGACGCGCTGCCCAACGGCCCGCGCAACTTCGCCACCGTGCAGGTGTTCCTGGCGGGCGGCGTGCCGGAGGTGATGCTGCACCTGAGGCGCGCCGGGCTGCTCCATACGCGCGTGCGCACGGTGAGCGGCCGGACGCTGGACGAGAACCTGGACTGGTGGGAGCAGAGCGAACGGCGGGCGGCGCTGCGCCGGCGCCTGCGCGAGCTGGACGGCGTGGATCCGGACGACGTGATCTTTTCGCCGGAGGAGGCGCGGCGGCGCGGGATCACCTCCACCGTCTGCTTCCCGACCGGCAATCTGGCGCCGGAGGGCTCGGTGGTGAAGGCGACCGCGATCGATCCTTCGGTGGTGGACGCGGACGGCGTATACCGGATGCGCGGGCCGGCGCGCGTGTTCACTTCGGAACCGGCGGCGATCGCGGCCATCAAGGAAGGCCGCATCCGTCCGGGCGACGTGCTGGTGCTGGCCGGGCGAGGCCCGATGGGCTCGGGCATGGAGGAGACGTATCAGCTCACGTCGGCGCTCAAGTATCTGCCATTTGGAAAGCATGTCGCGCTGGTGACGGATGCGCGCTTCAGCGGGGTCTCGACGGGGGCCTGCATCGGCCACGTGTCGCCGGAGGCGCTGGCAGGCGGGCCCATCGGGCGGCTGCGCGACGGCGACATCATCGAGATCGTGATCGACCGCAACCGGCTGGTTGGCACGGTGAACGTCGTTGGCGTGGATCTGGAGGCGCGCACGCCGCATCCGGACCTCGCGCCGGATCCGCTGCTGCCGGACGACACCCGGCTGTGGGCGGCGTTGCAGCAGGCCAGCGGGGGAAGCTGGGCAGGCTGCGTCTTCGATGTGGACCGGATCATCGAGCTGCTGGAAGCGGGGCGGCGCGCCCTGGCGGAGGCATCGCCGCAGGCGGGACTCAGTTCACCGCTCCCCCAGACTGGAGCTTCCGGTCAAAGGCCATGAAGCAGCGGCCCCAGTACAGGCTGTCCTCGCGCCCGTAGCGGCTGCACAGCAGGTAGAGGCGGCCCAGCAGCTCGGTCGCCTCCGCAGATTCGAGTCCCTCCAGTTCCTTCAGGTCGCGGCTCATCTGCGGCTGCCCGTCCTCTTCGAGCAGCCAGTAGGTATCAAGCAACTGGAACACGTGCGCCTGCGCCTGCAACGCGGGATCGTTCTGCCCGGCAGCCTCGAGCGCGGCCGCCACCTTCACCCAGGTCAGGATGCAGAGCAGCGCCAGCGCCCGCACGTCCTCTTCTTCCACGGGAAACTGGTCGACGATTTCAAACACGCGGCCGAAGGCCTCGTTGGCCGCTTCCGCGTCCCCCGCCGCCAGCGCGGCATCGCAGCGGATCCAGCACTGGCGGATCTCCTCGGCGCACGCCTTCATCCCAGTCGTCATCTCTCACCGCCCTCCTTGCGGGGCGTCTCCACTATATGCTGAAAAGCGCGCCGGTGTACAGCCGGAGCACGAGGGACTGATCGATGCCAATGCCGCGTTTCTTTGCTGCCGCCTGCTTCTGCGCGGCGCTGCTTGCGCCCTCCGCGGCGGGCGTGGAGGGCAAGTGGACGCCGCAGCAGGTGCTGGAACTCGACCCCGCCTGGCTCCGCCAATTGGGCCTGCAACTGCCGCCGGAGCGGCTGTGGGATCCGCGCCGGGGCGCGGGGCTGCTTTCGGCCGCCGTCAACATCGGGGGCTGCTCGGCCGGATTCGTCTCCGAAACGGGCCTGATCCTGACGAACCACCACTGCCTGTTCAGCGTCCTTCAGGAGCACAGCACGCCGCAGCGGGACCTGATGACGCACGGCTTCTTGGCCCGCTCGCCGGAAGAGGAGCTGCCCGGGCGCACGACGCGCGTCACCGTGCCGCGGCGCTTCACGGACGTAACGAAGGCCGTGCTGGAGGCCGTGCCTGCCGGGGCCACGGACCTTCAGCGCTACGAGGCCATCGAACGCCGGCAGAAGGAGCTGGTGGCCGAATGCGAGCGTCAGCCCGGGACGCGCTGCCGCGTCGCGGTCTTCGACGGCGGCGTGCAGTATGTGCTGATCGAGAGCTTCGAGCTGTCCGACGTCCGCCTTGTTTACGCTCCTCCGCGCGCCATCGGCGAATTCGGCGGCGAGATCGACAACTGGATGTGGCCGCGCCACACGGGCGACTTCGCGCTGGCCCGCGCCTACAAGGATGGCAAGCCGTACCGGCCCGAGTTCTGGCTTCCGATTTCGCGCGACGGGGTGAGGCCCGGAGACTTCGTCATGGTGCTCGGCTATCCGGGCCGCACGGTGCGGTCGCTGACGGCGGCGGAAATGGCGCTTCAGCGCGACGGCTTTTTCGCCCTGCGGGCGCGCATCTACGGGGAATGGATCCAGCTCCTCGAGCAGGCCACGAAAGGTTCGCGCGATGGGGAGATTGCCGTGGCCAGCACGCTGAAGAGCCTGCATAACGTGGTGAAGAACGCGCAGGGGCAGATGGCCGGCCTTGCGCGCGGCCGGATCCTGGAGAAGCAGGCCGAACAGGAGAAAGAAGTGGAGGCCTGGGCGGCGCAGCGGCCGGAGTGGCGGCCCGCGATCGAGGCCCGCCGGGAGCTGGACCGCCGCGCCGGCGAACGCCGCCGCACGATGCTGCGCGATTTCCTTTTCCAGTCGATCCCGAACGGGCCCATCGCGCTGCGGCACGCGACGCAGCTCGTCAGGCTGGCGGCCGAGCGCGCCCGGCCGGACATGGAGCGCGAACCCGACTACATGGAACGCGAGCTGCCGCGGCTGCGGGCGCGTCTGGAGCGCGACCAGAAGAGCTTCTACCGGCCCGCCGACGAGGCGCTGATGCGGAGCTGGCTGCGCCACGCGCTCGCGCTGCCCGAGGGGGCGCGCATCCGGGCGGTGGATGCGGCCTTCCGCAACGCGCCGCTCGAGCAGGCCGTGGCGCAGCTCTATGCGGGGACGAAGGTCACGGCTCTGGAAGAGCGCATGAAGATGTTCGGGGAGACGGTGGAGCAGCTCCGGGCGCGCCGCGATCCACTGCTCGACTTCGCCTTCGCGCTCGAGGAGGAGCTGCGCGCTTTCGACCGGGCGCAGAAAGAGCACGAGGGCGCGGCGAGCCGCCTGCGCCCCGCGTGGCGCCGGGCGGTGATGGCGCACGCGGGCCGCCCCATGGCTCCCGACGCCAACGGCACGCTGCGCGTCTCGTTTGCGCACGTGAAGGGTTATTCGCCCCGCGAAGCCGTCGAGTATCTGCCGCAGACGACGCTGGCCGGGATGCTGGAAAAGCACACCGGCGAGGAGCCGTTCGCCCTGCCGAAGAGCCTGCTGGAGGCGGCCGCGAGGGTGGATCCGGCGCAGGTGCCGCTGAATTTCCTGGCGGACGCCGACACGACCGGCGGCAACTCCGGCAGCCCCACGGTGAACGGCCGCGGGGAACTCGTGGGGCTGAATTTCGACCGCGTCTGGGAAAATGTGGCCAATGATTTCGGATACAACCCGGCGATTGCGCGCAATGTGAACGTCGACATCCGCTTCTTCCTCTGGCTGCTCGAGCACGTCGACCACGCGGACGGGCTGCTGAAGGAGCTGGGCATCCGCCGCTGACGCGGCGGCAGGCGCGGCGGGCGCCGCGGCGCGGCATTCCGCGCGCGGCGGAGCGGGCGGCAGGACGAGCCCCCGGCGCGGCGCCGCGGAAGCTGTGATAGTGTGTTGGGCAACGGGATGCATGCCATGAACCGCCGCACTCTCATCCGCGCAGGAGCCGGGCTGGCAGTTCTCCGCTCCTTCCCTTCTCCGTTGTTGTCCGCTTCCGCGCAGGAGAAGCGCGCCTCCGACATCATCGAGCTGGGCCCGAGGAAAGTCCGCGTCAGCCGGCTGGCGGCCGGATCGGGGACGAACGGCGTCGGCGGCGCCTCCAACCAGACGCGGCGGCTCGGCCTGAAAGGCCTGGCCGACCTGTTCCATGCCGCCTATGATCAGGGAGTCTTTTTCTGGGACTCGGCGGACCAGTACGGCACGCACCCGCACGTGCGCGAGGCCCTGAAGCGCGTTCCGCGCGAAAAGGTGGTCATTCTGACCAAGACGCACGCCTCCACGGAGAAGGAAATGCGCGCCGATATCGACCGTTTCCGGCGCGAATTGGGGACGGATTATATCGATATCCTGCTGCTGCACTGCATGATGGATGGCGGCTGGCCGCAGCGGAAGCGCGGCGCGATGGCGGTGATTGACGAGCTTCAGGCGAAGGGCATCGTGCGCACCAAGGGCGTGAGCTGCCATACGATGGCCGCGCTGCGCACGGCGGCGTCGCACCCGTGGGTGGAGGTGGACCTGGCCCGCTTTAACCCGGCGGGTGTGCAGATGGACGCCCCGCCCGCCGAAGTGCTGCCGGTGCTGAAGCAGATGAAGGCCGCCGGCAAGGGGATCATCGGGATGAAGATCTACGGAGCGGGCGCGCTGCGCAACCGCGCGGACGAATGCCTCCGGTTCGCGCTCGCCAGCGACGTGATCGACTGCTTCACCATCGGCCACGAAAGCATCGGCGAGCTGAACGACACGATCCGGCGCATTGCGGCCGCCGGACGGCGCGGCTGAGGCCGCCCGCGCGGGGCGGCAGGCGGCGCGGCTGCATTATCCTTGTTCGGTAGATCCGCGAGGGACACTGCATGACCGTAGGCGTTCTGAAAGAGACATGGCCCGGCGAGCGGCGCGTCGCGCTTGTGCCGCAGGCGGCGGCGCAGCTCGTCCAGAAGGGGTTTGCAGTAGCCGTGGAGGCGGGGGCGGGAGCGGCGGCGGGCTTCCGCGACGAAGAGTACGAGGCCAAAGGGGCGAGGGTGGCTCCGTCGCGCGAGGAAGTGATCCAGGCGTCGGACGTCATCGTGTCCGTGCGCGCTTCGGCGGAAGGGTTGCGGCGCGGGCAGACGGTGATCGGCTTTTTCGATCCTCTTTCGGAACCGGCGCGCGCCCGCGAGTTCGCCGCGGCCGGCGTCTCGGCCTTCGCCATGGAGCTGATGCCGCGCATCACGCGCGCGCAGAGCATGGACGCGCTGTCGTCGATGGCCACGGTGGCGGGCTATGAAGCGGTGATCCTGGCGGCTTCGCATCTGCCGCGGCTTTTCCCGATGCTGATGACGGCGGCGGGGACGATCGCGCCGGCGCACGTCTATGTGGTGGGCGTGGGCGTGGCCGGGCTTCAGGCCATCGCCACCGCGCGCCGGCTGGGCGCCGTGGTGTCGGCCTACGACGTGCGGCCTGCGGTGAAGGAGCAGGTGCAGAGCCTCGGCGCGAAGTTCGTCGAGCTGCCGCTGGAGGCGGGCGAGGCGGAGGACCGCGGCGGATATGCGCGCGCGATGGACGAGAACTTTTACCGCCGCCAGCGGGAGCTGATGGCGCGCGTGGTGGCCGAAAACGATGTCGTGATCACGACCGCCGCCGTGCCGGGCAGGAAGGCGCCGGTGCTGATCACGGAGGAGATGGTGAAGGGCATGGCTCCGGGCTCGGTGCTGGTGGACCTGGCCATCGAGCGCGGCGGCAACTGCGAGCTCACCGTGGCGGGCGAAGTGGTGGAGCGCCACGGGGTGACCATCATCGGCCTGCTGAACCTGCCTTCGCGCGCTCCCTACCACGCCAGCCAGATGTACGCGCGCAACATCGCGAATTTCCTGCTGCACATTGCGAAGCAGGGGAGCATTGATTTTTCGGGCGACGACGAGATTCTCCGCGAGACGCTCGTCACGCACGAGGGCGCGGTCGTCCATGGCCGCGTGAGAGAACTGCTGGGAGAAGCCTGATGGAACTCTTCGTCACGACCCTCACGATCTTCGTGCTCGCCATCTTCGTCGGCTTCGAAGTGATCACGAAGGTTCCGCCGACGCTGCACACGCCGCTGATGTCGGGCTCGAACGCCATCAGCGGCATCACGCTGGTTGGCGCGGTGCTTTCGGCGGGCACGCAGCATACGACGCTGACCACGGTGCTCGGCTTCCTCGCCGTCGTCTTCGCCACCATCAACGTGGTGGGCGGCTTTCTGGTGACGCACCGGATGCTGGAGATGTTCCGACGGAAATAGACCATGCCTGCCGCAATCGTCAACCTCGCCTACCTGCTGGCCTCGGTGCTGTTCATTTTCGCGCTGAAGGGGATGTCGCACCCGCGCACGGCGGTGCGGGGCAATCTGCTGGGCGCAGCCGGCATGCTGCTGGCCGTGGTGGTCACGGTGCTGGACCGGCGCATCGTGAGCTTCGAGATCATTGTGGCGGGCCTTGTGGCGGGAAGCGCCATCGGGGCGGTGCTCGCGCTGAAGATCCACATGACGGCGATGCCGCAGATGGTGGCGCTGCTGAACGGCTTTGGCGGCGCGGCGTCGGCGCTGGTGGCGGGGGCGGCGCTGGTGGAGGCGCTCCACATGGGCGCCGCCATGGACATGCAGTTCAAGGTGTCCACGGCGCTGAGCGGCCTGATCGGCGGGGTGACGTTCCTCGGCAGCCTCGTCGCCTTCGGCAAGCTCCAGGAGCTGATCACGGGCGCCGCGGTGGTGTTCCCGGGCCGCCACGTGCTGAACGCGGTGGTGGCGGCGGCCAACGTGGCGCTGTGCGCTGCCGTGGTGATACGGCCCGAGGAGCTGCTGTTTTACTGGGCGCTGCTGGCGGCTTCGTGCGTGCTGGGCGTGCTGGCCACCATCGGCATTGGCGGTGCGGACATGCCGGTGGTGATCTCGCTGCTGAACTCCTATTCCGGGCTGGCCGCGTGCGCCACGGGATTCGTGCTTCAGAACAACATGCTGATCATCGCCGGCTCGCTGGTGGGAGCGTCGGGCATCATCCTGACGCAGATCATGTGCAAGGCGATGAACCGCTCGCTGGCCAACGTGCTGTTCGGCGGCTTCGGCGCGCAGGCGGTGGCAAAGGGCGATGACGTTTACAAGGGCAAGGTGAAGGCGGCTTCGGCCGAGGAGATCGCCATGGTGCTGGCCAATGCGCGCCGCGTGGCCATCGTGCCCGGCTACGGCATGGCGGTGAGCCAGGCGCAGCACGCGGTGCGCGCGCTTCAGCAACTGCTGGAGCAGCGGGGCGCGGAGGTCTTTTTCGCCATCCACCCGGTGGCGGGCCGCATGCCGGGCCATATGAACGTGCTGCTGGCCGAGGCCGACGTGCCTTACGAGGCGCTGAAGGAGATGGACGAGGCCAATCCGCTGTTTCCGCAGACGGACGTCTCCATCGTGATCGGCGCCAACGACGTGGTGAACCCGCTGGCGCGCACGGATCCGAAGTCGCCGATCGCCGGCATGCCGATCCTGGACGTCGACCGCTCGCGCACCGTGGTCGTCATCAAGCGCAGCCTCAGCCCGGGCTTTGCCGGCATCCCCAACCCTCTTTTCGCCGCCGACAACACGCTGATGTTTTTCTCCGACGGGCAGAAGGCGGTCAACGACATCATCCAGGCCGTGAAAGAGATCTGACGGCGCCGCGACGCCGGCTGTGCATCTGCGCGGCGGGCGTGTCCGAAGGCCTGGCGTGGCGGCGCCGGGCGCGCCTTCTTTCGAGGCTCTGCCGGACGATCTGAACGATCCGCGATACCGGCGCGGGCCACCGCGCCGGACCGCACCCTGCGCGCGCGACCGCGCGGGCGGAGCCGCCCCGCAACGGCTTTCCGGCGCGCGGAACCGCGCGGAATCAACTGGCCGCACAGCGAAGCAGAGGCGGATTTCGGACCCTTGACTCCGTCTCGGACTTCTGCACATATTCCCCGAAGGAGGTTCTTGCATGCGGCGATTGTGGCGCTGTGTTGTTCCTGTTGCGGCCGTAGTTGTTGCGTTCACTGGCGGCGGATGCAGCACTTCCAAAGGGCCGGCTCCGCCGAAGCCGGGCACGCCGCCGTTTTTCTGGGCTGCGGCGAAGAGCGCCTGGCAGAAGGGCGACTTCCAGGCGACGATGAAGAACCTGATGAGCATCATCGCCACCGAGAATGAATACACGCGCCGGGCCCAGATCTGGCAGGTGGTTCTGGACGCCGGCATGGCGCGCGGCGAGATGGAGTGGGCCGACATTCTCGACGAAGGCCGTCCGGCGGCGAAAGCCCGGGAGATCGACTTCCGCAAGCTGGCCAGCGACGCCCGCGCGCTCGCCGGCCAGAGCGCCATGCGCTTTGCCGACACCGGCCACAAGCTGATGCCCGCGCTCAGCGAAGAGGAAATCCTCCTGCCCTTCCCGATGCCGGACGCCAACCGGAACCGTCCGGTGGAGGTGGAGCGCATCGTCAAGGGCATTCTGCCCATGCCGGCCGAAGTCGAACGGCTTCACGGGCTGATGGTGCGCCGCGGCGTCGCGCTGAGCGTGATCGCCGCCGCCGATCCGGGAGGCGATTTCGAGAAGGCGAAGGCGCTGCTTTCGCAGCCGGAGCCGAAGGTGAAGCGCACCGATTTCCTGATGTACCTGGCGACGCAATTCACCGAAATCAGCCAGCTTTTTGCGCCGAAGAAGCTCGACCGCGCCGCCCGCGTGAAGCTGTTCCTCGACGAGGCCAAAGAGGCCCTGGCTGCCGTGCCGCCTTCGCCGGAGCGGACGAAATTGCAGAAGAAAATCGAGGAATACGAAAAGAAATTGCCGAAGATCCCGGCCTGAAATCCTCCGGGTGTTTCTCCGGCGGCGGCCGCGCCGGCGCGGCCGCCGCTTCTGCTTTCTGCGCGGGGCGGGCGGGCCTGCGCGCCGCGGCCTGCTCCGCCGGCGAGGGGCGCCCGCGGCGGCAGGCGGCAGCCGGACTGCCGCCGGGCAGCACCTGGCTGCGGCGGGGAACGGAGGCTATTTCGTCTCTTTCGGCAGCCGCTTGTAGTAGAGGTTGCGGTAGTAGGTGGTGGACTGGGGATCGTGCCCCTGGAGGGCGAGCCATCCCTTCGTGTAGGTGTTTTTCTCGTCCACGTAGTCCGTGATCACCCGGTCATTCACCTTGATCACGATGTGGTTGCCCCGGACGATGATGTGCTGCGTGCCCCATTCGCCGGGCTTTGTCGGGCTTTCGAAGTTCTTGTGGAAGTTGTAGAGGCTGCCCGTCTTCACCGGATCCTTGTGGGTGGCGTTCACCTGCGCCTCGTATCCTTTGGGCCAGCCCGGCTCGAAGGCGGCGCGGAAGTACATTCCGGAATTGCTTCCGTCGGTGACCTTGAAATCCGCCTTGAATTCGCAGTCCTCGCACTCCTCGACCATCCAGAAAAGATGGCTGCGGTAGCCGGTGGTCCTGATGGCCGGCTGGCCGTCCTCGATGACCACCTGCCAGGCCTGCGGGTTTTCATTCGCCTTCCAGCCGTCGAGGTTCCGGCCGTTGAACATCGGCACCCACTCGCCGGTTCTGATCTGCGGCTGCTGCGCGAGGCAGGCTGCTGCCAGGGTGCCCAGCAGCAGGAGTCCGTTGAGCATCTTCATGGCCGTCATTCTATGCGAACCCGGGCCAGGGCTGCTGTCCGCGGAAGAGGCGCTAAAGAATTTTTCCCGGAATTCCGTATATTGAGGCAGAGGTGCTTGCGATGAACTGGAAACCCTCGATCTTTGTCTCGACCCTGGCCCTGTCGCTCGCTGGGGGGTGCTTTGGCTGGCAGCCGCCCGCCGTCCAGATGGAGGTGGTTGCGACCGGGCGCGGCAATTTTGTCGCCTGGCCTGCGGGAATGCTTGAGCGCGGCGACGCCGAGCAGATTGCCGCCCAGGCTGAGAATGATCTGGCAACGACGGGACGGATTGCCAGCAGCACGTCCCAGGACCTGGTGATCAAGACCAAGAGCTCACCCCCGAGGAAGAAGGCTCCGGACAGGAGCGTCGAGGGCGGCGCGCAGCCGAGGCTCTCTGCGAACGGCAGGTCTGCGCCGTCCGGCGAGGGTGGGCGCCCTGTCATCCAGCCGATGCAGCTTCAGATTTCGGGTCAGGCATGCAGGGGAGTGGCGTCGACGTGCACCAACGCGGAAGGTGCGCCCTGCCAGCCGGGCCAGCCGGGCTGCCGCTGCGGGTGCATGAATCCGCTGCCGCCCGGGGCCGCCGCCATGGAGGCAGCGCGCAGCAAGCGCGACGGGGTGATTGTTTTCGTCATCGCCCCGTCTGAGGATGCCATCGAAGAATTCGCCCGGATGAGCCTCGAGCGCCTGAGGAGACCCTATTTTCTGAAGGTGAGTCCGTTGTGATCGACCCCGATCCCGGATCCTGCACAACCTGAACAGACGCGCCGCCGGGAAAGGAACCCCTGGGCACGGGAGGCGCGAAGGTGCCTCCCGTGCGGAAGCGGGCCCTTCAGGAGCTGGCCCGCATTCCCGTCTCTTCCACCCGTGCTTCCTTCGGCACGTCCACCGCCTCGCCGGTGATCAGCCGCGCCCGTGGATTGAAGGTGATGTACTTCAGGGCCCACTGCAACAGGACGAGCAGCCGGTTCTGATAGCCGATCAGGTACACGATGTGCACGAAGAGCCAGGCCAGCCAGGCCAGGATGCCGCCGAAGCGCAGAGGCCCGAACCAGGCAACGGCCGCATGGCGGCCGATGACGGCGAGACTCCCCTTGTCGCGGTAACGGAAGCGCCGCGGCGGCTGTCCGCGCAACCGGCGCTGAATCTCCACGGCAACAAACCTGCCCATCTGAATGGCGGCGGGCGCCACTCCGGGCACCTGCCTGCCGTCCTGTTCCACATGCGCGAGGTCGCCTGCAACGAAGATCTCCGGGTAGCCCGGAAGACTGAGGTCCTCGTTGACGTAAACTGCGCCCCGGCGGTCGAGCTGGGCCCCGGTTTCTTCGGCCAGAATGTGGCTGAGCCCGGAGGCGCGGACGCCGGCAGCCCAAAGGACGGTCCTCGCGCCGATCCACTCCCGCCGGCCATCCCGAAGCTGCACCCAGACTCCGCGGTCCGTGATCTCCTGCACGCGGACGCCACATCTCGGGCGGACGCCCAGCCCGATGAGGTGGCGCTCGGCCTTGCGCGAAAGCTCTTCCGGGTAGGCACCCAGAACCCGATCGCCTGCATCCAGCAGCAGGATGCGAGCGCGTTCGGGCTGAATATTACGAAAGTCGTTTCGGAGGGTCTTTCGGGCGATTTCGGCCAGAGCGCCGGCCAGCTCCACTCCTGTTGGCCCGCCTCCAACTATGACAAAAGTAAGCCATTCGGTTTGCCTTTCCGGATCCGACTCGCGTTCCGCCCCCTCGAAAGCGGCCAGGATATGCGCCCGCATGGCGGTGGCATCCTCGATGGTCTTCAGCCCCGGGGCGCGGGCCTGCCACTCATTCCTACCAAAGTAGTCATTTTCGGCCCCTGTGGCAATGACCAAATAGTCGTAGGAAACAAAGCCGTTTTCGAGTAGGACCTTCCTTTCGCGGGGATTCAGGCCGACGACCTCTCCCATGAACACCCGGGCATTTTTCTGCTTTCGTAGTATTCGCCGCAGCGGACTGGCGATGTCCGAGGGGGACAGGGCTCCAGTGGCCACCTGGTACAGCAGTGGCTGAAAAAGATGGAAGTTCCTCCGGTCGATGAGGGTCACCCTGACGGGCGCATGGCGCAGGGCGCGGGCAGCGTGGAGGCCCGCGAAACCGCCCCCTACAATGACTACCTCTGTAGTGCACGAATGCCCGGGTTCCAAGAGAGTCCTCCTGTACGCTTGGATGCTCCCGGGGTCCTTTCGGGCGCCGGTCTCCTGCTGGCGCAGCCGGACAAGGCCTTCCGGGCGGGAAAAGCCGGCCCGCTGGCGGTCTCAGAGACCGGAAGCAGCACCTTCCCAGGCCGAACGCTGAGCGAGTCCGCCGTCCTCCGCGGTGCCTGCCGGGGCATGCGCGACCCCTCGGGTGCGGACTGACTGGCATGGAGCCGAGAGAAGTGGCATGCGCTTTCTTCACGTGTAGGATTCAGTCTCCGGACGTCCCTCGGACTGCCGGCTCCGACGCGGACGGTGCTGGAACGAGGTTCCGCTTCGCACGGACTGCCGGCCGGTTCCTTCCCAGCGGAAGTGCCCGAGGGGATCGCCCCCGGCGCGGCGCACCGGAGGCGGCGGGGAGTAACCTGATCGGAGAGGGAGCATGGAGCCGGACGCCAAACAGCGCCTTGCGATCGTCCTGATCGAGTCCCGCAATCCGCTCAACATCGGCGCTGCCGCCCGCGCGATGAGCAATTTCGGCTTTTTCGATCTCCGCCTGGTGCGCCCCTACTCGGTGGCATTCGAGGAGGCGGTGAGCGCGGTGGGAGCGGCAGAGTTGCTGAAGAGCGCCCGCGTTTTCGAGGACGTTTCTGCCGCGGTGGCCGACTGTTCGCTGGTCGTAGGGGCCACAGGCGTGGGCCACCGCGTTTTCGAGCATCCGCTGCACCGGCTGGAGCGCGCCGGGCGGCTTCTGCGGCGGCATGTGCAGACGGCGCGGGCGGCCATCCTGTTTGGCAGCGAGAAGTTCGGCCTATCGAACGCGGACATTTCGCACTGCCACTGGCTGCTGCATATCCCGACGCGCGCCGAGCATGACTCCATGAATCTCGGCCAGGCAGTGGCGGTGACGTTGTATGAACTGAGCCGCTCCCCGGCGGCCGCCCGGCGGCTGCCGCAGGCGGCGGGCCTGGCGACGGAAGAAGAGCTGGAGCGGCTGGGCGGATTGTGGGAGCAGGCGCTTGCACAGTCGGGCTACTGCGACTTCGGGAAGGAAAAATCGGCCCGGGACAAGCTGCGCCGCCTGCTGCGCCGCCTTTCGGTGAGTTCGCGCGATGCGGCGATTCTTGCGGGGATGCTGCGGCAGATTCTCTGGAAGCTGGACTCCGGCGGGCGGTGATATTCTGGCAATTGCGATGTCGAAGACGGAATTGCGCTTCGAATTCCTGAAGCCATTTGAGGACGCATGGGCCGAAGCCATTCAGCGGCTGCATGGGGTTTACGGGTTCCATGCGATCCGGCTTGCGCCGGACCTGGCCGGCCTCACGGTCGTCTACGACGCCTCGCGGCTGACGCCCGACGACGTCGAGCATGAGCTCCGCATGGCGGGCCTGCCGGTGCGCCGGGCCGCTGCGCATGCGGTCCATCCGTCATGAGCCTTGCGCTGAACCTGTTTGATTTCTCCGCCGGCTGGCATCCGGCATGGCGCTTCGCGCTGGTGCTGGGAATTGGCGCGGCGGCGCTGGCGCTCACCGTCTGGATCGGCCTGCGGGCGCTGCACAAGCTGGCGCAGCGCACGAGCACGACGCTGGATGACGAGCTGATCGGCGCGCTGCGCTGGCCGGCGCAGTGGACCGCGCTGGCGGTCGCGCTGATGGTCGCGCTCAAGGACATCGAGGAGCGCCATCTTTCGCGCACGCTGGAGTACAGGCTCACGGTGCTGGTGGCGGCGCTGATCATCGTGCCGCTCACCATCGCCGTTTCGCGCGCTTCCATCATCCTGCTCCGCTACGCCCTGTCGCGCAGCGCCACCGGGTGGCATGTGACGACGCTGACAGCGGCCAGCATCCGCATCCTGTGGGCGATCCCCGGCCTGCTGGTGATCCTGAACCTGCTGGACATCTCGCTGGCCCCCGCGCTGACGGCCCTCGGCGTGGGCGGCATCGCCGTCAGCCTGGCGCTGAAGGACACGCTCGCCAACCTTTTCTCCGGCTTCTACATTTCCATGGCGGGCAACATCCACAAAGGCGACTACATCAAGCTGGACTCCGGGCAGGAGGGCTTTGTGGAGGACGTCACGTGGCGCATCACCACGCTGCGGACGCTCCAGAACAACCTGGTGGTGATACCGAACTCGAAGCTCAGCGAAGCGCTCGTCACCAACTACACCTACCCGGAGCCCCGCATGGCGCTGCCCATTCCGATCAGCGTCCCCTACAGCGCGGATGTCGACCACGTGGAGCGCATCGTCCTCGAGGAGGTCGAGGCGGCGGCGGGCCTGGAGGGGCTGCTCATGGATCCGCCTCCGGTGGTGCGCTTCAATCCCGGCTTTGGCGACTGGGCCCTCAACCTGACGCTGATCGTGCATGTGTCCGACTTCACGAAGCAGTTCCCGGTGCAGGACGCGCTGCGCCGCCGGATCCTGGCGCGGTTCCGGCGCGAGGGGATCCAGATACCGTTCCCGGTCCGCACGGTGGATCTGCCGCCGGGCTCGCTGAAGCGCGCTCTGGAGGCCGGGGGCGTGGCGGACCGGCCGGAGCCAGCGGGCGGCGGAAGCCGCGTTTGACACTGTTTCCCCGCGCTCCCTATACTGGAATTTCGCCCCCACGGGGGGCGGCAACTCTTACTGTGCCCGTCGGCCGCGCACTGGCGCCGGGCGTCTGACCTTCAGGACCTACCCATGCCAAAGAGAACGTTTCAGCCGAACAATCGCCGGCGCGCGAAGACCCACGGTTTCCGCGCCCGGATGAAGACCAAGAACGGGCGCGCCGTGCTGGCGCGGCGGCGGGCGCGCGGCCGCTGGAAGCTGACCGTCAGTGACGAACGGGCCGTCCGCTACGCCAAGCGGAAGTAGCGGGGGCAGCCGCGGGCGCGAGCGCTTTCCGCGGTCGAAGCGTCTGACCCGGTCCGCCGAATTCCGGCAGGTCTATGATCGAGGCACCCGCGTCGTGAGCCCTTATTTCGTGGCCTTCTGCTGGCAGAGCGGCAGCGGGGAGGCGCGCGTGGGCTTCACTGCCCCGCGCTCATTGGGGAAGGCCGTCGTGCGCAACCGCATGCGGCGCCGTCTTCGCGAGACGGTCCGCCGGCGGCTCTGGCGTGTCGCGCCCGGCTGGTGGATCGTATTCAACCTTCGCAAGGCCTGTCTGGACGCGCCGCAGGCGGAGCTGGACGCCGCCGTGGAAAGGGTGGTCTCGCAATGCGCGGCCTGATCCTGGGGATGATTGGCGCCTACCAGCGGTGGATCTCGCCCCTGCTGCCGCCTTCCTGCCGTTTTCATCCGACCTGTAGCGAATACATGCGGCAGGCCGTCGAGCGCTATGGCGCGGCGCGCGGCCTGTGGATGGGCCTGAGACGGCTGGCCCGCTGCCAGCCCTTTTGCGCCGGCGGGTTTGATCCGGTGAAATAGGAGAACGGATGGGCGAAGACAATCAGCAGAAGAGGCCCTTCGGCGGCGGCGAGATGAGCATGGAGACGCGTCTCCTGCTCGCATTCGGCCTGATGGGGCTGGTGCTTTTCGCGACGCAGTATTTCCTGCCGAAGCCTCCGCCGCCCGCTCCCCCGAAGAAGGCGGCCGCGGCGGCCCCGGCCGCGCCGCAGGAAGCGCAGGGCGCCGCGCAGCCGGCGCCGCAGAAGGCCGCGGCGGCGCAGCCGGAGCAGCCCTCGGCTGCGCGCATCGTGGGCGAGAAGGAAGAGACGTACATCCTCGAGACGGACGTCTACCGCATTGTCTTCTCCAACCGCGGCGCCGCCATCCGGAGCTGGGTGCTGAAGCGGTACCGCGACAGCGAAGGCCGGCCGGTGGAGCTGGTCAATGCCGCGGCCGCGCCGAAGGCAGGGTGGGCCTACTCCTACGTGTTCCCCCGCGAGAAGCCCGCAGTGGATCTCAACGGCGTGCTGTTCGCCGTCAGCCAGAGCTCGCCGCTTTCCATTGAATTCCGCTACAACGACGGCGCCACGAGCGCGCTGAAGCGCTTTCAGTTCGAGCAGAAGCTTTACCGCGGCCATCTGTTGAGCGAGGTCGTCAGCCAGGGGAGGCCCATCGAGCACCACCTGGCCTGGCGGGGCGGCTTCGGCGACCGCACGGTGCACAACCCGACAGGCGTGCAGAAGAGCGTCTACTACGACGCCGTCAAGCAGAAGCTGGTGGAAGAAGGCGTGCACTCGCCGGACAAGGGGCCGCTCACGGTCGCCGGGGCGTTCCATTTCGCCGGCATCGAGGACACCTATTTCGCCGCCGTCGCCCTGCCCCGAGGCGAGACCCCGCTGGAGTTCACCGCATGGAGCGACCCTGTGCCGGAGAGGCCGGGCGGCGAGGAGAAGCCCCATGCCGGCGTCTCGCTGGGCGGACGGGCGCGCAACGAGTGGACCTTTTTTGTCGGCCCGAAGGACACCGACATTCTCCGCTCCACGGACCGGAAGCTGGAGACGATGATCGACTGGGGCTGGTTCTGGTTCATCGCGAAGCCGCTGTTCCTCGCGCTGCACTGGATTCACGACCGCTGGACCGGCAACTGGGGCTGGGCGATCGTCATTGCCACGGTGATCATCAACATCGCCATGCTGCCGCTGCGGTTTTCGCAACTGAAAAGCTCGCAGAAAATGGCGCAAATCCAGCCGGAATTGCAGGCCATTCAGGCGAAATACAAGGGCCTTTCGATGAAAGACCCGAAGCGGCAGAAGATGAACGAGGAGATGATCGCGCTCTACCAGAAGCACGGCATCAACCCGATGGGGGGCTGCCTGCCGCTGCTGCTCCAGATGCCCTTCTTCATCGCCTTTTTCAAGGTGCTTTCGGTGGCCATCGAGCTGCGCGGGGCGCACTGGCTGTGGGTGACGGACCTGAGCCAGCCGGAGGCCTCGGCGATCCGCCTGCTGCCCATCGGCATGCTGGTGACGCAGGTGATCCTTCAGAAGATGACGCCGGTGGCCAGCCCGGACCCGTCGCAGCAGCGGCTGATGATGGTGATGATGCCGGTGATGCTGACGGTGCTGTTCTACAGCGCCTCCAGCGGCCTGGTGTTATACTGGCTCACTGGCAACGTCGTCGGCATCGTCCAGCAGTATTTCTTCAACCGGATGGCGGTGAAGCCCGCGCCGGCGGCCGCGCCGGCGCCGAAAAAGAAGTAGCAGTCAAGGATCAGCCTGATGAGCGAGCGCCAATACACCGTGGAGACGGTCGGCGACCGGATCGCCGACTTCCTGGACGCCGTGCTGGACGCGATGGACCTCGATGTCGAGTACGAGATTCTCGATGGCGAGGAAGCGGGCGACTATTTCGAGAAGCCCACGCTGGTGGTCAAGTTCAGCGGACCCGATCTCCACTATCTGACCAACAACAAGGCCGAGGTCCTGCTCGCGCTCGAGCAGCTTACGCAGGAGGTGCTGCGCATGGAGCAGAACGAGCACGCGCTCATCTGCTTCGATGCCAACGACACGCGCCTGCTGCGGCAGGAGGAGCTGCGGCTGAGCGCGCTTACCGTGGCCGAGAAGGTCCGCGCGACGAAGCAGCCTTACCGCTTCAGCCCGATGAACAGCCGCGAGCGGCGGCTGATCCATCTGGCGCTTCGCGACATGACGGATCTGCGCAGCGAGAGCTCGGGCACGGGCCCGTACCGCCACGTGGTGGTGTATCCGGCGGGGATGCCGTCCCTGCCGGAGCCGCCGGTGCCGCCGCCGGGCGCGCGGCCTTCGCGCGGCGGCCCGAGGCCGCAGGGCCGCGGCGGCAACCACGGCCGGCGTGAAGAAGGCAAGGGCCCGGGACGCGGCAAAGGCGGCCCGCGCGGCCGCGGCCGCGGCGGCCCGCGCAAGCGGCACTGACCACGGACCCTGCCAGACCCGGTGACGTCCCGCGACACCATCGTCGCCATCGCCACGCCGCCCGGCGCCGGCGGCCTCGGCGTGATCCGCATCTCCGGCCCGGCGGCGCGCTCGGTGGCCGAAGCGGTTCTTCTGCTCCGCCCCGGCCATGCGTGGAAGCCGTGGCGGCTGACGCACGCGCGCCTTCCCGATGACGACGGCGCCGTGGTCGACGAGGTGCTGGTCGCCTTCTTCGCCGCCCCCCGCAGCTACACCGCCGAAGACGTCGTCGAGATTTCCTGCCACGGCTCCCCGGTGGTGCTGCGCCACTGCGTGGCCCGCGCGCTGCGGGCCGGCGCCCGCGCCGCCGAACCGGGCGAGTTCACCCTGCGCGCCTATCTCAACGGGCGCATCGACCTGCCGCAGGCCGAGGCCGTGCGCGACCTGATCCACGCCACGACGCTCTATCAGGCGCGCGTCGCCGCGCAGCAGATGGAAGGCTCGGTCTCGCGCGCGGTGCAGCCCGTCAAGAACCGGCTGCTCGAGCTGATCTCCCTGCTCGAAGCCGGCATCGACTTTGCGGAAGACGACGTGCCCGTGGCTCCCGCCGAGGAAATCGACGCGCGGCTTGCAGCCGTGCTGGAAGGCCTGGACCGGCTGCTGTCGAGCTACGCCTGGGGAAAGTATGTGCACGAGGGCATCACGCTGGCCATCGTAGGCCGGCCGAATGTCGGCAAGAGCAGCCTGTTCAATGCGCTGCTGGGCTCCGACCGCGCCATCGTCACCGACATTCCCGGCACGACGCGCGACACCATTTCGGAGTCGTTTTCGCTGGAAGGCATCCCGGTGCGCCTGATCGACACTGCCGGCATCCGGGAAAGCGAGGACACGGTGGAGCGGCTGGGCATCGAGCGCACGCGGCGCGCGATGGCGGACGCCGACCTCACGCTGGTGGTGCTGGACCTGAGCGAGCCGCTCGCCGAAGCCGACCGGGAGATTCTCGACCGCACGGCGCGGCAGGGCTCGCGCGTGGTGGTGGGCAACAAGAGCGATCTACCGCGGCGGCTGGAGCCGGTGGTGGAGGAAATTGCCGTGTCGGCGCAGACGGGCGCGGGCATCGCCGGGCTGCGGAAGCTGCTGGTGGAACGGATCGCGCCGGAAGGGATCGCTGCGCCGCAGGCGGGGCTGATCACGAGCGCGCGGCACGAGGCGCTGCTGCGGGAGGCGCACGAAGCAGCCGCGAAGGCGCGGCAGGCGAACTCCGCCGGGCTGCCGCACGAGCTGCTCCTGCTGGACTGCTACGCCGCCCTGCAACCGCTGGATGCATTGACCGGCGCGACCACGGCCGACGACATCCTGAACCGCATTTTCTCCACCTTCTGCATCGGCAAGTGAGGGGGGCGGCGCGTGGGCTGCGGCCCGGGCGAAGGCAGGCTCCCGGGGCGGGCCTCTTGCCTCCGCCGGGCGCGGATCGCTATAATTCGAAGTGAACTCGCCAGCGTGCGCCCGTAGCTCAGCTGGATAGAGCGACTGGCTACGAACCAGTAGGTCGGGTGTTCGAATCACTCCGGGCGCACCATTTCTTTTTTCCCGTTTCCGGCTTTTCCCTGCCCTGCGCGTCCGCCCGCGGAACGCATCCGGCCAGACGGCTCCCTGCGCAGCCCCCTCAAGAGCAGGACGGATCCTGCCGATAACGGCGAGGGGGACCAGCAACGGTGTCTTCAGCAGCCTGCGTGGAAACGCTTCTCCGCACCCATGAACGGTGCAGCCGGGCCGGCGCGTCCGCCCGTGGGAAGCCCGGGGGCGGCGCGCCCCCGCCATGCGGGTTTCCGGACCGAAGCAGACACGTCCCCGCATCCTGATCCCGAGGCCCGGCGCGGCGCGCCCCGCAGGACGCCGGACGCCGCAGCGGCCCGCGCCGCGGCGTTCCTGGCTCCGCTGGCCTCTTCCGCCCGCGCGCTGACAGCGGACCGGGCCGCCCAGGAGGAAACGCCACAGCATGAATCCGCAAGACCTGCCGGCTTCCGCCGCCGCACTCCGAGAGCTGGCCGGCCAGCTTTGGCAAAAGCAGGCATGGGCCGAGGCACTGCCGCTGCATGAGGCGCTGTGCCGCCTGCCGGAGGCCACCGGCTGGGATTTTTACCGCCTCGCCAGAATCCTTTCGAAACTGGAACAGCACGAGGCCGCCCTCGAAGCCTGCCGGGCTGCGTGGCAGCGGTTCCCTGGCGAGCGGCCCGAGGGGTTGCGGAACCTTTATGGGTGGAGCATCTACCGCACCGAGCTGCGCCCGCTGGCCTCGGGCCGGCCTGAAGACGGCGAAGAGGCGGAGTCCGCGGCAGCCGGGCCGGGGGCGGACGGAAGGCTTGTGCGGGCGATCCGGGCGGCGGAAGCGGTGTGCCAGCTCACCCGGCAGGAGCCGTACTCTCCTTACACGCGCACCGTGCTGGCGCTGGCGAAGATGCTGCGCCGGCAGGCACGGTGGCAGGAGCTGGAGCAGTGGACGGCGAGGCTGGACCCGGCCCGGCTGTCGCCGCAGCCGTGGCGGTCCGGCGGCGAGCGGGAGATGGCCTCCGAGCTGGAAACGTGGTACGGCTACCGGACCCGGGCGCTGCTTGGAATGGAACGCTGGGAGGAATGCGCCGGGCTGTGCCTCCGCTACGAGCAGCAGGGCCTGAAGCCGCACTACGACTGGGACGTCTGGATCCCCTTCTACCGCGCGCAGGCGCTCCATGCGCTGGGCCGTCTGGAGGAGGCCGCCGAACTCACCGGCCGGCTCCTGGCGAAGAAGCGGGCCGCCTGCCTGCTCCGCTTTCGGGCGCGCCTGTACCGGGAATGCGGCCAGCCGGAGCGCGCCTGGCAGACGGCGCTGGACGGCGCGCTGGAGTTGCAGGAGCCGAAAAACGACCCGCAACTGCTGGTCCTGCTGGCCGAGCTCGCCGCAGGGCGCGGCGACCTGGAGGCGGCGCGGCGCCACGTGGAGCTGGCCGCCGTGGCGCGGCTGGCCGAGGACTGGAAGATCCCGGAGGCGTTGCGGCAGCAGGCCGCCGCGCTGGGCGCCACGTTTCCGGAGCGCGCTTCGGAGGCCGACAGCAGCAGGCTGTTCCGCGAGCTGCGCTCGTGGTGGTGGGCGGCGCTGGAGGCGGCGGAGCCCCGGGACAGCGGCACGGTGGAGAGGGTCCTGGCGGGCGGGTCGGGATTCCTGCGCAGCGACGGCGGCCAGACGCTCTACTTCCGGGACGGCAGGCTCCGGGACCTGGCGCCCGGCCTTCGGGTCAGCTTCTGGGTGCGCCCGAGCTGGGACGCGAAAAAGCAGCGCGTCTCGTCCTGCGCCATCCGCCTGCGGAGCGGCGCAGGCGGGCGGGCGCAGCGCTGAGGCGGCGGCGCCGGGCCCATGAAGCGAACCGGGCCGGGCGGAGCGGCGCCCGGTGGGGAGGCGGCCCGCCCCTCGGGCATCGGCGCGGTCTGCGGAGGCCGAGATGGAACAGCGGAGCCGGGAGTCCGGAAAGGGAGTCCGCAAGGAGGATGCAATGGCGGTCACCACGGTTTTCGTGTGTCAGCCGGGCGCGGTGCTGGCGCGGCGCAGCCGGCGTCTGGTGGTGCAGGCAGACGGCGGGGAGCTGGTGGAAATCCCGGTGCGGGAGACGGCCGCGGTGGCCCTGTTCGGCCCGGTGCAGGTGACGGCGCAGGCGCTGGCGCTGCTGTTCCGGCACCGCGTTCCCCTGGCCTTTTTTTCCCGGCAGGGCCGCCTGCGGGGGCGGCTGGCTCCGGCGCTGTCCAGCCATGCCGGGCTGCGGCTGGAGCAGTACCGCGCGGCCGGGGAGGCCGCATGCTGCCTGCGGCTGGCGCGGCCGCTGGTCGAGGCCAAGCTTGCCAACAGCGCGCGGCTGCTGGCCGCCTACCGCAGGAACTACCCCGGGGAAGCGCTGGCTGCGGCGCAGCAGAGGCTTGCGGGGCTGGCCCGGCAGGCGCGCGAGGCCGCCTCGCTGGCAGAGCTGCTGGGGTGCGAAGGGGCGGGCGCGGCGGTCTATTTCAACGCCGTCGCCGCGCTCAACCGCAGCGGCCTGGCCTTCGCGGGGCGCCGCATGCACCCGCCGCCGGATCCCTTCAATGCGCTGCTGAGCCTCGGCTACACGCTGGCGCTGACCGAGCTGCTGGGGCTGGCCGAGGCGCGCGGGCTGGATCCGTACGTCGGCTTCCTGCACCGCACGGGCTACGGGCGGCCTTCGCTGGCGCTGGATCTAGTGGAGCCGTTCCGGCCGGCGCTGGTGGACCGGCTGACGCTGCGGCTGGTCAATGAACGGATCCTCACTGCCGCCGACTTCCAGGCGCGGACGCCGGCGGGCGGGCGTCCTTCGGTCGTGCTGAAGCCGGAGGCGCTGCGCCGTTATCTGGAGCATTACGCCCACGCGGTGGCGCGGCCGCGCCGGCCCGGGGGCGTCAGCCTGCGCGAGGAGATGGCCCGGCAGGTGGACCGGCTGGCCCGGGCCCTGATGAGCGGCGGCGAATGGACCGCCTTTGTGGAGCATT
>JANWVO010000028.1 GCA_025056865.1 Bryobacteraceae bacterium
ACCCCCGAAGGCAAGGCCCGCAGCGCCCTCAACGCCCTCAAGCACGGCCGCTACTCCCGCCTCGCCACCCTCCTGCACTCGGAAGACGCCGCCGAGTTCGAATCCCTCTACGCCTCCCTGCTCGACCGCTTCCAGCCCCGCCACCCCCACGAGGCGCTCCTCATCCGCCAGCTCGCCGCCCTCGAATGGCGCAAGCTCCGCTACGACTCGATCGAAACCCGCCTGCTCGACCGCGAATTCGCCGCCCAGCGCGCCCTCAGCCGCTCGCGCGGCCAGCCCGACGACGCCGACTTCGACATGACGCGCGCGCTCCACGACCTGCTCCTCAACTCGCGCGTGCTGCAATTTCTGTCGACCCGTCTGGCCCGTCTGACCCACGAGCGGGCGGCGCTGCTGCGCGCCTTGGAAACCGGGCGCCGCGCCTTCCCGCTGCCGGAGGCGCAGCCCCAGCCGCCGATCCCCGAACCCGCGGACGCCTTTCCGCCGCCTCCCCCGGAAGACGCCCCCGGCCCGCAGGAACCCGCCACCCAATGGGAGTTCCCCTCGCCCTCCGGCGAGGACCCCGCGGCCGCCCCCGGCATCTCCCCCTCCGACCCGTCCCACGGTCTCCACGGGCCCGGCAGGAGCTGCCAGCAGGAAATTCCTCCCCGCGCCCGCGCGGCGCGCCGCCCCGCATCCGGAGCCCCTCCGGCGGCCTCCGCCCCCGCGCCACGCTTCCCCCGGCCAGCCCGCCGCCGCGAGGCTTCCGCTGCCGCCACCGCACAGGCCGGCACCCCCGCCGCCGGAATGCCCGCGCGGAACGCCAATCCGCATCGCGGGCAAAATCGCCCGCAAATCTCTCCAGATCCGCGCTTTAAAAACAAAAATCCGCGCAAAAACGAACTTGAAACGAACTCCTTGCAGCACGAAAATCCATTCCGACAGCCATGCTTTTTCCCGTCGAAACGCACGCTCCCGGACCGGAGCCCCATCTCTTCTTCGGGCTTGACCTCGGCCGCCGCCACGACCCCTCCGCCCTCGTCGCCCTCGAGCGCGCCGCCCTCCCCGCCAACCGCATCGACCCCGTCACCTTCCAGCCCGAAACCCGCGTCGTCTTCCGGCTCCGCCTCGCCCACCGCTTCCCGCTCGGACTCCCCTACCTCGAGCTCCTCCGCCGCCTCCCGGCGCTTCTGTCGACGCCCGCCACGCCCGCGTGGCCCGTCCTCCCCGGACACCCCGCGCGCCCGCACAAGACCCTCGCCGTCGACGCCTCCGGCGTCGGCGCGCCCATCGTCGAACTGCTCCGCCGCCTCCCGCTCGACGCCGCCATCCTCCCCATCACCATCACCGCCGGCCACCATCCCGCGCCCGATCCGCACGGCGGCGAACTCGTCCCCCGCCGCGACCTCCTCTCGCGCCTCCGCATCCTCTTCGAATCCGGCAGGCTCCGCATCCCCCGCCACCTGCCCGCCCGCCGCGACATCTTCGAAGAACTCACGCGGCTTTCCGATACGCCCGGCGCAAAACACGACGACCTCGCCCTCGCGCTCGCCCTCGCCGCCTGGCCCGCCGCCCGCTCCATCCCCCTCCTCGAATGAGCGCTCCCGCTCGAGGGCCACGCCAGCGGATTTCCCCTCGCCTTTCCGCGGGCGCCCGGCGGCCCCAGCCGCGCCGTCCCCCAGAAAGCACGGACAAAATCATGACGCCCCCGCCCGAAAATCGCCGCCTGTTTTTCGTCCTGTTCGCGAAAAATGGATTCCATGACGCGCCGTGTCATTCCCCTCGCTCTCAGCCGGCCCGGCTCCGCGCCCGCCGCGCGCCCCGCGCCCGCCTGCCCGCCCGGCCTCCCCGTCTCCCAATGGGCGGCGCGGTTCCTTCTCTTCCACCCCGACCCCCTCCAGGCCGCCATCCTCGACTCGCCCGCCCACCGCCTCATCCTCCTCTGCGCGCGCCAGTTCGGCAAATCCACCCTCGCCGCCATCAAGGCCCTGCACTTCGCCCTCTCGCGCCCGAACGTCACCGTCCTCTGCGTCTCGCCCACGCTCCGCCGCTCCACCGAATGGCTCCGCCTCGTCCAGCACTTCTGTTCGATCCTCGCCGCGCACCACAGCAATGCCCCCGCCAGGGATGCCGGACTCGCCGCCTCCACCGCCGCCGAGGCCGCCAGCAGGCATTGGGCCAAAGCCACCACCACCGCTCTCTTCCTCCCCAACCGCTCCCGCATCCTCGCCCTCCCCGGCACCGCCCACACCAACCGCGGCTACTCCGCCCACCTCCTCCTCTTCGAAGAAGCCGCCTTCATCCCTGACCCCGTCTTCACCGCGCTGCTGCCCTCCGTCGCCGCCACCGGCGGAGCCGTGTGGCTCATCTCCTCCGCCGGCGCGCCCTCCGGCTTCTTCCACGACATCTGGACCCGCGCCAACCTCCCCTACGCCCGCTTCCGCGCCGACGCCACCCAGTGCCCGCGCATCACCCCCGGACACCTCGAAGAAGCGCGCCTCGCCCTCGGCGATCTCCGCTTCCGCCGCGAATATCTCTGCGAATTTTCCCCCGATGCGCTCCCCGTTTTCTCCGCCGAACTGCTCGAATCGGCGCTCGACGATTCCTTCGATCCGTGGCTCGCCCGGGAGGCCGCCTGATGCCCGCCCCCTCCGCCCGCCCGCGCTCAGCCGCCCGACGCGGCCGTGCCCTCCTCGCCGTGCCGCGGCCGGATCAGCAGCACCAGAATCACCGAAAACGCCGCCACCCCCGCGAAAATGCCGAAAATCATCAGCAGCGGCACGTGGTGGTCCCGCAGCAGCCCGAAGCCCCAGTCCGCCACCCCGCCGCAACTGATGCTCACCAGGTTCATCAGCCCGTAGCCTGTCGCCCGCACCTCCGGCCGCGCCACCTGGCACAGGATCGGCATGTTGTTCGCATCGAAAAAGCCCCAGCCCGCGCCGAACAGCACCAGGAACGCCACCGCCACCGGCAGCAGCCCCGTCTGCGGAGAAGCGCCCACCCCCATCATCGCCACCGCCATCAGCAACACGCCGATCGCGCTCGTGTAAATCCGCCCGCGCACGTTGCGCCGCGTCCAGCGGTCCGCCAGCCATCCGCCCCCCAGCGCCGCCGCAATCGCCGCCAGCATCCAGTACAGCGTCGCCGACACCCCCGCCTGCCCCTGCCCGATGCCAAACTCCGCCTTCAGGATCGCCGGCATCCAGTCCCGCACAATCCAGCCCGCCATCGCCGGCAGCGTGAAATAGGCTGCCAGCAGGAGAAACGAACCATTGCCGAGCAGCTCCCGCAGCGCCGCCAGCGGAGCCGTCTGCCGCGCGCCCTCCGCCGCGCCAGCCGCCGGCGCGTTCCGCACCAGCACCAGCAGCGGCAGCGCGTACAGCGCCCCCGCCAGCCCGCAGATTTCAAACATCCAGCGCCACCCCAGCTCCGGATGGTCCGCCGCATATCCGCTGAATCCCCCCAGAATCACCCCGGCATAAATCCCCATCTGATGCGCGCCCACCGCGCGCGACCGCGTCCGCCCCGGATGATAATCGGCAATCAGCGCCAGCGCCGCCGGAATGTAAAACGCCTCGCTGATGCCCATCAATGCCCGCGTCGCCAGCAGTTGCCCATACGTGGTGGCGTGCGCCGTCGCCCACGTCACCGCGCTCCACACGAACAGGCTGCCCGCAATCACGTGCCGCCGGCTGAACCGGTCCGCCAGATATCCGCCCACCGGGCTCAGAAATGCGTACGTCCACTTGAAAAAGGCAAGGATTTTTCCCCAGTTGGCTTCGCTGCCGATGTCCGGGATGTCCTGCATCACCGAAAATTTCATCGCCGCCAGCATCTGCCGGTCGAGATAGTTCAGCAGCGCCACCGGCACCAGCAGCGCCACCACGAACCAGGCATAGCCGGAACGGCGCGGATCAGGCCAAAGCATCGCCACCAGACTACCGTACCGGCTGCCCCCGCGCGCCCGCCGCGCCTCCCGCTCCGCCTCCGCCCGCCCGCGCAGCCCTTCCGCACGTCCCCGCAGCCACGCGCCGCGCTCTGCCCCCTCCGCCGGATCCGCACCGCCCGCCCGCGCCCCGCCGCCGCGCAGGAAACGACGGGGCAGGCAACCGCCCTGCCTGCTCCCGCCGCCCCGCCACCGCCCGCCGCCGCACTCCCGCTCGCCGCGCCGCCTCCGCCTGCCGCCCTTCGCTCAGGCGCGGAAAATCGGCTCGCGGCTGCGCGCCATCTGCGCCACCTGCTCCATCTGCCGCCGCGTCAGCGGCACAAACGAAGCCCCGATCTGCATCGCCAGCTCGAACAGGCTCGCCTCGCCCGGCGGTATCGCCGCCGTCACCTCCTGCGAAAGCGTCCAGCTCAGCGCCAGCCGCGCCTTCTCCGGCTCGTCCAGCGGCTCGTACCAGCACTTCCTGTACTTGCGCTGCTCCGCCGGCAGGTCCTTCGGCCACGTCGTGTGCGCCATCCCCTTCAGCGCCAGCCGCGCCACCTTCTTCTCGCGCGCCTTCTCGAGGATCTGCGGCCCGAAATACCCTTCATGCCAGCAGACGAAATTCACCGGAAAAAGCACCGAATCCACCGGAAACCGGTCCATCAATTCCAGCGCCGCGCCCGCATGATGCGCGGAAAATCCCAGAAACCGCGCCTTGCCTTCTTTCTTGATCTTCAGGAAAAACTCGCCCGCTCCCCCCGGAGCCAGGATCTTTTCCACGTCCTCCATCGAGGAGACCGCATGAAACTGGTACAGGTCGAAATAGTCCGTGCGCAGCCGCCGCAGCGACTGCTCGAACTCCCTCTGCGCCCCGGCGGCGTCCCGCCGCGTCGTCTTGCACGCCAGAAAGGCCTTCTTCCGGTAAGGCTCCAGCGCCGGCCCCAGCTTCGTCTCCGCCTCGCCGTCCCCATACGACGGGGCCACGTCGAAGTAGTTCACTCCGCGGTCCCACGCCGAGGCGGCCAGCCGGTTGGCCTCCTTCTGCTCGCATCCCATCACGACAATTCCGCCAAAGCCGATGATCGAAAGCTCCACTCCGTCCTTGTACGCGCGTTTCGGCAGGGCGGCGGCAGCGCCTTTCCCCAGCGGAGCCGCCGCCGTGGCTGCAACAAAAGTCCGGCGATCCATGCCTCCAAGCATAGCCCGCCCCGCGCCGGATGCAAGCCGCGTGATACCATACGCCCTGTCAGGGAGGGCTGCCATGGAACGGAAAAAAGCGGGCGATTTCCCCCAGGAACTCCTCGATCTGTTCGACCGCTACGTGCACGGCGACATCGACCGCCGCGCCTTCCTCGACGGAGCCCAGCGCTTCGCCTCCGGCTCCGTCACCGCCGCCATGCTCTGGGAAAGCCTCCGGCCCAACTACGCGTGGGCCCAGCAGGTGCCCCCGGCCGATCCCCGCATCCGCGCCGATCGCGTCGACGTCCCCTCGCCCCAGGGCCACGGCTCCATCCGCGGCTACCTCGTCCGCCCCGCTCCGCCCGGCCCAAAGCGCCCCGGCGTCCTCGTCGTCCACGAAAACCGCGGCCTCAACCCCTACATCGAGGATGTCGCCCGCCGGCTCGCCGTCGAGGGCTTCCTCGCCCTCGCCCCCGACGGGCTCACCAGCAGGGGAGGCTACCCCGGCGACGACGAGAAGGGCGTGCAACTGTTCCGCGAAATCGACCGCCAGAAGCTCAACGAGGATTGGATCGCCGCCGCGCGGTGGCTGAAGTCCCACCCCGAATGCACCGGCAGGATCGGCGTCGTCGGCTTCTGCTACGGTGGCGGCGTCGCCAACATGCTCGCCGTCCGCCTCGGCGAGGAGCTTTCCGCTGCCGTCCCCTTCTACGGCGGCCAGCCCCCCGCCGAAGACGTGCCCAGGATCCGCGCCCCGCTCCTGCTGCACTACGCCGCCCTCGACAAGCGCGTCAACGACGGCTGGCCCGCCTACGAAGCCGCCCTGAAGCAGCACGGCAAGGAATACGCCGTCTACTTCTACGAAAACGCCAACCACGGCTTCCACAACGACACCACGCCGCGCTACGACGAGGCCGCCGCCAGGCTCGCCTGGCAGCGCACCCTCGACTTCCTGCGCGCCAGGCTGCGCTGACTCCGCCCGCAGCCTCAGAACACGCGCCCAAGCCGGAAAAACAGCCGCCGGTCGCCGCGGTCGCCCGCGCCGCCGCCCAGATACACCACCCCGAACGCCGTCTCCGCCAGCAGACCCGCCGAGCCGCTCCACCGCGGCAGCGGACTCGCGCCGGCGCGCCACGCCCGGCCGCTCTCGGCCGCCGCAAACAGATGGAAGCGCCCCAACAGCCCCAGCGGCTCGCTCGCCAGCGTGCGCAGCACCCGCACGCCCCCGTAGTAATACCGGTTGCCCGTCTCCCGCGCCCGGTTCAGCGCGTCCAGCCGCCCCGCGCCTCCCACCGCAAAACGGCTGTTCAGCCCCTCCGCCCAGCCCGTCATCCCGCCCGCCGTGTCCGCCAGCAGCGACCACCGCGGCCCCAGCGGCCGCGCGTAGCTCAACGTCGCCTCCCCCAGCGGCGGCCGGCCCTCCACGCCCGGATGATTCAGCAGCCACGACCCCCGCAGCGTCGCCCGCACGCCCCGCCGCGGCACCAGCGCGCTGTCCTGCCCCTCGTACGCCCAGCGCACATGCACGTCCGTGAACCGGCCCCGCAGCAGCTCCACCTCTTCGGCCGCCTTCGTCACGCTCACCTGCGCCCGCCCCGTCGCCATGCCCACGCGCAGCTCCTGAAACCGGCCAAAGGCGTATCCGGCGTCCATCGCCGCGCCGCCCTGCCACGTGATGAACTCCGCAATCTGATCCTTTCTCCGGTACAGCGGCCGCGTCTCCTCCCCATAGAACGCCTGCGGAGCCAAAAACCACTTGCCGCCCCCGATCCGCCAGTAATACTCGCTCGCCGCCCGCTGCGTCGGCCCAAGCAGCAGATCCGTGCGCCACTCCGACGCCGGCCCGCCAATGTCGAGAAACGTCAGCCGCCCCCCAAGGCCAAAGCGGAATCCCTCCTGCCGCGACGCGTCCAGCAGAAACGCCAGGTTCAGAAACGGCGGCCCGTGCGTCTTCGCATGCGGGCGGATCACCAGCCCCTCCGTCTGCCCGTCCCGCAGCAGCGAATACGAAACCGCATCGTAGCGGCCCATCCCCGCGATCTTGTTCAGCTCCGTCTCCAGCCGCTGCCGGTCCAGCGGCCGCTTCGGGTCCGCCGCCAGCGCCTCCACCAGCGCCCGCCGGCGCTTCTCCGCCAGCACGCCCTGCACCTCGATCCGCTGCGGCTTCACCGTCTCCGGCTGCTGCCGCCGCCGGCGCTCCGCCAGATACCGCTCATACTCCTCCTCCGGCACGGCAAGCTGCGCCAGCCACATCGCCTTCCGCTGCGCCGCCTCCCGCCCGCGCCGGATGAGCTCGCCCGCCTTCGCATAATCGTTCGGCTCCAGCCCCGTCAGATCCGGCATCAGCACCAGGTCGGCCAGGCCCATGCTGCGGCGCTCGTTGGCCGCCACCATCACCGAAATGCTCCGGCCCGCCACCCCCACGAGCGACGTGATCCGGTCTTCGCTGTACGGCCTGTCCAGCGCCACCGCGATCACCACGTCCGCCCCCATCTGCCTCGCCACATCCACCGGCAGGTTGTTCAGCAGCCCGCCGTCCACCAGCAGCATCCCGTCCAGCTCCACCGGCGCGAACAGCGCCGGCAGGCTCATCGACGCCCGCAGCGCCACCGTCAGCGGCCCCTTCGCAAACACCACCTCCCGGCCCTGCTTCAGGTCCGTCGCCACGCAGCGGAACGGCGTCGGCAGCTCGTCGAACGACGCCAGCGAATCATAGGCCGCCGCGAAACGGCTGATCGCCAGCCCCGCGCCATGTCCCGCAGACACCCCGGGCGGCAGCTTCAGCCCCTTGCGGAGGCCGAACTCGATCGTCGAGGGAAAGTCCCGCCGGTCCTCCTTGCGCCGGAACGCCAGATGCCGGAACGGCACCGACGGCTCGAACGCCGCGCTCCAGTCCAGCTCGCGCACAAACCGCTCGATCTCACCCCCGTCCCGTCCCGTCGCGTACAGGCCGCCCACCAGCGCGCCCATGCTCGTGCCCGCGAGGAAGTCCACCGGAATGCGCTGCTCCTCCAGCCACTGAATCACCCCAATGTGCGCCAGCCCGAGCGCGCTGCCCCCGGAAAGCGCCAGCCCGACCTTCTTCCGCGGCCGCGCCTCCGGCTCCGCCGCTGCCGCCGCTGCCAGCAGCAGCACCCCCGCCGCCGCTGCCTTCCAATGCCGCATGAGTCTACAATGCTACGCTATAAGCAAATGGGAGTAGACTGGTCGCCGGATTCCTGGCGGAAATTCCCGGCGCTCCAGCAGCCGGAATACCCCGATCCGGAGGCGCTTCAGAAGGTTCTCAGCGAGCTCGCGGCCCTGCCCCCGCTCGTCACAAGCTGGGAAATCGTCGCCCTCAAGGAACGCTTCGCCCAGGCTGCCGCCGGGCGCTGCTTCGTGCTCCAGGGCGGCGACTGCGCCGAACGGTTCGCCGACTGCAACTCGCGCCGCATCGCCAACCAGCTCAAGGTCCTCATCCAGATGAGCCTCGTGCTCGTCCAGGGCACCGGCAAGCCCGTCGTCCGCGTCGGCCGCTTCGCCGGCCAGTACGCCAAGCCGCGCTCGGCCGACTTCGAGGAAATCAACGGACACCGCCTCCCCGCCTACCGCGGCGACCTCGTCAACCGGCCCGAGCCCACCCTCGAGGCGCGCACCCCCGACCCCTCGCTCCTGCTCCGCGGCTACGAGCGCGCCGCCCTCACCCTCAACTTCATCCGCGCCCTCGTCAAGGGCGGCTTCGCCGACCTCCACCACCCCGAATACTGGGACCTCGACTGGACGCAGCACTCGCCGCAGGCCGAAGAATACCGCCGCATGCTCCGCTCCATCACCGAGAGCCTGCGCTTCATGGAAAACATCCTCGGCGCCAGCGCCGCCGGCAGCGACCGCATCGACTTCTACACCTCCCACGAGGCCCTGCTGCTGCCCTACGAACAGGCGCAGACGCGGCGCGTGCCGCACCGCCCCGGCTGGTTCAACCTCTCCACCCACTTCCCCTGGGTCGGCATCCGCACCGCCTCGCCCGACGGAGCCCACATCGAATACATGCGCGGCATCTCCAACCCCGTCGGCGTCAAGATCGGCCCCAGCCTCAGCCTCGACGACATCCTCCGCATCGCCGAAAAGCTCAACCCCGGCAACGAGCCCGGCCGCCTCGTCTTCATCCACCGCTACGGCGCCGCCCGCATCGCCAATGAGCTGCCCCCCGTCATCGAAGCCCTCCGCCGCGAGGGCCGCACCGTGCTCTGGATCTGCGACCCCATGCACGGCAACACCCGCCGCACCGTCAACGGCTTCAAGACGCGCAGCTTCGACGACATCGAAAGCGAGCTCAGCCAGGCCCTCGACATCCACAAGCAGTGCGGCTCCATCCTCGGCGGCATGCACGTCGAGCTCACCGGCGAAAACGTCACCGAATGCACCGGCGGCGCGCGCGGGCTCTGCGAAGAGGACCTCGCCCGCGCCTACGAAAGCGAGGTCGATCCGCGCCTCAACTACGAGCAGGCGCTCGAACTCGCCCTTCTGGTGGCGCGGCGATGGAAAACCAACGGCCGCTGAAGCCGGGCGCGCCCCGCCCCGGATATCATGTTGGCGTGCTGCTGCCTCTGCTGATCGCGGCTGCCGCCCTCTCCGACCAGACCGCGGCCCCCTCCTGCGCGCTCGCGCAGTGGGCCATGGGCCGCGCCGCCCGGCCCGAAGTGCTCGACGTCGCCGTGATGCAGGTGGAAGAGCGCGCCGCCGGGCCCGCCCGCCTCGCCTGGCAGGACCCCGACGGCGAGATCTGGCTGCGGCCCCTCGACGACGGCGAGACCGCCATCCTGCTGGTCAACCGCACCGGCCGGCCCGTCAGCCTCGACGTCATCTGGAAGGAGCTCGGGCTCGGAGGCACCCGCGCCACCCTCCGCGTCTTCGACGTGCTGCGCCGCCGCAACCTCGGCAAGGTCCACGGCGGCTTCGCCCACCGGCTCGAGCCGGGAGCCTGCGCCCTGTTCCGGGTGGAGAAATGAAACAGAAAATCCCGCTTCTGTTCCTGCTCGCCGCCGCCGCGGCGGCGCAGCCGGACGCCGTCCTTCCCGTTTCGGTCTGGTACGGCGGCGGCAAGGCGCGCGCGCCGATGCTTGAGCCGGATCCGCGCCAGAAAAAGGAGGCCTGGCGCGAAGACCTCCGCCGCATCCGCTCGCTCGGCTTCCGCACGTTCCGCTGCTGGGTGGATTGGGCCTCGGCCGAGCCCGAGCCCGGCCGCTATGACTTCTCCACGCTCGACGTCCTGCTCGAGCTCGCCGAAGAGGAAGGGCTGCGCGTCTTCGTGCAGGTCTACATGGACTCGGCCCCGGAATGGGTGGGAAAACAGTTTCCCGACTCCCTGTTTGTTTCCTCCAACGGGCAGGCCATCCAGCCCGAATCCTCGCCGGGCTACTGCCGCGACCACCCCGGCGTGCGCCGCGCCGACACGGCCTTCTACCGCGCCCTCGCCCGAAGGGCCGCGCGCAGCCGCGCCTTCCTCGGCTTCGACCTCTGGAGCGAGCCCCACGTCATCAACTGGGCCAACCCCACCTACATCCCCAACCCCGAGTTCTGCTTCTGCCCGCACACCCGGCGGCGCTTCCGCGCCTGGCTCCAGAAGCGCTACGGCACGCTCGAGGCGCTCAACCGCGCCTGGTACCGCCGCTACCGCTCCTGGGACGAGGTCGAGCCCAGCCGCCTGTCCACGATCCTCAGCTACGCCGACTACATCGACTGGAAAATGTTCATCGCCGACAAGCTCGGCGAAGACCTCCGCGAGCGCTACGAAGCCGCCAAAGACGGCGCGCCACAGGCCGTCGCCACCAGCCACGCCGCCGGCGTCGGGCTGTTCGCCTCCCCGCACTGGTGGGAGGGCCAATCCGACGACTGGATCATGGCCCGCCAGGTGGACTACTACGGCACCAGCTTCTATCCGAAGCATTCCGCCTTCGTCGACCGCGACCCCATGTGGCGCGCGGCGCTGCTCGATTTCACGCGCAGCTTCGGCTTCGCCGAAGGCCGCCGCGGCTTCGTCATCGGCGAGCTCCAGGCCGGCTTCGGCACCATCGCGCTCAACGTGAGCCCTGAGGTCACGCCCGAAGACCTCCGCATCTGGGCGTGGTCGGCGCTGGCGCGCGGCGCGCGGGGGATCCACTTCTACGCCTTCTATCCGATGAGCACGGGCTACGAGTCCGGCGGCTTCGGGCTCGTCCATCTCGACGGCACGCTCACCGAGCGCGCGCGCGAAGCGGGCCGCTTCGCGCAGGCGGTGGCGAAGCACGAAAGGCTGTTCCTGGAGGCCCGGCCGCCCCGCGCGGAAGTGGCCATCGTCTACAATCCGCTGGCGCACTTCGTCGGCGGACGGCAGCGGCAGACGGCCTACGGCGGGCCGCAGGGCGAGGTGGCGGGCATCGAGCGCGACTCGCTGCTCGGCGTCTATAAAGCATTCTGGCCGGAAAATGTTCCGGTAGATTTCGTCCACGCCGGGGCGCTCTCGGAGGAATCGCTGGCCCAGTACCGGCTCGTCTACCTGCCCTATCCGCCGATGCTGCCCTCGGACGCGGGCGCCGTGCTGCGCGGCTACGTCCGCGCGGGCGGCCATCTCGTGGCGGAGGCGCGCGCCGGATGGAACACGGAAAAAGGCCGGGCCTCGGAGATCATCCCCGGCATGGGGCTGCACGAGGTGTTCGGCGCGCGCGAGTCGGCGGTGGAGACCGCGGCGGGAGGCCGCACCGTGATCCTTTTCGACGGCGGGCTGCGCGTGCCGGCTCGGTGGTTCCGCGAGGTGCTCGAGCCGCTCGGCGGGCGCGTGGTGGCGCGGTTCGAGGACGGCGCGCCGGCGGCGGTGGAGTCGCGCTACGGCAAGGGCAGGGCGCTGCTGGTGGGCTCGTATCCGGCAGCCGCCTACCACTCGGCGCCCGCCGAGGATGCGCGGCGGTGGTTCGTCTCGCTGCTCGAATGGGCCGGCGTGCAGCCGCCGCTCGAGGCCGAAGGCGGCGTCGAGGCGCGCTGGCTGGAAGCGGGCGCCAGCCGCATCGTGTTCGTCTTCAACCATGACCGCGAGCCGAAGTCCGTGCGCCTGCGCTGGCGCGACCACCCCCGGTGGGCCATCGAGGATCTGCTCGAAGGCGGCGCGGCGCCGGCCGGGTTCTCTCTGGCGGGAAGGAGCGTGCGGGTGCTGCGGTTCACCCGGCAGTGAATGCGGAGCAGGGCGCGCCCCTCAGCGCGAGAAGGAGCGCGTCAGGCTGACGTGCCAGTAGCGGTTGTCCGGGATGCGGTGCTGGAGGCCCCACTGCTGCCGCCACCCGGCTTCCAGTTGCGTGTTCTTCCAGGCCAGCACAACGGCGGTCTGGTAGCGGACGACGCGGTGGCCGTGCGTGGCGTAGAAGTTCCAGGAGTAAGTATGCGCCGGGCCGTGGCGGAAGGTGATCCGGACCGGGTCCGTCCGGACGATGGGGTGGTCGATCCAGGCCTGCGTGTGCAGCAGCGAACCTTTGGGCAGGCGGCTGGCGAGCAGCGTCCACGAGTCGCTGGTGACGGTGAGGGGCAGGCGCCCGGCGCGCGCCGTATAGATCAGGTTGCCCGGGATGAGCCAATCCGTGGTGCCGGTGAGCACGGTGGGGAAATTCCAGTACTGGAGGCCGGAGCCGAGGGCGAGGCTCTGCGAGCCGCGCCGCCACACGGGCGCGCGGTAGCTGAGGCCGGCGACCGTGTTGTTGTCGCCGGTGGGCGAGTCGGTCGTGTTCCAGCCGTGCAGGTAGAGCAGGTCGCCCGGGCGGAACAGGTTGGCGATGCCGGTGGTGACGCGGTTCTGCCAGGCGGGCCCGTCGCCGAAGGTGCCGCCAAGGGTGAGTTGGAAAGTGTCGGCGAAGCCCGTCTGCACGGTGGTCACCCAACGTCGCGGCGGGCGGCTGGAGGCGATGCTATGTTCGGAGACCTGCTGGGCGGAGGCGACGGAGCAGGCCAGCGGGATCCAGAGGGCGAATGCGAGCCGGTTCAACCCAGCATTTTAGCAAAGAATCAGACCTGAAACGCTCATTTCCCCGGCAGGCGGCGCGGGCCAGGCGGAAGAGGCGCTCCGTGGGGCGGGCCGGTTTTCGCTATCATGCCCGCTGAGGGGGCCTGATGAGCCTGGAGCTGCAACGAATCCTGCTTTGGCTGATCCGCAAGGCGCTGCCGTGGGCGGCGATGCTGGCGGCGCTGTGGATGATCCGCGAGACGGCGTCCGCGCTGCTCGGCAGGGAATCGATGCTGGAAGTCTGGATTGCGTGGATGGGCAGCGCGCGCGTGACGCGGCTGTCGGCCATTCTTTTCGGCCTGGTGGGCGTGGCCTACGGATTGCAGCAGCGGGCGCTGCGGCGTGAGGCGGAGAAGGCGCTCGGTGAGGCGCTGAAAGAGAGGCGGCAGGGATGAACGAGTGGGGCGCGACGGCGGTCAGTTTCACGCTGCTGTCGTGGGTGCTGCTGGGGTGGGCGCTCTTCGAGCTGTGGCCGGAGCTGCGCGCCGGCAAGCTGCGGCTGCGGCTGAGAAGAATGCAGCTCGAGACGCCGTGGGAACAGAACAGCGCGGAAATGTTCGCGCGGCTCGAGGCGGCGGCGCGCCACGCGGAGGAGATTCGCTGGCTGCCGCTGCTGCTGTCGGCCGAGCGCGAGCTGACGCACCCTCTGGAGGAGCAGGCAGCCTGGGAGATGGCGCGGCATGCGGCGTGGGGCGCCCCTTGGCTCTGGCCGGCGCTGTGGAGCGCGGCGGGGCGGCGCCGGTGGATGCGGCGGGCGCTGGGGCTGGCGGAAACGCTGCGGCGGGCGCAGGATTCCATGTAAGGCTGCCGCAGCGGAGGCGCGGCGGGCATCCGCGGGTAGAGGCAGTCAGCGGGAGGCCGCGGGGGAGGCGGTTTCCACGCGAGCCGTGGAGGCGGGAATAGAGACCGGGATTTCGAACAGGGCGTCGACGGCGACGCGCACGGCTCCGCGCAGGGCGGGCAGGAACGTCCAACGGGTGGCCGCCTCAAGCAGCGGCGCGTTCAGATCGTCGTCCGGACTGTCGAGGATGCGCAGGTCGGAAAGAAACCCGTCGGCGTTGATCACAGCGGCAAGCCGGAGGGTGCCGCGAATCGGGCGCGGGGAGCGGGAGCCGGGGCCGAAGGGATCGGTCTGGCGGAAGGGGACGGGGGCGTGCATGGCCTGCCCGCCGGCGGCGGTCTGGCCGCGCTCGGCGAACCACAGCAGGATGTCGCCGGTGTAGTGGCGCGGGTTGGGCTTCTCGAGGAATGTCAGATAGACCGTGCGGTCGCCAAAGAGCTTCTGCGCGATTTCAGGCACCATGGCGAGCCGGACGGGGACCGAGACCGCATTGCGGCGCTGCTCGATTTCGGCGCGCGTGAACACCACGGTCTGGGGCGCGAAGACGGGCTTGCCGGCTACGCCTGCGGAAGATCCGCCGCCGCTGGCGATCAGCTCCACGCCCGAGGCGGGCGACGGGTTGAGGGCTCCGCCGGCAGGACTGCCGCCGTTCGGACCGGCGGAGACGGAAGCAGGGCGCTGGCCCTCCGGCAACGCGGGCAGGGCGGAGGGCATGGGCCGCGTGCCGGCGACGATGGCGGTGAGCTGGCCGAGAGCCGTGGGGTTGGGCAGCGCTTCCACTGGCGCTTCCGCAAGCTCCACCGGCCGGGGCTTGCGGGGCGCCGGGGCGGGCGGAGGCGTGAAGGCGCGCACGGGGCGCTTCGGCGGGGCCGGGGCAGGGGGCTCCTGCACGGGCGGCGCCGGCGGCGGCTCGGGCGGAGGCGGCTGGGGCGGCGGCGGTTGGGGCGGCGGCGTCTGGAAAACGGCAAGGTTTGGCGAAGGAATGGGTTCGGGGAGCTGCTTTGGATGGGTGGGACGGTAGATCAGTTGATCTATGGCACTCGCGTCGGGAACCGAGGCCTGAAGGGAGACTTCCCGGGAGCTCTGGCGGGGTCTTGGTGGCGAGGACCTGCGCACGCGTCCGACAGAAATGTCCGGGATCTGCGTTTCCAGCCGATACCAGACAATCTTGCGATCCGACCTCGGGGCAGGCAGGACCCTGTGTTGCTCGACGCTGAAAACCCGGGGGCCAACCGCAGGCACCTGTAAAAGCCCCCAGACCAGCGCAGCGTGGACGGCGAAGGAGAAGACAAGAGAAGGGAAGCCCGGAGAGGCCGCAGTGTTCAAGAGGGAAGAGCCGAGCAGCGGGCGCTTGCCGGCGTTATCCAAATCCGAAGGAGGCGGCCACAACACGCAATTATATCCTTCCTCTGGCTCCCGGAGAAATGGTCGCGCAGGTGTCCCGGCCCGCTTGCTCCCAACAAGGCGGGAGCACGCGGAGAAGGAATTGCCACTTCTCCCGGGCCACACGGCGCGACCATCCTCCAGCGTCTTCTGCCGCCCGGAGGTTTGCCGGGGGATTTTGAGCGGAGTGGGGATCGCTTTTGACAGCAGGCAGACTGTGTACAGTCTGGAACTGCCATGTCCACCAATTCAGCTCAGGAACGAGCTTAGGGAACGTACGCTCTTCGGGAAGGGAGCGCGAGAGCAGATGGGGCAGAGGGAAGTGGAGCGGGCCACCTGGAGCTGCTGGGGCTGGGACGGAGCGCGCGAGTGCACAGGCAAACGACATGCGAAAGGCAGACATGACGGCCGTCCTGCGCGGGAGAGGAACTCTGTGGACGCCGAGCGGGTGGGCGATTCCTGGTCTGGCCGCGACAAAGGCACGGGTGTAAGCACAGAGCACAGAGACCGAGGCAGCGGGAGTGAATTCGCGATTGCATCACCCACGGGCCCGGCAGATGCCGTGGCAGAGGGGCCGGGAAAACGGAAAGGGCTGGCAACAAGGGTTGAACAGAGTCGGCATGGGTACGACCCCGGGGGATGATGCGGAGATGGGCCGGGGTGTGTTCCCTTGTGTGGACACCTGGGGCCGCTTGAGACGGATTCGGTCAATGAGGGCGCGAAGCAAGGGAGGCTCGCCACGCAACTCGGGGGAGGGGATGTTGGGGGGCGTGGTGGTCCTGGTCGAGAAATGACAGCGGCCGAGAGAAAATGTCGGCCCTCGAGGCGGGTCGAGAAGCTCGCCGCAAACGGCAAGAGCCTTTTGCGGCGCTTTCCCGGGGCCTGTGGGGGCAGGGGACGGCGTGGTCGCGCGTGGTTTGCCGACAGCGAGAAGCGGTGAACTTGGCGGGGGCAACTGACGGGACAAGAGGCACTTGCAGTGACAACCCTTTGGCAAATGACCGGATCAGCGAGCACTCAGGTGCGGTGGATGCAAACAGCTTACGCAGGGATTTGCCAGGTCATCGGGGGCTTGCAGGGTTGGAGGGGTGCCGATGGAGCTGCAATTGGCCTTCGTTTGGCGTTATCTCGCGATCACGGCCGGCGTGGGGATTTCAGAAGGGATGGCGAAGGCAGCCGCTGAGGGACTTTGGCAGGTGGTCAGGGTATGGTGGGCCCGAAGTAGGCAGAAGGCAACAGTTTGTCCGGGAAGTTTCCTGGTTCGGACCAGCCGGCCCTTCGGAGTGGGCCGTGGTTGCGGCTAGATGAATGAGCCGTGCCGTTGCAGCGCACCGAAGGTTGCAGTCAAGGGCCTGGCGGTGGGCGAGGCGTTTGGATCAAGCCAGACCAAGTGCGGGCGGACGCGGCAAAGCTTCCCCGGAAGGCCGACCAAGCCGGTGCCAATTCAGATGGGCGGCTGGAGATCTTTGCGCCGAGCGGCGATGTGGGAAGCGGGTTCCGGCAGTGCTGGGGGTTGGCTGCGAAGGCCAACGTGGGCTGCCAAGGAAAGGAGACTGTCCGTGGTGGCCGGCGCTGGGCAAAGCAGAAAGCCCGCCTGATGGCAGAATTCTGCAAGCTGTTCAAGGGCAGGGTTCCAGTCCGCGCCGCTTTCATGGGCGCGGAAGAGCGCGTCGCTGAGGGCACGGGCGTCAGCGCGGGAGACTTCCTGGCCTTCGGCTGGCTCGTACTGGCCGCGCCAGGCCAACGGTGTGCCGTCCCAACGGACTGGTGGGGGCAAGGTGCCGGCGGGGCGCCATCCATGGGAGGAAGCCAGAGCGAGGGCCTGATTCCAGAGCATTGGGTGGATGAAAAGTCCTCTGCCGTCGGGGTGGAGCAGTGTCATCCATTAACCTCCGTGTTAAAGAAGTGTCGACACGGCAGAGAAAGTATCGGCAAAAATTGACAGATTCTTTAACAAGGATCCGCAGGAGGCGGAACTCACAGAGGGAGAATGGCTTCCCGATCAATCTCCACGGCAACGGAGCGCATCAGCAGGGTGACGCTGATGATGAGGCGGAACTCGTTGCGGATCTTGAGCAAGATGCCGGTGAGGCCGCGCATGGGACCGCGGGCGACCATGACGCGCTGGCCCTCGCGGAGGTAGGGCCATGGGGCGAGCGGAGCGCCAGAAGAGACGGCGGTGCGGAGCGCATCGATTTCGCTCCTGTCGACCTCGGCCGGTTCGCCATCGAAGCTGACGAAGTGCAGCACGCCAGGCGTCTGGAGGACAGGAAGCCTGCGCTGGATGTCGAGGCTGCAAAAGACGTAACCGGGAAAGAGGGGCAGCTCGACGAGCTTCACGCGGTCCGACCATCGCCGCCGCTCCTTGTAAAGCGGAAGGAAGGCGCGGAATCCCTTGGCGGTGAGGTTTTCGTGGACGACCCGCTCGAAGCGCGGCTTCACGCGGATGGCATACCACGGGAAGCCGACTGGATGCGGAAGATCGGGAGGATCGGCAACGGAGGCTAAGTGTGTACCCTCTTTCATGTAAACCGCTCTGCTCACGTTATTCTACGACCTCTCTTCCCTTGTTAACGGGATCCGCAGGGGCCGTTCGTCCCACTACGATAATACTTATCGTGCTAAAAATCGTTTTCCGGATCGTAAACACGCTGCTGGCGGCGGCGGCCCTGGCCGCGCTCGGCGCGGGCTACTGGCTGGTGTGGCGTCCCGGCGGGGGGCTTTCCGGGGAGGTGGCCGCCCCGGTGCGGGCCGAAGTCCGGATCGTCCGGGACGGCATGGGGGTGCCGCACATCGAGGCGGGGTCGATCGAGGACGCGCTGTTTGCACAGGGCTACGCGACCGCGCAGGACCGGCTGTGGCAGATGGACAGCCTGCGGCGGCTGGCCGCGGGGGAGCTGGCCGAGATTGCGGGCCGGGTGGCGCTGGAGCTGGACATCCGGGCGCGGCAGCTCCGGATGCGGCGCATCGCCGAGCGCTGGGCGGAGACCCTGCCGGCGGAGCAGCGGGCGCAACTGGCGGCGTACGCGCGCGGGGTGAACCATTTTCTGGAGCAGAACCTGAGGCGGCTGCCGCCGGAGTTCACGCTGCTGGGCTACGCGCCGCGGCCATGGCGGGTGGCCGACACGCTGCTGTGCGCACTCCAGATGAACCGGACGCTTTCCGGCAACTGGGAGCACGACCTGCTGAAGCACCGGATGCTGCGCACGGGGCGGCCGGAGCTGGTGGAGCAACTGTTTCCGGCGAGGCTGGGCACGGAGCCGCTGCCGGGGTCGAATGCATGGGCGGTGAGCGGGCAGCGGACGGCGACGGGCAAGCCGCTGCTGGCCAATGATCCGCACCTGCCGTGGACGCAGCCGGCCACGTGGCACCTGGTGCATCTGAAGGCTCCGGGGCTGAACGTGGCCGGGGCGGCGCTGCCCGGGATTCCGGGCATCGTCATCGGGCGCAACGGGCGACTCGCGTGGGGGATCACGGCGTTGCAGTTCGACAACATGGACCTCTATATCGAGAAGCTGGACATGCGGACGGGGCGCTACGAGCACGCCGGGAGAGTGATGCAGGCGGTGCGCGAGACGGAGCGGATTGCGGTGAAGGGCGGGCAGCCAGCGCAGCTCGAGCAGTGGGTGACGGTCCACGGGCCGGTGATCCTGGAAGAAGAGGGCCGGCCGATGGCGCTGCGGTGGAGCGCGGCGGAGATCGAAGGGGCGGAATTTCCGGTGCTCGAATGGAACCGGGCGCAGAATGCGGCGGAGTTCCGCGCGGCGCTGGGCCGGCTGCCGGGGCCGAACATCAATGTGCTTTTCGCCGACGCGGACGGCAACACGGGGTGGCAGACGGCGGGCCGGCTGCCGGTGCGCGAGGGCTTCGACGGAAGCACGCCCGTGGACGGCGCCTCGGGGCGGTTCGAGTGGAAGGGATTCGTTCCCTTCGAGCAGATGCCGTTCTATTCGAACCCGAAAAACGGGCTGCTTGTATCGGCAAATCACAACCCGTTTCCAGAAAATACGCCCTATTCTGTGAGCGGATTTTTCTCCTCGCCGGACCGGGCGCTGCAAATCACGAGGAGGCTGGAGGCGGCCGGGAAGCTGGACGCGGAGAAGATGATGGCCGTGCAGATGGACGTGTATTCGGCGCTGCACCACGGGCTGGCGCGCGCCGCCGTGGAGGCGGCGAAGCGGCGCGGGGAGACGAATGAAGCGGCACGGGAAGGGGCGCGGCTGCTGGAGGGATGGGACGGGCAGATGCGGGCCGGCTCGGCGGCGGCGTTTCTGGCCCATCTGCTGTACCAGCATGTGCGGCGGGCGATTGGCGAGCGGGCGTCGCCGAAGCACGGAGCGGGGTGGCGGACATTCCTGGCGCCGGGCGTGGTAGCGAGGATCGTCGGCGAGAAGCGGGCGGAATGGTTCGACAATTTCGACCTGATGCTGAGCAACGCGCTGGCCGATGCAGTGGAGGAAGGGCGCCGGATGCAGGGGCGGCGGATGGAGAAGTGGCGGTACGGGCGGGCCAATCAGGTATCGCTGGCGCATCCGGTGATGGGGAGGATCCCGTGGCTCGGCGGGTACTTCAATTTCGGACCGGTGGAGATGGACGGCGCGGCGACGACGGTGCGGGCGGTGACGGAGGCCTACGGGCCGTCGATGCGGTTCGTGGCGGATCCGTCGGATGCGGACGGCACCTGGATCGTGATTCCGACGGGCAATTCGGGCCACCGGCTGACGGGCCATTACGGCGATCAGTGGAAGGCGTATCTGGAGGGAAGGGCGTTCCGGCTGGCGCTGGAGAAGTTCGAGACGAAGCAGATGCTGCGGCTGGTGCCGGAGGGCAAGCGGTGAAGTCCGCCGGCCTATGGGAGGCATTGGCAGGACGGGCTGCGGCGCGGCGCGCGGGGCGTCTACACTGCGGAGGAAGGGACGCGGCGGGCCGGAGGATTGATTCGGGCGCCGGTTCCCGGTAGTCTCCGGAATAGCGTCATGGATGTCAAGCAGCTTCGGTACTTTCTGGCGGTGGCGCGCACGGGCAGTTTCGTGAAGGCGGCCGAGGAAGAAGGGGTGGCGCAGCCTTCGCTGTCGCAGATGATCAAGAAGCTGGAGCTGGACCTGGACGCGCCGCTGTTCGACCGGCTGGGGCGGACGGTGCGGCTGACGGCGCACGGGGAGGCGCTGCTGCCGCACGCCGAGGCGGTGCTGCGCTCGATCGAGATGGGCCGGAAGGCGGTGGAGGCGGCGCGGTCGGCCTCGAGGGGGACGGTGGCGCTGGGGGTGATTCCGACGCTGCTGCCGGGGGCCTTCGCGCCGGTGCTGGATGAATTCCGGAAGGCATTTCCGGAAATTCAGGTGCATTTGACGGAGCGGACAACTGAAAATCTTCTGGAAAAGCTGCGGCTGGGGGAGCTGGACATCGCGCTGCTGGTGCTGCCGATCCGGCACCCGGAGATCGTATGCAGCGAGCTGTTCCGCGAGCCGCTGCTGGCGGCGCTGCCGCCGGGCCATCCGCTGGCGGGCAACGGGCCGGTGGCGCTGCGGGAGCTGCAAGGAGAGAGGCTGCTGCTGCTCAGGGAAGGGCACTGCCTGCGGGAGAACGTGCTGGAGGCGTGCACGCGGGCGAGGGCGGATTTCGAGTCCTACTTCGAGTCCGACCAACTGGACAGCCTGCTGGCGCTGGTGGAGGCGGGCTTTGGCGTGAGCCTGGCTCCGGCGACGGCGGCGCGGCGGAACTCCGGGTGCCGCTTCCTGCCGTTGCAGCCTCCGGCGGTGCGGCGGGTAGGGTATGCGCTGGCGGGGGGGCATCATCTGCTGCCGGTGCACCGGACGTTCATTCAGTTCCTGCGAAAGTATGACTGGAAGAAGCTGATCGGGGCGCCGGGGGCGGCGGAGGCGGGCGAGCGGGCTGCTCCGCGGGCGGGCGGCTGAGGCGGTGGGCGGCAGCGCCGCGGCGGCGCGGTTGAGGCGGTGGACGGAGCCGCATAGAATTGCGGCATGACGCGGAAGCTGGCTTTTCTGATTGGCGCATGCGCGGCGCTGCCGGCGGCGGCGCAGGAGCTGTACCGGATGCCGGCGGGGCGGGTGGAGACGCGCTGGGCGAGTCCGGAGAACCCGAGGGCAGAGAAAGGCGCCGGGGCGCAGGAGAATGGCGGGCGCAAAGGGCGGCCCTTCGTTGCGATCCCGGCGGGGGGCGAGGCGACGCTGGCCGAGGCGGAGGGCACGAGCGGGACGGTGCGGCGGATCTGGCTGACGTTTGGGGAGCGCAGCCCGCGCATCCTGCGCGGGCTGCGGATCCGGATGTACTGGGACGGGGCGAAGAGCCCGGCGGTGGACGCGCCGCTCGGGGATTTCTTCGGGCAGATGATGGGGAGGATGGCGCCGTTCGAGTCGGCGCTGTTTTCAAGCCCCGAGGGCCGGAGCTTCGTCTGCACGGCGCCGATGCCGTTCCGGCGCGCGATGCGGATCACGGTGCGCAACGAGAGCGGGCGCGACGTGCCGAATTTCTACTACGATGTGGATTTCACGCTGGGCGACCGGCATCCCGAGGACATGCTCTATTTTCACGCCCATTTCCGGCGGGAAAATCCGACGATGCTGCAAAAAGACTACGAATTTCTGCCGCTGGTGCGCGGGAAAGGGCGCTATCTCGGGGTATTTTTCGGCGTAATTGCGGACCAGAAGAAATACAGTCACACGTGGTGGGGCGAGGGAGAAGTGAAAGTTTACGTGGACGGGGACCGGGAATTTCCGACGCTGGCGGGCACGGGCACGGAGGACTACATCGGCACGGGGTGGGGGCAGGGCCGGTTCGACCATCTGTATCAGGGGTGCCACCTCGCGGACAGCGAGAAAATGCAATTCGCCTTTTACCGGTTTCACCTGCCGGATCCGGTGTATTTTTATGAAAATATCCGGGCGACCATCCAGCAGATCGGATACCTGAATCCGCGCTGGATGGGGCTGGTGCACCAACTGGGGACGAAGCTGCACCGGGCCGGCCCGGGCCTTGCGGAGCGGGGGCCTCTCGAGGAGGGGCTGTTCGAGCGGCAGGACGACTGGTCGAGCGTGGCCTATTTCTACCTGGACCGGCCGGAGAACGGGCTGCCGCCGATTGCGGCGGCGGAGGACCGGATCCGGGGGCTGGAATAGAGGCGGCCGGTCCCTGATATACTCCGGTCATTCCAGGCTTGCCAAAGGATCTGAAGACGATGAACCGCCGCAGATGGATGCTCGTGCTGGCGGCGTGCGCCGGGCTGGCGCATGCCGATGAGTTCCCGTATCAGAAGCCGCCGAAGGAGATCCTGGACGTGCTGCACGCGCCGGCTCCGCCGATGACGCTGATCAATCCGGCGGGGACGCACGTGCTGATCGCCGAGCGGGAGCTGATGCCGCCGATCGCGGAGCTGGCCAAGCCGATGCACCGGCTGGCGGGGCTGCGGATCAACCCGGCCAACAACGGGCGGCACCTGCCGCCGGTGACGCTGACGGGGCTGGCGGTGAAGGCGGTGGCGACGGGCGCGGAGACGAAGATCGCGCTGCCGGCCGGGGTGCGGTTCACGATGCCGGCGTGGAGCCCGGACGGGAAGCGGTTTGCGCTGCTCGGCTACACGCCGAACGCGGTGGAGCTGTATTTCGGGGCGGTGGATTCGGGCGCGCTGCGGCGCGTGCCGAACCTGCGGATCGACGACACGATCGACGGGCTGGTGGGCTGGTGGGCGGGCAGCGAGGAGGTGCTGGTGCGGGCGGTGCCGGCGCGGCGCGGACCGCCGCCGCAGAAGCCGGCGGCTCCGGCGGGGCCGAACGTGCAGGAGTCCGCCGGGCAGAGCGGGCCGGTGCGGACCTATCAGGACATGCTGACGAGCCCGTACGACGAGAAGCTGTTCGAGTATTACTGCACGTCGCAACTGACGATCGTGAACGCGAACACGCTGCGGGCGCAGGCGGTGGGCGAGCCGAGGATTTTCGTGGAGGCGGAGCCGTCGCCGGACGGCCGCTACGTGCTGGTGGGCTGGATCCACCGGCCGTTTTCGTACCTGCACCCGTATACGGCGTTCCCGCGGGAGACGGAGGTGTGGGACCGCGCGGGCAAGCTGGCGCACAAGCTGCACTCGGCTCCGTTGCAGGACAAGGTGCCGATCGAGGGCGTGCCGGTGGGGCCGCGCAACGCGGGGTGGCGGCCCACGGAGGGGGCGACGCTGGTGTGGTGGGAGGCGCTGGACGGGGGCGACCCGCGGCGCAAGGCGCCGCACCGGGACCGGCTGATGATGCAGAAGGCGCCGTTCACGGAGGCGGCGCGGGAGGTGTACCGGACGCGGCACCGGGCGCGCGGCGTGATGTACGGCGAGCGGGGCGGGCTGGCGCTGGTGACCGATTACGACCGCGACCGGCGGTGGCTGGAGACGGTGCGGATCTTTCTGGACGATCCGGGCGCGGCTGCGAAGGTGGTCTGGTCGCGCAACATGCAGGACCGGTACCGGAATCCGGGTACGCCGGTGATGAAGACGCTGCCGCACGGCGGCAGGGTGATGCAGCAGCACGGGGACTGGATCTATCTGGCGGGCGAGGGCGCGACGCCGCAGGGCGACCGGCCGTTCCTGGACCGGTTCCGGATCGAGACGGGCGAGAGCGAGCGGCTGTTCCGCGCGGGCGAGAAGGGCTACGAGAGCTTCGCCGCCCTGCTGAGCGAGGACGGTTCGCGGTTTCTGACGAGGTATGAGACGCCGGACTCGCCGCCGAACCTTTACATCCGCACGCGCGGCAGCGAGGAGCGGCGGGCGCTGACCGATTTCAAGGACACGACGCCGCAGTTGCGGGGCATCCGGCAGCAGCTTGTGACCTACAAGCGCAAGGACGGCGTGCAGCTCAGCTTCACGCTGATGCTGCCGCCCGGCTACCGGGAAGGCGAGCGGCTGCCGACGATCCTGTGGGCGTATCCGCTGGAGTACACCGATGCCGACACGGCGGGGCAGATTGGCGGCTCGACGCAGCGCTACGTGCAGATGCGCGGGGCGAGCCACCTGTTCCTGCTGCTGGCCGGGTACGCGATCCTGAACAACGCCACGATCCCGATCGTCGGCGATCCGGAGACGGTGAACAACACGTATATCGAGCAGCTCATCATGGGGGCCGAGGCGGCGATACAGAAGGCGGTGGAGATGGGCGTGACGGATCCGAACCGGGTGGGGGTGAGCGGGCACAGCTACGGAGGGTTCATGACAGCGAACCTGCTGGCGCACACGCGGCTGTTCAAGGCGGGGGTGGCCCGGTCGGGCGCCTACAACCGCACGCTGACGCCGTTCGGATTCCAGAGCGAGCGGCGGACGTTCTGGCAGGCGCGGGACACCTACATCAAGATGTCGCCGTTCACCTATGCGGACCAGATCAAGGATCCGCTGCTGCTGATTCATGGCGAAGCCGACAACAATCCGGGGACGTTTCCGATTCAGTCCGAGCGGATGTATCAGGCGGTGCGGGGCAACGGGGGAACGGTGCGGCTGGTGATGCTGCCGCACGAGAGCCACGGCTACGCGGGACGGGAGAGCGTGGAGCACGCGATCTGGGAAATGCTGACGTGGTTTGACCGTTATGTGAAGAACGCGGGGCGGAGCGCGCCGAGCGAGTGAGGCGTAACGGCCGCGGGGGGCGCGGCGTCGTAAGATAGGGACGGCAAGTCCCTGTTCCAGCCGGGGTTCCGCTCCGGGAGGTGCGGAACCACTTCAGGTGGAGTTCGGGAGGTACAGCGATGAAGGGCCTTCTGTGTGTTCTTGTTCTGGGGGCAGCGCTGGCGCACGGGCAGACGGCGCCGGCGGCGCGGGATCTGGGCGTAGTGGCCCAGGAAGTGCTGGGGTCGATCCAGAACGTGAAGAACCACACGGGTGCTCTGCTGAAGGAGTTGCAGAAGCCGCAGCCGGACCGGCAGGCGGTGCAGGCGACGCTGACGGAAGCGCTGGGGCAGGTGAAGCAGATCCGGAAGCTGATCGAGGAGCTGGACGCGTTTTACGGCTCGATGCCGGAGGCGCAGCAGAGCGCGCTGCGGCGGTCGTGGAGCGTGGCGATGATCCTGAACGGGTGCCTGGAGTCTGCGCTGGAATCGCTGGCGGACCCTTCGGCGGACGTGTGGAGCGAGGTGCGGACGGGGGTGGAGTGCGCGCAGCGGCGGGGGGATCAACTGGAAGAGGTGCTGTCGCCGTTCCGGCGCGCGCGTTGAGCCGGCGGTTGTGAAACCGGGCTGCGCGTCCGATCGTCAATCAGGGTGCGTGGCGGCAGGAACCGCCCGGCAGGGGCGGGCTGCCGGCACGAAGCTGAGAATCCCAACTTCTGCTTCAGTAAGGAGGTGTAGCGATGCGGAGTGTGTGGAAGCTTTCCCTTGCCCTGCTTTGCGGCGCGACTCTCCTGGCGGCGGATGCGGATTCGAAAGCCGCGTTGAAGGAGACGGCCCAGAAGCTGATCACGGAGAGCCGGACGACGCGCGACATGGCGATGCAGATTGCGGAGCAGTTGCGCAAGTCGGCCGATGCGGGAGCGGTTCGTGATCAGATTGCGACGCTGGAGCAGCATGCGGCCTCGATCCGGCAGCTCATTACGGACCTGGAGTCGAAGGGGACGGAGCTGACGGCGAGGCAGCGGCAGCAGCTTGAGACAGCGCGCAAGGTGGCCGAGATCCTGAACGTGTTCATTGAGAACAAGAAGCAGATGCTGGCGTCGGTGACTTCGCCGCGCGACCGCGACCAGGTGCGCTATCAGGCGATTGGCGTGGCGCAGCGGGCGGAGATGATCGAGAAGACGATCTCGAAGCTGGGCCTGTAAGGCTGAAGGCCGGCGCGAGCAGGAGGCTCCGCGAGGAGCCTCGTTTTTTTTGTCTGCGGGCGAGGCGGGCGGGCGGCTCAGGCCCGGCGGGGCCAGAGGCGCGCCAGAAGGAAGGCGAGAGAGCCGAGCAGCAGGGGCAGCGCCGGCACGAGCATCCGGTCGAGGGGGTTGAGGACGAGCGCGTTGGCGGCCACGAAGGCGATGCCAAGCAGGGGCCATGCGACAAGGAGGGTGTCGCGAGCCAGAATCCCGAGGGCGAGGGCGAAGGGCAGGCAGAAGAGGGCGGCGGCGGCGGCGAGATCGAAGGGCAGCTCGAGAGCGCGGAAGGCGCGCCCGGCGGCGGGGAGGGCGGCGGGGCGGGACAGGGCAGGGGTGACGGCTCCGGTGTAGGGCGGGATGGCCGGGAACAGGGTGCTGGAGGGCCGGTCGAAGACGATCGTCCGCAGGAGGTGGTTTTCGCTGCGATCCTCCGGAGGGAGCGCGTAGCAGCGCAGGGTGCGCAGGACGCCGTCGGCATAGCGGGCGGGCGAGGAGCGGATCACGTCCAGAAGCAGCACGAGCGATCCGCGGACGCGGGGGCTGACGGCACCCATGAGCGGGTATTCGTCGTTGTCGCGCAGGCCACAGGCGGGGAGGCGACCGTGGACGGCGGCGCGGGCGGCGGCTGCCGAATAGCGGGCTTCGACGCCGTGAAGAAGAGGGTGGCGGGCGTCGAGGACGGCCTGGCGGATGACGCCATAGAGGAGCTGCTGGGCGGATCTGCCGGTGCGCTCGCTCCATTGCAGCCACGGCCATGCGGCAAGGGCGGGTGCGAGGGCCACGACGAGGGCGTGAAGCCAGGCCAGGCGGAGGCTGCCTGCGGGCTGGCGCGCGAGATGAAGCTGGATGAGACGCAGAAGGCCGAGGACCGGGATCAGGGTGGCGAACGTAGGCCGGCAGTAGCAGGCGGCGATGGCGGCGGCGGTCAAGGCCGCCGTGCGTGGCCAGGGGCGGGAGCCGGGAGCGGCCAGAAGCCAGGCAAGCAGGGTGAGGAAAAAGCCCGAGGCCATTTCGGTGAGCAGCATGTGCTGGTAGGCAACCAGCGTGGGGCAGAGCGCGACCAGAAGGGCGGCGAGAGCTGCTGCACGGGGATGACCGGCGCGCCGGAGGGCGGAGTGGACCAGCATGGCCGTGGCGGCGGCGAATCCGCCCTGGAGCAGGAGCCAGGCCCAGGCGTTCCTGCCGAGGAGGAGGAATGCGCCCTTCAGCAGGATCATGAACAGGGGCGTGCGGAGCGGATCCCAACGGGTCCATGGGGCAGGGCTGCCCAACAGATCGGCCAGGTAGAGGTACTGCTGGCTGTCAAAGGTGAGAACGGTGGGAAGCGCCCAGAGATGGAATGAGGCGATGGCGCAAACGGCAGGGAGGACGAAGCCCGGATGGGCGGGCGGGAGGAGCCACGCGGCCCGCGGGCCCTGCGCAGGAGATTTTTTCTGCATTCGTTCTCCCATTTTGCGCCAGCGGCGGGCGCGCGATGGAGCGAGCCGGGGCGAGGGGCGAAGCGGGCCGGGGCTGTTGCGGCGGGGCGCCGGGGCAGGGGGAGAGGGGCGGAACAAGCCGGGCACGGCGCTGGAGCACGGCCGGGAGAGTGTTTAGGTGGAGTCGGGTGGGGCGGCTGCGGGCGGCCAAAAGCAAAGCCGGGAAGGGCCAGCGTTGTGAGGGCGAGGTCCGGGCGTGGCGCTCCGGCGGCGGCATTCCGGCCAGCGCAGGAAGGCAGCACGGCACCGGCAACGGGGTTGATGCGGTCCGCGTCGTATGGAGCGTGGGCCGGGCGAGGGCGAAGTTCCCGCGTGGCGTGGCATCGAACGCAAGGGCGGGGATCGGCATCCCTCGTGCATGGGCAGAGGCGGCGGGGGCGGAACCCCGCACCCGGGAATCCCGTGCGGGAGGGAGCCGGCGTCCGGGGCCTCCGCATGACGGCATCAAAGAGGCGGTGAGGGCAGCGCCCTGGCGCCGGTTCCCGTTGCGGGGGCGGATGTCCGCCACAGGAGTCTGGATCGGGCGGGCAGGGCTTCGCGCGAAGGCGGGAGCGGCCCCGACGGGAGATGCAGGAGGGAGAATGCAGGGAGGTTGCGGCGATTCGTGCCTCCGGGCGCTGGCGCTGGGTTTCGCGTTGTGCTTGACTGGCTTTGGCATGGAGGGCGTGCCTTTCGAAGTGGTGAAGCAGCGGCCAACGCAGCGGAGCGTGGAGCCGTGCTACGAGGCCGTCCGCGAGGGCGAGGCATGGATCGTGACGATCCATGCCGGGCGCAAGCCCACGGGCGGCTACAGCGTGGAGGTGCGGCGGGTAGAGAAGCAGGGATCGCGCTGCATGGTGCACTACGCCGTGATCGGCCCGCCGCCGGACGCGATGGTTCCGCAGGTGATCACCTACCCGGCGGTGACGGTGAGGTTCCGGGCCGGATGCGGCGAGGTGGCCGTATCGCCGCCGCTGCCGCGCGGCCCTGCCGCAGAGGATCGTTAGAGTTTGACTGGGCGGCTGCACTTCCCTTCACAGCCTGTTTCTGCTTATGATGGAAGGCAGGAGCGCCCGTAGCTCAGCTGGATAGAGCGTTTGCCTCCGGAGCAAAAGGTCGCAGGTTCGAATCCTGCCGGGCGTACCAGCCTCCTTCCATAGCATCTTTTCCTGTCAGCAGCGCCGAAGTGGATGAGCACGCTCCGCCTGTTGCTCGTGCGGGCTGGCCGGCATGAGAGCGCTTTGCCGGGACGAAGGCAGGCACGGCAGCCGCTGCAGCCGTGCGCAGAGGGATTCCGGTTGTCTTCCGGACTGCCTCCAAGGATTGTGGGAGCGCCTGCCCGCTCATGGACATCCGGGTGCTCCTTTGTGCGAATCCCCGTTCCAGGCGCTCGTAGGCCGGAGGAGCGCGCCGGACAGAGCGGGCGGCTGGAGGGCACGGCCGGCGGAGGGCACTGCGCGCGGCGCGGGAGTTTTTCGATGGAATGGACTTGCTGGGCCCGGAGGCTGTCCGGATTCTCGTCGACCAGATCCTCCTGCCGGATTTTGAGCCCCTCTTCGCAGGCCGCCAGGAAGGCCTCGCGCCACTGAGGAGAGAGTCGCTGCTGGGACGCCGTGCTTGCGGCTCGTAGCCTCCAGATTGGTGCCGGGGAGCAACTCCGGAATCACGCTCATCTTGCGCCTGGCCGGCCAGCGCCTCTTGCCGCCGCGGCCAGATTCCGGCCCCGCTTCAGCGGGCCCTCCGAGTCCTTCGCGCGGGCCCGGAATTCACATGTTCCGTGCTAGAAATCCTGATTTTCTACTGTTCACAAATCAGGGTCCGGGAAAATTGTGGAGTGGGGGAATTCACTTCTGCACCCTGTGCATCCGATGCCGGCCGGCGTATTCGTCGAGCTCAGGAGAAACCCGGGTGGCGCAAGGGCATCGGGGCCGGGGTACGGCTTTGGACGCGGAGCTGGGACGAGACGGCAAGGCCCGCCGTCGGCGGGGACGGCGGGCCTTGGGGTGACGCCGGGAATCGAGCCTAGCGGGCGTGCACCCTGCTCACGCTGTAGGTGGAGTTCGCCCCGTGGCAGACTGAGCAGCTCTCGCCGAGCGCGGTGATGTTGGCCTTCGCGTGAGACCACGCTTCCGGCGTGTTGTGGCAGGACAGGCAGGCGTTGGTTGCAGGCGGCGTGGGGTTGATGGGCGCCTGCGGGTTGCGCGTGGGGAGCAGGCCCTCGCGCAGCGGAAGATTCTGGGAGTTGCCGGCATGGCACTGGCTGCAATTGGACAGGATGCCCGGATAGCCGCCTTCGGCGCTGTGGATCTCATGGATCATGGTGGAGTAATTCCAGCTCTGCGCCGGGTTGCCCGCCGTGAGGTTGGGGTTGTGGCAGAAGGTGCACATCTGCGCCTCATTGCGGTTGCCGCCGTGGAACTCGAGTACGTAGTGGCACTTCGTGCAATTCTCGGTGGTGACCACGGTGCGCCGCGGCTGGACGGGGCCGCCGGTGGAGGCGTAGAAGATCACGTTGGGGATGTAGTCGCGGATGGTGCGCTGCTTCAGCGTGCCCTCCAGAACCGTGGTGGTGCGGTAGCCCTCGATGCCGAACTGCCAGGTGCCGCTGGCATCGGCGGGGAGTTTGGCGGCGAAGGTCCAGAAGTAACGGCCGGTGCCGGCGGGCCCCTGGGCGGCGAGCGCGGTCTCGCGCACGTAGCTGGGGATGTCGGAAGTGGGCCCGGCCATGTAGATGCGCAGGCTCGTCAGGGTCCGGATGTCGACCGGATTGCCCTTCCTGTCGGTGAGCGTGAAGTCCACGGTCGGGCTCCTGCCCGGGGCGACGTCAGCCACGGCGTTGATCTTCGCCCGGATGCCGCTGAGCAGGCTGGACTCGATGGGCACGGTATGCGCGCCGGCGATGGAGATGTCGAAGTCGAGCTCGCCGCGGGGCTGGTGGCAGGTGGAGCAGAGGTTGTCGCTGGTCTGCGGGATGCCGGCGTGGTTGGCGCCGGTCTGGAAGTTGACGTTGTCGTGGCAGGCGCCGCAGGCTTCGCGGTTGGGCTTCGTCATCCAGAAGTCAGACTGCGTGGCGCCGCTGACCTTCTGGTCCTCGTGGCAGGCCTTGCAGGCCATGGCCGGGGCGGGGAAGACGACCTGGGAGTAGTCGTGGCCGCCGACCACATACTTGCCGCCGGCGCGGACCGACGGCAGGTTGGCGCCGTAGTGGATCTTGTGGATCATGACCTGCATGCTGGTGGTGACGCCCTCGTTGCGGGCCGGCGTCTGAGGCGTGTGGCAGAGGTTGCAGACCTCCATGCTCTTGCGGGCGCCGCCATGGAAGCCGAGATCGGAGTGGCATTTGTTGCAGCTCTGCGTGCGGACGATGTCGCGCACGACTTTCACCGGCGAGCCGTCAGGCACCCAATGGTAGACGGCGTCGTCGTAGTTGGTGCCGAGGTCGAACTCGGTGAGGTTGCGAGAGCCGTAGACGGCCACCGTATGCGTGGCCGATCTGTTGTAGCCCGCGGGAACCTTCGTAGCGAAGGTGTATCTGTACTCGCCATCGCCGACCTTTGTCCAGGTGCCGGTGTTTTCACCCGTGGCCTGGGTGACCGTGCCGGCGGCTCCGGTGCGCGTGCGGGTGATGTAGCTGACGTAAGGCCTGTCCGGACCCGGGATGTAGCCGAGCAGGAAGGTTGCGCTGACCGGACCGGGCGTGTCCACCCCGAGCCGGTCCAGCCCGACGCCGCGCGGATCGGTGATCTTCAGCCAGACGTTGACGGTACCGTCGGCAGAAATCTCGGCTTTTGTAATGGTGAAGACGAGCCCCGGACGGACGAAGTTCACCGTGGCCTCGTCGGCATAGTAGGCTTTGTCGGCAGGACCGAAGGGAGGCGCGTCCGCGGCCGACAGCAGAACCACCGCGAACCCGGCGGCGGCGACAGTGGAGACCGCCAAAGCGAGCAACTGCGTGAATCGCGTCATAGCAAGGAATGCCTTTCGTGGCGGGCTGCAAGGCCCGCAAGAATCACGCACCCAGTTTATCAGAGAATCAAGTCTGATTATGCTTAAATTTTCTACAGGCGTGCAGGGATCGCGCGAGGCGGGCGGAATGGGAAGGCCCCGGACCGGGCGTCATTGTGGATTCGTTCCACACCAGGAGGGATGGCCTGGGGCGCGCGATGCCGCCGAGCGGCGGGCCGGAGAGGCCAGAACAGCTATTGGCGGCGCGCCCCCGGCTGGAAGGCGGGCAAGGCCAGAGGGTCTTCGATTTCCTTGAGGCGCTGGAATTCGGCGAGCTCGCGGGCGGCGTCTTCCTTGCGCCCCGCGCGGCGGTAAGCCTGGGAGAGGTAATAGTGGATCTGCGCGTTGCCGGAGACGAGCCGTGTCGCCTTTTCGAGCTTCGCGATGGCCTGTTCGACGCGGCCGGCGGTGAGGTGGGCCTGGCCGATGCTGGCGTGGCAGATCCAGCGGTAGCTGACGGGGACGAGTTCGAGGGCGCGTTCGAGGTGCTTCAGCGCCTCGTCAGGCTGTCCCTGGCGGATTTCGAGGTTGGCGAGCATCAGCAGCGCGGGCCAATGGTCGGGCGTGTTTTCGACTTCCTGCCGGAACTCCTCGAGCGCCGCTTTGGGGTCGCTTTCCATGAGATAGAGAGCGCGCGCGTAGTGCACGCCGGGGCTTTTGGGGAAGCGGCGGACCAGCTCGTCGTAGCCGGCGAGCGCGTCGGCGGGGCGGCCGGTGCCGCCCGCCCAGGCGGCCCTGCCCGCCAGCTTCACCATCTCCTGCTGCTCGGGGGTCAGCGCGGAAGGATCCTGGTAGACGGCCAGGGCGGTAAGGCCCATGATCTCTTCGATGGCCGGATGGTCGACTTTGCGCTTCGACAGGGGATACATCTTGCCCATCGCCTCGTCGAACGAGCCGCGGGCGATGAGGAGGCGGGCGGCCTTGACGCGGACGGCGACCTCGAAGGCGAGGTTTGGCCCGAGGCCGAGCTGCTCGCCGCGGGCGATATCGGCGAGGGCCTGCTCGGCGTTGTCGAGTTCCGCTTCGCACAGGCCGAGCAGGGCCCAGGCGGTGCCGATCTTCGGTGCCAGCTCGATGCCTTTGCGCAGAGCATGGGTGGCCTCGGCGTAGCGCTCGAGCTGATAGAGGGCAGCGCCCATGTAGAGCCAGCCGTCGACCCAGGCGGGGCGGATCTTCAGCGCCTCGCGGTAGAGCTGGACGGCTTCGGCAGGGTTGGCGTCGAGGACCTGCTCGGCGCGGCGGGCGAGCTGCTCGAAGCGTTCGAACTGGGAAGCCTGGCCTCGTGCCGGAGCGGCGGCCAGAGCGCAGAGTGCGGCAAGAAATAGCGGGCGCGCCCACCCGCCCCGAAGAAGCCTGCTGCCGCCCTGCCGCATTCTGATTCCTTCATAGCACAGCTTGGGCCGGTATCATGAGGAAGGATGCGTCTCCTGGTGCTGCTTGCGGCCATCCCCGCCGTCTGGGCGGTGCAGACGCCGCCGGAGCAGCTTTTCCGTGAGGCCGTGGAGGCGCAGCAGCGCGGCAACGACCAGCTCGCCATCCAGAAGTATCAGGCGCTGCTGAAGCTGGCTCCCCAAGTGCCGGAGGTCCACGCCAATCTTGGGGCTGCGTACGCGCGGCTGGGGCAGTTCGAAAACGCCATCCGGCACTACCGCGAGGCGCTGGCGCTGGATCCACAGAACCAGGCCCTGCAATTCAATTTGGCGCTGGCCCATTACAAGCAGCAGAACTTCACCGAGGCGGCAAGGCTGCTGGAAGCGCTCTGGAAGGCGGCTCCGGGCGATCTTCGGCTGGCGCTGCTGCTGGCCGACTGCTACAACCGCACGCGGCAGGAAGCGAAAACCGTGGCGCTGCTCGGCCGTCTGGAGGCGTCGCATCCGGACGAGCTGGCGCTGAAGTGGCTGCTGGGCACTGCGCTGGTCCGCACCGGCAAGAAGCAGGAAGGGCTGTTGCGGCTGGATGGGCCGGCACGGAAGGGGCGGAGCGCCGAAGCCTGCCTGCTGGCGGGGCAGACGGCGATGGAGATCCACGAGTACGAGCTGGGGCGCGAGTATGCGGAAATGGCGCTGAAAATCAACCCGAACCTGCCTGGCGTATGGACGCTTGCGGGGATGACGCGCCACTATCTGGCCGACAACGAAGGAGCCGTGGAGGCGTTCCGCAAGGCGCTGGCCGCAGACCCGGAGGATTTCGAGGCGCACCTCGGCATGGGCACCGTGCTGATTGTGAACCGGGAGCTGGAACAGGCGCGATCCCATCTGGAGAAGGCGCTGAAGCTGCGGCCGTCGGACAAGTTGGCGCATTATCAGATGGGGCGGCTGGAGCGGGCTGCGGGGAATCTGGAGGCGGCGGTGAAACACCTGGAATTCGTGGTCAAGGCCGATCCGGACTGGGCGCAGCCGCACATCGAGCTGTCCGCGCTGTATTTCCGCCTGAACCGTCCCGAGGATGGCGAGCGCGAGAGGGCGATTTTCGACCGGCTGAACGCGAAGGGGCAATAGGGGCCTGCTGGAGACTGCCTTTGCGGAGGGAGATGCCCGACCGCGGCGAGGAAGGCGGAGGCGCGCGGCAGCAGGCGGCAGGCCGGGGGCAAAGGATGGCGGGCTGCCCGGCACGGGCGCGGCGGGTGAGGACACCGCGCCCCGGGCGTACGGCTTGCGCAAGAGCCGCAGGGGGACACGCACACCGCCCTGCTCCGGCTTCGGGAAGTTCCGGCAGCGCGGAACGCGAGTGGACCCGGGTGCCGCAACGGGCGAAACGCGGCTGCGGGGGCGAAGCGGATGTTCCCCGCAATTACAGTGCCGGATGGAGAGGAAAATTCTCGCCCTGCGCCGGGAACAGCGGAAGCAGGGCGCAGGACCGCCTTCGCCCGGCGGCTGGCCCGCGGCAGTTGCGGGGCAGCCGGCCGGAAGAGCTTCCCACTGCGGCGAGTTCCCCGGATTCCCCGGGCAGGGGCGAGGCGGGCGCGGCAGCAGGGAGGGGCGGCAACGGACGGTGCGGGGACAGCATCCCGGGGCGGGCAGGGAGCGAGGGAATCTCAGCCGTTGCCTGCTGACCGTGGGGCGGCCTTCCGGGGCGCCGCGCGCTTGCCCGGCGTCTTGCGCCTCGCGGCGGTGCGCCGCCTTTCCTTCCTGAGGTTGATGGTGCCGCGGCAGTTCGGGGCGCCGCAGCGGCACTGCACCTGCTCGACGTCGGGGTCGAAGCGGTAGTCGACGGTGAGCTCCTCGCCGGGCTGGATGTCGCGGGCGGCGAAATAGAGGATATGGCCGCGGACGATGCGGGCGACGCAGTTGGGCTCGCAGCAGTGGTTGATGTATTCGGCGCCGCTGCCGCCGACGCTGCCGTCGATGGTCCAGTAGCTGTCGAGGGTGAAGAGGTAATTGTAGCGGCGCGAGCGGGCGCGCCGGGCCGTTTCCACACGGCTGATTTTCTCGCCGGTATATTCGATGATTTTCCTGCCTTTCGGGATGAATTCCTCCGCAAATACGCCCCAGCGGTGGATGCGGGAGGGGCGGATGGAAAGACGGAAACAGGCGTGCTTTTCAGAGATTTCCGGTACGCTTTTCCGGGAATTGCTGCGGTTCGGCATAGAGAGCAGAGAGAAGAGAACGCAGTGCGGCGCGGCGGCGCGCCGGGGAACTCAGCGATCGGGCGGATTCCGGGTCGTCTTGCGGGCGCGGCGCCGGAGCAGCAGCAGGAAGCAGAGGACGGCGAGCGCCCCGCTGATCATCCGGATGATGGAGTCGTCCACGGCGGCACCTCCGCAGGAGACTGTATTGTAACGCGGAACGGCCTCCAGCGGACGAGAAGGCCCGCCCCGCAGGGGGCGGGCCTGAAGCGCCGGGCCGGCGGGAACCGCCCTACAGTCCGGCTTTTTCCTTCAGCACATCGATCAGCTCCCGGACGGCGGCGGCGCTCTTTTCGAGCTGCGCCTTTTCCTCCGCGCTGAGCGAGAGCTCGTAGATCTTTTCGATGCCATTGGCGCCGATCTTGACGGGGACGCCGACAAAGAGCCCGTGGAGGCCGTATTCGCCTTCGAGGTAGGCCGCGCAGGGCAGGACCTTCTTCTTGTCCTTGAGGATGGACTCGGCCATTTCGACGGCGGCGGCGGAAGGCGCGTAGTAGGCGCTGCCGGTCTTGAGGAGCTTTACGATTTCGGCGCCGCCGTCGCGGGTGCGCTGCACGATGGCGTCGATGCGCTCCCTGGGCAGGAGTTCCGTCAGCGGGATGCCGCCCACGGTGGTGAGGCGGGGCAGCGGGACCATGGTGTCGCCATGGCCGCCGAGCACAAGGGCGGAGATGCTTTCGACGGAGACGCCGAGCTCCATGGCGAGGAAGGTGCGGTAGCGCGCCGTGTCGAGCACGCCGGCCATGCCGATGACGCGGTTGCGGCTGAACTTCGACACCTGGTAGGCGACCCAGCACATGGCATCGAGCGGATTGGTGACGAGGATCAGGAAGGCGTTGGGCGAGTAGCGCACGGCCTCTTCGGTGGCCTTTTTCACGATTTCGTAGTTGGCCATGAGCAGGTCGTCGCGGCTCATGCCGGGCTTGCGGGGGAAGCCCGCGGTGATGATGACGATGTCGGAATTGGCGGTGGGCCCGTAATCGTTCGAGCCGGTCACCATCACGTCATAGCCTTCCACCGGGCCGGACTGGAGGATATCGAGGGCCTTGCCCTGAGGCATGCCTTCGACGACGTCCACCAGAACCACATCGGCGAGCTCCTTGCCGGCGATGCGCAGCGCGCAGTTGGCGCCCACGTTGCCGGCACCCACGACGGTGATCTTCTTCCGCATAACAGGAGGATCCTTTCCTTGAGAACTTGAACAGGACTGCGGCGAGTCCGCCCCTCGGCGGACAATCCTATACGATTGTAGACCCGGCGGTGCGGGCAGCGCCCGCGAAGGGCGGAGGGCGGCGGCGGCGGCGGTAGAATGATAGCTTCATGCAGGTTCCCGAATCGGCGCGCCGCTTCTTCGACCAACAGACGCAGAGGCTGCGGCAGCAGATGAAGAAGAAGCGGATCGTGTTTCCAGAAGGCGAGGATCCGCGAGTGATCGCGGCAGCCAACCGGCTGTGCACGGAGGAGCTGCTGATTCCCGTTTTGATGGGGCGGCCGAGCGGGCAGGTGGCCTCGTGCGTGGTGGTGGAGCAGCCGGAGAACAACCCGAAGCTGAACGAGTATGCGCGCCTGCTGTACGAGAAGCGGCGCGCGCGCGGCGTGACCGAGATGGAGGCCCGGCGGATGGCGCTGGATCCGCTGGTCTTCGCCGGGCTGATGGTGGCCGCCGGGGACGCCGACGGCTTCGTGGGAGGAGCGGCCACGACGACGGCGGACACGTTCCGCGCGGCACACCGTACGATTGGCATGCGGACGGACATCAAGACGGCATCGGGGGTGATGATCGTGTGCACGCATGCCGAGGAATGCGGCGCCGGGGGCGTGCTGGCGATGGCCGATCCGGCGCTGGTGATCGAGCCGACGGCCTCGCAACTTGCCGACATCGCCATTGCGACCGCCGACACGGTGCGCAGCGTGATGGGCGTGGAGCCGATTGTGGCGCTGCTGTCGTTTTCGACGAAGGGGTCGGCGAAGCATCCGCTGGCGTCGAAGGTGATCGAGGCGCGGCGGATTGTGGAGGCGCGGCGCCCGGAGCTGCACGTGGATGGCGAGTTGCAGGCGGACGCGGCGCTGGTGGAGAGCGTGGGCCGCTCGAAGGCGCCGGGGTCGACGGTGGCGGGGAAGGCCAACACGCTGATCTTTCCCGACGTGGGCAGCGCCAACATTGGCGTGAAGCTGGTGGAGCGGCTGGGGCGGGCCGTGTGCACGGGGCCGCTGTTCCAGGGCTTCGCCAAGCCCGCCAACGACCTTTCGCGGGGCTGCTCGGCGGAGGACATTTACCGGCTGGGCATCCTGACGGCGTTGCAGGCGGGGGAATGAGGCGGGCGACGTGCTGCCTTTCAAGCTGGTCTATCACGAGCGCTACGACCTGCACTTTGGGGCGCACATTTTTCCGGCGATCAAATACCGTCTGATCCGCGAGCGGCTGCTCGGCAGCGGGCTGGCCTCGGAAGAGGATTTTCTGGAGCCCGCGCCGGTGTCCCGGGAGCAACTGCTGCTGGCGCACACCGAAGAATGGATCACCAAGCTCGAGCGCGGGACGCTGAGTTATCAGGAGGTGCTGAAGCTGGAGGTGCCCTATTCGCGGCGCATGATCGAGGCCGTGTTTCTGGCAGCCGGCGGCACGCTGCTGGCGGGAAGGCAGGCTCTGGGCGACGGCGCGTGCTTCAACATCGGCGGCGGGTTCCATCATGCGTTCGCCGGCCATGGCGAGGGCTTCTGCGCGGTGAACGACGTGGCCGTGGCCATCCGCGCGCTTCAGCGGGAGGGCCTTGTCCGAAAGGCTCTTGTCGTGGACTGCGACGTGCATCACGGCAATGGCACGGCCGCCATTTTCAGCGGCGACCGGGAGGTTTTCACGCTGTCGATCCACCACTTCAACAACTACCCGGCGGTGAAGCCCCCCTCGACGATCGACATCCACCTGGAAGACGGGGTGGGCGACGAGGAGTATCTGGCGCGGCTGCGTCCCGCCTACGAGGCGGCGGTGCTGGGTTTCCGCCCGGAGATCGTGTTTTATGTTGCGGGCGTGGATCCTTACGAAGATGATCAGCTCGGCGGGCTTTCGCTGACGAAGGAAGGGCTGTATGAGCGGGACCGGCTGGTGTTCGACATCGCGCTGCGGAAGCATGTGCCGGTGGTGGTGACGCTGGCGGGCGGCTATGCGCGCTGCACGGACGACACCGTTGCGCTGCACGTGCAGACGGCGGAAGCCTTGCGAGACAGCATGAAGGAGTGGGCGCGGCGATGGTAGACCGCAGAACATTTCTCGCGTCGGCGGCGGCCGCGGCGGGCGGGTCCGGGACCGCGGCGGCGCCCCGTCCGAACATCGTGCTGATTCTGGCTGACGACCTGGGCTACGGAGACCTCGGCTGCTATGGGCAGACGCGCATCCTGACGCCCAACCTGGACCGGATGGCGGCCGAGGGCATCCGCTTCACCTCCGCCTACGCCGGCTCCACCGTGTGCGCGCCCTCGCGCTGTTCGCTGATGACCGGGCTGCACACGGGGCACGCGCGGGCGCGGGGCAACCGCTCGCCGGACCTGCCGCTGCGGCCCGAGGACACGACGGTGGCGGAAGTGCTGAAAGCCGCGGGCTACCGCACGGCGCTGATCGGCAAGTGGAGCCTGGGCGAACTGGGCTCGACCGGATATCCGACGCGGAAGGGCTTCGACGAGTGGTTCGGGTTTTTCAGCCAGCTTCACGCGCACAACTACTACCCCGAGCACCTGCTGGACGGCGAAACGGCATGGCAGTGCCGCGGCAACATGGGGATGCAGCGGAAGGATTACGCGCCGGACCTTTTCACCGAGCGCGCGCTGCGATTTCTGGAAAAACAGGACGGAAGGAATCCGTTTTTCCTGCACCTGTGCTACCCGGTTCCCCACGCCAACAACGAGATGGGCCGGGACACCGGCGATGGCATGGAAGTGCCGTCCTACGCCCCGTACGAGAACCGGCCGTGGCCGCAGCCGGAGAAAGGCTTCGCGGCGATGATCACGCGGATGGACGCCGACATCGGGCGCATTCTGGGGACTCTGCGGCGGAAGGGGCTGGATGAGAACACGCTGGTGCTTTTCACCTCCGACAACGGCCCGCACGGGGAAGGCGGCCACGACGCGAAGTTCTTCGAGTCCAGCGGCCCGCTGCGCGGCATGAAGCGCGACCTGTACGAGGGCGGCATCCGCGTGCCGATGATTGCGCGCTGGCCTGCGCGCATTCGGGGAGGACAGACAAGCGATTTTCCGTGGGCGTTCTGGGACGTGCTGCCGACGCTGGCAGAGCTGGCAGGCGCGAAGGCGCCGCCGGGGCTGGACGGGATGTCCATCGTGGCAGCGCTGACGGGCGCGCCGCAGAAGCCGCACGAGCATTTTTACTGGGAGTTTCACGAAGGCGGCTTCTCGCAGGCGGTGCGGATGGGCCCGTGGAAGGGCGTGCGCAAAGCCGCTGGCGGCCCGATCGAGTTATACGATCTGGAAGAAGACGTCAGCGAGCGGCGCGATCTGGCGCGGGACAGGCCGGAGATCGTGCGGGAGATCGCGCGGCGGATGCGGGAGTCGCGCAGCGAGAGTGAATTGTGGCCGGTGAAAGAGCCGCCCGGCTGAGGCGGCTGCGGCAGCGACGCGGCCCGGGCCGGCGGGTCCTCCCTGCGGGGTGCAGCGGCGAGGGCGCGGCGGGCCGGGCGTCAACGGGCTTGCCGGATGGCGGCGAGGATGTCTGCCACCGGAGGATCGCCCCGCCATGCGGCGGCGATGCGGCCCCCGGGAGTCACCACATACACGGTGCGGCGCACGAAGCGCCAGAAGCCGGCTCGCCAGGCGCGGGCGATGCGGGCGCCTTCGTCCACGAGCAGCGGGAAGGGAAGCGCGAGACGCGCAGCGAACCGTGCATGGCTGTCCGCCGAAGCGGGATTGACGCCGTAGACCACGGCGTTGGCGGCCTCGAATTCCGGAAACCGTTCCGCAATCCGGCCGAGCTGGCTCCGTCAGCCGGGCGAGTCATCGGCGGGATAGAAGACGAGCACGACGGGGCGCCCGCGCAGTTCGCTCAGGCGCACCGTGTAGCCCTGATGGTCCCGGGCCTCGAAGTCGGGCGCCGGCGCGCCAGCGGGCAGCGTGGGGCCGAACATGGCAGCGCGCCTACTGATTCACGTAAGACAGCAGGCGCTCGTGCACGGTCTTGGCGCGCTGGTTGTCCCAGCAGGCAACGAAGACGGTGTCGTCGCCCGCGACGGTGCCGGCGATTTCGGGCCAGTCCTCCTGGTCGAGGGCCACGGCGAGGGAGTTGGCGCTGCCCGTCGAGGTCTTGAGGACCACGATGTGCTGCGCCAGCCGGACGTCGAGCAGGTATTCGGCCATGACCTGGGCGAGGCTCGGCCCCGTCGGATCCGGCAGGATTTCGCGGTAGCCGTCCGCAGTCTTCACGATGCCCATTTCGCGCAGGTCGCGCGAGAGCGTGACCTGGGTGACTTCAATGCCGAGCGCGCGCAGCTCCTGCGCGAGCTCTTCCTGCGTGTTGATCCTTTTGGAACGGACGAGTTTGAGGATCTGCCCCTGGCGGTAATTCTTCGTCATGACAGCGACTCCAGGCGCCGCCGCGCCTCGGAGAGGGCGGCGGCGACGGTTTGCGGCGCCGCGCCGCCGGGCACGGCGCGCGACTTCAGTCCTTCCTCTGGCGCCAGCAGGCGGGCCATCTCCGGCGTGAAGCGCGGGTCGAAGGCGTGCAGCTCTTCGCCCGTCCAATCCTCCGGTTGCCGCCCGCGGCGGATGCTTTCGAGCACCAACCGGCCGACCAACTGGTGGGCGTCGTGGAAAGGGACGCCCGTGCGCGCCAGCGCCTCGGCCAGATCGGTGGCCACCAGCCACCCCTCGGCGGCGGCCCGACGGGCCGGCTCCGGCCTGAGGCGGGCGGTTTCCACGACGGCGCGCGCCATTTCAAGGGACGCCGAGAGCTGGTCGGCGGCCTCGAACAGCGGCTCCTTATCTTCCTGCATATCGCGATTATAAGTGAGCGGCAGGCCTTTCATCGTCATGAATAGCGACGTGAAACAGCCGAAAACGCGGCCGCATTTTCCGCGGATGAGCTCGAGCGAATCGGGATTTTTTTTCTGCGGCATCAGCGAAGAGCCGCTGGTGACGCCGTCAGCGAGCTCCAGCCAGCCGAATTCGTCGGAGGAATAGAGAATCCAGTCCTCGGCCAGGCGCGAGAGGTGCAGCATGAGGATGGACGCGGCGGAGAGGAAGTCGAGGGCCCAATCGCGGTCGGCCGAGACGTCCATCGAGTTGGGGGTGATGGCGTCGAAGCCGAGCTCGCGCGCGAGGGCCTCGCGGTCGATGGGGAAGCCGGCGCCGGCCAGCGCGCCCGAGCCGAGAGGCATGCGGTTGACGCGAGAGCGGGCCTGCGAAAGGCGCTCGTGGTCGCGCCAGAACATTTCGAAATAGGCCAGCAGATAATGCGCCCAGGTGACAGGCTGCGCGCGCCGCAGATGGGTGTAGCCGGGGATCACGGTTGCGGTGTGCGGCTCGGCCTGGGCGAGGAGGGCGCGCATGAGGGCGCGCAGGAGTCCGGCGCAGCGGTCGATTTCGCCGCGCAGCCAGAGGCGGGTGTCGAGGGAGACCTGCTCGTTGCGGGAGCGGCCCGTGTGGATCTTGGCTGCCACCTCGCCGGCGAGCTCGCGGAGCATGCGGATGACGTAGGTGTGGATGTCCTCGTCGGGAGCGTCGGGCGGCGGCGGGGGGATGCGGCCGAGGGCGCCGCAAAGGGCCTCGGCCTCGGCCGGCGTGAGGACGCCGGCGCGTTCGAGCGCGCGCGCCCAGGCCTTCGAACCGGCGATGTCGGCCTCGAACAGCCGCCGGTCGAAGTGCAGCGACCAGGAGAAACGCTGAAACGTCTCCGACGGTCCTTCCTCGAATCGTCCGCCCCAGAGCTTCAATCGTGCCTCCCTGTTTCTAGTGTGCCGGACCGTCCAGCAGCATGAGCAGCAGCGCCTTCTGCGCGTGCAGCCGGTTTTCTGCCTGTTCGAAGACCAGCGAGACCGGCGACTCGATCACGTCCGTGGTCACCTCCTCTTCGCGGTGCGCCGGCAGGCAGTGCATGAAATAAGCGCCTGGCAGCGCCTTCGCCATCAGCTCCCGGTTCACCTGGTAGGCGGCAAACACGCGGGCGCGCTCGGCGGCTTCATGCTCAAAGCCCATGGACGCCCAGACGTCGGTGTAAACCGCGCCCGCGCCCCGCAACCCCTCGTCGAGATCGTTGGTCACTTCGATCAGGGCGCCGGTCTCTACGGCGAACTCGCGCGCCTTTGCCACGATTTCGGGTTTCGGCTCGTAGCCGGGCGGGGTGATGCAGGTGAAATCGAGCCCGAGGCGCGCCGCGTCGAGCATCAGCGAGTGCGCCACGTTGTTGCCGTCGCCCACGAAAGCAAGCTTGTGTCCGCGCCAGACGCCCCACTGCTCGCGGAGGGTCTGCATATCGGCCAACGCCTGGCAGGGATGGTAGAGGTCCGACAGGGCGTTGACGACCGGGATCCTGGCATGGCGGGCCAGCGCATCGACCGTCTCCTGGGAGAACGTGCGCGCCACGATCAGATCCGTCCAGCGCTCCAGATTGCGCGCCACGTCCTCGACCGGCTCCCTTCCGCCGACCGGGCCGGTGTTTAAAATTGCATCGCCGCCGAGCTGCTTGGCCGCCACCTCGAACGTCATCCGCGTCCGCAGCGAAGGCTTTTCGAAAAGCAGGCTGAGAATCCTGCCGCGCAGCGCGAGGCGGTAGCGCTCCGGGTGGCGCTTGACGCGCTCGGCGAGGTCGAGCAACTGGCGCAGCTCCTCTGCGGTGATGTCGAGGTCCGAGGTGAGGTTCCCGGACCGCACCCGCGGGAAGGTCGAAGGAGGCGGTTCGGTCATGACAGTGTGGCACCGTCCCTGCGTCGGAATGTATAACTATTCAACCAATTGTATAATTACACAGCGAGCAGGTCCGGTCAAGCCGGCTCAGCGCAGCGCTTCTTCGAAAAACCGCGTCTGCTCCTGCCAGCGGTGCTGGCTTGCCCTGCCGGTGAGTCCGTGGCTCTTCTGCGGGTAGATGAGCGTCTCGAAACTCTTGCCCGCCATCTGGAGGGCATTCATCATCTGGAGGGCGTTGGCGAAGAGGACGTTGTCATCCTCGATGTTGTGGATAAGCAGGAGCCTGCCCTTGAGGTTGGCGGCGAAGTGGACGGGCGAGCTTTCGCGGTAGCCCTGTTCGTTGTCCTCGGGCGGCCCGAGGTAGCGCTCGGTGTAGATGGTGTCGTAGTTGCGCCAGTCGGTGACGGCGGCTCCGGCAGCGCCGGCGCGGAAGACATCAGGCGCGTGGAGCAGGCAGTAGAGCGTCATGTAGCCGCCATAGCTCCAGCCGTGGACGCCGATGCGGTCCGGGTCGATGAAGCCGAGGCTTTTCAGGTAGTGGATGCCCTCGAGCTGATCGGCGAGCTCCTGTTTGCCGAGCCGGCGGTAGAGGGGCGTTTCGAAGCGGTGTCCGCGCCCGCTGGATCCGCGGTTGTCCATCTGCCAGATGACGAAGCCCTTGTGGGCCATGACCTGCTCCCAGCTCAGGCCGCCGGGCCAGGCGTTCCGGACGCTCTGCGCGTGGGGTCCGCCGTAAATGGAAACGATGACCGGGTATTTCCTGGCGGGATCGAAGTTGGCGGGCCGGATGAGGCGGCCGTAAAATTCGGTGCCGTCCTGTCCTTTGAACCGGTGGATTTCGGTTTTGAGGATTTCGTATTCTTCGAGGATTTTCGTGTCCGGCTCGCGCCAGACGCGGAGCTGTTTTCCGCTGGAATCATGGAGCGTGGTCCGCGGGGGCGAGTCGAGGCTGGAAAACGTATCGAGATAGAAGTCGCAGGCGGGGCTCATCTGCACCGAATGGGTGCCGGCCTCCGCGGTGAGCCGTTTGGGAGCGGCGCCGTCGAAGGTGGTCATGTAGAGGTGCCGTTCGAGCGGGCTGGCCTGCGTGCCGGTGTAAAAAATCCTTCCCGCGGCAGCGTCGACGCAGGCCAGAGAGCTGACCTCCCAATCGCCGCGCGTGATCTGGCGCAGCAGCCTGCCGTCGGCGCCGTGCAGGTAGATGTGGCGGAAGCCGCTCTGCTCGCTGGTGCGCAGAATCCGGCCGTCTGACAGCACGCGGAAGTCGTCGGTGATGTTGATCCAGGCGGAATCGGTCTCCTCAATCAGCAGGCGGGCGCGACCCGTGGACGCGTCGGCAGCGAGAATCCACAGATGATCCTGCACGCGGTTCATGCGGTGGACGAGTACGGATTTCGAGTCCGCGCTCCAGTGGACGCGCGCGATCAGGTGGTCGCGCGTTTCACCGAGGTCCATCCAACGGGTGGGCCCGCCGGAGGCGGCAACGACGCCGACGCGGACGTCGGCGTTCGGCTGCCCGGCCTTGGGATAGCGTTGCGGCTCGCCGACGGCGCTCATCTTGAGGAAGTCGCCGTGCGGGTAAAGAGGCTCGCGGCTGACGTCGAATTGGAGGTAGGCGATGCGGGCCGAATCGGGCGACCACCAGTGGGCGGTGCCGAGGTCGAGCTCTTCGGGGTAGACCCAATCGAGCATGGCGTTCCAGCGTGTTTCCGAGCCGTCATGGGTCAGCCTGGTCACCCGCTTCGAGGCAATGTCGAGCACATAGAGCTCGCGCTCGCGCCGGAAGCTGACCTTCGTTCCGTCGGGTGAGAGTTTCGGGTCGCGCTCGGCGACGGGCGTCGACGTCAACTGCTGCACGGTAGAGGAGGCTTCGTCCCAAAGGAACAGATCGCCTCCGGCGAGGATGAGGAGTTTCGTGCCGTCCTCGGACCACTGCACGCGCTGTTCGCGGACGCGGCGGTTCTCCCAAGTCATCTGCTCCGGCTGCGGGTAAGGAACCGCCTGTTTGTTGAGCTCGGCGAGCGAGGCGATTTCCTTCTCATCGCCCGAGGCCGCCTCGTGCAGCAACAGGCGGTCTCCGCGCAGGAGCGCGAGCCGTGCGCCCCGCGGCGACCAGAAGGCCTGCACGGGGGGAGGACCCATCCGCGCGCCCGCCTGCGCCAACGCCTCGAGCGTCACAGGCTTCTTCGCCTGCGCGGCGCAGGGAGCCGCGGAGGAGCACAGCAGAAACAGGCCAAGAACAACAGAATGCGGAAACAGCGAGACTCTCGGACGGCTCATGGGAACAGCATGGCACAATCGGTTTGTGGGAAGGATTCTTGCGCTCGACATCGGGCAACGGCGCATCGGTCTTGCGATTGCGGTGGAAGGCAGCGCGGCGCACGGGCTGGCGGCCCTTTCGCGGCGCTCGGCGGCGGAGGACATCGCGAGGCTGAAGCGCATCGCCGAAGAGCGCGGAGTGCAGCGGTTCGTCGTGGGCCTGCCGCTGAACATGGACGGCAGCGAGAGCGAAATGACCCGCCGGGTGCGGGCCTTTGCGGAGCGTCTGGCGCGAGAGACGGGCATCGAGGTGGCATATCAGGACGAGCGGCTGACTTCGTTCGAAGCGGAACAGCGGCTGCGCGAGCGCGGCATGAGCCTGAGGAAGATGCTGGAGGCCAAGCGGAGAGGCGCGGTGGATGAGCTGGCCGCGGTGCTGATCCTGGAAGACTACCTGCGAAGGGCGGGCGGGGCGGCATGAGCAGGCGGATGCTGGCCGCGGCGGCCGCGCTGGCGGCAGGTGCGGCAGCGATTTTCTACTTCGTGGAGGCGGACCGTTACGCGGGATTCCAGGGGGAAGTCTTCGTCGACATCCCGCGCGGCACGTCTACGCCGCGCATTGCGGCGATGCTGGCCGATGCGGGCGTGGTGCGACATCCGCTGCTGTTTCTTGCGGCGCGGGCCGTGCATCCAAGGCTGAGGCCGCTGGCGGGCGAGTACCGGTTCGTTGAGCCGGCTGCGCCTGCGGAGATCCTGCGGCGGCTGGCGCGGGGCGATGTTTATACGATCGAACTGCGCGTGCCAGAGGGCACGGACGTCTACGATCTGGCGCAGCTCGTGGAGGCGGCAGGCCTGGGCAGCGCTCGAGATTTCCTGCGCGTGGCGCTGCCGCACGAGGGCTACCTGTTTCCGTCCACGTATTTCTTCCGCCGACGCACGACGCCGGAGCAGATTGTCGAGACGATGCGCGCGCAGTTCGAGAAGGTGTGGCGGGAGCTGGGAGGGCCCGAAGAGCGCAAGCGCGAGACCGTCATCCTGGCGTCGCTTGTGGAGGCCGAAGCGGCGCGGGACGAAGAACGCGCGCGCATCGCCCGCGTCTTTCTGAACCGCCTGAGGAAAGGGATGCGGCTGGAGTGCGACCCGACGGTGAAATACGCGGCGAAGCGGGAAGGGCGCTGGCGCGGGACGATTTACCGCAGCGACCTGGAGAGCCGCAACCGTTACAACACGTACGTCTGGTACGGGCTGCCGCCGGGGCCGATTACGAATCCGGGGCGTGCGTCGCTGGAAGCGGCGCTGCGCCCTGCCGAAACAAGTGACCTGTATTTTGTTGCGCGGCCCAGGGGCAACGGCGAACACGTCTTCAGCGCGGATTATGAATCCCATCAGAAGGCGGTGAGAGAATATCGCCGGGGGCAGAACCATGCCAAGGCGGCGCGCGGAAATTCTGGCCTGGCTCCGCAGCCGGGGCGCAAGCCGCGTTGACGAGGCGCTGGCCGCCGAGCTGCGCGGCGCCTTCCCGGATGCCAGCGATTCGACGATCCGGCGCGCGCTCCTGGAAAGCGGCCTGGAGCTGGATCCGCTGGTGGAGGGGGTCCGGCAGGACACGCTGGATCATCTGGAACGCACGCTGCTGGCGCTGGCGCGCGAGTACGAGCGCAGCGCGGCAGAGCGGCGCGCGCGGATCCGCCAGATGGTACTGACTGCCCGCGAGCACGCGCGGCTGGCGAGCCGGCGCAAGCCGAAGGACGAGGAGCTGCTCTGGCTGCGCACATGGCTGGAGAACCCGCTGGTCTTCGAGACCTGGGTGAAGCTGCGGCGCCGCGCTTGCTCCGGGCGGGCCGATGCGGTGTGATGGACGCATGCAGTTCGACCGCAGGCAGTTCCTCGCGTGGCTGGCTGCCGCGCCCGCCGCGGGCGCGGGCAGGCAGGTCTGGCTCTACATTGGCGCCTATACGAACGAGAAGAACCGCGGCATTTCCGTGGCGCGGCTCGACCTCGACACGGGCGCGGTCACGGGCATGATGCTGGCGGCGGAGACGCCGAACCCGACCTTTCTGGAGATCCATCCTGGCGGGCGCTGGCTGTATGCGGTGAACGAAATCGGCAATTTCGAGGGTCGGCGCGAGGGTTCGATCACGGCCTATGAGATCGACCGCAGCAGCGGCAGGCTGAGGATGCTGAACCGCGTTTCGACGAAAGGCGCCGGCCCGTGCCATGTGAGCCTCGACCGCACCGGGAAGATGGCGATGATTGCCAACTACGGTGGCGGTAGCGTGGCGTCCTATCAGATCGGCAGCGACGGCCGCCTGAGCGAGGCCGTGAGCTTTTTCCAGCACGAGGGCCGGAGCGTGAACGCGAAACGGCAGGAGGCGCCGCATGCGCATTCGATCAACCCGTCGCCCGACAACCGCTTTGCCGTCGCCTGCGATCTCGGGACGGACGAAATCGTGATCTATGCAATCGATCCGCCGTCCGGCTCATTGAAGCGGCACGGCGTGGTGAAGCTTGCCCCGGGCAGCGGCCCGCGGCACTTCGCCTTTCACCCGAACGGGCGCTTCGGCTATTCGGTGAACGAGCTGCTGTCCACCGTGACGGCATTCGAATACAGGGCCGGCACGCTGAAAGAGATCCAGACCATTTCGACCCTGCCGGAGGGATTCCCCGGCCAGAATACGACGGCGGAGATCCGCGTGCATCCTTCGGGCCGCTGGCTGTATGCTTCCAATCGCGGCGAAGATTCGATCGCCCTGTTTTCCGTGGACGCGAAAACAGGCCGGATGGCGAGAATCGAAAACACGCCGACGCAAGGGCAGACGCCGCGGAACTTCTACATTGAACCTTCCGGCCGCTGGCTGCTGGCTGCCAACCAGCGCTCCGACAATATTGCCGTGTTCGAGATTGACGCGAAGAGCGGAAAGCTGCTGGCGGCGAAGCAGGGCATCACGGTCGGCCAGCCCGTGTGTCTGCGGACGGTTGGTTGAGCGGGGCAGGGCGCTGGCAGGACCGGCAGGACCGGAGCCCGCGCCCCCGCCCGGAAGCCGGCGGGCTGCTCATCAGCAGCAAGTTCGGCGGATTCTCCTTCATGAAAATCAGATCCCGCCAGTGTTCCCCAAACAAGATTTCCGGGCTGGCTGGACCCGTGATCTCTCCCATCACGAAAAGGACGCAGGATTTCCGGCTGATGGAGCGAAGAAAAAGCACAGACGCAGGACTTTCATCGCAGTCTTTGCGGACATTCCGGGGATGAAGATGATGGGAAACGCAATGAGAACTCTTGTCACCTTTCTCGGCCGTGTCAGAAAAAAGGCTGGCGGCGAATACGAAAGAGCAAAATACAGATTTCCGGACGGGATCCGGGAGACCGAATATATCGGGCTGGAGCTTGCCCGTTATCTGCGTCCGGATCGCCTTCTGATTCTGGGAACGAGTGGCAGTCAGTGGGAGTCGCTGCTGTCGCATGAGGGCACGGAAGAAACGCTCCAGATGGCCGTCCGGCTGGAAGAGGCCATCCAGGACGGGAGCATCGGCCAGCCGATCCTGGACGAGGCGGCCCCGTTGATCAGCGGCCGCCTCGGCTGCGAGGTGACCCTGCGGCTGATTCCGTTTGGGCGGGATGAGGGCGAGCAGCTTGAGATCCTGCGCATCATCGAGAGGGCGGTCAGGGATGGGGAAGTCCATTTCGATGTGACCCACGCGTTCCGGCACCTGAGCATGATCGCCTTCACGTCGGCTTTCCTGCTGTCGCGAATCCGCAGGATCCGCGTGTGCGGCCTCTGGTACGGGGCGCTCGATATGAGAGAGGCCGACGGTGTGGCCCCGCTGGTGGAGTTGAAGGGCCTGCTGAAAGTGGAGTCGTGGGCGGAGGCCCTGGTCCGCTACGACGCCACGGGCGACTATGGCGTCTTCGCCAGCCTGTTGGAGGAGGATCAATTCGACCGGAATGCAGTCACCGCCCTCCGCGAGGCGGCCTTCCTGGAAAGGATCTCCGACGTGCGCGGCGCTTCCGACAGCTTGCGTTCCGTGCTGGCTCCGCTCGGTCAGCCGCTTTCAGGCGCGGGGGAGCTGTTCCGCGAGCCGTTGAGAAGGCGCCTGGAATGGGCCAGTCACCGCAAACTCGATGATCAGCAGAAACACCTCGCCTGGGCCTACTGCGAAAGGGACGACTATCTGCGCGCGGCGATCTTTTCCGTGGAGGCGTGCTACAGCCACGCCTGCCTGATCGAAGGCGTGGATCCGGCCCGGCGCAGTTCCCGGAATGGCCTGCGGGAGGAGGATCTGAATTCGCGGCGGATGTCGCGGCTGATGAGCGAGTCCTGCCTGCGGTCTTATCAGGAGCTGAGGCGGCTTCGCAACTGCCTGGCCCATGGCTTCACGAAGGAGGATGAACACCTGCGCGAACAGGTGGACAGCAAGAAGGAGATGAGAGCGTGGTTGAGGCAGCGTCTCCAGGAAGTTCTCGGAGGAGCAAACGGGCGTTGGCCGTGGTGAAACGGCCCGTTGCGCCGACGGCGCGCGGTGCGCGGCGGCCAACCCGGCAGGGCCGAACCGGGCTGAAGGCCGGCCGTCGACGGTTGCCGGGCTTCCCGCTCTCCGCCGCTGGCGGAGCGCGGCGCCGCGGTCCTGACTCCGGGTCTGCGGCATAGGATGCGCGGAAGCTCCCGGGACGAAGCTAGGCCCGCCGCGGAGCGGACAACTGGTGTCCTCATCGGCTCCTTTTGCCGGCCCGCCCGCGATTGCGCCGGACCGGAATTTCGGGTTTCAGCCCGATGCCTCCGCACACTGGCGCCAGGTGGCGGCGAGAGATTCGGCCGCCGCCTGCACGCGATGCCAGACGGCGCTTTGCTTCGGCGAGGCTGCGGGAATCCGCGAGGCCCCCCAGCGGGCGCCGCTGATGGCGCCAACCAGCACCGGGCAGTAATTCGCTGGTCCGGCAAAATCGAGCGACCGGCTCAGGGCCGTCTCGGGATCGGGGCTTGTGTCCACGAAGAAGACGGCGGCCTTCAGCACATCCGGAGCAAATCCGCCGCGGCTGATGGACGGTGCGGACCCTGCTTCCCGGGCCTCCCCGCTCCGTGTCTCGCAATAGCTGTCTGCCAGCGCGAGGCAATCCTCCCATGCCTTGCCCCGCACAAGCGCCCGGCACAGGACGACCACGGCCGCCGACACCCTGCCAGCGAGCGGATCCCAGTGCGTCAGCCGCGCCTCGCGGCAGGCGAGTTCCGCCAGCTCTTCGTCGGGCAGATGCGCGGACATGGCCAGCGGGACGGCGCGGTGTGCAGGGTTGCACCCCGCAGTACGCGTCTGAAGCTCCCAGTGTGTACGCAGCACCGCCTCTTCCGGGGCGACTCCCCTCCCAATTCGTGTGAAAACACGCTCCGCGACCCGGCCAGTGTCAAAGCCTTCCCGGAGGAACCACGCAACATAGCGTTGCAGCAGCTCCTCGCAGCGGAAGCTCCGTCCGCAGGCAAGCAGATACTCAGCCAGCTCGAGAGCCATCCGGGTGGGCCCGCCGTTGCGGTCCCCCGCGCACAGGCCGAGCAGGATGCCGCGCACGCGGTCCGCGATGCCGTCCGGCGGGCTTTCCATGGATCCCATGCTCAGCGCGATCCTCGACGTCAACCCAACATCATCATAACGGGAGATCGCTTTGAGAGGCTGCCTGGCTCCGATCTCCGCGCGCCGGAATCAGCGCGCGCCGAAAAACGGGAGGCGCGAAACTGGCGCCGATGATTCTGCACAAGGGGGATTGGGCCATGGTTCTCCGTGGTTGACAGTTGGCGAAGCCCCGAAAGGCGTAGCCCGGAGCAGCTTCGCATCACGCAGGATGCCTCCCCAGCCGGATTCGGCTCTTCCCGCGCTCCCGCAGGGAAGCCCATGCTGCCTCGATCCAGTTTTCGTGGCTCTCCATGGCCAGCGCCCGAACCGGCCGCGTTCGGGAAGATCCTCACCGCCGGTGTCCGGCGCCTGATCTTTTTCTGGCGCCGCTCCATCATCCGGGCCGACCTCTGAAGCCCCGGAAGCTTCAGCGGGAAGGCAGGAAAGCCCAGCGTCTCCCCGAGGCTGTGCTGCCCCCACTGGCAGAGCTTACGGTCAAGGCTTTGCCAGCGCCTTCCCGCTCCGGTGGCAACGCCCGAACGCCTCCATCTGATGCCGCCGCTCCGGGGCCTTCGGCACCCGCAGCCGGTCCTGCCCGCCCGCAATTGCCAACCGGCGGCTCGAGACCACCCGGGTTCGGCCTCCGTGGATCCTGCGCCGCTCCCGCCGACCCGTCCATTCCCGCTTGCATTCCCTCCCGCAGCACCCGCCGGATCCATACCCGATGCTGATGCTCCTGCCACTCCGGCCGCAGCGCCCATGGATCCGCTTTCCTATCGCCCGCTTTGGCGACATTCTTTGTCCGGGGCATGCGCGTTCCTCGCTGCTTCTCCCGGGAGATCTTCCTTCTTCCCGAATTTCATCGCCCAATCCGGTTTTTGCAGAAAACCGGCGACAGAACGGGACGCCGGCCTCATCCGGTGGTCAGATGCCGAGAGGGTCTACGCTCAAGCCACGGCTCCGTCTGCCAGGCACGCCGCGGCCTGCAACGGCGGGGTCGAAACATGCGTCCCTCGGGGGAGGGGTGGCGGTGAAACGGGTCTCGTTGCTGCTTGTGGCGCTGACAGTGCAGGCAGAGGAGACAGTGCGGTTGCCGGCGCCGTGCGCCGCCGTGCATTGGCCTTCCAATGAAGTCATGCGAGCGCTCGGCTTTGAGACGCAGCCGAGCGGCGGCGCGGCGACGTGGATCTACGCCCACGCTTACCGCACACGCGACTGGAACCAGGTATGGCGCCAGATCCGGCGGCCGGCCGAAACCAGGGTTGGAGTGCTCGGGTACGTGGCCGGGCTGCGCCCCCGGTTTGCTGAACTGACTCTGCATGACGTCAACGTCAACTGGCGTACAGGCGAGCAGCACTGCGACGTGCGGCTGGCGGTAGATTACAACGGATACCGGCGCGGGTTTTTCACGGAGGGACCGGAGCGGTTCCGAAGCACGGGCGAGCTCGAGCGGAAGATCCTTGAACTGATCCGCTTGCAGGTGTGGGCGAATGGGTTTCTGGAGGAGGAGCAGGAAAGCCGGCCGTCATGGCCGCAACCCTGAAGCCTGATTGTCCCCGCTCCAAGGACGGGCCCTGCCGGCCTGGCTCCAGGCGTCCGGCTGACGCTCGAATTTTGGTGAAGCCTTCCTTCCGCCGCTGGATGGAGGCCGGTGTCGGGCGCTGCGGGGCGTGCCTGGATCGCAAGAACGAGTGCCGGAAGGCCTGCTTCCGCCGGCGGCTCGTGGTACTCGCTCGCCAGGTGAGCCTGCGGCAAAGAACATTTCCACCCGTTTGTGTTTCCGACCGTTCTGCCAAACCTTCCGCCACTGGCGGCACGACCCGCAGGATGACCCGGCCTTTGTGCTGCCCGGGAATCCGCCGACAAGTGATGGAAAGGATTGGCAGGACCGGCAGGACTCGAACCTGCGACCCTCTGCTTAGAAGGCAGACTGAACCGCATCATTTCAGATCGATGCCCGTAACTGCAACATCCTGTTAGCCTGTGATTTACGTTCTTCTTGCTTCACCCGGCTTCATCGTGCATAATAAGCCCGAGAGTCTCCCTCGCAGTCTCCCTCGCGCCGTAGGCAGATGAACCTCAGGCGAGGGAGACTGGGGCTGGTTGAGCGAAGGAAGGCAGAAGGAAATGGCGAAGAAGGCTGAAGTGGTGACGATGCCGGCGCGCGAACCCGGCGCGGGCGGCAAGAAGACGGTTCGGTGCCGACAGGAAGAAATCGACCGCATCCCGCCGGGCACTGGCGACTGGCGCGTCGTGGACGTGCCGGGTTTGTACCTGCGCGCTGGCGCGCGAGAGAGGTCATTCCGGCTCCAGCGCCGCGTCGCCGGAAAGCTGGTCACTGTTGTACTGGGGCCGATGACCGCGGCCGAGGCCCGGCGGGCGGCGATGAAGCAATGGGCGGCGCTGAAGCCGCCGACGCGCGAAGGCAAGATCACATTGGCCGAAGCGTGGGCGCGCTTCCTGGACGAACGCCGGCTCGCGGAGCGCACGGTCTTCCTTTACCGCTACAACCTGTCGAAGTACCTGGCCGGCTGGCAGGACAGGACGCTGGAACAGATCGGCAACGACCGGGCCGGCGTGCGGGCGCTTTGCCTCCGGCTCCAGCGCGAGCGCGGTATGGCGCTTGCTTCGCAGGTGATGAGGCAACTGCGCGCGGTGTATCAGTACTGGCGACGCGTGCAGCCGGACTTGCCGGAGACGCCGACGGCGGCGGTGGATATACCAACTGTCGGCTCTCGCAACTGGGCGCTCTCGCCCGATGAGCTGAAGGCCTGGTGGGCCGGCGTTCAGAAGCTGACGCCGCTGAAGCAAGTGTTCTGGCAGTTGGTGCTGCTGACAGGCTGCCGGCGTGGTTCGGCCGAAGCGCTGCGCTGGCAGGACGTGGACCTCGAGGGGGCAACAATTCACTTCTCGACGGCGAAGGCCGGCCGCACCTACACAATTCCCGCCTGCCGGCGGCTGGTGAAGCTGCTGCGAGAGTGGCGCCAGCAATGCCTGCCGACGGAGGCCGGCTGGGTGTTCCCTTCGCCGTTCAAGCCCGAGGCGCACATTGCGTGCGTGCGTGATGACAAGCGCGGCGTGGCGAGCGCGCATCACCTGCGCCATCTCTACCGCACTACACTTGCCGGGCTTGGCTGCCCGACGGATCTGGCGCGGCTGCTGCTTGGGCACTCTTTGAGCGGGGACGTCAGCCGGGGCTACATCACGCCGCACCTGCTCACCGATGCCCTGCGGCCGTGGGCGGAGGCCGTTGAGCGCCGCTATGCGGAGATTCT
>JANWVO010000036.1 GCA_025056865.1 Bryobacteraceae bacterium
GAGGCCGAACCACCGCTGCAGCATCAGCAGCCTGTGTGTGGCTGGCGAGCGGCTTGAGGGTGTCAGCTGCACTGAGGCCGAACCACCGCTGCAGCTTGAACGCAGCCTGCCGCAGCTCCCTAACACAATCGCCGAGTGTCAGCTGCACTGAGGCCGAACCACCGCTGCAGCGCAGACGCGGCTTGGGCCACAATCGAAGAGCAAATGTGTGTCAGCTGCACTGAGGCCGAACCACCGCTGCAGCAGCCCGGCCAGAACCGCTCGAGACTCAGTGATTTGGCCGCCAGTTTGCGAGCACCCTCTTTCCAGGAGCCCGCACACCATTGACCCACGTCCGATCCCCGATCAGCCGGGCCATCCCGATCAATCACTTGCAGCATTTCGAGCGGTCAGCAGGTTTTCGGCGCCACCTGGCCTCTCGCGTGTCCATCAACCGTGGAGCGGGATTCGGTTTTCAAACAGGCAGCTCCGCAGGGCTACAGGCATTCAAGCCCCAGACACATACTGCGGTCACCGTTGCCCTATAGGCAGCCTCCGTTCAGTCAATCACAGCCACCGCCGCAGCGTCAAGTGGCATCCTCGGTGCCGGCGCCGGGTCGTTCACCTCGGAAGCGCGGCGCGGTGCAGCTCTTTCAACAGACGCGTGAAAACGCGCTGCTGAACACCCTCCCAATACTCCCCGTAAAGCTGCCATTCGCCCTGATCGAGAGGCAGGGCCGAGGGATCCCTCCATACGTTTCGAATCCCATTTCTGCTCAGCGCGCGATCAACTCTCACCCGTTTCAGTCCTTCCGCTTGGCAACCCTTCAACCGGTCCGCAACATCTGGCCGTCCGGTGCTCGTGTTTACCGGAAGATACCACCACGCCCCTGGCCAATCCGGATCCCGCAGCGCCCTCAGGGCAATATTCGCGGCTGCGTTCAGATCCGCATGAATGCCGCCCGCAATGGGCGAGTCCGCATCGGCAGTCATGAATGTGTCCCCCGCCGGATCAGGCAGATAGACCTCGCAGGCCGCCGGGAGCTGCCGAAGAAGCGTCCGCAGTTGGCACAAATAGGAACCCTGTGGCGTGTCGGTTGTCGCGTCCTCCAGCCTCTTCTGCCACTCTCTTCGCCTGAGAAGCACTTCCACACAGCACTTCGTCATGCGCAGGCCGGGGGCGCCGGTACGGGAGTCTTGCCGGGACGTGTAGTTTGGAACAACTTCCAGCAGCGGAATGCCCAGAAGCTCCGCGCCTTCCCGGAGGTGCTTCAGGATCCGCCCCTTGCTCCAGTTCATCAGCATGCGGTTCTCCCTCCTCAGACGGGTCTCGGCAGTTCCATAGCCGGACAGGTCCTCGATAACAATCGCATCACAGCGCCGGTGGCGCTCGTCTGCAGGTGCAGAATTGGCCCGTTTCGGAAGCGGCTGCGCCTTCCGTTTTTCGGGCTCACGTCCAACGCCAAGAGCCGCTTCGAGAATCCGGCTTGCGATCAGCCGGACTCGCGTCTCCCGGAGCCGGTCGCGCATCTCTAGTAACTTCGCGCAGAAGTTCTCCGACACGACTCGCCCGGTCGGCGCATTGGGCGTGGGCAGCGTGGCCCAGGACTTCTCCAGCCGATAGAGATCCGTGAGATTATTGATCCGGAGCATGGAAAGTCCACCAGCCGAGCGTTTGCCCTTTCCGTGCCTGCCCTGCGGGGCCACCCATTGCCGCAACCACCGCACCATCTGCCGGCCAAGCTCGTGCTGTTCTTGCCAGAAATGCTCAAATCGGTTTGCCCAGTCTTCGCCGTTGGAAGCAAGCGCTGTTTCGAGACGCACGGCCTTTTCTGGGATGGAGCCCCCGGATCCCTGAGTCTCCGCATTGGGGTCAGCCCCGGTTTCACCCAAAGCTTCAGCCCACATGGCAGCGCACCGCTTGCCCAACGGCGAAGACAGGTTTGATAGGGCTTGCCACCGCCTCGCCGCCTCCTCCCAGCGGGCCTGCGTCAGTAGCTCCGGCAACCTCGCCAGCTCCGCAAGTTCCCGGAGGAACCTGCGCGCCTGCCGGAGGCAGTGACGCATCTGAAGGTCTACCCGCCGTTCTTTCAGGACAGGGAAGCCGGCCTGTTCCACAAAACGGTCCAGCTCGGCCTTTTCCTCCGGCAAAATCGGCCTGGCAGGGTGATCTTCTCCGGGAAGCCGGATCAGGAACGTGCGCTCCAGGCGTGCCCAAGGAGCCGGATGGGCCGTCCGCCCATCGGCAAGCAGGTCGCCGCCAATCCGCCGATACACGCGCAGCCGCCCGGCCTCGTCAGGAATCAGCGCATGTAGGTCCTCAGCAGTGGGCACCGGCACGCCCCGCAGCCTGCATTCCTTCTCAACGCTCTCCCGGCTGAGGGTCTGCCAGACAGCGCACGCAGCCGCATGGCGCTGCCCGAGATCAACGCCCAGCACGCGGAATCCTTCCTGCTGACGGCTGAACAGAAGCCTCGCCCCGTAACCTCTTCTTGCGTCTTCCCTCGCGTTTGGTCTCGGAGCGGAAGCCAGGGGGGAGAGCTGGGCAGAAAGTGTCAGGAGCCAGCGCGGGTTGTCAGCAGAACCTCCTATATCGCGGCGAAACTGGAGCCGGCCGTTCCACTGCTCCTTGCCCTCGAACAGGCGAACCACCGCCTGCTGTTCCGCAGCCGCGCCGCCTGCAGCCAGAGCCAAGCGGTGAAAACGCGGGACCCGCACACTTGCGGCATGCGCCTCGCCGTCCCCGACGCCGAAAAGTTCACGGCGCAGGCGCTTGCTCCGCCACGCGAACTCCTTCCTCTCCAGCTCCCCTCGGGCTGGATCGATCAGCTGCAACGACACGCGCCCCACCCCGCCCGGAGAAGAGCCTGGCGGCGTGTAGCGGACCTCCAGCCGCGATTTCCCGAATTGCAGGAATGCAGGGTGCTGCCAGGCATCCACATGGCGGAACATCGGCACCTTGCGTTCCCGGTACACTGCTTCTGCCTCCCGCGCTGCCACATAGTGCGCGAGAATCTGTGGTTCCGGTACGCCGCCCCTGAGCCAGACACAACGCGCCTCATCGGCGGCAAGGGCGTGGAAGAGCGTGGCATCACCGAACTTCCTCCCCTCCTCCCATTCCGCCTGGAGCGCGGCAACCCTGCTCTCCCTCTGCGCCTGCGTCCGGCAGGAATGCTGCGACCACGCCTCCACCACCCTCTCCCAGCCTTCGATCGCCCTCCTGCGGATTCGATAGCCGGCGAGCGCGCCGGTTTCATCTGCCCGCCGACGGCAGTATTCATCGAGGAACCTCTGCGCATCTTCGGGAACTTCCTGAAGCCTGCTCCTGTCCGCCGCGGCGCTTTCCCGCTCCCGAACGGAGCGCTTGATCCAGCTCCAGTTGGAGAACACCCGGATCGCAGCCTCGGAAAGGGAGGATGCTCTGAAGTCGGTTTGGGTGGGGAAGGGATGAAGTTCCTGCTGCCTGTTCCACAAGGACAGAAGCCAACCATAGCGTCCCCGGCTGGACTTCTGCCCTATCTTTTCCCGTTTCTCTGCCGCCTCTGTCCGGCAGGCAGAGGCAAGCCTGCCCAGATCAATGGGATGCCCGAGGGACAATGCTTTCAACAGTCGAATGCTTGTCGGCTGCGGACCGTTCACGCCTACATTCGCACGGACGTCGGCGAAGAACAGATTCCCGTCATCCCGCCATCCCATCGCCAAGGCAAGTGAAGTGCGGAGCTGCTGGGGAGACAGATCTCGAGAGACCTTTTCCGCCCAATCCGCAATTCTCTCTTTCGCTGCCGCAATACTGGCAAAATCCTTGCCTCTGCCCATTCCCAGACGGTTGCTGACCAGCTCCCGGGCTGGCTTGATGTAATCGGCTTTCTGGTCTATGGACTGCTGGTTTTCCAGCGCCCAATATTTTCCCTCGGGGACAAACCGGAAGACAGCATCTTCAAGGATCGCTTCGCGAGCTCCGTCCGGCAGCTCCGCCACGAGATCGTCAAATTTCCTTGCGCGGTTTACCCAACAGGCGTCCTCCCGAATCGCGCTATGGAAAATCTCGTGGCAGTCGCAGGTCCACTGCCCGATCGAGCGGGAATCCGCGCCACGGGTACGGAGAATCTCTTGCAGCGTCTCTGCCAACTTCTCACTGGGTACCCGATATCGCTCGTTTTCCGGGGTCCTGGATTCCACCCTCAGCCAGGAAAGGGCGAGCAGAATTCTCCTGAACCGCTGCTCGCCCTCGGTGCCATCGCCCGCTCCAGTGGCGGCAGCCGGTTGAAATCCACCGCAGGCGGTGAGCAAAAGGTCAGACCAGAACCGTACGGCGAGATTGAATTCCTCATGAGTGTGCCGCAGCGCCTCGTCCCATCCTTGCCCTCCCTGCCCGGGCAAAGGCCCGATTTGCATTGTGTAGGCTCTTGGTGCACTCTTTTCCCTTGGCATGGCCCCTTCGTTCCTTCTCGATGCGGTGTCGCTCTGGTCTTCCGGATTTTATCACTACATTTCCGCGTTATTAATGCAGCTATTTCGATTCTCGGTATCGCTTGTCAATGGTCTCTGCCCGGGTTGGCCACACCCCGGTTGACAACGCATCCCTTGCTCCCGCCCTGCTGATCTGGCACCTGACATATCATGGGGCGGCCAATCGCGGCGGAAGAGCGGCAGAGCTAGCCGCAGGCTTCCGTCGGAGGCGTGGGCACTCCCTCCATTCGGCCCAAGACACTGGCTACCGGAGCCATGTTTTCTGCCTGAATGGTTCCTGAATACCGCCATGTGGCCTCTGCCGTTGACTCTCCATACGGAAAGGGGGCGCGTCAGCGGTCCTGTTTGCCGCCCACAAGCGATGCGCAGACGGTCCCCGGATTCGTCCTGGATCGCCACGTTGATTGCGGCATATGGGGCGTGCCACGGTGTGGCAGCGCTGCCGCGTGTCTAGGCAGGGCCGCAGGCCAGCCTCGGTTCAGCCAGAGGAATTCGGGCAATAGTCAGCCTTCTGCGGCCCTCACCCCAGCTTCCACGGCGCCCGGTACTCGCGCCGCAGCAGCGCGCTGGCCGCTTCGTTGCCCGCTACCCGTCCGGCTTGCGCGTCCCATTCGATGCGGCTCTTCGAGCGCAACGCAATGTTGCCGAGCGCGGCGACCGCAGAGACGTGATGGCCGACGTCGAGATTCTCCACCGGCTGCTGCCGGGACTTCACGCAATCGAGAAAATTGCGCGCATGCGCCACGCGAGCGTTGTCGCCGGCGGGCGCGCGCCGGCGCATCTCCACCACCCGCTCGCGCTTCTTCGGCTCGGCGATCACCTCCCAGCCGTTGTTGTCCACGATCAGCGTCGCCTCCGTGCCCGTAAACACCACCCCGTGCTCGCGCCGGTCCGGCCCCAGCCCGCATTGCACCGCGTGCTCCCAGATCAGCGTGTAGGACGGAAACTCGTAGACCGCCATCTGCGTGTCCGGCGTCTCCGTGTTGTCCTGCAACACATACTTCCCGCCCGAGGCCACAACGCTCCTCGGCCACTCCGGCCCCATCGCCCACAGGGCGATGTTGATCAGATGCACGCCCCAGTCCGTCATCAGCCCGCCCGCGTAGTCCCAGAACCAGCGGAAGTGGAAGTGGAACCGGTTGCGGTTGAATGGCCGCTTCGGCGCCGGGCCGAGCCACATTTCATAGTCGACGCCCGCCGGCGCCGGCTCGTCAGGCGGATTGCCGCAGTCGGTCACCCAGTCCAGGTAGGCGAAGCACCGCACCTGCCGCACCTTGCCCAGCCTGCCCGAGCGCACCATCTCCACCGCCTCGGCCCAGTGCGTCCCGCTGCGCCACTGCGTGCCCATCTGCGCCACCCGCCCGTGGCGGCGCGCCGCGTCCCGCATCACCTGCCCTTCCCACACCGTCGTCGCCAGCGGCTTCTCGACATACACACCTTTGCCCGCCTCGAACGCCAGCACGGTGGGCAGCGCATGCCAGTGATCGGGCGTGCAGTTCAGGATCACGTCGATGTCGTTCCGCTCCAGGACGCGGCGGAAATCCTTCACCGCGTCCGGGCGCTTCCTCCCCAGCTCCTCCAGCCGCTTCAGCGTGCGCCCGATCATCGCATCATCGACATCGCAGATCGCGGCGATCTCGCACTCCCGGTGCGCGAGGAACGCATTCGAGTCCGCCACGCTGATGCCCCCGCAGCCGATCAGTCCGATGCGCACGCGGTCCGAAGGCGGCGCCGGCTGCCGCCCCGCGGCGGCAGCGGCCGCTGCCAGAGATGCGAGCCACGAACGGCGGGTCCAGTTCTTGTCCGGCATGCGGGGTCCTCCGGGGCGATCCCCCAGCAGCATACACCCGCAACGCCGCGCGCGGCAGCCTTACCCGGCGCCTTAACCGGAGCGGGACACCGGCTCGCCCATCAGCCGCTTCAGGTCTTCCAGATGAAACGGCTTCACCAGGCAGGCGTCCATGCCTGCGTCCAGGCAGCGCTGCACGTCTTCGGCGAAGGCGTGGGCCGTCAGGCCCACCACCCGCGTCCGCCCCGCCCCGCGGCGGGCTTCGTGTTCCCGGATCCGGCGCGTCGCTTCCAGCCCTTCCATCTGCGGCATCTGCACGTCCATCAGGATCAGGTCCCACTCGCATCGCAGCGCTTCCCGCACCGCTGCGGCGCCATCCGCTACCGAGCGCACTTCATGCCCTATCCGCTGGAGCAGCCGCTCCACCGCCAGGCGGTTCACCGGATTGTCCTCGGCCAGCAGGATCCGCAGCCGTTTCTCATCCGCCTGCGCGGGCGCGGGCGCGGGCCCGGCCGGCATTCCCGCCGGCGGCTCGTCCGGAGGCAAAGGCAGCGTGAAGAAGAAACGCGAACCTTGCCCCGGCTTGCTTTCCAGTTCCAGCCTGCCGCCCATGCGCCGCACCAGCTCCTCGCTGATCGTGAGTCCCAGCCCGGCGCCCCCGTAACGGCGGGTGATCGACGAGTCAGCCTGCGTAAACGCCTTGAAGATTTCCCGCTGCTTCTCTTCCGGAATGCCGATGCCGCTGTCGCAAACCTCGAAGCGCACCAGCCCGGGGCCCGCCGCGCGCGCCTCCAGCCGCACGAATCCGGTGTGCGTGAACTTGACGGCGTTGCTCAGCAGGTTCAGCAGCACCTGCCGCAGTCGCATCCCGTCGCCCAGCACGCGCTGCGGAATCGATGGGTCGAACTCCAATTCCACCCGCAGCCCCTTGCGCTCGGCCTCGACGGCGACGACCGGAAAGCTCTCCTCGAGAAGGGCGTGGAGTTCGAACGGCTCCCGCACGATCTCCAGCCGCCCCTTCTCCATCCGCGAAAAGTCGAGGATGTCATTCACGATTCCCAGCAGCGCCCGCGCCGAGCTCCGGATCGTTTCCAGATACGACCGCTGCTCCGCGCTCAACGGCGTGTCCAGTGCCAGTTCCGTCATGCCGATGATCCCGTTCAGCGGCGTGCGGATTTCGTGGCTCATGTTGGCAAGGAAGCGCGACTTGGCCTCCTCGGACTGCTTCGCTTCCACCATCAGATGGCGGATCTCCGCCGTCTGCCGCCGCACGGCCCGCCGCAGCAGCCACGCCCAAAGCACCGCCCCCAGCGCCCCAACGCCCAGCGCCGCCGCGAGCCGCTTCAGCCAGGGCAGCTCGGCAGGCCCGGGCGGCTCAATCAGCACTACGTCCCCCACCGACCGCAGACGGATCTGGAACTTGTCCGCTTCCTCGGGAATCAGAATCCCGGTCACCTCCACAAGCGCCCCCACCGGCGCCGCCCGCGCCAGCGCGGGCGGCGAGGCCGCATTGCGCCGGATGTAGACCCGCAGCGCCGGGCTTGCCGGCCCCAGCCACAGCACGTCCCGCGTCTCCCCGGTCGACAGCCGCACCACCCTGCCCTGCACCTGCACCAGGCTGCCGGCGGCCGTGCCGTCCAGCGCCTGCGGAATCGACAGCGGCAGCGGCTTCGGCGGCCGTGCCTTGCCCAGCACTTCCACCTCCGCCTTCTGGATCTCCGGCTCCAGATCGTCGTACAGCCCCAGCACGCCGCAGGCCCGCACCTTCTGGCCGCGCTCCAGATGCACGCCCCCCGTTCCCTGCACTTCAATGCCGCCGGTCGAATCCTGCATGTAGAAATCCGAGGGCCCCGTCCGCAACACTCCCGTCTCCATCGTCACCACGCCCTCGGCGCACACCTCCGCACGGCTCCCCTGCGCCGCCAGCCGCCGCGCTTCTGCCACCGGCACAGGGCTTGCCCCTGCCCTCGGTTCGGGCGCACGGCTCGTCACGGCCTGTACGAGAACAGCAACTGCCAGAACGGCCAGCACTCTGCCTGATTTTATCGGTTGCCTCGGCCGAAAGTCTGAGTGCACGCGGCCAGATTTCTTGTCCGGCCGCGCCCGCCTGCGCCGCCTGCCCCGCCGCCAACCCGCCGGCCGTTTCCTCCCCCAGCCTCCTCGCCGCGCCCCCCGCGCTTCCCCGCCCGCCGCTTGCTTGCGTCTCCTCCGCATCGGCCATTACGATGAAACAGACCCGCGCCCCGCAACAGCGCCCCATGCGACCCGGCTTCGAACAACAGGTCCGCGAATTCATTCGCTCGATCGGCCAGTCTGATCCCGACCAGCACACCCGGCTGCTCCTGATGCGCGACGGCTACGCCGACCGCTTCCAGTACATGGCCCGCTTCCTCGACGGCGCGCACCGAAGCCTGCTTCTGGTCTCCGGCGCCGCCGCAGGCACCGAGCTCCACGTCGCCCGCGAATTTGGCTTCCATCGGGTGCTCGGCACCGAGGTCGACCCCGGTTGGGCCCGCCTCGCCAGCCTCTCCGTCCAGGACCTCCCGGACTGCTGCGTCCTGCTCTACGATGGGGAACGCCTGCCGCTGCCGGACTCGAGCGTGCATGCCATCGCCTCCGGCCACATCATCGAACACACCTCCGGCCCGCGGTCCTATTTCCTGGAACACGTCCGCGTCCTCGCCGAAGGCGGCGTCTTCTTCCTCGAATTCCCCGACCGTTTCCATCCCATCGAGCTGCACACCACCCTGCCCGGCTTCGAGTGGGCGCCGCCGCGGCTGCGCGAGTTCCTCTATTCGCGCATCAGCGAATGCCATCGCCCCTCCTCTCCCTCCCTCGCCAATCTCTACGCCTCCATCCTGCGGGATCTCCGGCCCGTCGGCCTGCCGGACATCTTCCGGTTCGCTTCCGAATGGCCGGAAGGCCATTGCCGCGTTGAGCACTTCTACCGGCCGCTGCCCGGCTACGTTCGCATGATTCTCCGCAAGGGCGGCGGAAACGCACCCACCCCGCCGCCTCCGGCAGCCCGCACCGCCGTGCCGCCTTCCGACAGTCTCCCCGCGCCGTTCCCTTCCCCTGAGCCGCAGGCCGCTGCCGGCGCGCTGCCGCAGTGCATCGCCGTTCTCGAGTCTGCCCTCGAGGCCGCGCTGCATCTGTTCCGCGCCATGGCCGTGGCGGGCCCACCCAGCCTGCCCGGCGGGGCCGACACGCAAAACACCTTCCATGCGGCATCTCCGCCCGACGGGGATCTCTGCCTCGCCGCGCTCGGCCGTTGGACGGAGGCGGCGCTGTCCTCCCTTGCCGGACCCGGCTGGGCCGCCTGCCTCAGCCAGGATCCGTGGCGCCAGCAGATGGACAGGCTGCTGCTGCACTACGAGCGCGAAATCACCCGGCATTTCGGCGGGCGGCTCGCCTCGCCGCCCAGCCCGGCGCCAGCCTCCGGCCAGCGCCCGTCCCAGCCCGCGCCGCCGCCCAGCCTGCCCCGGCGCCTCGCCCGGCGGCTTTTCGCGCGCCATCCCTGAGCCCCCCATCGCCCTTCGGCGCCCGCGAGGACTCTTCTTCACCGGCCGCCCCAGGCCCCGCCCCCGCCGCGCCCCGGCCCTGCCGCTTTACCGGGGGATCGGCTCGATCCGTCCGCCCGCCTTCAGCACCCTCAGCATCTCCGGCGTCGGAGCTTCCGGCCGCCCGTCCAGAATCACGTCGAACCAGGCGTCCACCCACGGGATCTCCTCGCGGCTGCCCTCGACGAACATGACGTGGTCGAAGTCGGCGCATGCCTTGCGCGCCTCCGCCACCCGGTCCCGGTCCCCCAGGCCCACCAATGCGCCTTCGGGAACCTGCACCGCCAGCCTCCGCAGCTCCTCCCTGCCGGCGATCTCCGTCAGCAGCACCCGGGCCGAAGGCTCCATGCGCCCGAATCTACCACGCCGCGGCCCTTGACAGGCGGCGCCGCCAGGCATATTATTTAGGAGTCCTAATCATGAACCCCGGCGAATCCATCCCCGCGCGCATCGCGGCCGGGCTCAACCGGATCAGCCTGCTGCTGCGGCACCACCAGTGGCACGAGGCCGGAGGCCAGGCGCTCACGCCAACGCAGGCCCAGATCCTCGCCCTGCTGGCCGCCTATCCGCCCGCGGGACTCCGGCTGACGGAGATCGCCCGCCTGCTGGCGGTCACGCCGCCCACGGCCAGCGACGCCGTCGCCGCGCTGGAAGCGAAGAAGCTCGTGCGCAAGGCTGCCGACCGCGGCGACTCGCGCGCCGTGCGCATCCGCCTCACCGCGCAGGGGCGGCGCGCCGCGCGCGCCGCCTCGCAGTGGCCGGACTACCTCCTGTCGGCCGTCGGCAGCCTGCCGCCGGCGCTTCAGGAGCACCTGCTGGCCGCGCTGATGGCGATGATCCGTTCTCTTCAGCAGCAGGGGCGCATCCCGGTGGCGCGCATGTGCGTCAACTGCTCCTTCTTCGAGCCAGACCGCGATCCCGGAGCCCCGGAACCGCACTTCTGCCATTTCGTCGGCGCGCCCTTCGGCCTGCGCAGCTTCCGCATCGACTGCCCCGATTTCCGGCCCGCCTCCGCCGGGGCGCAGCAGGCCAACCAGTACGTTCTCATCGCTTCTTATCCCGCATCGAAAGGAGGCATCCCATGACCCAATCCGCGATTCCCGGCTACAGCTACGGTTCGCCGGCGCTGGCGCGCTCCCCGGTGACGCTCGAAGAGCTGGAACTGCTGAAGAAGACCGTCCTGTTCACCACCGGGGACGAGGCCGCGCTCCGCCGGTCGAAGTCCGTTCTGGAGCCGCAGGTGGAGCAGATCCTCGACGTCTGGTACGGCTTCGTGGGCTCGCATCCCCATCTGGTTTCCGCCTTCTGCGACCCCGCCACGGGCCAGCCGGATGCGCACTATCTGGAAGCGGTGCGGAAGCGGTTCGGCCGCTGGATCCTCGACACGGCCGGGGCCCGCTACGATCAGGCCTGGCTCGACTACCAGCACGAGATCGGCCTGCGGCACCACCGGAGAGGGAAGAACCGCACCGACGGCGCCCGGGCCTCGGACCACGTCCCGTTCCGCTACCTCATCGCCCTTCTGTACCCGGTGACGGCCACGCTCCGCCCGTTCCTCGAGCGCGGCGGCGCCGCTGCCGAAGAGGTGGACCGCATGCACCAGGCGTGGATCAAGAGCGTGCTGATGCAGGTGATCCTCTGGTCCTGGCCATATGTGAAGGAAGGGGATTTCTGAGCCCCGCAGGCCGGGCGGCCGGCGCGTGCCCGGCGCTCGTGCTCCGCGCGCCGCCGCCCCGCCCTTGCCGCGCCCGCGCCGCTGCCCCGCTTTCCTTCCCTTCCCGCCCCGTCCCGGCAGTGCCTTCGCCCATCGGAGCCATAGGCAAACCCGGCTGGATTTCCCCGCCCGGCGGGAGCATCCTGAAGAAGACGGCCCGCACGGCCGCTTGACGCCGCGAAAATTGTTCTCGTTCAATAATAGTTATCGGATGCGTCCCAATCTCGAGCCCCAGATGGAGGAGTTCCGCCGGCGCTGCCGCGAGGCGGGGCTGGCGCTCACCCATCAGCGCGAGATGATCTACCGCGCCGTGCTGGAATCCGAGGGCCACCCCTCGCCCGAAGGGATTTACGAGCGGGTGAAGCGGCGCATTCCGGCCATCTCGCTGGCGACGGTGTACAAGAACATCCGCACGTTCCTCGAGGCGGGGCTGGTGAAGGAGGTCACCCTCCATCACGGGGCGCTCCGCCTGGAATCCAACCCGGCCGAACACCACCATCTGGTGTGCGTCCGCTGCCGGGCCATCATCGACCTCGACGGGGACTCGGTCGCCCCCGTCCGTCTGCGGCGCAAGCCGCCGGCAGGCTGCCGGATTCTGCGCTACAGCGTGGAATTCCAGGGGCTCTGCCCCGGTTGCGCCAGGAAAACAACCCGGAATTTATCCTGAAAACGGAACCTCAAAAAAGGAGTCACAGAAGAAAATGCTCGGAGTCGGACAGAAATTCCCTGATTTCAACCTGAAGGCGACGGTGGACACCGACCTGAAGAAGGCGTTCACCGACGTCTCCCTCGACACCTACAAGGGCAAGTGGAAGGTCGTCTTCTTCTGGCCGAAGGACTTCACCTTCGTCTGCCCCACCGAGATCGTCGGCTTCGCGAAGCTCCACAAGGACTTCACGGACCGCGACGCGGTGGTGCTCGGTTGCAGCACCGACAGCGAGTTCGTGCACCTCGCCTGGCGGCAGCACCACCCGGACCTCAAGGACCTGCCGTTCCCAATGCTGGCCGACATCAAGCGCGAGCTGACCACCGCGCTCGGCATCCTCGACCCGGTGGCGGGCGTCGCGCAGCGCGCCACCTACATCGTCGACCCGGACAACATCATCCGCTTCGTCATGGTGACCGACCTCAACGTCGGCCGCAACGTCAACGAGGTGCTGCGCGTGCTCGACGCGCTCCAGACCGACGAGCTGTGCCCCTGCAACTGGCAGAAGGGCCAGGAAACCATCCACATCTGAAGCTGCCTGCCCTTCGCGGCGGAACGCCCTCCCACGCGGCGTTCCGCCGCCAGCCCCCGTAGAATCTTCCCAGGAGACATTCGATGACCATCGCGGAAATTGCCGAGTCTTTGCCTGCCTACGCGCGGGATCTGAAACTGAACCTGCAAAACGTGCTGGCGCAGCAGGAGCTCACCGAACGCCAGACGTGGACGGTGGCCGTGGCCTGCGCGCTGACCTGCCGCAACGGGACGCTGAGCCGCGCGGTGCTGGCCGAGGCGGCTGCGAAGCTCGAGCCGCAGCAGCTCGAGTCGGCCAAGGCCGCCTTCGCCATGATGGAGATGAACAACATCTATTACCGCTTCCGCCACATGCTGGCCAAGGACGAGTACGCCAACATCCCGGCGCGGCTGCGCATGCAGGCCATCCGCATGCACGGCGGCGATCCGGTGGACTTTGAGCTGGCCTGCCTGGCAGCCTCGTCGATCAACGGCTGCGAGGCCTGCATCCGGTCCCATGAGGCGGTGGTGCGCGAGAAGGGGGTGACGCCGGAGGCGGTGGTGGCCAGCGTCCGCATCGCGGCGACGCTGCACGCGGTGGCGGCAGTGCTCGAAGCGCCCCAAGGCTGACGCCCGCACAGGCGGCGTCCGCCCTCCCCCTGCATGCGGCTCGCCCTCCGTGCAGCGCGCTCCGCAAGAAACAGGCTGCCCGGCGGCGCTCCGGCAGGGCACGCTGAAGGCAGCGATGAAGCTGCCAGCTTTCCCACGCATCCGGGAATGGTTCCCTGCGGGCGGGCCTGCCACGCGCTGCATTCCCCCTCTTGTTCTGGCTGCCTGGTTCGCTGGCCTGACCAGCCCGCTGTCCGCCGCCACGCCGCCCCGGCCCGAGTGGGCCATCACGATGGACCGGGCCCATCAACGGCTCGAAGGCGGCTCGTGGAGCGAGGCCTAGGCGTTGTATGCCAGCGTCGCGGCCCAGGCGCTCGAGGCCGGCGATGCCGCGGTGGCGGGCGTCGCCCGCTACAATCTCGGACGGCTGATGGAACGCTCCGGACGGCTGCGGGAAGCCTGCGGGGAGTTCCTGGCCGCTCTCCGGCTGCTTGAAAGCGTGCCCGGCATCGACCCGCCCCTCGCCGTCCGGGTCATGAACGGGCTGGCGGCGGTGCGCCTTCCGATGGGCGAGCTGGCCAAAGCAAAGGAGGTCATCCGCCGCGCGCTCGGCAGCGGACTGTCAGCGGCGCCCTCGGACAGGGCCAGCCTCCTGCGCATGCTGGGCGTGATCCTGGCCCGGCGCGGCCGCTTCGCCGAGGCGGAAAGCATGCTGCGGGAGGCGGCAGCGCTGGGCCTCGGGGCGGGCGAGGCGGAATCCCTGGAAAGCGGTGCCGTGGCGCTGGCCAACCTGGCCTCTTTGCAGGCGCGGGCCGGCCGGTATGCCGAAGCGATCCAGACCGGACGAAGCGCGCTGGCCTTGCTCGAACAGCTTCCTGATCCCTTTCCGGCGGTGCTCGCCGCCACGCTGGCCAACCACGCCGAGGCGCTGGCGCACGCGGGCGACGCGCCGGGCGCCGAGCAGTGCTTCCGGCGGGCCGCGCGCGTGGCGGAAGAGAAGCTGGGGGCCGCTCACGCCGTGCTGGCCGATGTCCTCGGCCGCTGGGCCGCCTTCCTGCGCCGCGCGGGCCGGAAGGAGGAGGCGCGTCCGCTGGCCGCGGCCGCCCGCCGGATCGAGGCGCAGTGGCGGCGCGACAATCTGGCCGGCCACACCGTCGACTGGCAGCAGATGCTCGCCGGGAGACAGCGATGAACCGGACGAGACTGAGGGATGCGCTCCCGGGGCCGCGGTCTGCCGGAGGCCGGAGGCAACGGTGCGGCCCGGCGGCCGGTGCCGCAGGCGCCGGTACAATCCGGGGGGAGGCAGGACGTGACGGGACCATTCGAGTCGCGGCAACCGGCAACGGCGGCGGAAGCCCGCGCGGCAGAAGCGGTGCGCTATCCCGGGCCCTCCGCCGTCCTCCTGGTGCTCACGGCTGCCGGCGTGCTCACTTCACTGCGCCATTCGCTGGGCAAGCCCGGTGCGGAGCAGAACCTGTTGGCGCTCGCCGTGAGCTGCACGGTGTTCTACTACCCGTGGCTTGCCTTCACGCCGCTGGTGTTCGGCCTCGAGCAGCGGCATCCGCTCGGCGGCGCGGAGTGGGTGCGCAATGCGCTGCGGCTGGCCGCGTGGGGCATCCCGGTCAGCCTGGCGGCGTGGCCGCTGATGTCGCTGCTGTTCGGCGTCGCGATGAAGCTCCTCGAGCCGGGCTTTCCGTGGCGGCCCGGCTGGGTGTTCTGGCCTGCCCACATTCTCACGGCGCAGGTGCTGTTCTGGTCTAGCGCCGCATGGGGCTACTCGGTGCGCACGCAGCACGAGCTGCGCTGGCAGCAGGAGCAGGCCGCGCGTCTGGCGCTGGAGAAAGCGGAGCTGGAAGCGAGCCTGCGGCAGGCGCAACTGGACGCGATCCACGCGCGGCTGAACCCGCATTTCCTGTTCAACAGCCTCCAGAACATCTCGGCGATGATCGGGCAGGATCCGCAGGGCGCGCGGCGGATGCTGGCGCGGCTCGGCGATACGCTGCGGATGGTGCTGCGGCGGGACTCGCAGCCGGAGACCACGCTGGAGGAGGAGCTCGCACTGAGGCGGGCCTACCCGGAGATGGAGAAGATCCGCCTGGGCGGGCGGCTGACGGTGCGCTTCGAGGCGCCGGACGAGGTGGCGCGGGCGACGGTTCCCGGCTTCCTGTTGCAGCCGCTCGTCGAGAACGCGATCCGGCACGGGCTCGAGGGCGGGCTGCGGCAGGGCGAGATCCGCATTGCGGCCGCCGCCGGGAATGGCAGGCTCGAAGTGCGCGTCGAGGACAACGGCGCGGGGCTGCCGTGCTCTGGCCTCGATGGGCTGAGGCTTGGCGTGGGACTGTCATCGACGCGGAAACGGCTGGCGGCGATGGATCCGGGCGAGCACGAGTTCGGCATCGGGCCGCGCGCGCACGGCGGCACGGCAGTCAAGATCCGGATCCCATTCCGGACGGCCACGCGGCAGCCGGCTGCCGGCGCCGGGGCATCTGGCGGCTGAGCGGGAGGGCGATGGAGAGAATCCGCGTCCTGATTGTCGACGACGAGCCGTGGATCCGCGCTGGCCTGCGCGCCGAGCTGGAAGCGATGGACGGCATCGAAGTGGCCGGCGAGTGCGGCGGCGTGGAGGAGGCGGTGGGCGCGCTGCTCAGCCGGGCGTGCGACCTGGTGCTGCTCGACGTACAGATGCCGGATGGCACGGGCTTCGACGTGATCGGCCGCATCGGTCCGCGGCGCATGCCGGCGGTGGTCTTCGTCACGGCTTTCGACAGCTACGCCATCCAGGCGTTCGAGGTGAACGCCGTGGACTACCTGCTGAAGCCGTTCGACGATCTGCGGCTGCGGGAGGCGCTGGAGCGGGCGCGGCATCGTCTGGGGCGACCGGCCGAGATCCTGCGGCAGATGGAGGCGCTGCTGCGCGGGCGCGGCGCGCCGCGTCCGCAGCGGCTGGTGGTGCGGGACGGCGACCGGTATGAGTTTGTGCCGGTGGATTCAATCGACTGGATCGAGTCGGCCAACAACTACGCGATGCTGCATTGCCGCACGGGCGACCGCCTGTACGGGGACAATCTGGCGGCGCTCGAGCGCCTGCTGGATCCGGAGCAGTTCGTGCGCGTGCACCGTTGCCGCATCGTAAACCTGGCGCGCGTGGTGGCCGTGCATCCCATGGCCGGAGGGGTGTACGAGCTGGAGCTGGACAGCGGGAGACGCATCGGCACCGGGCGCCAATCCGCGAACCGGGTCCGCGATTTGCTGAAGGGCTGAGAGCGGTTCGGCGCGCGCCCGCGCGGCACAGCGTTCCCCGGGCTTCCGGCCGGGGCTGGAATTCCCTGCGAGTTTCTACCGGATGAGCCTGCTGTGTTTCGGGCGGGGCTGCGCCTTTTGAACGGGGCTCAGAGCTGATGCGCGACGCTGCATCCTATTCCGAGGTGCAGCGTCCAGTGTCCATCCCCTTTTGAACGGGGCTCAGTTCTGACCGTGGATGCACTGAAGTCTGCGAGAATCGACAGGTCTCACTCCCCTTTTGAACGGGGCTCAGTTCTGACGGTCGCGCGCCAGCGCTGGCTGCCGCGGCCGCTGCATTCGACCAGGAACTCCATGCGGCCCACCGACCCGAGCCAGCACCGGCTCAAGACCGGATGGGCCTGCACGCGCACCAGCGAGCCGGGGTCCGGATTGGGAATTTCCTCCCTCATTTCCACTCCTTTCCGCCGGATGGCGGCAGCATATCACATCTGACACTGTTATGGCGAGATCTCGCCAAATTGACCGAATGCAGCTTCCGGGAACCTGACCCCATCTATAGATTTTTCGGTCAGGCTCTTCCCTGTGCCTGTTCCCATTCCCGGTCCAGCACGAAGCAGTCCAGCTTCCACAACAGGTATGCCGGCACCATCAGCGCCAGGCTGGCTGCCAGAAGCCGCCCGGCTTCCGGCGCCCCCTGTGCCCGGGCCACCAGCATCAGCGCAACATAATGCAGCAGGCTGAAGGTGTCCATCAGCGCCAGCCCGACCGCCTTCTCGGGCTGGCTTTTCCGCAAGGCCATCCGACACGCGGTTTCCGCACGATAACTCAGCCCAAAAGACAGGTTCAGCCAGCGCAGATCCATTGCCCGGCCGGCCACCCACCAGCCGGCCAGCAATGCGGCCCAGTGGCAGACCCCAAGCACCACTATGTCCCGCACCGCCTCGCCCAGCCAGCGCGGACGCAGCCACGCCGTGGCCGTGCCCACCACGGCGTCCACCAGGCCGTAGACCAGGACTGCCGGAAACAACGCGGCAAGCAGCAGCAGAAGCAGCCGGACGAGCGAATTGCCGCCGTCCAGCGCCACCCATACCCCGCTGACAATCCACACGGCCACGGCCACAAAGCCCACTGCGTGCACGAAAATCATGCTCAGCAGAAAGAACGGCCCCATGCAGTCCTCTCCTTTCCACTCCATCCAGGATCTGCCCGGGCCTCCCCGGCAGGAGGCCCGGGCGCCGCGGCTAGCAGCGGGATTCCTCGAGGGAGATGTCTTCCCCTTCCAGGATCCGCTCCACCACGTCGTACGCGGTATCCATTCCCAAGGGCTCGTAGCCGAACAGGTCTCAATCCCCTTTTGAACGGGGCTCAGTTCTGACGGAGAAAGAATGTGAAGAAGGTTGCTGCCGGGGTCTCAATCCCCTTTTGAACGGGGCTCAGTTCTGACATGGCGCGGACCGCGCCTATGGTTGGAAGCTGCGTCTCAATCCCCTTTTGAACGGGGCTCAGTTCTGACAACCTGTTTGCGGTGCCCAGCGGGCGTTGTGTGTCTCAATCCCCTTTTGAACGGGGCTCAGTTCTGACTTCCGGCGGGATTGCCCCCGGTTACCTCCCTGCCGTCTCAATACCCTTTTGAAC
>JANWVO010000025.1 GCA_025056865.1 Bryobacteraceae bacterium
CTGTTCCCCGCCCTCGCAGAACTCTCCACCTGCCGGCTGTCATAATGAAGGTGGTGACGGACCGCCCATCCACCGTCGAGCAGCTCGTGGCGCGCGCCGTGCGGCGGCAGGCGGCCGTGCTGATCGTCGAAGAAGCCTGCCGCGCTGCCACGGCGATTTTTCTCTTTTTCGCCCTGCTTCTGGTCACCGGGGCCGGCCTTTTCCACCCGGTGTGGATTCTGGCTCCTGTGCTCGCGGCCGCCGTGTGGGCCGGCTGGCGGGTGAGGCGGCGGCTGCCCGACCCCTACAGGGTGGCGCAGAAGGCGGATCAGGGCCTCGGGATGAAGGATCTGCTCGCGACCGCATGGTACCTGCGGCGGGAAAACGGGCGGAGGACCGAACTAGCGCCTCTCATCGAGGCGAGGGCCGAACAGGCCTGCGTTGCAGCGGACGTCCGCCGCGCCGTGCCATTGCGCTGGAGCAGGCCGGCCACAGCGGCTGTGGCTGCCTTCGTGGTGGTGCTGGCGCTGTTCATTGCCCGAGTGGGAATCCTGAGGGCCTTTGAGCTGCGCACGCCGCTGGTGGCGGTGCACTTCGACACGCTGACCGGCGCGCCGGTGCCGCCGGAGCCGCAACGGCAGCCCGCGCCGAAAAAGTTGAACCTGCCCGGCCTGCGCATGGAGGAGAGCCCCGGGGCCCCGGACGAAGAGCCGTTCCCGGCCGAGGCTCTCCGCAGCGTCGACGCCGGGGATCCGGGAGCCGCCAGTCCGGAGGGGCTTCGGCAGACTGCGTCCTCGCGCTCCCGCGCGCAGGGGGAAGCTGCCGAGGCGGGCGAACAGACCCCGCTCGAAGACGCCGCTTCCGATGCGCAGAACGAGACGGAAGGCAATGGCGACTCCAGCCCGAAGCGCGACAAGTCCACGCCCCCGCAGAAGCAGGATTCACTGCTGGACCGGATGCGCGATGCGCTGGCCAGCCTGATGGACAAGTTCAAGCTGGAACTCCCGCCCGGCGACGGGTCGCGCACGGCGTCGCAGGAGTCGTCCAGGAAGGAATCGGCCCGCCGCGAGAAGGGACAGCCGCAGCCCGGACGGAAGGGCGAACCATCGCAGGAGGGAGAGCTGCAATCCGGGCAGCAGCAGGCTTCGGATTCCTCCCGGCAGGCGAAGTCTGAACAGGCGGGGCGTCCGGACGCGGCTTCGCCGAACGAGAAGAGCGGCGTGGGACGCGAAGAGGGGCGCAAGGAGCTGGAGCTGGCCGAGCAGCTCGAAGCAATGGGCAGGCTGGACGAGCTGATTGGCAAGCGGGCGCAGAACGTCCAGGGCGAGGTGATGGTGGAGGTGACGCACTCGAAGAACCAGTCGCTGCGGACGCCGTATGCGCCGCGCACTGGCAACCGGACCGACGCAGGCACGGAGCTGGGCCGGGACGAGGTGCCGCTGCACCTTCAGCCCTATGTGCAGCGGTACTACGAGCAGGTGCGGAAGGGTGCAGGGGGCGGAAAGCAGCCCTGATCGGGCAGGCGTCGCCCTGGAGCGGGCTGAGGCCGGAAGCGGGCCGCCGGGGGCAGCCGGGGGCAAGCAAAGCGGACTTTCAGCAGGCGGGGGGCGCTCCGGCGAAGCGCTCGACCCAGGCGTAGAGTTCTGCCGGTTCCACGGGCTTGGCGAGGTAACCGTTCATGCCTGCTTCGAGGCAGCGCCTTGGCTCGCCGTTGAGCGCGTGCGCGGAGACGGCGACGATGGGGACGTCGCTGATCTGGGGCAGGGATCGGATGAGGCGGGTGGCCTCGAAGCCGTCAAGGATGGGCATTTGCAGGTCCATAAGCACGAGGCTGTAGCGTTTTTCGGCCAGCCGCTGCACGGCCTCGGCGCCGTCGCTGGCCACATCCACCTGGTAGCCCCGCTTGCGCAGGAACGCCACGAGGATTTTCTGGTTGATCAGGTTGTCCTCGACGACGAGCACGGCATGCGGGGCGCGCTCCTGCGGAAGTCCGTTTGCATCGGGCGCGAGCGCCCGGGCCAGAGGGCAGCGCGCCGGGCCCGCGTGTGGCCGTTCTCCGCTGCGGAGGGGCCTTTCCCGTTCCGCCGTGCCGCGAACGGTTCCCTCTCCCGGTTCGTTCCGCACACACGCCGTCGCACACTGGGCACCCATCAGGATCCCTCCCTCTCTGCTCGTGGGACACCCGTCGACGTCGGGGCGTCCCGGGCGGATTCGGCCGCCTATTGCCTCCTATCGGCCGGCGGCACGAACACTTGAGAGAAAAAACGCTCCCTGCCGCGCCGCCTACCACCGCAGCGGCAGGGAACGGGGCCGCGCTCCCGTGGCATCGAAGATGGCATTGGCCATGGCGGGGGCGACGGCGACGATGGGCGTCTCGCCCGCGCCGGCGCTCGGCAGGTCTTTGCGGTCGAGCAGGATCACCTCGAGCCGGTCGGGCAGGTCGCGGAAGCGCGGCACCCGGTATTGTGAGAAGCGCGCGTTCAGCACGCGGCCGTTGTCGAACAGGATCTCCTCGCGAAGCGCCGCGCCGAGGCCCATCAGGATGCAGCCTTCCACCTGCGAGCGCGTGTTCCACGGATTCAGGATCGCGCCGCACTCGAACGCTTCGACGATTTCCACCAGGCGCACGGCCTTCGCCTTCGGATCCACTTCCACCTCGACGCAGGCGGCGACCACGGAGTTCTTCTCCGTTCCGCAGGCGAGGCCGATGCCGCGGTGGGCCGCGCGCTTCTGCCTGCGCCGCTCGCGCCAGCCGAACTTCTCGCAGGCGGCCAGCAGCACGGCGCGGATGCGGTCGTTTTCCAGATGCGCGAGGCGGAAGTCGAGCGGGTCGGCGCCGGCGGCTGCGGCCAGCTCGTCCATGAAGGCCTCGCGGGCGAAGTGGTTGGCCGTGGCGGCCAGCGTGCGGTAGCTGCCCTGACGGAGGGGCGGATCGGCCGGGACGTACTTTTCGCGCCGGTCCGGGATGGCGTAAGGAGTCTGGAGGCCCGCCGCGCCGGAGTTGTAATTGGTGAACTGCCAGGCGCGGATGCGCCCCCCTTCCAGCACCGCTTCGGCATCGATGAGGGCGGCGGGGCGGAAGTAAGCCCAGCGGAACTCCTCTTCGCGTGTCCAGCGGACTTTCACGGGCCGGCCGGCTTCCTTTGCCAGACGCGCTGCTTCGAGTGCCGCCTCGCCGGTGTGCTTGCCGCCGAAGCCGCCGCCGAAATCGGGCACGATGACGCGGACCTCTTCGGCGCGCAGGCCGAAGGCGCGGGCGAGCTCGGCGCGCACGCTGAACGGGTTGCTGGTGCCGGTCCAGACGGTGAGGCGGCCGTCCTTCCATTCGGCCACGGCCGCGCGCGGCTCCATGGGCGCGTGCTGGATGTAGGCGGTGCGGTATTCGGCCGAGTGGGTCCTGCCCCCGAGCGGCGGCACCTTTTCCTTCGCCGTGGCCCGCAGGTGTTCAAACAGATTCGTGTGGGAATGTTTCTGGCCGCCGGACCAGCGCGCGGTGGCGGCCATTGCCTCCAGCGCGCGGCGCGCCTCATAGGACGTCCGCGCCGCGCATCCGGCGAAATCGCCGTCGCGCACGGCCGCTGCGGCACCCGCCTTTTTCCCCGCTTCCACGTCCACGGACTCAAGCCGCGCGCCGTAGGCGGGCGGGCGCAGGACGCACCCGTAGAGCATGCCCTCGAGCGCGATGTCGGAGGGGAAGCGGTGCGCGCCGGTGACGATCTCCCGCGCATCGGTGCGCCAGCGGCCCTTGCCGAGGATCGTCCATTCGCCGGGCTCGCGCAGCCGCGGATTTTCGATCAGGCGTTTCTCGCGCGACAGCCATCCGCGCGCGGCAGCGGCGGCGCGGCGCACGGCGGGCACCGTGCCGGGCGTGGTGCGGCTGCCGGCGGTGATACCGTCGTCCGGCGTGCGGCTGGTGTCGCACAGCACGACGCGGACGCGCTCCAGCGGCACGCCCAGCTCTTCGGCGGCGGCCATCGCCAGCTCCGTGCGCGGCCCCTGGCCCTCCTCCACCTTGCCGCTGAAGACGGTGAAGATGCCGTCGTCGCCCAGATGGATGCGCGCCTCGACACGCTCTCCCGACGGCTGGTCCTGCGCATCTGCCACCCACGCGGTGACCAGCCAGCCCGCCGCCAGCGTGCCGATGGCCTGCCGCCGCGTGATTTCGAAGCGGTAGAAGGGCGGCTCGAACAGCTCGAAGCGGTCCGGCTCGAAGGCCTCAATCGGCGGCATGGAGCACCTCCCCGGAGGCGGCGCTGCCCGAGCGCCGCAGCCTTGCGGCGAACTCGACGGCGGCGACGATGCGCGGATAGCCGCAGCAGCGGCACAGGCTGCCCTGGAGCGCCTCGAGAATCTGTGCGCGCGTGGGCGACGGCGTGCGCTCGAGCAGGGCGACGGTGCGAAGCACCATGCCCGGCGTGCAGTAGCCGCACTGCATGGCGCCCTCTTCGGCGAAGGCGCGCTGCACAGGATGCAGCTCGCCGCCGCGGGCCAGCCCCTCGATGGTGGTGATGCGCCTGCCGGCGGCGGCCCGCACCGGCGTGATGCAGGACAGCGCCGGCGCGCCGTCCATCAGCACGGTGCAGGCGCGGCACTGCCCTTCGCCGCAGCCGAACTTCGTGCCGGTCAGATTCAGATCCTCGCGCAGCACTTCAAGCAGCGGGCGGTCGGGGAACGTGTCGACCTCCCGCGGCTCGCCATTCACAGTGAAGCGGAAGACAGCCATGGAAGCCACCTCGCAACCATGCTATGCGAATCGGCGTGCGCCGTCAGCCCCGGCGGGCGAACATGGCCCGCAGCGCGATGGCCGTCTTTTCAAGCGGCGACAGCCGCACGCGCGAGGCGAGCACCTCGTAGCCGCGCTGTTCGATGCGGCCGAGGAGCCGGCGGTAGATCTCGATCAGCGCCCACAGGGCGTGGCGGCTGTCCGGCTCCACCATCGTGATCAGCGGCTCCGCCTCTTCGTAGTAGGCGCGGGCGCGCGCCGCCTCGAAGGCGAGCAGGCGCTGCAATTCGGCGCACACGGCCGGCGCGGACAGCATCTCTGCGGTGACGCCGAAGCGCTCCATGTCTTCCCGCGGCAGGTAGATGCGTCCGCTTCTGGCGTCTTCGCCAACGTCGCGCAGGATGTTGGTGAGCTGGAAGGCGATGCCGCAGCGTTCGGCCAGCCGCGGGGCGCGCGGATCGGCGAAGCCGAACACATGGATGGTGGCGATGCCGACGACGCTGGCCACCAGGTAGCAGTACCGGTAAAGCGCATCAAACGTGTCAAAGAGGCGCGGCTCGAAGTCGGAAGCGACACCTTCGATCATCCCGTAGAGGCACTCGGGCGGGATGCGGTACCGATGGACCGTGTCCATGAAGGCGGGCCAGAGGGCATGGGGCGGGGCGCCGCCGGCGAGGGCTTCGTCCAGTTGCGTGCGCCAGGCGCGCAGGGCTTCGAGGCTGGCGCGCGCGCCGTCGCTCAGGTCGTCGCACTCGCGCATGAAGGCGTAGAGGGCGCACATGGCGCGGCGCTTGTGCCGCGGCAGGGCCAGGAAGGAGTAGTAGAAATTGCGCGCGCGGCGGCGCGCGACCCGCTCGCAGAAGCGGTAGGACTGCTCGACCGCCGTCATGCCGCCCGCCGCAGCGCCAGCCGCGCCAGGCTTCCGAGCAGCAGCAGCGCCCTTTCCGTTTTCGAAATGGCCGGGCGCGCGCGCAACACGTCGTAGTCCTGCGCGCGGATCTTGTCGAGCACTTTCATGCCGCCGCGGCTGAACAGCTCGATGTCGAGCGCCAGCCTGCGGTCCACCATGCGCACCAGCGGCAGCCCCTGTTCAAACAGGGCCTGCGCGTAGCCGACGGCCTCGCGCATCGCCTCGCGGAAGCCGGCGGTGCAGCGGCGGGCGAAAAGGTCCTCCTCGCGGCAGCCGTGCCGGGCGAGCAGGTCCTGCGGCAGGTAGATGCGGTTCTTGGCGAGGTCGACAGAGACGTCCTGCCAGAAGTTGGCAAGCTGGAGCGCCGTGCAGGTGGCGTCCGAGAGCCGGAAGCGCTCTTCGTCGCGGTATCCGCACAGCATCAGCACGAGCCGGCCGACCGGGTTGGCAGAGCGGCGGCAGTAGCCGAGCACCTCGTTCCAGTCGCGGTACCGGGTGACGGTCTGATCCTGCACGAATGCGTCGATCAGGTCTTCGAAGGGCTGGCCGGGCAGCTCATGACGCGCAACGGTTTCCGCCAGCGCGAGGAAGACGGGATGCGAGGCGGGGCGGCCGGCGTAGAGCGAGCGCAGCTCGCCGCGCCACCATTCCAGAAGGCGGAGGCTCTCCTGCGGGTCGCCGGTCTCATCGCCGAGATCGTCCGCCCAGCGGCAGAAGGCGTAGACGTTGTAGAAGTCCTGGTGCAGCCGCTTCGGCAGCAGGATCGAGACGACGTGGAAGTTCTCGTAGTGGTGCGTGGCCAGCCAGCGCGTGTAGCGGAGGGATTCGTCGAGGCTCCACTGCCTTCCCGCCGCTTGCGGCGACCGCAGAAACGGGATCGGTTCGAGCAGCTCCACGCCCGCCCTTCCGCGCGATCAGGGGATGATGGCCGTTTTCATGTGGCCGTTGTGGCTCATGAGGTGGCGCAGCACGTCGAGCAGATTGTGGAGCGGCTCTTCCCGGTTGACGAAATCGCGCGCGGCGATGTCGCCGCGGCTGACCACGTCGAGCGCCTTGCGGATGTAGGCAGGCGTGTGGTGGAAGCTGGCGATGCAGCGGATTTCGGAGTAATGCAGGAGCTGCGTCTCCAGCGTGATCTTCGTGTCCGACGGGCAGCCGCCGAAGAACTGCGCGGTGCCGCCGCGGCGCAGCAGCCGCGTGGCCAGCTCCCAGGTTTCCGGGTTGCCGACGGCTTCGATGACGGCGTCGGCGCCGTAGCCGCCGGTGAGGCGCCGCACTTCGCTCACCACGGTGTCGGGGTCGGAGTTGATCAGCGCGTCATGGGCGCCCATGCGAAGCGCCCGTTCAAGCTGGGACTCGCGGCGTCCAAGCGCAATGACGCGGGCCCCATAGACCTTGGCGAGGCGCACGAACATCAGCCCGATGGGGCCCTGGCCGATGACGACGACATGATCGCCCGGCCGGACGTTGGTCTCCTCGAGGCCTTTCAGCACGCAGGCCAGCGGCTCGATCAGCGCCGCGTCCTGGTAGCTGAGATGCGGCGGGATCTCGTACATGTTGCGCTGCACGATCCGCGCCGGAATGCGGATGTATTCGGCATAGGCCCCGTTGTTGAACAGGAGGTCCTCGCAGTGGTTCTCGAGCCCCTTGCGGCAATAAAAGCAGTTGAGGCAGGGGGCGGAATTGGCGGCGACCACGCGCTGTCCCACGCGGAAGTTCTCCACATGGGAGCCCACTTTCACGATGTCGCCTGCAAGCTCATGGCCGAACAGCGCAGGGGGCACGATCATGCGGGCGTGATAGCCCCTGCGGAACACCTTGACGTCCGTGCCGCAGGTCAGGGCGGCGCGCACGCGCACGAGGACGTCGCCTTTCTCGATGGCAGGAACGGCTACCTCCTCCACGCGCACCTGCTCGCGTCCGTAGAGTACGGCAGCCTTCATTTTTTTCATTGCTTCAACTCAACCTCTGTGGCTGAACGATGATCTTCAGGGACTCGCCGTCCGGATGCATCGCTTTCCGGATGCCATCCCGGATGGCGGTGAGGGGCATGCGATGCGAGATCAGATCCTGCACGGGCAGTTCCCCGCTCATCACCAGGCGCGCCGACTCGGACTGGAGATCGATGGAGGCGCTGTAGACACCGAACAGAGTTCTCTCGTACTTGCAGATGTCTGCGCCTGACAACTCGATTCGTTCCGTTTCGGAGGTCTGGGCGAAAAACAATATTTTACTACCCGGGCGGGAGGCGGCGATAGCCTGCTCGACAATTCCCGGAGCCGAAGCGGCCACGAACACCTGATCGACGCCGCGGCCGGCGGTGAGCGCGCGGCAGCGGGCCGCCACGTCGGTTTCGAGCGGATTCCAGGCCTCGGCAGCGCCGAAGCGCCGCCCCAGCTCCAGCCGCCGCGGGATGGTGTCGGTGGCCAGAATGGTGCAACCGGTCCGCTTCAGCAGCATGGTGAACATCAGCCCGATCGGCCCCTGACCCTGCACGAGCACGACGTCGTCGGCGCGGGGAGCGGCTTCCACGACAGCCTTCAGCACGGTATTGACAGGCTCCACCAGGCTGGCCACTTCGAAGGGCACGCCGTCGGGGATCTTCTCGACGCCGTCCCGGACGATCCAGTCCATCACGCGCACGTACTGGCCGAAACCGCCGCCAGCGGGTTCGAAACCGGCGGTGATGCCCACCTTCTTGTACGTCTCGCACTGCGCGTAAAGTTTCCTCGCGCAGTAGAAACAATTCCGGCAGGGAATGTGGTGGAAGGCGACCACCCGGTCGCCCGGCTGGAACTTCGTCACGCCTTCGCCTACGCGTACCACCACGCCCGCCGTCTCATGCCCGTAAATGCGCGGCGGCGGCAGCAGGTCGTAGGCGACCTTCTTCAGATCGGTGTGGCAGATGCCGCAGGCTTCCACGCGGACAAGGATCTCGCCGGGGCCGATGTCCGGCACCGGCACGGGCTGCACTTCGATGCGCCCGTTGCCGGTGTAGACGGCAGCCATCATTTCCCGGCCGGGTTCAAAAACGGCAGTGGACAAGAAACTCTCCCAATTGGTCTGCGGCCCGGCGGCAGTCGCCGTGGAACCGGAGCAGGGGTTTCAATCTACTAGGATGCACCAGAACGGCAAGGGTGATGCGCCATCTGGAGAATCTTCCATCGGAGGCGCGGAAACGGTTGAAATCGAGCGGCAACGGCTCGTCCGCGCCATCGCTGACGGCGCGGATGCAGTAGAAAGGAACGCGGCGCGCCGCCGCCTCGGCCGCCACCGCGGCGGCCTCCATATCGACGGCCACGGCGCCGCGCGCTGCGATCTGCGCCTTCTCTTCGGGTGTGGCAGCCACGCGGTCCTGCGACCACAGCGTGCCTGCGAGGAACCGGCGCCCGCAGGCCGGCGTCAGCGCAGGATAGCGGTCGCCGCTGCCTGCATCGACAACTTCGGAGGCGGCGAGGATGTCTCCCGGGGAGGCTCCGGCCAGGACAGCGCCGCAGAAGCCCGTGCTCACGAGCGTGGCGCGGCCGCCGCAACGGTCCAGCGCCGTCTGCGCGGCATGACGCGCCAGCTTCGGACCTGGCCCGTGCGCGGCGAGAATCCAGTGCCTCGCGCCGATCGCCGCTTCCCGCGCGAAAAGCACCGGCCAGCGGAGATTCCGCACGCCGCGGGCGCGGCGCAGCAGCCCGCGGAATTCCAGCGGCTCGGCCGCCACGGCAATCACCGGTTCCGCCTCAGCAGTAGCCATGTTCGCGAAACCATTCCACGGCGTGGCGCAGCGCCGTTTCCGCAGGCGCGGGACGGTAGCCGAGCTCCCGTTCCGCCTTCGCATGCGACACCCACATCTTCTTGCGCGCCATCCGCACTGCATCGAGAGGCGCGCGGGGGGGCCTTCCGGTCAGCTCCGCCCAGGCGGTATCCACCAGGGCGGCGCCGAAGGCGACAGCCCAGGGCAGCCGGAGGCGCGGGGCGGGCAGGCCGGTGATCCGTGACAAAAGATCAAAAATCTGTTTCAGCGTCAGGTTCTCGCTTCCGAGGATGTAGCGCTCGCCGGGCCGGCCGCGCTCGCAGGCCAGCCAGTGGCCTTCGGCCGCGTCGGCCGCATCGACGATGTTGAGGCCCGTGTCGACATAGGCCGGCATGCGGCCGCGCAGGAAGTCGAGGATCGTCTGCCCGGTGGGCGTCGGCTTCACATCATGGGCGCCCACCGGCGCCGTCGGGTTGACGATCACCACCGGCAGCCCCTGCCGCGCGGCGGCGAGCGCCTCCTGCTCGGCAAGCCATTTCGAGCGCTTGTAATGGCCGGTCATGTCGCGGATGGAAACCGGCGTGGTCTCGTCGCCGAGGCCGCCCTCGACAAAGCCGATGCAGCCCACGGTGCTTGTATGGACGACGCGCTCGGCGCCGGCGGCGCGTGCGGCTTCGAGGACGTTGCGGGTGCCGCCGACGTTGGACTCGTACATCTCGCGCGGGCGCGGCGTCCAAAGCCGGTAGTCGGCGGCCACGTGGAAGACCAGCCCGCAGCCCGCGGCGGCGCGCCGCACGGCGTCCGGATCGCGCAGGTCGCCCTGCACGATGTCGGCATCCAGGTCCTTCACCGCCTCCGGACGGCGCGCCAGCGCGCGCACGGGAATGCCGCGGCGCAGCAGGGCCTGCGCCACATGCCAGCCGAGAAAGCCCGAGGCGCCCGTCACCAGCGCGGGCTTCATCGCCTTCCTCCTTCTGCCGATTCGTGCCGCAGTCGCATTTTCACAGGGAAATGTTCAGCCGTTCGCGCAGCGCGAGCAGCGGCCACGCCGCTGCGCCCAGCGGATCCGCCAGATAGGGAGCATACGCCACGCCGGCCAGCGTCGGCGCGCAGGCCGCCCAGCCACCGCCCGGCTGCTGGTTCGCCGCGAGCCATGCGAATCCACGGCGCACGCTTTCGCTGTCCGTGTCGCCGCCCGCGAGCAGCCCGAGCAGCGCCCACGCGGTCTGCTCCGGCGTGCTGGCGGCTTCGCGGAACTCGCCGCTTCCGTGCGACTCCGGATGCTCGCCCCAGCCGCCATCCGCGTTCTGGATGGAACGGAGCCATTCGCCGGCGCGCAGCACGGACGCTTCGCGGTCGTCAAGCCCCGCGGCGCGAAGCCCGCGCAGGGCCATTGCAGTTCCGTACAGGCGGCAGATGCCGCGCGAGCCGCGCCACCACGCTTCGGCGTGCTGGGAGTCCTCGAGAAACTGCACGGCGCGGCGCACTGCCGGCGCGTCCTGGGACTGTCCGCAGGCGATCAACGCTTCGATCACGGCGCCGGTGACGTCCGGGCTGGAAGGATCGGCCTCGGAAACGCTCCAGCCGCCGTCGCCGCGCTGCGCCTGCATCAACGCATCCGCAGCTTCGCGCGCCATGCCGTCTTCCAGGTGATTCACGCTCCGTAGGGCGAGCAGTGCGAGCGCAGTAGTTTCCGCGTCGGCATCTTCGTGCAGGCCGCCCAGCGGCCATCCGGCAGGGAGCATCCCGTTGCCATTCGATGCGGGGCCGCGCCGGAAACGCATCTTCAGAGCGCCGGCAGCGCGGGAGGCGGCGTCGCTTCCCGCCAGGGCCAACGCAGCCAGCGCAGCGGCGCGGATGCCATAATCGCAGGGCCGCGGGCAGCCCTCCGGGCCGGACGGCCCGAGCATCGAGACCACGCGCTCGAGGCGGCCGAGGGCGTGCGAGCCACGCCATCCGGCCGACTGCACGGCCAGCGCCGCGTGGAGCGCCACCGGCAACACCGGCCAGCGCAACGCCTCCTCCACCATCGCATCGTAAGCGCGGAAGACGATCGGGTCGCGCAGCGGGCGGGGCGCCAGGCGCGCCCATTTTGCGACGAGCGTTCCGGCCACGCCCCCAGGGCGCAGATCCGCGGCAACAGACCGGACCCATGGCTCCTGGTGTTCTGCCGGCGGCAACGCGTTGCTCCGCAGAGCGTCCGTTCCGCGCAGATAGGCGGCGATGGAAAGCGCCGCAGCACACACATCCTGCTGGCGCTGGAGCGCGGGCCAACGGCTGTAGTCGTGGAAGTAGTAATGCTCTGGCGCAACAGCGGGCACGCGCCTGCCGTCTGCCGCGCCCGCCCATGAATACCGGAGCAGCGTGAATGGGCTGCAAGCTGCGGAGACCCCGTGTGCAGCCAGCCACTGGGCGGCGCGGCGCAATCCCGCATGCCCCGGCTCGAGCCCTGCCAGACGCAACGCGAGCCAGGCGTCAAAAGTCGCTTCGGCGTCGGAGGGCCCCCCGCGCCACAGCGCGAATCCGCCATCGCCGTTCTGCCGTTGAAGCAGCCGCGTGGCCCACGTCCCATTGAGGGAAGGCTGGAACGGATGGTCCCTTCTGTCCAGAAACCAGGCGAAGAGGCCATGAAGGGCGTCCAGATGGGCGCCTGCCTCGAGCAGATTGGGCCAGCCACCCTCTTCGCTCTGGAGCCGGGAAAGGAAAGAGCGGCCGCGCGCTGCTGCCTCGCGCAGGGCTTGCCCGGAGCCGTCTGCTGCGGTGGCTGCGCTCATGCGCTGGCGGAGGGCGGCGCCGACGCGCCAGCCAGGCGGGACAGGGGCACCTGCACTTCCGGCGGCAGGCTGAAGCGGACGTCCTCCTCGATGATGTCCACCTCCTCCACCGCCGTGAAGCCCTTCTCCCGCAGCGCGGCGATCAGCTCCTGCACGAGATGCTCGGGGGCCGAGGCGCCCGCAGTCACCGAAACGGTCTTCACGCCTTCCAGCCACTCGTCCCGCAGGTAGCGGCGGTCGTCGATCAGGTGGCTGGGCACGCCCGCGCGCTGACACACCTCCACCAGCCGCTTCGAATTCGAGCTGTTCTGGCTGCCAACCACGAGGAGCAGCTCGCACAGCGGTGCCACCGCCTTGACGGCCGTCTGGCGGTTCTGCGTGGCGTAGCAGATGTCCTGGGACTTCGGGCCGGCGATCCTCGGGAAACGGCGCTCGAGAATCTCGATGATGCCGCGCGTTTCATCGAGGCTCAGCGTGGTCTGCGTCAGATAGCAGACCTTTTCGGGATCCGGCACCTGGACGCGCTCGGCATCCTCCTCGGACTCGATGATGATCGTGCTCTGGGGCGCCTCGCCGAAGGTGCCCTCGATCTCCTCGTGGTCCTTGTGTCCGATCAGCAGAATGGTGTAGCCCTGCTGGGCAAAGCGGACCGCTTCCAGGTGGACCTTGGTGACCAGGGGGCAGGTCGCGTCGATGACGGAAAGGTTGCGCCGGCGGGCTTCCTCGCGCACGGCGGGCGAGACCCCGTGCGCGCTGAAAACGACGCGCGCTCCTTCTGGCACTTCGCTCAGCTCGTTGACAAAGATCGCTCCCATGCCGCGCAGCTCGTCAACGACGTGGCGGTTGTGCACGATCTCCTTGCGGACATAAATCGGCGCGCCGTAAACTTCGAGCGCGATCTTGACGATGTCGATCGCCCGCACGACTCCCGCACAGAAGCCCCGGGGCCGCAGCAGGAGGACCTTTTTCCCAGCAGAATGTGGCGCTTGCATGTTGAAGGAGTGCTCTCATTATAGCAGCCGGCCGCAGTCCAGCCGCATTCGTGTGCACCTTTTGCGATGACCGCCCGTACCGGCGCGCTCCAAAATCCCGCCGTCCGCTTCAGCGGCGGCGGCGGAAGAACTCCTCCAGCAGCGCGGCGCACTCGGCCCCAAGCACGCCCTCGTGGACTTCCACGCGGTGATTGAGCAGCTCCGAATCCGCCAGCCGGAACTTGGATCGCACGCCGCCGAAGCGGATGTCGCGGGCGCCGAACACCAGCCGTGCGATGCGCGCATGCACGATGGCGCCGGCGCACATCACGCAGGGCTCAAGCGTCACGTACAGAGTGGCCCCGGGGAGCCGGTAGTTGCCTGCATGGCGCGCGGCCTCGCGCAGCGCCACGATCTCGGCGTGGGCGGTCGGGTCGAGGCAGGAGACGGGACGGTTATAGCCGGCGCCGATTTCCCGGCCCTCCAGGACGACCACCGCGCCGACCGGCACTTCGTCGCCGGCTTCGCCCTGCCGGGCCAGTTCCAGCGCTCGCCGCATCCACCGCTCGTCTGCGGATCCCGTTGGCACGCCGCTCATTGTTACAAAAATTGCTCTGCCGGCAGGTGCGCCCCCCCGCCGGCGGGCGTCTAGAATGAGAGTGTCCCATGAAATACCTGCCGCTCGTGTGGAAGAACGCATGGCGCAACCGGCGGCGGACCCTGCTCACCATTTCGAGCCTTGCCGTTTCGCTGTGCCTCCTCGGCGTGATGATGGCGCTCTACTACGCGCTGTTCATCGGCGGGCAGCCGACGAAGTCCCAGACGCGCCGCGTCGTGGTCCGGCACAAGGTGTCGCTCACGTTCCCGATGCCGCTGCACTACCGCGAAAAGATCGCGCAGGTGCCCGGCGTCGAGGAGGTGATGGTGATGCAGTGGTTCGGCGGCGTCTACAAGGACTCGCGCGACCAGCGCAACTTCTTCGCGCGGATGGCGGCGGAGGCGGACAAGCTTTTCCGCATCTACCAGGACTACCGCATCAGCGACGCGGAGAAGGAAGCGTTCATCCGCGACCCCGCGGGCTGCGTCGTGAACCGGGTCCTCGCCGAACGGCACGGCTTCCGGGTGGGGGACCGCATCCTGATCAAGGGCGACATCTTCCCCTTCGACCTAGACCTGACCGTGCGCGGCATCTACTCGTCGGATGAACTCGACGATGAGACGCTGTGGTTCAACTGGAAATACCTCGAAAACATGCTGCGCAACTCGCCGCGGCTGGCGGCGGGGACCTTCCTTGTGCTCGTGCGCAGCGAGGAGGAGGTGCCGGCCGTCTGCCGCGCCATTGATGCCATGTTCGCCAACAGCGAGGCGCCGACGAAGTCGGAAGGCGAATTCACCTTCGGCATGTCCTTCCTGTCGTTCCTTGGCAATGTGAAGGTCATCCTGATGAGCATCTGCTTCGCAGTGACATTCACGGTGCTGCTGATTACCGCCAACACGATGGCGATGAGCGTGCGGGAACGCGTGCGCGAGGTGGGCATCCTGCGCACGCTGGGCTTCCAGAAGACGGCGGTCGTCGGGCTGATTCTCGGCGAGAGCGCGCTGATCGCGATCGCAGGCGGAGCGATCGGCGTGCTGCTGGCCCAGGGGCTGTGCTTCGTCATCCGGCAGGGGCCGCTGATCGTGCAGCAGACAAAAACGCTGGCGATCGAGCCGCCCGTGCTGGCCGCGCTCATGGTGGTGAGCCTGCTGGTGGGCGTGCTCAGCTCGGTGGCGCCGGCCGTTTCGGCGGCGCGCCAGAACATCGTCGACGCCCTTCGTTTCACCGACTGAGGAGCCGGACGCGCAATGATTCTTCCCCTCTCTTACAACTTGCGCAACCTCGCGGTCCGCCGCACGACCACGCTCATGACGGCGCTGGGCATCGGGCTGACGGTGGCCGTGCTGGCGGCGTCCTTCGCGCTGGTCGACGGCCTGCGGCTGGCGCTGGAGGCGTCCGGGCATCCGCTCCACGTCCTGGTGACGAGGAAGGGAGCCGACTCCGAACTGGTCTCCAACTTTGAACGGCGCGTCTTCAACGATCTGAAATTCAAGCCGGGCATCGCGCGCAACGCGAAGGGCGAGCCGCTGGCGTCGCTGGAAGTCGTCACCGCCATCAATCTGGCGAGCATCGAGTTCCCCGAGGGCGCCAACGTGACCGTGCGCGGCGTGACGCCTATCGGCGTCGAGCTCAGGGACGACGCGCGCCTGGTGGAAGGCCGATGGTTCACGCCCGGAAGGCGGGAGGCCACCGTGGGCCGCCTGATCGCGCAGCGCTACCCGGAAGCGCGGCCTGGAAGAAAGCTGCGCTTCGGGCGCGGCGAGTGGGAGGTGGTGGGCGTCTATGACAGCCCTCAAATGGCGAGGAATTCGGAGATCCTCGTGGACCTCAACCAGGTGGCCGCGGACTTTGGCCGCGAGGAAGTGCTCAGCTCGGCGCTGCTGCGCGCCACCGACGAGGTGGCCCACCAGGCGCTGATCAACGAGCTCGAAGCCGACCCGCGGCTCAACGTGCGGGCGAGGTCCGAGAAAGAATACTACGCGCAGCAGACCTCCAGCGGCGACCTGATCCGGTACCTTGGCACGGTGGTGGCGGCGATCATGGCGGTAGGATCTTGCTTCGCGGCGATGAACACGATGTATGCGGCGGTGGCGCGCCGCTCGCGCGAGATCGGCACGCTGCGCGTGCTCGGCTACTCGCGCGCGGCGATCCTGGCGAGCTTCCTGCTGGAATCCCTGCTGCTGGCGGCGCTCGGCGGCGTGTTGGGCATCCTGCTCGTGCTGCCCGTGAACGGCCTGACGACCGGCATCGGCAGCTTCACGACGTTCACCGAAATCGCCTTCCAGCTTCGCATCACGCCGCAGACGATGGCAGCCTCGCTTGTGTTCGCGCTGCTGATGGGCGGCGCGGGCGGGCTGCTGCCCGCATGGCAGGCAGCCCGGAAGGAGATCCTGACGGCGTTGAGGGAGGGTTGACGCGATCATGGAGGCCGACATCCGCCGTTTGAAGATCGACCGGGGCGCTGAGCCGAAGGGCGCATCCGGCTGGGCGGCCAGGTGGATCCTGGCGGGCGTCGCCCTCTTTGTCCTGCTTGGTGCGGCGGCGCTGGTGCAGCGGTATCTGAACGCTGCGCCGGAGGTGATGGTCGTGCGGGTGCAGGCACAACAGCCCGCCGGCGCCGGCGGCGCCAGCGTCGTGCTGAATGCGACCGGCTACATTGTGGCGGCGCACAAGATCCAGGTGGCTTCGAAAGTGATCGGCAAAGTCGCCTGGATCGGGGTGGAGAAGGGCGACCGGGTGAAGGCCGGGCAGGTCATCGTGCGCCTTGAGGATGACGAGTACCGCGCCCAGGTGCAGCAGGCGCGCGGCCAGTTGGCCGCGCTGGAAGCGAGGCTGGCCGAGCTGGAGCGCGGCTCGCGCCCCGAGGAGATCGACGCGGCGCGGGCGCAGGTGGAGCAGGCGCGCGCCGAGCTCGAAAACGCGCGCGTGCAACTCGAGCGGATCCGGCAACTGGCGGCGGAGAAGGTGATGTCGAAGTCCGCGCTCGACGACGCGCAGGCGCGCTACGACACGGCGGCTGCGCGGCTGGAAGCGGCGCAGAAGAACTACGAAATCGTCCGCCAGGGGCCGCGGCGCGAACAGATCGAGTCGATGCGCGGCCAGGTGGAGGCGGCGCGCGGCGCGCTGGCCTTCGCCGAGACGCAGCTCGCCAACACGCTCATCCGCGCGCCGGTGGACGGCACGATTCTCGAGAGGGCCGTCGAAAAGGGCGAGTTCGTCACCACCAGCTTCGCCGGCGAGCGCGGAGCCAAGGGCTACGTGGTGACACTGGCGGACCTGAACGACCTGCGCGTCGAGCTGGACATTTCTCAGAACGATTTCGCCAAGCTGAAGCCGCGGCAGCGCGGCATTATCACCGCGGACGCATGGCCTGGAGTGGAATGGCAGGGCGAGCTCGACGAGATTGCGCCGGAGGCCAACCGGCAGAAGGCGGCCGTGCAGGTGAAGGTGCGCGTGCTGAACCCCGATGAACGCCTGCGGCCGGAGATGAATGCGGCGGTGGCGTTCCTTTCTGATCAGCCCGCCCCTGCGGCGGCTCCCGGCCGGCCAGTCGTCTACATCCCGCCGGCGGCCGTGCGCAACGACCGCGTCTACATCGTGCTCCGGGACCGCCTGGTGGAGCGCGCCATCCGCACCAGCGGCAGCACGCCGCTGGGGCTTCGCGTCGAGGAAGGGCTGAACGGCGGCGAAGACATCGTGCTCAACCCGGGGCCGGATCTCAGGGACGGAATGAAAGTGAAGGCGAAACGGCAATGACGGATGATGTGGTGATCCAGGCGCGGCGGCTGACGAAGGAGTACATCCGCGACGAGTTCCACATTGTGGCGCTCAAGGACGTGGATCTGGACGTGCGCCGCGGGGAGTACCTCGCGCTGATGGGCCCGTCCGGGTCCGGCAAGTCCACGCTGCTGCATCTGATCGCCGCCATGGACAGGCCGACATCGGGCGCAATCCGGGTGCTTGGCGCGGATCTGGCCGCCATGCCGGATCCGGAGATGGCGCGCTGGCGCAACCGCCACATCGGTTTCGTCTTCCAGACGTTCAACCTGATCCCGGTGCTGACGGCGCTCGAAAACGTCGAGCTGCCGCTGAAGCTCACGCACCTGAAGAAGGGCGAGCGGATGGAACACGCGGTGACGGCGCTGAAGCTGGTGGGCCTCGGCGACCGCCTGCACCACTACCCGCGGCAGCTTTCCGGCGGCCAGGAGCAGCGCGTGGCGATCGCGCGCGCCATCGTCACCGATCCGGACATCATCCTCTGCGACGAGCCCACCGGCAACCTGGACGCGCGCAGCGCCAACGAAGTGCTCGAGCTGCTGCGGCAGCTCAACCGCGACTATGGCAAGACGATCGTCATGGTGACGCACGACCCGCACGCGGCCCGGTTCGCTTCGCACATCCGCTACATTGACAAGGGAGAGCTGCTGCCGGAAGGCCGCAAGCCGGAAGACTGGAGCTGAGCGCGAGTGAGCCGGCTGGCGATCCTCTACGAGCACCCGCAGTGGTTCCGCCCGCTGTTCGACGCCCTGCGCCGCGCGGGCGTGCCGTTCGAGGAGTGGCGCGCCGATGCGCTGGGGTGGACGCTCGAAGAAACACAATGGCCGGATCTTGTTCTGAACCGCATGAGCGCGTCGGCCCGCTGGCGGGGCCACGGCCATGCGCAGTTCGCCGTGCGCGAGCTGCTGGCGGTGCTCGAGGCGAGGCGCGTCGAGGTGGTCAACGGCGCGGCCGCCTACGAGCTGGAAATCAGCAAGGTGCGGCAGCTCGAGCTGTTCCGCCGCGCCGGCGCGCGCGTGCCGCGGACGGCGGTGGCCAACTGCCCCGGACAGCTTCTGCCGGCGGCGCGCGCCCTACCGTTTCCGGTCATGGTCAAGCCCAACTGCGGCGGCGCGGGCGCGGGCGTGCGGCGCTTCGACTCGCCGGCGCAGCTTGAGAGAGAGGCCGCCGGCGTCGATTTCGGCTGCGACCACGTGGCGCTGGTGCAGGAGCACATCCCCTCGCGCGACGGCGCCTGCTACCGCATCGAGATCCTCGGCGGCGAAGTGCTCTACTGCCTGAAAGTGCAGCGGGACGGGGCGGGCTACAATCTCTGTCCGGCGGACGCCTGTAGCGCCGGGTCCCGGCCTGTGTTCACCCGCTGCGAGCCGCTGCCGGAAGCCGAAACCATCGCGCTGAACGTGGCGCGGCTCGGCCGCATCGATCTGTGCGGCATCGAGTACATCATCGACCACCGCACCGGCGAGCCCGTCTTCTACGACCTGAACGTGCTTTCCAACTTCGTCGCCAACGCGCGCGAGATTGTCGGCTTTGACCCGTACGACCGGCTCGTGGAGTACCTCGGCCGCCGGCTGCACGCGCTGGCGCGGCTGCGGTGAGCGCCCGGCAATCCGTTCCCGCACGCCGTCCCCCCGGGGCGCGGCAGGGCGGAAGTCCGCCAGCCAAGGCGCAGAGCGGCGTTCAGTGACGGAAGTGGCGGATGCCGGTGAACACCATCGCCACGCCAAGCCGGTTGGCCGCGGCGATCACCTCCTCGTCCTTCACCGATCCGCCGGGCTGGATCACCGCCGTCGCCCCGTGCGAAGCCACTGTCTCAAGACCGTCCGGAAACGGAAAGAAGGCGTCCGAGGCGGCCACGCAGCCGGCCAGCGGCAGCACCGATTTTTTCGCGCCGATCTCGGCGGAAAACACGCGGCTCATCTGCCCGGCGCCGGCGCTGAGAAGCTGGCCGCGGCGCGCATAGACGATCGCGTTCGACTTGACGTGCTTGCACACCTTCCATGCGAATTCGAGAGCCGCCATTTCCTCCGGGGTGGGCTTGCGTTCGGTCACCACGCGCAGCGAAGCCGGATCGAGCGTCAGCAGGTCGGGCGTCTGCGCGAGCACGCCGCCGGTGATGGAACGCAGCACGAGCTCCGCGGGCACGCCTCCCTTGACGGCCACGAGCCGGAGGTTCTTCTTCGCGCGCAGGATGGCAAGCGCCTGCTCGGAATAGGCGGGCGCGGCGATGGCTTCCACGAAGAGTTTCGAGACCTCATGCGCCGTGTCGGCATCCACTTCGCGGTTGAAGGCGAGCACGCCTCCGAAAGCGGAGACGGGATCCGCCTCGCAGGCCATGCGGTAAGCCTCGGCGAGGCTGTCCTGCTCGGCGCAGCCGCAGGGATTGGTGTGCTTGATGATGACCGCAGCGGGCCGTTCGAACTCGCACACAAGCTGCCAGGCGGCGTCGAGGTCGACAAGGTTGTTGAAGCTCAGCTCCCTGCCGTGGAGCTGGACGGCGTTGGCCACGCCTTCGCTGCCTTCCGCATAGAGCGCTGCCTTCTGGTGAGGATTCTCGCCGTAGCGCAGCTCCTGCCGGCGCGGCAGCAGGACGTGAAGCGCGCCCGGAAGATCCGGGCGGCGGTCGACGAAGGACTCTTCCCCGCATTCGATGGAAGCCAGCCGCACGGTGATGGCCGCGTCGTAACGCGCCGTCAGCGCGAAAGCCTTGCGGGCGAGGTTCCAGTGCGTGCGGCGGCTGAGCGAGCCGCCATTGGCGCGAAGCTCGTCAAGGATGGCGGGGTAGTCCTCCGGAGACGTGACCACGGCCACGTCTTCGAAGTTCTTCGCCGCGGCCCGGATCATGGTCGGCCCGCCGATGTCGATGTTTTCAATCAGCTCTTCGATGGAAGCGCCCTCTTTCGCGGCGGCTTTCTCGAAGGCATAGAGGTTGACGACCACCATGTCGATGGGGGCGATGCCGTGTTCGGCGAGCGCGGCGCGGTGCGCGGCCACGCCGCGGCGGGCGAGGATGCCGGCGGCGATCACCGGATGGATGGTCTTGACGCGGCCATCGAGGATCTCGGGGAAGCCGGTGACCTCGCTGACGTCTTTCACCGGAAGCCCCGCATCCCGCAGCAGGCGGGCCGTGCCGCCGGTGGAGAGGAGCTCGCAGCCGAGGGCGGCGAGTCCGCGGGCGAATTCCGCCAGTCCGGTCTTGTCAGTAACGCTGAGAAGGGCGCGCTGGATTCTGGGCATGACCCTCCATTCTGCCATTCACGCAGCCCCTGTTACCATGAGAGCGTGGCACACAGGGTGACTCTCATTCCCGGCGACGGCATCGGCCCCGAAGTGGCCGCCGCCACGGTAGAAGCGGTGAACGCCACCGGCGTCAAGATCGAGTGGGAAACGGCCGAGCTGAGCGCGGAGATCATCGAAAAGACCGGTTCCAGCCTGCCGCAATACGTGTTGGACTCGCTGGAGCGCACAGGCGTCGGGCTGAAAGGGCCGGTGACGACGCCGATCGCCGGCGGATTCAAGAGCGTCAACGTGGCGCTGCGCAAGACGCTGGACCTGTTCGCCAACGTGCGCCCCGTGTTCACCCTGCCCGGGCTGAAGACGCGCTTTCAGGACGTCAACATCGACATGGTGATCTTCCGCGAGAACACGGAGGATCTTTACTCCGGGCTGGAGCACGAGGTGGTGAAGGACGTCGTCGAAAGCCTGAAAATCATCACCGGCTTCGCCTCGCTCCGGATCGCCAACTACGCCTTCGCCTATGCACGGAAGAACCGGCGCAAGAAGGTGACCGCGGTGCACAAGGCCAACATCATGAAGCTCAGCGACGGGCTCTTCATCCGCTGCTGCCGCGAAGTGGCCACCCAGTATCCGGACATCGCCTACAACGAGCTGATCGTCGACAATGCCGCCATGCAACTGGTGATGCGTCCGGAGACGTTCGACATCCTGCTGCTGCCGAACCTCTACGGGGACATCGTCAGCGATCTTGCCGCCGGGCTGGTGGGCGGGCTGGGGGTGGTGCCGGGCGCGAACATGGGCGAGAAGTGCGCCGTGTTTGAAGCGGTGCACGGTTCGGCGCCCGACATCGCCGGCCACGGGATTGCCAACCCGACGGCGCTGATGTCGTCCGCGATCCTGATGCTGCGCCACCTGGGCGAGAGCGAAGCCGCCGACCGTCTGCAACGGGCCATCATGGCCACCTACGCCGAAGGCAGACACCTGACCCGGGATGTCGGCGGCACGGCCACCACGCGCGAATTCACGGACGCCGTGATCCGCCACCTGGGCTGAGGCGGCGGATCACGGCAGAGCCGGGCCAGAAGCCTACTTCACCGTGACGGTGAATGGCGACTTGAGCTGGAAGGTAAGCACGGACTCGGCGGGAATGGTGGCAGGTTCGCCGCGCGTGGCCATGGCCGTGGCCGTGCCCGCGCCCGCGCCGACGCCCGCGCCGACCGCCGCGCCTTTGCCGCCGCCCGCGATGGCGCCGATGGCCGCGCCCACGCCGGTCATGATGGCGCCGCGCGTGACGTCCTTCTTCACGCTGCTCTTTGCTTCAGCCGCGTAGGCTCCGGTCTCGATCTCCACGTCTCCGGCAGCCGTGTGGATGCGGCGCAGCGTCACCGAAATCTGCGCCACGCCTTTCACGCGCCCGCCGGGGTCGCTTTCCACAATGACGCCCTCGACGTCGGCGCCCTTGGGCGCGATGGTCACCCCGTCGATCACAAGCGGCTCGGCCAGCGTGGCGCGGAAGGGATCGCCGCTCTTCGCGTCTTTGGTGGAAAGCGCCGTCGTTGTGCGGATCACGATCTGCGTGCCCGCTGGCACCGTAATGGGCTTTGGCGCGGGAGCCGCCGGAGCCTGCGCCGCCGTGGCGGGCGAAGCGGACTGGAGCGCCTGTCCGCCCGCCGTCTGCTGCGCCCCCCCGGAGGAAGAGGCCTGAGCCTGCGACTGTGCCGCCTTCTGCTGCGCCTCGAGAAGCTTCTTCCTCGCCGCGTCCGCCTGCCGCTGAGCCTGCTCCAGCTTCTTGCGGGCGTCCTCCAGTTCCTGCTGCTGGCGCGCCTGTTCCGCAGCGCGCTGCGCTTCTTCGAGCTGGCGCCGCGCTTCGGCGGCCTCCCTTTCCGCTTCTTCCACCCTCTTCTGGGCTTCCTGAAGCTGCTGCTGCGCCTGCGCTTCCTGCGAGGCGTCCTTCTTGCAGCCCGTGAAAGCCATCACGGCGGCTGCCATTGACATCAAGAAAAGCTTCCTCATGATGTGAAGTCCCTCTCTTTCCCCCGAGGCGTTCTCAGGCTCCTCCCCCTCTAGTCTAGATCCAAAGGCGCATGACCTGGCGATCGGGCCGGCATAGAATGAAGCCCACGGGAGGCAGAGGCCCTGAGAAACGCCGGGGAAGGGACCAGCAACCATTGCAGCCGCCGCGAGCTGCTGGGCGCAGGGCTGCTGATGCTGCGCCGGAGCAGCGGACTCCGGGCTGCCGTGTTTCAGTGCGACGCCACGCCGCCGAAGGGGCAGCCGAACATCTGGGTGGAGCCCGTGCGCGAAGTGCTGGACCCCCTGCTGTGCAAGGGGCTGGTTCTGGAGGGCAACGGCCAGCGCGTGGTGCTTGCCGCCATGGACTGGTGCGGAGCAGGCGGCGCCACCCATGAGCGCTTCTGCGCCGCGCTGGCGCACGGCGCGGCGACGTCGCGCCGCAATGTGTGGCTGCACACGGTGCATCAGCATGCGGCGCCCTACGTGGTGGAAGACGCGTATCCGCTGCTTCAGAGCGCGCGTCCGCAGGCCCTGCGGATGTCGGCGCGGTTTCTTCAGCGAATGGCCGAACGCCTTGCCACGGCGGCTGCCGCGGCCGTCAGGATGCTGGCGCCGGTGGAGCGCCTCGGGACCGGGCTCGCCCGCGTGGAGAAGGTGGCCAGCGCGCGGCGGCTGCTGGTGGATGGCCGCATCGTGACACGCTTCAGCAGCACTGCCGCGTCGCCCCATCTGGCGGAGCTGCCTGAAGGCGACATCGACCCGGACATCCGCTGCATGACGCTGGCCGGCAGCGCGGGGCCTCTCGTGCACCTGATGTTCTACGCCACGCATCCGCAGACGTTCTGCTGCGACGGGCGCGTCTCGGCGGACTTCGTGGGCGCGGCGCGCGCGGCGATGGAAAAGGAGGCCGGCGCTGCGGTGATTTACTTCACCGGGTGCGCCGGCGACGTCACCGTCGGCAGGTACAACCAGGGCAGGGAAGAGCAGCGCGCGGAGCTGGCCCTGCGGCTCGCGGACGGCATGAGGCGGGCGATCCGCGCCGCTGCTTTCGAGCCAGCCGCAGGGCTGGAGTGGCGCACGGCCGCCCTGCGTCTGGAAGCGCGGACCGGATTCCCGTCGGTCGAGGAGGCTTCCAGCGACGCCGAAGCCTACCGCAGGGCGATCACAGCTTCCTTCGCCCGGCGGCAGCGGCCGCTGGGCGCCGCCGCGCTGGATCTCGGTTCCGCCGTGGCCGTGCTCCTTCCCGGCGAACCGCTGCTCGCCTTTCAGCGCGAGGCCCAGGCGGCGGCCCCCGGCCGTTTTGTCTGTGCGGCCGGATACGGAGACATCAGTCCGGGATACCTGTGCCGGGATGAGGACTACCGCCTGGGCGGGTATGAACCGGGCGCATCCAACGTGCAGCCCGGCAGCGAGGAGCGGATCCGGCAGGCGATCCGCGCGCTGGCGGGCGCGAAAAGCTGAGGAGGACTGCCATGACAGATGCGCAGAAAGATTCTGGCGAGACCCGCCGGAATTTCGTCCTGAAAAGCGCGGCCGCCGCAGGCGCCGCCGGGATCCTGTTCCCCCGCCAGGGGCTGGCAGCGCTGGGCGGGCCGCCCAGCGTCACGTTCCCTGCCGAAAAGATCAAGGAGCTCACGCGCTGGCCCCGCTATGGCCCCGCCGAAAGGCAGGCGCTGCACGAGCTGATCGAAGCCAACACCTATTACGATGCGCTGCCCGCTTTCGAGAACGAATGGAAGGAATACACGAAATCTCCCTTCGTCAAGGCGCACATGAACGGCTCGAGCGCGCTGACGTCGATGTACTTCGCGCTCGGCCTCCCGCCGGGCAGCGAAGTGATGGTGCCGTCCTACACCTTCTTCTCCACGTGTCTGGCGATGCGGTTTTTCGGGCTGGTTCCCATTTTCGTCGATATCGACCCGAAGACCGCGTGCTTCGATCTGGAGGACGCCAGGAGGAAGCTGACGCCGCGCACGCGCGCCGTCGTCGTGATGCATTCCTGGGGCCTGCCATGCGAAATGGACCACATTGCCGCCTGGTGCCGGGAAAAGGGCCTGATCCTGCTGGAGGACGCCGCGCACGCCCACGGCGCGTGGATGCAGGGCAGGGCGATGGGCACCTGGGGCGTCATGGGCATTTACTCTTTCCAGGCATCGAAAGTCCTGCCGAGCGTCGAAGGCGGCATGGGGATGTACCAGACGCGCGCCTATTATGAGCGCGCTGCCGCATTCGGCCACTACGAAGATCCGGTAAAATTCCCCAAAGACAGCCCGGTGCGCGCTTATGAAGGCACCGGCTTCGGCCAGAAATACCGGATGCATCCCTTCGCGGCCGCGGTGGCGCGCGTGCAGCTCAGGGGGCTGGAGGAGCGCAACGAAACGGTGCGCCGCAACGTGCGGAAACTGAACGCGCGGCTCACCGCGCTGTCCGGCCTGAGCGAGCCGCGCTGCCGGCCGGACCAGAAGCGCGTCTACTACCATGCCAACATGCTGTTTCTGGATTCCGCCCGGGCGGGCTTCACGCGCGATCAACTGGTGCGCGCGCTCAAGGCCGAAGGCGTGGGCGTGAGCGTATGGGATTACCCCGAGCAGCACAAAATGAGGATTTACTCGGAGGCGCAGTGGTGGCATCATCCGCCAGTGATTCCGGAGAAAATGCCAGGAAACGCACAGGTGAATTCCACGCACATTTTCCTGCCGCTGATGCACGGCGAAGCGGATGAGCTGATCGACCAGTATGTGAAAGCGTTCGAGAAGATCTGGGCCCGCCGGATGGAAGTGAGCAAGCTCTGAGCAGCGTCCGCGCGGCACGTCCGGCCGGGGCGTGCCGGGCGTCCTCCGCGAGCTACACGCTGGCCATCGCCGCCTGGAGCATGGCGCGCGCGTAGCCGACGTTGTAGGCAAGACCGCCGTAGGTGCCGCCGCCCGGGTAGAAGGGCCTGAAGTCGGGCCGCTCGCGGTCGATGTCCAGGGCGCGCGGGTGCTCGGGGTAAATGATGCCGTTGTAGCCGAGCCGCACCACCTCCTTCATCACCGCGAACATGTCCACTTCGCCCTCGTCGGGGAAAACCTCGGTGTAGTCGACGTAAGGCCTGCGGACTTTCACGTTGCGGTAATGCATGTGGTTGACGGCCTTGCGCTGCATGAAATACCGGAAGACTTCCACCGGGTCTTCGCCGAGCTCGCGCGTGACGCCGCAGTCGTACGTGATGCCGTTGGACGGGCTGGGCACAATGCTGATGAGTTTTTTCCAGCCGTCGACGGTGGCCATGATCTGGCCGGAGCCGCGGCTGAGCGGCACCGGCGGGTCGTTCGGGTGCAGCGCCATGCGGACTCCCGCTTTTTCCGCCTCGGGAATGACCGCCTTGAGAAAATACGTAATGTTTTTCCACATTTCGTCCAGCGAATGCACGCCGATTTCCGGCAGCGGCGGCAGGTCCTTTACCTTGTCATACGTGTAGGCCGTGAGCCCCGCGCCGCCGCGGCCCAGCTCTTCGTAATAGCCTTCCACGAGGCGGTGAGCGTAGAAGTTGTACTCGACCACCGGCAGGCCGCACCGGCCGGCCACGCGGATCGACCGGATGACCTTCTCGATCTCCTCGTCCCGCCCGGGGCGGCCGTAGATCGTGTTCGGAAAGCCGCCGATCATCAGGTTGTAGAGCGTCAGGCCGGACTGGCGCAGACGGTCCATCTTGGCCCGCAGCTCAGCCTCGTCCCAGGGGATCTGGCTCCAACTGCTGAGCACATAAGTGATGCCGAGCTGGCGGATGCGGCGCAGATCGCGCTCGGTGAAGTTGCTCCAGCCGATTTCCAGGCACAGTTTGGGCGTGTCCGTGCCTTCCTCGAAGGGCCAGGTCCGCCTGCGGCCCTGCGCGGAGACAGAGACGTGGGGCGCCGCGGCCAGCATGCCGGCCGCCTGCATGGCGCGCCGCCGCGTGAACCGGTTCTGCATGCGAGTCCTCCTGCCGTGAGCGTGGCCTCCGCGCCCGCGCGAAGCAGCCGGACGGCGCGCCTCGCGGCGGCGCGGGTCTTCCGCATCATATCCCGGCGTGCGCGGCGGCTCAATGCGCCGGGCCGAGCAGCGAAGCGAGCCATTCGGCGGTGTGCCGGACGCGCGTGGGCGCGCCGGCGGCGGCGCAGCCGCCCCGGATCTGCATCAGGCAGCCCGGGCAGTCCACGGCGACTCCCGCGGCCTCCGTGGCGGCGATCATGCGCAGCTTGCGCGCCAGCATCGCGGCGGAGACTTCGGGCATCTTGAGCGAATACGATCCGCCCATGCCGCAGCAGACATCGGACTCCTGCATCTCGCGAAGCGCGTATCCGCAGCTCTGCAACAGCTCCCGGGGAGGCTGCGCGGCGTGCAGCGTGCGCTTCAGGTGGCAGGAGTCGTGGTAGGTGACCGCGGGCAGATCCGCGCCGGAGGGCAGCCGCAGCGAACCCTCGGCGGCGAGGCGGTGGACGAAGGTGGAGAAGTCGACGACTTTTTCCGCCAGCCGGGCAGCGCGCCCGGCCAGGGCGGCGTCGCCGCATTCCTGCGCCACGCGGGCCGCATCGGACTGCAAGGCCACGGTGCAGGTGGGGCAGGCGGAAACGACCGCTTCGGCGCCATCGCCAGGCAGGGCTTCCACGTTGTCGCGGATGTTGGCCAGGGCCGCTTCCGGCGCGCCGCTGAAGCGGGCGGGCGCGCCGCAGCAGGTCTGGGCTTCGGGGAAGAGCACCTCCAGGCCAGCGCGGTTCAGGATGCGTACGATGGCTTCGCCGATTTCCGGATACACGAAGTCGATCAGGCATCCCGCAAACAGCGCCACGCGGCGGGCCGAGCGCGGCTGCCCGATGCGCGGGAAGCGGTCCCGGAAGGGTTCGGCGGCCAGCGCCGGCAACCGGCGGTTCTTTCCTGCTTCGGTGAAGAACAGCGGCAGGTGCCGCAGGTAAGGCCCTTCGGTGAACGGCTTCTGCGCGAGCGCGGCTGCCCGCAGCGCTGCGTGAAAAGCGCGGCGGTTGCCGATCAGTACGAACGCAGCCCGCCCGGCCAGCGGCGGCGTCACCGCATGCGCGGCGCGCCGGCGCACCTCCAGGATCAGTTCCGGCAGGTCGATGCGGGCCGGGCACGCATCGCGGCACGCGCCGCACTGGATGCAGAGCTGCTCGAGGCCGCGGGACGCCTCCCATCCTTCCGTCCATGCAGTGAGCACGGTGCCGATGGCGCCCGTGTACACGCGCCCGAACACATGGCCGCCAACCAGGCGGTATACCGGGCAGACGTTCAGGCAGGAGGCGCAGCGGATGCACTGGAGCGCCTCGCGGAACACCGGGTCCGCGGCCATCGCGGCCCGGCGGTGCCCGTAGAGGATGATGTGCATCTCCTTGGGGCCGCCGCCTGCCGCCTCGGCCGGGCCGGTGAGGATGCTGACATAGCTGGTGATCTGCTGTGCGGTGGCGCTGCGGGGCAGCGCGGCGAGAATCGGTTCGATGTCCTCGAAGCGTTCCACCAGCTTCTCCAGGCCGACGACGGCGATGTGCACCGGCGGCAGAGTGGATACCAGCCGCGCGTTGCCTTCATTCGTGCACAGCACCAGGCTGCCGGTTTCCGCCACGGCGATGTTGGCTCCGGTGATGCCGATGTCGGCGCGGAGGAACTTCTCGCGGAGCTGTTCGCGGGCGACGCGTACGAGCTGCGGGATCTCCGCCTCAAGCGTCTGGCCTGTCTCGCGGCTGAACAGGCGGGCCACGTCGGCGCGCGTAAGATGAATCGCCGGCAGCACCATGTGCGAAGGCCGCTGGCGGGCCAACTGGACAATCCACTCGCCGAGATCGGTTTCTTTCACCTCGATGCCGGCGTGCGCCAGCGCGGCGTTGAGATGGATCTCTTCGGTGGCCATCGATTTGGCCTTGACGACAAGCCGCGCGCCACGGCGGCGCGCCACCCGGAGAATGTAATCGTGCACGTCGCCGGGCGCGTCCAGCCGGACGACGTGCGCGCCGCGCGCCGAAGCAGCGGCGGCGAAGCGCGCGGCGAGCTCCTCAAGATGCTCGGCAGCGGCCGCCTTGCGCGCGGCGATGCGCTCCCGCAGCGCTTCGAAGTCGATCCCCTTGTATGCGCGGGCACGGCTCATGCGGTAGTCTTCGCTGAAGCGCGTGAGCGCGGCCGAAAGATGGGGATGCGCCAGCGCGCGGCGGACCAGTTCCCGCAGCTCTTCAGGCATGGCCGGCCTCCTGTCCGTAAAGAACGATCACCAGCCGCCGCGGGCCGTGCACGCCGATGGTCAGCACGCGCTCGATGTCGGCAGTGCGGCTCGGCCCGGTGACGAGGGCGAGGAAAGCGGCGCGCGCGGGGTCGAACCGCCGCAGCGCGGCCCCGATGTCAGCCACGATCGCGCCCGCCGGCAGGAGCGCCACATGCACTGGCGGCAGCGTGGAAGCCAGCCGCTGCGCCACGGCCGAGGCGTCCTGAACCAGCGTCCCGGTGGCGGCTGCGCCCCACTCGAACTCGGTGACGCCGACGTGAGCCGCGGCGGCCGCCTCCCGCGTGACTTCCAGCACCAGCCCCGGCAGCATCTGGGCCAGGATCTCCGGGTGGAAGCGCTGCCGCAGCGGACCCGCCGGCCAGACCGCCGTCCTGCCGCCGGCGCCGACTCCTTCTTCCTTGAGAATGCGCGCCAGGGTCGCCAGCGCGGCTTCGGGCGTCCGCGCCTCCAGAACCTCCGCTCCGGCCGCTTCCGCGGCCCGCCGGAATTTTCCGATCATGGAACCTGAAACCAGCTTATTGGTTTCTCCGCCACTATTGGAGACCGCGCCTGCCGGGTCAAGGCCCTGCAAGCGCGCTCAAATCCGGATAGGATATGTGCGGGAGTTGACAGCCTTGGCTCTGGAAACCAATCGAAGACATTTCTTCCTCGGCACTCTGCTCGCTGGAGCCGTGCCCGCTGCCGGCTTCGGCAGCGCCCCCTCTCTGAAACTCGCCGGATACAAGTCTCCGAACGAGAAGCTGAACATCGCCTCCATTGGCGCGGGCGGCAAGGCCGCCAGCGACATCGCCGCCTGCGCGCAGACCGAAAACATCGTCGCGCTGTGCGACGTGGACGACCGGCAGGCGGCGGCCACCTACAAGCGGTATGAGAATGTCCCCAAGTACAAGGACTTCCGCCGCATGCTGGACAAGGAGGACAAGAACATCGACGCCGTCATCGTCTGCACGCCGGACCATATGCACGGCATCTGCGCGATGTGGGCGATGGAGCGCGGCAAGCACGTCTATGTGCAGAAGCCGCTGACGCGCACCGTCTGGGAGGCGCGGCAACTGCTCGAGGCGGCGCGAAAGTACAAGGTCGCCACCCAGATGGGCAACCAGGGCTACTCCAACGAGGGTACGCGCCAGGTGGCCGAAATGATCTGGGCGGGCGAGATCGGCGAGGTGAAGGAGGTCCACGCGTGGACGGACCGCCCGCTGTGGCCCCAGGGGCTGACGCAGATTCCGCCGGAGGAGCCCGTGCCGGATACGCTCGACTGGGATCTCTGGCTGGGCATCGCCGAGATGCGGCCGTTCACCTCGGGCAAGGACACCGGCAGGTATCCGAACCGTTTCGGCGGCTACTTCTACCAGCCGTTCAACTGGCGCGGCTTCTACGACTTCGGCTGCGGCGCGCTGGGCGACATGGCGTGCCACATCCTCGGCGCGCCCAATCTGGCGCTGCGGCTCGGGCCGCCTTCCAGCGTCGAGTGCATCCGGAAGGAAGGCACTTCGCCGTTCATGTTCCCCGAGCGGAGCGTGATCAAGTTCGAGTTCCCGGCGCGCGGCAACATGCCTCCGGTGACGCTCTACTGGTACGACGGCTGCAAGGAAACGCCGAAGATCCCCGGCGTGCCGGAAGGCGAATGGCTCGGCGACATGCCCTATTACACGGGCGGCGGCCAGGGTCCGCAGGGCGGCCCGCCGCGGCAGGGGCAGCAGCGCACGGGATACGTCGGCCGGGTCTTCGACTGGGAGCAGTACGAGCTGATGCGGAAGGAGCCGGACAAGCTGCGGTTCCCGCCGCCGGACGGCGCCCTGTTCATTGGCGACAAGGGCATGATCACCACCGGCACCTATGGCGAACAGACGCGCCTCATCCCGGCGGAAAAGATGAAGGACTACCGGTTCCCGCCGCAACTGCTGACGCGTTCGCCCGGCCACTACCGCGACTGGATCCGCGCCTGCAAGGGCGGCGAGCCGGCCTGTTCGAACTTCGAAGTGGCCGCGCCGTTCACCGAGTGGATGCTGCTTGGCGTGATCGCGCTGCGCGTCGAAGGCAAGCTCGAATACGACCCGGTGAAGATGCGCTTCACCAACAACAACGAAGCCAACAAGTACCTCAAGCCGACCTTCCGCAAGGGCTGGTCATTCGCCTGATCCGTTGCTTCTTTCCGGAGGAGAAGGGACGCCGGCGCAGCGCTGGATCCACGGCGCGCGCGCCGGCATCTCTTTTTGCGGGTGCAGTAAAATTGTGGCTGTCGGAAGGGTGGCCGAGCGGTTGATGGCAGCGGTCTTGAAAACCGCCAACGGCGAAAGCCGTTCGTGGGTTCGAATCCCACCCCTTCCGCCAGCAGCGCCGAGCCGTTCCCATTCCCCGGAAAGGACCTGACGCTCTTGCCGCAGCGGCTGATTGTGGCGATCACCGGCGCCTCTGGCGTCATTTACGGAATCCGGCTGCTCGAGGTGCTCCGCCAGAGGACGGAGATCGAAACGCACCTCATCATGAGCCCTGCGGCGCGGGCCACCATCAGCGCCGAAACGGCCTACACGCCCAGGCAGGTGGAGGGGCTTGCCTCGGTGGTGCATCCCAACGCCAACATCGGGGCCACCATCGCCTCGGGCTCCTTCGAGACGCGCGGCATGATCGTCGCGCCGTGCTCGATCAAGACGCTGTCGGCGATCGCCAACTGCTACAGCGCCGATCTGATCGCCCGCGCCGCCGACGTGCAGCTCAAGGAAGGGCGCCCGGTGCTGCTGCTGGTGCGCGAGACGCCTTTGCACAAGGGCCACCTGCGGCTGATGCAGATGGCCGCCGACCAGGGCGCGGTGATCATGCCTCCCGTGCCCGCCTTTTACAACCGTCCGCAGACGGTGGACGACATCGTCAATGCGACCGTTGGCCGCGCGCTGGCGCGGATCGGCATTCCCACCGGCCTCGTCAGCGAGTGGGCGGGACTCTAGCGGCGGCAGACGCGGCCCAGGCTGTGGCAGACTGTTCCCCATGAACCGTCTGAAGCTGTTTGCGGGGCTTGCCGCGTTGCCTCTTTTCGCCTTTCAGGATGCGGACCCGACGGCCCGTCAGGTGGCCCCGCCGCCGCAGTACGAGCAGGCGCGCCCGCTGGTGGTGTCGAAATACGGCATCGTCGCCGCCTCGAATTTCCTGGCCTCGCAGGCAGCGGCGAAGATCCTTGAGCAGGGCGGAAACGCCGTCGATGCGGCCATCGCCGCCAACGCGATGACCGGCCTCGTGCAGCCGTTCGTCAACGGCATTGGCGGCGACCTGTTCGCCATCTACTACGAAGCGAAGACCGGGAAAGTCTACGGCCTGAACGCCAGCGGGTGGACGCCGAAAGCGCTCACGCTCGAATGGATCCGCGAAAAGAAAGTGGCTCTCAACGAACGCACGAAGAAGTTCGACGAGCTGAGCGTCCACACGGTCACGGTGCCGGGCTGCGTCGCCGGCTGGCATGCGCTGCGGGAGCGGTTCGGTTCGAAATCCTTCGCCGAGATCCTCGCGCCGGCCATCCATTTCGCCGAAAACGGATTCGCGCTTTCTCCGGTGAGCGCGCGGTCGCTGGCGCAGCGGCGCTACTTCCAGCAGCCCGGATTCCGCGAGACGTACCTCACGCTTGGCGAGCGTCCGCAGGCGGGCGACGTCTTCCGCAACCCGGCGCTTGCCAGTTCGCTGCGGCGCATCGCCGCACAGGGCCGCGATGGTTTCTACAGGGGCGAGCTCGCCGAAAGGATGGTCGCGTTCCTCCAGGCGCAGGGGGGCGCGCACACGCTGGAGGATTTCGCCGAGTTTCAGCCCGAATGGGTGGAGCCGATCTCGACCACGTACCGCGGCTGGACCGTCTACGAGCTGCCGCCCAACGGGCAGGGCATCGCCGCGCTGGCCATGCTGAACATCATGGAGCGGTTCCCGCTGGCCGACTACGGGCACAATTCGGCCGCGGCGCTGCACGTGATGATCGAGGCGAAGAAGCTGGCCTACGCCGACATGGAGCGGTACGTGGGCGACCCGCGCTTTACGCCCGTGCCCGTGCGCGAAATGCTTTCCAAGGAACTCGCCGCGAAGCGCGCCGCCCAGATCGACATGCGGCGCGCCGCCTGCCGGGTGCTGCCGAGCGACCTGAAAGAGTCTCTGGCGGCCAAGGGCAGCGACACGATCTATCTCTCGGTCATCGACCGTGACGGCAACATCGTCAGCCTGATCCAGTCCAACTACGGCGGCTACGGCACCGGCCTCGTGGCGCCGGGGGCAGGCTTCACGTTCCACAACCGCGGCGCGGGCTTCGATCTCGAGCCCGGCAGGCCGAATTCGCTGGCCGGACGCAAGCGGCCGCTGCACACCATCATCCCGGCGCTGATGCGCAAGGACGACACGGTGATCGGCTTCGGCATCATGGGCGGCTGGAACCAGAGCCAGGCGCACGCGCAGTTCGTGTCGAACGTCGTCGACTTCGGCATGAACGTGCAGCAGGCGCTGGAGGCGCCGCGATTCACCAAGACGACGTTCGACGGCTGCGACGTGCAGATCGAGAGCCGCATCCCGGAAAACATCCGCGTGGAGCTTCAGCGCCGCGGACACCAGGTCCAGCCGACGGCGCCTTACTCAAGCGTCTTCGGCTTCGGCAGCGCCGTCGTCCATGACCTGAAGCGCAAGGTGCAGATGGCTGGGACGGATCCGCGCGTGGACGGGGCGGCCGTGCTTGAGATGCCGCAGTTCGGTCCTGTCCGCTGAAGGCGGCGCGACATAAGAGAACTGGGGATCCGTGGCTCCTCCTCCCTCCTGGATCCCCGGTGTCCCCCGCCGGGGCAGGGCCGCTCCTCCCTCAGCACCTGCCCCGGTCCGCCCTGCCGGAGACGGCACACGATTGGCGCACGCCCCCGGAAGCCTGAATGTGCCGTATCGAGCTGATTCCAGCTTCCTCGTGCGGTCCCGGCGCCCCGCCCGAATCCGGGGAGGCGCCGGTGACCTGCCAGCGTCCTCCTCCGCCTCCCGCCCTCGCCGGGAGGCTCATCCGATCAGCGATTCACCCTAATTAACGGAATCCGGCTGTGGATTTTTCCTTCATCCAAAGGGCCGGCCGGCGGAGATTGCAGAGGCGGCGGGACAGGCGGAGGCTCCGTCAACGGCGGCGGAACAGCCAGAGCAAAACGGAGAATAGCAGGCTGAGCAGCAGGCTGGTCATCAGCGGGAAGTAGAAAACGCTGTTCCTGCCGCGGATGACGATGTCGCCGGGGAGGCGGCCGAGGCGGAGCGGCAGGCGCGGGAACAGATACAGCAGGAGTCCGGCAAGGAAGAGGGCGATGCCCAGGATCATCAGGCTGCGGCCAAGCTGGCTGATCATGGCGTCCGGGGCGCGCGTCAAACAGCGCACTGATTCCATCGTAATGAAGTGCGGCGCGGCGGGCCGTCCTGGCCGCTCTTGGGCCGCCCGGCGGGACGGGAGGGACTCGGGCGGAACGGGCGTTGATTTCCTCCGGCCACCCGGCGGAGTGCCTGCAACAGGTGGTAGATTTTCCAGAGCTTGCCCGCCGCGTGCGGCAACCAGACCCGAAGCAGGCAGCGTGGTATTGCATTCGGCGCGCACGCCCGGGTGCCCCGGTTATCAGAAGGACGCTTTCAGCGGCTGGAGATCTTCCTCGAATGCAGCGAGAATCGCATCCGTGTCGTGAGCCAGCTTCAACCGGGCGAACGACTCCCTCGGGGGCGGAGCCTCTTTGGCATCTTCCTCCGTGATGGCGTGGCCGGTGGCGTTGGCCACCTCGTTGGCCACAGCGAGCGCCAGACTCAGAGGCTGCGCCCCGCCTGCACGGCGCTCCGGGTCGAGCTCGGGGTGGTGGTGATAAAGAACGGCCTTCTGGATGGGCACCGGCAGGTTCCAGCGGCCAAGCGCGGCGGCGCTCAATTCGGCGTGGCTGGTGTCGATGACTGCGTATTCGCACTGCACAAGCGCCTTGCCGCTGGAGACGCGCATGGCATGGATCCGCTGGAATTCTTCCGGCAGGGCGGTGGCGATCATCAGCCGCCCGAGATCATGGAGCAGCCCCGCGGCGAATGCTCCTTCGGGGTACTCGATGGGCGTCTTCTGCACCAGCCGGTCGGCGAGCACGGCAACGGCGATCGCATGGCCGTTGAAGCGGGCCATCGACCAGGAGTCTGGCGTGCGGACACGCGACCAGAGCCGCGACACAGACAGCCCGAGCAGGAAGTTCCTGAGCTTGTTCAGGCCGAGGATGGACACGGCCGCGCGCACGCTGCTCACGTTGCCGCGCCTCCCGTAAAGCGCCGAGTTGACCAGCCGCAGCACATTCCCGCTGAGAACCGTGTCGCGCTCAATCAGGTCGGCCAGCTTCGAGAAGCTGACGTCCTCGTCGGCCAGCGTCGCCATCAGGTGATGCAGGACGGGCGAGAATGGCGGCAACTGGTCCAGGCTCTTCATCGCCAGGTCACGAGGAGTGAGCTTCGGCAGAATACTCTGACTCACATTCGTCTACATCGGCGGATCCGGCTCAAAAGTTGAGAGTGCCGCAGCGAAAATTCACCGGTCCGCTTGGTCCGGGGCCGGAAACGGTAGGATGAAAGAACACCCATGAGCGTCCATCCGTCTCCTGCCATCGAGGTGAACGGGCTCCGCAAAGTTTACGGGGAGAAAGCGGCCGTGGACGGACTGACGCTCACTGTGGAGCGGGGCTGTTTCTTCGGCTTTCTGGGACCCAACGGGGCGGGCAAGACCACGACGATCCGCATGCTGATGGGCCTTGCGCCGCCGACGGCGGGAACGATCCGCATTCTCGGCAGGAAGATGCCGGAAGAGGAGCTGGAAATCAAGGCCCGGATCGGGCTGGTGCCCGACGAAAGCCTCCTGTTCGACCACCTCACCGGGTTCGAATTCGTCGAGTTCGTCGGCAGGATGTACAGGCTGGGGCGCGAGCTGAGCCGCCGGCGCGCCGCCGAGCTGATGGAGCTGTTCGAACTGGACACGGCGGGCCGCAAGCTCATCGCCGAGTATTCCAAGGGGATGCGCAAGCGGGTGGCGATGGCCGCGGCGCTGATCCACCGGCCAGAGCTGTTCCTGCTGGATGAGCCCTTCGAGGGCGTCGACGCCGTCGGCGCCCGCCTCATGAAAGACATCCTGCTGGAGCAGGTGGCCCAGGGCGCGACGATCTTCCTCACGTCGCACGTGCTCGAAGTCGTCGAGCGGCTGTGCGACCGCGTGGCGATCATCCACCAGGGCAGGCTCGTGGTGGAGGGGCCGATGGACGAACTGAGGTCGGGAGAAGAGACGCTGGAGGACCTCTTCGTGCGCGTCGTGGGGGGACCGGCGCGTTCGACCGAGGCGCTGGACTGGCTGCGTTAGCCGGAACGTCGATGATGCTGGCAGATGACCAGATCCGGGCGATCCTGCGGGCCCAGTTCCGGATCCTGTACAACCGCCTGAGCGGAGGTTCCATCGGCGCCGGACGGATCCTGTACTGGGCCTCCGTCGCCATCTGGTACGGCCTGATCCTCATGCTGGCCTGGCTGATGGCGGTGTCACTGCCTTCCATCCGCAGCAGAGAGAGCCTGATTTCGATCACATCCACCATCCTGATGGTGGCCGCCGCGTTCTGGCAGTTGATGCCGGTCATGATGGCTGCCACAGGACTCAGCCTCGACCTGAAGCGCCTCCTCGCCTATCCCATTCCGATCCGGAAACTGTTTGCAGTGGAAGTGCTGCTGCGGGTCTCGACCGGGACGGAAGTTCTGATTGTCCTTGCGGGACTGGGCGCGGGGCTCGCCGGGAGTCCGCTGACTTCCGCGTGGGCCGTGTTGTGGCTGCTCCTGTTTGTTCTCTTCAACCTGCTGCTCTCGGTGGGCATCCGGGATCTGCTGACGCGCCTCCTGGCGCGGCGTGGCATCCGGGAGCTGATCGTTCTCGGCATCGTCCTGCTTGCGGCCCTTCCCCAGCTCATCCTCGTGGCGGTTCCGCCGGAGCTGCTGCGGAGCATGTATCAGCGTTACTCGGCCCTCGCCCCTTACCTCGGATTGCCATGGTCGAGCGTGGCCGTTCTGGCGGTCGACGGGTTCTCCCCGGCCGCTTTCGCGTTGACGTCCGCGTGGCTGTGCTTTGGCGCCTGGTTCGGGTTTTCCCAGTTCCGCCGCGGACTCCGCTGGGATGCCGCTGAAGCGGGGTCGAAAGACCGGGCCGCGGGGCGCGCCTTCTCCTTCGCTGTCTTCGAGCGGTTCTATGCGCTTCCCTCGCGCCTGCTCCCGGATCCGCTGGGCGTGCTCGTGACCAAGGAGCTGAGAACGCTGGGCCGCTCCACGCGGTTCCGGCTCGTCTTCTTCATGGGGTTCACATTCGGCATCCTCATCTGGCTGCCCCTTGCGTTCCGCGGCCAACCGGGCGCGGCGCGCGCTTCGGGGAGCCTCCTGCTGTGGGTGAGCCTTTATGCAGCGCTTCTGATGGGCGAAGTTCTGTTCTGGAACATCCTCGGTTTCGACAGGACCGCCGTGCAGGCCTACTTCGTCATGCCGGTTCCGCTGCGGGTGGTTTTCCTGGCCAAGAACATGGCCGCGGTGATCCTGCTGCTGGCGGAGGTCGCCATGATCGTGGCGGCGCTTTCGGTACTCCGCATCCGGTTTCCGCTGTCGAAAGTGCCCGAGGCGCTGGCCTGTACGATGATGCTGGCGCTCTTCCTGCTTGCAGTCGGCAACCTGGCCAGCGTGATGTCGCCGCGGCCGGCGGATCCCTCCTCAAGCTGGCGCCAGGCGTCTGCCGGCAAGATCCAGGGGCTGATCCTGATGCTGTATCCTCTGCTGCTGGCGCCCATCGGCCTCGCCTATCTGGCCCGGTATGCCTTTGAGCGCGAACTGGCCTTCTACGGGGTGCTGCTCAGCGGCTACGCGGTGGCAGCCATGGCCTATTGGGTAGCGCTGGATTCGGCGGTGGAGATCGCCGAAAAAGAGAAAGAAAGGATCGTGGCGGCCCTGTCAGCGGCACAGGGCCCGATATCCTGAGCAGGGAGACACGCGATGCGCGCGGCCCTTCCGCTTCTGCTTCTGCTCGCCGCCGCGAAGCCGGCCGCGGCGGACTGGGTGGAAACAAAAAGCGGTCCTTTTGTTGTTTACTCCGATGCCGGCGAAGACCGCGCCCGCCAGGCGCTTTACCACCTGGAGCAGTTCCGCTTCCTGTTCGGCGAGGCGATGGGCAGGCGCGATCTGCAAACGGTGTGGCCGATCACCGTGGTGGTGCGCCGCCCGGAGAAAGGCGAACCGCCGCCGCGGCTCGGCTTCTCGCGCGACGGCTGGATGACGTCGTGGCCGGCAGGAGGCGCGCCGCCGCCGGAGTTCTTCCGCGGCCTGGCGCTGCTGTTCATCGAAGACAACTGGCAGGACCGCATGCCCGGCACGCTCGAGCAGACGGTGGCGGTGCTGTTTTCGACGATGAAGCTGGACGGCGGGCGCGCCACGCTCGGGCTGCCTCCCGAACCGCCGCTGCGCACGCGCGAATGGGCCCTGCTGCAATACCTGCTCACCGGCGAGGAGACGGCCACGCGGACGCGCGTGCTGCTGTCGAACCTCGGCGCCGGCGCCGACTGGAACACCGCCTTCCGCAACGCGTTCGGACGCAGGGCGGCCGAGTTCGATGCGGAAGTGGACCGCTACCTCGCCTCCGGCCAGTTCCGCACCGTGACCCTGCCGGGGCGGCCATTGGACCCGCGCGTCGCCTTCCCCATCGTGCCGATGATGCCCTCACGGCTGCGCGTGCTCCCGGCCGACCTGCTGATGGCCCGCGGCGCGCCGCCGGCGGAGGTCCGCCGCGCCTATCAGCGCGCCATCGAGGAGCGCCCGGGACCGCTGGCGTTCGAAGGGCTTGGGCTGGCGTTGCTGGCAGAAGGCGCGCAGGAAGAGGCGCGCGCGGCGTTCGAATCGATGAAGAAGCTGATGGACCCGCAGCGCGACCGCTGCGCCCGCGGCCTGCTCGAGCTGGGCCTGTACGAGGAGGCGGCGCAGAAGAACCCGCGCTGGGCCGAGCCGTACGTGCGCGCCGCGGCGCGCGAACCCGGGCCGGTGCGCAAGGCTTACCTGCTGAAGAAGGCCGCCGAGCTGCGGCCGCGCGATCCCGAAATCTGGCAGGCGCTGGCCCGCGCGCAGCACGACGCGAAGCAGTATGCCGAGGCCGAGAAGAGCTGGCGCGCCGCCGAACGCGTCGCGCGCAGCGAAGAGGAGAGGGAACGCATCGCCCGGGCCCGGGAGGAGTTCCAGCAGGCGCGGCTCGATGCCGAAGCCGCCGAGCGCGCGCGCCGCCGCAAGGAGGAGCAGGACGAGCTCGAAAGGCTGAAGAAAGAGGCGCTCGAGCGCATCCGCGAGGCCGAACAGCGCGCCAGCCAGGGCGGCCTGGAGGGGCGGAAGATCGAGAAGTGGTGGGAAGGGCCTCCGACGCAGACCTTCACCGGGACGCTCGAGAGCGTGCAGTGCCAGGGCCGCACGGCGAGGCTCGCGCTGCGCGATCCTTCGGGCAAGGCGGTGACGATGGTCATCCCGGATCCGGGCAAGGTGGTCGTGCTGAATGCGCAGCAGGAGCAGGTGCAGCTCGCCTGCGGCGCACAGAAGCCGGCGCGGCGTGTGAAGATCGAGTATGTGGCCCGGCCCGGCGCCCCGGGCGAGGTGGCCGTGCTCGAATTCCTCCCATGAACCCGCGGCTGCGCTGGCTGGTGATCGCCGTCTTCGCGCTTTCCAATGCCATCAATTTCATGGACCGGCAGATTCTGGCGGCGCTGGCGCCGCAGCTCATGGAGGAATTCCGCCTCAGCGCGGCGGGCTACGGCGACGTGATCCTGGCCTTCTCGATCGCCTACGCCAGCGGCGCGCCGCTGGCTGGGTGGCTGATCGACCGCATCGGGCTGCGCTGGGGCGCATCGCTCGCCGTGGGCTTCTGGTCGCTGGCCGGCATGGCCACCGGTTGGGTGAACAGCGTGGGCGCGCTCATCGCCTGCCGCGCCGCGCTGGGGCTGGGCGAAGCGGGCGGCGTGCCTTCGACGGGCAAGGCCTCGGCCCTGTACCTGCCGCCGCGGGAGCGCGCGCTCGGAAGCGCGGTCTTCCAGATTGGGCTGACCATCGGCGCGATCCTCGCGCCGCTGGCGGCGCAGTGGATCGCGCGCCGCTACGGCTGGCGCATGGCGTTCGTTCTGCTGGGCGCCGCCGGGCTTGCATGGATCCCCTTGTGGCTTGCGGTGGAGCGGCGCGTGCCCGCCGCGCCGCTGCCGTCCCGCCCCGCGGAAGGCCCGGCCGCGCTGTTCCGCGAAGGCCGCTACTGGGCGCTGCTGGCGGCCAATGTCCTGCTGATGGCCGTCTACTCGCTGTGGGTGAACTGGACCACCGTGTTCCTGGTGCGCGAACACGGTCTTGCGCAGGCGGAAGCGAACTACCGCCTCGCGTGGATCCCGCCCATCTTCGCCACACTGGGCGGGCTGGCTGGCGGCTGGCTGACGTTGCGGTGGTCGGCGGGCAGGGAAGACGTCACGCCGGCGCGGATGCGCACCATTCTGCTCGCTTCCGTCCTTCTGCTTGGCGGGGCGGCCGTGCCGTGGATGCCGACGCCCGAGTGGGCCACGGTTTTCATCTGCCTTTCGTTTTTCGCCTGCGTTGCCTCGAGCGTCAACATCTATGCCATGCCGCTGGACCTGTTCGGCGCGCACCGCGCGGCCTTCGCCGTTTCCGGGCTGACGGCCGTCTACGGCGCGTTGCAGGGCGTGTTTTCCTCCATCGCCGGGCGCGTCGTGGACCGCTACGGCTTCGCGCCGGTGTGCGTCGCCGCCGCGCTGCTACCGATGGCGAGCTGGGCCGTGCTGCATCTCGCACTGGGCCGGCGGCGGGAGGCCGGCGCATGAAAGCAGCGCTGAAACGCGCGCTTTTCGCGCTGCTCGGCAAGGCTCCTGAGCCGGTGGTGCTGGTGGCGGGGCATGGCCCGCACGAAGAGGAGATGCGGCGCCTGGTGCGGAACGTCCCGGTGCTGGCCGTCCCGCTTCCCGATGGCGGCGCGGGCGAAGCGTGGCTCGCCCTGCGGCGCGCGGCGCGCGGGCGGCGCGTCGCGCTCTGCGCCGCGCGGGTGGACGACCGCCGGGCGCTGCTGGCGGCGCTGGCCGCCTTTCCGTTCCGCGTGCTCGCCTTCAACAGCCGGCTGGAGCGCCACCACGTCCACTGGCGCGAGCCGGCAGCTTCGCTGCTGTTCCTGGCGGGCGTCCCGCGCGACCGGATCTTCCTGCGCCCCCGCTGGCTGGCGCCGTGGAAGCGGGACCGCAGCGTGCTGCCGCGCGAGTGGCGGCCGCAGGGCGGCCGCGGCTTCCGCGCGGGACGGCCGCGCGTCGCCGTCGTCTCGCCATACCTGCCCTGGCCGCAGGCGCACGGCGGCGCTATACGGATCGCCAATCTGCTCGAGAAATGCTCCGAACAATTCGATATCGTCCTGTTCGGGTTCGAGGACGCGCAGACGCCGGACGACTACGGGCGCATGCGGCGCATCTGCGCCTTCGTCTATGCAGCGGACAAGCCCCGCTGGCGCGAGCCGCGCTGGTCGACGCTGCTGCCGCCGGAGGCATGCGAGTTCTACTCGCCGGAGCTCGATGCCGGCCTGCGCCGCCTGATGCAGGAGCATGGCGTCACGCTGCTTCAGGCCGAATACACGCAGATGGCGCGCTACCGTCCGGACATCCTCGTCGAGCACGACGTCACCTGGGATCTCTTCGCGCAGGTCCATGCGCGGCGCCGCTCGCTGGCCTCCTGGTGGGACCTGTGGCGGTGGCGGCGTTTCGAGCGGAAAGCTTTGCAGGCGGCGCGGCGCATCGTGGTCATGAGCGCGAAAGATGCGGCCCTGGCCGGCGTGCCGGACAAGACCGTCATCATCCCGAACGGCGTCGATCTGGCGCGCTTCCGGCCGGCGCCAGAGCCTGCCGGGGGGACGCCGGAGCTGCTGTTCGTCGGTTCGTTTCGTCATTTTCCGAACGTGCGCGCGTTCCTGTTCCTGCTCGGGGAGGTGTGGCCGCGGCTGGCGGGCCGAAGGCTGCGGCTCACGGTGGTGGCCGGGCCGCAGCCGGAGCTTTACTGGACGCCGCGCCCGCTGGATGACCGCATTGCGCTGCTGGGCTATGTGGCCGACGTGCAGCCGCTCTATGAGCGCGCCACTCTGGTGCTGATCCCGACGGTCGTCTCCGCGGGGACGAACCTGAAAGCGCTGGAGGCGATGGCTTCGCAACGGGCGATCGTGTCGACCCCTTCCGGCGTGGCGGGGCTGGGGCTGGTGCACGGCGAAAGCGTCTGGCTCGCGGAGTCGGCGGATGAGTTCGCGGCAGGGATCCTGCGCCTGCTGGAGGACGCGCCGCTGCGGCAACGGCTGGCAGCCGCCGCGCGCCGCTACGCGGAGCTTCACTACGGATGGGAGGCGATCGCCTGCCGGCAGATGGACCTGTGGCGCGAACTCCTCGGGGGGCAGCGGAAGGAGTGACCGGGACGTGCTGCGAAGGATGAGCGAGGCGGATGCGGCAGCAGTTGAGGGGCTGCTGCGTCTGTGCCCCGAAGCCGGGCAGTGGCTGCCGGGGCGCGGATCGCCTCTCGAAGCATACGTCGCTGAACAGGACGGCCGCATCGACGGCGTGGCCGTGTGGCAGGAGCTGCCCGGAGGCGAGGCGGAGCTGCTGAACCTCGCCGTGCGCCCGGAAGCGCGCCGGCGCGGCGTGGGGCGCGCCCTGCTGGCACTGCTGTCGGCAAGAAAGGTGTGGCTGGAGGTGCGGTCCTCCAACGAGGCGGCGATCCGCTTCTACGAGTCGCAGGGCTTCCGCGTCTACGGCCTCCGGCGGAACTACTACCGGGATCCGCCGGACGACGCGGTGCTGATGGTCCGCGAGGCGGAGGGCTGAACAGCGTCCGCCCCGCGGCCTTCCTTCAGGGCATCTTCGCTGCCAGCTCGCGTGCCAGCGCAGCCGCGTCGAGCCCCTCGGCCACCGAAGTCCACCCGCCGATGCGCGGCCCCTTCAGGAAGAAGCAGACGCGGCCGAGGAAGCGGTCCTGCGCCGTGAAGCCCTCCAGGCCATCCCTGAGCGGCTCGTTCGGCGAAAAGCGCTCCTTGAGCTTTTCGAACACGCCGCGCGCCGCCTCGGGGGTCTCTTCGAGGATGACGACGGCGCGGCCATAGTCGTACTGCGCCAGGTACCCGCGGCGCAGCAGGCGCAGGCCCAGCACGCTCTGGGGCACCAGGCGCGGGAATCCCGGCTGGATGCCGTCCTTCGGGAACCAGCCTAGCGCGGGCGGCGGATCGGTGGACCCTTGCAGTTTCGCCGCCCAGGCCTGCGCTGCCTTCCGCAGCAGTTCGGTGTGGTCCGCCTCGGGTTCGGCGGCGATCTCGGCGAAGTAATGGCCTTTGACGAAGATCACCTTGCGCGGCGTCACCTGTCCGCCGGCGCCGATCTTCTCCACCGGAAGCCGTGGATCGAGGTTGCCGGTGAACATCCCGTAGGCGTGCTCTGGCGAGGCGAACTCGCTCAGATCGACGATCAGCGTCACCGGCCCGGCCTGGCAGGTCACTCCATGCATCCTGCGGAACCCATAGAGGAAATAGCCCTCCGAGTTCCCGTTCATGTACTCGTACAGCGTATCGGTGTCGAACTCGCGCGCCTCGCCCTGCTGCCTGGAGCCGGGCACGATGGAGCAGTCCGGCTTCTGCGCAGACAGCGAGGACGCAAGCGCCAGTACCCAGAGCCACCTCATGCGAACAGCTCCTGGGCGCGGGCCACGCGTTCCGCCACGCGCACTCCGTTCGGGCAGCGCACCGCGCAGACGGCGCAGTCCCGGCAGCGCGCTTCGCGGACCTTCTCCGGCAGCAGGCGGAACTGGTCGCGGCCGAGCGCGAACTCGCCGTAGCCCTCGGCGTAGGTGACGTAGCGGATGATGTCGCTCACGGGCAGGCCCTTCGGGCAGAGGCCCGAGCAGGCGCCGCACATGCGGCAGTAGTAAGGCCGGATCATTTCGAGCTGCGCGGCCAGCAGCCTGTCGTCCACCTCCGGGCGGTAGCCCGTGACGACGGCCCGGTAGTTCTCCTCGAGCTGGTCCTGGTCCATGATGCCGGGGATCGAAGTGTGCACGAAGGGCAGGCGCACGGCCCACTTGAGCGCTGCCGCCATCGCGCCCGGACGGGCGAACTTCTCGCGCAGCGGGTCGCCCTCCCGGATCCGGCGGAAGCCGCCCGCCATCACTTTCATCGCCACGATGCCGATGCCCTTGTCGGCGGCCTCCTTCATCAGCGGCTCGATTTTCGAGCCCATGGTGAAGTTGTAGCTGACCAGGATGACGTCCGTCCGCCCCTTGTCGATGAGGAACCGGAACATCGTCTCGTGGTTGGAGTGGAAGCTGACGCCGCGGAAGCGCGCCTTGCCCGCCTTGACGGCTTCGTCCTGCGCATCGAACAGCTCGTCGGGGCAGTCGGAGGGATTCGACCGGTTGTGCAGGTACCAGACGTCGACATGGTCGGTCTGGAGCTCGCGCAGGGAGGTGTCCAGATGCGCCAGGGCGTCGGCCTTTGTGCGGGCGGGCGTCTTGGTGGTGATGTGCAGCTTTTGCCGCCGGCTTTTCAGCGCTGCGCCCACCATCCGCTCGTTGTTGCCGTTCTGATACCCGCGGGCGGTGTCGAACCAGTTGATGCCCGCCTCGGCGGCCTGTTCGATGACGCTCGCGTCGGTCGTGGTCATGCAGCCGAAGCCAAGCACCGTAGGCTCCAGGCCCGTCTTGCCCAGCTTGCGCTTCGGCAGCTCCGCGGGCGCCGCCTTGAGGGACCGCGGGCCCACCAGCAGGGCCGCGCCGGCCAGGAATCCGCGCCGTGTTGCTTCCATTAAGATCAGCCTCCTTTACAGAGATTCCGGTCTGAACATACTATACAACCAGAGGCGATTTTCATGAACCACCCGGTCACCCGTCGTACCCTTCTCGGGGCAGGCTTCGGCCTGCTGGCCGCCCGCCGGCTGCCCGGCGCACCTTCCCAGGCTCCTGCCGCGCTGGTCCGCGGCGGCAGCCGCCGCCAGAACATCCATGAGGCGCTGAAGCTCATCGACCGCGAAATCCGGGCGAAGCTTGCCGGCAGGAAGTGCGTCATCATCAAGCCGAACATCGTAAACACCGGGAGGCAGCTCGCGTCGACGCACGTCGACGCCCTCCAGGGCATCCTCGACTACCTCGCCGACCGCTGGAAGGGCCCCGTCTACATCGCCGAGGCTTCAGCGGGCTTCACCACGGAAGGCTACGCCAACTTCCGCTACGAGGAGGCGATCCGCGACCACAGGAGCATGCATGTGGAGCTGGTGGACCTGAACGAGGAGGGCCAGTACGAGATCCTGCACGTGCTGAACGGGGATCTGCACATCCAGCCGGTGCGGCTGGCCAGGCGGCTGTGCGATCCCGACGCCTTCGTGATCTCGAGCGCGATCCTGAAGACGCACAACACGGTGATCGCCACGCTCAACATCAAGAACATGGCCCTGGGCGCGCCGCTGCATTACCGGCGCGGTGAAAGCCAGCGCTGGAACGACAAGCGCATCTATCACGGCGGCGTGCGGCAGACCCACTACGACATCCTGCTTACCGCCCAGAGGCTGTGCCGCAACTGGGGCGTGGGCGTGATCGACGGCTGGGAGGGCATGGAGGGCAACGGGCCGAACTCCGGCACGCCGGTGGACCACCGCGTCGCCATCGCCTCGACGGACATGGTGGCGGCTGACCGGATCGGAGCCGAAGTCATGGGCATCAACCCGGACTGGCTTGGCTACCTGAAGTGGTGCGGCGAGACCGGCGTGGGCGTCTGGGACAGGGACCGGATCGAACTGCGCGGCGAACGCATCGAGAGCGTGCGGCGCGAATACCGGCTGCATGCAGACATCGACCGGATGCTCACCTGGATGGGGCCGCTCACCGACCTGCCGCCGAAGCTGGGGTGAGCGGGCGATAATGCCGGAAGAATGATCCGGCGGGAATTTCTTGGCCTGATCCCCGCGGCAGCTCTGGCGCAGCGGGGACGGAAGCAGGAGCAGAAGGACGCGAAATCGCAGCAGCCGCCCCCGCCGCCCGGCGAGCGGGTGCGGCAGCTCTTCTTCGAGATCGTCCGCGGCTACATCCGGGCGGCGCGTCAGACCTCGCCGACGCTCGCCGTCGTCGAATACCCCAATGCCACTGTCACGAAGGGTTTCCTCGCAAAGTCCGGCCTCAGCGTGACCGGCGTCACGCGGATGCTGCCTGCGCTGGCGGCGTGGGCTGCCAGCGGCAGGGAGCCCGATCTCGGCGCCCGCGAGGCGCTGGTGTCCGCCTTCCGCAACGGCTGCCATCCGGACTCGCCGGACTACTGGCTGCCCAGCCCGCCGGACCGGCAGAACCAGCGGCAGGTGGAGGCGTCCGTCGTGGCCTGGAGCCTGTGGGTGGCGCGCGACATCGTGCTGCCGGCCCTCGAACCGCGCGAGCGGCGCCACGTGGCGGAATGGCTGGCGAGCTGCTGCCGCGTGCCGGTGCGCGGCAACAACTGGGCGTGGTTCACCGCCGTCACCCAGGCCGCGCTGATGCGGCTGGCCGAAAAGCACCCCGAGTTCTCTTTCGACGAGAAGTGGATGCTCGACGACCTGAAGGCGCTGGACGCGATGGCGGCGGCCGAATCCGGCTGGTACAACGACGGCCTCCAGGGCGCGGCCTTCGATTATTACAATTTCTGGGTTTTTGCCTCCCATTTTCTTTACTGGAACGCGCTTTGCGGCCAGAAATATCCGGAATGGCAGAAACGGTTTTCTTCCCGCCTGGCGCAATTTCTGGAAACCGCTCCATACTTCTTCGCCAATCACGGCGGGCACGTGCTGTACGGGCGCTCGCTCATCTACCGCTGGGCGGTGCTGACGCCGCTCGTGCTCGCCTGGCAGCAGGGGCTGTGGCCCCATCCGCCGGGCCTGCTGCGCCGCATCGTCGAGCGCAACATCCTCTGGCAGGCGGACCTGGGAGCGCTGGACGCGGCGGCGGGGAAGCTCCGGGAGACCTACACGCGGGCCGGCGCCCGGGACATCTGCGAGCCGTATATCGACGGCGGCCATCCCTACTGGGGCATGCAGGCGTTCGCCTTCTGGCTGATCCCGGACGGAGATCCATTCTGGACGGCCCCGGAAGAGCCGCTGCCGGTGGAGAAGTCCGATTATGCCATCGCGATTCCGGAAGCGGGGCTGCTCGTGCGCGGCGCAAGGGTCAGCGGGCAGGTGACCCTCTACAACGCAAGATCGACGAAAATCGAGCCCCATTACCGGGACAAATACAACAAGCTCGCTTACAATTCGCATTTTCCGTTTGCCGTCAATCACGAGCCGGGCCGGGCCACCATCGACGGCACGCTCCTGCTGCGCAACCCGTCCACCGGCGAGCAGGCCGGCCGCGGCCCGGTGGAGGAGTACTCGGTGGAGGCCGAGAAGGTGGAGCTGAGCTATGAAATCCGGCTCGGCAAGGTGACCGCGAAGGTGCAGACGCTCATCCGCTGGCGCGGGGACTTCGAGATGCGCACCCATCTGGTGTCGGCATCCGGCGAAGGGCTGGAGCGGATTGAAATCGCCGAAGGAGGCGTCCCGTACTCCGACCGCCCGGCGGATCTGAATCTCGGCGCCATGCAGCCGTTCTTCCCGGAGGTCCACCTGAAGACGTGGAACCTGCGGGGCTGGAAAGGCGTGCGGACAGAAGACGGCGAGGGCAGCGTCTGGTATGGGCCGCACAAGGTGCAGGTCGCGTGGGCTCCGCTGGCGGCGAAGATGAGCCTGGCTTCGTTGCGGTACGCAAGCCCGAAGGCGGTGCCGAAGGAGAGGGTGGAAGAAGAAGCGCAGCGGTTCCTGGCGCTCTACAGGCCCTAGCGGACGGGCTGTTAGGATATCGGCAGATGGAGCTCCGCCGCCGGACCCTGTTCCTCGCTCCGCTGGCCGCGTTTGCCTCGCGGCTGCGCGCCGCCGCGCCGCGCCTGCGGCTCGGCTACGACACTTACTCGCTCCGCGCCTGGGGCATGAAGGCGATGGAGCATCTCGAGTTCGCCGCCCGCCACGGATGCAACGCGTTGCAGATCTCCTCTCTCGGCGATTTCGAGTCCCTTGACGAGGCTCACCTCGCCCGCGTGCGTGCCAGAGCCGAGGAGCTCGGCATCGCGCTCGATGCGGGAACGGGCTGCATCTGCCCGTCGGCGCGCGCGTGGCGGGACCGGGGCGAGTCTCCCGAGCAGCACCTGCGCCGCGCGCTGCGCGTGGCGAAGGCCATCGGTGCGCGCACGCTGCGGTGCTATCTCGGAGACTTCGAAGACCGCCTGCACCCGGACGGAATCGGATTCCACATGGAGAACACGGTCCGCGTGCTCCGCGCCGTCCGGGAGGCGGCGCTCGAGGCAGGGGTGAAGATCGCCCTCGAAAACCACTCCGGCGACCTCCAGGCGTGGGAGTGCCTCGAGATCGTCAAGGAAGCCGGTACGGACGCCGTCGGAGCGTGCCTGGACACCGGCAACCCCATCTGGTGCGCCGAACACCCCGAAGTCACGCTGGAGGTGCTGGGGCCGGTGGCCGTGACCACGCATGTGCGCGACACTGCCATCTTTCCGCACCCGCGCGGCTGCGCCGCCCACTGGACGGCGCTCGGCGACGGCTCGATCGATCTGGTGCGGCTGGCGGAGCTTCAGAAGCAGCTCTGCCCGCAGGCGGCACTGCACCTGGAGATCATCACCGGACGCCCGCCGCGCATTGTGCCCTTTTACGAGGACAGCTTCTGGAAGGCGTTCCCGAAGGCCCGCGCGGCCGAGCTGGCCCGGTTCGTGGCGCTGGTCCGGCAGGGTTCGCCGCTCATGAAGCCGATGGTGATCGAGGATGTCCCCGGCATGGACGTGCCGGAATACCGCGCCGCGCTGAAGAAGCAGCAGTGGCTGGATCTGGAGCGCAGCCTCGCATACGCGCGCGAGAGGATGATCTGAACCCGGCCGCATACCGGATCGACGGGATTGGCAGCCCGCCGCGGGTCCGCCACACTGGATAGGAGCACGGCCAGGAATCCCGCATGTCCGACGACATCCTGTCCCCCGAAGCCCGGCAGGCGATCGAGAAGCTGGGCCAGGCCGATATTGTCATCGGCATCCCCAGCTACAACAACGGGCGCACCATCGGCCATGTCGTCCGCGCGGCGCAGGCGGGCCTGAACAAGTACTTCCCGGAGTTCCGCGGCGTCATCATCAATTCCGACGGAGGCTCGAAGGACGACACGCGCAGGCAGGTGCTGGAGGCGCAGCTCGATCCGGCGCAACTGCTGCTGGTGGAGACCCCCCTGCATCCCGTGCACCGGCTGTCGTTCCCCTACCACGGCATTCCGGGCAAGGGCAGCGCCTTCCGCATGATCTTCCGGATGGCGCGCGACCTCGGCGCGAAAGCCTGCGCCGTGGTGGACAGCGACCTGCGCTCGATCACGCCGGAGTGGATCGACCTGCTGGTGCGGCCCGTGGTGCACCGCGGCTACGACTTCGTCGCGCCTTACTATCACCGGCACAAGTACGACGGCACCATCACCAACAGCATCGTCTACCCGCTGACGCGCGCCCTGTACGGGCAGCGCATCCGGCAGCCCATCGGCGGCGACTTCGGCCTATCCGGGGCGGTGCTGGAGACATACCTGGCGCGGAAGGACTGGGAGACGGACGTTGCCCGCTACGGCATCGACATCTGGATGACGACCATCGCTGTGGCGCGCGGCTTCAAGGTCTGCCAGAGTTTCCTCGGGGCCAAGCTGCACGACGCCAAGGATCCGGGCGCGGATCTGAGCGCGATGTTGCAGCAGGTGGTGGGCAGCGTGTTCGCGCTGATGATCGAGTTCCGCGATGTCTGGATGCGCGTGCACGGCAGCCGCGATGTCGAGCTGTTCGGCTTCCGTTACGACGTCGGCCTGGATCCGATCCCCGTCAACCTCGACCGGATGGTGCAGGCCTTCGTGCGCGGCGAGGCGGACCTGCGCGAGGTCTGGTCCATGGCGCTCAGCGACGCGACGCTGCGGGAGCTGGGTGCAATCGCGCGGGCTGCGCGCTCGGCGCCCGCTGCCGCATTCCGGATCTCCGACGAGCTGTGGGTCTCGGTGATCTACGAATTCGCCTCCGCCTATGCGGAACTGCCCACGGCGCGCACCCATCTGGTGCGGTCGCTGACGCCGCTGTATCTGGGGCGCGTGGCGTCGTTCGTCAACGAGACAAGAGACATGAACGCCGCTGAAGTGGAGGAGCGCATCGAACAGCTCTGCCTCGCCTTCGAGCGGCTCAAGCCGTTTCTGGTCGAACGCTGGGGAGGCCCCCGCGTCGATGAGTTCCGGCCGCGGCCCGCGCCGGCCGCCGGCAAGCCTCAGGAGGTGTCCTCATGATCGAGACATTCCGCCAGGTTCTCGAGCAGAGCGTGGCCCGCCTGTCGGCGCAGGCCACCATGTATCTGCCCTCCCTGTTCGTCGCCATTGTCGTCTTCGGCGTAGCCTGGATCGCCGCCCTGCTGGTGCGCTGGCTGCTGCTGCACGCCTTCAAAGGGGAGCGCGTGGATGCGTTCCTGCGCCGCACGGGCATCGGAACGATGCTTGACCACTCTGGCAGGCTGCGCGCCAGCCCGCTGATGGCGCACGCCATCTACTACGCCATCCTGCTCATTGGCCTGCTGAACGCAATCAGCGTGTTCGATACGGACATCACGCGGGATATCGTCGATGGCGTCGTCCACCTGCTGCCGAAGCTGCTCGCCGCTGGAGCGATCATTCTGGGCGGCATCTGGCTGGCGCAGTACCTTGGCCGGGGGGCGCTGGTGTGGGCCAGCAACGAAGGATTTCCGTGGGCGCGGCGGTTCTGCGCGTTCGTCCGCGTGGTGGTCGTCTTCGTCTCCATCGTGGTCGCCGCCGACGTGCTGAACTTTGCGCGCACGGTTTTCTTCTCGGCCTTCCTGATCTTCTCGATCGGCGCCGTCGTGGCAGCCTGCCTTGTGCTCGCCCTGAACCACCGCGAAGTCTACCGCTGGTTCGCCTCCTCCCGCGGCAGGGACGCGGAGACCGGGAGCGAGCGCTCGTTGTGGCACCACCTGTGAAGCAGCCGGGAGGGGCGGTCTGCGGATAAGAAAAACGGCCGCACACCCGGAGGCGTGCGGCCGGGTCGGGCTGTGGATGATTATCTTCCGCCGAAGGTGTAGCCGACGGAGAGACCGTATTCAGGCACCCAGTTCCGGCCGAACTGGAACAGATCGTTCACCCAGCGCAGCTTGAACTCCGGCTTCACGTACCAGTTGTTGTGGATGAAGGTCTTGAAGCCGCCGCCAAAGTGCGTGGTGAACTTGTTGTCCGTGCCGACCAGAGAGCTGGAAGTCCGGCAGCCGGTGAAGTTGTTGCACAGCCTCTGCTCATAGTAGAAGCGGAGGCTCGCGCCGCCAAGGCCGGCCTGGAGCTCCGGCACGAACCACTTGGACTTCGTCGGCGGAGTGTACATGCCGTAGAAGTCATAGAACAGCGGCCGGTACATCAGAGCGGCGTAGTCGCCCTTGGAGGCGCGCCAGCTCATTTCGCCGCCAATGCCGAACCAGGAGTTCACCTTCAGGTTCGCGCCGAACTTCGGGAAGGCGCCCGTCATCTGAGGCGGATTGTACAGGACGCCCGTGCCGAAGGTATCAATCGGCGTCGTACGGGCTTTCACCTGGTTGGTCACCGTGCCGACGTATACGTCCAGGCTGTCCTGGGCGAACATCGGCGCCGCAAGGAAAAACGTCAGCGCGAGAAGAGACACGAAACTCCCACGCAGTCTCATAAGCGATTCTCACCTCCCGCCGAGCGAATTTCGGGATTCGCTGCGGCTCAACTCCTGAAGTCATTGGGCGCAGAGCATTTCTCTCATCCGGCGCCCCCTTTCCAATCCCAGCCGGATCTCTGCGTCCACTTTTACGGACGCGCAGCCCGTTTGCGCGGTTTCAATTTCGCCGCCCTGCCGGCGCGAGCGAGGCGGCCACGCGGGCGCGCGCCGCGGCGGCTTCCCGAAGCACGCGCGCCGGGTCGAGCGTCAGCGGCCTGCGGTCCAGCACCGTCAGCCGCCCCTCGATGACGACGTCCCGCACGTCGCCGGCCTTCAGGCTGTAGACGAGCATGGAATACGGGTCATGGGCCGGCGCCGCATGGGGAGCCGCGGTGGAAATGGTAATGAAATCGGCCCGCTTTCCCGGTTCAATCGAACCGATTTCCTTCTCCATTCCCAGCGCTTTCGCCCCTTCGATGGTGGCCATCCGGAAAGCCTTTTCGGCCGGAAGAACCGTGGGATCTCCGCTGGTCACCTTGGCCAGTTTCGAGGCCAGATCCATCTCCTCGAACAGATTGAAGTCGTTGTTGGAGCCCGCCGGGCCGTCGGTGCCCAGACCGATGGGGACCCGGGAGGCAAGCCAGGCGCGGTAGTCCGGGATCCCGCTGGCCAGCTTCGTGTTGCTCGACGGGCAGTGGACGATGCCCGCCGGCCTGCCCTCGAGCAGGCGCAGATCGGCGGCCGTGGCCCACACCATGTGCGCGAGGATCGTGCGGCCGGCGAAGAATCCCAACGAATCGAGATAGGCGGCCGGAGTCCGGCCGTGCGCCTTCAGCGAGTCCTCGTTCTCCTGCCGGGTCTCGGAGACGTGGATGTGCACGGGCGCCCCGTAGCGGTCCGCCAGCGCGCGGGCGGCCTTGAGCGTGGCTGCGTCCGTCGTGTAGATGGCATGGGGCGCCACGGCGGGCGTGATGAGCGGGTCGTTCCGCCAGGCCAGGAGGAAACGCTCCGTGGCCTCGAGCGCCTGCTGCGGGGTCTTGTAGTCCGGGGCGGGGAACCCGATGACGGTCTGCCCGAGCACGGCGCGCATCCCGGCCCGTTTCGTCTCTTCGGCGATGGCGTGTTCGAAGTAGTACATGTCGGCGTAAGTGGTGATGCCGCCCAGCATCATCTCGAGCACGGCCAGCCGCGTGCCGGCGCGGACGAACGCCTCGTCGACGTTGCGGGCTTCCGCAGGGAAGATGTAGCGCTCCAGCCAGGCCTGCAACGGCACGTCGTCCGCAATGCCCCGCAGCAGCGACATCGGCGCGTGCGTGTGGCCGTTGACCAGGCCCGGCGCCAGCAGCGCGTCCGGCCGTGCGATGCGCCGCCTCGCGCGGTAGCGGCGCTCGATCTCGGCCCGCGGGCCGGCGGCGAGGATCCGGCCGCCGCGCACCGCAACGGCCCCGTCCTCGATCACGGTGCCGGCGGCGTCCATGGTAAGGATTTTTCCGGCGCTGACGACGAGGTCCGCCGGCTCCGCGGCGGAAAGCGCAAGAATGGGGAAAAGGCTAATCCAGGAAATTCGCATCGAATGGCCGTGGGAAAAGCGAAGAAAGGCGCATCGATTCCGAGGCGCCTTTCAGGTTGACGAGCAGGATTTCAATGTCGCCGCAGATCTCCCACAGCACCTGCCGGCAGGCCCCGCAGGGCGGCGTCAGCACGTCCGTGTCGGCGGCGACCGCGATGCGCCGGAAGCGCCTGGCCCCCTCCGCGACCGCGCGGAACACGGCATTGCGTTCGGCGCAGACGGTGAGCCCGTAAGAGGCGCTCTCCACGTTGCAGCCGGTGAAGATGCGGCCCTCTTCGTCCTCGAGCGCTGCGCCCACCTGAAATCCCGAAAAGGGCGCGCGGGCCCGCTGCCGCGCTTCAATGGCCGCAGCCGCCAGCGGATCCACGGCTAGACCTCCACCCGCGCGAGGAACGATTCCAGAAACCGCCGCAGCTCTGCGGCCGAGGCTTTGCCGGTCTCGAGCACTTCCTCGTGGCTGAGCCGCTGCTGGAGTCCTGCGGCCATGTTGGTCACCGTGGAGATGGCAAGCACGCGCAATCCCATGTGGCGCGCCGCAATCACCTCCGGCACCGTCGACATACCCGCCAGGTCCGCCCCGATCGCGCGCAGGAAGCGGATCTCGGCAGGCGTCTCGAAGCTCGGGCCGAGCATGGCCGCGTAGACGCCCTCGCCCGCCTCCATGCCGAGTTCCCGCGCCGTCTGCCGCGCCAGCTCGAGCAGGGCGCGGTCGTACGCTTCGCTCATGTCCGGGAAGCGGGGACCCAGGCTGTCATCGTTCGGACCGCACAAAGGATTCGTGCCTTGCAGGTTGATGTGGTCCGTCAGGAAGACCTGCATGCCGGGGCGGAAGGTTTCCCGGATGGCGCCCGCGGCGTTGGTCAGAATGAGAACTTTCACGCCGAGCAGGCCCATGACGCGGACCCCGAACACCACCTGTTGCGGCGTCCAGCCCTCGTAGAGGTGCACCCGTCCGCACAGCAGCGCCACGCGCCGGCTGCCGGAGCGGCCGACGACCAGCTCGCCCGCGTGGCCCGCCACGCGTGGCACCGGCCAGCCGGGGATCTCGGCGTACGGGATGGTGACGCGGTCCTCGAGCGATTCGGCAAACGAAGCCTGCGCGCTGCCAAGCACGATGGCGATCTTCGGCCAGTCGGGAACTCTTCGGGACAGTTCGGCGGCGGCAGCGCGGATCATAACAGGATTCCTGCAATACAGGCTGACATGAAATTGGCCATCGTGCCCGCCAGCATGGCGCGCACGCCGAGCCGCGCCAGGTCGGACTTGCGGTTCGGCGCCAGCGCGCCGATGCCTCCGATCTGAATGGCGATGGAGCTGAAATTGGCGAAGCCGCAGAGGGCGAATGTCGAGATGACGAACGAGCGCGGATCGAGCGCGCCTTTCAGCTCGCCCAGCCGGAGGAACGCGATGAACTCATTCAGCACCATGCGCGTGCCGAGCATGTCGCCGACCGCCTGCGCGTCCTTCCAGCTCACGCCCAGCAGCCAGGCCACCGGCGCGAAGACGAGTCCGAACAGCTTCTGGAGCGACTCCGGGAACCAGGAGGCGAACCCGTGCACCCAGCCCATCACGCCGTTCAGCAGGGCGATCAGCGAGATGAAGGCGATCAGCATGCCGGCGATGTTCAGCGCCAGGTGCAGCCCCTCTCCCGCGCCGCGGGCGGCGGCGTCGATCACGTTGACGCCGGGGCGCTCGATTTCCACCTTCACGTCGCCTGCGGTCTCCGGCTCGCCTGTCTCCGGGATCAGCATCTTGGCCAGCACGAGCGTCGCCGGCGCGGTCATGATCACGGCGGTGAGAAGGTGCTTGATGTCGACGCCGGCGATCTTCACGTAAGCCGCCATCACCGCCCCCGACACATGGGACATGCCCGCCGTCATGATCGTGAACAGCTCGCTTTCCGTCAGGCGCGGCAGGAAGGGGCGGATGGTGAGCGGCGCTTCCGTCTGTCCCATGAAGATGCTGGCGGCCACGTCGGTGGACTCGGCGCCGGAGCAGCGCATCACGCGGTGCATCAGCCACGCCATGCCTCGGATCACCACCTGCATGATGCCGAAATAGTAGAGCACCGAAAACAGGCTGGCGATGAAGATGACGATCGGCAGCACCTGGAAGGCGAAGACGACGCCGAAGGCTCCCGTCTTCACGCCGAGCGGGCCGAAAAGAAACTCGCTTCCCTTTTCGGCGAAATCCAGCAGCGCGTTCACGGCCACGCTGGCAGCCTGGAAAAGCAGGCCGAAGTCCGTCTTGAGGACGAGGAACGCGAAGAAGAACTGGAGCGCAAGGCCCCATGCCACCACGCGGAGGCGGATCGCCTTCCGGTTGGAGGAGAAAACATAGCAGGCTCCCAGGATGCACAGGAGCCCGAGCAGCCCGGTGAATCGCTCCATGCGGCCTCCTGGCCCTGCCGGCTCAGCCGACGACTTCGAGGATCAGATCGCGCGGCTCGGGTTCGGAGGTGGAGATGCGGAAGGCGTCCTCGATGCGGTCGATGGCTTCCTGAAGGCCTTCCGAGTTGGTGTAGTGGATGCGGCAGAGGACGTTGCCCTCCTCGACGCGCGCGCCCACCTTCACCTCGAGGAACACGCCCACGGCGGGATCGACCGTGTCTTCCTTGGTGTTGCGGCCGGCGCCGAGCATGGCCGAAGCGCGGCCGATCTCTTCGGCGTCGATGGCAGCCACGTATCCGGAGCGCGGCGACACGATCTCGTACGAGTAGGGAGCGTTCGGCAGCAGCTCGAACCGGTCCAGCACCTGCGGATTGCCGCCCTGCGCCGCGATCATCTCCTTGAACTTCATGTAGCCCATCCGCTCCACCAGCAGGCGGGTGGCGAGGTCGCGGGCTTCGTCGAGGGTCTCGGTGATCCTGCCGAGGAAGATCATCCGCGCGGCCAGCTCGAGGGAGATCTGCGTCAGGTCTTCAGGGCCCGCGCCCAGAAGCGTCTGCGAGACCTCCATGATCTCCAGCGCGTTGCCGATGGCGCGGCCAAGCGGCTGGTTCATGTCGGTGATCAGCGCCTGCGCGCGCAGGTCCTTGCGCCGGGCGATGGTGACCATCATCTGCGCCAGCCGCCGGGCTTCCACCTGCCGCTTCATGAAGGCGCCCGCGCCCACCTTGACGTCCAGCACCAGCCCGTCGAGGCCCACCGCGAGCTTCTTGCTCATGATCGAGGCGGCGATCAGCGCCGGCGATTCCACCGTCGCCGTGGCATCGCGCAGCGCGTAGAGCTTGCCGTCGGCAGGCGCCACCTTCTCGCTCTGCCCGATGACGGCGAAGCCGACCTTGTCCAGCACTTCCCGGAATTCTTCAATCGAGAGGTTCGTGCGGAAACCGGGAATCGATTCCAGCTTGTCCAGCGTGCCGCCCGTGTGGCCCAGCGCCCGTCCGCTCAACATCGGCACTTTCACGCCCGCCGCCGCCGCCAGAGGTCCGGCGATGAGGCTGGTCTTGTCGCCAACGCCGCCGGTGGAGTGCTTGTCCACTTTCGGTCCGGAAACGGAGGAGAGATCAATCCGCTCGCCCGAATCGATCATCGCGTCCACCATCGCGCCGACCTCGTGGTCCGTCATGTTCTGGAAGTAGACGGCCATCAGGAAGGCCGACATCTGATAGTCGGGAATTTCGCCGCGGGTGTAGGATTCGACGAGCCAACGAATTTCTTCGGGCGAGAGCTCTTCGCCGTTGCGCTTGCGCTGGATGAGGTCGACGGTTCGCATTTTCAATGTCTTAGGGTAACACCCCGGACTTGCATAACACAAATGGCGCGGCGGGAGGCCCCGTGGCTAGCCCTGCGCCGACACCACCGGCAGCGGGAACCGGTAGCGCCCGGCGAAGACGTCGGCGAACAGCTCGAGCAGCGCTCCGTGGATCCTGCCGTTGGTCGCGGCGACGTGCGGGCCACGGATATCGGCGGGCCCGCCCTTCATTGTCGTCGTGCTTCCGCCCGCCTCGCGCACTAGGAGCAGCCCGGCGGCCATGTCCCAGGGATTGAGCCCGAATTCCCAGAAGCCGTCCAGCCGCCCGCAGGCGACATAGGCCAGATCAAGCGCAGCCGAGCCGCTGCGGCGCACGCCGTGCGTCGACATCGCCACCTGATGAAAGAAGTGGACGTTGACGTTTTCGTGGCGCTTGCGCGAGGGGAAGCCCGTGGCCAGCAGCGCCTCCTCGAGCGCCTCCGTGCGGCTGACGCGGATGCGCCTTCCGTTGAGGAACGCGCCGCTGCCCAGCTCCGCGGTGAACATCTCCTGATGCAGCGGATCATAGATGACGCCCGCAATCAGCTCGCCGCGGCGCTCGAGCGCGAGCGTCACGTTGAAAGCCGGGTAGCCGTGGGCGAAGTTGGTGGTGCCGTCCAGCGGATCCACGTACCAGCAGTATTCGCCCGTCTTGTCCCGCATGCCGCCCTCTTCGCCGAGGACGGAGTGCGCGGGGAAGTAGGCGTGGAGGCGCTCCACGACAAGCGATTCGCTTGCGCGGTCGGCTTCGGTGACGAGATCGAATTCGCCCTTCAGATCGAAGGAAATGCCGCGCTCGAAATAGTGCGCCAGCAGCGCGCCCGCCTCGCGCGCGATTTCAACGGCAGTCTCCAGATAGCTGGTCATGGTTTGGCAACAAAGCGCCTTGGGCTCTATTCGCCCTCGGCGGCAATCCAGGCAATGTCGTGCTTGAAGATGAAGAGATTCGGCGCCGCTGGTTCGCGCGTCAGGCGGATGAAGGCCTGATCCCAGTACTCTATGTAGCCCTCCACCTCTTCGCCGGAAAGCAGCCGGATGCGCACCGGCGCTTTCGAGCTCACCAGCTTCCTCAGGTAGCGCGCTTCCTCGAAAGTCTGGGCGGGAGCCTTGGATTTCGCCACGCCGCGCTCGCCTCCTCGCTGCCCTTATGGTAACGCATCCGCGAAATAGCCCGTGCGCGCTGAAACCGTGTAGCCGGGCCTGTTCACTTCGACGCGGATGCGGTGGAAGCGGTCCTTGGAAGGAGGAATGTTCTTCGGGTAATAGCCGATCAGGTACTGCGTGCGCAGATCGCGCAGGATCTCCGAAAACGCCTGGTCGAGCGACGCCGCTTCCGAAGGGTAGAACATCCTGCCGCCGGTGCCCGTGGAAAGCTGGATGAGCGCATTCTCGCCGCGGAGATTGCGCCCCGCTTCGCCCTTCACCGGCACGAGCAGCAGCGCGTAAAGCACGGCGTCTGCCCGGTGCAGGCCTTCCAGGGCCTCGTGGAATGTCGCCCTGCTGATGGTGTCCGCCCCGTCGGTGACGACCACCATGACGCGGCGCCCTTCGCGCGCCTCGAGATCGCGCGCGGCCAGGTAGATGGCGTCATACATGGCCGTGGCGCCCTCGCTGCGCAGCCTCCGGATGGCGTCTTCCAGCCGTTCGATGCGGCGCGTGAAACCCGCCTGCATCACGACTTCGAAATTGAACGAATACAGCGCCGCCGCATCGCGCGGATTGCCCTCCCGCACCACGGCGCGGAAGAAGCGGCGCAGCGCGTCCAGCTCGTAGGCGCGCTCGCGCTGCGTCGAGCGGCTGCGGTCGATCAGGACGGCGATGGACAGCGGCTGCGCCGACTGCCGTTCAAACACGGCGATCTCCTGTTCCACGCCGTTGTCGGTGACGCGGAAATCCGCCCTGTCCAGCCCGCCTGCCAGCGCCCCCTGCGCGTCCCGCACGGTGGCCAGGATCCGCACGAGCCGCACGTCGACACGGAAGACCGGCTCCTGAAGGAGCCCCGCCGGCAGCGCTGCCATCAGCGTCCGGCGATCGATGGATCCCACTCCCCCTCCACCCACACCGCGCCGTCCTCGAAATGCTCCTTCTTCCAGATGGGCACTTCCTTCTTCAGCCTGTCGATGGCTTCGCGCGCCGCATCGAACGCTGCCTTGCGGTGCGGCGCCGATACCACGATCACGACGCTGGCCTCGCCGATCTCCATCCTGCCCAGCCGGTGGACGATCGCGACCCGGCTCACCGCATGGCGGCCGGCGATTTCGCGCCCCAGCCGGGCGATCTCGCGGATCGCCATCGGCTCGTAGCACTCGTAATCGAGAAACAGGGTGCGCCGGCCGCCGCTGTGGTTGCGGACGATTCCTTCGAAGACGACCACGGCTCCGTCCTGCGGCTGCGCCACCCGGCGCTTCAGCCGTTCTGCATCGATAGGGCCGCGCGTGAGTGCGAAAAAATGCCCCGCCGCGTCTTCCTCGGCCCGCAGCCACTCCTCCTGCCCGCCGCTGACCGGCGGCAGGAAGGCCACCTCGTCGCCGTCGCGCAGCGTGTCCGAAGGCAGGGCATAACGCTGGTTGACGGCCAGCACGGTGGATTTCCGACGCGGCTCCAGCTCCGGCCAGCGCGCGGCTGCCGCGCGGAAGGCGTCCTCCGCCGTGGCGCCCTCGGCCAGCTCCAGCTCGGCTTCGGCCGTGCCTGCGGCGTCCTTCAGCATCCCGAAAAACAGTACGCGGACCCTCACCTACGGCCATCGTAACATCCCGCCCTGCGGATACCATGGAGAACGATGGCCGCCGGACCGCGTTCCCGCTCCGAGGTCCGTTTCCGCGTGCGGTATGCGGAGACGGACCAGATGGGCATCGTGCACCACGCAAATTACCTCGTCTGGATGGAGGTGGCGCGCACCGAGCTGTGCCGCCAGCAGGGCATCAGCTACCGCGAGATGGAAGAGCGCAGCGGGCTGCATCTGGTGGTGGCCGAAGTGCGCTGCCGGTATCTTCATCCGGCGCGCTACGACGACGAGATCCTCGCCTCGGCGTGGCTCGAAAGCGCCCATCCGCGCATGGTGGAGTTCGCCTATGAGATCCGCCGCGCCGCCGATGGCGTGCTGCTGGCGACAGGAGCCACGAAACACGTGTTTGTAAAAGACGGAAAACCAGTGAAAATTCCGGAAGAATTCCGCTGCATTTTCGGCCTGTCATGATCACCCGCCGCGCGCTCTTCCCGGCGCTTGCCGACGCTTTCCGCCTCTCCGGGGCGGCCGTCGTGCTGCGCGTTTCCGACGGGAGCCTGCTCCGGGCCGACAACGGGCGGGCAGCGCGGCAGCAGGCCGCCGCGCCGGGATCGGCGATCAAGCCGTGGCTGGCGGAAGCGCTCCGCCCCTGGCGGCTCCACCGGTGCGCGCTGCGCCTTCGCATCCTGGGCCATCGTCTTGACTGTAGCCATGCGCACCTCGCGGGGCCGCTGGACGCCGAAACGGCCATCGCCGCGAGCTGCAATCAGTGGTTCGCCGCGCAGGCGGCTGCCGCGGATCCTGCCCGGGTCTGCCAGCGGCTGCGCGAAGGGGGAGCGGAAGCTGGCGAGGCAGCGCCGGGAGAGGAGCTCCAGCTTCAGGTGCTTGGCGTGGCGCATGTCCGGATCACGGCGATGGCGATGGCGCGCGCTTACCGCAGGCTCGCCCTCGAGGCAGACCCCGCCGTGATGGCCGGCCTCCGCCGGGCCGTGGTGGAGGGGACGGCGCAGGCGGCAGACGCTCCGGGGCTGGAAGTCGCCGGCAAGACTGGCACCAGCCGGGATGGCGCATGGTTTGCGGGCTTCGCGCCCGCGTCCTCTCCACGTTTCGCCGTGGCCGTTTTCCAGCCTGGCGGGCGCGGCGGGCGCGACGCGGCGCCGCTGGCGCGGGAGCTCTTCGTATGGGCGTTCCGTTCCTTCCCGCGCTAGCCGCCGCGGCGGCTCTGGCCTCTGGCCCGGCTGCCGTCCGTGTGCGCCTGGACGGCCAAATCCGCGAAGCGCTGATGGAGACCTACGTCGAGTGGGTGCTTGCTGGAGAGATGGGGGGCGTGGCGGAACGCGAAGCCTTGCGGGCCTTCGCGATCACCGCGAGGACGTGGGCAAGAACCAACCGGAGGCGCCATCAGGCCGAAGGCTTCGATTTCTGCCAGACCACCCACTGCCAGCGCCTGGCGCCCGCGGGTGTCACAGCGCGGATTCGCGAGGCGGTGGAAGACACGGCCGGCATCACGCTTTGGCACCGCGGCCGCAATGCCGACGTCTTCCACTCAGCCGACTGCGGCGGACACACCGCGTCTGCGGGCGAGATCTGGCCCGGCATGGCCCGGCCCTATCTGCCCTCGAAAGAGGATCCCTGGTGCGCCCGCGCGGGCAATCTGTCCTGGCGCGCGGAAATCGGCTGGCGGCAGCTTGAGGAAGCTGCCGGGCTGCGCGGCATCCGCCACCTGCGCGTCACAGCCCGCAGCGGTTCAGGCCGGGTTCTCAGGCTGGAGTCCAACCGTGGCCCCATGGACGCGGAGCAGTTCCATCTGCGCGTGGGGCGGATGCTCGGCTGGAATCTGCTGCACAGCCGCCTGTATTCGGTCGAAGCGGGGCCGGACGGCGCCCTATTTCAGGGAAAAGGATCCGGCCATGGCACCGGACTTTGCCAGAAAGGCGCGGTGGAAATGGCCAAATCCGGCGCAAATGATCTGGAAATTCTCGCCTTTTATTTTCCGGGAACGAAACCCGGCGTTTCGGCGCAGGGGCTGCTCTGGCGGCAGCACCGCGGAGGCTCCGTCGACATCTGGACCATCGGGCCGGGGCCGCCTGTCTCCGAACCCTCGGCGGACGCCGCGTGGCGCGAGGCCCGCCGCCGCTCCGGACTCGATGCGCCCTGCCGCCCCCGCGTGCGCGAGTACCCCGATGCGGCGCTGTTCCGCGACGCCGCCGGAGCCGGCGCGCACTTCGCCGCGGTCACGCGTGGCTGCACGGTCCATGTGCAGAACCCGCAGCGGCTGGCGGCGCAGGGGGAGCTGGCGCAGGTCCTGCTGCACGAGATGATCCACGTCCTGATCGGGGCCAACCGCCGTGCGCCGCTGCCCGAGTGGTTCGAGGAAGGCCTGGCCGAATACTTCGCGGGCGGCTCCCGGCGCGCTGCCGAGCGCAGCCGCGTAGAGGCGCTCATCCGCCGCTATGGCCGGCAGTCAGTCCTGCGCTTCCTCCAGTCCGGACTCCCCGAGTAGCCGCTCATAGATCCGGTAAGCCGGCTCGCCGAACTGCACGAAGATGACCTCCTCAACCGAGGACGGCCCCTGCTCAAGGAACCGCCGCACCTCGCCAATCGCAATCCGTGCGGCCTCTTCCGGCGGGTATCCGTAAACGCCCGTGCTGATGGCCGGAAAGCTGATGGTTCGGCAGCCGCGCTCCTCCGCCATTTCCAGGCAGGTGCGGTAGCAGGAGGCCAGGGCCTCCGGCTCGCCATGCCGGCCGTCTCTGTAAACCGGGCCCACCGCGTGAAACACATATTTCGCCGGCAGCCTTCCTGCGCCCGTCGCCACCGCCTGACCCGCGGGGAGCCGGCCCACGCGAGGCCGGATCTCATCGAGCTCGCGCATGATCTCCGGTCCGCCCGCGCGGTGGATCGCGCCATCCACGCCGCCTCCGCCGGCCAGCGCCGAGTTGGCCGCATTGGCGATCGCATCGGCGGCGATGCGTGTGATGTCGCCCTCCACCAGCCGGATCCGCTTTCCATTGGACAGCCGGTAGCGCCTCTCCATCGTCATGCCTCTCTGGAAAGCAGCCCGAGGCAGGCCACAAGCCAGCACAGGGAGCCGGAGAACAGGCCCCATGCCACCAGGAAGCGCACCAGTGCGCTTGCAGCCTGCGCCTCCAGCGCCGAGAATCCTGGGACCCACTGAACGAGTCCCCATGGCAGCAGCAGCTCGGCCGCGGCGGCCAGAGCCAGAGCGCCCCAGAACTCCTTCCTCTTCAGGACCGCTGCGGGCCGCACTCCCTCGGGCGCGAACCGCCGCCGCGCCAGCCACAACGCGTACCAGAGGAAGGCCAGGCCCCAGATGACGTAAGCCACATTCATGGCGATATGCGTGGCCGTAGCCAACGGCGCGGCCAGCCAGAGCACGGCCACGGCGCCTGCGCCCGTCATCAGCGATGCCACAATGATCCAGTCTTTCCACTGCCGGACGAGAATTGCGAGTGCTGACTGCCAGCACCTCACGGCAGCACCTCCCATTGCGCCGCTTCGCTCCACGCCATCACGCCGGGCTCGTACATCGGCTCCAGGCGTGCGGGCGCGGCCCGGTAACGGCCTGCGTTCGTGAAGCGGAGCAGATACACCGCATCATAACCCCGTTCGGGAATCCACCAGGGAAACCATGCAACACGGTCGTCGCGCAGCTCGCGGCGTCCTGTCCACCAGCGCCACCACTCCGGCACGCGCCTGAGCCGCAATCCCATGTCCCGGCCCACCGGTTCCGCGCCGGCGGGCAGTGGATCCTCGAGCACATACGCATTCATCCGGTCGAGGCCGAAGGCGCGGACATGCACGGCCACCAGATCCCCCCGCCGCGCCGGTCCGGTCCAGGGTTCGAGCTCATATTCGATCCGCCCGCCCGCATCGGCGCGCCGCAGCCGGTAGTAGCGCCGTTCGATGCGCAGGCGGCCCGTTTCCGGCATCCGCCCCGCCTCCAGGATTTCGGCGCGCCGCCAGCTCCAGTTGGCCGACACGTACAGCGTGCCGCGGCCCTCGGTCTCCACGCGGATTTCGCTGCGCGCGCCGCTTACCGGCACGGCGATTCTCAGCGGCCTGGCGGCGAGCGCGTCTTCGGCGGTGAAGCGCTTCCGCAACACCTCGCGGCCGCCGGCAAGCACGCGCGCCGTAAGATCCGGCCTCAACTGGCCGCTCCGCTCGAGCAGCGGCGCCAGCCCGTAGATGACGAACGCGGTGCGCTTCGTATTGCCCCAATAGTAGCCGCGCTGGCGGTGGTTCATCAGCCAGCGCACGGCGCGGTCCACCGCGGGGCTTTCGGGCGCAGCCGCGGCGAGGAAGCGGACGGCCATCGCCGTCGCCTCGAAGGTGTGCTCCGAGTCGTGCAGGAACATCGGATCGCGCCGGCTCGGCCAGAACATTTCCTCGCCTTCCTGTGTTGCCGCCTTCATCAGCAGCCCGGCCGCCTCGTTGCGCCGGCTGTCGCGCGCATTGTCCAGCGCGAGGCCCAGGGCGGCCAGCCCGAAGCCGGTCATTCCGGCCCGGCGCGCCCATGCCTCTCCGGCCAGAAGCGGATCCAGCCTGCCCCGCCGGGACAGGGCCAGCAGCGCGCAGGCCCACTCGTCGGGATCGGCCTTCCCGCCGGAAGCCAGCCGCTCCTTCAGCCAGCCCTCGGCCCGGCCGCGGCGCCCTGCATCCACACGGTAGCCGCTCTCTTCGGCATAGCCGAGCCCCAGCAGCACATACGACGTCAGGAAAATGCTGCTTTCTTCCTCGTGCCACCAGCCCCAGCCGCCGTCTTCGTTCTGTTGGGCGTAGAGCCGCTCAAGGCCCTCGAGGACGTTGCGGTCCAGCTCCCTGCGGTTGACCGCCGCTTCCAGCTTCAGCCGCCGCAGGGATTCCGCCACCACCAGGTTTGGCAGCAGGCTCGACATGAGCTGTTCCGTGCAGCCGTAAGGATATTCGAGAAGATACTCAAGCGCGCCGAACAGAGACCCCGCCAGCGAAGGGGCAAGCCGGATTTCGGCGACGCGGCTGGAAGCTCCCGCCGAAGCGGGGAACTCGTGGACCAGCGTGGCGGATGCAGTGTTGTCGAGCCGCGCCTCCGCCGCAGCGCTCATCGGGATGCCGTAGGGACGCACCGGCAGCGGGATCTCCACGGCATCGCTGCCGCCCGCTGCTGCTGCCGCGGCCGTCAGCACGGCCTGGCCCGGACTCTCCGCGCGGAGACGGTAGTCGACACGGGCCTCGCCCTGCGGTTGGATCTCGGCTTCCGTCTCGCCGCCTTCCAGGATCCTTACCCCGGACGCCCGCAGGCTGATGCGCGTCCGCAGCGGCTGCCCCGTGTAGTTGCGCGCCAGCACCGGCACCACTGTCTCATCGCCCTCATTGAGGAAGCGCGGCGCGGCGATGGAGACGACAACATCCTTTCGCACCAGCACCCGCTGCACGGCGCTGCCCACGCGGGTATCCAGCGTCACGCCGCGCGCCGTGGCCCGCCATGTCGTCAGCGAGTCCGGAAACGCAAAACGCACCTCGGCGCGCCCCTGGGCGTCCGTCTCCAGATGGGCCACCCAGAAGGCGGTGTCCGGGAATTCCTTGCGCACCCTGGGCGCGGACGGCTGTTCCGGCTTGAGCTGCGCACGGAAAGGCGCCGATGGGCGCCGCGCCAGCTCCATCCGCCGCGTGCCGGCATGGCCCCAGAAATAGTAGGACAGGCTGGTGGATGTCTGCACGCGATTCCACCGCCTGCCGTAAAACAGCCTCACCAGATCCGGCTGTGCCTCCCGGCGGATCGCGTAAATTGCTTCATCGACGACGCCGAGTGCAAACTCGGCCTGCAATGGCCGGCCCTCGTGATCCCTTGCGGTGAGCCGCAGCGAAGCCGGCTCGCCCGGCTGGAATTCCTTCTTCGACGGCTCCAGCTCTACGAAGATCTGCTTCTCGACAGGCGGGACCCGCAGCACCCGGCTGCCCTGGAACAGGCGGTCTCCGTGGACGAAGACGGCCTCCACGAACACATTCGGAATCCAGGCCGTTTCCACCGGCAGCTCCACCGTGGCGGCTCCGCCCTCGACACGCAGGAACCTCGACAGGTGGATCCCGGCTGCTTCTACCGTGAGCCACACGTCAGCCCGGGGCACTCCGGTCACGACCAACGCTTTTGCCGTTTCGCCGGGCCTGTATGCGGTCCTGTCCAGCGTGATGCGCACCCGTCCGGCAAGGGGGCCTCCGGACCATTCGCCAGAGACCCACAGCCAGCCTTCCTCCACAAGCTCGCCCAGCGGGGAGCTTGCAGTCGTCACGACAGCCCACGCTCCGCTGCCCGGGGCGGGGAATTCGGCCACGCCCTCGCCGTCGGCTCCTGTCACGCCAGAGCGCGCAAGCACGGGCGTCCCAAAGCGCCGCCCGTCTTTCGTCCGGTACACCTCCAGACGGAACGGAACGCGCGCCACCGGCTTCTGGTCGAAATCCACGGCGCTGACGACCCACTTCACCGTTTCGTTTTCGCCGTACACCCAGCGCTCCGGTCGCGCGGTAAGGAGGAAGTTCGCCCGCGTGCCCACGAAGCTGGCCGTGCCGCTGATGGTTCTCCCGCCTTCGTCGGCGACCTGCGCCTCGATCCGGTAAAGATAGTCGTGGTCGCCTCGTTCCAGCGGGAAGGAAACCGTCAGCTTCCCTTCGGCGTCGAGCTGGCCCTTCTCCTCGAGGATCTGCTCTCCGCCGAATGCCTGCTCGATTTCCTCCGGCTCCTCGTCCTCCCACTCCCACCAGGGCGGATACCAGCGGTAGCGGTGCACCGACCATTGCACGGCCGCGCCGGACACGGGCTCGCCGTAATAGTAGCGGGCTTCGATGCGCGCTTCCATCCGCCCGCCCTGCAATCCGCGTGCTGCCGAGGGCCGGACTTTCACTTCATATTCCGGCTTGCGGTACTCCTCGACGTGGAAGCCGCCATAGACGGCCTCCATGCCCTCCTCGTGGCCGGCACGGATGCCGAAATAGCCGAGCGGGGCATCCGGGGGCAGATCGAATTCCCCGCTGACCGTGCCGTATCTGGAAAGAGGAATCGTCTTCTGATAGACCGGATTTCCTTCCGGGTTTTCCACCGTAACCCGGACGGCCTTCAGAACGGGAAGAGCATAGTCTCCGCCCCGGCTCTCGCGCAAAATGGCGCGGAACCGCACCTTTTGGCCGGGCCTGTACACGGGGCGGTCCGTATGCAGGGCTCCGGTCAGGCCCCGCCAGCCGGGAGGGTAGGACTGCGCCGGAATCACCGCGGAGGCCCATTCCTCGCCGCACTTTACGAGCAGCAGCGGGCTTTCCTCCCGCGCTTCCTTCCATTCGAGAGCCGCTGCGCCGTGGCTGTCGGTTGTCGCCGCCGCCAGGCTTCGCTTCTCCGCCAATGCCAGGACCTCGGCAGCGCAGCCGGGGCGCGGCTCGCCGCTCGTCCGGTCCACGACGCGCAGCGCCAGCCGGTTCTCGTGCGCCTTGGCGATGGCGGTCAGCCTCGTGGCCAGGAGCACGACATACGCCTGCTTCTGCTGGTCGGTTGCCTCCAGTACGTAAACGCCCGCCTCCGGCAGCGGCACGCGGACGGTGATCATTTCCCACGGCTGGCGCCCCCGCACCGTCTGCGTCCAGCGTTTCACGAGCCGGTCCGGATTGAGCAGGGGAACGCCCGCAAATGCCGGCGCTGCTTCCGCCGGCGTCCTCGGGCGCTCCTGCTTCTGGCGCCATGCGCGGATGCGGGCGCGGTTTTCCGGCGTGAACTGCATGCGCGCCAGGTCCCTCACCCTCACCCACTGCCTTCTTTTCCAGGCGGCGAAGCGTTCCATGGGTGTCTGGCGGCGGAAAACCCGGCCCCGGCGCGGGCCGAACGAAGAGGGGCTGTCGAGCTTGAGGAAAAATGCCCGCGGATCGCTCACACGGTAGAGCCGAAACTCGAGTTGCGAGATTCCCTGCGCCTGCACCTGTACCGGCGCTTCCCCGCCCGGAAGGACCGTCTGATCAGCAACGAGCTGGAAGTAAACACGGCCTTCTTCTTCCTGGGCGGGAAGAGCAAGAACAGCAGCCAGAAAAACAACGGCCAGCCCTTGCGCCCGCATCCTTCAGCCCTCCCCCAGCAGCACTCTCCAACGGAACACGCCCAGGAACTGCGCATTGCCCGCGACGGGGCGCCAGCGCGGCTCGGGATGACGAAGCAGTTCCCGCACGGTGGGCCGGCGGATTTCCCCCGGCCATTTTCCCTCGGGACCGGTGTGATAGACGACGAAATCATCCCCGGAGTTTTCAAACTGGCTCCGCCCAAGAAAGACCATGGCGTGCCAGCTTTCTCCGCCGGGCGCGCGGAAAAAGAGCAGGTCGGCAGGCAGCGCTTCCTCCACCCGATGGGCGATTTTCCGGGTATTGAAGCGCATCAGATGCCGTGCGTCGGCAAAATGGCGGGCTTCGGCCCCAACGAAGAAGAGCGGGGAAGCTTCCACGCGCGGCTCGGGGATCGGCGGCAGCCAGTCGTAGCCCCAATGCCGCGCCCACTCCGCCGTGTGCGGCCGCAGCGCTTCCCTGTATGCAAAGCGCAGCAGCGACGAGCAGTCCTTCACCTCTGCCGGCGGCTGCTTCATGAAATACAGGGATTCGGCCAGCCAGCAGAACCAGCGGCGGAATGCGTCCGCGCCGCCAGGATTGGCGCCCGCCGCTGGCGCCACGGCAGCGCAGGCCAGGAAACTCCTCCGCGTCATTTTGACCCCTCATGATATCCGGAAGCTGCGGGGGCGGGAAGCCTGATACGCTGGCCCGCAACGCGCCGTAGGAAAGCAGCCGCCCGCCGCCGGGCGCGTCCGTCCTTCCTGGATCCGGCGCGGGCAGAGAAGTGCCTGAAAAGGGGCGCGGCGGCCCGCCGCAAGGCAGGCCGCCGCCGGGGATCGCTGCCGCGTCCGGGTCAGAACATGAACCGGAGCGAGAGCTGAATGCGCCGCGGGTCGCGGGCGCTCGTGTAGGCGCCGAAGTTCAGGTTGATCTGGTTGCCGGCCGGATCGAAGCGCGCCGCGCTCGAAACGCCGGAGAACTGCGTGTGGTTGAAGGCGTTGAAGAACTCGCCGCGGAACCAGAAATAACGCTGCTCGGTGATCGGGAACCTCTTGGTGACGCTGATGTCGAAGTTCTCGATGCCCGGGCCGCGCAGCAGGCCGATGCCGGCGTTGCCGAAGTCGCCCTTCGGCGTCCGCCGGAAGACCTCGGTCCGGAACGTGCGGTCGAATGTCCACTGGTCCTTGGGCAGCCTCGGATCGCCCACCACGGTGATCCGCGCGCCTTCGTTCGATCCGGTCAGATCCACCGTGTCCGACGTGGAGAAGGTCGGAGTGAACGGGAAGCCGGATTGGAACGTGGAAATGCCGGAGATCTGCCAGTAGCCGAAGATCTGGTTCAGGTAGCCCTTGTGCCACCGGGCGGCCAGGTTCGGCAGCTCGTAGGTGTAGTTGATGACCAGGGCGTGGGTGGCGTCGTAGTTCAGCAGGCCGTAATTGCGCTTGCGCATGGAGAAGTACGGGCTGACGCCATCGAAGTCCGCCGCGCCGACGCCCAGCAGCTTGGAAAAGGTGTAGGCCACGCCGTATTGCAGGCCGTTCTTCATGCGGCGGTTGGCCGTCACCTGGAGCGAGTGGTAGTTCGAGGTGGCGCCGAAGCCGCGCACGTTGATGCTGCCCAGCCCGTAGTAGGGCCGCAGGAAGTTGTCCGGCAGCGGGCTGCCCGTGGTCCAGTCCACGTTGGCCGGGTCGAAGCGGGCGTACATCGGGATGGCGTTGATGTCGCGCACATAAAGGAGGTTGCGGCCGAGGCTGCCGACATAGGAGGCGTCGACTACCGTGCCGAAGCCGACTTCGCGCTGGAGGCCGAAGCTGAAGTTCATCACCCGCGGAAGCGGCTGCATGCCTACCTGCGGAGCGTTCACCCCGCTGGGGCCGAATGTTCCCTGCGATTGCAGGAACGTGTCCAGCGTGCCAAAGTACAGCGTTGGCGTGTAGGCCACCGGCGGCTGCCCGTTCGTGCCCGAATACACGTTGCCCTGCGGGCGGTCGAAGAACAGGCCCCAGCCAGCGCGCAGCGCCGTCTTGCCGTCGCCGGTGAGGTCGTAGGCGATGCCGAAGCGGGGGCCGAAGGAGAACAGCCGCGTCTCATACAGGGTGCTGACGTAGTTCTTCCCGCCCACCACCATGCCCGGGGCGGTGTCGCCGCTGTTGGGCACGAACAGCCCGATGTAGGGCACCGGGTAGATCTGGCCCGTGCGCGGGTCGACGCCGACGCGCTTGCCGGTGCTGTCCTTGCCGGGCACGATGATCGTCGCTACCTTGCTCCGGTCGTAGCGCGACGGATCGAAGGTCGTAATGGCGAAGCGGTCGTCATGGCCCGAAGGGGCATAGTAAGCGCGCACGCCGATGTCGATGGTCAGCCGCGGCAGCACGCGCCAGGAATCCTGCGCGTACCACTCGAACTGCGAGTAGCGGTAGTGGGAATACGGGCGGAAGGTGCCTTCCGAGTAGCTGTTGAAGTTGCCGAGCAGCGCGTTGGCGAAGGCCCAGTTGGCATCCAGCGGATTGTTGGCGTTGCGGCCGAAGTCGAACGCGCCGCGCGTGTTGGGGTTGCCGACTTCGTCCTTGCGCATCCGCTCGAAGTAGATGCCCGCCTTCAGCGAATGCCGCCCGACGAGCTTGCTCAGGTTGTCGGCGATGGTGAACACCGGGTTGCGGTTCTTGTAAGGGATGTTGCCGAGCGAGTTGTTGATGTAGTTCGGCACGCCGCCGAAGGTCACGTTCGGCACCGCCTTCGATTCATTCGACTGCGGGAACCACTGCCCGATGTTGCCCATCCGGCTCCGCGCCACCTTTTCCGGATTCACGGGATTGAAGGTCTGGCTGCGGTTGGTGGCGCCGAAGGTGAAGTCATTCACCATCGTCGGGCTGAACACCTTGGTCAGGTTGAGGACGCCGCCGCGGCCGCGCTGCGGGCGCAGCGTGTTGGTCAGGTCGTAGTTGACGTCGCCCGCCACCCACGACCCGTAGGGCCACTCTTCGTCGTCGTTGTCGCGGATGCCGCGGAAATAGGCCCTGAGCGTCGGCGAGATGTTGTAGTCGATGCGGAACACCTCCTGCCGCCGCGGGTTCCGGCCGCTGATGTCGGTGCGGTAGTTGCGGCTGTAGACCAGCTTCGGATCCGGATCCGTGTAGTTGGGCAGCGGGTAGAAGTTGAGGATCGCCTGCCCCAGCGGATTGATGCGCGACGCCGGAATGATGTTGCCCGGGAAGTAGCCGCCGGAGAGCGGATCACGGATACGGATCAGCGAGCCGTTGGTGTCGAACGTCTTCGAAAAGTCGCCCTGCCGCTCCAGCGCCGTGGGCGTCGTCACGAAGCGGATGCCCGGATACAGCCGCCGCCGCACGAACTCCTGCGAGAAGAAGAACAACTTGTCTTTCTGGGCGTTGAACTTGCCCGGATAATACACCGGCCCGCCAATCGAGTAGCCGCCGCTGTTGAAGCGGTAAATGGGCCGCGGCGTGCCTGTGCGGTTGGAAAAGAAATTGTTCGCATTGAGCGACTCGTGCCGGTAGTACCAATACGCCCCGCCGTGGAACTCCTGCGTGCCGCTCTTGATGATCACGTTGATGGTGCCTGCGCTGTTGCGCCCGTATTCGGCCTGGTAGTTGCTGGTGAGCACCTTGACTTCGGCAATCGCATCCATGTTCGGCGCGTTGTGAACGCTCGAGTTGGAGCCGGTGTCCACTGCGGAGATGCCGTCCAGCGCATACATGATCGACGTCGTGCGCCCGCCGTTGACGTGCAGTCCGTTGAGGAGGTTGCCCGTCATCACGACCTCGCGCGAACCCACGTTGGTGTCGATGACGCCGGGCAGCGTGGACAGCAGTCCGAGGAAGTCGCGCCCCTTGATGGCGATGTTCAGGATCTGATCCCCGGCGATCAGGCCCGAGCGCTCGCTCGAGGCGGTCTGCACCGGAGTTACTTCCGCCACGACGTCGACGCTTTCCTGCACCTGTCCGAGCTGAAGCGTCACCGTGCCGAGGCTCCGGCGCTCGTTCGCCGTCACCGAAATGTCGCGGATCTGGTAAGCACGGAACCCGGGAGCGGTGATCTTCAGCGTGTAGACGCCCGGCGTCAGGCTGGGAAACAGCACGATGCCGGCTTCATTCGATTTCGATGGCGTGGAAGCGCCCGTCGCCTGGTTGGTGAGCACGGCATCCGCCATTGGAATGACTGCGCCGGCCTGGTCCTGGATGGTCACTGTGAGGGAGCCGGTCACCACCTGCGCGGAGACGGCCCCCAACAAAATAAGAAAGGCCGCCAACGGGGCGGCCCATTTTCGATCTTTACATGAGCAATACCTCTCAAACACCAAAGCGTTGCCTGCCGCATGCGGCAGGGACCCCGTGACGAGCTGGATTCACACTATCACCTCCGATTCACTCTTGCAATGAGCGGACAGAGCGGGAGTAGACGGGGCAGGAGGCCGGCCTCAGGATTCTTCTTCCGCGGCCGCTTCAGCTTCTCCGGGCGCCAGGAACAGGTTCCGCTCGAAGCCGAGCTGCCGCGTATACAGCTCGTGATAGCGCCCGCCCGGGGCCAGCAGCTCTTCGTGCGACCCCCGTTCCACCACCTGCCCCTCCTCGACCACGAGGATCTGGTCGGCGCGGCGGATGGTGGAAAGCCGGTGTGCGATCACGAAGGTGGTGCGCCCCTGCATCAGGTGCGACAGCCCTTCCTGGATGAGGGCCTCGGTCTCGCTGTCCAGGCTCGAGGTCGCTTCATCCAGCAGGAGGATGCGCGGGTCGGCCAGGATCGCCCGCGCGATCGACACGCGCTGCTTCTGGCCGCCGCTCAGCTTCACGCCGCGTTCGCCAACCACCGTGCCGTAGCCTTCCGGCAGGCGCTCGGCGAACTCGTCGACGCGCGCCAGCCGGCAGGCGCGGAGAATCTCCTCCTCCGATGCCCCGGGGCGCGAAAACGCCACGTTCTCGCGGATCGTTCCATCGAACAGGAAGGTTTCCTGAAGGACCACGCCAAGCTGCCGGCGGTAGCTGGACAGCGTGACCGTGCACAGATCCACGCCGTCCATCAGCACCCGGCCGCGGGTCGGCCGGTAAAACGATGCGATCAGGCCGAGGATGGTGGACTTGCCCGAGCCCGAGCTGCCCACCAGCGCCGTCACCGTGCCCGGCGCGGCCGAAAAGCTGACGCCGCGCAGCACCTCCTTGCCGGGCTCGTAGCTGAACCAGACGTCTTCGAATCGGACCTCGCCGCGCACCGGCCCGAGCTCCACCGTACGCCCCGCGTCCTGTTCTTCCGCCGCCATGTCCAGCAGCTCGCGCGTGCGCTCGAGCCCCGCCACCGCCTCCGTAAGCTGCGTGCCCACGCCGACCACCTGGAAAACCGGCGCAATCATGAACGCCAGGAACGCGGTGAAGGTGACGAAGCCGCCCAGCGTCAGCGTGCCCGCGAGAATCTGCCTGCCGCCCACGTACATGACCAGCGCGCCGACGATGCCGAGCAGCACGGTAGCCGACAGGCTCAACAGCGATACCCCCGTGAGCGACTGAAACACGTTGTCCAGGATCCGCCGCACCCCGGCGGCGAAGACCGCGTCTTCCCGCGCTTCCGCATGGTAGGCCTTCACGACGCGAATCCCGCCGAGCGTTTCGGCCAGCCGGCCGGTCACTTCCGCCGTGATCCGGCTCCGCTCGCGGAAGATCGGCCGCAGCGTGCGGAAGCCCTTGCGGAGGATGAAGCCGAAGGCGAGCACGATGCCCAGCGCCATCAGCGTGAGCGCAGGGCTGATCCGCATCAGGATCACGAAGGAAAACACCGCCGTCAGCAATCCGCCGAGGAACTCCACCAGCCCCGTGCCCACCAGGTTGCGCACGCCCTCGACGTCGTTCATGATGCGCGAAACGAGCTGCCCTGTCTTCTGCCCGTCGAAGAACGCTACCGGGAGCCGGCACACGTGCGACTGCACGCGCATCCTCAGCTCGGCAATGAGCCGCTGGGCGGATTTCGACAAAAGTTGCGTCAGCGCGAAGCCGCTGGCTGCCTGCACCACCGTTGCTGCCAGCACCGCCGCCACGATGGGGCCAAGCAGCTCCGCGCGGCGCCGCACCAGCACGTCGTCGACGAGGTATTTCGTGGACGCCGGCAGCACCAGCCCGCACAGCCGGCTGACGACGATCAGCACCAGTCCCGCCAGCAGAACGCCGCGCCGCGGTAGGATGAGGGCGCGGATGTCCGGCCAGACGCGCCTCCATTGGAGACCTGCCGCGGCTCCTTCGTTGCGGACGCGTCCCGGCGTCCTTTCGGCGTGTGTCAGTCCTCGCGGTACCATGAGGGAATGAAGATCCTTCTATTGTCGATGCTCGGCGCATTTCTGTGGGGGCAGCCGCCCGCCCAGACGCCGCAGGCATCGCCCGCTTCCGATCCGGTCGTCTTCGAAGCAGGCGGCAGGAGGATGACCCGGTCGGAGTTCGATGCGCTGATGCGCAACCTGCCCGAAAACGTCCGCGCACAGTTGGGCCCGGACTCGCCGGAGGGCCGCCGCAGGCTTGCCGAACAGCTCGGCGAGATCATGTCCTACGCGGCAGAAGCGCGCCGCCTCCAGGTGCCCGACAAGCCTGCCGTCAAGGTTCAGCTCTTCCTCCAGCAGGAAAGCACGCTGGCGTCCCTGCTCTACCAGCATTTCATGGAAACGGCCCGCCCCAGCGAGCAGCAGCTCGACGCCTACTACAAGGCCCACAAGGGCGAGTTCGAAACGGCCCGGGCGCGCCACATTCTCGTGCGCTTCCAGGGGTCCCGCGTGCCGGTCCGGGAAGGCCAGAAGGACCTGACGGCCGAGGAAGCGCTGGCCCGCGCCCAGGCTTTGCGGCAGCGCATTCTGAAGGGCGAGGACTTTGCCGAGGTCGCCCGCGCCGAGAGCGACGACACCGGCTCAGGGAGAAACGGCGGCGACCTCGGCTCGTTCGGCCGCGGACGCATGATCGCCGAATTCGAGGATGCTGTCTTCACGCTCCCTGTGGGCGAAGTCAGCCAGCCGGTGAAAACCCAGTTCGGCTACCACCTCATCCAGGTGCAGGAGCGCTCCGTGCAGCCTTTGGCCGAGGTGCGCGCCGATATCGAAAAGCGGCTGACCACCGAGAACGCCCAGAAGGCGATGGAGAGCGTCAAGCAGAAGGGCCGGGTGTTCCTCGACGAGAGCTACTTTGGCAAGGCGGCGCCGCCCGCGGACGTCCCCGCACCGGCTCAGCCAAAGCCCTGAGCCCGTCTCTGGTAATTTCCCTGCCCGCGGCTGAGGAATGGTCCGGATTTCCGGCGGCGGCGGTTTACCCCAAAATCAGGGCTGTGACGAATCCCGTTCCGGAGGAGCGGCGCCGTACCCGCAGGCGCCCGCGCGTGCATCAGCTTGAAGCAAGACTCAGCCGTCGCGGCAGCGGCGCGCCCCTGCATGCCGTTGTGACGGACGCGCACGAGTCCGGCATTGGCGTCAGGACGGAGGGGGCTTTGCAGCCCGGCGAAATCGTCGTCGTCGAGACCTGTGCAGCCCCGGACGCTTTTGGCGGCCAGCTCCGCGCGCGCGGCGCCGTGCGCTGGTGTGCTCCGGCAGCCGGCGGCGGATACCGCGCGGGGATCGAATTCCTGCCTGCGGAACCCGCCCCGGACGCCGAGCCGGCGGAAGTCGACTATTACGAAATCCTCCAGGTGAATCCCAAAGCGTCGGCGGAAACCATCCACCGCGTCTACAGGATGCTGGCGCAGCAGTTCCACCCGGACAACCAGGAGACAGGGGACGAGAAGCGGTTCCGCCAGATCGTCGAGGCGTACCGGGTGCTCAGCGATCCGGAAAAGCGCGCCGCTTATGATTTGCAGCATGCCTCCATGCTGCATGCGCGCTGGCGCGTCTTCCAGTCGCCGCAGGCCGCCCTCGGCCCCGAAGGCGAGAAGCGCAAGCGCCACGGAGTGCTGCGCGCACTGTATGCCAAGCGGCAGCAGGACCCCCACGCGCCCGGCGTGACGATCTTCGAACTCGAGGACCTGCTCGGCATTCCGCGGGATCATCTCGAATTCACGCTGTGGTACCTGAAGGAGCGCGGGCTGCTCATCCGCGGCGACAACAACCGTTTCCAGATCACCGCCGCGGGCGTTGACTACGCGGAAGAACTGGAGGAGCGCGCCAGCCGCCAGCCATCTTCTGCCGACGGCCATTTGCTGCCGGCTCCCGGGCGGCAAGGCCTCTGAGAGGCTGCCGGCGGATGCGCGCCGGCAGTAGACTCAGGCCATGCGCGCTCTGCTGCTGCTTCTCGCATCTTTGCCTGCCTTCTCCGCGGCTCCGCGGACAATTCTCGCTGTCGGCGCCCACGCGGGAGACATGGAGCTGACCGTCGGCGCCGTGCTCGCCCGCGCCGTGAGCGCCGGCGACCGCGCCGTGCTGCTCCATCTCACGCTGGGAGAGCACGGCAAGCCCGGCACGCCCGCCGCCGAGTATGCCGCCCAGAAACGGCGCGAGGCGCAGGAAGCCGCGGCCGCGCTCGGCGCGGAGGTTTTCTTCGGCCCGTGGGAGGACGGCAGCCTCGAAGCCGGCGGCGAGGCGGCGCGCTGGCTGGCGGACCGCATCCGCGAGTTCGCCCCCGCCGTCGTCTTCACGCATCCGCCCAACTCCATGCACAAGGACCACGCCGCGGCGCACCGCATTGTCAAGGACGCGCTGCTGGCCGCCTCCATCCGCGGCGTCCGCACCGTCCGCGCCGTTTACTACGCCGAAAACTGGGAAGACGCGCCCGGCTTCCAGCCCTATGCCTACTTCGCCATCGGCGAGGAGGACGCCCGCGCGTGGCACAAGGCCGCGATGGCCTATGAATTCACCCACGCCGCGTTCTCGGGCTTCGACTACATCCGCTACTACGAGGGCCTGATGCGCGTCCGCGGCGCCGAGGCGCGCCGCGGCCTGGCCGTGGCCTGCGACGTGGATCCGTGGTCGAAGCGCCGGGTGTTCGACCAGTTGCCATAGAGCCGCGGACCGGCCAGGCGCCCGCTCCCTGCGGCAGGAAACCAGAGCCCGCCCCGCGTGTCAACGCACGGCGCTTTCTGGACGCGGTCGACGCCGCATCTTGGCAAGCCCGCCCCGCGTGTCAACGCACGGCGCCCTGCCGCGGGCGCGCCATGAAGACCCAGTCCCGCTGAAGCAGGAAATTCAGCGGGAACAGGCAGGACTCCACGGCGATCTTGGCCGGCATCCAGCCGCCGCCCCACGCGGCAGCCAGCCAGTGGATGCAGGCGTAGGAGGCCAGCGCATGGCCGAAAGCGACCAGCAGGAATTTCGGCAGCGTTCCGTGGTGCGGCTCGCGCGAGTGGAACACGGCCCGGCGCGCGGCCGGATACTGGAACGACAGCGCGGAAAGCCGCGCCAGAACCTGGGCGGCGGGAAACGGCAGGGCGTGTGAAAGCGCCAGCGCGAAGACGCTGTTGTCGATCAGCGCCGTCACCAGGCTGACCAGCGTGAACCGGAACAGGACGAAGTATATCTTCATCGAGTCCCGCAGCGGATGAAAATGCGAGCTCCGGTTGCCCTCGAGGTAAACCGTCCGGATGGGCTCTTCCGCAATCGGAAAGCCGCAATGGCGGGCGGCCAGCAGCATGTCGAGCTCGAACTCATAGCCGCCCGCCGGCGCTTCCACCAGCCTCTCGGCGAGCGCCCGCGGAATGCCGCGCAGTCCGGTCTGCGTATCCGCAAGACGCATGCCGGCGATCCAGCGCACGGCATGGATGCTGAAGAGGTTTCCGATGCGGCTGCGCAGCGGTACGGACCGGTCGAAGCGGCGCGCGCCAAGAACAAGGGCCGAACCGCCGCTGCCAGCCAGGCGCCGTGCGACACGCTCGATGTCCTCCGGCAGATGCTGGCCGTCGGCGTCGGCAGTGACGACACCCTGTGCGTCCGCCATCTCCCGCAGGACGTACCGGAGCCCTGTTTTCAGCGCCTCGCCCTTGCCGCGGTTGGTCTCATGGCGCAGCAGCGTCACCCCGGGCAGGCGCTCGACGCGGACAAAGACCGGCGCGCAGTCCGGACCGCTGCCATCGTCAATCACGATCAGCCGTTCGAAGCCCCGGGCTGCGAGGTTCGTGGCGAGGCGCACGAGTTCCTCCGAAGGCCTGTAGGCCGGAATCAGCACCGGAGGCAGGCCGGACTTGGCTTGCATCGGAATCCTTCAAGACAGGATGCCACGGCGGGTACAATGTGAGAGTTGTCCTCGCCCTCGGAACAGGTCTTCAAGAGCGCGGGTGTCGCCTCCTTTGCTGTGCTGCTGAGCCGGATCAGCGGTCTGATCCGCGAAGGGGTGATGAGCCGTCTTTTTGGAGCAGGCTCGGCCTATGACGCCTTCGTCATCGGCTTCCGCATACCCAACCTGACGCGCGATCTTTTCGCCGAGGGAGCGCTGTCGGCGGCGTTCGTGCCCACCTTCGTCGACTACCTCCAGCACCGCGACCGCAAAGAGGCCATCCACCTGGCCAACCTGGTGGCCACCGCCATTCTGCTCTGCGTCGGCGGGCTGTGCCTGCTGGGCATCCTGCTGGCTCCGTGGTTCGTGCCGTTGCTGACGCCCAACTGGACGCACGCCGCGCCGGAGAAGACGCAGGCGGCGGTGCGGCTGACGCAGATCATGTTCCCGTTTCTGCTGCTGGTGGCGCTGGCCGCACAGGCGATGGGCGTGCTGAATTCGTTCAACAAGTTCGCCGTGCCCGCGTTCAGCTCCACCTGGTTCAACGTGGGCAGCGTGGCCAGCGGCATCGCGCTCGGCTTCTGGCTGGGCCCGGCGCTGGGCATCGAGCCGATTGAAGGCATGGCCTATGGCGTCGTCATCGGCGGAGCGCTCCAGCTCGCCTGGCAGCTCCCCTCGCTCTACCGGCTCGGATTCCGCTTCCGTCCCGCATTCGACTTCGGCCACCCTGGCGTCCGGCAGATCGCCCGGCTGATGGGCCCGGCCATCATCGGCAACGCGAGCGTGCAGGTGAACGTGCTGGTGAACACGTTTTTTGCGGCGTCGATCGTCGACCCCGTGCGCGGCGTCGACGGCGCCACCGCCTGGTTGCAGTACGCGTTCCGCTTCATGCAGCTTCCGCTCGGCCTGTTCGGCGTGGCCATCGCGACCGCGACGCTGCCGGCCATCGGCCGCAGCGCCGCCAGCGGCGACATCGACGAATTCCGCGAAACGCTGGCGCGCTCGCTTGGCCTCGTGTTCCTGCTCACCGTGCCTGCCTCGTTCGGCCTCATCATCCTCGGGCCTTCGATCGTCGGGGCCATCTACGAAGGCCGCCGCTTCGAGGCCTACGACACGCACCAGACGGCTGTGGCCCTTGCCTACTATGCGCTCGGGCTGGCCGGATACTCTGCCGTGAAGGTGCTGACGCCAGCCTTTTACGCGCTCAAGGATTCGCGCACGCCAATGGCGATCAGCCTCGCTTCCATCCTCATCAACGCCTGCATGGCATGGGTGCTGGTAACGCGCGCCGGGCTGGGGCACGCCGGACTGGCGCTGTCGACCTCCTGCGTGGCGCTGTTTTCCTTCCTCGCCCTCTTCCTTGCCATGAGGGTGCGCATCGGCGGCGTTTACGGCCGCAGGCTCCGCAGCGTGGTGCTGAAGACGCTGCTGGCCTCGGCGGCCATGTCGGCGGCGGTGTGGGCCTCGAGCCGCCTCATCCAGAGCGGGTTCGGCACGGGCTTCCTGGCGCGGCTTGCCGATCTGGCGGTGTCGATTCCGCTGGGGCTGGCGGTGCTGTACGCGGTGGCGCGGGCCCTCCATATCGAGGAACTCGAAATGGCGCGGCGCGCCCTGGCCTCGCCCATCGCGAGGCGGCTCGCCGGCGAGTAAGCTAAACTCCTATCTGATGCACGCCGACGTCGCCACCGCCCTCCGCCTCCAGGCGCTCGACCTGCGGGCCGCCGAGCTGCGGCGGGAGATCGCCGCATTGCCGAAGCGCATCCTGGAAATCGAAAAGGCGCTGGAAGCGCACACGCGCAGGCTGGAGATGGACCGCGCCGCCCTTGCGGCCAATCAGCGGGAACGGAAGAAAATCGAGGGCGAAATCCAGATGCATCAGCAGAAAATTTCCCGCCTGCGCGACCAGATGATGGAGGCGAAAACCAACGAGCAATACCGCGCTTTCCAGGACGAAATCGCCTATTTCGAGCAGGCGATCCGCAAGGCCGAGGACCAGATCCTCGAGCTGATGCTCGAAGCGGATGCGCTGGAGGCCAACGTCCGGAAGGCTGAAGCCGCGTTGCAGGCGGAAAAGAAGAGCGTCGAGGCCGAAAAGGAGCAGGCGCGCGCCCGGACCCTTGCCGACAAAGAGGAGCTCGCGCGGATCGAGGCCGAGCGGAAGGAAGTGGCGGCCAGGCTCGCCCCGGAGGTGCTTTCGATGTACGAGCGCCTGCGCTCGCGGCACTATCCGGCGGGCGATGTGCTCGCCGAAGCCCGCAATGGCCGCTGCATGGGCTGCATGATGACCATCCGGCCGCAGCTTTTCCAGGACGTCAAGTCCGGCGAGCGGGTGGTGTGCTGCGAGACCTGCCGGCGGATCCTCTACGCGGAAGAACCGCCCCGCGACATCGAAGCCGAAATGAGCGCCTGAGACGCGCGTCCGCGCTGCTGCGGTATGCTTCCCGCAGAAAGGAAGATGCCGTGCGCCTGCTGCTGTTCCTGTTCGCCGCTGCGCTTGCTGCCGATGCGCAGCCCGTCCTCTCTCCGGAGGTCCACGCCGACCGCCGGGTCACCTTCCGCGTCCGCGCGCCCAACGCGCAGAAAGTGGAGCTGGCTCTGGAGACCTTCCCGCGGCGCGAGATGACACGCGGAGAGGGCGGCCTCTGGACGCTGACCACCGAACCGCTTGAGCCGGACATCTACGGCTACACCTTCGTCATCGACGGCACGAGTTTCGCAGACCCGTCCAACGGCATGGCCAAGCCCAACGCGCTGTCCCCGTCAAGTGCCGTTCTCGTGCCCGGCTCGCCGCCGATGCCGTGGGAACAGACCGCTGTTCCGCACGGAACGCTGCACCAGCATTTCTACGAGTCCCGTGTCGCCGGCGACCGGCGGGACTACTTCGTTTACACTCCTCCCGGGTGGGATCCGAAGAAGCGGTATCCGTTGCTCGTGCTCTGCCACGGCTTCTCCGATTACGCCAACGGCTGGACGGCCGTGGGCCGCGCCCACTTCATCTTCGACAACCTGATCGCGCGCGGCGAGATCCGCCCCCTGGTTGTCGTCATGGCCCTCGGCTACGGCGTGCCCGTCGACTCGGTGCGCACAGGCGTCCAGCGTCCGCCCGAGATGTGGAAGCAGAACGCGGCGAAGTTCGGCGAAGCTCTGCTGACCGAGGTGCTGCCGGCGGTCGAACGCGCCTATCGGGTCGAGAAGAAGCCGGAAAAGCGGGCCATCGCCGGGCTCTCGATGGGGGGCGGCGAAGCCCTGTTTGTCGGGCTCAATCATCTCGATCAGTTCGGCTGGATCGGCGCGTTCAGCTCCGGCGGCTTCGCCGGCCCGCCGGACGAGATGTTCCCGAAGCTCAGCGGGAAGGACAATGCACGGATCCGTCTGCTCTGGATTGCCTGTGGGAAGGAAGACCGGCTGATCGAGGGCAACCGCAAGCTGGTGGAATGGCTGAAACAGCGGGGCGTCCGCCACACCTGGGTGGAGACCGGCGGCGCGCACACCTGGCCGGTGTGGCGGCGCTATCTCGTCGACTTCGCACGCCTGCTTCGGTGGTAAGCGCCCGGCGCTGCGGTCGAACGGCCCCTATTTGCTGAAAATTCGACCCATTTTCGCTTCATTTCTGGCACATTTTCGCCGCGCAACTGGATGCAGGGCCCGGGCGGCCATGATCCGCCTGCTCCCATGAGCGCATTAGCATATTGACGGAGCCATCAAGAATTGAAACAGGGCCGTCCGCTCCGGCGTCTATCAGGGCAGACAAGCACTCTCGAGCCCGCCGCCCGCCCCCCGGGCTGGCCGGCTCGAACTGGAAGGGCGGATGCTTCCTCCTCCGGCATCCGCCCTCTTTTTGCGCTCCACGGCGCGGTCACAGCGGCTCGAACCGGCAGGAAAAGTGGCGCAGGAACTCCGGCTGTTCGACGATGCGGTAGCCTCGGAGTTCGTGCCTGCGGGCGTTGACTTCGAGAATGGCTTCGACGACGTAGTCGATGTGGCTCTGGGTGTAAACACGGCGCGGGATGGCCAGCCGCAGCAGCTCGTTTCGGGCGTGCTCGCCAAACATCACCGAGCCGATCTCTACGCTGCGGATGCCCGCATGCAGGAACAGCTCCACGGCCAGAGACTGGCCCGGAAACTCGTGCCGCGGGATGTGCGGCAGCATGCGGCCGGCATTGATGTAGATGGCATGGCCGCCAGGTGGCTGCACAATGGGCACGCCGCCTTCGGCCAGGTGTTTGCCCAGATACGTCGTCGACGCGATCCGGTAGCGGAGATAGTCCGGATCGAGCACCTCCTGCAAGCCCACGGCAATGGCCTCCAGATCCCGGCCCGCCAGGCCGCCGTAAGTGGGGAAGCCCTCGGTGAGAATCAGCAGGTCCTTCTCCTGCCGCGCCAGGGCGTCGTCGTTCGTGCACAGCAGGCCGCCGATGTTGGCGAAAGCGTCCTTCTTGGCCGAGAAGGTGCAGCCGTCGGCAAGCGAGAACATCTTGCGGGCGATGTCAAAGGGCGACCAGTCCGCGTAGCCCGGCTCTCGCTCCCGGATGAACCAGGCGTTTTCGGCGAAGCGGCAGGCGTCGAGATAAAAGGGAATCCCGTGGCGGTGGGCGACACGGCTGACCGCCTCGATGTTGGCCATCGAAACAGGCTGGCCGCCGCCGGAGTTGTTCGTCACCGTGAGCATGATCAGCGGGATGCGCTCGCGGCCCCGCTCCTCGATGAGGCGCTCTAGCGCGCCCACGTCCATGCCGCCCTTGAAGGGCAGCGCCGCCTGCGTGTCGGCCGCTTCCGGCAGAGGCAGGTCCACGGCTTCGGCGCCGGTGAATTCGATGTTGGCGCGCGTCGTGTCGAAGTGCGTGTTGTTCGGCACCACGTGGCCGGGCTTGCAGAGGACCGTGAACAGGATGCGTTCGGCCGCGCGTCCCTGATGGGTGGGAATAACGTGGCGGAAGCCGGTGAGGTTCTCCACCACGCGCTTCAGCCGGAAGTAGGACTCGCTCCCGGCGTAGGATTCATCGCCGCGCATCATCGCCGCCCACTGCTCGGTGGACATGGCCGAGGTGCCGGAGTCAGTGAGCAGGTCGATCAGGATGTCGGAGGCGGGCACGAGGAAGAGGTTGTAGCCGGCCTCGCGCAGCACGCGCTCCCGCTCTTCGCGCGTGGTGTGGCGCAGCGGCTCGACGCTCTTGATGCGGAACGGCTCGATGATGGTTTTCATGGCGGCTCCGCCTCCAGTGTATGCCCGGAAACGGCGCCGGCAGCCGCGGCCGGGCGGGCCTGCCTCCGCCCTGCTTTCAGGACCCGGGCGTCCAGAATCTGCAATTTCGGTTGTGTTACCATGCGCCCTAGATGGACATCCCGCGGGATGTCCCTGAGCCTGAATCTCTTTGGGAGCGTGCCCTGTGAAGATCTACGAAAGCACCGATGTCCGAAACGTGGCCCTCGTCGGCCACGGCAATAGCGGGAAGACGTCGCTGGTAGCCGCGATGCTGTACACCGCGGGCGCGACCAACCGCCTGACCCGGGTCGACGAGGGCAACACGGTGACGGATTTCGACGACGAGGAGATCGCCCGCAAGATCACGATCTCGACGGCGATCGCCGCGGTGGAGTGGAACAGGAAGAAGCTGAACCTGTTTGATACGCCGGGCTTCAATCTTTTCACCTACGACACCAAGATCGCCATGGGCGCGGCCGACTCCGCACTGATCCTCGTCGACGGAGTGGCCGGCGTGGAAGTGGTGACCGAGAAGGTGTGGGAATACGCCGAAGGCTTCCAGTTGCCGCGCGCCTTCTTCATCAACAAGCTCGACCGCGAGCGGGCGGACTTCCAGCGCACGGTCGACAACATCGTCGAGATCTTTGGCCGCCATGCCATTCCGGTGCAGCTTCCCATCGGCGCCGAGCGCAACTTCCGCGGCATCATCGACCTGATCGAGATGAAGGCCTATGAGTACACGCCGGAAGGCGACGGCAAGGGCAGGGAAATCCCGATCCCGGCAGAGCTGAAAGAGCAGGCCGAAAAGGCCCACGGCGCGCTGATCGAAATGATCGCCGAGGGCAAGGATGAGCTGATGGAGCGCTTCTTCGAGCAGGGCACGCTCCCGCCCGAAGACATCATGACCGGGCTGCACGACGCGGTGAAAGAGGACCGCATCTTTCCCATCCTGTGCGGCTCGGCGCAGCTCAACATCGGCGCCGACCTGGCGATGAACTTCATGCTCGCCTTCTGCCCGAACCCGACCGAACACCCGGCGATCCGCGCCATGGTCGGCGACCACGAGGAGTTCAAGGCGATCACCGACAAGGACCATGTGACGGCCTACGTCTTCAAGACCGTCGCCGACCCCTTCGCCGGCCGCCTCTCCTATTTCAAGGTCTGCACCGGCGTGCTCAAGAATGACGCCAACCTGGTCTGCATGCGCTCCAAGAGCCAGGAGCGGCTGGCCCACCTGAGCGTGCCCTTCGGCAAGCAGCTTATTCCCGTGAACGAGCTGCATGCGGGCGACATCGGCGTGGTGGCCAAGCTGAAAGACGTGCTCACGGGCGACACCCTCTGCGAAAAGGGCGACTCGGTAGAATACCCCAAGGTCCAGATCCCCGAGCCCTCCATCGCCTACGCCATCGCCGCCAAGAGCCGCAACGACGAAGACCGCATGGGCAATGCGGTGGCGCGGATTCTCGAGGAAGATCCCGGGCTGCGCTTTTACCGCGACCCGCAGACCAACGAGTTCCTGCTCGCCGGCATGGGCGGGCAGCACGTTGAGATCGTCGTCAGCCGCCTGAAGCGCCGCTACAACGTCGACGTCGAGCTGCGCGCCCCGAAGATCCCCTACCGCGAGACCATCCGCGGCTTCGCCGACGTGCACGGGCGCCACAAGAAGCAGACCGGCGGCCACGGCCAGTTCGGCGACTGCAAGATCAAGATGGAGCCGCTGGAGCGGGGCAAGGGCTTCGAGTTCGTCAACGCCATCTTCGGCGGCGCCATTCCGAAGCAGTTCATCCCGGCCGTCGAGAAGGGCATTCTTGAGGCTGCGGCCAAAGGCTACCTGGCCGGCTACCCGGTGGTCGACTTCAAGGTGACCCTTTACGACGGCGCCTACCACGAAGTCGACTCGTCGGAAATGGCGTTCAAGATCGCCGGCCGCAAGGCGTTCAAACTCGCCATGGAGCAGGCCAAGCCGGCGTTGCTCGAGCCAATCATGAAAGTGGAAGTGCAGGCCCCGGTGGAGTTCGCCGGCGACCTGATGTCGGACATCAACGGCCGCCGCGGCCGCATCACTGGCATGGACACCAAGGGTTCCACGCAGATCATCCGCGCGCTGGTCCCCATGGCCGAGATGCTCACCTATCAGAACGACCTGACTTCGATCACGCAGGGCCGCGCCTCTTACACGATGGAGTTTTCGCACTACGACTTCGTGCCGCAGGCGCAGGCCGAGAAGATCATCGCCGCCTACAAGGCGGCTGCGGCGGGCGCCGCCGAGGAAGAGGAGTAATCCGCACCGGCGCAGGTCCGGGCGGCATGGCGGAGCCGTCCGGACCGCCGCCGTCCGCGGACCAGCCGCCTGCGGGGGCTTACCGGTTTGAGGAACAATCGGGGTATGCGCCTCGGATGGCTTTCTGCCCTTGCGGCCTCGTTCTGCCTCCCTGTCTGCGCCGATCTGGAGGCTGGGGCGGCGGCACGGAGGATTACGCCGCGGCTCGACCGGCCCGTGTATCTGGCCGGCTTCGGCAACAACCGCATTGCGACCGGCGTGCATGACGACCTCTGGGCGCGCTGCCTGGCATTGCGCACCGCCCACGAGCCGGTGGTGGTGTGCGCCGTCGACCTGATCGGCCTGTTTCACGACGACGTGAAGATGGTCCGCGACGCCGTGCCCGGTGCGCGGGTCATCGTCGCCGCCACCCATACGCATCAGGGGCCGGACACGATGGGGCAGTGGGGGCCGAAGCCCGGCGTGAGCGGCCTGGACGAGACCTACAACGCCTTCGTCGTCGCCGAAACCGCTGCCGCCGCGCGCGAGGCGGTTTCGCGGCTCACCCCGGTGCGGATGTTTCCCGCCGCAGCGACGCCTCCGGACGTGGCCGCCTATTACGACGACACGCGCCCGCCGGTGGTGCACGATCCCGAGATCCTGTCGCTCGTCTTCCGCGACCGCCGCGGACGCGCCGTGGCCACGCTGGTCAACTGGAACAACCATCCGGAGGCGCTCGGCAGCCGCAACACGCTGATCACATCCGATTACGTCCACTACCTGCGCCAGGCGCTTGAGGAGGAGGGTTTCGGCACGGTCGTCTTCGTCAACGGCGCCCTCGGCGGCATGCAGTCCCCGCTCGGGGCGAAAATCATGGATCCCGAGACCGGCCAGCCCGCGCCGAAAGACAGCTTCCGCTTCGCCGAGATCGTAGGCCGGTACGCCGCGCGCCATGTGATCGAGTCGCAGAAGAAGGCGAAGTCGGCTGCGGTGGACACGGTGCTCTACCGGGAAACGATGGTCCACGTTCCCGTGACGAACGCGAACTTTCTGATGGCGGCGAAGGCGGGCATCTTCGGCGGACGCAAGCCGATGCAGGACGGGGGCACCGCGGCGCCGGTGGGCTACCTGCGGATCTCGCGCGGCGCCGCGCCTGTCGTCGAAGCGGCGCTTGTTCCCGGCGAACTGTATCCCGAACTCAGCGTGGGCGGCGCGGTCTGCGACCCGAACGCCGATTTTCCCGGCGCGGCGGTGGAGAAGCCGCTCAAGAAGATGCTTTCGGCTCCCTTCCGCATGCTGTTCGGGCTGGCCAATGACGAAATCGGCTACATCCTGCCGAAGTGCCAGTGGGATGAGCAGCCGCCATTCACGTTCGGCGCGACGAAGCGCTGGTACGGCGAAGTGAACTCCACCGGGCCGGAGGCCGCGGCGCGGATCGCCGGGGCGTTCGAGTCGCTGCTAAAGCCCTGAGCTGTGCGCCGCGGCTCATATCAGACCAGTTATACTGATTTTGACCACCCCGTTCATCTTCTTCAGGATCAGGAGACAGAATGCCCAAACGAATTGCTATCCTCACCGGCGGCGGCGACGTTCCCGGACTGAATGCTGTGATCAAGCAGGTCACCTATCGCGGCTGCGCGATGGGCTACGAGGTCATCGGCATCCGGCGCGGATGGGAGGGACTGACGCACCTGAACATGGACGATCCGGCCAGCGTGCAGCGCTACACGCTTCAGTTGACGCCGCTGAACACGCGCACCATCGACCGCACGGGCGGCACCTTCCTCCACTCCTCCCGCACGAACCCTGCCAAGATGAAGAGCCTGCCCGAACACCTGAAGGGCATGTCGTTCCCCACCCGGGAGACCGAGAAGGACGGGCAGAAGATCGTCACCTATGACATCACCTCCGCCGTGCTCAAGAACCTAGAGCGGCTGGGCGCGGACACGGTGATCGCCATCGGCGGCGACGACACGCTCAGCTATGCGCGGCGCCTGCACGACGAGGGCGTGAAGATCATGGCCATCCCGAAGACGATGGACAACGACGTGCGCAACACCGAGTACTGCATCGGCTTCTCGACCGCCATCACCCGCGCCGACTCCGCCATCCAGCGCCAGCGCACCACCGTGGGCTCGCACGAGCGCATCGGCATCTTCCGCGTCTTCGGCCGCGACGCCGGCTTCACCGCCCTCTACACGGCCTATGTCACCAACATCCGCTGCGTCATCCCGGAATACAAGGTGAACCTTGAGAAGCTCATCCAGCTTCTGGTGGAAGACAAGCGCAACAATCCGTCCAACTACTCGCTGGTGATCCTCTCCGAGGGCGCCGAGTGGGAGGGCTACCAGGTGAAGCACTACGGCGAGGCGGACGCCTACGGCCACCGCAAGAAGGCCAACGTCGGCGACGACCTTGCCGCCGAGATCAAGGCCCGCACGGGCGAAGAGACCATCGTCAGCGACCTGACCTACGACCTGCGCTCGGGCGATCCCGACTTCATCGACAAGATGGTCGCCTGCACCTTCGGCAACATGGCGATGGACGCGCTCGCCGAGGGCAAGAGCGGCCTGATGACCGGCATCGTCAACGGCTGCTACGATCTCGTCGAGATCCCCGATCCGAAGCTCGGGCCGCGCAAGGTGGACGTCGAGACGATGTACAACACCGAGCGCTACCGGCCCCGCTATGACCACAAGCGCGGCCTGCCCGTCTTCCTCAGCAAGCTTTGATGCGCTTTTTCGGGCGGTTTTTCCAGAACCGGAAGCCTCAACTGACGCCGGATCTCGCCGCCGAGATCCGGCGTTCGTTTGAGCAGGCGGCAGCCGACGAGGAGCATTTCCCTTCCTCCATCGATCCGCGCATCCTGCACGTGCGCGCGGTGATCGAAGGTGTGGGGCCCATCGGCGCAGGGGCGCGGGTGCTCGACGCGGGCTGCGGCAAGGGACGCTTCGCCGTGCATGTCGCCAACGCGTATCCGGGCGCCCTCGTCGTGGCGCTGGACCTTGCCTGCGCGATGCTGCGGTGCGCGCCGCCTCATCTGGGCCGGGTCGCCGGCTCCATGCTGGAGCTGCCGTTTCCGGATTCCTCCTTCGACGCCGCCTATGCGACCGAATCGCTCGAGCACGCCGTCGACATCGAACGCGCCGTCGGCGAGCTCTGCCGGGTGCTGAAGCCCGGGGGCCGGCTCGTCATCATCGACAAGAACGCCCGCCATTGGGGTCGGCTGGAAACGCCGCCCTGGGAGAAGTGGTTCCGCGAGGAAGAACTGTTGCGCCTGCTCCGCCGCCATTGCCGCAGCGCCGCCTGCCGCCCCATCTCATACTGGGAAGACGTCGCTCCCGACGGGCTCTTCCTCTGCTGGATCGCCGTGAAATGACCATGAAAAGACAGACGCCGCAACGATTCCAGGAAGTCGTCGAGGCCGAAGGCCACCTGATCGACTCCCACATCATGGAACAGATCTTCGACACCGTGATCGAGTATCACGGGCGCTTCGAGGTCGAACACTTCCACATCGGACGCACCAACGCCGATCCTTCGCGGCTGCGGCTGCGCGTCGAAGCTCCGGACCGCGCTTCCTTCGAGAAGATGCTCAGCCAGCTCCACGCGCTCGGCTGCGCGCCGGTGGAGGAGCAGGACGCCGTGTTCGCGCGCGTCGAGCGCGACCGCTGCGCGCCAGAAGACTTCTACTCCACCACCAACCACCGCACGCTGGTGCGGCGCGGAGGCCAGTGGCATGAGGTGCAGAACCAGCGCATGGACGCCGTCATCGTATGGGAAGACGGCCGGCCATGGGCGCGGCGGCTGCGCGACCTGAAGGCGGGCGACGAAATCGTCGTCGGCATGCGGGGCATCCGCGTGATCCCCGAGTCCAAGGAGCGCGACCGGCTCGCCTTCGCCTTCATGTCCAACGGCATCTCGAGCGAGCGGCAGGTGGAAACGGCCGTGCGGCAGACGGCGGCGCTCATCCGCCAGACGCTCGACTCCGGCCAACGCGTGGTCGTGGTGGCCGGGCCGGTGGTCGTGCACACCGGGGGAGGGAAGTGGCTGGCCTCGCTGATCCGCAAAGGCTATGTCAGCGCCCTGCTGGCTGGCAACGCCCTCGGCGTGCATGACATCGAATCGGCGCTGTTCGGCACATCGCTCGGCGTCCGTCTGGCCGACGGCCGTCAGGAGGAGCACGGCCACCGCAACCACATGCGGGCCATCAACCGCATCTACCATGCAGGCTCGGTGCGGGAGGCCGTGGCCCGCGGCGTGCTGAAGAAGGGCGTGCTGTATGAATGCATCGTGCATGGCGTGCCCTTCGTGCTCGCCGGCAGCCTCCGCGATGACGGCCCGCTGCCGGAGACGATCACCGACATGAACGCGGCGCAGGACGCTTATGCGGAGCAGCTCCGCGGGGCAGGGCTAGTGCTGTGCCTCGGCTCGATGCTGCACTCGATCGCCACCGGCAACATGCTGCCCGGCTGGGTGAAGACCGTCTGCGTCGACATCAACCCCGCCGTAGTCACCAAGCTCGGCGACCGCGGCACCGGACAGGCCGTCGGCGTGGTCACCGACGTGGGGATTTTCCTCGAACAGCTCGACCGGCATCTGCCGGAAAACCGCCGCCAGGAGAAAGAGTGATGCCGAAACAGAAACAGCAGAAGTTGTACACCGACGAACATGCCGCTTCCGGCGTTTCCGCGCCGCTGCCGGAGATCGAGTGCTGGCCGAACCAGTTTCCGCAGCGCGACTACTGGATCGAGATCAGCTCGCCGGAGTTCACCAGCGTCTGCCCGCGCACCGGCCTGCCCGACCACGGAACGATCACCATCCGCTACGTGCCGGACCGGCTGTGCCTGGAGCTGAAGTCGCTGAAGATGTACCTCCTTGCCTACCGCAACATGGGCATCTTCCAGGAGAACGCGGTGAACCGCATTCTTGAGGACTGCGTGAAAGCCTGCCGGCCGCGCGAGATGACCGTCACCGGCGAATTCACGCCCCGGGGCGGCATCTACACCACCATCTCTGCCGACTACGTGCGGGGCAAGCGGACCCGGAAATAGCTTGGTGCCGGAACGCGCCGCTCCTCAACGCAGTGCCCCGGCGGGTTCGCCGGCGCCTGCCAGCTCCCGGTACAGCGCTGCCTGCCGGCGCGCGATGATATCCCAACTGTAACGAGCCTCCGCCTTGCGCCGTGCAGCCCGGCCCAGCTCCATCCTTCTTGCCGGATTCGCGAACAGCTCCAGAACGGCCTCGGCCATGCCGCGCACGGTCGGCACCACCAGCGCCTCGGCGCCCGGCTCGATCTCCAGACCGTGCACCGCAGCAGGAGTAGCCACGATCGCCTTGCCCATCGCCATCGCCTCCAGGATCTTGATGTTCGTGCCGGCGGAGGCCAGCAAAGGGGCCACAACGATCTCCGCCCGTGCATACGCGGGGCGCACGTCCGCCACGAAAGCCTCCCACTCGATCTGCGGATCGTGGAGGTCTATGTGCACGCGGTCCTTGTGCAGATCGAGATAAAGATCCGGATCCTTTCCGGAGATCACGTGGAGAGTGGCGCCTGCCTCGCGCAGCCGCGGCCAGACCTCGCGCAGAAATGCCTCCAGCCCCAGCAGGTTCGGAAGATGCGCGAACGATCCGATGAAGAGCAGCCGGCGCGGATCAGGTTCGCAGGCTGCCGGACGGAATCGCCCCACGTCGACGCCGTTCTCGATCACCACGACCCGCCGTGCGCCCTCCACCATCTCCGCATCCCGCCGCGACATCGCCACCACGCAATCCACCCTGCGCCAGAGTTCGCGCTCGAAGCGCTCCCACCGCTGGCACTGCTGGCGCGCTTCCCAGGAGCCCGTCTCCGCCACGAGCTGCCGGTAGAGATCCAGCGTGATGTCGTGCTCCACAAGCACAGTCGGGACGCCCTCGCAATCCTCGGCGTACAGGCCCATCTGCGTGAATTCCATCTGCACAAGATCCGGGCGGTGGCGCCGCAGCGCCAGCCGGAGCGCCGCGTGGAACGCAGGCTCGTCATGCTCCTCCACCGCCTCGGGCCGGGCTGTCATCGGGCGGAGATGCGAGCCCTCGCGCTCGACAAGGATCACCTCCGTGCAGATTTCGAGCGCCTCGGGAGGCGGCGGCGTCAATTTCGTGCAGAACGCGATGAGCACCTGGTCGAATTCGTCCGCAGCGCGGCGCATCAGGTTGTACATGCGGACCGCGCCTCCGTGCGAAAGCGGCCAGGGCGAATGGGCGGTCAAAACAAAAACCAGCGGTCTTGCCGGGTTCCGGCGCCTGCCGGGGAACGCCGCGATGGCGCCTGAACCGGCAGCCAGGATCTCCGCTTCTGGGAAGCGCGCCGGCGGCAGCCTGCGGACATGGCTGATGGCGCGGCAGGCGGCGCGGAGAGCGAAGATCGCCCAAGGCTGCGGCGGCTCCTGCGCGGCGTGCCAGTTCAGCCGGTCCACGGCTTCCCGCCACAGACGGCGGAACAGGCGGGCATCGCCAATGCTGCGGACGAGAAACCGCAGGTAGTTGATCTCCGTGTATGTCTGAAGGTCGACTTCACGGTAGAAACGCGAAGTCGTAGCCCGGTGGTAGTGGATGACGCGCGAGGCGGAGACGAATACCGACGGCCAGCCCTGCCGCCAGGCGCGGAAACCCAGATCGAGATCCTCCGCATACGCCGGCGCCAATGCTTCATCCAGCCCGCCCAGCGCGCGCAGTTTCGCCGTATCGAACAGCGAACAGCCCCCGCTGCCATACAGCACAGGGGTCAGATTTTCGCCATCCAGGGCTTCGATGCAGTGGACGGGGAAGTCCGGCCTTGCGCGCTTCCGGCGCCAAACCGCCTTGCCGGTCTCCTCGCGCCGCTTGCCTGGCGGAAAGAAAATCTGGGCCGTGGCGCAGAACAGATCCGGAACTTCGCCAAAGGCGCGAAGCAGCGGCGCAAGGAAGCCCGGCTCTGGTTCCATGTCGTTGTTCAGAAAAAGAACGTGGCGGAAACGGGCCCGCACGATGCCCCGGTTGACAGCGGCAGCGAAGCTCAGCGGCCGGGCGGACTCTGCAAGGATCACTTCCGGGTGGTTCTCCGCCAGCCATGCCGCCGTGCCGTCGGCGCTACCGTTGTCGCAGACGATGATCTCTCCCGGGCACCCCTCCAGTTCGCGGCGGAGCCGCGGCAGGAGCTTTTCGAGCAGGGCCCGGCCGTCGCGTGAAGGAATGATGACGGATACGCCCTCGGCGAGGGAATTCGCGGCTGGCACGGCGGCAGGGGGACCCTCTGGCAGGAGGCGCTTGCGGAGCGCCGCCAGAAGTCCTGACCAGCGGGCCAGCATCGCGAGCGCCGGCCGGACATACGCTGACGGATGCCGGATCCGCCACAACTGGGTGTAAAGCCAGCCGCCGGGATGCGTCTGATGGTGGACCCACTCCCGCAGGCGCCACCAGAGCCAGCGCAGCGCCTGCGCCGCGTCGCGCGGCCTCAGCGCAAAGTGGTTGAGATCTTCGCTGAAAAGCAGCAGCCGCCCGCGGGCAATCCACAGCGCGGCAGCGCGCATCGGCCAGTATGGTAGCCGGCGCTCCAGAACCAGCGCCGCCCACGCCAGTTGCCGGCCCCGCAGTTCACTTCGGATGCGGGCGATGTTCTGGCGGAGAGTTCGCTTCGGGTACCAGGGGATCCATTTGGTGCAGGCCGAATCGCGCGGGGGAGGGAACTCTGCCACGAGCACCAGATCGGCCTCCGGCAGGACCTGCCGGAAGCTCTCCAGAAATGGGGCGGCACGTGTCTCCCAGGTCGATGCGAAGGCCAGCAGGACGGGGCGCGGCGCAGACAAGTCAGATCAGCCTGTGCCAGGCGGTCCGGAGGCCGCCGTTGCAGTATTCGTCCCACATCGCCAGCGCCTGCATGCCAAACACTGTCGATACCGGGTTGGCGTAGTTGGTTGGAGCGCCATGCAGGGCGCCGAAATTGAATCCGCCACTCATGGGGCCGCCGCCTTCCATCTGGAAGGAAGCGAGGCGCATGGCCTCCTCCTCCGCCGCAGCCTCGTCGATCCGTTCGATGCCAAGGGCGTCCGCCCACAGCCGGATGCGAAGAAGCTGGGCGTTGACATCGGACCGCTCGAACTCGGGACGGATCCGGCGGAGTTCCGACCCGGTGAATGCGATCCCCTCCCGCAGAGCCTCCCGGACGCGGGCGTCTTCCGGACGCGCGAACAGGCCCTCCAGGAAATAGCAGTAGGCGTGGAGGCGATCCATGCGGGCGCGGTCGTCCGGCGCGGCGTCGACAAAGGAGCGGTGCGTGGCCAGCGCAAGCTCAAGCGCCTTATCGAAAGCAGGCCGGTAGCGGGCGTCTCCCGCAATGTCTGCGAGATCCAGCCAGGCCAGGGCGGACTTCAGTTGATAGCACCCGCTGGAGCGCGACCAGCGGCCGTCCCGGTCGGCGGGTTCCTTCGAGGGGAGGCGGAGCACAGGATGGATGTCTCGGCAGTTGAGAAAATCCCGTTCCATCGCCTCGGCGCAGGCGCGTGCGATGTCCAGATAACGGGCCGTTCCCGTGGCGCGCCAGAGGCGCAGCAGGCCGCGGGCGATAATGCCGTTGTCGAAGAAGAAGGTCAGAGGCTCGGCGCCATCGCCCAGGGGCCACTCGAAAGGCATTGCGGCGCAGGATGCGTCCCATGCGCGGCAAAGGAAGTCGCCCGATTTTCGGGCCGCATCCAAGAAGCGGACTTCCCCGCTGCGCTCGTGGAGTTCCACGAGCGCCGACACGGCATAGCCGGTGATCTCCGTGGAGACGCGCGCGTTGCGGCGCTCGGCGATCCAATGGTATCGCGCGACACCGCCCTGCGGCTCCTGAATGCCCGACCCAAGCAGCCATTCGCCCGCCCGCAGGCAGGCAGGCGAGCACGCCGCCGTCTGAATCCCCGTTGCTGTTGACACTCGTCTCACCCCGGCCGAGGCACGATCAAGCTCTCAGGATAGAGGATCTGCGCGGCCATGCGCCACTAGGCAGCGTCCTGGCGGTATCCTCCGGCAGTACTGGCCACCCGCGCCGGCCGCTCGGGTCACTGTCCTCTCTTCCATTTGATGTTGCATCCTGCGCTCGGGCGTTGATTTGTGGGCACGGGGTGCCCTTCCAGCACGGCATCGATCGCCGCGCGGAGGTCGCGGCCGGTCACCGGCCTGCCATTGCCCGGCCGGCTGTCGTCGAGCTGCCCGCGGTAGACCAGCTTCCGCTCAGCGTCATAGAGGAAGAAATCCGGCGTGCAGGCCGCTTCGAAGGCGCGGGCCACTTGCTGCGTCTCGTCGTAGCAGTACGGGAATGGAAAGCCGGCCTGGAGCGCCTGTTCCTTTAGGCTCTCTGGCGCGTCTTCCGGATAGCTGATGGCATCGTTGGACGAGATGGCGATGATGCCGAGCGGCTTGTCAGCATAATCCCGCCCCAGGCGCGCCAGCTCCTGCTCGACATGCTTCACATAGGGGCAGTGGCGGCAGATGAACATGACCAGCAGCGCTTTGCGGTCCGAGTAATCGGCGGGCGAAATTATGCGTCCGCTGACTACGTCCGGCAGCGAGAACGTCGGCAACGGAGTGCCCAGTTCCTTCATCGTGGATTCCGTCAGAGCCATCTTCTTGCCTCCATGGGAGCGGGAAGGTTCGGGACAGAATGCGCCCCTGCCGCACGCGTCCTGCCCAGGGCAGGTGCGGCACAGTCACCAGTTTAACGGCTGCGGCGCAGGCGGCGGCGCATGCCGCGGGCCTCAGTCCTTGCGCGCCTCGAGCGCCGACTTGACTCCGGAGATGATATCGATCGGCAGCGGGAACACGACCGTCGTGTTCTTCTCCGAGCCAATCTCAATCAGCGTTTGCAGATAGCGGAGCTGGATGGCGACGGGCTCCTTCTGGATGACGGAAGCGGCCATGGCCAGCTTCTCCGCGGCGGCGTACTCGCCTTCGGCGTGGATGATCTTGGCCCGGCGCTCGCGCTCGGCCTCGGCCTGCCGCGCGATGGCGCGGACCATTGTGTCAGGCAGATCCACCTGCTTGACTTCCACCTTGACGACCTTCACGCCCCAGGGGTCGGTGTCCTGGTCAAGCACCGATTGCAGCCGCATGTTCAGCTTCTCGCGCTGGCTGAGGAGTTCGTCCAGCTCCACTTCGCCGAGGATGCTGCGCAGCGTCGTCTGCGCAAGCTGCGACGTGGCGTAAAGGTAGTTGGAAACTTCGAGCACGGCCTTCTGCGGATCCACCACGCGGAAGAAAACCACCGCATTCACTTTCACGGTGACGTTGTCCCGCGTGACGATATCCTGCGGCGGCACGTCGAGCGTCTCGATGCGCAGGGACACGCGCACCATCCGGTCGATCGGCTGGAACACCAGGATGAAGCCTGGCCCTTTGGGCTTCGGCAGCACGCGTCCCAGGCGGAAGATGACGCCGCGCTCGTACTCGTTCAGGATCTTGATGGCGCTCAGCAGGTAGAGGATCAGGATGAACAGGACGATCATCGGGACGGGAAGCATGGCAATCTCCTTTTCTGCGCTTATTCTGCGCGCTTTACTTTCAGACGCAAGCCCTGGATGCCGATGACGCGCACGCGCGCGCCGGCCTCGACCGGCTCGTCAGCCTCGGCCGTCCAGTACTCGCCCCGGACGAACACCGTACCCGTGGGGTTCAGCGCCGTCTGGGCGACGCCGGTTTCGCCAGCCATCGCCTCCATGCCCGTGGCGGGCGGGCGGAGCCGGGCGCGGATCACCAGGGACAGGAGGAACACCGTGATGATGCCGAAGGGGATGCTGACGGCCAGCGCCGTCGCCCAGCGGATGCGCAGCTCCGGCGGGCCTTCCACCAGCAGCACCGCCCCCAGCACCATGGCCACCACGCCGCCGGTGGCAAGAATCCCGTGCGACACGATCTTCGCCTCCAGAACGAACAGGACGACTGCGAGGACCAGCAGCCCCACGGCGGCGAAGTTGATGGGCAGCACCGAGAGCGCCAGCAGGCCGAGCAGCAGCAGAATGGCGCCGGAGACCCCCGGAAGGATCATGCCGGGTTGCGTGAATTCCCAATACAGCAGCAGGCCGCCAGTGACGAGGATCAGGAAGGCGAGGTTGGGATCCGCGAGGGCCTGCACCACGCGCTCGCGCAGGGTCAGCTCGTAGGGCTTCGTGGCGACCCCCGCCGTCTTCAGCGTCACCACGGAGCCGTCAGGGCGCTTCACCTGCCAGCCATCCAGCTTCGCCCACAGCTCCTGCTCGTCGCGCACCACGAGGTCGATGAGCTTCTCCTTCAGCGCCTCCTCGCTGGTAAAGGACTTTGCCTGGAGCACCGCCGCCTCCGCTGCCTGCCAGTTCCGGCCGTGGCGTCCGGCGAGGCTCCGCAAAGCGGCCGCGGCGTCGCTTTCCACCTTCTTGCGCATCACCGGATCCATCGGCTCGCCCAGCGTCACCGGGGAGGCGGCTCCTGTCCGCGTGCCGGCGGCCATTGCCGCCACGTCGCCGCTCAACAGAATGAAAAAGCCGGCCGATGCCGCCCGGCCGCCGGAGGGAGTGACGAAGGTGACCACGGGCACTGGCGAGGCACTGATGACTTCGATGATCTCCCGCGTGGCCTCCAGCAGCCCGCCGGGCGTGTTCAGCCGAATGAGCACGAAGGGCGCCCCCTCGTTCTTGGCCTGCCTGATGGCATGGCGGAGGATTTCGACCGATACCGGATGAATGACGGAGGAAAAATCGATGCTGACTGCCGCCATGCCGGCATCAGCAGGTAACGCGGCGACGATTCCGATTAGGATTGCCGAGATGGTGAGCAGCTTTTGCACGAGTGTCTCTTCCGCTTTCGGGATCAGGTTATCCCAGAGCGGAAGCACGGGGGAATCCAGAAGAAGGAACCCCTTCCCGCCATTCGGCGCGAAGGGGCATCATCCTGCGCAGCAATGCGAATCAGAGTGTGGAGCCCCGTTTCCGCCGGGACTTCCACAGACCCAATAAGGTCAGGCCGGCACCCGCCATCCAAATCGTTGCTGGCTCAGGAATGACACCTCCGGATGGTGGTGAGTAATCAATATAAGAGGACAGGATTTCTACCCGTACTCCCGCCGGATTCCAACTGTGCGGATTCCAGGCCACGCTCGCATTACCCGGCGTAGGCCAATTGTAGACGATGACGGCAAGTTGATTGAGGCCGGGAATCAGCGTTCCCGGAGGAGCGGTGATAGGGCCCGTCCAAGCGGAGAAATCGTTGGAACCGTAAAAGGGGGTACCCAGGTAGGTGCCGTTCAAAATAATAGAGTTCAGAGCATTGTCGGTGGAAACGCGGAACGTAAATGTGCCAGTGGAAGCGACGTAGCCAGAGCCAAGCGTGAATGGGAGTACAAAATAGTAATACCCTTGGGGATCCCCGAACACGCCAGTTGAGTGGCCGTAGCCGGGCTGTGGCGAAATCCATCTCGAGTTTGTGTCGTTCGCTAACCAGAGTGGAAACGGAAAATCGGACGTGGACGTGGTGAAAGCTGGCGTAAACACAAATCCGGTAGACACGGGTACCGGACTATAGAAATACGTCCATGCCGGATCCGGGCTTCCTGGCGCGGAACTCCCCGTGCTTAAAAGCCCAGGAATCGGGGTTGCATGGATACACGAAGCGGCAAGGGCTATGAACGTGAACCCCAAAATCTTCATACAAACCTCCACCCGACGGCTGTCCGGCATCAAAACCTGCCCCATGTTACACACTTCCCACAGTAGTGTCAAGGCTGATCCCGTTCTAGTACTTTTGTTTTGCGCCATGTGAGACGCGCCCCCATCACCAGCCGCTCCGGGTCCCTCGGGGCGGATCCACGTCCTCATCAGTTCCACTTTAGGAGCCAACTAGGGTGTAGTCTGCCGGTACCTTCGAAAGAGATCCGGAGCTTCAACACGCCGGTGTAGCGCGCTCGACGAAGACACTCCAAATGCACACAACTTCGGATGCCTCCCAGACGGGGTCAGCCCCGGGAAACCTTCCACACCAACCTTGCTCAGAGTGGCCTTGTTTCCCCGCAGTTGTGGCGACCTTGCCTTCATTGACAAGTCCTCCCTCGGATGCCTGGTGGCGGCTGTCCGGTTTGCCGTCCGACGGGAAGGCCGATTCGATTCGAAGTCGAGGCTTTGCAACTTAGTTGGCGCACGCCCGGCCAAACTACCTCGCAACCAAATTGAATCCGTTGCGGATTCCGCAATCCGGTCTGTCGCCAGAGCCTCAACCAAAATGAAAGGTTGCGCATGTCTTCGGGCCGTTGAGTCCCCGCATCGAGCTCGCTCCGCGCGTAACTGCATCTGCCTGAAGCGATGCCGTAGTTGCAGTGGACCCGACCGGCTCTTTGCGTAGGCTAGAATTACGCTCCCTGCTGTTTGGGCGTTCAGCAGTGCCGAATTTGGGGGCGACGGCCCATCAGATCCCAGTGCCGCCATGACCGATCCGGGTGAGCGGCGGCGCCCGGGGAGGCGGTAATCGACGCCGAAAGTGACAACCGGCTTTGATCCAGACGACCGGTTTCCGGAGTAAAAGATCCTAAAAAGAGAATAGCTGATCCACATCGCCCCTTTCGCTTACCTTCTAGCAGGTTCCAGTACCTAGAACACGCTGACGTTCGCACGGAGATCCAGACTCAAAGAGCTTCCCTCTGCAGAACGCGGTTCACAGGCAACCGGCTCCGCACACCACCTGGTTCCCTTGCCTGGCCGGCGAAATGCTTTCGCTACCGCTCTTGCTCGATCTCTGTTTTGGATTCAATGCTTGCCACCGAGGCGGGCGAAGTACTTGGACTCCCATGCCTCATGGTCCGGCTAGGCGAGCTCCCGGGTTGACCCTTCCCAAGACGGCCTGCAAGGCCCAATCCTCCTCTTTGCGCCTGAACACCGCCTGCGCCCGCTCCAATCACGCAGTGTAATTTCACTTCATGCGATTCTTACTGGTTCGGGCACGAGCATGGACTGCGGCAAGGCCAAGGTTAGAGGATTGATCCGTAGAGACGGTGCCCGCCGTCCGTCAGGGGCGGGCCATAGAGCCGCCCCCATCCCCATGTCTCTTCTACCTCCCGGAACACCCACTTGACGGCCAGGTTGGCCGCATGCACCAGGTAAAGACCGGAACCAAGCGAGGAGACGCCGCCCGTGGTTTTCCCCGGCCAACTTGTCAAGGTGGGTGGAAACAATCAGGACTTTGCGGTCAAGCTGCGCTCCAGAAAACGCTGAATAAAGTGAGTATCGATCTCTCCGGCCTGGAACTCCCGGTCTGCCAGAATCTTCTGATGGAGCGGGATGGATGTGTGGATGCCGTCGACGACGAACATCTCCAGGGCGCGCTGCATGCGCCGGATCGCCTCCTCCCGGTCCTTGCCGTGGGCGATCAGCTTGGCCACCAGGGAGTCGTAATAGGGCGGGATGACGCCGCCGGCATACACGGCTGTGTCGACGCGGATGCCAATGGAACCGGGCAGGCAAAGCGCCTGGATCTTGCCCGGCGAAGGCACGAATGTCGAGGGATGCTCGGCGTTGATGCGGCACTCGATCGCATGGCCGCGCATTTCGACCGGCCCGCCGAGGATCGAATCGAGCCGCTCGCCCTGAGCCACCCGCAACTGCGCCTTCACCAGATCCACGCCGGTCACCATCTCCGTGACCGGATGCTCCACCTGGATGCGCGCATTCACCTCGATGAAATACAGCTCGCCGGTTTCGTCCATCAGGAACTCGACCGTGCCTGCGTTCGTGTAACCGATGGCGGCGAAGGCCTCCTTGAGCGCCTGGCACATTCGCTGCCGGCGTTCCGGCGTCAGCGCCGGGCTCGGCGACTCTTCAATCAGCTTCTGGTGCCGCCGCTGGATTGAGCATTCGCGCTCGCCGAGCACTTCGACGTTGCCATGCTCGTCGGCCAGCACCTGGAATTCGATGTGCCGCGGGCGCTCGATGAACTTCTCGCAGTAGAGATCCCCGTTGGAGAACGCATTCGCGGCTTCCTGCTGCGCCTGGGCGAACAGCGAAGGCAGCTCCTCCGGGCTTCGCACCACCCGCATGCCGCGTCCTCCGCCTCCGGCCGAAGCCTTCAGCATCACCGGGTAGCCGATACGCGCCGCCGTCTCCTGCGCCTCCTCGGCCGTCTTCAGCACGCCCTCCGAGCCTGGCAGGATCGGCACCCCGTGCTCCTTCATCTTGGCCCGCGCGAGCTGCTTCAGGCCCATCATCCGGATCACTTCCGGAGTCGGGCCGATGAACTTGATTTCCGAAGCGCGGCAGACTTCGGCGAAATCTGCATTTTCGCTCAGGAATCCGTAGCCGGGATGGATGGCGTCGGCGTTGGTGATTTCGGCGGCGCTGATCACCGCCGGAATGTTCAGATAGCTCAGCGTGCTTCTGGCCGGCCCGATGCACAGGGCCTCATCGGCGTAGCGGACGTGCAGCGAATAGCGGTCCGCCTCCGAATAGACGGCCACGGTGCGGATGCCGAGATCCTTGCAGGCGGCAATGACGCGGACGGCGATTTCACCCCGGTTGGCGATGAGTACCTTCTGGAACATGCGTTTCAGCTCGGCTTCACGAGGAACAGCACTTCGCCGTACTCGACCGGCTGGCCGTTCTCCACAAGGCGCTTCACGATGGTGCCCGACAGCTCGGCCTCGATCTCGTTCATCAGCTTCATCGACTCGATGATGCACAACACCTGGCCCGGGCGGATCACGTCGCCGACCTTTACGAACGGCTCGGCGCCCGGCGCCGGCGCCTCATAAAACGTTCCGACAATCGGGCTCTTGATAGGCTGAAGCGTCGGATCCGTCAGGTCCGGCGTGCCCGGCGGCGGAGCCGCCTGCGGGGCGGCGACGGTCACGCTCTCCGGGGCCGGCGCCACGGGCGGCGCCACGGGCACCTGAGGCGCGGAAGCGGCCGCGGCCACATAGGCGGCTGGCGCTTCCGCGGTCACCACGCCCGCCGTCCGCTTGATCCAGACGCGGTTCTCGCCGCGCTGAACCTCGAGTTCGGCGATGCCGCTCGAGCACACCACATGGATCAGCTCGCGAATCTCTTCAATGGTCATGATGGCAGCACCAAAAGATCTTTCCCGACGGGCGTCAGGATCTCCGCTCCCGACTCCGTCACCAGCACAGTATCCTCGATCCGGACGCCGGCCGTGCCGGCCAGATAGACGCCCGGTTCCACCGTCACCACCATGCCCGCCTCAAGAACATCATCGGACTTTGCCCCCAGCCGCGGGGCTTCGTGAATCTCGAGGCCCACGCCGTGGCCGGTGGAATGCGTGAAGTACCCCGCCAGACCTTCCGCCTTCAGCACGCGCCGCGCCGCGGCATCCACTTTCCTGGCCGGAACGCCCGCCCGCACTTCGGCCAGCGCCGCCTCCTGCGCCCGCCGCACCGCGCGGAACAGCCGCAGGAAACCGCGCGAGGGCGGGCCGAGATGCACCATGCGCGTCATGTCGCTCATCCAGCCTGACACATTCGCGCCCATGTCGATCAGCACCGGCCCGCGCCCCAGCTTTGCGTCCCCGGGCCGCGCGTGCGGCAGCGCGGCCCGCGCGCCCGCTGCGACGATCGTCTCGAACGCTGGCCCTTCCGCCCCCAGCCGTCTCATCCGGTAGTCCAGTTCGGCGGCCGCGTCCCGCTCGCTCATCTCCGGCCGCAATTGACGCGCCGTTTCCAGGAACGCCTCCGCGCACAGCCTCGCCGAGGCCCGGATGGCGTCCGCCTCTTCAGTGGATTTCACCCGGCGCAGTTTCTCCACCAGTCCCCGCGACGCTGCCAGCTTCGCCTTCCTGCCGAGGCGCCGCGCCGTTTCCTGCCACACCTCATGGCTTACGCGATCCGCTTCCATGGCGAGCCGGCGGCACCGCCCGGCCACGTGCTTCCAGACGCCTTCCCAGGTGGAGCCGCGCACGATGCGCACGCGGCAGTCGCACTCTTCGTGCGCCTGGAGGTCATAGCGCGGATCCGTGAACAGGATGGCGCTTCCCGGGGAGAGAAACAGGATGCCGTTGCTGCCGGTGAACCCCGTCAGATAGCGGACGTTGGGCAGGTGCGCGACCAGCGCCGCGTCGCAACGCAGTTCTGACAGGGCCTTCAGCAGCTCGTGGCGCCTGCCGGCCCGGGCGTCGGTTGGTCTCGTCAAACTCTCCGATTGTAACAGACGCGCCCGGCCAGACCGCTCAACCGCGATAGCTTCGCTTGATCATCGCCGCATAGCCCTCCAGCGTGAACCCGGGGCTGCGGACATAGTCCATGATGCGGCGCTCGCTGCGCCGCACCTCTTCCACCGCTTCCCGCAGCTTCTCCAGCCCGGCTTCCGGCACGGTGATCAGCCCGTTCTCATCTCCATGCAGCAGCTCGCCCGGACGCACAGGCAGGCCGCACACCGTCACCGGCACGCCCACCCGCACAATGCGGAAGCAGGCATGCGAGGCGCAGGCGCCGCGCGCGAAGAAATGGAACCCCAGCGCCCGCACCTCCGGGAGATCGCGCACCGCGCAGTCCGACACCAGCCCCACTGCCCCCAGCCGCCGGAAGAAGGTCGCCATCACTTCGCCGCAATGGGCTGCGTAGTCCGGGAAGCCGCCGATCTCCTGAAGAACGACCACCGCAGGCTTCGGACTCGCCTCCACCAGCCGGTACAGCTCCAGGTGCCCTTCCGGCCCTCCCGGCGACGCCTGCGTCACCGTCTCCACCTGCGCGGTCACGGCGTAGCCGGTCATGCGGCCCAGCCCGGGGAACAGGCACCGCAGAGCGAGCGGCGCAAAGCCTGCGCTTCGCGGACGGACATTCAGAAGTTCAATCGCATTGGACAGGGTGGGCGTGTCGACTCCAGCCAGATACTCGGTCAGCGCATCCATCGTTCTCCCAATGTACTCCCGCGCCTTGCCCTGTTGCCGATTTGACACTCCCTTGCAGCGGTCCCTACACTGAAAGATGAGGGCGACCGCGCCCCGCCCGGAATGCTGCTTCCCAAGGAATTCGTCTCCTACCTCAGCCGCAAGGTCACATCGGGCATCGGCTCGAATTACCTCGAAGTCATTGACCAGGGCGCCATCTCCGAGCTGATGGAAAAGATCATCCTCGACGAGCTCGCCGTCGAGGACCGTCTCAACGAGGAGGTCCGCAACCTGCTCGAAGAGTACTCCGTGTACATGGCCAACAACGGCATCAGCTACTCGGAGATGTTCCGCCGCATCAAGAACCAGCTCATCCAGCAGCGCAAGATCGTGCGCGCCAGCGGCCGCGAAACCGGCGACGGCATGAAGCTGAGCCGCGACAAAATCACGGAGATCTCCCACAAGCTCATCGCCGCGCTCCGGCGCTCCCGCGCCTGCCGTCTGAAGAAGGACCCCAACGACATCCGGCTGGAGCTCGTCCGCCTCATTACCGAGATCCTTCAGGTGGAGGAAAAGGCCGACCGACAGGCCCGCGAAAAGATCCGCAGCCACAAACGCGAGGTCATTGAAGGCACGGACGAGTGGAAGATCCTCCACGGCCGCTACTACGCCGAAGCCCTCAAGAGCTACGGCATCGACCTCGCCCGGCAATAACGGGCCGCCGCGCCGCCCGTTAAGATACTGGCGATGCCCTCCCGCACGATTGTCGTCATCGGCTCTCTCAACATGGATTTCGTCGTGCAGGTGCAGCGTCTGCCTGCCCCCGGCGAGACCGCGCGCGGAGAGAATTTCCGCATGATCCCCGGGGGCAAGGGCGCCAACCAGGCCTGCGCCGCCGCCCGCCTGGCCCGGGGGACGCCGGTGCGCATGATCGGACGCGTCGGCTACGATTCGTTTGCCGACCACCTGCGCGCCAGCCTCGCCGCGGCTGGCGTGGACACGTCCGGCATCCATGGCTGCCGCAGCGCGCCCACGGGCGTCGCGCTGATCTGGGTGGATCGCGCGGGGCAGAACTCGATCGTCATTGCGCCAGGAGCCAATGCGGAGCTCACGGCCGCCGACGTGGAAACGGAACGGGCCTGTTTTGTTTCCGCCTCCTGCGCGCTGTTCCAGCTTGAGTCGCCGATGGCGGCCGTCGCTGCCGGCCTGCGCCTCGCCCGCGACGCGGGCGCGCTGCCCATTCTGGATCCCGCTCCGGCCGCGCCGCTCGCGCCGGAGATCCTCGGGCTGGCCGGGCTGCTGACGCCCAACGAGACCGAAGCCTGCCTGCTGGCCGGCCTGCCGCCGCAGCGGATCACCCTGGCACAGGCCCCCGCGCTCGCCGCGGAGCTCCGCGCCCGTGGCGCACGCGCCGTTGTGCTCAAGCTCGGCGATCAGGGCTGCTTCTACTCGGGGCCGGAAGGCGAGTTCCACTCTCCGGCCTTCCGGGTGGAGGCCGTCGACGCCACTGCCGCCGGCGACACATTCAATGGCGCGCTCGCGGTGGCTCTCTCGGAAGGCACGCCGCTGCCGGAAGCGCTGCGCTTCGCCAATGCGGCTTCCGCGCTCTCAGTCACCCGGCCTGGCGCGCAGACGTCCATACCCTCGCGCGAGGAAGTCGACCGTTTCCTCAGCGGGCGGGCCGGGTTCTGAAGACGGCCCAACGGCGGTTGGCAAACGCCGGCGCGGCCCCCGCAGGCGCATTCCCGGGCGAGACGACGATCCAGTCGATGCCGAGCTTTGCGTACTCTTCCAGCGCGAGCAAAGGGGGCCGGGCCTCTCGCACGGCCTGCCAGCGCCGCTGCCATTCATACCCGTAGTCTCGCAGCAGGTTCGCCTGCCCGCCGGATTTCCAGTCCACGTACAGCGCCCGCAGAGCGCGTGCGCGGAAAATGCCCGGCTCCAGCCTCCGGCCCGAATCGGCGAACAGAAACACTTCGTCTTTGCCGGTGGCTGACCGCGCCCAGGCGGCGGTCTCGTCCAGCTCCGGCGAGTGCAGCTTCGGATGCAGCTCGAGCCGCCCCACCCAGGGGATCAGCAGGAACAATGCCGCGGCCAGGGCCGGCGCCGCCGCCGGCCGCCACGCGCCCAGCCACGCCAGACCCGCCGCCAGTGCCGCCGCCGCCAGGCGTTCCGGAAACTTCCATAGCTCGACGAGCGGCGCCGCTCCAGCCGCCGGCAGCAGGAATGCGGCCAGCATCCAGGCGGCGGCTTCGGCGCGCCGCTTCTTCTTCATGGCGTGCCAGCCGGCCGCCAGCGCCAGCAGCTCTGCCATCACCGCCACCCACAGCGCCGCGCGCGCCGGCTGGAACTGCGGCATGAGGATCCACTTCAGCCGGTCCAGCAGCAGGTACTGCAACGGAATCATCGCCAGCCCGTACGCCACCAGCGCCACGGCGAAAAAGCGCGCCTCTGCGGTGAAATGTTCCCTGACCCGCCCCCATGCTGCCGCGGCCAGCGCCGCCAGCAGCGGATACTGCCACAGCCAGCCGTGCGGCCACTGCGAGATCCAGTTGTAAGGAGCGCGGTAGCGCTGGATCTGTTCCAGCTCCGGCGGAATCCGCCCCAGCATGACCTGCCGGTCCGCGCCGAAGGGCTGAAGGAAGGCGATGACGGCGAGCCCCGCTGCGGCGGCTGCCAGCGAAACCTCCAGCGCGATGCCCTCCCGCCGGTCATGGCCATAGCGCCAGTGCAGCAGCAGGCACAGCCAGAAAGGAGCCGTGGTGGTGGGGTGATACAGGGTGGCCAGCACGGCCGCCGCGCCCGCCCACATCCATCTGCGGTGCATGGCAAGCCCGAGGGCCAGCATCACGAGCAGCACGGCGAAGCCGCGCGGCACGGGTTCGTATTCCAGCGTCAACACGGCCGGGCCGTTGATCACTGCGCCCAGGCCGAACAGCCCGGCGGCCGCCAGAGCCCCGGCCGGCGGCAGTCCGAGCGCCAGCCCGATGAGAAAAGCGCCCGCCACCCCAGCGGCCCGGAAGGCGAGCTGCTGTGAGGCGAGCACGGTGTGGAAATCGGCTCCCGTGGCTCGCCGGAGGGAAACGGCGATCTCGTCGTACAGCGTGAATTTCACATGCGGCCGCAGCGCCACTTCGTCGCGCGCGAACAGCGAGGGATCATGCTGGCGTTCGAGGATCGGGACGTAGATCTGCGTGTCCGCCTGTAGCCACGTGCGCCCGGGGAAGACAGTCCAGCCGAGCAGCGCGTACGCGGCAAGCAGCGCGGCGGCGGGCAGGCGGTTCACTGCGCGGGCGTCTTCTCCAGTTGTTGCCTGGCCCAGATGCGCGCCGGGTTCAGCTTCAGGCTTTTCTGAATGGCCTCCCGCGCTTCGGTATTGCGGTTCAGCTTCCGCAGCACGATTCCTCGCCACAGCCAGGCGTCTGCGTGGGAGGGATCGAGTTCCAGCGCCTTGTCAATGTCCTTCAGTGCCAGCTCGGCGCCGCCCCCGAAGGATTCGGGCAGATACAAGTAGCCGACGCCGCGGCTCAGCCACGCGTCAGCCGATTTCGGATCCAACTCCACTGCCCGGTTCACTTCCTCCATGGCGCACTTGCCATAGCGGAGCCCGAGCAGAGGGTTGGCGGGAATCACCTGCGCGCACAGGGCGCCCAGAACGCGGTGGTGTTCCGCGGAGGCGGGCTTCAGCCGGGCCGCCTTCTCTGCGGCGCGGATGCCCTCCTCGGCAGCGGCGCGCGCCCCATTGCGGTCCCGCAGCTCCATCGCCACTTCGGCGCGCACGAGTTCGGCCAGTGCGGCCTGATACTGCGCGGCGGCATCGGAAGGCCGGGCCTGCGCCGCGGCCACGGCCTCGGCGGCGAGCCGGTCCAGCGCGGCGCGGTCCTGCGCGTCGCGCGCCTTTTTCAGCTCCGGCGGCAACGGCGCGGCCGCGGCCAACAGGCAAACCAGCATTGCCGGGCAGAAGCGCATGGCGCGGGAATTTTTATTTTACCCGCCCGCTCCAACGCCGAAGCAGGCTTCTGCCCGGCGGGACAGATGGAAAGGCCGGATGGGGCCTCCGGTACCCATCCGGCCGCGCCCGTTCGTCTACGGGCTGTCACGCGAAGCCCTGAAAACCTTCGCGCCTATCTCGAACCTGCGATCACCAGCGCCGTCTTCTCCGGCGCGCCGTGCATGGCAAGGAGTTTCTGTTCCGGGACGCCGGGCCGCAGTTCTGAGCCTGTCCTTCCGAACGGCCAGACCTGGTGCAGGAATCTCTCACCGCCGTACTGGTTGAACATGAGCTGTCCGGGTCCGGTCGCGTCGGGCCTGATCACGGAGCCTGTGAGCACCATGAAGGAGTGCTTTCCATCGCCGCTCTTCAGCGTCAGCAGCGCAGGATTCGAGGCGCTTTGCTGAATGACCCACTTACCCGCAGGACACGGTTGGTCGCCCACGGTGAAGGCGAAAGGAATGTCGGCCGCTAGCCTGTACTGAGCGGAAACGGCGGGGGCCGCGGCGCACAGTGCCACGAATGCGAACGTCAGATGCAATCTCATGAAGTCCTCTCTTTCTTTGGGCGCTGCCACCCGGAACATCCGGCCCTCGGGCAGTCGCTCGTGGCCTGATGGGAAGCATTCGGCCGGCCAAATGATCCAGCCATGCCACTCTGCCGCCATCCCGCTGAGAACAGAAGCGCGCGGGGCGCGGCTGCGCTTTCTGTAGCCCGCAGTTACCGCCGGCCAAATGCCGCGCCGGACCAGCGGAAGTTTCCGTATCGGCAATTCCGCTGCTTCCGGCCGGCCGCTGGCAGCCGCATTGGTTGCGCGCGCGCCGGAAAAGGCGCATACTTGCGGCAGGAGAGTCGTTGCCCTTCCTGTTGCTCGGCGTCAGAGGGCCCGTCATCGGGATGGTCCGGCGGCTTGAGGGCGGGCCGATCATGCTGGGCCGGGATGCCTCGAACCAGCTGCCGTTGGCGGATGCCGCCGTCTCGCGCCGGCATTGCGAGATCCTCATCGCTCCGGACGGCGTCCGGATCCGCGACGTCGGTTCCTTCAATGGCACTTTCGTCAACGGCCGGCGCATTGAGGCCGCGGTGGCCGTCCACGACGACGAGATCCGGCTCGGCACCTGCGTGTTCCGGGTGGTTGATGAAGAGCTCGACAGCGGAGCGGATTCTGGCGCCGCTCTCTCCGCAGGCCCGGCCGTGGTCCGCACCATGGAGGCGGACCCGATCGAGGATCCGGAGTTCGAGCTTCAGCAGTTGGCGCGGCGGCTGCATTCGCACGAAAGCAACCGGTGCGAGCTGGCAGCGCTGCTCGAATTGAGTTCCGCTCTGCCCCGGATCTCCAGCTTCAGCGAAGCCAGGCGCTGCTTTTTCGAGATCGTGTTCCGCACGATTCCCGTCCGCCGCGCCGTGCTCGCGCTGGCCGACCCCGCTACGGGCGGCCTCTGTGCTTCCTATGGGTGGGAGCGCGGCTCCGGCGCCGGCCCGCCCTTCCGCCTTCCGGCAGAAGCGCTGGCCGCATGCATGGAACACCGCAGCGGCGCTCTGGTTGAAGAGGAAGATCGCGCGCGGCGGACCTGGCTGTGTCCGCTGCCCTGCCAGGATGGCACGGCCGGGGTGATCGCCATCGAGCCGGCCGACAGTGGCGGCCTGCGTTCCCGGCATCAGAGCTGGCTTTCCGCTGCGGCCCGTGTGGCTGGTGGGCTCCTGCTCACGCTTCACGAAATGGAGCGCCTTCGCCGTGCGAACCGCGAGCTGCTGGCCGAATTCGAGGCGCGAAGCCTCATCGTCGGCGAGAGCCTCTCCATTGCCGCCATCAAAGCGCAGATCCTGAAAGCCGCGCCTTCCGATGCGACCGTGCTCATCACTGGCGAGACGGGGGCAGGCAAGGAGCCGGTGGCGCGCGCCATCCATTCCGGCAGCCCGCGCCACCGCGGCCCGTTTGTCGCCGTGAACTGCGCAGCGCTGTCCCCGGCGCTGCTCGAGAGCGACCTGTTCGGCCACGAGCGGGGCGCCTTCACCGGCGCCGTCTCCATGAAGCGCGGCCGCATCGAGGCTGCTGCCGGCGGCACGCTGTTTCTGGACGAAATCGGCGAACTCGACCCTGCCGTCCAGGCGCGGCTGCTCCGCGTGCTTCAGGAGCGCGAATTCGAGCGGGTCGGCGGCGTCGCAACCCTTCGTGCCGACATCCGCCTCGTGGCCGCCACCAACAGGAATCTCGCGCAGGAGGTCGAGCGCGGTTCTTTCCGCAAGGACCTCTACTACCGCATCCATGTGGTCGTCATCCACGTGCCGCCCCTGCGCGAGCGCCGCGCCGACATCCCGCTGCTGGCGGCGCACTTCCTCTCCACCTCCGCCGCCCCGGCAGCGAAGCGGATCCGCGGCCTCTCGCCCAGAGCCCGCCGCCGGCTGCTCGCCTACGATTGGCCGGGCAATGTCCGCGAATTGCAGAACGCCATCGAGCACGCCATCGTGTTCTGCCAGGGGGAGTGGATCGAGGAAGAGGATCTGCCCGATCCCTTGCTGGAGACGGCCGCGCCCGGCGCCCCGGATGGGGGCTACTACAGCAGCCTGCGGGAGGCCAAACGCCGCATCCTCCTGGCGGCTCTCGCCGAGTGCGGCGGCAGCCAGCAGCAGGCTGCGAAGAAGCTGGGCCTGAACCCGAGCCACATGTCCCGGCTGATCCGCAATCTCGGGCTCCGGCCCGAAGCCGGATCGATGCGGTGAGCCGCCCCCGCGCGGCCGTGCCCCGTGAGACACTGGTTCCGAAAGGGGCTTGCGATGCGATCGATGACGAAACATTTCCTGTGCTTTCTGATTCTTTCCTGGGCGTCCGCCCAGCCTCCCCAGCCCAATGCGCCGGAATTCATCCGCGAGGGGCAGAAGCTCGTCCGCGCGGGCCAGCTCGAGGAGGCCCTCGCCCTTTACAGGCGCGAGCTGGAAAAGGACCCCTCCAACACGGCCGCGCTCAACGCCGCCGGGGTCGTGCTTGACCTGCTCGGCCGCACCAGCGAGGCGCGCCAGTATTTCCAGAAATCCGCGGACGCCGCCCCGGACGAGCAGGGGCGCGCCGTCGCGTGGCGGCAGATGGCCATGTCCTATGCCTTTGACAACGACTGCGCCAATTCCGCCCGCTACGGCCGCATGCTCTATGACTACTGGCTCAAGCGCGGCAACCACTACGCTGCCGGCGAAGCCGCCAACGAGGTGGCGCGCGTCTGCATCGAGGCCGGAGCCCTGGACGAGGCCGAGAAGCTCTACCGCCTCGGCACCGAGGTCGGCCTTCAGGAACCCAACATCAGCGCGGAGCGCCGCGCTCTGTGGCAGTTCCGCCTGGAACACGCACTGGCCCGCCTCGCCGCCCGCCGCGGCCAGAAGGATGCAGCGCTGAAGCATGTCGCTGCGGCGCGCAAGCTGCTGGACGAGAATCCGGAAATGGCCAGGCAGCAGGAGCCCTTCTTCCCTTATCTGGCAGGCTACGTGGCGCTCTACACCGGCGACGCGCAGGGGGCGCTCGAGCATCTGAAGAAGGCGAACCAGAACGACCCCTTCATCCAGTGCCTGATGGGCATGGCCTACGAGAAGCTCGGCCAGAAAGACGAGGCCACGGCCTGCTGGCGCCGCGCCGTGCAGACCACCGCGCACAATCCGCCGGCCGCCTTCGCCCGTCCTTTCGCCCGTAAGAAACTCGGCGGCCAGTAGTTTCCACGGGCGCTCAGCCGCTGCGGCTCAGCCCCGCCGTCAGCCCGGGGCAGGACGCGGCAGGCCTCCTTGGTACCGCGGGCAGTGGCTGTACTCGCGAGCAACGGATGGCTGCCGCCGGCCGAGGCCGGGAGGGGAATTGCATCGGCGTCGTGGCCGCATCCACTGCGGATTCCCTCCGGCTGGAGCCTGGGCAGCGCATTCTCCGTGCGCGCGCCAGGCCAGTTGGCGCTTGTGACACCCGGCGAAAGGCGTCCGCACACGCCGTTCCGCGCGCGGACGGAAGCGCCACGCCTTTCCGCAGGCTGTGTCTTCGCCGGGATCAATCCACCCGGGCGCCGCCCGACGGCAAATCAGCCAGTCTGTTCGGCCGCTTCCAGGAGCAGAGCCGAGCGCGCCCAAGCCCGCACGCGCCCGCTCACACTGCGCCCTGCCTCGCCCGCAGTGTCAAAGCGCACCGCCCAGCCGGCATCAGGCGGCAGCTCGAATTCCAGCGGCTCCCAGTAGGCGTTGACGATCAGGAAGATCCGCTCCTGTCCCCATTCGGCCTCCATGGCCAGCGAACGCGAGTCCCAGCTCCAGTCCGGCTGGTGGAGCCGCACCCCATGGAAGCGGAGGCTGGTGCGGGGCTGGCCCGCAGCAGGGCTCCAGTCCATGTGTGCGAACAACGCATGCGACCTGCGGAAACGGATCAGCTCCCGTACGAATGAGAGAAGGTCGCTGTGGATCTCCGCCAGCCGCCAGTCCACCCAGCCGATCTCATTGTCCTGGCAGTAGGCGTTGTTGTTTCCCTGCTGCGTGCGCGCGAATTCGTCCCCCGCCAGCAGCATCGGCACGCCGCCGCTCGAGAACAGAAGCAGCAGGAAATTCTTCATCTGGCGGCGGCGGAGCGCGAGGATTTCCGGGTCATCCGTCGGGCCTTCGACGCCGCAATTCCAACTGAAGTTCTCATCGGCGCCGTCGCGGTTGTCCTCGCCGTTCGCCTCATTGTGCTTGTGGTTGTAGCTGACCAGATCTGCCAGCGTGAAGCCGTCGTGGCAGGTGACGAAGTTGATGCTGTGGTGGGCGGTGCGTCCGCTGCGGGCGTAGAGGTCCGGGCTGCCCTTCAGCCGCTCCGCCAGCACGGGAACCAGCCCCGCGTCGCTGCGCACGAAGCGCCGGATGTCGTCCCGGTAGCGCCCGTTCCACTCCGCCCAGCGGCCCCACGCGGGGAAAGTGCCCACCTGATAGAGCCCCGCGGCATCCCACGCCTCGGCGATCAGCTTCGTGTTGGCCAGCACCGGATCGTAGGCCAGCCGCTCGAGCAGCGGCGGATCCGGCAGCGGCTCCCCGTTGCGCCCCCGGCCGAGAATGCTCGCCAGGTCGAAACGGAACCCGTCGACGTGCATTTCCATCACCCAGTAGTGCAGGCAGTCGGCGATCAGGCTCCGCACCACCGGATGGTTGCAGTTCAGCGTGTTGCCGCAGCCGGAAAAATTGAGATACCGGCCATTGGAATCGAGAAGATAGTACGTGGAATTATCCAGGCCGCGGAAAGAAAATGTCGGCCCTCTTTCGTCGCCTTCGGCGGTGTGGTTGAAAACGACATCGAGGATGACCTCGATCCCTGCGTCGTGAAAGCGGCGGACCATTTCCTTGAATTCCGCCACTGCCGCGCCAGGTTCCTTCGATTGCGCGTAGGAAGAGTTGGGCGCGAAGAAGGCGATCGGCTGGTAGCCCCAGAGATTGAACAGACGCTCTCCGGTGAATGGGTTGACGCGGTCCGTGTCGGTTTCCTCGAATTCGTACACCGGCATCAGCTCCACGGCGGTGACGCCCAGCTCTTTCAGGTAAGGAATCTTTTCGGCGAGTCCGAGGTACGTGCCGGGGGCGCTGACGCCCGAGGAGGGATGCCGCGTGTAGGCGCGCACGTGCAGCTCGTAGATGACGGTCTCCGCCAGCGGCGTGTTCAGCGGCTGGTCGCCGCGCCAGTCGAAGTGGTCCCGAGGCAGGCCGCACAGGCGCCGTGCCGCCACGCCCCACTCCTCCCCGCCAACGATCACCTTCGCATAAGGATCCAGCAGGTAGAGCGAGGGGTTGAAACGGTGAACGGCCGGATCCGGGTTGGGCTGCATATCCATGCGCCACGCATAGAGCGTCTCCGGCGGAAGTCCTTCGATCCAGATATGCCAGATGTGCCCGGTGCGGTTGGTGCCGGGGTGCAGCGCGAACTCTTCAAACGGCGCGTCCTCGCCAGGCCGGAACAGGCACAGCCAGGCATGCGTCGCATGCCTGCTGAATACGGAGAAATTGACGCCAGCCCCGATCCAGGATGCACCCAGCGGCAGCGCCACGCCGCGGTCCACGCACAGGTATGCCGCCATGGCGCCATCCTACACCCGCGCCGCCGCGTCCTCAGCGGCGGATCAGGTACACCGCGATCTCGGCGCGCCAGTTCGGGGCGAAGCGGATCTGCGAGTGGCCGGAGAGGAACAGCCGCCGTTCCACCTTCCAGCCGCGCCCGGCCACGGTCTCCTCGAAATCCAGCACGGTGAGGAAGTGAATGTTTGGCGAGCTGTGCCAGTCGTGCGGAAAGAGCCGCGTCTTCGGCGCGCGCCCGCTCCAGAGGTGGCTCCAGCGCACGCGCCAGTGGCCGAAATTCGGAAACGCCACGATCGCGTGCCGCCCGATGCGCAGCATCTGCTCGAGCACGTCCAGCGGACGCCGCAGCTCCTGAAGCGTCTGGCTGAGGATGACGTAGTCGAACGCCTGATCGGGATACTCGCCGAGGCTTGACTCAAGATCTCCGTGATACACCGGCACGCCGCGCGAAGCAGCCCGCTGCGCCAGCTCCGGCTTCAGCTCAATGCCCCGGCCTTCGACCCGCTTGTTCTCGCGGAGCCACGCCAGCAGCGCTCCGTCGCCGCAGCCGAGGTCGAGCACGCGGGCGCCCTCCGGGATCAGGCCGCTGATGAGCGCATAGTCTCCGCGTCCGAGCACCTCGCGGACCTTCACGGGCGCGCCTCCCGGAACTCGCGCAGGCAGCGGGCCAGAAAGCCGCGGATCACTTCGGTCTGTTCGGCCACGTCAACCAGGAACGCGTCATGGCCGTAATTCGAAGTGAGCTCGCAGTATGTCACATCGTGGTTGCGGCTGCGCAGCGCATTGACGATCTCCAGCGACTGATAGGAAGGATAAAGCCAGTCCGAAGTGAAGCTGATGACCAGGAACCGCGCCTTCGCGCGTTCCAGCGAAGCCGCCAGCGACGGGTATCCGAGCGTCAGGTCGAAGTAGTCCATCGCCTTGGTGATGTACAGGTACGAGTTGGCGTCGAAGCGTCCGACGAACTGCTGGCCGCGGTAGCGCAGGTAGCTTTCCACTTCGAAGTCGATGTCGAAGCCGAAGCTGAAGGCCTCGCGGTTGCGCAGGCGGCGGCCGAACTTTTCGCGCATCGATTCATCGGACATGTAGGTGATGTGGCCGATCATGCGCGCCACGGCGAGCCCGCGCGCCGGCGGGCGGTCGTCGGAGTAGTCGCCGTGGTTGAAGTCCGGGTCCATCATGATCGCCTGCCGTCCCGTTTCGTTGAAAGCGATCTGCTGGGCGCTGTGCCTTGCCGTCGCCGCGATGGGAATGCAGGCCTCGACGGCGTCGGGGTAGGAGACGGCCCATTCCAGCGCCTGCATGCCGCCCATGGATCCGCCCGCCACCGCCAGCAGCTTGGGGATGCCGAGGTGGTCGATCAGTTTCTTCTGGAGCCGCACCATGTCCCCGATGGTGATCACCGGGAAGCGCAGCCCGTATCTGCGCCCGGTGCGCGGATCGATGGAAGATGGGCCGGTGGTGCCGCGGCAGCCGCCGAGGACGTTGGAACAGATCACGAAGTATCTGTTTGTGTCGAACGCCTTCCCCGGGCCGATCATGTTGTCCCACCAGCCCGGCTTGCCGTTGTGGTCGATGCCGGCGGCGTGCGCGTCGCCGGTGAAGGCGTGCAGGATCAGCACCGCGTTGGTCTTCTCTGCGTTCAGTTGCCCGTAGGTTTCGTAGGCTACCTGAAGCCCGGTGAGCGTCTCGCCGCAGTCGAGCTCGAGCGAGTCGAAATGCGCGAACTGCGTCTCGGTGATCATGCGTGTCTTGAACCTTCATTGTAGTGGGCGGCGCAGGCGCCCTACGCCGCCCGGCCGCGATAGAATCAGCCCCGTGATCTTCCGCCTGCTTTCCCTGTTTCTGCTGATCGCTGTCTGCGCTTCCGCGCAGGCGCCGGCGCGCCTGCGCGTCAGCGAGAACCGCCGCTATCTGGAAGACTCCGCCGGCCGGCCCTTCTTTTACCTCGGCGACACTGCCTGGCAGCTCTTCCATCGGCTCAGCCGCGAAGAGGCGGAGTTCTACCTCCGCAACCGCGCCGCCAAGGGCTTCACTGTCATCCAGGCGGTGCTGCTGGCCGAGCTCGGCGGGCTCGACGAGCCCAATGCCAACGGCGACTTCGCCCTGATCGACAGGGATCCGGACCGGCCCAACGAGGCCTATTTCCGCCACGCCGACTCGATCATCCGCCTTGCCAACCAGCTCGGGCTCGTCATGGGCGTGCTGCCCACCTGGGGCTCCTGGTGGAAGACCGGGCCGTCGCGCATCTTCGATCCCGGGAAGGCCTACCGCTACGGGCTCTTCCTCGGAAAGCGCTACCGGGACGCGTCGCTCATCTGGATTCTCGGCGGCGATCAGAATGTAGAAACAGACGAAGAGCGGGCGATCATCGACGCGATGGCGCGCGGCCTGCGCGAGGCAGACGGAGGCACGCACCTGATCACATTCCACCCGCGCGGCCCGGGGCAGTCCTCGCAGGCGCTACGGGACGCGCCGTGGCTCGACTTCCACATGAACCAGACCTCGCACGGCGCGCGCGATCATGACACCGGCCTTTTCATCGAGCACGACCTCCGGCTTGAGCCGCTGCGGCCGACGCTCGACGGCGAGCCGCGCTACGAAACAATCCCCGTGGGATTCTACATGGCGAACTACAGCCGGCTGGACCGCTTCGATGATTTCGACGTGCGCCAGGCTGCCTGGTGGGCCGTGCTCGCAGGCGCCTGCGGGCACACCTATGGGCACAACAGCGTCTGGCAGATGTGGCAGCCCGGCCGCAAGCCTGTCCTGTGGGCCTCCATTCCGTGGCGCGAAGCGCTCGATCACCCGGGCGCCTTCCAGATGGGCCACCTGCGGCGGCTGTTGGAGATGCGCTCCTTCGCACGCCTGGTTCCGGACCAGACGCTCGTGCTGAATGCGCCCCAGACCGGCGGAGCGAAGGTGCGCGCGGCGCGGGCCGCCGACGGCTCGTTCGTGATCGTTTACAGTCCGTTCGGCGAGCCGTTCACTATTCAGAAGAGCCGGCTGCCGGCGCGGCGGCTGAAGGAGATCTGGTACGACCCGCGCTACGGCGTGGCGCACCTGGTGCACCGCACCGATAACCAGGGCTTCCAGACCTACGCGCCGCCGACGCGCGGCCGCGGCCAGGATTGGGTGCTGATCCTCGAGGATGACGCGGCAAAACTGCCGCCTCTTCCGGGGACGGAGTGACTCTCTTCGGATCCCCGCAGCCTCTGCGCCAGCCCCGCGCTGCCGGCCTCTCCGTGCCTTGACCTGCGCGCCGACGCTGGCGGGTCCGCCTCCCGATTGCCGGCCCGAATCCCGCCACTGTGCAGTCTGGCCCGGAGTCCCGCCCGACACCACGCGGGCGCACGCTGCATGCCAGGGCGATCCGGCGCACCGGACCTCCGCATCTTCTCGCTTCCTGGCAGGGTGCCCCACGGCCGTCGCCCGCGCCGCGGGCGGCTCGACGGCAGGGAAGGGAGAAGGGAGAGGCCAGCCGTCACTCAAACATCTCTTCCGCGCGGACGAGGCGGGCGTTCGCCTTCGGAACCTCGATGGGCCTGTCCTGCACGCGGCGGTCTTCCTCCAGCACCCAGGCAGGCCGGGGAGCGTTGTAAGACACGGGCGACGGGGCGTTGTCCAGGATGCGCTGCCGCAGCTCGTCCATGTCCTCGCCTGCGAAGGCGAATTGCATCGCCCCGGGGCGCAGCCAGCGCTGCACGGCCCGGCGGACGTCCTCCGCGGACAGAGCGGCGAGCTGTTCCCTCAGCCAACCGGAAAAGGTTCCTGTGCCATAGAAAAGGCTGTCGATGACATGGCCGAGCTGCGCGCTGCGCGCCTCCTCCAGCAACACGGCATGGCGGGCAAGAAACTGCCGCGTCCGCTCGAACTCGTCCGGCGCAAGCCCCTCTTCGGCGAGCTTCTCCAACTCCGCGAGCGCGAGGCGCAGGGCGAAGTGCGCCTGCTGGCGCGCGACGGGGCGGATCCAGAGTTCGAAGATCTGCTGCCGGCGCGCGTGGTTCGGTTCGGGTTCAAGCGAGAACATCGGCCCGGGGAAGTACTCGATGTAGGCATAGGTGCCGTAGTTGAGGCCGCGGTGCTGGCGCAGGCTCTGAAACAGCCGGCCGCTGCTCATGCGGTGCTGCCCAAGGGCGGACACGGCGGTCAGCAGCGCCGCGTAATCCGGGTGCCCGCGCCGCACTTCGATGGGGAAGCCCGCGGAAATCGCCACGCCCTGCGCCGGCTTCTCGATGAACAGCATTCCGGTGGCTTCAGTCCCGGGCGCCGGCGGCGCGCCGGCGCCGTTGCGCGCCTTGGGAGGCAGGGTTTTCAGCCTCTGGCGCAGCAGTTCGCACGCCCCTTCGGCCCATGCGCCTCCGCAGGCGAGAATGGCGTTGTCGAAGGCGAACTCGGCGGTGTAGAACTCCCTGACATGCTCGAGGGCCATCCTGCGAAGGGAGCCCACGCGGCCGGCGCAGCAGTGCCCGTAAGGGTGGCCGCGGAAGACCATGCCGTAAAGGGCCTCCCGCGCCAGCTCTTCGTCGTTTTCTCCGCGCAGATGGGCCTCCAGATAGTGAAGCGCATCGTCGCGCAGCCGGATGAAATCTTCCTCCCGCCAGCCGGGGTCGCCGAGCATTTCGGCCAGCAGCTCGGCCGCCTCTTCGGCGTGGTCGCGGTGGCAGTCCAGCCGGAAGCAGACCATCTCCTTGTCCACGGTGCAGGAGAGGGCGGCGCCCCGTGGGAACAGAAAATCCAGGATTTGTTTGTATGTGCGCCGGCGCGTGCCGCCGTAGGCAAGCATGTGTCCTGCCAGCCACGCTGCCCCTTCCCGGCCCGCCGGATCCGACGCGGACCCGGTCAGGAACACGAGGCGCACCGAGAGCGCCGGGGAAGCATCGGGAAACGGGAGCGCCTTCATTGCGCCACCTCCTCGAGCGTTACCACCGTCCGGGTCTGCGGCGTGAAGTACCGCTGCGCCACGCGAACCAGATCCGCAGGCGAAGCCTCCGCATACCGGTCGAAGATCCGGTTGACGGTTTCGGGCGTCCGGCGCAGGCCGATGTAGGGCGCGAGCGCCGCAGCCACGGATTCGCTCCGGTCCAGTCCGAGGACGAAGCTGTAGAAGAGATGGCTCTTCACCCGCTCCAGCCGGTCTTCCGGCATCGGTTCGGCAGCGAAGCGCGCCAGCTCGTCTTCGATGGCTTGCCTCACGTCCCTGAGGCGTTCGGGCTGCTTAACGCGGGCGGTGACGATGAAGAGGTAAGGATCGACGTGATCCACGTGATTCGCCCAGAGATGCTCGACCCACTGCTCGTCAATGACCAGCCGGCGGTAGAGCTCGGAGCCTTCACTGAAGCCTGCCAGAGAGATCAGGTCCAGCGCTGCGCACTCGGGTCCTGAGTCGCAGTAGGCGGGCGCCTTCTGCGCCACGACCACGTAGGGCAGAGTGGGAGAGCGCCACTCGATGCGCGCCTCGCGCAGGCCGTTCTGCGGCGGCTCTTCCGGCACGTCCGGCTGCCAGGAGCCGCGCTCCCACGAGCCCCAGTGCCGCTCAGCCAGCCGCAGCGCTTCCTGCGGGCGGATGTCGCCGGCGATGAGGAGCGTGGTGTGCTCGGGCCGGTAGTAACGGCCGAAGAACTGAAGGCTGTAATCGTACATCTCCGGCATCCGCTCGATGTCGCGCAGGAATCCCATCGTCGTGTGCTTGTAGGGATGGACGTCGAAGGCCGTGTCCCTCAGCTTCTCTTCGAGCCGGTGCAGCGGCTCGGCGCTGTCCTTCATGTATTCGCCGAGCACGGCCAGCGCCTCGGTGCGGAAATCCTCCTCGCTGTAACGCAGATGCAGGAAGCGGTCTGCCTCCATTTCCAGCAGCGGCTCGAGATCCTCGCTGGCGAGGGTCGTGTGATAGACGGTGCGGTCGTCGTCCGTGTAGGCATTGGATGCGGCGCCCATCCGTTGCAGCTCCGCTTCGTAGCGCTCCGGCGGAAAGCGCGGAGTGCCGCGGAACATCATGTGCTCGAAGAAGTGGGCGAAGCCGCTGCGGCCGGGCTCCACTTCATTGCGGGAACCGGCGCCGACGATAATGTAGACGCTCGCCACGCCGCGCCACGGCAGCGGCACCGCGATCACGCGAAGGCCGTTGCTCAGATCGTGCTGCTCGTATGCGAAGGGAAAAGCTTTGCCTGCCGCCATTCGTCTCCCTGGATCTTTTCAAGAGTTTCGGCCACCTCGATCAGCCGCTCGTCTTCATAGGGCGCGCCGATGAGCTGCACGCCGGCCGGCATTCCATTGCGGTCCACTCCCGCCGGCGCCACCATCGCAGGCAGGCCGAACAGGTTGGCGGGCGTCAGCGGCCGGGCCGCCTCGAGAATGGGCATCGGCGGCTGACGGTGCGGGTAGGCGGTCGTGCCGAAGGCAGGCGCGAGAATCACCGTTTCCGCCCCCAGCCGTTCCAGCAGGCGGGCACGGAGCGCATCGCGCTCGCCGAGCACGGCGAGCAGCCGGTTGATGTCCACGGTCTCGCGCGCCTCTTTCATCAGCTCCGTGCCGGTCCATGCGAGCTCATCTTCGCGGCCGGCCGTCATCGCGCGAAGATTCTGGGTGATGAAATCCACGAAGAGCACGCGCCAGAGCTCGTGCGCGCGCTCGAACAGGGGCGGGTCGAACTCTTCCACCGCGAAACCCGCCCCGGCCAGCAGGCGGGCCGCCCGGTCCACGGCAGCGGCGCATTCTTCCTGCACGCCCTCGATCCGCCATATGGCCAGCCGCGTTCCCGTGCGGCCCCAGCGGACAGGAACGGGAGCGCTGAACGGGTCCCGAACATCCCAGCCTGCCAGCGTTTCAAACAGGATCCGCACATCCCGTGCGGAGCGCGCCATCGGCCCGCCCACGCCCATGAATCCTGCCGGGTGTCCGATGACGGGCCAGTGGCCGCCCGCGCCGACGCGGCCGGGCGTGGGCTTCAGGCCGCAGATGCCGCAGAAGTGCGCCGGCTCGCGAATGGAGCCGCCGCCGTCGCTGCCGATGCCGCCCGCGCTCATGCAGGCGGCGATGGCTGCCGCCTCGCCCCCGCTCGAGCCGCCGGCGGTCCGCGAAGGATCCCACGGATGGCAGGCGCGCCCAATGATGCGGTTGTCGGTCTCGTAGTAGTAAAGGAACTCCGGCGTGGACGTCTTGCCAATGACGATGGCGCCCGCGGCGCGCAGTCTCGCCGCGGCGTTGGAATCCTGCGCCGCGCGCTCCTCGCGCCGCAGCAGGCTGCCGCACCAGGTGACGCGCCCCGCGAGGTCGAAACTGTCCTTCACGGTGACGGGAATGCCTGACAACGGCCCCGGCAGCGGCTGCCGGGCCTGCTGCCGCGCCTGCTCCGCATAGACCTCGACAAAGGCATTCACCCGCGGATTGCTGCGCTCGATCTCGGCCAGATGCGCATCCACCAGTTCGGCGGCGCTTGTCTCGCCGCGAGCCAGCGCTTCGCGCATGCGCCAGAGCGGCATCCGGTTCCACATGATTCCAGACTATCAATGGAAGGGCGGGCTACAATGGCGCATGTGGCGGCATTGACCTTCGAACAGGCGCGCGCGGAAGTGCTGGCGCGCGTCGCCGCGCTCGCTCCTTCGCCTGCGGTGGAGGCCGTGCCGCTGTATGCGGCCGCCGGCCGGGTTCTGGCCGAAACGGTTCCCGCGGACCGGGATTACCCTCCGGAGCCGCGCTCCATGCGCGACGGCTTCGCCATCCGCTCGGCCGATGCGCCCGGCGAATTCGACGTGCTGGGAGAGGTGCGCGCGGGCGAGCCATGCCGATTCACGGTAGGACCGCGGCAGGCGGTCGAAATCATGACGGGCGCGACAGTGCCCGAAGGGGCTGACGCCGTGGTGATGATCGAGCACGTGCATTGCGAGGGACAGCGGTTGCGCGTGCCGCAGGCTGTGGAAGCAGGAGCCAACATCAGCCCGCGCGGCTCCTCGCTGGCCGCCGGCTCGCCTGCCATCGAGGCGGGAACCCGGCTGACGCCCGCATCGGTGGCGTTGCTGGCTGCGGTGGGCGCGGCGCGCGTTCCGGTGTACGCCCGCCCGCGCGTGGCCATCCTGCCCACCGGCGACGAGCTGGTGGAAGTCGACGAGACGCCGGCCCCGTGGCAGATCCGCAACTCCAACTCGCACGCCCTGGCGGCGCAGGTGCGCCGCGCAGGCGGAGAACCGGTGGCGCTGCCGCCAGTCCGCGACCGGCTGGAGGAGACCGTCGAGTCGCTCGAGGAAGCGCTGACACAGGATCTCGTGCTTTTGTCGGGCGGCGTTTCCGCCGGCAAGTACGATCTGGTAGAGCAGGCCCTGGCGCGTTTCGGCGCCGAGATCTACTTCGACCGCGTGCTCATCCAGCCTGGCCAGCCCTGCGTGTTCGGACGCGCGGGGAAGACCTTTTTCTTCGGGTTGCCGGGCAATCCGGCCTCCACGTTCGTCTGCTTCGAAATCTTCGCCCGCGCCGCGCTGGATCTGCTGGGCGGCGTGCGGCAGCCGGTGCTGCCTTTCACGCTGGCAGCTCTGGCCGAGCCTTTCCGCCACAAGCCCGGCCTGACGCGCTTCCTGCCGGCCCGCCTGGAGGACGGCGCCCGCATCCGGCCGATTCCCTGGGGCGGCTCCGGCGACATCCGCGCCCTCGCGCTGGCCAACTGCTTTCTTGTCGCCGACCCCGACCGGCCCGCCTACGAAGCCGGCGAGCTGATCCGCTTACTGATGGCGTCATGACAAAGCTCTCCCATTTCGATGACAAAGGCGAGGCGCGCATGGTGGACGTCAGCGCCAAGCCCGCCACGGCGCGCACTGCCCGCGCAGAGGCGTTCGTGCGGATGAAGTCCGCCGTGCTGAAGGCGCTCGCCGAAAATCCCAAAGGCGACCCGCTGGAGGCAGCCCGCATCGCCGGCATCCTGGCGGCCAAGCGCACGGCGGAGCTGATTCCGATGTGCCACCCGCTGCCAATCACACACGCCGACGTCCAGGCGCGCGTGGAAGCGCGCGGAATCCGGATTGAAGCCAGCGTCTCCACCACGGCGCAAACCGGGGTGGAGATGGAGGCGCTGACGGCGGCTTCCGTGGCTGCTCTTACCGTCTACGACATGACGAAGGCCCTCGACAAGTCCATCACGATCGAGCGCATCCGCCTGCTGGAAAAAACCGGAGGGAAGAGCGGGCATTACCGCAGGAAAACGCGATGATTCGCGTAGCCGTGCTCACCATCTCCGACTCCTGCGCGGCAAGGCTGCGGGAGGACGCCTCCGGCCCTGCTGTGGCGGGTCTCTGCGAGGCGCAGGGCTGGAGCGTAATGCACCGGGAAATCCTGCCGGACGAGCCGGAGGCCATCCGGCGCCGCCTGGAAGAACTGGCCGACTCTGGCGCGGTGGAACTGATCCTGACAACCGGAGGAACGGGGATCGCCGAGCGCGACTCCACGCCGGAGGCGACACGCGCCGTCCTAGGCAAAGAGCTGCCCGGGCTGGCGGAACTGATGCGGGCCGAGGGCCTCCGCCACACGCGCCGCGCGGTGCTGTCCCGGGCGGTGGCGGGCACGCGCGGCCGCTGCCTGATCGTCAACCTGCCCGGCTCGCCAAAGGGTGCCGTCCAGTCGTTGAATGCTATCTTGGATCTCGTGCCCCACATCGCCGACCTGCTGCGCGGGCGGACCGCGCATGGCGAAGGGCCGTAACGAACCGCATGTCCCGCGCATCCCACAAAATGATGAGAGTTCTGCGTCTGGCACTGCTGGCGTGCGCGCCCGCCCTGCTGATGGCGCAGATCACCCTGCCCGGCACCCCGGCTCCCAAGCCGGCGACTCCGCCGAAGAAAGCGCCGCAGATGCCGGGCCAGCCTGCGCCGCAACTGCCCGTGGATCTGGCCGAAGGCCCGGTGATCCGGGCGACAGTGAACGTCGTGCTCGTGCCCACCACGGTCACCGACGAGAAGGGCCGCTTCGTGCAGGGGCTGGAGCCGCAGGATTTTCTCCTCTACGACAACGACAAGCTTCAGACGATCAACCGGGACATCGCGGCGCTGCCGTTGTCCCTCGTGGTCTGCATCCAGCGCAGCAACAACATCGACACGATGCTGCCGAAGATCCGGCGCATCGGAAACGTGATGAACGACCTGCTGATCGGGCAGGACGGCGAGGCGGCGATTCTCGCCTTCGATCACCGCATCGAGCTGTTGCAGGACTTCACCCAGGATCCGGAGAAGATCAACGAAGCGGTGAAGCAGATCCGCCCCGGCAGCATGACCTCGCGGCTGAACGACGCGGTGCAGACCGCCATCCGGATGCTCCGCTACAAGAAAGACCGGCGCAAGGTGATCCTTCTGATTGCCGAAACGCTCGACCGCGGATCCGAGGCCAGCGTGAAAGAAGTGGCCACCGAGCTTCAGCTCCACAACGTGGACGTCTACACGCTGAACATCAACCGGCTGGTGACGCGCCTCACCGAGAAGCCGCAACTGCCGCGTCCGGATCCGTTCCCGCCCGGCGCCCGGCCGAGGCCGGGCATCGCCCCCCAGGATCCGACGACGCTGGCGCAGATGTCGGGTTCCCCAGGATATGCGGCGGAATTCATCCCGGTCATTGAGGAGATTTTCCGCGCTGCCAAGGCGATTTTCGTGAAAAATCCGGCGGAAGTCTATACGAAATTCACCGGAGGCCGCGAGTTCGGCTTCACCACCCAGGATGGCCTCGAGCGCGCCATCGCCGCCATCGGCTCGGAGATCCGCAGCCAGTACATCCTCAGCTATTCGCCGAACAACAAGCTCGAGGGCGGCTTCCACCGCATCCGGGTGGAAGTGAACCGGCCGCGGCTGAGGGTGAGGACGCGGCCCGGCTACTGGATGGCCGCGGTCCCCGAGTAAGCGGCGCGGCGGGTCAGGCGGCGCGGCGAAATTCGATCGCCCCGAAGCTGACCACGCTCTGCGGATCGATGTTCCACTGCTCGTAGTGCCGCATCCGGCCGCGCGCATCGGGCACGGCTTTCAGGAAGGTGTAAAAGGGAGCGCTGCCGCACCACTTCAGATCGTCGTGGTTCGGCTGCACGAGATTCCAGAAGCCTTCGGCGTCGCCCTGTTCCAGCTTCTGGATGCGGGCCTTGTCCCGCTCCGCGACTTCGAGCATCTCCCCCCGCTGGGCTTCCGCCTGAATGGGGTCTCCATAGCGGCGGCCCATGTGGGCCATGTCGACGCCCAGCACCCAGCACAGACGCTTGCCTTCGGCGGCCTGCAACTCCCCGAGCGCGTCGAGAAACTCGCGCACGCATTCGTCTTCCTCCGGCCTCCCGCCTCGGTACAGGCTCCGGGCGAAAGGCCCCACCAGGATGGGCAGGATGCGCACCTCCGGGCCGAACAGCGCCTGAAGAAACACGACCTGGAATTCGATGGAGTGCTCCACCGCGTGGCAGTAATCCTCCATCTTTGACGCGCGGGGGGCCCGGGAGGCGAGCCTCTCGACCAGCGCCCTCTCCGTGCGCGCCGTGCCGAACGGTGTGACAAAGTCCTTGCGGGTGAGGCCGAATTTCTCCGGCTCGCCGTAATGGGACGTGCCCAGCACGACGAAAACACGGTCTGCAAGGCCGCGGCCCAGCACGCGGTAGGCCTCGCGGTAGCTTGCCCAGCCGCCCTCCGGACTTACGTGCGGCGCGGCGATGCCCACCAGGTCCTCGCCGTCCCCGCCCGGCTCCAGCCCCTGCCGGCTCACCCACTCCCGCAGCATGCCGCCTTCGTCCGGGTACGCGCTGCCGGCGTGCGCGGGCTGGCGGATGGGCGATTCGGCGAACGCCCGCTGCCGCGCCTCCTTCATCTGCTCGAACACGGGCCCCTCGAGGAAGCCGGCGCGTTCGAGCGCATTCTTCAGATGATCCATGATCTCGCCGCTGCGCAGGTCGTTCGTCATCCGGTAGATGGCGGCGCGCAGCTCGTCCTCGCTCTGTTCGCCGTCGAACATCGCCAGCAGCGGCACCAGCGGAGGCGGCACGATGAGCGTCACGTCGGAGTACCCGAACGGGTCGCGCATCATCAGCCCGGGACGGTCCTCGAGCGGCGAAGGGAGAAAATCGAGATCCATCCGCAGGCGGGGTAGTGGTTTCGACATCACTCCATCATAATGTGAAGTGCCCCCGCCGCACGGCGGGCGGCCCTACATCCAATATTCCAGCAGGTGCAGGCGATGATAGAAAGGCTCGACGAACAGCGGATCCGCGAGGCGCTCGCCACGCTGCCCGGCTGGAAGGAGGAGGGCGGCAAACTGTGCCGCCGTTACGAATTCCCTTCCTTCAGCCATGCCATCGGATTCATGGCCGCGGCCGCCACCTTCATCGAGAAGATGGACCACCATCCGGAATGGTCGAACGTCTACAACCGCGTCGAGGTGCGCCTGTGGACGCACGACGCAGGCGGCATCACGCAGCTCGATGCCGAACTCGCCCGCCGCCTGGAAGAGCTCGCCCGCCGGCTCCTTTAAATGCGCTTATGAAGCTGAACTCCGCCCTGTTGCTCTGCCTTTGCGCCGCCGTCTGCGCGCAGACGTCTTTTCCGGGCTCTCCCCATCTGGACGCAGCCATCGAGGAAGCCATCGCGAAAGACCAGATCCCGGGCGCGGTCTGCCTGGCCGGGCGCGTGGATGCAGGCGGCCGCCTCGCCGTGCTCCATTTCAAGGCGTACGGCCACCGGGCTCTGGTGCCGGAGCGCGAGCCGATGACGACCGACACGATCTTCGACGCCGCGTCGCTCACCAAGGTCGTCGCCACCTCCGCGTCGCTGATGAAGCTGTTCGAGCAGGGGAAGGTGCGGCTGAATGATCGCGTCACCGATTACCTGCCCCGCTTTCAGGGCGGCAAGAGCGACATCACCGTGCGCCATCTGCTGACGCATTTCTCCGGCCTGCGCCCCGACCTCGACCTGGAACCTGCCTGGTCGGGCTACGAAACGGGCGTCGAGAAAGCGCTCATCGACCAGCCGGTGGCCGAACCCGGCCAAAGATTCATTTATTCCGACATCAATTTCATCCTTCTCGGCGAAATTGTCCGCGTCGTTTCCGGACGCCCGCTCGACCAGTTCGCCCGGGAGGAGGTTTTTGAGCCGCTCGGAATGAAAGACACGACGTTCAATCCTCCAGCGGAATGGGTTCCCAGAATCGCGCCGACCGAAATTGTCAACGGCAGGCTCCTGCGGGGCACCGTGCACGACCCGACGACGCGCTACATGGGAGGCGTGGCGGGCCATGCCGGGATGTTCACGACCGCGGAGGACCTGGCACGTTTCGCCACCGTGATTCTCAACCTGGGCAGGCTCCCTGACGGCCGTCAATGGGTGAGCCCGCTCACCATCCGCAAGTTTGCCGAGCCGCAGACGCCGCCCATCCAGCCGACTTTGCGCGGCCTCGGCTGGGATATCGATTCGCCCTATTCGGGCAACCGGGGCGAGCTGTACCCGCTCGGCTCGTTCGGCCACACCGGCTTCACCGGCACCTCGATGTGGATCGATCCGGAAACGCGCAGCTTCGTCATTCTGCTGGCCAACAGCGTGCACCCGAAGCAGCGGCCTCCCATCACGCCGCTGCGGTCCCGGGTGGCGACCATCGTCGCCGCCGCGCTGGGCGTGGACACGCCCGGCGTATCGCTCACCGGCTTCCACGAGCTCCAGCCTTTGCGTGCGCTGGGCCGCAACGCCGAGGTGCTCACCGGCCTCGACGTGCTGGCCCAGGACGGTTTCCGTCCGCTGCTTGGCAAGCGCGTCGGCCTGATCACGAACCACACCGGACTGACGCGCGACGGCCGCCGCAACGTGGACGCAATGCTCGCCGCCGGCGTGAAAGTAGCGGCGCTGTTTTCGCCGGAACATGGCATACAGGGGGCCGAAGACCATGAGAACATCAATCACGCCACTGACCCTGCCACCGGCATCCGGATCTGGAGCCTGTATCGCGGCAAGGACAGGAAGCCTTCGGCCGCGATGCTGCGGGAAGTGGACGTGCTGGTGTTCGACATCCAGGACATTGGCGCGCGTTTCTACACATATCTCTCCACGATGAAATACGCCATGCAGGCGGCGGCCGAGGCAAAGCTCCCGTTTTATGTCCTCGACCGGCCGAACCCGATCACCGGCGCGCATGTGGAGGGCCCCATGCTTGACCCCGAGGCGATCTCCTTCGTGGGCTGTTCCGTGCTCCCGTTGCGCCACGGGATGACCCTCGGCGAGCTGGCGCGGATGATCAACGCCGAGGAAAAAATCGGCGCCCGGCTCGAAGTGGTTCCGATGAAGAACTGGCGCCGCCGGGACTGGTTCGACTCGACAAATCTTGCCTGGATCGACCCCTCGCCGAACATGCGCTCCCTGACGGCCGCGCTCCTGTACCCCGGCGTGGCGATGCTCGAATATTCCAGGAATTATTCGGTCGGGCGGGGCACGCCGGCGCCTTTCGAGCAGATCGGGGCAGACTGGATCGATGGCCTGCAACTGGCAGCCTACCTGAACCGTCGGATGGTGCCAGGCGTGCGGTTTTATCCGGTACGGTTCACGCCCTCCGATTCAAATTTCCGGGGGATTCCAATCCAGGGGGTGCGCTTTGTCATCGTGGACCGGGAGGGATTCTCCTCGCTCCGGCTCGGGCTGGAGATTGCCGCTGCCCTTCAGAAGCTCTATCCGGGCAAGATCGATTTCGAGGCCAATTATCGGCTGATCGGGAGCCGGGCGGTCATCGACGCCCTGCTGCGGGGAGAGGATCCCCGAACGCTGGAGCCGCGTCTTCAGGAAGGGCTGCGGGAGTTCCTTCAGCTTCGCGCCCGCTATCTCCTGTATCCGTGAGCCTCGGCGCCGCCAGATGGGTCTGGAGAGGAAGGAATCCGCGGCCCCGCTGGCAGCCGCTCCTGAGTTTTCCGCTTTCCGGAATTCCAGCCGGCAACATGGCCCAGCGGGCGGAACCCGCCTGCCGGGCCAAACGAGAGAAGGGCCGCTCCCACCCGGGCAGCGGCCCTTCCACATTAAGACCAACGCCAACCCGCAGCAATTACTCCGGCTGCGGGTTCTTCGGCGGCCGGCCGCGGCGCTTGCCCGTCGGCGCAGGCGCAGCGGCTTTCTTGGCAGCTTTTTTCTGCTGAAGGGCCATCATCCAGGCCGGCGGCCGGCCACGGCGCTTGCCCTGGCCTCTTGCCAGCCTTTCGAGCGCCACGAGCACCTCCTCGATTCTCTCCCGCTCCTGGCGCAATTCGGCAATCATCTTCAAAATATCCATTTGCTTTCCGTTGCTCCCTGACGGGCCCGGCTCTGTCTACTTTCCCGAACCGCTGTTCCGCTTTCGGAACATCTGCGGCATGCCATGCCGAGCCTCAACATATTCTTACCCCAAATAGGATGCGATTACAAGTAGCCTGTTCCAAAAACGTAACAAGAGCGGAAGGCTCCGCCGTCAATTCCCGCCTGACGAAGACGGGCGGGGCTGCCGATTCCAGAAGAGATAGAAAGGCAGGCCGCAGAGAATCAGCGCGAGTCCAAGCAGCGATTCCCGCACGGAATTGAGCAGCGTCTGCACCGTAAGAAAGCCCGCAACCGCAACAAAAAGAAAGGGAATCACCGGGTAGCCGAGAGCGCGGTAAGGTCTTGGCGCGTCCGGCATTTTCCGCCGGAGTACCATGACTGCGGCCGCTGCCATTCCGTACAGAATCCAGCTCGGAAAAATGACAAGAGTAACCAACTGGTCGTAACGTCCGCTCAGAACGAGGACGCACGACCAGGCGCTCAGCGCGAGGATCGAAAAGCCCGGGGCGGCGTGGCGTTCATGAACCGTGCTGAAGCGGCGGAAAAAATAGCCGTCCCTCGCCATGGCATACGGCACGCGGGAGCCGCTCAGGATGGATCCATTGAGTGCGGCGAAAATCGAGATCATCGCTGCCACGCTCACCAGGTCGGCACCCCAGCCACCAAGGGCCCGCTGCATCATGACGGCGGCGACGCGGTCCGAGGAAGCCACCTCGGCCGGGCTCAGGACGCGGAAATAAGCCGCATTCGTCAGCAGATAAATGGCCATGACCGCGCCTGTCCCGAACACGAGGGCCCGGGGCAGATTCCGTTGCGGAGCTTTTACTTCGCTGGCGACCATGCTGAGGTTGTTCCAGCCGTCATAGGCCCAGAGCGCCGCCACGAGCGCAGCGAAAAATCCGGCCACGCCGCCGCGGGCTTCCTGAAGAGGAGCGCTGCCGCCGCCTGCGGAGGCGGATCCCAGACCCACCAGAATGATCCACGCGATCAGCAGCACTTTCAGCGCCGTCACCGCCACCTGAACGCCGCCGCCGATGCGGATGCCGAACCAGTTCAGCCAGCCTAGCGCGAGGATGACTGCGATGGCGAAGAGCTGGCCGGCGCTGACTTCCAGCGGCGCTCCGCCGGCGCCCAGCGGCAGCGGGATCACGAAAACGGTTGCGTCCAGCTCCGGGCGGAAATTGGCGAGGTAATAAAAAAAACCGGTAGCCAGGGTGGCAATGGAGCCGCTCTTGGCCACCCACATCTGCGTCCATCCGTACAGGAATCCCCAGAACGGGCCGTAGGCGGCCTTGAGGTAGTTGTACTCGCCGCCCGCTTCGGGCATCATCGCCGCCAGCTCGGCGTAGGTGAGCGCGCCGGCCAGCGAGAGCAGCCCGCCGAAGATCCAGACGGCGAAAACAAGTTCGGCGCTTCCTGTTTCCAGCACCATCTTGCGCGGCACAAGGAAGATGCCGCTGCCGATGACGGTGCCCACTACGATGGAAGCGGCGCCCCAGACGCCCAGCTCTCTGCGCAGCCCGGTCAATGCGCCTCCTCGCGGTCCAGAACGAATGAGACCGCCAACGCCACGGCCACGGTCGTCATCGTGCCGATGAGCACGTACCACGTCCACGCCACCGGCGTGGCGAACCGAAGGTACAGGTTCACGGCCAGGCCGGCCAGCATGCCCGCCATCGCCGGGCGCTCGCTGACGCGGCGGGTCAGCACACCGAGGACGAAGACGCCGAGCAGCGCGCCATAAAGGATGGAAGCGATCCCGAGGCCTGCCTCAAGCACGCTCTTCACATGGCGGGACAGCACTCCAATGGCGAACAGCACCACGCCCCAGACGAGCGTGGCGATCCGGGCCAGGCCCAGGTAGTGGCTCTCGCTGTGGTGGTGGAATCTGAGCTTGTAAAAATCCATCACGGTGGTCGAGGCGAGGGAGTTGAGCGCGGCGCTCAGGTTCGACATCGCTGCCGCGAGGATGGCGGCGATGACCAGCCCGCTGACGCCCGGCGGCAGGGAGTTCCAGATGAATTCCGGGTAGATGCGGTCGGCCGGCTGCGGCGGGGCGGCGCCAGTGTCCTGGTAGTGCTTCCAGAGGATCAGCCCGATGACCAGGAACAGCGTGAACTGGAAAAAGATCACCGCCCAGCTTCCGAAGAGCGCTTTCCGGGCGTCGGAAATGTTCCTGGCGGAAAGAAGCCGCTGCACCATCAACTGCTCGGTGCCGTGGCTGGCCGTGGTGAGGAAGCAGCCGCCGAGCACGCCCGCCCAGAACGAATACTGGCGGGAGAGGAAATCGAGCGTCGGCTCGAAACGGAAATCAAACATCTGGAGTTTCCCCGCCGCCGCGGCGGCGGAAAGCACCGCCTGCCAGCCGCCATCGATCTGTCCCAGCATGACGAACAGGCTGACGATGGCCCCGCCCACATACAGGAACATCTGTACGACGTCGGTCCAGATCACTGCGGTCATGCCGCCTTCAAACGTATAGAACAGCGTCAGGCAGACGATGACGACGATGGACGCGATCTCGCCGGTGCCCAGAACGATGGAAACGACGATCGAGATGGCGAAGACGCGGACGCCCTCGGCCAGCGCGCGCAGCAGCAGGAACGTGCCCGCCGTCACCCGGCGCAGCCGGAGGCCGAACCGGCGCTGCATCAGCTCGTAGGCGGTGAAGAGGTCGCCGCGGAAGTAATGCGGCATGAACAGCAACGAGATCACGATCCGCGCCAGCAGGTATCCGAACACCACCTGGAGGAAGCCGAAGTTGCCCTGGAAGCTGAGGGCCGGCGTGCCGATGACGGTGAGCGTCGAGGTTTCCGCCGAGACAATGGAGAAGCCGATCGCCCACCAGGGCGTGGTCTTCCCTCCGAGGAAGTAGTCCTTCAGACTTTTCTGGCTCTTCCGGAAATGCGCCCCGAACCAGGTAATGCCGATGAGGTAGAGTACGATGATGCCCAGATCGAAATAGCGCATGAGAATCTCAGATTCTACCACCGGCCCTGCCGCGGCCCCGCTAGCAGGGGGGAACGCGGCGCGGCGTTCCGGCGTCCAAGAGGGCGGATGCGGCGCAGGGCCGGCAGGCATGGCACATCCTGCTTGCGGTGCGCAAACGGGTTCCGTTATACTCCGCAAGTGTTTGGTTGATGGAACCATGAAAGGTTCTGCCCGTTCCCGTCGGTCAGGGGGCGGGGCCGGATCTGATCAATCAGGAGGCTCGTGGTGTTGAAGACCATCAAAGCGACCATCGCTGGAATCGCCGTTCTCAGCCTCGGCGGCTGGACGCTCTGGGGCCAGGCGGCGCAGCCACAGTGGAAAGATCGCGCGGAGTACGATCTCGTTGAACTCATCAAGAAGGAACAGAATCCCCAGGCGAGGCTCCAACTGTTGCAGCAGTGGGAGGAGAAGTATCCGAACTCGGATTTTCGAGACGGCCGATACGAGCTGATGGTACAGACCTATCAGCAGCTCGGCAAGGCCAAGGAGATGATGGACACGGCGAAGGCGTGGGTCGCTTCCAACCCGAAGGCGCTCACCGGCTGGTACTGGATCAACCTGCTGACGGTGAGCATGAACGATACCTCGGCGCCGGCGTTGGAGCAGGGCGAGAAGGCTGCAAAGGCGCTGCTGGAGCTTTGTGGCGACTTTTTCAGTCCGGAGAAGAAGCCCCAGCAGGTCACCGACGAGCAGTGGCAGCAGCAGAAGGCGACCACGGAATATGTCGCCTACCGGACTCTGGGCTGGGTGGCCATGGAGCGGGGCCAGTATCTTGACGCGGACAAGTACTTCATGGAAGCGCTGAAGCGCAACCCGAATGACGCTCAGGTGTCGGCCTGGGCCGGCCGGGCCAATGTGCGCACGCGGCAACTGGAGCGCCAGGGCATCGCGCTGTTCCACTTCGCCCGCGCCGCCGTGCATGCGGGGCCGGGCGGCTTCCCCGAAAATGTCCGCCAGCAGTTGATGTCCACCTTCGAAAAGAACTACGTCAATTTCCACGGCAGCAAGGAGGGCATCGAAGAGGTCATCAAGCTCGCCCAGTCCACCGCCATCCCGCCGGAGGGCTTCAAGATCGAGTCGCAGGACGAGATCATGGCCAAGCAGGAAGAGGAGCTGAAGAAGACCAACCCCGTGTTGGCGCTCTGGGTGGGCATCAAGCGCGAGCTGACCGGCCCGAACGGCCCGTCTTATTTCGAGAATTCCCTCAAGAATGCCCACATTCCGGGTCCGGAGGGCATCCAGGTGGGCGACATGAAGGTCACCCGCCTGAAGGGGAAGGTGGTGAGCGTGGATCCGCCCAAGCGGCCGAAGAAGGTCGTCCTTGGGCTCAGCTCTCCCAACATGAGCGAAGTGACGCTGGTTTTCGAAAACCCGCTCGCCGTGGCCCCCGAGCCCGGCACAGAGCTGGAGTTCGCCGGCGTCGTCACCGAGTATTCGCTCGAGCCTTTCAATGTGACCTTCGAGGTGGAGCCGAAGGACGTTGTCGGACTGCCTGCCCCCAAGAAGGCTCCCGCGGCCAAGAAAGCTCCGGCAAAGGCGGTCAAGAAGTAGTCTGAACCCGACCGCGAGCCTCCATACTTCAAGCCGGCCCGAAAGGGTCGGCTTTTTCTTCTAGCTTTCGGGCCGCCTGCCGCTGTCGCGCGCCGGGACAGACTCGTGACCGGCGAGCACGAGGCTGATCGCCAGTCTGTCCCAGAGGTTGAGATGTCTTCCCGTCTGGTTCAGCTCGGAGAAATAGCAGAAAAAGCGGCGGGTAGTGGATGGCAGTTCGCGGACGGGATCGGGCGAGGCGAGCGTAAGCCAGACCGCCGCGGCTGCGCTCAGCAGCGCCCAGCCGGTTCTCCGATCTGGCTTCCCTTGCGTCCTCACACCAGTAAGGACGTGTGAGGCGATGCTCAGCTTCCCAGCGCTGCTTTAAGATCTGTAAAAAGTTTCCGCGCCGCCTCGGCTTCGCCTGGCTGGGCCCGCCACTCGGAGCCGCGGGCAACGAACCAGTCTTCGCTGCCGCGCCGCACGAGTGCTGCGAAGCCATGTCCCTCCACCAGCTTGCCGGGCGATCCGATGCCGCCAAACCCTTCGCCCCGGCGCTCCACCAGCACGACGAATCCGTCTCGCTCGAAGAGGAAATGTGTGGTGATCTCCGGGGCAGGAATCAGACTGATGCCCAGTCCGGCGATCCGTTCCAGCCGCTCCAGGATCTGCGGGTCCATGCGGCTCTACATCTTGTAACGGCCGAAGTCCTCGTCGTTGAGGCCTTCCAGCCAACGCTTCAACTCTTCGTTGCCCGACTTCTCGGCCATGCTGGCCGCGCTCTTGCTGCTGCGCAGCACTTCTTCTTCCACGTAGATCGGGCAGTCCACGCGCAGCGCCAACGCCAGCGCATCAGACGGCCGCGAGTCGATCGAGATCAGCTCGCCATTGCGCTCCAGCCAGATCACCGCATAGAAGGTGTCGTCCTTCAGCTCGCTGACCACCACCTTCTGCACCCCCGTCTCCAGCCCCAGCAGCAGGTTCTTGATCAGGTCGTGCGTCATCGGCCGCGGCGTGGCGACTTTCTCGATCTCCAGGGCGATGGCGTTGGCTTCGTAGATGCCCACCCAGATCGGAAGGATCTGCGTGCCCGCAAGGTCCTTGAGGATCACGATGGGCATGTTGGTGACCGGGTCCATCATCAGGCCCCGGATTTTCATCTCGATTTCCATCTTGCGCCGCCTTCCTTACACCGCTATAGCACACTCGCCCGCCAGCGAGTTCGGGCCTGCGCGCGTCACCCGCACGGGCAGGTACCGGCCGAACATCTCTTCCCTCGAAGGCTGGCTTCCATCGGCTCGCGGACGCGTGACGAAATTCAGCACGCGATTCTCCGTGGTGCGGCCGATCCACTGTCCGGTGGAGCTGTTGTAGCCCTCCACCAGCACCTCCTGCACCGAGCCGATCTGGGCCGTGTTGCGCCGCAACTGGATGCTGCGCTGCTTTTCCTGAAGGATCATCAGCCGCCGCGACTTCTCTTCTTCGGGCACCTGGCCGTCCAGAAGCAGCGCCGGCGTGTTCGGCCGGGGCGAGTACTTGAAGCTGAATACCTGGTCGTATTCCACTTCGTCGAGCAGCCGCAGGGTCTGCTCGAAATCCTCCTCAGTCTCGCCCGGGAAGCCCACGATGATGTCGGTTGAGAGCGAAATCTTCCGGCGCGTGTTTTTCAACCATTCGATCCGCTGCATGTACTGGTCGCGCGTGTACTGCCGCTGCATGCGTTCAAGCACGCGCGTCGAGCCGCTCTGCACCGGCAGATGGACCATGTTGCAGATGGTCTCGTTGCGGTCGATCACTTCGACGATGTCCCGGCCGAAGTCGCGGGGGTGGGACGTCGTGAAACGCACGCGCCGGATGCCCGGCACCTGCGCCACTGCCTCCAGCAACGGCGCGAACGTGCGCGCCGGATCCGAAGGATCGCGGTAGCTGTTGACGTTCTGCCCGAGAAGCTGGATCTCGGTGTAGCCCATCCCGGCCAGCGTCCGCGCCTCTTCCAGCACGGACTCCGAGCGCCGGCTCCGCTCGCGCCCGCGCGTGAAGGGAACCACGCAGTAGGCGCAGTCCTTGTCGCACCCTTCAATGATGGTGATGTAGGCGCGGTACGGGTTGTCGCGGCGCGTCACGGGCGTCTCGAAGGTGGAGTCCGTGTCGAGGCTGAGCCCGGTCACGCGCCGGCCGCCCTGTTCGATCTGTACCAGCAGCTCGGCGAGCCGCGGGTAGCTGGCAGACCCAACGACGAGGTTCACGTGCGGCGCCTTCTCGAAGATCCGTTCGCCTTCCTGCTGCGCCACGCAGCCCAGCACGCCGAAGATCTTGCCCCGCGCGCGCCGGTTCTCGTTCAGCCGCTGGAAGACCTTCTGTTCCGCCTTGTCGCGGATGCTGCACGTGTTGTAGAGGATCAGGTCCGCCTCTTCCGGCGACTGCACCTGCACATACCCCCTCTGTTCGAGCGTGCCGATGACCTTTTCCGAATCGTGCACGTTCATCTGGCAGCCGAACGTCTCGATGTAAAAGCGCTTCATGGCCCAGGTGGTAGGATCATTTCCATTCTATCGCCGCGCGGCAGGCGCTCAGCCTGCCCCGGGATCGGGGGCGTGCGCGGGGTGTCGGCCAACCGGGGATGTTTTCAGGCGGCATCCTGGCCGGAACGGCCGTTGCGGCGCCTCCTGCGCCATGCCAGCCATCCGAGGGCGGCACCGGCCGGCATCCAGAAGGCCGGCTCAGGAACCGGCGTCATCGAGTAAGTGCGCAACAGAACACTCGAAGTGGGGATGGAGAAGTTGCCGGTTCGGATCTGGAGATTGTCCATCTCGAAGCCCGATGCGGTCGACCCGGAGTTGTCGAAGACCACGCGCGTAAAGGTCAGGCCGCTGATTCGAAACATCGTGTAAACGTAGTATTCGCCCGCATTCTGGAGGGGACTCGTCCCAGGCTTGCCCCGGTAGCTGGAAGTCGCATAGGCGGTGCCGCTTTGCGCCGTCAACGTGGGCACGGCAAAAAGGCTGATGAGATCGGCGCCGGAAAAGCGCAGGAGCAGATTGCTTCCGTTGTAGAGGCTGATTCCGTTGTTGGGATCAATCGCGGACCACCAGAGGCCGAAAAATGTGGTCGGGTTGCTCAGGTTCAGCGTGATGGCCCCAGCCGTGCCGGACTGCGCCCCGAAGGCAGCATAGCGCGATCCGCCAGCGCCGCCGTACTGATCGGAGGCCTGAATTTGCAGGGCGCTCGTGGGAGAAAGCTGAAACGTGCCGATCGGACGGGTTACCGGACTTGTCCGCAGGCCTGTCGGCCACGCCGAAGTCGAATTGAAACTCTCGTTGTAGGCGGTTCCGCCCGTGGCGGGGCTGGAGACAACTCCCGGGGCTGCCGCATAGATGGAGATCGTGATTGCGTGGGCCGGAAGCCCCATCCAGAGTGCAAGGCCCAGCCATACGACGGACCGGGCAACTGCGACTCCCCTCCTCCTGCGAAGTATACCACCAGGTTACCATATTTTCGCTCCCGATTGGAGACAATTTTCAGGTCCAGCCGCGTGTTGGACATACCTCCCATGCGGACGCTTCCAGGCCGCATGACAACCGGCCGCGCGAATCCTCGCGGCGGCCATGCTATAGTGGAAGGAGCGGATATGGCCGCCTTACCCGCCCTACATTGGCCTTCCGCAGGAACTGATTTCATGGCAAAGCTCAAGCTCAAAACCCACAAGGGCGCTGCAAAGCGCTTCCGGAAGACCGCCACGGGCAAGATCAAGCGGAGCCGCGCCTTCGCGCGCCACATCTTCACCACGAAGAGCCCCGCGCGCAAGCGCCGGCTGCACCAGGCGACGCTCGTCGACCCCGCCGACATGCCCCGCGTGCAGGAGATGCTGCCTTACTGAGAAGCGAAGGCAAAGGCGTGCGAGCCGGCGCGATGGCATGTGCCCGAGCCGCCGCCCGCTGCGCTGCCTCCCCGGAGGCGGACGTCAGCCGAAAGTGACTGAACAGGAGAACGAAACGTGCCGAGAGTCAAACGATCCACCAACCGCCGGGACTACCGGCGCAAGACGCTCAAGCTCGCCAAGGGCTACTTCCTCACAAAGAGCAAGCTGTACCGCGCCGCGCAGGAAGCAGTCGAAAAGGCGCTCCGCTACGCCTACGTCGGCCGCCGCCGCAAGAAGCGGGATTTCCGCGCGCTGTGGATCCTGCGCATCAACGCCGCCTGCCGCGCCAACGGCATTTCCTATTCGAAGTTCATCGGCGCGCTGAAGAAGGCGGGCGTCGAGCTGAACCGCAAGGTTCTTGCCGATCTCGCCGTTAACCAGCCTGCCGCGTTCGCCGAACTCGTCCAGAAGGCCAAGGCTGCCCAGGCCTGAGCGGCCAGGAGGATCTTCCCATGAACGCGATCCGGGAAGACGAAGACGACGTACTGGCCCGCCTGGAAGCGCGCATCGAAGCGGCCGTCCGGCTGGTCTCCTCGCTGACCCGCGAAAAGGCGGAGTTCGACTCGCGGCTGCGCGCGCTTGAAGCCGAGCGCGACGAGGCTGCCGCCGAGGCGCACGCGGCCCGCGAGGAAGCCGAGCGTCTGCGCGAGGAGAACGAACAGCTCCGCGCGCGGCAGAAGGAGGCCTTCGCCCGCCTGAAGGCGCTGCTCGAGCAGGTCGAGCAGATGGAGCTCCCCGAGTCCTGAGCAGGGAGGAACGCGTGGACAACCCCGGCACCGAAAAGAAGGTGGTGCGGGTCACCATCTTCCAGCAGCCCTATGCGCTGCGCACCTCGGGCGACCCCGCCGAAACGGAGGCCCTCGCGCAGGCCGTCGACACGCTGATGAACCAGATCGCGATGCGCACCTCCGGAGCGGACGCCGCCAGGGTGGCCGTGCTGGCCTGCCTTCATCTGGCAGACCAGGTGCGCCAGCTCGAGCGGGGCCAGGCACGCCTCAGGGAGCGGCTCGAAAAACTCGAACGGCGCTTGGCCGAGGCCATGGATGGCGCGGGCACGGTTGGCTGAGATCCGCCTTCTTCAGAACAGGCGCTCCTGGCGCTTCAGCGTGCCGAAACTGCCGATGTTGGCGATGACCAGCGCCAGCCGGAACTGGTTCTCTCCGCTGCGGGCGCCGAAGTTGAACCGCCGGTACTGGCCGCTGAAGGCGCAGCACTCGGTGTTGTACGTGATCTGCGTGTTGATGTACTGGAGCACGCCGATCGAGTAATCGTAAACGCCATAGACGCCCGCATTCCAGCCGCGCCGGTTTTCATTGCCCAGACCCAGCGTGCCGCGGAACTGGTTCGAAGGTGGCGACAGGATCTGCCCCGAAGGCGCCGTGCGGCAGAATGCCTCCCTTTCCAGCGCCTCGATGTCGCTCAGCGGCACGCAGGACACCTTTGTGTGCCCGAAGGACAGGAAGTAGCTCTGCGACCGCGTGTCGAGGGTGAAGCTGGAATTGGTGAACCGCCCCCGCATCGGATCATAGTCGGCCCGCCATTCGAGCCCCAGCGATCCGTACGGCTGGGCGCGCAGCGCGCTCACCACCGGCGAGGAGCGGCGCGGGCGGTCGAGGAAGGCGTAACCGGTGAGTTCCGCGGCGCTGGTCACGACGTTGCGCTGCCCGGCGATCACGGCGCCGCCGAAATCCGGATCAAAGAACCGCTTCTGCCGTACCTCCAAGGTCAGCCGGTCCAGCACGGCGTTGTTGCGGCCCTTGCTCCACAGACGCTGGGTGATGGACCACTCCAGCTCGGTCGTGTTGGAGATCAGCTCTAGCTCATCGAAGCGCACCAGCCGGTCGAAACGGTCCGCCCCGGCCACCGTGCGGAAGGATACGCGCGGTTCGATGCTGTGCTTCAGCTTCCGCCCCATCCAGGCGGGGGCGTCGAAGATGCGCACCAGGGCTGGCAGCACCAGCTCGGCGCCGGCTTCGCGGGTGAACCGGTTCACCCCCTGCCCGGTCACCTGCCGGCCCTGCTCCTTTTCCGCCGCCGTGCGGAACGAGGAGCCCCAATGCGTCTCGCGCAGCGAAATGTAAGGGACGAGGTGAAATTCCTTCCAGCGCAGCGCCGTCATCAGCCGCGGCGCCAGATCGAACCGCTCGACAAACTGCCGCGTCTGGAACAGCGGCTGCGAGCGTTGCAGCAGGCCGGCGCTTGCTGTCCAGCTCAGCCAGACGGGCAGCGGGCCGCGCCCCAGCTCCCGGTCGCGGCTGTCGAATTCAAACTGGGGGAGCTTGCGGATCATGATCGTATCGCCGGGGCTCGCGCTCTGAAAGTTCTCCTGCCGGGTGAACACCGCATTGAAGTTGTACGTGGACCAGTCCCGGCTCACATGAACCGCCGAGTTTACTTCGCTGAACACGGCTTCGTTGAAGCTTTCCGTGAACGCCTGCCGGAAGGCGAAGTTGCTCAGGTAATTCACCGTCCCCCGCGCGTAAAAGCCTGCCGGAAGCGCGGCGCGGCCCTGCACTGCCACAAGGTAGCCGCCTTCCTTGATGCGCGTTCCGCCAATGAGGCGCCCGCGGTCCCGGATGCCGTAAATGAACGCGCTCAGCTCGGAGCCCTGCGTCGGACGCGCGCGCAAGTCCACCGTGTGCGCCAGTCCGCGCTGCGTGAAATATTGCGGGCGATAACTCAGGTCGTAGCTGCGGCTGATGGCCCAGAAATAGCCCAGCCCGTACATCAGCCCGCGGCGGTTGCTGTTGCCGACGCTGGGCGTCAGGAAGCCGCTGCGGCGCGCTCCCTCGCGCAGATCCTTGTAGAAGGCAGGCGCATACAGGATGGGCACGCCCCGGAGCCGGAACCAGGTGCGGTGCGCGATGGCCCGCTCGCCGGGTACGACATCGATGACCGGCGCGTCGAGCCGCCACCACGGGTTGATTCCGGTGCAATTCGTGATGGATGCCTTGTGCAGGATGTAGCGTTGCCGGATTTTTTCCGCCCAATCGCCATGAAAGAAGAATGGATTTTCCGTCCGCAGGATGCCCGGCCTGTAGTCGATCTTGCCGTAGGCGGCACCGCGCACGCGGTAAAAAGTTCCGCTTGCGTCCTTCGTGTTGTAGTCAATGCGCTCGGCCCAAAGCTGTTCGCCGCTCGTGAAGTTGATGAAATGGACCCGCCCCCGGGCTTCGGCCACCCCGGTCTCCTGGTCGTAGTCGATCTCCTCCGCCCGGAGCAGCATTTCGGCGGTCTCGATCTCCGCATTGCCGCGCAGCCGGTAGCGGCTCCCTTCGCGCTCCTGCTGCGCCGCGCGGACGACGACGATGCCGGCGGGCGGGATCTCGCGCCGCTCCATCGTGGCAGCGCGCTCATACGGCGGCGCCTGGCCGTGCAGGAACGCCCCTGCCAATGCCGCCGCTGCCGGGCACGCCTTGCGCGCAACCCAAAAAAGGACGTGACAAATTCGTGCGACTATGTTACTTACATAGTGATACGCACGGCGCAGACGTGCCTCGGAACGCCGTCGTCGGAACAAAGAAGCGCCCAAGGCTCAAACCTAGCATGAGCTGAAAGAAGCCCGCAAGACGGGCGGAAAAGACTGGGGGAGCCGCAGCGCAGAGAGAGGAAGCACCGCCATCAGAGCGGATCCGGCGTTTCGGAGGCATGGTATGCGTTGCAGGATTTGCGGAGCGGGAATCCACCCCGGCCAGGCCCGATGCAGTCTCTGCAAGTGCCGCCTGGCGGAGTCCGGGCAGGGGCCGGAAGAGCGGCCTGATTACATCCACGGTGCCCTGGCACCCGACATCGCGGGCGGACCGGCCCCCACATCAGCACGGCAGTTCACCATCAAGAGAGGAGGCGGCGCGGGGCGCAGCCGCCCTGCCGTGCAGCCCCCCCTGTTCCCGGCAGAGTCAAAACTGGTCGGCCTTGAGGAGTACTGCCCGCAGGCGGTTCCGCGGCGGCGCAGTTCCCAACCGCGCCGCCATCAGGCGTCCGCCCGGCGCGATATGCCCGGCCAGCTCCCTCTCGACTTCACCCCGATACCCGCCAGCCGGAGCTTCGATGCTGCGAAGGAACGATTCCGCGTTGCCGGGCTGGGGCGCCGCAGCATTGCCTGCGTGGTGGATCTGGCGATGGCGCTCGCACTGGGCGTGCTGCCTTTCCTGATTGTGGTGCGGGGCTTGCTGGCAGCTTCCTGGGTGGCGGATTCCCGCATGCATGCCACAATCGCCGCCGTCTCATGGTTCATCCTCGGCCTGTACCACCTGCTGTTCGCCGTCGCGGGCGTGCCGAGCGTCGGGCAGCGCTTTGCGCGGCTGCGGTTGGTGACGATGGAGGGCCGCCCCAGCGAGCCTCCGCAGCGGGTGTGGCGGGTCCTCTTCTATTCGCTGTTCCCTCCCGCGTGCCTGCTGGGCAGCGTGTGGGTCCTGCTTACCGAGGAGCGCTATTCGTGGGCCGATCAGGTGTCCCGCACCTATTTCACCACTGCCGAAGCCCGCTGATGGGCGCCCCGGCAGAAGGCCGGCGCGCGGCGGAGCTGCGGAGGCAATACCCTAGCTTCAGATCTTAAAATCTGATATATACAAGGCCGGAGACGATTTCGGCCAGTATGAGGAGAAAGTCCTACCGGCTCGACGCGACCGGCCTTGCGGCGCTCATTGGCAGACTGCACGAGCAGGGGTACGCGGTCTACGGCCCGCGCGTGGACGATGACGCGCTGCACTGGCGGCGCATCCGCTCCGTGGAAGACCTGCCGCGGGGCTGGACCCAGGAGCTGGCGCCCGCCCGTGCGCGGCTCGTGCCCGACTCGAGCGGCGGCCTGTTCCACCACTGGACGTGCGCGGAAGGGCTGAAAGCGATGCTCCATCTCCCGCTGGTCCGGGTGATGGCGGCACGGCGCGAAAACGGCGCGTTCCGCATCCTGCACAACCCTCCACCAGCCGCGAAATGCGCCTTCTTCGGCGCGCGCCCGTGCGATCTGGCCGCTCTGGCGATTCTCGACCGCGTGCTGCTGGGCGACCGGTATGTGGACGACATTTACCGGGCGCGCCGCGAGAACGCATTCCTTGTGGCCGTGCATTGCACGGAGTCTGCGCCCACCTGTTTCTGCGCCTCTCTGGGCACAGGGCCGCGCGCAAGGTCCGGCTTCGACATCGCCCTGGCGGAGTTCGCCGAAGCCGGTGAGCCCGAGTACTTCGCAGAAGCAGGCAGCCCGGCAGGCATCGATCTGCTGGAGGCATGCGGCGCGCAGCCGGCGCCTCCGGAAATGGCGCGCCAGGTCGAGCAGGCGTGCACACGGGCCGCCGGCGCCCAGAAGCGCAGCGTGAACGCGCACGCCGCGCCCGCGCTCATCGACGCCCTGTTCGAAAGCCCGCACTGGGACCGCGTCGCGCGCCGCTGCCTGGCCTGCGGCAACTGCACGATGGTCTGCCCCACCTGCTTCTGCGTCAATTACGAGGACCGCAATTCGCTGGACGGGCAGGAAGCAGAGAGGTGGCGGCTGTGGGATTCGTGCTTCTCGCAGAGCTTCACCTATATCCACGGCGGCAGCGTGCGGACCAGCCTGAAGTCCCGCTACCGCCAGTGGCTGAGCCACAAGCTGGCCCGCTGGCAGGCGCAGTTCGGCACGCCGGGCTGCACGGGCTGCGGCCGCTGCATTGTGTGGTGCCCGGTGGGCATCGACATCACGCAGGAATTCCAGGAGCTCCAGGCCGCCGCCGCGGCCGCAGCTCCTCCCAGGGAGTGAACCATGGCCCCAGCAGAGATCAGAAACGCCCTCGCCTCGCACCCGTTTCTGGAAGGGCTTCCGGAGAAGTATCTCGACCTGTTGTCGAAGCTCGCCTTCGAAGTGTCGTTCGGCCAGGACGAGATCATCTTCCGCGAAGGCGACCCTTCCAGCCTCTTCTACCTGATTCTGAGCGGCAAGGTGGCGCTGGAGATCGCCTCGCCCGGCCGCCACGTCATCATCCAGACGCTGGAGGCCGGCGACGAGCTCGGCTGGTCGTCTCTGCTCGAAAACACGAGCAAGCAGTTCCGGGCGCGTTGCCTGGAACCGGTGCGCGCGCTTGCCTTCGACGGGGCGCGCGTCGTGGCGCTGTGCGAGCAGGACCACGAGTTCGGCTATCACATCATGCGCCGCGCGCTCGGGCTGGTGGCGGAACGGCTCCGCGCCACGCGCATTCAGGTGCTGGATGTCTACTCGCCCAAGGGGGTGCGCGCGCAATGAGCACGGCGTCCCATGCCGCCGCTCCTCCGGCGCGTCCGGTCATGGAGCCGGTGCCGGTCCAGATCCGCTCTGTCGTCAAGGAGACGCACGACACGTTCACGCTGACCGTGGCGCCGCCGCCGGGCGATCCCGTCTCCGCGTTCGAGCCCGGCCAGTTCTCGATGCTCTACGTATTCGGCGTTGGCGAGCTGCCCATTTCGATCTCCGGCGACCCGGCCGTGCGCGAATCGCTCACCTACACGGTCCGTTCCGTCGGCCAGGTCACCTACCAGCTCGTCACGCGCCGCCCCGGCGACTACATCGGCATTCGCGGCCCGTTCGGCACGAGCTGGCCCCTCAAGGAAGCACGCGGCAAGAGCGTGCTGATCGTCGCCGGCGGCATCGGCCTGGCGCCCCTGCGCCCGGCCATCTACTCCATCCTGCGCCACCGTGGCGACTACAACCGGCTGGTCATCCTGTATGGAAGCCGCAGCCCGCGCGATCTGCTTTACCGCAAGGAATTCGCCGCCTGGGGGCTGCTGCCGGACACGCAGGCGCTGTGCACGGTCGACTATGGCGGCGTGAGCTGGCGTGGCTACGTCGGCGTCGTCACCACGTTGTTCCGCCACGTGCGGATGCAGCCGCAGGAGACGGTGGCGATGATCTGCGGCCCGGAAATCATGATGCGCTACGCCGCGCGCGAGCTGGAAGCGCGCGGCCTGCCGCCCGCGCAGATCTACCTCTCGATGGAACGCAACATGAAGTGCGGGGCCGGCTTCTGCGGCCACTGCCAGTTGGGGCCGTATTTCGTCTGCAAGCACGGCCCGGTGTTCGCCTATCCCGAGATCAAGCCCTACCTGGACCTGTATGAGCTCTGACGGACGCAAGCCACGCATCGCCGTTTTCAAGTTCGCCAGTTGCGACGGCTGCCAGCTCAGCCTGCTGGACGCCGAGGACGAGCTGCTCGCCGTGGCCGGCGCGGTGGACATCGCCTACTTCCCCGAGGCGTCGCGCCGGATGGAGAAGGGGCCGTACGACATCGTGCTCGTGGAAGGCTCCATCACCACGCACCACGACGCCGAAGCGATCCAGCGCATCCGGCGGCAGGCAAAGACGCTGGTCACCATCGGCGCCTGCGCCACCGCAGGCGGCATCCAGGCACTGCGCAACTGGCATGATACGGCCGAGTGGGTCCGGCTCGTGTACGCGAAGCCGGATTTCATCTCCACCCTGAAGACCTCGACGCCGGTGGCTGAGCACGTGCCCGTGGACTTCGAGCTGCGCGGCTGCCCCATCAACAAGCACCAGCTCCTCGAGCTGATCGCCGCCACGCTTGCCGGGCGCAAGCCGAACATCCCTGCCTACAGCCTCTGCATCGAGTGCAAGCGCCGCGGCAACACCTGCGTGATGGTCGCCGCCGGCACGCCCTGCCTCGGCCCGGTGACGCAGGCCGGCTGCGGCGCCATCTGCCCGTCGATGCGCCGCGGCTGTTACGGATGCTTCGGGCCGATGGAGAGCGCCAACGCGCCGAGCCTCGCATCGCAGTTCCGCGTCCTTGGCGCGAGCCGCGAGGAAGTGGACCGCGCGTTCCGCAGCTACAACGGCTGGTCGTGGCCGTTCCGCAGAGTCTTTGAGGAGGCGCCGAAACCATGACCCCTGCCGACAGCGCACCCGCCCTCCGACCGGGAGTCAACAAGATCGAGGTGCCGGTGCTCGCCCGCGTCGAAGGCGAGGGCGAGCTGCACATCAAGACGAAGTCCGGCAAGATCCTCGATCTCAAGCTGCGCATTCCGGAGCCGCCGCGGCTGTTCGAGGGCTTCCTGCGCGGCCGCCATTTCATGGAGGTCCCCGACATCACCGCGCGCATCTGCGGCATCTGCCCCATCGCCTATCAGATGAGCTCGATCCATGCGCTCGAGCGGGCGCTCGGCGTGCAGGTCCATCCCTCGGTCCGCGCCCTGCGCCGTCTCTTTTACTGCGGCGAGTGGATCGAGTCGCACGTGCTGCACATCTTCTTCCTCCACCTGCCGGACTTCCTCGGCTGCCAGGACGCGTTCGAAGTGGCCGCAAAGAATGCCGATGCGGTGCGCATGGCGCTGCGGCTCAAGAAGCTGGGCAACGAGATCGTGCGCGTGATGGGCGGACGCGAAATCCATCCGGTGAGCGCCTGCGTCGGCGGCTTCTGGCGCGCGCCGCGCCGGGAAGAGCTCGAGGCGCTTGTGCCGGAGCTCGAGTGGGCGCTCGATGCCTCTCTTCAGGCGGTCTCGCTGACGGCTTCGCTCGAATTCCCGGACTTCGAACAGGACTACGAATTCGTCGCCCTCTCGCATCCGGAAGAATACGCGCTCAACGAAGGCCGCATCGTCTCCAGCCGCGGTCTCGATATCGACGCCGCGCAGTTCGAGGAGCACAGCATCGAGCAGCACGTGAAGCACTCGAACGCGCTCCACTCGGTGATGCGCGAGCGCGGCTCTTACATGGTGGGTCCGCTGGCGCGTTTCAACCTGAATTTCGCGCAGCTCACCGGGAAGGCGCGGCAGGCCGCCGCGCAGGCGGGCCTCGTGCCGCCCGTGCGCAATCCCTTCCGCAGCATTGTCGTCCGGGCCGTGGAGACGGTGTTCGCCGTCGAGGAGGCGCTGCGGATCATCGCGGCCTACGAGCCGCCGCCCGCGCCCCGCTTGGAAGTGCGGCCGGCTCCCGGCGCGGGCGCCGCAGCCACCGAAGCGCCGCGCGGGCTGCTCTACCACCGCTACGCCGTCGATGAAAACGGCCTGATCACGGAGGCGCGCATCGTACCGCCCACCGCCCAGAACCTGCGGCGCATCGAGGAAGACCTCTGGGGCTACGTGCCGAAGCTCCTGTCGCTCGACAACGACCAGATCGCGTGGCGGGCCGAGATGGCGGTGCGCAACTACGATCCGTGCATCTCCTGCGCGACGCACTTCCTGAAGCTGCGCCGCGAGGACGTCTGACGCGGCAGGCGGGTTCGGTTCGCGGCCTGCGCCGCGGACGCACGGCACCGCCGGCTCGCCACACGGGCAGCCTGCCAACCCAACCACCCGCTGACGCGGTTTCTTCGGGACTCACGGACGGCAATCCCGCGCCAACGGGACTTCGCTGCCTGCGCGGCTTCTGATTCCCTCGCCCGGCGTCCTGAGGGCGGCGGTTCTGCGGCAGCGCCATCCGCTCTTCCGTGCGGGTGGGCGGCGCCGGGCTGGCAGCGGAACGTGTAATGATTTACACTATTGGCGTGCCACCACGCACGATTGCTTACTGGGATGGCGACTGCTTTTTCGCTTCCATCGAGCAGGCGGCCGACCGCCGGCTGCGCGGGCGTCCTGTTGTCGTCGGCGGCGAGCGGCGGGGCGTGGTCCTGTCAGCGAGCCCGGAGGCGCAGCGGTTCGGCATCCGCCCCGGATGGCCCGTCGGACGCGCCCGGCGTTCCGTGCCCGGCCTGATTGTAATCCCCGCGCATTTCGAACTCTATGAGCGTTTCTTCGATGAAATCCTGTGGCTGTGTCAGGAAACGACACCGCTGGTGGAGCCGGCATCGGTGGGTGCGGCCTGGCTCGACCTGACCGGCACGGAGCGGATCCACCAGCAGGATCCCCGGACCGTCGTGAAAGGAATCCAGGACACTGTGCGGCGCTGGCTGCGAATCTCGCTCTCAGCCGGGATTTCGGCCAACAAGCTGGTTTCGCGGCTGGCCGCCAGGGCGGGCAAGCCCGGGGGGCGCATCGCCGTGCCTCCGGGGACAGAAAGAGCGTTTCTGGCTCCGCTCCCGGTGGCGGCCCTGCCTGGGCTGCGGCCGGAGGAGCTGGAAGCGCTGGAGCTGGCCGGCATCCGCCGGCTGGGGCAGTTGGCGGCGGCGCCAGTGGACGCGGTGGGGGCGCTGTTGGGCCGGCGCGCCCTGCCTCTGGTGCGGCAGGCGCAGGGCGTGGCCGATGAGCCGGTGGGCGCAGGCCGGAAGCGCAGCGAAGACGGCTGGGCGGAGCGCGTCGAATTTCCCGAAGACGCCTGGGAAGAGCGGCTGCTGGCGGCGGCTCTGCGCGGCATGCTGGAGCGGGTGATGGCGCAGGTGCGCGCCGCCGGGGTCGAGGTGCGGCGGCTGACGCTCGAGCTCCGGTATACGGACCGGGCCGAGTCCCGTGATTCGCTGGATCTGCCCGAACCCTCCAGCACGGAGCAGGATGCGCTGCCGCGGCTGGGGGAACTGCTGCGCGGCGCGTGGACGCGCCGGGTGCGCATCCGCGCAATGACCCTGCGCGCCAGCCGCATCTACCGGCCCGGGGCGCAACTGGAGCTCTTCGCCGCGGACGACCCGCAGCGCGAGCGGCTCCGGCGTGCGGCAGCGGTGCTCGATTCGGTGCGGGGCCGCTTCGGGCCCCGCGCGCTGGTGCGGGGAGCCGACCTGCTGGACAGGGCGCTTGCCGCCGGGCAGGATTGAGATATGCTGCTCCGCGCCGCCTGTCTGCTGCTGCCTCTGCTTCTGGCGGCGGAGGTCCGCCGCGTGGGGCCGGGCCAGCAGTACCGCACTCCCTGCGAGGCGGTTCGCGCAGCCGCCGATGGCGACGTCGTCGAAATCGATGCTGCCGGCGACTACGCTGGCGATGTCTGCGCCTTCGCCCCGCGCCGGCTGACGCTTCGCGGCGTCAACGGCAGGCCGGTGATCGACGCCGCAGGCCGCACGGCGCAGGGCAAAGCGATCTGGGTGATCGGCGGCGGCGAGGTGGCCGTCGAGAATCTCGAATTCCGCGGCGCCCGCTGTCCGGACCGCAACGGCGCCGGCATCCGCTTCGAGGGCCGCCGCCTGGCGGTGCGCGACTGCGTGTTCCGCTGGAATGAAAACGGAATTCTGACGGCAAACGATCCCGCCGCGGAGCTGCTGGTCGAATACTCCGAATTCGACTCCAACGGCCACGGCGACGGATATTCTCACAATATTTACGCAGGAAAAATCGCCGAATTTACGATGCAATTCTGCTGGTCCCACAGCGCGCGCGAGGGGCATCTGGTGAAAAGCCGCGCGGCACGGACGAATCTCCGCTACAACCTGCTCGACACCGGGAGGGGCACGCCGAGCTATGAGGCGGATCTGCCTGACAGCGGCGCCGCGTGGCTGGTGGGCAATCTCTTCGTGCAGCGCGCCTCCAGCCGCAATGAAGCCGTGGTCTCCGTCGGCGAGGAATCCGCTGCGCCGCGCGCTGAAACTTCCCTCTCCCTGATCCACAACACGTTCGTCCATCTCGGGCGCGGTGGCGCTGTTTTTGTCCGGATCGGCCGTGGCGGCTCCCGCGCCCCGGTGTTGCGCAACAACCTGTTTCTGGGCCGCGGTTCCGTCATCAGCCCGCCGCAGCCGCTTCCGCCGGGCAATGCGGCGGGCCCGTTGCCGGACTGGCTGGATGCGGCCCGCCTGCTGTTCCGGCCGCCCGTGGCGCAGCCGCCGGCGCAGGATCTGCCCCCGGGGATGGCGCCGGAATGGGAATACCGTCACCCGGCCTGCGGAGCGCGACGCTCTTCCGCCCGGACGCCCGGGGCGCTGGAGGCGTCCGTCGCAGCGGATTCCTCCGCGCCGGATCTTCCCCGCCGCTGCGCCGCAGAGAAGTGACCGGGCCACCGTGCCGCCGACGCCATGCGACGCCACGGGGAAGGGAAGCGGATGCGGGCCGGGATGGAGGGGGCGAGTCCCCGAATCCGGCGCAAGGGGGAGATGGCGTCTCCGTCGCTTCGGCACGGTAGGGACGCGGCGACTGGAGGAGCCGCTTTCTGCACGCGGATCGCGAGGGGCAGCAAGGCCGCCGGAAGCCGGAGCGGCGGGGTGGCAAAGACGTCTCCCGGCCGCTTCCGGAGCCTGGCAGCGCGGGGTCCGTCATGCCGCGCCAGCCCCGGGTCTGCCTCTGCGGCGCGGAGGCAGCCTGAGGAGCGGCCCGTTCCGGCGCGCCCATCCTGGTCAGCGCTTGAAGATGGAAAAGATGCCGGCCAGCCCGCCGGGCCTCGAAGCGGTTTCGCCATCTTCGGCGCTCTTGCCGGTCAGCTTTTCCGCCACCTGGAGGAATCCCTTGCCAGCCGGCGTGCTTGCGGGTACCGGTCTGCCCTCCACGAGCGCGCGCTGAAGGTCTTCCAGCGAGTAGGGGATCACATGGAAAACCTCCATGTGGAGCGCCGCCTCGATGATCTCTTTCTGGAGCCCGATTTCCCGCCGGAAGCGGTTCACCACAAGCCGGATCTTGCCGAACTCGACCCGATGGCGGTCAAAAATGGAAAGCACGCGTTGGGCCGCATGAAGGGCTGGCAGCTCGTTCGTGGTCACGAGCACCAGCTCGTCGCACAGGCGGGCCAGCCCGATATTCCAGGCGCCCAGAGCCCCGCCGGCGTCCAGCAGGATGAGGTCGTAAATCGACCGCATGAAGTCGATCAGGGCGGCCGGGTTGCTGCTCTCATCCAGCCCGTGCGCCGGCTGCTCCGGAGCGGCCAGCACATCGAGGCCGTTGCGGGACGTGACCAGCCCCCGCCAGACGTCTTCGTCGATTTCAGTGGCGCGGGTGAGGGCGTCCAGAAAGGAATAGGTCTGCTTCGTCTTGGCCAGGAACGCGACGGTTCCTGTGAGAGGGTCAAGGTCGGCCAGCACGATCCGGCCCGGGTGGAGCTTCTTCATGTGCGAGGCCACGTTGAAGGCCAGCGTGGAGGCGCCACATCCCCCTTTCACCGGCATGAAGCAGATCACCTTGGCGCTGGACAGGTCCTTGACGCGGTGGAGCGAGGAAATCCGCTCCATCACGGCGCAGAACTGGTCTTCCGTCAGTGGCTGGCAAAGGAACTCGGTAGCGCCTTGCCGCAGGGACTTCAGGATGAGTTCCGGGTTGCTGGTGGCATGGAGCGCCACAACGGGCAGCTTCGGGTTCAGCAGGGCGAGGTCGTTGAGAAGGGCCAGCGCCCATTCATCCCGCGACGTCACATCAACGAAGCACAGCGTGGGGCCTTGGCCCGACAGAGCCTCCTCCAGCAGGGCGCGCGTCGGGTATTCCTCCAGGGTCAGGGTTGGAGAAAACGGAAGAAGCTCGTCCAACAGCGGCGCCAGGGATGCCCGCAGCTCCCCGTCCGGACAGATCAGCAGGATCTTCCACTGACCGAAGTTTCGGCGTGCGTTCGACATGAGCGTGTGGCCAGGGGCGCGCGGCGCCTCCCTCCCGTCTATTAGCCCTATCGTCGTTGTCCGACAAAAACTTGAGAGTCTCCGCCCGCCGCGGCAACTATTCCATAGGGCCGCTAGGGGCCCTCATCGATCCGGCGGCCGGGCAGCCGGCTGCCACCGCGTGAGTGAACCCGATGATTTCTGCCCACAATCCCCACAAGATCGCCCTTTGCGAGACGCAGCCCGCCACCGCAGAAGGGGTCCGCTCCCTCATCGAGCAGGCCGAAGGACTCGCCTGTGCCTGGGCGGCTCCCCACCTGCCGCTGGCCGTCCAGCTGGCCCGGCAGTCGCGCGTCGACGTGCTGCTGCTTGACAAGCATTTCGGCCAGCAGCTCGTGGTGCGGGCGGTGGAGGAGCTGTGCCGGGATTGTCCGGACACCGCCGTGGTCGTCTGGGGCTCCTCCATCACGGAAACCGAAGCGCTCCGTTACATGCAGGCGGGCGCGCGGGGCCTGCTCCGCAAGAGCGCCAGCCTCGCCACCATCGAGAAATGCCTCAGGACCACGGCGCAGGGCGGCATCTGGGTCGACGACAAAGTCATGCAGGCCCCTCCGGAGCGGCAGGAGCGCGGGCTGCATCAGCTCACTCCGCGAGAGAGCCAGGTGCTTGAGCTGGTGAGCCGCGGCCTGCGGAACCGCGAGATCGCCGCCGCGCTCGGCATCCGGCCGGGAACGGTCAAGATTCATCTCAAGCACATTTTCGAGAAGACGGGCATCCACGGCCGGTACTCGCTCGCCCTTAATCTCATGACACAAAAGGACAAAGTCCGGGCGCACCGGGCAGAAGTAGCCTGAGCGCGCCCTCTGGCTGGCCGCTTGCCCCCGCGAGGCCTGGCGCGGATTCCTCACGCGCTCTGCTATGCTGGCACCGTGCGCATTCTCGCCGTGGCAGGCGCCGCCGTGGCAGCGCTCGGCCTTCTGTTGTCCGTCGATCTGGCCGCTCAGGCGGTTCCCTCAGCGGCTGAACCCGCTCTGGTGCGGATTCTGGCCGGCGAACTTGACCGCAATTACTCCGCCCTTCGCGAAAAGGCTGACCCCGCTCCGTACTTCCTCTGTTACCGCGTCACGGAAGCCGACAGCGGCTTGATCTCCGCTTCGCTCGGAGCGGTCGTCCAGAGCAACCGGAGCCGGCGCAGGGTGCTCGATGTGTCGGTGCGCGTCGGCACGCCGAAGATGGACAATTTCCATCTCTTGAAAGGCGAACGGCCGCGCTTCACGGCATCGGCGCCGCTGCCGGTGGAGGACGTGCCGGCGGCGCTGGCGCGCATCGCGTGGCGCGAGACCGACCGTGCGTGGCGCGCGGCGGCGCAGCGGCTGATGCAGGTGCAGTCCGCCGTGAAGATGCAGACCTCCGATCCGGAGGTCTCCGATCTGCCGGATTTTTCAGATGAGGAACCCCAGGTGTCCTTCCGTCCGGTGGCGGAGTACCGCTTCCCGGCAGACGCGTGGAACGCAAGGCTGAAGAAAATATCAGCCGTATTCTCGGAATTTCCCTCTGTCATCGCCTCCAGTGTGTCGTTGCAGTGGCAGCGGGAAATCCGCACATTCCTCAGCACGGAAGGCGCCCGCATCCAGCACGGCCGGAATTATTTCCATCTGGAAATCAGCGCGCGGGCGAAGGGCTACGACGGCAATGACGTGAATTCTTACGAGCTGTTTGACGCCGAAGACCCCTCGCGCCTGCCCTCTGACGAGGTGCTGGAGAAAGCGGCGCGGAGGATCGGCGCCCAACTGACGGCGCTGCTGCGCGCGCCAGCCGCAGAGCCATACGTGGGTCCTGCCATCCTCTCCGGCCGCGCCGCTGGTGTTTTCTTCCATGAAATCTTCGGCCACCGCATCGAAGGGCACCGCCAGCGGGACGAAACGGAAGGGCAGACCTTCAGCAAGTCTGTGGGCAAGCCGGTGTTGCCGGAATTCCTGTCGGTCTACTCGGATCCCTCGCTGCGCCGTGCGGCAGGTGCCGACCTGAATGGCTGGTATGAGTTCGACGACGAGGGCGTCCCGGCGCGCCGGGTCGTCCTGGTGGAGAACGGCATCCTCCGGGCGTTTCTGATGTCGCGGCTTCCAGTGCCCGGGTTTCTGCGCTCCAACGGCCATGGCCGTGCCCAGCCCGGCCTGGAGCCGGTCTCCCGGCAGGCGAACCTGATCGTGGAATCCGCGCGCCAGGTGCCTTCTGAAGAGCTCAGGAACAGGCTCCGGGCCGAGATCCGGAGACAGAACAAGCCGTATGGGCTCTACTTCGAGCAGGTGGCGGGCGGATTCACATCCACGCGCCGCGCCGGCGTGCAGGCGTTTACGGTCATTCCGCTCATCGTCTACCGCGTCTACGCCGATGGCCGTCCCGACGAGCTGATCCGCGGCGCCGACATCGTCGGCACCCCTCTGGCCAGCTTTTCGCGGATTCTGGCCACATCAAACCAGCCGGAGGTTTTCAACGGCTACTGCGGAGCCGAGTCCGGCAGCGTTCCGGTTTCGGTCGTCACTCCCGCCCTGCTCGTGTCGGAGATCGAGATCCAACGCAAGCCGGAGTCAAAGGACGTGCCTCCGATTCTGCCACGGCCGTCGATGGAGGCGCGGCAGTGAGAAAGAAACATTTCCTCTGGATCCCGTTTCTGTGCCTGGCCGCCATGGCGCAGGATCCGGCGCTCGTCCAGAAGGTGAACGCGGCGCTGAACACGGACCCGGTGCTTCGCGCCATGGCCGAGGAGCTGACGCGGGCACGCAACCTGCGCGCGCTCGGCGAGGCGGTCTACTTTGCCGAAATCTCCGTCGACGACGTGGAGACGTTCGGCGTTGGCGCGACGCTGGGCGCCAACTTCGCTGCTCAGCGGAGCTACCTGCGGCCGGTGCGTCCGCTGGTTCGCGTCGGCGGCCCGCGTTTCGACAATACCGGCTCCATTTACTCGGATTTTTTCTCCGGATCGCGCTTCGACCCTGGCGTGCTGCCGATGGAAAACAGCGTTCCGGTGCTGCGCCATGCGCTGTGGCTCGCCTTCGACCGCGCCTACAAGACGGCATACGAGGCCCTTGGCCGCAAGGCGGCCGCGCTGCGCGGCGTGACGCAGACCGAACAGATGCCCGACTTCTGGCCTGCCACGCCGGTGGTTGTCCTGGAGCCGCCCGTGCGGGCGCCCATCGACGAGTCCGGCTGGACGCAACGCGTAAAGCGTCTTTCGGCGATCTTCGCCTCCTATCCTGCTGTGACATCCTCCGGTGTCGATTTTCAGCTCTCGCAGGGCATGTCGTACTACCTGAACACGGAAGGATCCCTCGTCCGGGTGGCCGACCGCATTGCTTTTCTGCGGGTGCGCGGCTCGCTCCAGGCGCCCGATGGGATGGTCCTGTACGACGGAGACACGGTGGAGTGGCCCGACCCGTCCCGGCCGCCGGCCGAAGAGGTGCTCCGCCAGGCTACGGAAGCAGTGGCGCGGAACCTCGATGGGCTGGCGCGCGCCCCCCTCGGCGAGAGCTACACAGGGCCCGTGCTGTTCGAGGGCGTTGCCGCAGCGCAGATTTTCGCCGAGGTGTTCGGAGCCAGTCTCGGCGTCACGCGGAGGCCTGTGTCCGAGCCGGGCCGTCCCCTGCCCTGGCAGACCAGCGAGCTCGAAGGACGTCTGGGCCTGCGGGTGCTGCCGGAGTGGATGGATGTGATCGACGATCCCGGCGCCCGGGAGTTCCAGGGCCGGCCGTTGCTGGGCTTTTACCTGGTCGACCTGGACGGCGTGCGGCCGCAGCGGCTCGCGCTGGTCGAAAAGGGAGTCCTGAAGACGCTGCTGACGACGCGCCAGCCGGTGCGCGGAATCGACGGCCCGAACGGCCGGGCGCGGCTCCCCGGGCCCTTTGGTGTCAAAATCCCGCGGATTTCGAATCTTTTCGTGCAGGCTTCCGCCGCAGAAAACGAGGCGGCTTTGAAGCAGCGCCTTTTGCAACTGGCCCGGCAAATGGGGCGGGAATACGCAGTGATCATCCGCAAAATGGATTTCCCTTCCCAGGGATCAGCGGAGGATTTGCGCCAACGGGCCATGCAGGCGGGGCGTTCCGGCGCGGGCGGTCGGCTGACTTCGAGCCCCGTGCTGGCCTACCGCGTCCATCTCGATGGGCGGGAAGAGCTCGTGCGCGGGCTCCGGTTCCGTTCGCTCGGCACACGGCAATTTCGGGACATCCTTGCAGCGGGCGACCGGCTGCACCAGTTCGACTATCTCGACAATGGCGCAGCCATGGCGCTCACCGGAGCGGGCAACTACGTTGTCGGCTGCTCGGTCATCGCCCCCTCGCTGCTGTTCGAAGAGCTGGAACTCGAAGCCGCGGCAGACGATCTGCCCAAACCGCCCATTGTGCCGCCGCCGCCACTCTAAAGCCAGGCGATAGGTGCACTGCTCCGCCCAAACAGCGGCCGGGATCGGCGAACGGCGATGCCACTCATCCTACGCACTGTGTACCGCCTGTGCCGGTCCAGGCTGCGCCAACCGTTGCTCTCCTGCGGCATTCTTCTCCACGGAAGCACCATGCCGCCCACATCACCGCAACTCAGACAAGGGCATCCCTCGCGCCTTGACAGGGTGGGAACCCATCTGTTGGCAAGCCTTCGGCTTCCGTAACTTTGACACCAGCAGGATGCGAGGCCGTGTCCTGTGCGCCCAAGCTGTTCAGGGAACCATGCTTTGGCTCTTGATCAAAAACGGGGGCAGCCCGAGTTCTCAGGATTGATAAAACAATCTTGGGAGAAACGTTTTGATCAACTCTGAGCTTGTTCTGGGTCTGCCCGGTTACCAGATTACCGGGATCGAACGTGCCTGTGGGGAGGTGAGGGTGCGGGTCCGGCATGCCGGACCCGCAGCCTGCCCCCACTGTGGCAGCGTGCGGCTGCGCAGCAAGGGCCGGTGCGACCGCGCTGTGCGCCATGAGGATTGGGGGCTGCGGCATGTCGTCATCGAGCTGGAGGCCCGCAAGTTCCAGTGCCGGGACTGCGGCCGGGGCTTCCGCCAGCGCTTCCCCGGCATTCAGCCCTGGCAGCGGGCCAGCGAGGCCTTCCAGCGCCAGATCTTCCGGCTGCACCTGGACGGCATCAACCGCAGCCTTCTGGGCCGCCGCGAGGGCATCGGCGCGGCCACTGTCCAGCGCTATTTCGAGGCCGGCCTGAGGCGGCAGTTCGGCCAATGGCACCCGCCGCGCTGCCCTTCCGTGCTGGGCATCGACGAGCACTTCTTCACCCGCAAGAAGGGCTTCGCCACGACCCTGTGCGACCTGCGCCGCCACAAGGTCTACGACGTGGTGCTGGGGCGCTCGGAAACCGCTCTGGCGGCGTACTTCGAACGCCTGGAGGGCAAGGACCAGGTCAAGCTGGTCTGCATGGACCTGTCCTCCGCCTACCGCTCGCTGGTCCGCAACCATTTCCCCAACGCCCTCATCGTCGCCGACCGCTTCCACGTCATCCGGCTCATCAACCACCACTTCCTGGCCTGCTGGCGGGAGCTCGACCCCGCCGGCAGCCGGAATCGCGGCCTGCTGAGCCTGATGCGCCGCCACCGCCACAACCTGAAACCCGAACAACTGGCCCGGCTGACGGACTACCTGGCCGGCCAGCCAGCCCTGCAACGGATCTACCGCTTCAAGCAGCGCCTGTGCTGCCTCCTGCTGCAAAAACACAAGACCCGCCGCCAGTGCCGGCCCCTGGCGGCCCGGTTCCTCAAAGCCCTCCATCAGTTGCGCGAGTCCGGACTCGCGCAACTGATGCAACTCGGAGACACGCTCTACAGTTGGAGGAACGAAATCGCCCTCATGTGGCGCTTCACCCGCAACAACGGCATGACCGAAGGCTTCCACAACAAGATCGAACTCATCAGCCGGCAAGCCTTCGGCTTCCGCAACTTCGACAATTACAGAATGCGGGTCAAGGTCTTATGTGCGTAAACTGTTCTGGGAGCCGGGGTGTCCCCCGTTTTTGGCGTAGAGCCGGGAAAGAAGGCTTGGTGGACCTGGAGGGATTCGAACCCTCGACCTCTTCCATGCCATGGAAGCGCGCTCCCAACTGCGCCACAGGCCCACGGGTCTCTTTCAATATAGCATGCGGGCGCGCACCGGCGGCGCTCGGGTAGCATGGAAAGTCATGATCACGAGGGAACGAGCCTGGCAGATCGTCTGCGAGTTTATTCAGAACGACGCCCTGCGCCGCCACTGCCTTGCCGTGGAAGCCTGCGTTGCGGCGTACGCCCGGAAGTTCGCCGCCGAAGGCAAGGACGTGGATCCCGAGCTTTGGTCGGTGACGGCGCTGCTGCACGATTTCGACTGGGAGATCCATCCGCAGGCGCCAGACCACCCGGTGAAGGGCGAGCTGATCCTGCGCGAGCGCGGCGTGCCGGAAGTGATCCGCCGCGCCATTCTCTCGCATGCCTCCTACACCGGCGTGCCGCGGGAGTCCCTGCTCGAGAAGACGCTGTTCGCCTGCGATGAGCTGGCCGGATTCCTCACTGCGGTCAGCTATGTCAAGCCGACGCGCTCCATCCATGAAGTGGATGTGCGGAGCGTGCGGAAAAAGATGAAGGACAAGGCGTTCGCGCGCGCGGTGAACCGGGAAGAGATCATGCAGGGCGCAGCCGAACTGGGCGTAGATCTCGACGAGCACATCGACTTCTGCATCCGCGCCATGCAGGAGCGCGCCGAGGAGCTGGGCCTGAAAGGCTCGTGGGGTGCCCAGGCTGCGGCGGCGGATCCGGGACCCGCCGCCGGATAAGCCTCCTCCGGGGGGTGCCAGCAGAGCGGCGGGAGCCGATTCTCCTGCGGCGTTCGGCGATCCCTGTGCGGCTGCCTTGACAGGCCGGGGACATCCCGCCGCGGGAATGAGCAGACGCAAGACCTGACACAGGCAGCCTGCACGGAACCTCCGGCTGCCAATCCACCGCAGGCCGGGCGCGTCCTTTCAGGCGGACACCTTCGAGAACAGCTCATCGAAGAAGTCGCGGGTGCGGGTGCGGATCTGCGCGAGCTCCTCTTCAAGCGGCTGGTCGCACAGGTGCGGCGGCGCCCAGCGGCGCAGCAGCGATTCCACGAGCCGCGTCTGGCGGGGGGAACGGGGCAGCGCCGCTGGCGCCTGTCCGGTGATGATGCGGAGGGCGTGGTCCAACGCCCGGTAAAAGGTGGAGGCGTCCAGCAGGAACCGTGCCTCGGCCGAGTCGAGGTGGCCCATCTGCTCCAGCACGGCGATGCGCGCCGGCGTGTTCAGAACACGGAAGAAGAGTCCCGCGCCCCGCAGCCGCAGCCAGGTGAGCGCGAAGTCAATGTCATACCAGCCGCCGGGGCCGGCCTTGAGCGGCTGTTCCGCCCCCAGCTCGCGCTCCAGCCGCAGGCGCATCTCGCGCAACTCCGTGCGCGAGCGCGCGCTCTGGCCGTAGCGGCGCCAGTCGATCTGCTGGAGCTCTTCGAGCAGCGCCGTGGCGCGCTCCACGGGGCCGGCCACGGCGCGCGCTTTCATCCACGCCAGCCCCTCCCACGCCTCGGCGCGCGCGCGGAAATACTCGCGGCAGGCCGCCTCCGTCTGCACCAGCGGGCCGGAGCGGCCCTCGGGCGCGAGGCGCGTGTCCACGCTGAACAGCGTGCCGTCGCTCGTGTAGGACGCGAGCATCGCCACAATGGACTCAGCCACTCGAGTCCACCGCGGCAGCTCCGCCGAGAGTTCGTCCGGCAGGATGAAGACCAGGTCGGCGTCCGAGCCGAGGTCGAACTCCATCATGCCCAGCCGGCCAAGGGCCACGGCCATGAGCTGGCAGTGTCCGAAGCCAGCCGCGGCCGCCGCCAGCCGGGCGCAGGCGGCCACCGCAGCGTCCGCCAGCACTGACACCTTTTGCAGGGTGGGAAAGACAGGCCAGCGCAGACAGACGCTTTCCGCCTGAAGCTGAAACATTCTTCGCCGGAAATGCCGGCGCACGGCGGCCGCGTCCCGCAGCGACTCGAACTCCTCCGCGAAGCGGGCTTCGGGCGCCTCTTCCCGGCCGAGCGCGGCGAGCTCTTCAAGAAGATCCGGCTGGCGCGCAAGCTGCTCCGTGAAGTACGGGCTGGAGGAGGCCAGATCGAGAAGGTGCGACACGAGCGTGCGGCTGGCTTCCAGCTCCGCCAGGCGTTCCTCATCCGCAATCACGCGCTCCAGGAAGTGATCAAAGGCCGCGGCCGAGGCTCCAAGCGCCGTGCGGCGCAGGGCCATGGCGAAGCGCGGGGCCCGCTGATCGAGGTACCGGATCAGGTTGGACTCCCGCGGCGCCGCTACCCGTTCTTCCACGGCGGGCGGCGCGGCCGGCTCCGGTGCGGGAGGCGGAGGCGCCTGATGCGCCACAACGATCCGGTCATACAGAGCGCGCACGGCCGTCAGGTGGGCGTTCAACTGCCGCCAGAGCGCTTCGCCGGATGGCGGTTCGCCCACCAGGTCGGCCGGCATTCTGCGCGCCATCCGTTCGAGCGTTTCCGCATCGGCGGGCAGCCAGTGCGTCTGGCGGTCCTCTTCGAGCTGAAGCCGGTGTTCCAGCGTCCGCAGGAACTGGTACGCAGACGCAAGGCAGGCGCATTCCGCGCCGGAGAGAAGATCCTTGTCGCGCAGCCGCATCAGCGCCTGAAGGGTCGAAGCGTTGCGCAGCCATGATTCGCGGCCCCCGTAGAGCCGCTGAAGGCACTGCACGAGGAACTCGATGTCGCGGATGCCGCCGGGCGCGAGTTTGACGTCGATACCCGCGGCACGCCGCCGGCCGAGCAGCTTGCGGTCGATTTTCTCGCGCGTCTCCGCCATCTGGTCGATGGCGCGGAAGTCGAGCGAGGTGGAATAGATCCTCGGCTGGAGCGCCTCCAGCAGCTCCTGGCCCGGCCGCAGATCGCCGGCGGCGGGGCGCACCTTGATGAGCATCTGGAGCTCCCAGTCCCGGGCGCGCGTCTCGTAGTAGCGGCGCGCGGCCTCCAGCGAGGGACACAGCGCGCCGTGACGGCCTTCCGGCCGCAGCCGCAGGTCGATGCGGTAGATCAGCCCTTCGGCCGTTGTCTGGCCGAGCAGACGCGTGATTTCGAGCGAAAGGCGGCGGAAGAACTCGGCAGCCGTGAGCGGTTCCGGCCCTGCTGTCGTGCCATCGCCGGTGTGCAGGAAGATCAGGTCGATGTCGGACGAGTAGTTGAGTTCGCGCCCGCCCAGCTTGCCGGCCGCCAGGATCGTCATTCCCCAGGGGGCGCCCGGCGGCGGCGCGCCGTGCTGCCGCTCCAGGCGGCGGCGGAGCCGCGCATAGACGGCGTCCAGCACCGCCTCGGCCAGCAGCGAAAGCTCCTCGGTGATCTCCGCCAGGCCGCCGAAGCCCAGCGTGTCCCGCAACATAATGCGCAGAATCTGTTTCCGCCGGAAGGCGGCCAGCCGCAGCGGCTCCGGCACTTCGTCCACGCCGCCGAGCCAGGCCTCGAGCTCCGCATCGAACTCCTCCCGCAGCCGGGCCCGGTGCAACGAGCCGGACGAGAGGATCTCGAGCAGCCACTGCGGGTGGTCCTCCACCTCCCGCGCGAGGAAGCGGCTACAGGAGAAGACTGTCACCAGCGCCTGCATGCCGAAGGGCGCATAGAGGATCTGCTGGAATTCGGCCGGATGGGCAGCGTGCAGGGCGCGCAGGCGGCCGATGGCGAAGGCGCGGTCGGCGGACTGCTCGAGAAGCACGGCCAGGCCGGAGTGGAACTCCGGCGGAACGATCGATTGCAGATCGGCGGTCTCGCGGGCCAAGGGCTCCTCAGACGGCGGTCTCCGTCAGCTCGATGATATCGCCGCGCCGGATCCATCCGCCGAGCAGCACGCGCGCGTACCAGCCGCCCATGTGGGGTTCCTCTTCCAGGCGGCGCTGGATGGCCCCGGTGCGGCCCGCATTGAGCGGCTCGAGCTGCCGGCAAGGGCGCCGCAGCTTCGTCAGCTCGATGAGTGCTTCGCCAGCGCGGAAGCGCATGCCGACTGTCAGCAGGCGGAAGTCCACGCCGCGCGTCGTCAGGTTCTCGCCGAGCGAGCCGGAGGCCACCGGAAACCCTTCGCCGCGCAGCCGCTCCAGCGACTCTACGGCGATCAGCAGCAGCGCCTTTTCGGGCCCGCCGTGGATCTGCGGATGATGGTGGCCGTCGCCGCCAAGCCCGGCCGCAGAGCAGAGCGCCTGGGCAACGGGCAGCTTCGGCAGCCCGCCCGGCGAGATGCAGACGGCTTCGATGACGCCGCGCATGGATTCAGATGTCGTAGTACAGGGCGAACTCGTACGGGTGCGGGCGCAGCCGCACGGCGTCGGCTTCATTCTTCTGCTTGTAGTTGATCCAGGTCTCCAGCAGCTCTTCGGTGAAGACGTCGCCCCGAAGCAGGAACTCGTGATCCTGTTCGAGGCACTGGAGGGCTTCGTCGAGCGAGGCGGGCATGGCCGGCACGCCGCGGAGCTCCTCCGGCGAGAGGTCGTAAATGTCCTTGTCGAGCGGCTCGCCCGGATCGATGCGGTTCAGGATGCCGTCCAGCCCGGCCATGAGCATGGCCGCGAAGGCGAGATAGGGGTTGGCCGAAGGATCTGGCGGGCGGAACTCGATGCGCCGGGCCTTCGGGCTGGGCGAGTACATCGGAATGCGGATGGCCGCCGAGCGGTTGCGTCGGGAGTAGGCGAGATTGACCGGCGCCTCGTAGCCAGGAACGAGGCGTTTGTAAGAGTTCGTCGTAGGCGCAATGATGGCCGAGAGCGCGCGTGCATGGTGCAGCAGCCCGCCGATGTACCACAGGGCGAGCTGGCTCAGGCCCGCGTAGCCGTCTCCGGCGAACAGCGGCTGGCCGTTCTTCCACAGGCTCTGGTGGCAGTGCATGCCGCTGCCGTTGTCGCCGAACAGCGGCTTGGGCATGAACGTGACCGTCTTGTTGCGGCGGTAGGCGACGTTGCGGACCACGTACTTGAACAGCATCATGTTGTCCGCCGACCGCACGATGGTGTCGTAGCGGATGTCGATTTCGGCCTGTCCGCCCGTGGCGACCTCATGGTGATGGCACTCCACTTCGAGGCCGACGGCCTGAAGGCACTCCACCATTTCGGCGCGAAGGTTCTGGTAGTGGTCGGTCGGAGGCAGGGGGAAGTAGCCTTCCTTGTAGCGCGGACGGTAGCCGAGGTTGTTCTGCTCGCGGGCGGAGTTCCACCGGCCCTCCTCGGCGTCGATGAAGTAGAAGCCGCTGTGGGCGTTCTGGTCGAAGCGGATGTTGTCGAAGATGAAGAACTCGGCTTCGGCGCCGAAGTAGGCGGCGTCGGCGATGCCCGTCTGCAACAGGTACAGCTCGGCCTTGCGGGCGATCCACCGCGGGTCGCGGTCGTAGCGCTGGCGGGTGATCGGGTCCTGGATGTCGCCGACCATGCACAGCGTCGGGACGTCGAAGAAGGGATCCATGTAAGCCGTGGACGGGTCCGGGATGAGCAGCATGTCGCTCTCGTTGATGGCTGCCCAGCCGCGGATGCTGGACCCGTCGATGCCGAAGCCTTCCTCGAAGCTGGATTCGGTGAGCTGCGAGATCGGATACGAGATATGGTGCGCCAGGCCGGGCAGGTCCGTGAAGCGGATGTCCACCTGGCGGGCTCCGTTGGCGCGTGCGAATTCGAGAACTTCTTTGGGTGTCATGCCGGCTCCGCAATGGCCGCGCCGGGCTGGCGGCGCGGCTCCGGGAGTCAGTCTAGCAGAGTGCCGCCGAAAGGGCGCAAGAATCCGTTCCCCGGACGCGCGAATGTGGTTGTAGCTAAATGATTGCCGTACAAAGGGTTGCAGTCTAGATCAATTCCTCCGACCGGGCCCATAAAAAAATACAATCGGCAAAACGGGCCTCCGGCGTTGCGGATGCGCGCGCGGCTGAAAAGATAATGGCTGTAAGCATGAGGCGCGCGCCGGCGCCTGAGGAGGCCGGCCGCCAATGGCGCCTCCCCCGTTTCCGGCTCTCCACGACGAGAGGGATCCTCACAGCCAAGCGATACCTCAAAGGAGTTTGAAGCGATGTCGGATTCTTTGCGTGAGTTCCTGACGCTCTCCTATGCGGAGCTGGAGGAACTGAACCTGAAAGCCAAAGAGCAGAGGAAGAACCGCGTCCCCGTCCATGTGATCCAGGAGGAGCGGCTGAAGTATCTGACGGACGAGCGGCGGATCAAGGCGGTGACGGTTCTGTTCAGCGACCTGGAAGGCCGCCTCCACATGCTCGACTACGATAAGAAGTTCCTGGTGAAGAACTGGGACAACCTGACCTTCGACGGCTCCTCGATCCGCGGCTTTACCGCGCAGCGGGAGAGCGACCTGCGGCTCGCGGTCGACTGGCCCTCCTTCTACTGGGCGCCCGCTGACATCTTCGGGCCCGGCAAGGTGATGGTGTTCGGCCTGGTCTGCGACAAGGACGGATCCCAGTATTCGGCCGACATCCGCGGCGTGCTGAAGAACTACGCCGAGAAGCTCTACCAGGAAAAGAAATACACGCTGAACGCCGCCAACGAGATCGAAGGCTTCCTGTTCAAAGGGGTGGATGCGGAGCGCAATTACCACGAGACGAAGAGATTCGAGTACGTCAACACGGGAGGCTACTATCACAGCCTGCCGGGCGACCCGCTGCGGCAGTTCATCGACGCCACCGCCGAAGCGCAGCGGGCAATGGGCTTCGAGAATGAAAAGGACCACCCGGAAGTTGCGCCCTCGCAGTTCGAGATCAACTACTCCTACGCGGACGTGGTCACCGCTGCGGACCAGATCCAGCTCTACAAGCTGATCTGCCGCCAGATCGCCACCAGAATGGGCCTCACGGCCAGCTTCCTGCCCAAGCCGGTGGTGGGCGTCAACGGCAGCGGCATGCACACCAACGTCTCCATCAGCCAGAACGGCACCAACCTGTTCTGGGACGAGAAGGGCGAGGAGCAACTGAGCGCCTTCGGGTGGGAGTTCGTCGACAGGATCCTCACGCACGCCAACGACATCTGCCTGATCCTGAACGCGAGCGTGAACGCCTACCGGCGGCTCGATCCGCACTATGAAGCGCCGAACCAGATCAAGGCGTCGGCAGTGGACCGCGGCTCGATGATCCGCATCCCGATCGGCAACTCCCGCAGCATGCGCGTGGAAGTGCGCTCGGTGGGGCCCGATGCCAATCCTTACATGGTTCTTTACGCGCTCTTCCGCACCGGGCTGGAAGGCGAGAAGTCGACGATGGAAAACCTGCGGCAGGCCGAGCGCTATCTGCCGGACAACATCTACGACGCGATCGAGAACTTCCGCAAGGCACCCTGGACGACCACGCTGCTGGGCGAGGACGTGAAAGCGCGTTATGCCGACCTCAAGCAGGCCAGCGCCGACCGCTGCCCGAGGCTGCTGGGAACGTTCGTCAAGACCCCCGAAGTGCAGTACCACCACGAGGTTTACAACCAGTATCTCTGGAGCCTCTTCTAAAGCTTCGCGATGACGGCTGCTCCCTTGGCGCCGCCGCCCCGGAGACGGGGCGGCGGCGCTGCCGTTTTTCAGGGGATTTCGTGGCCCGGGGGCGGAGGAGGCGGCGCGGAGGCGCCGGAAAGGTGCCGGTAGAAGCCCAGATCCGCGCCGGTCATCGCCTTGGTGGCGGCAATGATCTGTCCCGTGTGTCCGGAAAAATGCTCGACCACGTGATAGATGGCTTCCAGCACGGTGACTTCGTAATTCTGCGGGCGGATCACCCGCAGAAGCTGGTCCCGCGGCACCGACTCGATCACCTCGCAGGCGCGCCGCACTGTCTCGTCGAGCCGCGCCGCCAACTGCTGCTTCGTCCACCCGCCGCGGGCAGCGAATTCCTCGTCCCGCCGGCGTACGTCCGGCTCGCCGCCAACGCCATGCAGGATCCACTGGCGCACGTTGCCGGCCAGATGCAGGCAGAGATTGCCGATGGAATTCGAAGCTTCATTCTCCCGGCGCCACACCTGGCCGTCGTCCAGCAGATCCAGGCACGCATGAATGCGGGAAAGGTACTGACGGAGCTTTGAGACGGAGAATTCGAGGAATACCTGTTCGGCGGTGACCATGAGGAGACCTCGCCTCATGGTAACGCCGCGGCGCGCCCGCCATGCGCGCCGCGGCTGGGAGCGCGTCCTTTACAGGACGTCTTCGCTCCAGTTCTCGAGAATCGACTTCACCTTCTGGCAGAACTGGTCCGCCAGCGCGCCGTCGATCAGGCGGTGGTCGAAGGTCAGCGCCAGGTGGGCCATGTGGCGGATGGCAATGGCATCGCCTTCCACGACCACGGGCATCTTCTCCACCGCGCCGACGCCGAGGATGGCCACCTGCGGCTGGTTGATCACCGGCGTGGCGAACAGCGATCCGAAGCTGCCGAAGTTGGTGATGGAGAACGTGCCGCCCTGCACCTCCTGCGGCTTGAGCTGCTTCGAGCGGGCCCGCGCCGCCAGATCCACGATGGCGCGCTGGAGTCCGACGATGTTCTTCTCGTCGGCGTTCTGAATCACCGGCACGATGAGGCCATTGTCGAGCGCGACTGCGATGCCGATGTTGATTTCGTTGTAGTAGAGGATGTTGGTGCCTTCAATGGAGGCGTTGAAGATCGGATAGGTACGCAGCGCTTCGGCCGTGGCGCGGACGATGAAAGGCAGGTAGGTGAGCGAGAATCCATAGCGCTGCTGGAACTCGCCCTTGATGCGCTCGCGGAGCCGCGCGATGCGCGTCATGTCCACGCGGTGCACGGTGGTGACGTGGGCCGAGGTGTGCTTGGAGTGGATCATGTGCTCGGCGATCTTCTGCCGCATGATCGACATCGGCTCGATGCGCACCTTGGCCGGTTCGACACGCGGCAGCGGCGGCACCGCGGGCGGCGCCGGCGCGGGAGCGGGCGCAGCGGGAGCAGGTGCCGGGGCCGGGGCCGGAGCCGGCTTCGGCGCGGGCGCAGCGGCCGCCTGCCGGGCGGCGAGGTAATTTTCGATGTCCTGCTTCGTGATCCGGCCGCCGGCTCCGGTGCCCTGCACCTGCCGCAGATCGATGTTGTGTTCGCGGGCCAGCTTGCGCACCAGCGGAGAGACGGGCCCGATGTCGGCCTCCTCCTCTTCGGCAGCGACCGGCGCAGGGGCCGGTGCCGGGGCGGGAGCGGCGGGCTGGGGAGCAGGAGCGGGAGCGGCGGGAGCTTCGGCAGGCGCCTCCACCCGGGCAGCCGGAGCCGCAGCAACCGCGGCGGCGCCTTCCTCGGAGATGCGGGCGACGACGGTGTTGATGGCGACGGTCGCGCCCTCCTGCACCAGAATCTCGGTCAACACGCCGGCGGCGGGCGACGGAATCTCCGTGTCCACCTTGTCCGTGGAAATCTCGAACAGCGGTTCGTCGCGCTCCACGCGGTCGCCGACCTTCTTGAGCCACTTCGTCAGCGTTCCTTCGACGATGCTTTCCCCCATCTGGGGCATCACGACATCGGCCATGGTGTGATTCTCCTCGTTGAATTCATCCCCTCAGGCGCCGGCTTCCACGGGCGCCGTCTCATAGTTGAAAACCTCGGCGAAATTCTCGATCAGTGCCTGATGGACGGCGCCGCGCTCCGGGCGGACGCCCAGCGCCTCCATGGAAGTCACCGGCCGCGGCAGCCCGCACGGCACGATGTACTGGTAGTATTTCAGATCCGTCGTCCAGTTCAAGGCGAAGCCGTGCGTCGTGACCCAGCGTGAGATATGCACGCCGATGGCGCAGATCTTGCCTGCGCGCGTCCACACGCCCGTGGCGCCTGGTTCGCGCCAGCTCTCAATGCCGAAGCGGGCCAGCGCGCGGATGATCACTTCCTCGATCCCCCGCACATAGGCCACGACGTCGCGCTTCCATTCCCTCAGGTCGATGACCGGATAGCCGACAATCTGCCCGGGGCCGTGGTAGGTGATGTCGCCGCCCCGGTCGATTTCGTAGAACTCAATGCCCAGCTCCGCGAGCCGCTCCCGGCTCACCAGCAGATGCTCGGGCTTGCCGTTGCGGCCCAGCGTCAGGACATGCGGATGCTCGAGCAGCAGGAGCTGATCCGGGATCTCGCCCGCCTTGCGCCGCCGCTCCAGTTCCCGTTGCAGATCCCACGCCTGCCCGTACGGAACCAGCCCGAGCTCCCTGACTTCGAAGTTACGCATTGATGGCCAGGCCGTACACGCTGTTGAACGCTTCGCCCACCGCCTCGTAGAGCGTGGGATGCGCGTGGATCGTGGACATCATCGTCTCCACCGTGGCCTCGGCTTCCATGGCCGCCACCGCTTCCGCGATCAGCTCGTAGGCATGCGGCCCGATGATGTGGACGCCGAGGATCTCGCCGTATCGCGCATCGGCCACAACCTTGACGAAGCCGCCGTGGCTGCCGAGAATCGACGCCTTGGAGTTGCCCGCGAAGGGAAACTTGCCCACCTTCACGTCGTAGCCCTGCTCGCGCGCCTGCTTCTCGGTCAGCCCCACGCTGCCGATGCCCGGCTCGGTATAGGTGGCGCCGGGAATCCTGTTCTTGTGGATGGGGCGCGGATTCTTCCCTGCAATGTGGCCCACTGCGACGAGGCCCTCCATGGTGGCCACGTGCGCCAGTTGCGGCGTGCCGGCGACGATGTCGCCGATCGCGTACAGGCCCGGTTCCGCCGTGCGCTGGTAGGCGTCCACTTTCACGAAGCCGCGGTCCAGCTCGGCGCGCGTGTTTTCCAGGCCGACATTCTCCGTGTTGGGCTTGCGCCCCACGGCCACCAGCAGCATTTCGGACTCGTACTGCTGCACCTTGCCGCTGGCGAGCTGCACCTCCACGCGGACGCCGCCTTCGGTGCGCTCCACCTTCTGCACCTTCGCGCTCGTCTCGCAGTTGATGCCCTGCTTGCGGAACTGCCGCTCCAGCTCCTTGCTCACCTCCTCGTCCTCGACGGGAACCAGCCGGGGCAGCATCTCGAAGATGGTCACGTCTGCGCCGAACCGCTTGAAGATGGAGGCGAACTCCACGCCAACCGCGCCGGCGCCGATCACCAGCAGGCTCTTCGGGATCTCGGTGCGCGAGAGGATCTCCACGTTGGTGACGATCGTCTTCTGGTCCGGCTCCAGCCCAGGCAGCATCCGCGCCTCGCTGCCGGTGGCGAGAATGATGTTCTTCGCTTCCAGGGTGCGCGACTCGTTGCCGGCGAGCACCTCCACGCGCCCGCGCCCCAGCAGCCGCCCGTAGCCGCGGATCACGTCGACCTTGTTCTTCTTCATCAGGAACTCGATGCCCTTGGCATGGGTCATCACGATCCTGTTCTTGCGGTCGAGCACCTTCGGGTAGTCGAGCCGCGGGTTTTCGCAGGCGATGCCCTGCGCGGCCGGGTTGCGGAAGTAGTCCCACACCTCCGCCGTGTGCAACAGCGCCTTGGTCGGGATGCAGCCCACATGGAGGCAGGTGCCCCCGAGATAGGGATCCTTCTCGATGAGTGCGGTCTTCAGGCCGTACTGGCCGGCGCGGATGGCGGCGGAGTAGCCCCCGGGACCGCTGCCGATGACGATGACATCGTAGGACATCTCCTCCAGTGTAACATCCGTCATTTTCGAACATAATGAAACCAAATGACATATCGTGTCGCCGCGGCGCTTGTGGCAATGGTGTCCGCCTTTGCGCAGGCTCCGCGAAAAACCGCGCCACCGAGAACTCCAGCGCCCAAGGCAGCCCCGCAGCCGGCCGAGGGTCTGGGCATCCTCAGAAGCCTCCAGGTGCGTGGCGTGAAGCACTTCCTGGATCCGGATGGCAGGCCGGGGAGCGTGCTCCGCGTGCTCGGGCTGGAGCTGGAGAAGCCGGTCCGGACGGAAGACCTCGAACGCGCCAGGGACCGGCTGCTGGCCACCGGCTGCTTCGAAACCGTCGGATGGCGCTACGAGCTCGCGCCGCCGCGCGCCGTGCAGGTGACATTCGAGATCGGCGAGCCGCCGCAGTTCCTGCCCTGGATGCTCGACCGCGTGCCGGTGACGCGGGAGGAGTTCGAAGCGCGCGCCACGAAGGAGTTTCCGCTGCTGCGCCAGACGCTGCCGCCCTCGGAAACCGTGCTGGAGCGGCTGGCGGGCGTGCTTCAGCGGCTCGCCGCCGAAAAGGGCGTGACGGAGCCGATGGCGGGCCGGGTCATGCTCGTGGGAAAGGATCAGCTCACCATCGTGCTTGGCCCCAAGGCCCCGCCGCCGAACATCGCCGATGTGCATTTCACCGGAACGAAAGCGCTGCGGGCGGATTATCTGCGCAAGCAGATGGTGCAACTCGCCATCGGAACCCCGTTTTTCGAGCCGAATTTCCGCTTTCTTCTTGAAAATCAGGTGAGGCCTTACTACGACGCCGTCGGGCGCCTGCGGGCATCCTGGAAGCGGATCACGGCGGAGAAAGCGGAGGGGATTTTCGGCGTCGTCGTGACGGTGGAAGTGGACGAAGGGCCGGTCTACAGGCTGGAGAAAATCCAGCTCCGGGGCACGCCGTTTTCCGACGAGGAGCTTCAGGAAATCGGACAGTTCAAGGTGGGAGAACCGGCCGGAATGTCAGAGATAGGCCAGGGTGTGGAACGGATCCTGGACCGGCTGCGCGAGAAGGGGCATATGAAGGCCTCCTACAAGGCTTCGCGGCGGCTGTATGACGACAGGCAGTCGGTCGAGGTGTTCGTGGATGTCGATCCCGGCCCCGTCTACACGATGGGCCGGTTGCAGATCAAGGGGCTGGATCTCGAATCCGAACCGGTCATCCGCAAGCTCTGGGCGATCAAGCCGGGCGAACCGTACCGGGGCGGATATGCGGAGAGCTTCGTCCAGCGCATCCGCGCGATGGATCTCTTCGACTTTCTGAGCGAGATCCGGCACGAGGTGAAGGTGGACGAGAAGAGCCACAGCGTGGACGTGCTGCTCACCTTCGTCGGCGAGAAGCCGAAGCCGGCGCCGAAGCGGCCGTTCTGAACCTGCCTGCGCCGGGCGCGATTCCGGTCGCCGGGCGCTGCCCGGGCGGGAGTCCGGCAACCTGCCGGGCGGCGGGCGGTCGGCATCCGCCGCCTCGAACTGCCACCAGCGTGCAGCCGGTCTCCAGCCGCAGGGCACACCGCGGAAAAAAATAGCCCGGGCCTCCGAAGGCCCGGGCTTCCAGGGAGTGAAGAGCCAGCCTAGAACTCGAAACGCAGGCCGAGCTGGATTTGCCGCGGCGCGGCGAACTGGGCCGTGATCACGCCAAATGCGGCAGGGTTGAACAGGCTCAGGCTCGGGTCGGCGAACTCCCTTCTGTTGAGAGCGTTGATGAAGTCTGCGCTGAAGACGGCGTTGACGCCCTCGGTGATCGAGGTGCGCTTGCCGAGCGACAGGTCAAGGTTCCAGCGGGGCAGGCCGCGGAAGACATTGCGTCCGTGGCGGAAGTCGCGGCTGATCTCGATCTGCCGCAGGCTGTTGAACACGGCCGCAGGGTCGGCGAAGAGATTGACCTGCGTGCCCCGCTGCGTGGCGGTGACGTTTCCCGCCGAGCCGACCGATCCGCTCACCTGAAGGTTGGTCACTGCGGAGTTGGCATACTTTTGCGGCGTGATGGGGACGGCTCCGGCGGCCAACCCTCCGAAAAGTTGCGCGCCGCCGAAGACCTGCGTGTGCGTGCCGGCGAGGATCGGCAGGCCGGAATTGGCCGTGTAAATCCCGCCCACGTACCAGCCGCCGAGCAGCTTGTCCGCCACGCCCTCCATGGACCACCGCCTGCCGCGCCCGAAAGGAAGCTGGTAGAACCACTGGGCGTTGAAGACGTGGGTGCGGTCGAAGATGGCCGGGCCGTAGTCGACGTCGAGATCGTACGGCGTGGAGGAGACGCCGATATTCTCCTGGTTGAGGCCGTACTGGTCGAGCGTCTTCGAGATGGTGTAGTTGAGCGTGTAGCTGAGGCTGGAGGAGCGCTTCGTGAGGCTGAGGAAGCCTGCATTGTAGTTGGCCCGGCCGCCGGAGCCGCGCACGAAGAGGTCCTGCACCTGCCGCGAGTAGAAGGCGCCGCCGGGGCGCACCGCGTTGATCGCGTTGATCAGGTTGTTCACCTGCCCCTGCACGAACCGCACGGTTTGCGACGAGGCCAGCCACGCGGTGCAGTTCGGATTGCACTGAGCGAGTCCGCGGAGCTGGTTCTCGAAGAACGGCTGCGGCGTCACCTGGGCGGCGGCGGTGCCGCCGCGGAGCTGCCGGGCCACGCCGTCGAAGGCCTGGGCGAAGGTCTGTCCGGAGGCCTGGTCCCGGAAATGGAGGTACATGCTGTTGAGCTGGAAGTTCTGCGGCAGCTCGTTGCTCCAGCGGCCCACATAGCCCATTTCAAGGATCATGTTGCCGGGCAGCTCCCGCTGGATGGTGAAATTGATGCTCTGCGATTTGCCGATGCGCATCTTCGGGTCGATGGAGAAGCTCAGCGCCTCTCCGCCGACGCCGGGCACGATCGGCACGGCGGGCTTGCCCAGAGTCGGGATGGGCACGCGGTCGCCATCGACGCCGATGCGGAAAGCCGTCGTCTCATTGGTGCCGGACGAGCAGCCGCCTCCTGCCGTGGGGGCGTTGCAGGTGGCGGTCTGCGAGAAGCCGACGCCGAGGATCGGCAGCATCACCACGCCGACGCCGTTGACGCGGTCGTACGTGATCGCATAGCCGCCGCGCAGAACCGACTTCCGGTCTCCGAACAGCCGGCCAAGGAAGCCCGAGGTGAACTGCGGGTTCCACGCCGCTGCAATGCGCGGCGCGAAGTTGTTCGAGTCGACGTCATAGATCTTCTTGCGCCGCGCGTACTGCCGGATCGGCACGTAGCCGATGGATGGATTCAACGTCTGGCCCTGGTCGCCGGCCCGGCGCCGGGCTTCGAGCAATTCGCGGGCGACGATCTCCTGATTGTTCTCCGCGTTGATCAGGATGGTTTGCAGGCCATTGTCGTCGGTGACCGGCGTCTGGATCGAATAGGTAAGCCCAAGCGTCAGCGTCAGCGAAGGCCGGATGCGCCAGACGTCATTGATGTAGCCCTCGTAGTTCTGGAAGCGGCCGAAGATGCGCATGGGGGTGCCGAAGGGCTGATTGTTCAGATCGCCGTCGCGGGTGACGATGAGGCCGCCCTTGTCCACCATGCCGAGGCCGGCGGCGAACAGGTCGTTCCAGCGCTGCACGTCGCCCGGCTGGAGGCAATTCGAGGTGATGCTGCCGCCACATGTGGGAGGCCGGGCGGCTGCACTGATCGAGACGAAGTTGGAGGCGTTCAGCTCGTAGACCGGCGTGGTGAGCGAGCCGATGACTTTGTCGTCGCGCTCATGGAATACGCGGAACAGCGCCACCTGGCCGCCGAACTGCACCAGATGCTTTCCTGCCATCCAGGACATGTTCTGGTTGAGCGAGTAGGTCTGGTCGCGCCAGATGCGGCTGCGGGCGCGCTGCGTGTCGACGTCGATGCCGCTGTCGAGCGTCCCCTGCGCCACCATCAGCGCGGCGGCGGTGCCTGAGACCTGCGGGAAAGGATTGATGCGGCGGTAAGCCCACCATCCGCGGCGGTAGCCAAGGTTGGTCTCGCTGGTCAGCCGCGGCGTCAGCGCGCCAGCCAGCGTCGTGGAGAAGAAACGCGGCTCCACAGGCGTGGATCCGCCGGGGCACACCGGCTTGCCGCAGCCGGTAAGATTGGCGATGTCCACCTGGCCGAGCGCGGTTTCCAGTTGCGTGGCGTAGCGGTAAGTGCTGGTCAGCCGCCAACTGCTGCCGAGGTGATAGTCCATGCGCGCCACGCCGAAATCCATGCGGATGGAGTTGTCGCCCGGAGCCGTGAAGCCCAGCGTGTTCAGACCGTCGCCGCGGCCGGGGTCGTTGCCCGCGGGCAGCTTGGCCCACAGCGCGCTGATCACGGGGCTGAGTCCGACGCCGCGCGGATCGAACTGCCGCACGTTGTATTCGCGCACCGTGCCCGTGGCGTCGCGGAAACGCAGGATGCCGCGCTTGAGCTCCTCCGAGGGCACCAGGCGGCTGACCAGATTCGCGCGCGGAAAGCGGCGCCCTTCGTAGTTGCCGAAGACGAAGAGCCGGTTGCGGATCAACGGACCGCCGAGCGACGTGCCGAAGCGGTTGTCCTTCAGCTCCGGCTTGCGGATGCCGAGCCGGTTCGACTCCCAGCGGTTGGCATTGAGGTTGTCATTCTGGTGATACCAGTAAAGCGATCCGTGAATCTGGTTGGTGCCGCGCTTAGTCACAAGGTTCACCTGCCCGCCGGAAGACCGCCCGAACGTGGCGTTGGAGTTCGTGGTGGAGACGCGGAACTCCTCCACGCTTTCAAGCGGCACCGGGATGGAGGGCGTCGCGCCGGCCCAGTCGATGGCGCTGGCGAAGTAGCCCGAGGTGCCGGAGGTCACATCGGTGGCGTCGACGCCATCGAGGTTGAACGTGTTCTGATCGCTCCGCATGCCGGCCACCTGCCCGGTGAAGTTCGGATCGCTCATGCCGCGCGAAGGCGTCACCAGCGGCTGGAGCGTCAGCAATGCGCCCGCGCTGCGGTTGATCGTGGGAAGGCGCAGCAGCGATTCGCCCTGAATGACGGCGCCCACGGTGGAGTCGAGCGTCTGAAGCTCGCTGCGCGCTTCCGCGCGCACTTCCACGGTTTCGGTCAATGCGCCGACTTCCAGTTGAACGTCCACCGTATACGCCTTGGCAACGTCCAGCTTCACCTGCTCCACCGCCGCCTGCCGGAAACCGGGCGCTGACACGGTGAGACGGTAAGTGCCCGGAGGGAGTGTGACGAAGGTGTACTGGCCGGAGTCATTCGTGAGGGTCGAGCGGGTGACCCCAGTTGATGGCTCCAGCAATGTGACGGAAGCCCCGGCGACGACGCCCCCGCTGGGGTCAGTCACCGTGCCGACTACGGTGGCCGTGGCTGCCGTCTGGCCGTGGAGCGTCACGCTCGACAGGGCGAGCAGCCCCATCAGGAAAGAGACCCAACACCCCTGGATCCACTTCTTCATATACTCATCCCCTGCCGCGGATCTTGAAGCCCGCGATGAAACTATCTTGGGAGTCAGGCACCCAGATTTACGGAAACTTGTTTTTTGTTACTTAGGGCACATGCCACTCCGCCGTCAAGGCGAAAATAAGACAAAACGAGGAAAGTGCCGGATATTCGGCCAGAAAATCATGCCACCTGCCGCGGGTGGTGCTGCACGCCTCGCCAGCCGCGTGAGATGCAGGCTGGCCGCAGTGCCTCTACCGGCAGTGGTTCGGGGGAAACCGGCTTTTCCGCCTGAGGCGAAGGGGCGGTGCGAGGCTGCTGTTGGCGCGCCGCCGCCCGGAATGCCCCCGAAGAGGACGGATCCGCCGGCAGGGCGCGGCTGTCGCGCCGCGCAGTGACTGTTTCGCCATTCCGGGCTGGTGTCTCATGCTGGAGTGGCACGCGCCGTGCGTGCGCTGGCAGTCTGCGCCGCCCGCCCCCTGCCGGAGCGGTGCGTCCAGTGGCGGTGGCTACGGAACCCGGTCCGCCGGAGCTGCCTTGATCAGCGACAGGGCACGGCGGACCACCGGGTCGGCGCGGAGCTCCACTTCATCGCCTGCGGCGACGCTGACCGCCTGGTTCAGAATCTCCTGCTTCAGACGGCGGCGCATCGTCTCCCGTTCGGAGGTCCACTCGGCCATGGTCGGCCGGATGTTGCGGCGGCTGAGCCAGAGCTGAAATTCATCGAGGATTTCTGGCGAAATGTCGAAGGAGGAATCGATCTGGGACGGGTGGTTTTTCAGCCATTCCGTTGCGAAATTGGGATAGGCGCCGGAGGCTTCCAGCACACGTCCGAAGGCTGAATAAGCCTGCTGGTAAACGATGAAATCCGGCTCGATTCCGCCTCCGCCGCGGACGATCCTTCCCAGCCGCGTGCGGTACTCCTTTTCTTCCTGGGCAGCGGCGCGGTCGAGCTCCGTGCCGCGCAATGGCTTCTGAATGGAGCGCCCGCTTGGCGTGTAATAGAAAGCCGTGGTCAGCGCCAACCCGGTGCCGTCGCTCAAAGGATAAACGCGCTGCACCAGCCCTTTGCCGAAGGTGGGCTCGCCGAGAATCACGCCGCGGTCGTTGTCCTGAATGGCTCCTGCAAACAGCTCTGCCGCGCTCGCTGTCTTCCCGTTGACGAGCACCGCCAGCTTGAAGCGCCAGGGAGAGAAGCCCTCCGGGACCCGAAGCTCCTCCTTCGGCGTGTTGCGCCCGCGGGCGGCGAACAGCACGGAGCCGGGCTCCAGAAACAGAGCCGCCGCCGCCACGGCGGACTGCACGACGCCGCCCTGGTTGTTGCGGAGATCCAGAACCAGCCCCTTCAGCTTGTCTCCTCCCAGCTTCTCGACGGTCTCGCGGAGCGCCTCCGCGGTTTTCGCGTCGAAGCTGGACACGCGCACGTAGGCGATGTCCGGCTCGACGAGGAAGCTGCGGTCGACGCTGGGCGACTCCAGCTCCGCAGGCGAAAGCTTCACGGCGACGGGCTGCGGCTCGCCGGAGCGCCGCACGAGAAGCTGCGCCTCGCGCTGCCGGGCGTAAGAAAGCAGTTGCAGGAGCTGCTCGAGATCGAGAAACGCCAGCGGAATGTTGTTGATGGCGAGAATCTCGTCGCCTGGTGCAAGACCTGCCTTCTGCGACGGCGAGCCGGGCATCGTCTGGAGGATGATCACGCGCCCTGGCAGGATGCTGACGATGGTTCCGAAGCCCTTGGTCACGCTGCGCTCCAGCTCTTTCAACTGCTCGAATTGCTCGCGGTCGAAGAACACCGAGTGCGGATCGAGCGGGCGCAGCATGGCGGGAATGGCGCCGCGGTAAAAGAGGGAATCCAGATCCGGCTTTTCCGCCGCATGCTCCACGGCCGTTGCGAATACCGCGACGAACTTCCGCACCGCTTCCTCCAGGTCCTCGGTGGACGGGGGCGGCGTCTGCCCGGCGGAGGGCAGCGCCACAAGCAGCAGCAGCGACGCCAGGCAGCGCATCAGCGTTCGTAGCGCAGAGACTGCCGTTCCCGGAACCGTTCGAGCGCCAGCTCGACAAGGCGCCCGACCAGCTCATGCATCGGCAGTCCGTCGTAGGCCCACATCTTCGGGTACATGCTGATGCTTGTGAAGCCGGGAATCGTGTTCAGCTCGTTGATGAAGATCCTGCCCGTGGCGGACTCCACCAGGAAGTCCACCCGGCCCATGCCAGTGCAGCCGACGGCACGGAAGCACTCCACCGCAAGCCGCTGCACTTCCCGGACCGTCTCCGGCGGCACTTCGGCGGGGATCACCGCGCGGGCCCTGTCGAGAATGTACTTGTCCTCGTAATCGTAGAACTCGCGCGAGGGGAAGATCTGGCAGGGCGTGGAGGCCACGGGGTCGTGGTTGCCCAGCACGGCGCACTCAAGCTCCAGTCCGGTGATGGCCCGCTCCACGAGCACCTTCGTATCGTAGCGGGCGGCGTCGGCCAGCGCTGCTTCCAGCTCGGCGGCGTTGTGCGCCTTGTGGATGCCCACCGAGGAGCCCAGGTTGGCGGGCTTGACAAACATCGGAAACGGGAACCGGCGCATCGCCGCCGCGGGATCCATGGCGCGGGATTCCAGAACGATGTAGTCCACCACCGGGAGCCCCCGCTCGCGGCACAGCCTCTTGAAGAGCTCCTTGTCCATCGCCGCGGCTGACGCGAACACGCCCGCGCCCACATATGGAAGCGCCGCCATCTCGAGCAGGCCCTGCACGGTGCCGTCCTCGCCGAAGGTGCCGTGCAGCACCGGGAAGACCACGTCGATGTCCGGGTTGGCCCCGGGCACGGGCAGGATGGGCGCCGGATGCCAGCGGCCGTCCTTGCCGATCAGGTACGGCGCGACGCGGAAACCCTTGCGCCGCAGCGCGTCCATCACGGCTTCCGCGGAGCGCAGGCTGACCTCGTGCTCGCCGGAACGGCCGCCGTACAGCACCGCGACGCGCAGGCCGCTCATAGGATCCTCTTGCCCATTGCCGACAGAGCCAGCTCCACGGCAAGCTGCGCCGTGCGGTTGGCCACGTCGAGCACCGGGTTCACCTCGACGATCTCCATCGAGCGGAGCAGGCGCGAGTCGCACAGCATCTCCATGGCCAGATGCGCCTCCCGGTAGGAGATGCCGCCGCGGACGGGCGTGCCGACGCCCGGCGCTTCGTTGGGATCGATGCCGTCCATGTCGAGCGAGAGATGGATGCCGACCGCCCCGCGCGAGGCGATGGTGATGGCGTCGGTCATGACCGCGCGCATGCCGCGCTCGTCGATGTCGCGCATGGTGAAGACGGTGACGCCGGACTCGCGCACCACCGGCTTTTCGGTGAGATCGACGTCGCGGATGCCCACCAGCACCACGTTGCGCGGGTCGAGCACCGGGCAGACGCCGCGCAGATGCGTCAGCTCCCGCGGCCCCGTGCCCACCAGGCAGGCCAGCGGCATGCCGTGAACATTTCCCGAGGGAGATGTTTCCGGCGTGTTCATGTCGGTGTGCGCGTCCAGCCAGATGACGCCGATGCGGCGCCCGGTGCGCCGGTAGTGCGCCATCACGCCGTTCACCGTGCCCACCGCCACCGAATGGTCTCCTCCGAGCACGAGCGGGAACCGCCCCTGCCGCGCGGCGCGCTCCACGCGGTCTGCGAGGGCGCGGCAGGTGGCGGCGATCGGCTTCAGGTAGCGGGCGTTCTGCGGGCCCATCTTCGAGGATTCGGGCTGCTCCACGGCGATGTTGCCCAGGTCCTCCACCCGGTAGCCCAGCGCCTCGAGCCGCGCGTTCAGGCCTGCGACGCGGATGGCCGAAGGGCCCATGTCGACGCCGCGGCGCCCTGCGCCAAGATCGAGCGGCACGCCCAGGATCGAGATCGCCGAGGGCATCTTCCTCATGGCCGAGTCCTGTAAAGCATGCGGGGGAAAGCGATCGTTTCGCGGATATGTTCCAGCCCGCAGATCCATGCCACGGTGCGCTCCACTCCCATGCCAAAGCCCGCGTGCGGCACCGTGCCGTAGCGGCGCAGGTCGAGGTACCACTCGAAGGCCTCCTGCGGCAGGTTGTGCTCACGGATGCGCTGAAGCAGCAGGCCGTAGTCATGGATGCGCTGCCCCCCGCCGACGATTTCGCCGTAGCCTTCGCTGGCGAGCACGTCCACGCCAAGGACGACTTCAGGCCGCTGCTCGTCCGGCTGGAAGTAGAACGCCTTGATTTCGGCCGGGAAGCGGTCCACCATCACGGGGCGGTCGAACTCCTCCGACAGCAGCGTCTCGTCGGTGCCGCCGAAGTCGCCGCCCCACTGGATCTCGGATCCCTTGCGTTGCAGGATCGCCACCGCCTCGTCGTAGGAGATGCGCGGAAACGGGGGCTTCACCGCCTCCAGCCGGCTGATGTCGCGCTCGAGCGTTTCCAGCTCGCGCCGGCGCCGCTCCAGCACGCGGCTCACGATGAAGCAGATCAGCTCCTCGGCCACGCGTTTGACGTCCTCGAGCGTCGCGTAGGCCATCTCCGGCTCCACCATCCAGAACTCGGTGAGATGCCGGCGGGTCTTGGATTTCTCCGCGCGGAACGTGGGGCCGAAGCAGTAGGTCTTGCCGAAGGCCATCGCGGTGGCTTCGTTGTAGAGCTGGCCGGACTGCGTCAGGTAGACCTTCTCGTCGCCGAAATAGTCGACCTCGAACAGCGTGGTCGTGCCCTCGCACGCCGCCGGCGTGAAGATCGGCGTATCAACCAGCGTGAAGCCGTTCGAGTCGAAATAATCGCGGATGGCGCGGATGATCTCGTGCCGCACGCGCAGGATGGCATGCGGGCGGCGCGAGCGCAGGTGCAGGTGGCGGTGGTCGAAGAGGAACTCGACGCCGTGCTCCTTGGGCGTGATCGGATAGGGCTGCGACTCCGGGATGCGGTGCACGATCTCGGCGTCGTCGACGTCCAGCTCGTAGCCGCCGGGCGCGCGCGGTTCGGCGCGGACGCGGCCGCGCACGATCAGCGAGGACTCCTGCGTCAGGTCGCGCAGGTCTTCAAAACATTTCTCGCTGATATTGCTCTTGACGGCGACGCACTGCATGATGCCCGTGCCGTCGCGCACCAGCGGAAAGATGATCTTGCCGGACCGGCGCAGATTGTAAAGCCAGCCGGCGATTTCGACGGCCTGCCCGTCGTAGCGGGACGCCGTCTCGATGGTGATTCTCGGATAGGAGGACATCACAGGGACTCCAGACTGTCGGCCGCCTGCCGGGCCGCTTCCAGCAGATTCGGGAACTCGGGCGACTCCTTCACCTCAAGCAGCAGCGGGAACTGGTCCGCCCGCTCCCGGAGCAGCGGCATCAGGTCCTTCCACGGGATGGTGCCGCCCGCGGCCAGCGACGGAAACAGGTGCGCGTCGCGCTCGCCGTCATTGTCGTGGATGTGCGTCGAGCGGATCCGGTCCTTCATCAGGTGGAAGGCGTTCTCGACGCCCTCCATGATGTGGGCGTGGCCGGTGTCGAAACAGAAATTCAGGTTGAGGTGGGTGACTTCGTTGAAGTGCAGGAGCCGTTCGGCCGAGGCCAGGCGGTTCGGGATGTTTTCGAGCAGAACCTCGACGCCGCGGTGCCTGGCGAACAGGCAGATCTCTTCGAGAGCGGTGAAGGCGGCTTCGATCCTGCTGTCGTCGTACTCCTCATCCGCTACGCCCAGATGCTGGATCAGATAGCGGAAGGGGAACTTCTCGGCGACGTCCAGAGCGCGCTTGATCTCGTCCACAGCCGCCAGCCGCCTGGGTTTCGACAGTTCCGTGATGGAGACCACCGCTCCCGGGCCGGAGCGGCCCCAGCAGTCGTCGTTGTACATCGGCGAGTGAAGCGAATGACACTTCAGCTCGGAGTCGCGGAACCAGTAGCCCAGTTCGGCCACCTGCGAGCGGTTCCGGTAGTCGAAGTGCTGCCGCGCGCAGAAGATCTCCACCAGCGGGAAGCCCGCGTCGTGGATCCGCTCCAGCCAGACCGTGGTGAGACGGTGGTTGACGATCAGGTGCGTCGATAGTGCTCGCTGCATAGGTCAGTATCCGGAAGCCTTGCCCGCGCTGCGGCCGTTCTGCGCGGCGGCAAGCCAGCGGATGCGGTCGGTCACGTTGGATCCGGTGGTGGTGGCGTCGGCCACCGCCCGGACGCGCGGCTCCTCCACCAGGATCGCCTCCACCGAGCCCACCGCGTAGATTTCCGCCAGCTCATGGCCGCGTTGCCGCAGCAGTGCGAGCGTGTCCGGCGAGAGGCCGCGCTCGTGGTAGAGCCGGTCGGGCATCCACTGATGGTGGACCCTCGGCTGGTCGACCGCCTGCTGGATGTCCATGCCGAAATCGATCACATGGAGGAGCACCTGAAGCACTCCGCTGATGATGCGCGGTCCGCCCGGTGCGCCGAGGGCCATCACCAGCCGGCCGTCCTTCTCGGCGATCGTCGGCGTCATCGCCGAAAGGGGCCGCTTCCGCGGCGCGATGGCGTTCGCTTCGCCCTGGATCAGCCCGAACATGTTCGGCTTGCCGGGCTGCGCGGCGAAATCATCCATTTCGTTGTTCAGCAGGAAGCCGAGGCGCGGCACCGTCACTGCGTTGCCGTACGAATTGTTGATGGTGTAGGTGAGCGCGACCGCGTTGCCCTGGGCGTCGATCACATTGAAATGCGTGGTGTCCTCGGACTCGCGCCTCGGGCGGCCCGCTCCAAGCTCTGCGCTCGGCGTGGCGCGGTCCGCCCGGATGGTGGCTCTCCGCGTGGCGATGTAGCCCGGATCCAGAAGCCCGCGGATCGGGACGCTGGCAAAGTCGGCATCGCCGAGATACTCGGCGCGGTCGGCGAAGTAGCGCCGCATTGCTTCCGCAATATAGTGCAGGGATGACGCGGACCCTGCCCCGTGCTTTTCGTAGCCCGTACCCTCCAGCATCCCGAGCATTTGCAGGATGCCAATGCCGCCCGAGCTGGGCGGCGGCGCCGTCAGGATCGTATAACCGCGGTAGGAGCCCTTCAGCGGCTCGCGCTCAATGGCCTGGTAGCCGCGCAGGTCTTCCAGCGTGATCAGGCCGCCATTTGCCTTCATTTCCTCGGCGAGGATGCGCGCGGTCTCGCCCTCGTAGAAATCCCTTGCGCCGTGGCGGGCGATGCGTTCGAGCGTCCGCGCCAGCTCGGGCTGCTTCAGCACCTCGCCCGGCTCGAAGCAGGCTCCGCCCTTGAGGAAGATCCTGCGCGACTCGTCGAAACGGCCCAGACGCGCCCCCGCGCCGCAGATGGATCGCGCCTCTGCGTAGGACAGCGTCACGCCTTCCGCCGCGAGGCGGATGGCTGGAGCCAGCAGCTCCGCCCAAGGCCTGCTGCCGTATTTCCGGTGGGCCATCTCCAGACCGCGCACCGTGCCGGGCACGGCGGCGGCGCGCCAGCCAATCAGCGAGTCTTCGGTCGCTTTGCCGTCCGGGCCGACGTACATGTTGCGCGACGCTGCCAGCGGCGCCATCTCGCGGAAGTCGATGAAAGTGGCTCGCCCGTCGGCGAAGCGCGCCAGCAGGAATCCTCCGCCGCCAATGTTGCCGGCAGACGGATGGGTGACGGCGAGGGCGAAGGCCACGGCCACTGCCGCGTCCACTGCGTTGCCGCCCCGGCGCAGGACCTCCGCGCCGACGTCGGCCGCCAGGGGCTCCTGTGCGACCACCGCCGCCTGGCGGAAGCGGACCGGCTCGCGCGCGATGGCCGCGGCCACGCAGAGCATTGCGAAAACGGCGGCAATTGCGGGCTTTCGCATGAAATTCGATTGTACTATGCGGCCTCCGGCGTCCCTTTCCGCGGAGGGGGGAGCAGATGGGCCTGTGCCCCGTCTTCAGGAGCGGCGCTGCCGCAGCGCCTCCTGCAACGCCTTGCGGCTGGCGTCGAGCCGTTCCCGCGTCAGCCGCCACCAGCGGTCTTCCTCATCGAGCCGGGCGGATTGAACGGCAAGCTGCGCGTCCACCGCGGCAGGAGCGGGGCCGCCCTCCACGGTACGGACCACGACGAAATGCCACGGATCGAGCGCGGCCTCCACTTCCTCGCGCGGCATGGCCAGAGGACGTCCGAGAATCCGCTGCGCCGCAGCTTCCAGCGCGGCCGCGATGGCCGCTGGCGAATCGCTGCCCGCTTCCCGCACCGCCGCCGCCACCATTTCGTGCGCGGCCTTGAAGCTGAGTCCTTCGCGGCGGACCAGCGTGTCGGCCAGCTCCGTGGTGGTGATGAAGCGGCGCGACGAGAGTTCCCGCATCCTCTCCACGTCGAACTCCGCCTCGGCCAGTGCGCCGCCGGTCACGGCGAGGGCGCGCTCCATCGCATCCAGCGCGTCCAGCGCCAGCGGCATCAGGTCGTCCTCGCGGTCCACCGTGTCCTCAAATGGCGCATTGTGCAGGCAGCCTGCGGCGGCATGGCACTCCATGAATGCGCGGGAGGCGAGCACCCGCGCGTGTTCGAGCGCCACCGGATTCCGCTTCTGCGGCATGATGCTCGAGATCTGCACCCACGCATCGCTTAGCCGCAGAAACCCGGCCGAAGGCTTCGACCAGTCGATCAACAGTTGCAGGAATTGGCCCAGCGTGATCGCGGAGACGGAGACGACCGCGAGGCTCTCGGCCAGGTAATCGATGGCAGCGATGGCGCCGTAGCTGTTGAGCTGAAGCTCGTCGAAGCCCAGCCAGCGCATCGTGGAACGGCGGTTGATGGGAAAGCCCGTCGTCGTGATGGCGCACGCGCCCATTGGCGAGCAGTTCACTGTGGCGAAGGCGGCGCGCAGGCGGCCGAGGTCCCGCAGCAGGCACTCGCTGACGCCCAGCAGGACGTGGGCCAGCGTGGTCGGCTGGGCCGGCTGCGCGTGCGTGTGGGCCGGAAACACCGTCTCGCGGTGCTGCGCCGCCATCGCCATCAGCGTGCGGGCGAGTTGCGCCAGCTCGCCCGCCAACGCTGTCAGGCGGCGCCGCAACTGCATCCGGTAGAGCGTGACGTCGAGGTCGTTCCGGGATCTGGCGGCGCGGAGGCGGCCGGCGGCTTCCCCGCCGAGCCGCTCCAGCTCGCGGTCGATGTAGAAAAAGACGTCTTCCGTCGACCCATCGTAGGGCTGATGCCGGATCCGCTCCCGGTCCAGCCCATCGAGGGCGGCTGCGATGCGGCCCAGATCCTCCGCGCCCAGAATGCCGGTTTCGGCGAGCATCAGGGCATGTGCTGCGAGCACGTCCAGAAGATCATCGAGGAAGAACCGCTGGAAGTCGCGGAAATTGTGCTCGAGCACATGGCGCGAGTAGAGCGGGTGCGGAAACTGCATGAACTTCGCGCCCGCCGGGTCAGAAATTCAGCCGGAAGCCGAACTGAAGCAGCCTCTGGTCGAGCGCCGCCGTGTAGGCATACGGCGGAGGCGTCAGAATATTGCCCTGCGCATCCACCGTGGCGGTGGTATTGACGCCGGTGACGTTGACCGAGTTGAAGAGGTTGGTGAACTCGGCGAAGAACTCCGGCCGCCACCGCTCGCGGATGGGGAAGTAGCGGCTGTAGCGCAGGTCGAACTGCCTGGTGGCCGGCCCGCGGTACGTGTTGCGCCCGATGAACAGCGGACGCTGGAAAGCGTTCGGGATCGTCGGGTCGTTGTTCAGGTTGCGGTTGGAGCCGATGTTGAACACGTCGCCGCTCATCGCCGTGAGGATGAAGGCGAACTGGTTGTTGTTGAGGAGCGCCCGCAGCGCTGCATTGCCGCCGTTGAAGGACGGGCGTAGCACGCCGCTGAGATTCAGCACGTGGCGGCGGTCGGCGAGAGAGTTGCCGCGGTCGCGCCGGCGGTTGGTGGGGTCCGAGGGGAAAACGTTCGTGCCGGAGTCGATGTTGTTCTGCTCCGGCGCATCGTCGATGGCGTGCGACCAGGTATAGCTGGCGAAGAGATCCAGCGCCTTCGAGTAGCGGCGGTTCAGCGTCAGGTTCAGGCCGTTGTAGTTGGAATTGCCCACCGACTCCGCCATCACGATGTTGTTGAACCGAGGATCGATGCGCGCGGCGAGGAAGATGGGACGACCGTCAGCCAGCCGGTTCGGTCCGGGCTGTACGTTGATGTTGCGGTAGACGGGAATCCCGGTACCCTTGGTGAAGAAATAGCCGGCGCTCAGGCTGGTATTGCGGGTGATTTCCCGCGTGATTTGCAGGTTCGCGTTGGCCGAATACAGCGTCCGGAAATCGGGCGCCACGGTTTCAATGCTCTGGATCGGCAGGCTGAAGCCGGAGGGCACGCCGGTGAAGATGTTCGGGAAATTGGGGGCGAAGCTCTGCGCCGGCGTGACGGAGATGTTGAAGATGCGCGGATTTCCGCTGTTGACAATGGCCCGGCGGTAAATGTCGGTCTGCGGCGCGTCGTAGAAAATGCCGCCGCTGGCTCGGATCACCCACTTCTGGTTCTTATCCGGCGACCAGGCAAAGCCAAGCCGCGGAGCCCAGTTGTTGCGGTCGGTGCGGAAGGAGCGGGAAATCTCGTATGCGGCATCCGCGGCAGGCGAGGGGAGCTGGTAAAGGTCGTAGCGGATGCCGTAAATCATGGTCAAATTCGGCCGGATTTTCCAGCTGTCCTGCCAGTAAAGGCTGTTGAACTGGTGGCTGTATTCCAGATTGGGGTCGCCCAGCCGCTGCGTGAAGCTGGCGTAGCTGCGCGGGTTGACGCCATTCTTGGCGTCGAGATAGGCCTGCACGCTGGGGAAGTTGTACTGGGCGAAAACCGACTGGCGGTTCTCGTTCAGCACCCAGCGCACGCTGCCGCCCATGCGGAACTGATGCCGCCCGCGCAGCACGCTGAAGTTGTTGACAATCTCCGGCGTCGTTTCCACAGCGCGGAAGCCCACGTCGGGCGAGCCGTTGAAAGTGACCTGGCCCGTGATCTGGATGACCGGGCCAGGCCCGGTCCAGTCCCCCGCCTCGCGCCATTGCAGGCGGCGCGGTGTCTGGAAGCGGAACTCGTTCAGCAGCCCGGGCGAGAGCGTGGAGATCCACTGCGCCGCCACGGCGTGCACGCGGTCGCGGAACCAGTGGCTCGTGTCGGCCAGCCCCTGCGTGACCACGCTGTTGTAGGGCGAGTTGTTGCGGAAGTAGTTGTAGCGGACGAACACCGTATTGTTGCTGTTCACCTGCCAGTCCACGCGGGCGATTCCGAAGCGGGCCTTCTGGGAGAACGGCGCCGCGTTGAGCACGGTGGACGGGAAGCCCAGCGCGGTGACGGCCGCAGTGCTGGCGGTGATGGTCGTCGGCAGGTCGCGGTCGAGCGACTCCCAGCCGCCGAAGAAGAAGAGCTTGTCCCGCACGAGCCGGCCGCCGGCGTTGCCGAAGTAGTTGTTCACGGTGAGGTCCGGCTTGGGCCGGTCTGCGGCCAGCAGCGCCGGGTGCGCGCTGAAGTTCTTGCGGCGGAACAGGTAGGCCGCCTCTCCGTGCAGGTCGTTCGAGCCGGACTTCGAGATGCTGTTGAACACCGTGCCGACGGTGTTGCCGAACTCCGGCGCAAAGCCGTTGTTCACCATCTGCACCTCGGCAATGAAGGTGTTCGAGATGGGCATCAGGCGGATGCCGGCGCGGTCGCCCTGCGTGTTGTTGGAGCCGTCGAACTGATAATTGATGCGTCCCGCGAAGCCGTTGGCGTTCACCTTGCGCGGCACGCCAAGCTCGGTATTTGGCCGTCCGCTGACGTTAGGCTGGAGCAGGACGAAGTTGTAGGTGTTCCGGGAAACCAGCGGGAGGTTGGTGACCTGCGTGGCGGGCAGCGTGCCGCCGATGTCAACACGGCCCGGCTCAGCAGCCGGCGGAGCTGCCGTCACCACGACTTCCGTGGCTGTCGCGCTCAAAGACAGGGCGATATCGACCACGGCGTTGGAACCGGCGTTCAGAACGATTCCGCTGCGGCGCGCGGGCGCAAAGCCCGGCGCCGTGACCGAGAGTTCGTAGTTGCCAAGCGGCAGCAGCGGGAAGCGGTAGAATCCGGAAGAGTCCGTCTTCTGGGTGCGCACCAGCCCCGTGTCAATATTTCTCAGCGACACCTCCGCATTCACCACGACCGCGCCGGTCGGATCCGTGACCGTTCCTTCCACCTGTCCGTTGATGGCAGCCGCCTGCCCGTACAGGGCATGCGCGCCCAACATCAGAACCAGGCAGAGCACGGCGGCATGGACTGCCGATAGGATGATCCTCATCCGCAAACCTCCTGAAGTGAATAATGACCAGCAGACCCCTCTGGCGGACAGCCCAGGCACCCGTCCTGAGTGGCAACGACTGCGGCGCCAGGGTCTTGCAGCTTGTTCAGATTCTACTGGCGGCCTCCGCGATAGTCAATGTTGGGCGGTTTCCCTCAAAGAAGCTCCAGGAGCCAGCGAAAGTAGGTACCTCCGGCACTTGCGGGGGAACGTGGGAGTGGAGCCACCCGCCGGGATCGAACCGGCGACCTGCTGATTACGAATCAGCCGCTCTGCCAGCTGAGCTAGGGTGGCCTACATCCCAATATGCCACAACGGGCGGCGGCTGCGCCAGAGCCCTTCCGGCGCGCGGGCCCGCCGCGCCGCCAGCCTGCCGCGCAAGCTGCTTTACTGGAAGAAGCTTCGTTCCAGGGAGAACGGTATGGACATTCCCACGACCATGAAGGCTCTCGTGAAGAAAAAGGCCGAACCGGGGCTGTGGCTCGAAGAAGTGCCAGTGCCCGAAATCGGCATCAATGACGTCCTGATCCGCGTCGAGAAGGCGTCCATTTGCGGCACCGACGTCCACATCTGGAAATGGGACGAGTGGGCGCGAAAGACCATTCCCGTGCCGATGGTGATCGGCCACGAGTTCGTTGGCCGGATCGTCAAGGTTGGCGCGAACGTCAATGACTTCTTTCCCGGCGACATCGTCAGCGCCGAAGGCCACGTTGTCTGCGGGCGCTGCCGCAACTGCCTGGCCGGCCGGCGGCACCTCTGCGCGCATACGCAGGGCGTAGGCGTCAACCGCCCGGGCTGCTTCGCGGAATACATCGCCGTGCCGATGTCGAACATCTGGAAGCACGCTCCGGGCATTCCGCTCGAAATCGCTTCCATCTTCGATCCCTTCGGCAACGCCGTTCACACCGCGCTCAGCTTCCCCGTGCTGGGCGAAGATGTGCTGATCACCGGTGCCGGGCCCATCGGCCTGATGGCGGCGGCGGTGGTGCGGCACGCCGGCGCGCGCTACGTGGTCATCACCGATCTGAATCCCAGGCGGCTGGAGCTGGCGAAGAAGTTCGGCGTCACGCGCGCCGTGGATCCCCGCACTATGAGCCTGAAGCAGGTCATGGACGAGCTCGGCATGAAGGAAGGCTTCGATGTGGGCCTCGAGATGTCGGGCAGCCCGCAGGCCTTCCGCGACATGATCGCGCACATGTGCCACGGCGGCAGGATCGCGCTGCTCGGCATTCAGCCGGGCGAGGCCGCCATCGACTGGAACACGGTGATCTTCTCGATGCTCACGATCAAAGGCATCTACGGGCGCGAAATGTACGAGACCTGGTACATGATGACCGTGATGCTGCAATCCGGCCTCGACATATCGCCGGTGATCACGCACCGGTTCCATTACACGGAGTTCGAGAAGGGCTTTGAAGCGATGATGAGCGGCGAGGCGGCCAAGGTCGTGCTGGACTGGTCCGCGCAATAAGGGCGCCATTCAGAAGCGGAAGCCCACGCCCACGCTCGCGCCGACATCGGGCCGGACGGACCGGAAAGAGAGCCAGCCTTCGGCGCGGAAAAGGCACCGCCCGGCAATTCGGGTTACCAATCCGGCGCGGTTGTCGAAGGCGAGGCCTGTCCGGTCTTGGCGGGGGCGGCTTCTCAACGGGTCTGCCGGGAGCCTTGTGAAGGCGGCCCCGGCGCCGATGGCTGCGAACCCATAGGTGCGCCTGCTTCCGCCCCGGAACTGAAGAGTAGGCACTATGACCGTACTCTGGCCCCGCATCTGCCAGCTACCCTCCCGCAACCCGATTCCACGGTGCATGAAATGCGCGTCGACAGCCCAGCGCCGGGCAAAGGGAGCGGTGAGCGCAAAGGCGTAAACGGGACCGCTGCCGCTGGCGATGTCCGGTTCGGTCCAGTAGGTCCTGCCCAATGGGAGCAGGAAGAATTCCGGATTTCGCGGCTGTGCATATGCTGGCGAGGCGAGAGGCAATACCAGCAGGCCAAAGCAGAAAACTCGATTCAGCTTAACGCCAACCCCGCCTGTCGTGCCGGAAGGCTTTGCGGTAGTGCTTCGGATGTGGCGGGCCATACAGCAAGTAGACCACAACTGGCGGCGGACCTGCCGGAGCGAAAAGCACCTGACGCGGCACGCCGAAGCGTGCACAGACCAGACCCCATCCGCCGTGCCTGTAGGCTTCCACGATCACCACGGGCCGCACCCGTGCGTGGCGAGCAGCGACGAACACCAGTGGCACGTCCCGGGCGGGGACGTACCGCTCCACGTAGACGACATCGGCTGGCGCATAGCCATAAAACGGCAGCGCCCCGATGTTCACATGCACATTCCAGTCCGCCAGGAGCGGGAGTGCGAATGCCGCCAACGCAGCAGCCAAGGTGATGCGTTTCATGGCCCGTGCCTCCTGCTCGGGAGACGCGGCAGAGGCTGGCATGCGTTTCGGTCAATTTGCCTGAGAAGCGGGCTTCGGGGATTGCCCGCAGGGCGACTCGCCGGCGCGGCCGCCGAAGGGTCCAGTGGCGCTGCGGATGCATCCTGCTGGCGCGCTGACGGGACAGCGCCTTATCGGGCGCGGATGGCGCGCAGCGCGGGCAACACATCGCCAATGGCGACAGGCTCCGAGCCGGGGCGGCCCAGTGCGAAATAGAGCTTGCGGTACAGCGGATACAGCCGCTCGTAGACGGCGGCTTCCTGCGGGTCAGGTTCAACGATTCGATATGACGGGCACAGCCGCTGCTGCGCTTCTTCAATGGTCCTGAACGTGCCCGCCGCAAGGAACGCGAAGATGGCCGATCCGAGGCTCGTGACCTCCTGCGCGGGCACGAGCACGGGCATGTTGAAGACGTTGGCGTAGACGCGGTTCAGCACATCATTTCTCTGCGGCACGCCGCCGCCGTTGATGACGCGATGGATGGGCACGCCGTATTCAGACATCCGCTCGAGAATGATGCGCGTGTGGAAGGCGGTGCCCTCGATGGCGGCGAAGAGCTCATCGGCGGGCGTCGAAGTCAGCGTCCAGCCAAGAGTGACGCCGCCGAGCTCGGCGTTCACAAGAACCGTGCGGTCGCCGTTGTCCCAGCTCATGCGGAGCAGCCCCGTGGAACCGGCCCGGTACTGATCCAGCCCCTCGGAAAGCTGCGCCACCGTGGTTCCGGCGCGCCGGGCAATGGCTTCGAAGATATCGCCGACGGCCGACAGGCCCGCCTCAATGCCGAAGTAGTCCGGGTGGATGGACCCCTTCACGACGCCGCAGACGCCGGGAATCAGGCCCACCTGCTTCGCAATCGCCATCATGCAGGTGGATGTGCCGACGACGTTGACGACGTCGCCTTCGCGGATGCCGGCGCCGATGGCGTCCCAATGGGCATCGAAGGCGCCCACGGGGATGGGGATGCCCGCGCGCAGGCCGAGTTTCTCTGCCCACTCCGGGCAGAGGCGGCCGGCGATCCTGTCCGAGGTCTCGTAGCGCCCGCGCATCTTCGCGCGCACGCCGGCCAGCAGCGGGTCGACGCTCGCAAGAAACTCCTCCGGCGGCAGCCCGCCGAGCGCCGCGTTCCACATCCACTTGTGGCCCATGGCGCAGACCGAGCGCGGCAGTTCATCCATGGAGCGGATGCCGCACAGCACCGCAGCCACATAGTCGCAATGCTCGATCGCCGTGGCGAAGCGGGCGCGCCTGTCCGGGTTGTTCCGGAGCCAGTGCAGGAGCTTGGAAAAGCCCCATTCGGAGGAGTAGACCCCGCCGCACCACTCGATGGCTTCGAGCTTCCTCTCGTGGGCTTTGCTGGTGATCTCTGCCGCCTCGCGCTTGGCCCGGTGGTCGCACCAGAGATAGTAGTCGTCCAGCGGCTCGAGATTCTCATCGAGCACAAGCACGGTGGAGCCGGTGGTGTCGAGCGCAATGGCTTCGACGAGCTCGCCGCCGATGCCCGCCGATTGCAGCGCGGCGCGTGTCGCCACGACGAGCGCGTTCATGTGATCTGCATGGCTCTGCGTGGCGTGGTCGGGATCCTCGCGGCGGCGGTGCACCGGGTATTCCGCCACGGCGGCGCCGATGCGGCCCTTCTCGCTGTCAAAGAGGGAAACGCGCACGCTCTGCGTGCCGAAATCCACGCCTGCAACAATCGCCATGACGCTGTCAGCCTCCGTGGGAGACTTGCCATGATATCGCATACACTCGAGGGAGAGGTGACACCGGAAGATGCGGATCCCTGCACTGCGGGAAGAAGTCCTGGAGGCCAATCTGGAGATTGTCCGCCGCGGCCTTGTGATGTATACGTTCGGCAACGCAAGCGGCTATGCCCCGGACGAGGGGCTTGTGGCGATCAAGCCGAGCGGCGTCCCGTTCGAAAAGCTGCGGCCGGAAGACATGGTGGTCACCGACCTCGAGGGGCGGATCGTGGAGGGCTCGCTGCGGCCTTCGTCAGACCTGGACACGCATCTCGAAATCTACCGCAATTTCCCGGGCGTGCGCGGCGTCGTCCATACGCATTCCACCCATGCCACGGCCTTCGCGCAGGCGCGGCGCGAGATCCCCTGCCTGGGCACGACGCACGCCGACTACTTCCACGGCCCCGTTCCTGTCACCGATCCGCTCAGCGAGGAAGACATCCGCAGCCGCTACGAACTGAACACGGGCCGCGCCATCGTCCGCCGCTTCCGCAATCTGGATCCGCTTGCCCATCCCGGCGTGCTGGTGGCTTCGCATGGGCCCTTCGCGTGGGGGCGCAGCCCGCGCGAGGCGGCGATGCACGCGGTGCTGCTCGAGGAGATCGCGCGCATCGCCGCCCTGACGCTGGCCCTGCGGCCGGACGCCGGGCCCATTCCACAGGCCCTCCACGACGAGCACTTCCTCCGCAAGCACGGCCCGCAGGCGCGCTATGGCCAGGGCTGAGGCGCGCTTACCAGAAGATGATCTGAAGCAGCAGGAACACGCCGCCCACAACAGAGGCCCAGAAAATGGGCCGCTGCCACAGGGGCATGTCGCGCTCGTGCGGCACCTCGGTGCAGCCGTAGACGAGGCCCCGGAGGGCGCTTTCCGGCAGCGGCTTGGTCATGTAGCTGACGGCGACAGTGACCACCACGCAGATGATCCAGCACCACAGCGCCCGGTACATGTTCTCGGCCATGTCCTTGGCGTGCGGCGAAAGCGCGATATATCGCAGCGCCGATGGATCCACCTTCACCCACGCCCACATGGCGATGCTTGAAACCGTTCCGGCCAGCAGCCCCCAGAAGCCTCCGGCGGGCGTCGCGCGCTTCCACAGCATGCCCAGAAGCACCGTGCCGAATAGCGGCGCAATGAAGAAGCTGAACAGCGCCTGGACGTAGTCCATGATGGACTTGAACTGCATCACCAGGTAGGCCGTGCCAATGGAGACCAGCACGCCGAGGATGGTGCACCAGCGGCCCATGGAGACGTAGTGCGCGTCGGTGGCCTCCTTGCGGATGAAGGCCCGGTAGATGTCGTACGTCCAGACGGTGGCGAAGGCGCTTACGTTGCCGGCCATGCCGCTCATGAAGCCGGCGATCAGGGCGGTGATGCCCAGTCCAAGCAGCCCGGGGCCAGCGTAGCGCGCCAGCATCAGCGGCAGCACTTCGTTGTAGCTGTGGCCGCCGCTGGCCACGGCGACATCCTCCGGCTGAAGCCGGAACGGCAGCACGGCAAGTCCAAGCAGGCCGGGCAGGATCACAATGAACGGCACCATCATCTTGAAAGCGGCGCCGATGATGGGCGCCATCTTGGCCGCACGCAGGTCTTTTGCGGCAAGCACGCGCTGCACGACCAGGAAGTCCGTCGTCCAGTAGCCGAAGCTGATCACCCATCCGAGGCCGAAGACGATGCCCGTCCAGTGGATGCCCATCGGGTTGTCCGTGAAGCTGCCCATGGTGCGCCACAGGTGCGTGTAGTCCTGTCCGGCGAAGTTGGTCTGGATGCGCGCCACCATGCCGTCCCAGCCGCCCGCCTCAATCAGGCCGACGATCGGGATCACCAATGCGCCGGCCCAGATGAGGATGAACTGGAGCACTTCATTGAAGATGGCCGAGCGCAGCCCGCCGAGGGCCACGTAAATGGCCACGGTCAGCGAGCTCACCCAGATCGAGAAATTGATATCCCAGCCGAGCACCACCTTCATCACCAGCGCCATCGAGTACATGTTGATGCCGCTCATCAGGACGGTCATGAAGCCGAAGGTGATGGCCGACAGCGCCCGCGCCGGCTCGCCGAAGCGGAGCCGAAGATAGCCCGGCACCGAATGGGTCTTGGAGATGTAATAGAAGGGCATCATCACGATGCCCAGGAAAAGCATGGCAGGAATGGCGCCCACCCAGTACCAGTGCGTGGCCAGGATGCCATATTGATACGCTGCCGCCGCCCAGCCCATCAGCTCCAGCGAGCCGAGGTTGGCAGCCAGAAAGCTCAGGCCGGCGATCCAGGCCGTCATCTCCCGGCCGGCCAGAAAGAAATCCTCTCCCGTGCCCGACCGGCCCTTCAGGTAGAAGCCGATGCCGAGCACCATTCCGAAGTAGATGGCGATGATCGCTATATCGACCCCGCCAAGGCTGATCAGTCTGCTCGCTGCCTGTTCCATGGCTGACCTGAAATCCTATCGTAAGCGCGTACGCCAGCGCTAGTGCGAAACGTTTCAACGCCCTGTGGCGAGGAAGTCCCGCACGGCCGCCGCAATGCGCGCGTCTTCGCAGCGGGTGGCCATGTGGCCGCAGTCGGTCTTCAGCCGGAGCACGTCGAAGCCGCCCACGGCGGCCATCTCCAGCGCGGGCAGCGGATTCACCATGTGGTCCTGTTCGGCGGCCACGACGAGCACGCGGGCGCGCACCGCCGCTGCCGCCTTCTCCAGCGAGCCGCCGAAGCGCCGGGTCACGTCATGGCCGATCATCGCCCGGAGCTGGGCCGCATAGTCGCGCGGATCCATGCCCTTCCGGGAGTCCTCCTCGATCTGCTTCAGCCACTGCGCCAGATCGGCGCGCGGGCGGCTGCGGTGAATCCACGCGGGCGAGGTCAGCGCGAACTCGTGCAACATGCGCACCGCGGGCATCGCGTCGCGCGGATCGCCGCCGGCCCGCTCCACTGCTTCGATCGCCTTCAGCTCGGCGCTCCACAGCAGCACGTCGGAAGCGCTCAGCCGCGGCGAGCCCACGATGGGCACGGCGGCGCGCACCATGTCGGGGTGCGCCGTGATCCACTCAAACGCCTGCATGCCGCCCATCGAGATGCCGATCACCGCATGCAGCGTCTTCAGGCCAAGGTGTTCGGCCACCAGCCGGCGCTCCGCCTCCACCATGTCGGCGATGGAGAGCTCGCGCAGAGCCTCTCCGGCATTGGAAGGGGAGCAGCTCACTCCGTTGCCGGGCGCATCCACGGTGATGACGAAGAAACGCGACGGGTCGGCCAGGCGGTCCGGCCCAACGAAGCCGTCCAGTTGCGCGCTGGAACCCGTAAACCAGGTGGGGAACAGCACCGCGTTGGACCTGGCGGCATCGAGCTGGCCGTATGTGCGATAGCCCAGCCGGCAGGAGCCGACGGTGCGCCCGCTGGCCAGCCGGAGATCCCTGATCTCGGCGAACTGAAGCGGCGGTTGCGCGAGGGCAGATGCCGCCAGAAAGGCAACGATCCAGAACCTCATGCAGCCGAGCTTACTACGGCTGCGTCCGTTGGACGGCAGCCGGGTAAGCCACTAGCCGCGGGAGGATCTTCGACTCGGGAATGAAAGGTTCCTCTCCATCCGGAATCACCGGTTCGGCCGGATGCCGGACGACGAACCCGATGGCGGCGCTGCCCAGCAGAAGCATGAGTCCGATCAGAAACATTGCGGCCACATGCAGGCGATCTGCGCGCGCGACGAGGTCGAACGGGACGGAAACCGCCCGAGCAGACTCGCCCACGCGGGGCGCGCGCGGAACCACAGCCTCGGGCGACACCAGCGGGCCGGTCTCGCCGCGCGCAGCCAGCATCCATCGAGAACCCGCCGGCAACATCATGCGCGCCGCGGCCGCGGGCAAATGCGACCGCAGCGGCGCCAAGAGGACTTCGGGCAGGCGGGCTTCCGGCAGCGTGATCAGGCAGCCGCCCTCCTGCGTGCAGGCCTGCGGACGGGCGTCGAGGAAGGCGCTCCCGTCCAGCTTTGCCAGCAACATCTCAGGCTCTGGCTTCCCGGTCAGAGGAGCCGCCGCCATCATGCCGGCCAGCAGCGCCATCAGGAGGAATGATGGCAGGACATCAGAAAGCAGAGCGCCGCGTCGGGACGCTGGGGCGAGGCTCCCGGCACGACGTCCGGAGAAACGCCGAAACAGGATGTTGGGCACGGCAGACATGCTCCCGGTCTCCAATGCATCGAGCCTGGATTGGCGGATTTCACTGGAACTGTGGCCAGCCGGCCCGGAATCTCTCAAGAAAACAACTAGTACCACTGGTACCGGCGGGAGATGTGCCGGAAGCACGCCGCAGAAGGCGGACCGGGAGCCGGCAGGTTGACAACTTTCGCGGGCGCGAGCTACTCTGGAAGAGTTTGAGGAGTTCTGTGTTCCGCTCCTGGTGACCCTTCCCTGAAAAGGCCCGCGCAAGCGGCCACGGGGAAGCCGACCGGGGGCCCGCCCCGAGGTTCCCTCAGACATCGCGCTGAGCGGAGCATGGGCGTGTCCGAAGTAGACCCTCTTCGACGGGCGCTGGCAAGGCGAAGCCTTGCCGTGCAACGAGTCATACAAGAGCTTTTTTCGAGGTGAAGGCTGCCGGCAGGCGGCTCCGGTGTGGCCGGTGACGCCCCGCGGCGGGCGGGCCATTCCGCGCCCGGCCGGCGGCAGGTGTGGGCTGGAAACAGGTTTTCTGAGGGACGTTCGTGCCGACATTCAATCAGCTCGTTCGCAAGGGAAGAAAGCCGCCGCGCTACAAGACGGCGAGCCCGGCTTTGCAGGGCTGCCCCCAGAAGCGGGGCGTTTGCACGCGTGTGTACACGACCACGCCGAAGAAGCCGAACTCGGCGCTGCGCAAGGTGGCCCGCGTGCGGCTGACCAACGGGATTGAAGTGACGACCTACATCCCGGGCGTCGGCCACAACCTCCAGGAGCACTCGATCGTGTTGATCCGCGGCGGCCGTGTGAAGGACCTGCCGGGCGTGCGCTACCACGTCATCCGCGGCGCCCTCGACGCCGCCGGCGTGGCCGGGCGCATGCAGGGACGGTCCAAGTATGGCGCGAAGCGGCCCAAGGCCGGCGCGACCGCCAAGAAGTAACCGGAAGGAGCTTGTAGAGAATGGCTCGCAGACGACGCGCGGAAGTCCGCCAGATCCCGCCGGACAGCGTGTATAACTCGACGCTGGCGGAGAAGTTCATCAACTGCATGATGTGGGACGGCAAAAAGACCGTCTCGCAGCGCATTTTCTACACGGCGATGGACACCATCCGCGAGCGCACCGGCGACGACCCGCTGAAGCTTTTCAAGAAAGCGGTCGAAAACTGCAAGCCGCTCGTGGAAGTGAAGACCCGCCGCGTGGGCGGCGCCAACTACCAGGTGCCGGTGGAGGTGCCGGCCAACCGCCGCACCTCCCTCGCCATCCGCTGGATCCTCCAGGGCGCCCGCGCCCGCGCCGAGAAGAGCATGGCCGAGAAGTTGGCCAATGAACTGATGGACGCCGCCAACCTGCGCGGCGCGGCCATCAAAAAGAAGGACGACGTGCACCGTATGGCGGAGGCCAATAAGGCGTTCGCCCACTACCGCTGGTGAAAGGAGAATCCGAGCTGAGCCGCCGCGCCTGCGACGACTGATATGCCCCGCACGATTCCAATCGAGAAGATGAGGAATATCGGCATCATGGCCCACATTGATGCCGGTAAGACCACCACCACCGAGCGCATCCTTTATTACACGGGCCGGACCTACAAGATCGGCGAGGTCCATGAAGGCACGGCGACGATGGACTGGATGGTGCAGGAGCAGGAGCGCGGCATCACCATCACCTCGGCGGCGACCTTCTGCCAGTGGCGCGATTGCCAGATCAACATCATCGATACGCCGGGCCACGTCGACTTCACTGCGGAAGTCGAGCGCTCGCTGCGCGTGCTGGACGGCGCGGTGGCCGTCTTCGATGCCGTCGCCGGCGTGCAGCCGCAGTCGGAAACGGTGTGGCGGCAGGCCGACAAGTATTCGGTTCCGCGCATCTGCTTCATCAACAAGATGGACCGCGTCGGCGCGGACTTCGAGCACGCGGTGCAGACCATCGTCGAGAAGCTCCAGGCGCGGCCGGTGCCCATCCAGATCCCCGTCGGGGCGGAAGACCAGTTCAGGGGCGTCGTCGACCTGATCCGCATGAAGGCGCGCATCTGGCGCGATGAAACGCTGGGCGCCGCCTACGACGACGTCGACATCCCCGCCCACCTTGTCGACAAGGCGCGCGAATACCGCGAAAAGATGGTCGAGGCGGCAGCCGAGTGCGACGACCACCTCATGGAGAAGTACCTCAACGGCGAGGAGCTCTCCGAGGAAGAGATCCTTCTCGGCCTCCGCAAGGGCACCATCGCCCTGAAGATCTTCCCCGTGGTGTGCGGCTCGGCGTTCAAGAACAAGGGCGTGCAGAACCTGCTGGACGCGGTCGTCGACCTGCTGCCCTCGCCGGTCGACATCGCCAGCGTGCGTGGCGCGGATCCACAGGATCCGTCGCGCGAGCTCGAGCGGAAGGCCAGCGATGACGAGCCTTTCTCGGCGCTGGTCTTCAAGATCATGACCGATCCTTACGTGGGCCAGCTTGCCTTCATCCGCGTCTATTCCGGCGTGGTGAAGACCGGCGACACCGTGCTCAACGTCAGCAAGGGCAAGAAGGAGCGCATCGGGCGGCTGCTGCGCATGCACGCCAACAAGCGCGAGGAGATCTCCGAGGTCCGCGCGGGCGACATCGCCGCCTGCGTCGGCCTGAAGACGGTGACGACGAGCGATACGATCTGCGACGAGTCGCACCCGATCCTGCTGGAGGCCATCGAGTTCGCCAACCCGGTCATCCAGCTCGCCATCGAGCCCAAGACCAAGGCCGACCAGGAGAAGCTCGGCATGGCGATTGCGAAGCTGGTGGCCGAAGACCCCACGCTGCGCGTCAACACGGATCCCGAGACCGGCCAGACGATCCTGTCCGGCATGGGCGAGCTGCACCTGGAGATCATCGTCGACCGCCTTCAGCGCGAGTTTGGCGTCGGCGCCAACGTGGGCAAGCCGCAGGTGGCCTACCGCGAAACGATCACCCGCCAGGCGGAAGGCGAAGGCCGCTTCGTGCGCCAGACCGGCGGCCGCGGCCAGTACGGCCACGTGAAGATCCGCGTGGAGCCGCTGGCGGACAAGGACTACGAATTCGTCAATGCCATCGTCGGCGGCGTGGTGCCCAAGGAGTACATTCCGGCGGCCGAGAAGGGCATCGTCGAGGCGATGGAGGGCGGAGTGCTCGCCGGCTATCCGATGACCGGCGTGAAAGTGACGCTCTACGACGGCAGCTACCACGAGGTGGACTCTTCGGAGATGGCCTTCAAGATCGCCGGATCGATGGCGCTGAAGGACGCCGCCCAGAAGGCGCGGCCTGTGCTGCTCGAGCCGGTGATGAAGGTCGAGGTGGTGGTGCCGGACGAGTACATGGGCGCCGTCAACGGCGACCTCATCAGCCGCCGCGGGCGGCTGGAGGGCGTCGAAATGAAGGGCGGCACGCAGATCATCCGCGCGATGGTGCCGCTGTCGGAGATGTTCGGCTACGCGACCGAGCTGCGCTCGCGCACGCAGGGCCGCGGCAGCTTCACCATGCACTTCGGCCGCTACGAGGAGGCGCCGGCTTCGGTCACCGAAGAGGTGATCAGCCGGATGCAGGGCAAGGTTTCCAGATAATTCGCGACAGGCGACACGCGAGAGGTTAGGTTCGAACACTCGGACAGGAGACACGAAAGCTCATGGCGAAAGAGAAATTTGACCGCAGCAAGCCGCACGTCAACATTGGGACGATTGGCCACATTGACCATGGCAAGACGACGTTGACGGCGGCGATCACGAAGGTGCTGTCGAAGCACAATCCGCGGGTGCAGTTCCGGAG
>JANWVO010000054.1 GCA_025056865.1 Bryobacteraceae bacterium
TGCCGGGCTGTCCCGGCTGCTGCTCGACAGCTGCTCCCAGGATAACGTCCACCCATTCCTGTCAGCCTGATCTCCTCCTGAATGAGAGGCCCGAGAGGGGAATGCCGCAGGATCCCTCCATAAAAAATTCTGTTGCACCGCCCGGAACGCCAGTTTTTCCTCACGTGCGGGGATCTGCCAATCTTTTCGAAAGCCACCGGAGTCTGGGCCGACATGAAATACGCGGCCCGCTGCAGAGAGGCGAGTAGACTCCAAAAGGGCAGGAACGTGTCCGTGCTGAGAGATGGAGATGGCAACCCGTCAGGCTGTTCGCGCCAGGGCAAGTATCTCGTGTTCCAGCTCGGCCGCGAGGAATTCGGCGTCGAGGTGCTGAAGGTGCGCGAGATCATGGGCCTTCAGCAGATCACCGAGGTGCCGCAGACGCCGCACTACGTGCGCGGCGTCATCAACCTGCGCGGCAAGGTGATTCCGGTGGTGGATCTGCGGCGCAAGTTTGGCATGGCCGACGGCGAGCAGACGGCGCGGACCTGCATCGTCGTGTTGCAGGTGCGGCGGCGCGGCGGCGGCGATCCGCTGCTGATGGGCGTCATCGTGGACGGGGTGAGCGAAGTGCTCACCATCCACGAGCAGGATGTCGAGGACACTCCTTCGTTCGGCGAGGGCATCCATCTGCCCTACATCCTCGGCATGGCGAAGGTGAAAGGGCGGGTGAAGATCCTGCTCGACATCGACGAGGTCATGACGGCGCAGGAGCTGGCGGGGCTGGAATGCCTGCCGCTCGGCGGCGGGGAAGCCGGCGCGGAAGCCTGAGGCGGAAGCGCGGCGGCGGTTTTCACAGGGATCCGGAAGGAGAAGGAAGGGTAGAAGCAATGTCGTTTTCGAAGAGAAACCTCGGGAGCAAGATTTATCTGAGCCTGGGCCTGACGGGCGCGTTCCTGCTCGTGGTGGGCGGCGTGTCGATCTACAGCATCTCGGCGCTGCGCGGGCTGCTCGAGAACACGGCGCGCGGCGAGGTGCGCAAGATCGAGCTGGCCACCCGGATCAGCGAGCAGGTAGCGTCGGGGCAGAGCGCGTTGCGCGGGGCGTTGCTGGCCAGCATGACCGGCGACGCGGCCGGGGCGCGCGCGGCACAGAACCAGATGGAGGCGGCGGGCCGCGCGATCACGGCGGCGCTCGCCGAGATCGAGCCGCTGGTGGTGACGGCTGAGGGCCGCGAGGACGTGCGCGTGATGAAGGCGGCCACCGAGGAGTGGCTGCGGCAGACGCGCGTCTTCGACGAGCACCTGGCGGCGCAGCGCTATGACGAGGCGACCAGGATGGAGCCGGCCGTGTTCCGCCCGATGCTGAGCCAGATGCAGAAGGCGGCCAGCGATCTGACGCAGCGGCAGCGGCAGCGGATGGAAGAGGCGACGGCTTCGGCGGCAGCGCGGGCGCAGGTGACGACGTGGCTCGCCGTGCTGCTGGTGCTGAGCGGCGCGGTGGTGGCGGCGGCCGCTTTCTGGGTGATGCGCGGGGCCAACTCGACGCTGCGGCGCATCGCGGCCCAGATTGCCGACGGGGCGCGCCAGGTGGCCAGCGCCGCGCAGCAGGTCTCCAGCTCGGCGCAGGCGCTGGCGCAGGGCTCCAGCGAGCAGGCGGCCTCGCTCGAGCAGACCTCTGCTTCGACCGAAGAGCTGAACTCGATGACGCAGAAAAACGCCGAGAACGCCTCGATGGCGGCCGGCGAGACCGAGAAGGCGGACCAGCTTCTGAAGGAGACCAACGAGAAGCTCGACCAGATGATCGAGTCGATGAAGGAGATCAACGCCTCCAGCGAGAAGATCAGCCGCATCATCCGCGTCATCGACGAGATCGCCTTCCAGACCAACATCCTCGCGCTGAACGCGGCCGTCGAGGCGGCGCGCGCCGGCGAGGCGGGCATGGGCTTCGCGGTGGTGGCCGACGAAGTGCGCAACCTCGCGCAGCGCTGCGCGCAGGCGGCCAAGGACACCTCGGACCTGATCGAGGAATCGATCGTGCGCTCCAACGAGGGCAAGCTGCGGCTGGACGAAGTGGCCGCCTGCATCACGCGCGTCTTCGAGAACGCATCCCGGATCCGCGTGCTCACCAACGAGGTGCACATGGGCAGCCAGGAGCAGGCGCGGGGCATCGAGCAGATTGCGCGCGCGGTGGCGCAGATGCAGCAGGTGACGCAGTCGACGGCGGCCAGCGCCGAAGAAAGCGCTTCGGCAGGCGAGGAGATGTCGGCGCAGGCGCAGCAGTTGCAGGCTGCGGTGGAGCGGCTGCGCGAGCTGGTGGGCGCCAGCGACGACGAGCGGACGGTTCCGGCCGTGCCGGCTCCGGCCGTGAGGCGCATGGCGGCTCCGGCGGCCCGTCCCGTGGGCGTGAAGACGGCTGCGCGGATGGAGATCCCGCTCGAGGACGATTTCCGCGATTTCTGAAGGGCCGGTCTGAACGGCGGACCGGGTTGCAACCGGGAGGCGCAAACCGATGGAAAGGGAGAAGGAGCGTCCGATGGGCGGGCCCGCCGGGGCCCGCCCGGACGGCCAGGCTGGCGGCCCGGGCCCCGAGGAAGGGCTGAAAGCTCTCTCGGAGAGCATGGAAGCGGCCGCGCCATCCGCTGCGGCCAATTTCCTTGCGCAGGATCCGGAGCTCGTGCAGGACTTCCTCGTCGAGGCGCGCGAGCACCTGTCGAAGATCGAGGCCTGCCTGCTCGAGATCGAGCAGCGGACGCATACGAAGGAGACGCTGCATGCGGCCTTCCGCAGCTTCCACACGATCAAGGGGCTGGCGGGGTTCCTCGACTACCAGGTGATCCAGCGCGTGGCGCACGAGACCGAGACGCTGCTCGACCTGGCGCGCAACGGCCAGCTCGAGTTGCGGCCGCAGACGGTGGATGTGATCCTGGCGGCTGGCGACTATCTGGCGCTGTGGCTGAACGCGATCGAGGCGGCCGCCTCGGGCCGGGCCGTGGCCGAGCCGCCGCCGCCCGACGAGCTGATCGCCCGCGTGCAGGCGGCCGCTTCCGGCGGCGCGCCGGGTGCGGAGGCGGATGCGGAGAAGCTGATTCCGTTCGACGAGCTGGCGCCGGCGGCAGGCGGAAGGGCGGAGGCGGGCGAAGCGGCGGTGAGGCCCGAGGCCCGCGCGGCCGCCGGAGGCGACGCGGCGCTCGTCAAGGTGGATACGGCCAAGCTCGAGTACTTAGTCGACATGGTGGGCGAGCTGGTGATTGCGCAGACGATGCTGCGGCACAATCCGGAGCTGGGCCAGGTGAAGTCGCCGCGGCTCCAGCGCGACCTCTCGCACCTGGCGCGGGTGACCGGCGAGGTGCAGAAGACGGCGATGGCGATGCGGATGGTGCCGGTGGGGCAACTGTTCCGGCGCATGACGCGGCTGGTGCGCGACCTGGCGCGCAAGTCGGGCAAGCAGGCCGAGCTCGAGCTGTACGGCGAGGATGTCGAGCTGGACCGCACGATCGTCGAGGAGCTGCACGACCCGCTGGTGCACATGCTGCGCAACAGCATGGATCACGGCATCGAGCCGCCGGCCGAGCGCGAGGCCAAGGGCAAGCCGGCCGCGGGCCGTATCCGGCTGAAGGCGGCGCACCAGGCCGGCATGATCGTCATCGAGATCAGCGACGATGGCCGCGGCCTGGACCGCGAGCGGATCTTCCGCAAGGCGGTCGAGCGCGGCCTGGTGGCGGCCGATGCGCGGCTCAGCGACCACGAGGTCTACCATCTGATCTTTGAGCCGGGCTTTTCGACGGCCGAGCAGGTGACCGACGTCAGCGGCCGCGGCGTGGGCATGGATGTCGTGCGCAAGCACATCAACAAGCTGCGCGGCCGCATCGAGATCGTCTCCACCAGCGGCGCGGGCACGACGTTCCTGCTGAAGGTGCCGCTGACGCTGGCCATCATCGACGGGCTGATCGTGGCCGCCGGCGGCGAGCGCTTCATCGTGCCGATCTTCGCCGTCCGGGAGATGTTCAAGGCCTCGCCCGAGCAGGTCTTCACGGTGGAGGGCAAGGGCGAGATGGTGATGGTACGGGGCCGGCTGCTGCCGCTCGTGCGGCTGGCCGAGCGCCTGGGCGTGGAAGGGCGCAGCCGCGAAGTGAGCGACGGGCTGGTGATCGTGGGCGAAAGCGGCAGCCGGGTCTTCTGCCTGCTGGTGGACGAGCTGGCGGGCAAGCAGGAAGTCGTGATCAAGAGCCTGGGGCCGGCCTTCCGCGAGGCGCGGGGCTTTGCCGGCGGGGCCATTCTGGGCGACGGCCGCGTCGGGCTGATCCTGGACCTGTCGGCGATCGCCGGCGAAACCGGAGCAGTGGTGCGCGGCTGAGGCAGGAGGAGGGATGAAGCAGCCGGGCGGGATGCAGGGAGCGGCGGCGGGCCTTGGCGAGCGGGAGTTCCGCGAGGTGCGCGAGCTGGCCCGCCGCACCTTCGGCCTGGACCTGAAGCCGGGCAAGGAAGCGCTGGTGCATGCACGGCTGGCGCGGCGCGTGCAGGAGCTCGGCCTGGGCAGCATCGCCGAATACATCGAGGCGGTAAAGGCCGACCGGACAGGCCTGGAGCTGGAGCGGCTGATCAACGCGCTGGCGACCAACCACACGAGCTTCCTGCGCGAGCCGCAGCATTTCGCGCTGCTGCGCGAGCGCATCCTGCCGGAGCTGGCGCCGCGGGCCTCGTTCTGGATCTGGAGCGCGGGCTGTTCGACGGGAGAAGAGCCGTATTCGATCCTGTTCACGGCGGCCGAGCGGCTGGGGGCGCGCCTCGGAGCGATGCGGCTGCTGGCCACCGACATTTCGACGCGGGCGCTCGAGAAGGCGCAGGCGGCCATCTATCCCGCCGAGCGGCTGCAAGGGCTGCCGCCGGGCTGGCCGCAGAAATACTTCCAGCGGGGCACTGGCCGCTGGGAGGGCAGCGTGCGGGTGAAGCCCGAGTGGCGGGCGCGGGTCGACTTCCGGCGGCTGAACCTGATGGAGGACTTCTCGTTCCTGCCGCGCATGGCGGTGATCTTCTGCCGGAATGTGATGATCTACTTCGACAAGGCGACGCAGGAGCGTCTGGTGCGGCGCTTTGAGGACCGGCTGGAGCCGGGCGGGTGGCTGCTGATCGGCCACAGCGAGGGGCTGATGGGGGTGCGGCACGGGCTGGAGTATGTCATGCCGGCCGTCTACCGCAAGCCGGCCGCCTAGCCGGGCGAGGGAGGCGTGAATTGAAGACCGTGGTCGTGGGCGTGGGAGATTGCAAAGTGACGGATGAGCCGGCCGAGCTGGTGACCTATGCGCTGGGCTCCTGCATCGCGGTGGCCATCTGGGATCCGGTGGCCCGGGTGGGCGGGCTGTTGCACTTTATGCTGCCGGACAGCTCGGTGGACCGCGACACGCAGGGCCGGGCCAATCCCTTCCGCTATGCCGACACGGGTACGCCGCTGCTGTTCCGCGCCGCCTATGAGAAAGGCGCCGAGAAGCGCCGCCTGCTGGTGCGGCTGGCGGGCGGGGCAAACGTCGTGGACTCCAACGGGGTGTTCAACATCGGCCGGAGGAATTACGCGGCGGTGCGCAAGATCCTGTGGAAGGCGGGCGTGCTGGTGCACGGGGAGGACGTGGGTGGAACTGTTTCGCGGACGGTGCGCCTGGAGGTGCCCACCGGGCGGTGCACGGTGTCGACGCCTGCGGGCGCCCGCGAACTGAAGGCTTCGTTGGCGGGCGCGAAGGAAGGAGGTGCGGAGTGCCGAGTCGCCTGATGATTGTGGATGATTCGCCGGTCATGCGGGCGTTCGTGAAGAGGACGATCGCGGTGGCGGGCTTTCCGGCTTCGGAGATCCTCGAGGCGTCCAACGGGCGCGAGGCTCTTGACAAGCTCCGCGCCGCGGCGGCGCAGCCCCCGGTGGACCTGATCCTGACCGACATCAACATGCCGGTGATGGATGGCGAACAGTTGATCAGCGAGCTGAAGGCCGATGCGGCGCTGCGGTCGATTCCGGTGGTGGTTGTGTCGACAGATTCGACCGAGAAGCGCGTCGGGGCGCTGCTGAAGCTGGGCGCAAGCGATTATGTGCGCAAGCCGTTCCCGCCGGAGCGGCTGAGCGAGGTTCTTTCGGCGCTGCTCGGGCCTCCGGGCGGCAGCCCGGGCGGGGAGTTCTGAACCATGGCGGAGACGAGACTGGAGCCGGCCCTGATGCGGCGCGCGCTGGAAGAGGCGGCGCTGGAAGTGCTGGAGACGATGTGCTTCGAATACCCGGTGGACGAAGCCCGCGAAGACGGGCCGCCAGAGGGAGAAGTGACGGGGGCGGTGGCGCGCTTCGAAGGCAGCCTGCGCGGCGAGCTGCGCGTGGCGCTTTCCGGCGGCGCGCCGCGGCGGCTGGCGGCGGCGTTTCTTGGTATCGACGAGGAGGAGGTGCGCGCGCAGGACGAGCTGCTGATGGCAGCCGAGCTGGCCAACATGCTTTGCGGAGCGACCATGAGCCGGCTGGAACCCCAGGGGCGGCTGCGGATCGCCGCGCCGGAGGCGTCGCACGGCCGCTGCGGATGCACGGAGCGGAGCTGGGTGCGATTCCCGCTCGAGCAGGGCGAAATGGCCGTCACGCTTTGCTGCGAGGAGGAGGCATGAGTGAGGGAAAGAAGATCCGGGTGCTGGTGGTCGATGATTCGGCCATCGTGCGGAAGGTGCTGACGGAGGTGCTCAGCCAGCAGCCGGACATCGAGGTGGTCGGCACCGCGCCGGATGCCTTCGTGGCGCGCGACAAGATCGTATCGCTGCGGCCCGACGTGCTGACGCTGGACGTCGAGATGCCCCGCATGGACGGGCTGACGTTCCTTGAGAAGCTGATGAAGCACTACCCGCTGCCGGTGATCGTGCTCAGCTCGCTCACCCAGAACTCGACGCGCGCGGCGCTGGAGGCGCTCAACCGCGGCGCCGTCGACGTGCTGGCCAAGCCGGGCGGGCCGTACTCGGTGGCTGATCTCAAGGACGACCTGCCGCAGCGGGTGCGCGCCGCGGCCGCGGCGCGCATCCGGCGCAACGGGGCAGCCGCCGCTCCCCCGCCGCCTGCCGCCCCGGCTCCCGCGCCGGCGGCGCGGCCAAGGGCGGAAGCCGACGGCCCGCCGCCTCAGCAGGTAATCGCCATCGGCGCCTCCACCGGCGGCACCGTCGCCATCGAGCGCATCCTGGCCGCCCTGCCGGCGGAGGTGCCGCCCATCGTCATCACCCAGCACATCCCGCCCGGCTTTTCGCGCACCTTCGCGCAGCGGCTCAACACGGTGTGCGCCCTCGAGGTCCGCGAGGCGGAAGGCGGCGAACGGCTCGAGAACGGCCTCGCGCTGGTGGCGCCCGGCAACCGCCACCTGGAGATCGAGCGCATCGCTGGCGGCGGCTGGCGCACGCGCCTCCACGACGGGCCGAAGGTCTGCTACCAGCGGCCCAGCGTCGACGTGCTGTTCCGCAGCGTGGCGCGCGAGGCGGGCGCGCATTCCATCGGCGTGCTGCTCACCGGCATGGGAGCCGACGGCGCCGCGGGACTGCTGGAGATGCGGCGCGCGGGCGCGCCGACGATCGCGCAGAATGAGGAGACCTGCGTGGTGTTCGGCATGCCGCGCGAAGCCATCCGCATGGGGGCGGCGCAGCAGGTGCTGCCGCTCGACGAGATCGCCGGCGCGCTGGCCAAGCGCGTGCGCGTTCCCATGCCGGCCTGAGCCTTCATCCCGCGCAGATCTCCGCCAGCCGCGCCGCCGACTTCGAAAACGGCCGTCCGGCGGCGTAGCCGCGGGCTGCCCGGCTCATCGACGCCCGGCGGGCATCGTCCCCGAGCAGCGCTTCAATCGCCCGCCAGAGCTGCTGCCGCGCCTGACCGCGCTGCACCAGCACGCCAAGCTCCGGCCGCAGAATCTCCCGCGTGCCGTCGCTTTCCACGGCCACAGCCGGCAGTCCCGCGGCCAGCGCCTCCATCAACGTCAGCCCGTAGCTTTCGTGCCGCGAGGCGAACACGAACAGATCCGCCAGCGTGAAAAAGGCCTGCTTGCGCGCGCCGGTGACATGGCCGGGAAAATCCACGCGGATGCGGCGCAGCCGCGCCGCCAGCCGCTCCAGCCTTGCCATGTGCGCGCGCCCCTGCATGTAGGCCGGCGCGCCGCAGACGAACAGCCGCAACGGCGGCACGGCGGCGCCCCGCGCCCGCTCCCACTCGAACAGCGATTCGAGCAGCAGATCCTGGCCCTTCTCCGGGCTGATGCGGCTGAGCGCCAGCAGAACTTTTTCCCCTTCCTGCACGGCAAACTCCCGCCTCAGCGCATCCGCATCCGCAGGGGCTTGCGCGGAGCCGACAGGCGGAGCGCCCCAGGGCAGCACATGGATGCGGTCCTCGCGCGCCTCCGGCCAGCTTTCGAGGAGGATGCGCTTCATGCCGGAGCTCGGCACGACAATGGCGGAAGAATGCAGCAGGCTCTGCTGCTGGCGTTCGAAGATGAGCCGCAGGATCAGCGGGGAGAAGCGGGCCGCTCCAAGCCGCTGCGCCGCGCGCCAGGCGCCGGCCAGCGCCCGGGCGCCGGCCCAGCCGCGCAGATAGATGGCGGCGATGTAGGCGACGACGTCGACATGGTAAATCGTCGTAATGCGGAAGCCGGCGCGCTTTAGCGCCGGGAAGTCTGGCGCTTCGCTGATGTCATTGACGAGCACTGCCGTGTCGCGGGGGTCGTGCCCGAGGATGCGGCGGGTTGCAGCCTCGCTGAAGGCACGGCAGAAGGCGGCGTAGCGGCGCTCGTCGAAGGCGGTGAGTTCGTGGCCCGCCGGCGCGGCTTCGCCCAGGATGGCGGGCGTGAGCATCTCCAGTTCGAAAGGGCCGGTGCGGCGCCATTCGTCCTCGAGCATCCGCGCCACCGCTGCACCGCCCCCAAGCGGCGCTTCCACGGGATAGCCCGCATGCGCCGCTGCATAAACGACGCGCCGTACGCTCACCGCGGCTCCGCCCTGAGCGCCTCGTCCTGCAATTGCAGGACCAGCACGTACCAGGTCAACAGCAGCAGCAATCCGATTTCGGGCGTCTCCGGAAGGCGCACCTCCACGGTGGCGCCCAGCGCGGCGTCGCCCTTGAGATGCAGGCGGAAGACCTCGCGCCGGGCGCCGTCGACGAGCGCTGCCTGCCGCGACCAGACGCCCGCCAGGCGGAACTCGTAGTTCTCGCCGGAAGCCAGGCGGAGCTGACCCTGGCTGGCCGAAAAATTCGGGTGATAGAGAGCGCAGTCTTCGGCAGCGCCTTCCACGCGCGCGGTGACAATGGGGGAAAGGAAGCCGGCGCGCTTGAAGGTCCACGACCGCTCCGCCGTGCGTCCGCGCGCCAGCGTGCCGAAGGTCTTCAGAAAGTCCAGCTCCGCGATCGTCTCCTCGCCGGCGCGCAGCTCGTAATGGCGCTGTTGCGCGGCGCCCTGTTTCCATGCCAGGGAACGCAGCAGATCCGGGCGGATGGGCGTCATCAGGCGAATCTCCTTCGGGCGGTTCAGCCGCCCTTGCCGTTTTCCCCAATCATAGGTCCGGCGGCGCGCCGGCGCGCACGCCAGAGATCGGCCAGCAGCAGCGCGGCGCCGCAGGTGATGGCGCTGTCGGCCACGTTGAAGGCGGGCCAGTGCCAACCCGCGACGGAGAAATCCAGGAAATCGGTGACGCTGCCGAAGAGAATGCGGTCGTAGAGGTTGCCGGCGGCTCCGCCGGCGATGCAGGCGAGCGCTGCGGCCAGCATCCCGCTCTCGCGCGGATTGCGCGAGACGTTCCAGAGCAGGAACAGCACGAAGGCGGTGAGGGCGGCGGTCAGCGCCGTCAGCACCGCGCCTCCGCTGCCGGCGCCCTGCTCGGCAAACAGGCTGAAGGCGACGCCGGTGTTGCGCGTGTGGACGATGCGGAAGAAGCCGTCCACGACGGCAATCGCCTCCCATTCGGCGACGCGCGTTTCGATGAGATGCTTGCTGGCGCGGTCCAGCGCAAACACCGCCGCCGCCGTCATCCACGGCCAGCGCCGCGCCACGGCTTACGCTCCCGCGATCTCCCGCACCGCCGCGGCGCAGGCGCCGCAGATGGTGGGCAGCGAAGGATCCGCGCCAACGTCGAGCGTGTACTTCCAGCAGCGCTCGCACTTGGTCCCGTCGGCGCGCTCGACCTGCGCCCGCAGGGTATCGCCGCGGCGCAGCTCCACCTGGGACGTGATGAAGATGGCGGGCAGCTCGGCGCGGTAGCGTTCGAGCAGCGGGAAGAGATCTTCGCCCGCTTCCAGCAGGATCTTCGCCTCCAGCGGCGCGCCAATGAGCTTCGCATTGCGCGCCTCTTCCAGCGCCTTGAGCACCGCTTCGCGCACTTCCATCAGCCGGTCCCAGTTGGCGCTGAGCTGCGCGTGCTCCTCGGGCAGCCCGGCGGTGAGCTCTTCCGGCGCAGGCGCCAGCGCCAGGTGCACGCTGTCGGGATCGCCCGGCAGGCGGCGCATGTGCGACCAGGCCTCTTCGCAGGTGAAGGCGAGCACAGGCGCGAACAGCCGCACCAGCGCGTGCTGCACCCGGTACAGCGCCGTCTGCGCGCTGCGGCGCGCCTTCGACTTCGGCGCGCCCGTGTAGAGGCGGTCCTTGAGGATGTCGTAGTAGATGGCGCTGAGATCCGTCGTGGCGAAGTTGTACACCGCCTGATAGACGCGATGGAAGGCGAGCTCGTCATACCAGCGGCGGCACTGGGCCACCAGCTCCGCCGTGCGGTACAGGATCCAGCGGTCGATCTCAAGCAGCTCTCTGCCCGGCAGCGCGTCGGCGGCGGGATCGAAGTCGTGCAGGTTGCCGAGCGCGTAACGGAACGTGTTGCGGATCTTGCGGTAGGCCTCGGTGAGGCGCGTGAGGATCAGCTCGGAAACGCGGACGTCCTCCTGGAAGGCGACCGAGCTCACCCACAGCCGCAGCACGTCGGCGCCGTAGTTCCGGATGATGTCCTCCGGCGCGATGACATTGCCGAGCGACTTCGACATCGCCCGGCCCTCGCCGTCCAGCACCCAGCCGTTGGTGGCGCACTCGCGGTAGGGCGCGCGCCCGCGCAGGCCCACGCCAACCAGCAGCGACGAGTGGAACCAGCCGCGGTACTGATCGCCGCCCTCAAGATACATGTCGCACGGCCAGGGCAGGCCGTTGCCTTCGTGGAGCACCGCCAGATGGCTGGCGCCGGAGTCGAACCAGACGTCGAGGATGTCGTCTTCCTTGCGGAAACGCGTTCCGCCGCAGGCCTTGCAGCGCGCCTCGGGGCCGAGCAGCTCTTCGGCCGTGCGGTCGTACCAGGCGTCGGCAGTGTGCACGGCGAACAGGTCGACGACACGGTCGAGAAAGCGGCGGTCGGTGAGCGGCTCGTTGCAGTCCTCGCAGTAGAAGACGACGATCGGCACGCCCCAGACTCGCTGGCGCGAGATGCACCAGTCGGGCCGCGTGGCGATCATGTTCGCCATGCGCTCCTCGCCCCAGGATGGATGCCACCGGACCTCGCGGATCGCCTGAAGGGCTTTTTCGCGCAGCCCGTTGAGGTCCATGCCGATGAACCACTGCTCGGTGGCGCGGAAGATGGTGGGGTTGTGGCAGCGCCAGCAGTGCGGGTAAGAGTGTTCCAGCTTCTTCTCGGCCAGCAGCGCCCCGGCCTCGCGCAGGATCGAGTTGACCACCGGGTTGGCCTCCCACACGGTCTTTCCGAGGATCGCCTCCGGAAGCCGTCCGGGCGCGCCGGAAGCAGGATAGAAGCGGCCGCCCGCATCGACCGGGCAGAAGGTGGGCAGGCCGTACTTCTGGCCGGTGAGGTAGTCCTCCGAGCCGTGGCCCGGCGCCGTGTGCACCGCGCCGGTGCCCTGCTCGAGCGTGACGTAGTCGGCCAGCACGCCGGGCGACTCGCGCTCGAGGAACGGATGCTGGAACACCGCGCCCTCCAGGCGCGATCCAGGGAAGCGCGCGACCTCGCGCGCTTCCTGCCAGCCGCAGTTCTGCGCCGTGGCCTGCGCCAGTTCGCTGGCGACGATGTAGACGGCGCCGCCGGCTTCAATGGCCGAGTACTCGAACGACGGATGATAGGCGATGGCCACGTTGGCGGGAATCGTCCACGGCGTGGTGGTCCAGATCAGGCCGAAGACAGGGCGCCCGGCCAGCGCCGGGTCGATCGAGGACGGATCGGACTTCAGCGCAAAACGGACCCAGATCGAGGGGCTCGAATGGTTCTCGTACTCCACTTCGGCCTCGGCCAGCGCCGTGCGGCAGTGGATGCACCAGTGCACCGGCTTGAGGCCTTTGTAGACGGAGCCCTGGGCGAGGAAGTCGACGAAGGCGCGGGCGATGATCGCCTCGTATTCGGCGCTCATCGTCAGATACGGGTTGTCCCAGCGGCCGAAGACGCCCAGGCGCTGGAAGGATTCGCTCTGGAGCTCGACGTACTTCTGCGCGTAGCGGCGGCACTCCTCGCGGATCTGGGCTACGGTCATCTTCGCCTTGCGCGGGCCGAGCTGGCTGTCCACCTTGATCTCGATGGGCAGCCCGTGGCAGTCCCAGCCCGGAATGTAGGGCGAATCGTAGCCGGTCATCGTCTTCCACTTGACGATGAAATCCTTCAGGATCTTGTTGAAGGCGTGGCCGAGGTGGATGTTGCCGTTGGCGTAGGGAGGCCCGTCGTGCAGCACGTACATGGGCCGGCCGCGGCGCGCCTCGCGGATGCGCTCATAGATGCGCTGCTGCCGCCACCGCTCGAGCATCTTCGGCTCGTTCTGCGGCAGGTTGGCCTTCATGCCGAAGCCGGTGGAAGGCAGATTGACGGTCTTTTTGAGGTCCAGACTTCCGGTGTCCATGTCGGGAGATTCCGCGTTTTCAGGCTGAAACTACCATCGTACAATGGGGTGCAACGCGCGACGCGCCGGGCGCGTCCCGCACATTGGCATGACGGGCAGGCTGTGTCTGGCGCTGGCGCTGGCAGCGCCGCTGTTCGGCGGCGAACTGCTCGTCTTCAATGCATCCGGCGCGCTGCTGGGTTCCTGGCCTGCCGAAGCAGCCAGCGCCGGCTTCGTGCTGGCGCCCCGGCAGTCGCTGTACGGGGCGGCCCGCGCCACTTACCTCGATGGCCGCGGCGGGCTGCATCCGGTGCTGTGGGTCAGCGGCGACGATCCGGATGCCGGGCTCGCGGAGCTCTTCGTCGGCTACCAGGCGGCGGAGATTGCGCCCCGCGCGCCGGAGATCGGCAGGACGGCCGTCAGCGGCGGCCGCCGCGCGCGCGTGCGGTACGTGAAGGAGTCCGGCGGCTTCGGCTGGATCGCGCGGCTGGAGTTCGACGGATCGCCCGCCGAAGGCCCCGGCCCGCTGTTCGATGAGCAAGGCCGCCTGCTAGGCTGGATGACGGTGAAGACCGTCGATGGCGCCCCCATGCATTTCGGCATTCCGGTCGCGCGGCTCGATCAGATGCACGCCACGCTGCGGCTGGACCTTCCCGCATGGAACGCGCAACAGGACCGCCGCGGCGAAGAAGAATATCAGCGGGCGCTCGGCCACCTCTGGGCGGACGACTTCGACGGCGCGCGCTTTTACTTTGCCCGGGCCGTCGAGCTGCGTCCCACGCATGCGCGGGCCTGGATGCATCTCGGCTTCGTCGAGGGCAAGACGGGCCGCACCCGCCGGGGCATGGAGTGCTACGAGACGGCCATCCGGCACGACCCGAAGCTCGCCCCGGCTTACTACTATCTGGGCTTCGCGCTGGTCATGGCGGGCGATGGCGAGCGCGCGAAACAGGTTTGCGCGCAGCTCGAGAAGCTGGATCCGGCGCTTGGGCAGAAGCTGCGGACGTTCATCGAGATCTCGCACGTCGACGTCGTCGAGAAGGACGCTTCCGGCGCGGGCGGGCTGAAGCACAGGCACTGAGCCGCGGGCGGAAGGCGGGGGCGTTCGACAGGTTGGCATGGAATTTGCTATGCTACGATTGTCGAGGAATTTCCATCCCTGCCATGGCTGCCAAACCCCCCTTTGCGAAAGGCGCGCAAGTCGAACACTCGAAGTTCGGACCCGGACAGGTGGTCGAGTGCACCGACCAGCACATCACGATCAAGTTTGACGATCTGGGCGAGAAGAAGTTCGTGCTCGAGATCGCGCTGCCGATGATCCGGAAGATCGACCGGCAGCCGCCGGCGGAGAAGAAGCGGGCCTCGAAGAAGAAGGCCGCGGCGCCCGCCGCCGCTGAATAACTGCGGCGCGCGCCGGGCTCTGCTACACTGAACTTTCCCTCCGATGAAGTTCGGCGTCGTTGTCTTCCCCGGCAGCAATTGCGACCACGACGCCTGGCATGCAGCCTCCCGCGTGGCAGGGCATGAGGCGGAATTCCTCTGGCACGGCGACCGCGACCTGAAGAGCGCCGACTGCGTCATTCTCCCGGGCGGCTTCAGCTACGGCGACTATCTCCGCTGCGGGGCCATCGCGAAGTTCTCCCCGATCATGGACGCGGTGAAGCGTCACGCCGAGGCGGGCGGGCTGGTGCTGGGCATCTGCAACGGCTTCCAGATCCTCACCGAGTGCGGGCTGCTGCCGGGAGCGCTGGTGCGCAACCGGGGGCTCAAGTTCATCTGCAAGCCGGTGCGGCTGCGCGTGGAGACGGCGGACTCCCCCTTCACGTGCGCCTACCGGCGGGGCCAGGAAGTAGTCATTCCGATTGCGCACGGCGAGGGCTGCTATGTGGCCGACGAACGCACCCTCGACGAGCTGGAGGCGGAAGACCGCGTGGCCTTCCGCTACGTGGAAAACCCGAACGGCTCGCAGCGCGACATCGCCGGCATTCTGAACCGGCAGCGCAACGTGCTTGGAATGATGCCGCACCCGGAGCGGGCCGTGGAAGCGCTGCTCGGTTCGTCCGACGGCCTCGGCGTGTTCGATTCGCTGGCGCACTGCTTCGCGCAGCGCACGCGGTAATCCCATGAGCGAAATCACTCCGGAAATCGTCGCGGCGCACCAGTTGACGCCGGACGAATACCAGCGGATTGTCTCGATCCTCGGCCGCGAGCCCAACCTCACCGAGCTGGGCATCTTCAGCGTGATGTGGAGCGAGCATTGCAGCTACAAGAGCTCGCGCGTGCATCTGAAAAAGCTGCCGACGCGCGGCCGCTACGTGGTGCAGGGGCCGGGCGAGAACGCGGGCATCGTCACGCTGGGCCATGACGCCGAAGGCAACGAGTGGTGCGTCGCCTTCAAGATCGAGTCGCACAACCACCCGAGCTTCATCGAGCCGTTCCAGGGAGCGGCCACGGGCGTCGGCGGCATCCTGCGCGACATCTTCACCATGGGCGCGCGCCCCATCGCGGTGATGGACGCGCTGCGCTTCGGGCCGCTCGACGATGAGAAGACGGGGGCGCGCAACCGCCGCATCCTCGACGGCGTGGTGCACGGCATCGCCCACTACGGCAACTGCTTCGGCGTGCCCACCGTTGGCGGCGAGACGATGTTCGAGCCCAGCTACAGCGGCAACCCGCTGGTGAACGTCTTCGCCCTGGGCATCGCGCGCCGGGACCGGATTTTCTACGGCCGCGCCTGCGGCGTCGGCAACCCCGTCATTTACGTGGGCGCGAAGACAGGACGCGACGGCATCCACGGGGCCACCATGGCCTCGGGCGAGTTCACCGAGGAGAGCAGGCAGAAGCGGCCCAACGTGCAGGTGGGCGACCCGTTCATGGAGAAGCTTCTGCTCGAGGCCTGCCTGGAGGCCATGCAGACCGGCGCCGTGGCCGGCATTCAGGACATGGGCGCCGCCGGGCTCACCTGCTCCACCTGCGAGATGGGCAGCCGCGCCGGCACGGGCATCGAGATCGACCTCGCCTTCGTCCCCCAGCGCGAAGAAGGCATGACGCCATACGAGATCATGCTCAGCGAGAGCCAGGAGCGCATGCTTCTGGTGGCGCATCAGGGGCGCGAGCAGGAGGTGCTCGGCATCTTCCGCAAGTGGGGACTCGATGCGCGCATCATCGGACATGTCACCGGCGACGGCATGATGCGCGTGAAGAATCACGGGCAGGTGGTGGCCGAGATCCCCGCCCGGCCGCTGGCCGACGAGGCCCCGGTCTACCGGCGCCCCTGGACGAAGCCGCTGCGCGAGGCGCCCCTGGAAGCGCCGCCGTTCGCCTCCGCGGACCTGGCAGCGGACCTGGTCACGCTGGCCGGCTCGCAGGACCTCTGCAACAAGCGCTGGATCTGGGAGCAGTACGACTACATGGTGCGCACCAACACCGTGGCCGGCCCCGGAGCCGATGCCGCCATCCTGCGCATCAAAGAGACGGGCACGATGATCGCGATGGCGCTCGACGGCAACGGCCGCTACTGCTACCTCGACCCGCGCGAGGGCGCGCGCCTGATTGTCGCCGAGTGCGCCCGCAACCTTGCCTGCGCGGGCGCCGAACCCGTGGGCGCCACCAACAACCTGAACTTCGGCAACCCCGAGCGGCCCGAAATCATGGCCCAGATTGTCGAGGCCATCGAGGGCATGGCCGAAGCGTGCGAGTTCTTCGAAACGCCCATCACCGGCGGCAACGTGAGCCTTTACAACGAAACGCTCGGCGAGGCGATCTTCCCGACGCCCGTGTTCGGCCTCGTCGGCGTCATGCCCCTGCTCGAGCCGCCCGGCCCCGGCTTCCGCGCCGCCGGCCGCGCCATTTACCTGATCGGCGGCATCGGCGAGGCCGATGAGACGCGCATGGGCGGCACGCAGTATGCCAAGTGGGTGCTGCGCCAGTTGTGGGGCCTGCCGCCGCGGCTCGACATGGAGCTCGAGAAGCGCGTCCATTCCGCAGTCCGCGAGATGGTTCGCGCCGGCGCGGCCGAATCGGCGCATGATGTCAGCGACGGCGGGCTGGCCTGGTGCCTGGCCGAATGTTCATTTCCCCACGGGTTGGGAGCGCAGGTGGAGCTCGAGTCGGACCTTCGGCCAGAGCTGCTGCTGTTCCACGAAGGCCCGTCGCGCGTCGTCGTCTCGACGGCGAAGCCGGAGCAGGTGGAAGAGATCGCCGCCCGGCACGGCGCGCCTGCCCTGCGGATCGGCACCACCGGAGGAGCCGAGCTCGCCGTGGCCAACCGCGGGCGCGAGCTCCTTCGCGTGCGCGTCGAGGCATTGAAGCGGCACTGGGCGGAGGCGCTCGAACGCTGGCTGCATGCAGGCGAGGAGATCCATGTCTGAGCGGCGCGCCAACCCGGCCTGGGACAAGCTGCGCGAGGAGTGCGGCATCTTCGCCGTCTACGGGCATCCCGAGGCGGCCAGCCTCGCGCATCTGGGCCTGCATGCGCTCCAGCACCGCGGCCAGGAGAGCGCCGGCATCGCCTCGAGCGACGGCTCGATGGTTTACTGCCACAAGGACATGGGCCACGTCGCCGACATCTTCACCGCCGACGTGCTCCGGCGCCTGCCCGGCCACCTCGCCATCGGCCACACGCGCTACTCGACCGCCGGCGAGACGGCGCTGCTGAATGCGCAGCCCTTCTCCGTGGCCTGCTCGAAGGGCCGCATCGCCGTCGCCCACAACGGCAATCTCACCAATGCCGCCGAGCTTCGCCGCCAGCTCGAGCTGGGCGGCTCCATCTTCCAGGCCACCAGCGACACGGAGGTCATCCTGCACCTGGTGGCCCGCAGCGCCGAGCGCACCATCCGCGGCGCGCTGCGCGAGGCGCTGCTGATGATCGAGGGCGCCTTCTCGCTGGTCTTCCTCGCCCAGGACCGCATCATCGTCGCGCGCGACCCGCACGGCTTCCGCCCGCTCGCCATCGGGCGGATGAACCTGCGCACCGGGCCCGCCTACGTCTTCGCCAGCGAGACCTGCGCCTTTGACCTGATCGACGCCTCCCACATCGGCGATGTCGAGCCGGGCGAGATGGTCATCGCCGGCCCCGACGGACTCCAGCGCGAGTTCTTCACCGTGCCGAAGAAGCGCGCGCAGTGCGTCTTCGAGCACGTCTACTTCTCCCGGCCCGACTCGGTGGTCTTCGGCCGCAGCGTCCAGTTCTCGCGCGAGATGATGGGGCGGCTGCTTGCTACCGAGAAGCCGGTGGAGGCCGATGTCGTCGTGCCGATTCCCGACTCGGGCGTTGCCGCCGCCATCGGCTACTCGGCCGCCTCCGGCATTCCGTTCCGCCACGGGCTCATCCGCAACCACTACGTCGGGCGCACCTTCATCGAGCCTTCGCAGGCCATCCGCGACTTCGGCGTGCGGCTGAAGCTCAACCCGGTGCGCGAGATCCTGCGGGGCAGGCGCGTCATTCTCGTCGACGACTCGATCGTGCGCGGCACCACTTCGCAGAAGATCGTGCGCATGGTGCGCAATGCGGGCGCGCGCGAAGTGCACCTGCGCATCAGTTGCCCGCCCACGATGTCGCCCTGCTACTACGGCGTCGACACGCCGACCAGACGGGAGCTGATCGCCGCCAACCAGTCGATCGAGGAGATCCGGCAGTTCATCGGCGCCGATACGCTGGCCTACCTTTCGCTCGAGAACCTGATGAAGTCGGTCGACGACGACGGCTCGGGCTACTGCTACGCCTGCTACACCGGCCGCTACCCGACCGACATCGTCTCTGTGGAAGAGCTGGCCAACTCCCGCGCGCGGCTCTGATTCAGGCGCCGGCCGGGGCCGGCGGAGGCTCGGGCGGCTTCATGCGCCGGCGCCAGTCGAAGAGCACGATGCCGGCGGCGACGCTCACATTCAGGCTCGCGATCTGGCCCGTCATCGGGATCCGCACGAGGAAGTCGCAGCGCTTGCGCGTGAGCTCGTGCAGGCCCTTGCCCTCGCCCCCGAAGACCAGCGCGGCGGGGTCCGTGTAGTCGGCTTCATAGTAAGGCTGGCGGCCGCGCTCGTCGACGCCGTAGATCCAGAAGCCCGCCTGCTTCATGCGCTCCAGCGCGCGGTTGATGTTGGACACGCGCACGAACGGGATCAGGCCGAGCGCGCCCGCGGCCGCTTTGGCCACCGCCTCCGTCAGCCCGGCGGCGCGGCGCTCCGGCGCGACCACGGCCGTGGCGCCGGCGGCGTAGGCCGTGCGGAGGATGGCGCCGAGGTTGTGCGGATCCTCGACGCCGTCGAGCACGACAATCAGGCCGGCCAGCGGCAGCACGTCCTCCAGGCTCGCCGCGGGCGCGGCCGCGGCCACGGCCACCACGCCCTGATGCGGCACGTTGCGGGCCATGCGGTCCAGCGCCTCGCGCGGCTCGAAGCGCACGGGCACGCCCGCCTGCCGGCACAGCTCGATGATCTCCTGGAGCCGGGCTCCGGCGGCGCCGCGGGCGATGGTGACGCGCTCGAGCGGGCGTCCGGCGCGGAGCGCCTCGCGCACGGGATGGATGCCGGCCAGCACTGCCATGCCTTCATGGTAGCGCCTGCGGCCGTCCCGGCCGGGCCGCCCGCAGGGCCTTGAGGCCGGGCCGCGGCCGCGCCCGATAAAACATTTCCCCGCATTTCTGTTGACGCGCGGCGCGCATGGATTTAGGATGAGGCTAGGCACGGATTCCATCATGGCGACGGCGGCGGCGCATCCCAAGCCCGTGGAGATCCCCGACAAGCTCTACTTCCGCATCGGCGAAGTGAGCCGCCTCACGGGCGTCAAGCCCACGGTGCTGCGCTTCTGGGAGACCGAGTTTCCGCAGCTCAGCCCGAAGAAGTCCGGCACCAACCAGCGGCTTTACCGGCGCAAGGACATCGAAACCATCCTCGCCATCAAGCACCTGCTGTGGGAGAAGCGCTACACGATCGAGGGGGCGCGGGCAGCGCTGGCCGAAATGCGGCAGCAGCGCCGGCAGGAACGGGAGGCGAAGCAGGCGGCAGCAGCGCCCGCGCCGCAGGCAGCGCGCCCGCCGGTGGAGCTGTTGCAACGGCATCTGTTTGCGCCGGATCCCGAGCGCGCCGCTGCGGTGCTCGAGCGCGTCCGCAGGGAGCTGCGCGAGATTCTCGAGCTGCTCGCCTGACTGTTCCGCGGTTTCGCTCAAGTTCTCCGCCTCCGCGCCGATAAGGCGGACGAGCCCTTGCGGCCGAGGTCCGCATGATCCGCCTGACCCGCATCAACGAATCGCCTTTTTACGTCAACGCGGACCTGATCGAGTTCGTCGACGAAACGCCCGACACAGTGCTGACGTTGACGACGGGCGAGAAGGTGCGCGTGAGGGAACGCGCCGAGGAAGTGGTGGCGCGGGTGCTGGAGTACCGGCGCCGCGTGGCGGGACAGGCGGCGCCGGCGGCCCCTGCGGCGGATCGCGGCGAGTAGGCGCAGGGGAGGGGGCATGGCGGCAACGGGCAAGTCGAAGCGGCTGGATCTGGGGACGCTCGGCGGGCTCGCCGTGGCGGTGGCGGGCATTCTGGGCGGGTACCTGCTTGAGGGCGGAAAGCCCGGCGACGTGCTGGGCGAGTCTGCTGCATTGATCGTCTTCGGCGGCTGCCTCGGAGCGACGCTGGTGGCCAATCCGATTGGCATGGTGAAGGCGGCAGCCCGCCGCGTGCGGGATCTGCTGTTTGAGGAGGGCGATGACAGCGGCGAGCTGGTGGAACGGCTGGTCGGCTTCTCGCAGGCGGCGCGAAAGCAGGGCATTGTATCGCTCGAGCAGGACGTGCTGGCCATCGAAGACCCGTTCCTGCGCAAGGCCATGCTGCTGGCGGTGGACGGCATGGACCTTCAGGAGATCCGCTCCATCATGGAGCTCGAAATGGACACTGCCGAGCATCGCGCGGAGGCCGAAGCGAAGGTGTTTGAAAGCGCCGGCGGCTTCGCTCCCACCATCGGCATCATCGGCGCCGTGCTCGGGCTGATCATCGTCATGGGCGATCTGAAAGACATGGACAAGGTGGGCAAGGGCATCGCCGCGGCCTTCGTCGCCACCATTTACGGCGTCGGCTCCGCCAACCTGATGTTCCTGCCGGCGGCGCACAAGATCAAGGCGCGCGCCGCCCGCGCGCGGCTCCGGCAGGAGCTGATTCTCGAAGGCGTCTGCGGCATCGTCGAGGGCATGAATCCGAAGATGATCCGCGCCAAGCTGGAGGCCTACCTCGAGAAGGCCTCGCAGCGGAAGCCGCGCGCCGTCGAAGCCGCCCGCGCCGCCTGAGGGCCACACGATGCCACGCGCGCCCAGACAGGAACATCCCAACCACGAACGCTGGCTCGTCTCCTACGCCGACTTCATCACGCTGCTGTTCGCCTTCTTCGTCATGCTCTATTCGCACTCGCAGATGGACCGCGAGCAGGCGGCGCGCATCTCGCAGGCCTTCCGTGAGGCGATGGAGGAGGGGCGGCTGACCCACGTGCTGTCCAGGCTGCTCAAGAACGCGCCGCCGCCGAAGCCGCGCGCCCAGACGCCCGCCCAACTGCCGCCGCTGCCGCCGCCGGATCCCGACGGCGCCATCGAGCTGCTGCCCTCGCTCAGGGAGCTCAAGGAGAAGCTTCACGCCGAAATCGACAGCGGGCGCGTGGAAATCCGCATGGAACGGCGCGGACTGGTGATCAGCCTCAAGGAAGCCACCTTCTTCCCGCCCGGCGGAGACGCCATTCAGCCGCAGGCCCTCCCCGTGATTGAGAGCATTGCGCTCGAGCTCCGCAAGGTGCCGAATCCCATCCGGCTGGAAGGACACACGGATTCGACGCCCATCCACAACTCCCGCTTCCGCAGCAACTGGGAGCTGTCGGCTGCGCGCGGCATCGCCATGCTGGAGCTGTTTGCCACGCGCTTCGGCATCCCCCGCGAGCGCATGGCCATCGCCGGCTACGCCGACACCGCGCCGGTGGCCCCGAATGACACTGAAGCCGGCCGCGCCCGCAACCGCCGCGTCGACATCGTGGTGCTGAACGAAACGGGCACGCGGCAGGAGCCGCGGCCACAGGGCGGCAGCGGCGATTGACCGTTGCGCTGAATGCCCGCGCGCATGAGTTCCTGCGGCGAATCAAACGGAATGCGCCGGGCCGGCATTGCGCCGCCTTCGTCCTGCGCGCCGCCTCCCGCGCATCCGCCGCTCAGCGCAGCGCCGCCGCCAGCTCCTCGTACGTCATCTTCCCGGGATGGTAGAGCCGCACGATGCCGCGCTCGTCGACCAGTGCAATCGTGGGAGTGGTCGAACAGCCCCAGACGACGAAATTCTCCTCGCTCACTGGCACGGTCATCGCCGGCACGCGGCCATAGTGTTCGCGGCGGATCCGGTCGATGTAGCGGATCTCTTCCGCGCGCGAAGCCTCCTCGCCGCCTGCCACGTATCCATACGGCTGCGTGGGGGCGATGAGGACCAGCGAGGGATGCTCGGCGGCGATCCGCTCGAGCACCGGAGCCATCGCCTTGCAGTCGCTGCACCAGTGGGCCCAGAAGAACAGCAGGATGCGCTTCCCGCGCAGCGAGCCGAGCCCGGGCGTCGTTCCGCCCAGCGATTCCGCCACGGCGAGCGGCAGCGCCGGACGGCCAACGAGCGAGACAAGATTCAGGTTCTTGCGCAGGCGCGTGACGATGCTGGTTCCCTGCCAGCGGCGGATCTCTTCTTCGAGAAACGCCACCGCCTCCGCCTTCTGCCCGCGCGCATCGAGCGCCTGCGCGTGCACTTCGATGGCCGCGCCCAGAGCGATGGGCAGCGCACGGTCTTCATCCAGACGCCGGCTTGCGAGCAGCTCCAGCGCCATCTTGCGCACGCGGGCCGCCTCCCGCTCCGCTTCGTCGTAGCGTCTGGCGGCCAGCAGGCCGCGGGCCAGCCAGCTATAGGCTTCCAGCCATTCCGCCCGCGGCGCGCCCGCGCTCCGCGCCTGTTCCAGCGCGCGCCGCGCCGCATCGAACTCCTGCCGCGAGGCCAGCCCGCGCACCTCGCGCACCAGCGACTGGCCCGCCGCGCGGGGAAAGAATCCGCAAGACATCAGCGCCATGCCCAGCAAGAGGAACCGCACGCCCCGTTAGATGACGCCGGGCCCGAGGAAGCTGCGCGTCCAGCGCATCGAGGCTTCGAAGTCCTCGCGCTCCGCCTCGGCCGCGCGCTCCTTCGGCGGCGCGGGCCGGGGCGGCGGGGGCGTGCCGCGGGCGGCGATGTCGAGGAAGCGGGCGAAGTCCGCCGCCCGCACGTTTTCGTAGCCCTGCCAGAACTCGGGCCTGCGCCAGGGGTAGGCCCGCGGCCCCATGACGATCACCTCGAGCGACATGGCCCGGCCGGGGCAGAGCTCCAGGAAGCGCTTCAGCAGCCGGCCGATGTCGACGTTGCCCTCGCCCATGCGCGTCCAGTTGACCAGCGTCCCTTCGGCGTCGTTCCACAGCCAGGAGTCGCGGATGTGCGAGGTCAGCACGTAAGGCGCCAGCGTCTCCAGCGCCGCGTGCGGATCTTCCAGCACCCAGCAGGGGTTGCCCGAGTCATAACAGGCGCCGACGAAGTCCGGGCCGGCGGCCTCGATCAGCGAGCGCAGCTCGCGCGACTGCATGTCGCCAGCGTGGTTTTCCACCGCGATCTTCAGCCCCATGTCGAGCGCCTGCGCGCGCACGTTGCGCAGCACCCGCACCGTGTCCTCGATGCGCGCCTCGATGCCGCCGGGCGTGCGCCGGTCGTTGAACGTGCCGAGGAAGCAGCGCACCAGTTTCGAGCCGGCGATCCGCGCGGCGCGCATCACGCGCAGCAACTGCTCTTCGGCCGTGCCCGCGTTGCGGTCGAACGCGGTCGATGTGGGGCAGATGGAGCGCATGCCGATCTCCAGCTCGATGCCGAGCCGGCGGGCGTGCTCGCCCACCTCGCGCACGTGTCCGTCGTCGAGCGAGCCGAGGAAGCGGATCTCGGAGAAATGCACCGTGCGCGCGCCGAATTTCGCGCAATAGTCCAGGTGCTGGAACGCGGTCCAGTTCTGCGAGCGCAGGCTGAAGAGATCGACGCCAAGATTCGGTTGCGCGGCATCGGCCTTCCTTGCCGCCGCCGCAGGCAGTGCCGCCAGGAATTCGCGCCGCCGCATGCTATTCATGTTCCGGCAAGGCGGCGGTAGGTGTAAAGTTCGATGCCGTGCTTTTCCAGGGCGCGCCGCGCCTCGTCGCTGGTCCAGAACAGGTAGTCCGCCCAGCGCTGTTCCCAGTTGTTCGTAATGGCGCGGATCTCGGCGTCATCCTTGGCCAGGTGGATGATGAGCTGCGTGACGCCTGGCCGCAGCGACTCGAGCAGCTTCAGGTAGCTGGCCCGCCGTTCTTCGGGCGTGCGCCCCGGCACGCCGGTGATGAGCCGGTCGAGCATCCGGAATCCTTCCTGCTCCTTCTCGCGCAGCATCTCGGGCGTGACCGGGTATCCCTTGAGATCGGCGGCGTTGGCCTCATTTGGCCGCGGCAGCATGCAGGGCACGCCGTATTCTTCGGCCAGCTTCGTATAGACGGCGAAATAGTCGGGCCGCGCAAACAGCGTGCCCATGTGCGAGTCCAGATGGGTGAACCGGATGCCGAACTGCCGGGCGCCCTCGATCTGCGCGCGCAGTTCGGCCTCGATCTCTTCCGGCTTTGCGTTCATCGCCACCGGGCGCACATCGCGCCACAGGTAGCCCTCTTTGTCGAGCAGGCCGCGCACCGATTCGCGCGGGGCTACGGGGCCCCAACGGTAGCTCTTCCATTCGCTGGTGAGCGTGAGGTGCAGGCCGATGTCCTTCTCCGGATGCGCGCGGGCCCACTCCGCAAACTCGAGCACCCACGGGCAGGGCATCATGACCGAAGCCGAGCTGACCAGCCCTTTCTCCATCGCCTCGATGGTGGCGATGTTGGCCGAATGGCACATGCCCGCGTCGTCGGCGTGCACGATCAGGTATTTCTTCTGATCCGCCGCGCGAGCCGCGAGCGCGCCAGCGGCCATCGACTCAAGGAAACGGCGGCGGTTCACGGGAGCTCCTCCGCAGGCCAGACCCCGGGGTTCAGCAGGTTGGGCGGCCGCTTTCCGGACAGGGCCGCCGCGGCGTTTTCCGCCGCCATCATCGACATCCGGCGGCGCGTGGCATAGCTGGCGCTGGCGATGTGCGGCGCCAGCACGACGTTCGGCAGCTCGAGCAGCCTGGGATGAACCGCCGGCTCGTTCTCGAATACATCGAGTCCGGCGGCCCAGATGATGCGCCTCTCCAGCGCCTCGACGAGCGCTTCTTCGTCCACCACCGGGCCGCGGGCCGTGTTGATAAGGATCGCCGTCGGCTTCATCAGCGCGAGTTCGGCGCGGCTGATCAGATGGCGCGTGGCGGGAGTGAGCGGCACGTGGAGGCTGACGAAGTCGGACTCCCGCAGCAGCTCTTCCTTCGACACCCGCCGCGCCTCCAGCTCGCGTTCCACCTCGGCCGGGGCGGGCTGCTCGTCGCAGTACAGGATTCTCATGCCGAAGCCGCGCCCACGGCGGGCGACGGCGGCGCCGATGCGGCCGAAGCCGAAGATGCCCAGCGTCGCGCCGTAAACGTCCTGCCCGGCCAGCAGGTCGATGATCCACGTCCGCCACTGGCCCGAGTGGACAAAGGCGTGCGCCTCGGGGATGCGGCGCGCGGCGGCCATCAGCAGCGCGAAGGCGAAGTCCGCCGTCGTTTCCGTCAGCACGCCGGGCGTGTTGGTGACGGCGATGCCGCGCGCGGTGGCGGCGGCCACGTCGATGTTGTCATACCCGACCGCCACATTGGCAATGATGCGGACGCCTTCGAGTTGCGCGATCACGCCGGCATCGAGCCTGTCGGTCAACTGGCTGACAATCGCCTGGCAGCCGCGCGCCCGCTCGATCAGTTCGCCGGACGGCAGCACGCGGTCCGTGCCGTTGTAATCCACGTCGAAACTGCGTTCCAGGAACTCGACCGCTTCCGGGAAGATCCGCTTGGTGATGAGGACACGGGGACGGGCAGACATGGCCATGAAGCCGCGATTGTCTCACAGCCGCGCCGGGGCATACAATCGAAGGTTCCTGCGTGCGGCTGCGCCCGCGGGCGCGGCCACTGGAACAAAACGGCTCGAACCTGTTTCACTTTCAGGGAGGACGTTCATGGCACGGTTGGGCTTTCTCGGCCTGGGCATCATGGGCTGGCCGATGGCGCGGCACCTGCTGGCCGCGGGGCACGACGTGGCGTTGTGGTCCCACACCGCCGCCAAGGCGGAACAGTTGGCGCGGGAAGGGAAGGGAAGGGCCTGCGCCACGCCCCGCGAGGTCGCCGAAAACGCCGAAGCTGTCTTCCTTTGCGTCGGCGATACGGCCATGAGCGAGCAGGTGACGCTCGGCCGGGATGGCCTGATTGAAGGCGCGCGCCCGGGGCTGATGGTGGCCGATTGCAGCACCGTCTCCCCCGCCTACGCGAGGCGCGCCTATCAGGCATTCCGCGAGAAAGGGGCGCACTTCCTGGATGCGCCGGTCACGGGTTCCAAGCCGGGCGCGGAGAACGCCACCCTCACGTTCATGGTCGGCGGGGACCAGGAAATCTATGAAAAATTGAAGCCGTTCATGGAGGTGATGGGCAAGCGCTTCTACTATTGCGGCGGCCCGGGCATGGGGCTGCATGCCAAGCTGTCGCAGAACCTGATTCTTTCGAATATGTTACAGGCCTTCAACGAGGGTATGGTGCTGGCCGCCAAGGCGGGCGTCGACCCCGAACTCATGCTCGACATTCTGGACAACTCGGCGGCCAAGAGCGGCATTGCCTCCTTCAAGGCTCCCTTCGTCTTCCGGCGGGACTTTTCCACCAATTTTTCAGTGCGTTGGATGCACAAGGACATCGGCCTGATGATGGAAACGGCAGCCGAGATGCAGGTACCGCTGCCGCTGACGGCTCTGACGCAGCAGGTCTTCCGCGCGGCCATGGCGGAAGGCTATGCCGATGAGGATATCTGTAGCACGATCAAGGTGTTAGAGAAGATCGCAGGGGTGGAGGTGGTGCCCCGCTCCAAAAAATAGAAAAAAGTGCTTGCAATTCGGGAATTGGTATTCTAAGATTGGAAGTAAGCCGGGGAGGCAACTCCCACCAAAGCGAGACTAACCTCAAAAAGACCCCTGAAGCATTCTCCTCCCCGGCGCCCTCTGGGTCTTACCCTCCGAAAAGAAAGCGAAAAGGTTCGATGCGTCCCGGCACGCTGTCCGCCCGCGGGAGCCGGCTCGGTTGCCGGATAGAAAAGTTGTCAGGACGGACGGGAAGGCGAGATCATCGAAACAGATGGAGAGCCACGGTGTTATGATGGCGGACGCGCGCCCTATGCAGCGAGTCACGCTCCTCGGCTCCACGGGAAGCATCGGCACCAGCACCCTGGATGTGATCCGCCGCAACCGGGAGCGCTTCGGCGTGTTCGCGTTGGTGGCGGGCCGCAACATTGAGGCGCTGGCGGGTCAAATTGCCGAATTTCAGCCGGAAGCGGCCGTAGTGGCCGATGTGGGAGATGTGGACCGGCTGCGCAGGCTTTTGAAGGATCGGGGCGTGAAACCTCCGGAGCTGTTGGGCGGCTCGGAAGCCTACGTCCGGGTTTGCACGGCTCCCGAGACCGACATTGTGGTTTCGGCCATCGTGGGCGTCAGCGGCATGGAGGCCACCTACGAGGCCGTGCGGCACGGCAAGCGCGTCGGGCTGGCGAATAAAGAAACGCTGGTGGCCGGCGGCCGGCTGGTGATGGAGGCGGTGGCGCGCCACGGCGCGGAGCTGATCCCGATCGACAGCGAACACAACGGCGCCCACCAGTGCCTGCGCGCGGGTTCGCGACCTGACGTCCGCAAGCTGATTCTGACCGCTTCCGGCGGGCCCTTCCGCAACACGCCCAAAGAAGAGCTGCAACAGGTGACTCGGGAGCAGGCGCTGAATCATCCAACCTGGAAGATGGGGCCGCGCATCACCATCGATTCGGCCACCCTGATGAACAAGGGCTTTGAAGTGATCGAAGCCTGCTGGCTCTTCGGCCTCGATCCCTCGCAGGTAGAGGTGGTGATCCATCCCCAGTCCACCGTGCATGCGATGGTGGAGTTCAACGACGGCAGCGTGATCGCGCAGGTCTGCGCCACCGATATGCGGATGCCCATCCAGTATGCGCTGACATGGCCGGAGCGCTGGGAGGCTCCCGTGCCGCGTCTCGACTGGCGCGAGGCGCGCACCTGGGAGTTCCACCCGCCGGACTTCGACCGGTTCCCGCTGCTGCGGATGGCCTATGAGGCGCAGCGGGCGGGCGGATCGGCGGGCTGCACGCTGAACGCGGCGGACGAAGTGGCGGTGGAGGCGTTCCTGCGGAACGAGATTCCGTTCCCGGCCATCGCCGAAGTGGTGGAGGAAACGCTCGAGCGCGTGCCGTCCAGGAACGCGGCAAGCATCGGCGAGCTGCTCGAAATCGACCGCGAGTCGCGCGCGGCCGCCGCCGAGGTGGCGCGCGAGCGGGCCGGAGCGCGAGTGATGGCCTGATTCAGGCGAAACAGGAACTGCGGCATGGCTCTCTTGCACAACATCTGGTGGCTGCTGGTGCTCATCGGGGTGATGATCATCATCCACGAACTGGGCCACTACTGGGCAGCCCGCTTCTTCCGGATCCGCGTGGCAACCTTCAGCATCGGCTTCGGGCCGCGGCTGGCCTCCTTCCGCTGGGGCGAGACCGAATTCCGCATCGCCTGGATCCCCTTCGGCGGCTATGTGCGCATGGCCGGCGAGCAGCCGGGCGATGCGCCCGATCCGGACGGGTTCACGTCCAAGCCGCGCTGGCAGAGGCTGATCGTCGTGCTCGCCGGGCCGGCCATGAACATCCTTCTCGCCATCGCCCTGCTGACCGGCCTCTACATGGTGCGCTACCCGAAGATGGCCAGCGCCAGCGGCCCGGCCGTCATCGGCTACGTCAAGCCCGGCAGCCCGGCGGCGAAGTCCGGCCTGCGGCCCGGCGACGTGATCGTGCAACTGGAGAACCGCATCAACCCCACCTGGGAAGAGGTGGTGATGCGCGAAGTGGTGAGCGCGGGCAGGCCGCTCCCGCTCGTCATTCAGCGCGGTCCGGAGAAGATCTCGCTGGCCATCATGCCGGAGCTCGACCCATCGAGCGGCGTGGGCGTGGCCGGGTGGGCGGAGCGCACGCAGATCGAAGTGGGCGGACTCGTGCCCGGCTTCGATGCGGAAAAGAAGGGCCTGCGGCGCGGCGACCTGCTGGTGCGCATCAACGGCCAGCCGATCTACACCGTCTACGACATCCATGAGGCGCTCCGGCAAAGCGGCGGCAAGCCGGTCGAGCTTGTCTATGCGCGGGACGGGCGCGAACACACGGTTCTGTTGCAGCCGACGCTTTCGGATCAGAGCCCTTCGGGCCCGCGCTGGATGATCGGCGTCGAGCTGGCGCCGCGCGTCACCTATGTGCGCCTGCCGCTGCCTGACGCCTTCCGCGAATCGCTGCGCCAGAACGCGCGCGGCGCCACGCTGATCTACCAGTTCCTCCAGGCGATTGTCGAACGCCGCAGCTCGGCGCGTTCGCTCGAAGGGCCCATCCGCATCGCGCAGCTTTCGGGCGAGGCAGCCCGCGAGGGCACGGCGGCATTCCTCAATCTCATGGCCACGGTCAGCCTGAACCTGGCCATCTTCAACCTGCTGCCGATCCCGATCCTCGATGGCGGCGTGATCCTGCTGCTGCTGATCGAGATGATGATCCGCCGGGACCTGAGCCTCGCCTTCAAGGAAGCGATCTTCAAGCTCGGCTTCGTGTTCCTGATGATGGTGGTGGTGTTCGTCCTTTACAACGACATCACCAAGCTGCTGCCGGGCTGATCCGGAACGCTTTCGCCCTGCGGCTTCACGCCGCCGGCTGGAAGATTTCCTGCGCCCTGCCTGTCTCAATGCCGAGGTGGTTCAGGTAGAAGGCGAGCACATGGGGCGGGAAGCGGTCCTTCAACGCCTCATAGGCGCGCTCCTGCCAGCCGTCGGTGAGATAAGAGCTCACGTCGGCATCCTTGGCGAAGAAGCCGTCCTGATGCGGCACGCCCAGCAGATCGAGCGCCGCGATGATCATATCCAGATGGCCGATCAGAATCGCCTGGGCGAGGTCCGCAGCCAGGGCTTCATCCCCCTGCTGCAACCGCTCCCACAACCGCGGCGCCGCTTTGCGCAGCGTCTCGCTATTCAGCTTGTGCAGATGCGTGCGCACCTTGAGCGTCTCGTAAAGCTGATACGTGCGCAGGCGGCTGATGGAAACCCGGCGCAGTAGATCCTGAAACCCCTGTTCGCCCTGCGCCAGAAAGGCGTCGCACAACTTCACCACAGTCAAAGCGTAGCATGGGGGCATGGATCTCTTGCAGCCTGGGCCCGGCGAGCGGCCGGTCGTGGAGATCGAGTTCTATGCCGGTTACCGGGGCGAGGAGCGCCCGGTGCGCATCCGCCTCGGCGGCACAACGCTCGAGGTGAGCCAGGTGCTCGAACAGTGGCGGACTCCCGAGGGTGCCTGCTTCCGGGTGCGCGCCGGGGATCTGGTCCTCCTGCTTCGGGAGAACGCGGACCTGGGCTTGTGGACGGCCGGCATCTGCGGCCAGGTATGGAGCAGGGAGGCGCGATGAGACTGGCCCTTGTGCTGTGGGCGGCCGCCTGCGCCGCGTGCGCGCAGACGGCGGAAGCCGAAAAACAGGCCGTCATCCAGACGGTGGAGAGGACGTTTCAAGCGATGGCAGCGCGCGACGCAGCGGCGCTCGCTGCGCTGCTGCTGCCGGGAGCGAAGTTCTTCTCGGTCCGAAAGGACGGAACCGTGGCGGCTTCCACGGACGACGAGTTCGTGGCGAGGATCGCTGCCATGAAAGAGACCCCGCTGGAGCGCATGTGGAATCCCACCGTCCTGCTCCGCGGGCGCCTGGCGTCTTTGTGGGCGGATTACGACTTCCACCGTGCCGGGAAATTCAGCCACTGCGGAGTGGACTCGGTGCAGCTCCTCAGGACGTCAGAGGGCTGGAAGATTGCGAGCATCGCCTACACGGTGGAGCAGGAGGGGTGCGCGCCCAGCCCGCTTGGGCCGCCTGCGCCGCCGCGCTGAGCGCTCTTCTACCGCCTGCTGAAGCGGAGCCAGTTCAGATTGCCCAGGCCTCCGCTGCCCTGTGTGCGGGTGAAGACGACATAGAGGCCGCGCACGCCGGACGCGCCGCTCACGGGGCCGCTCACCGTGGTCCATGCCTGCCAGCCGCCGGTGACGGGAAGCGGGAGCTGCGCGATCAGCGGTCCTTCGGGCGAGTCCAGCCGGAATTCGAGAGTTCCGCCCGTGCCCGCGCTGGCCACGCGCGCCTCCAGGAAGTTCACTCCCTCGCCGAAGTCCACGTGGCGGAAGCCGGCCCAGCTACCCGCTGCCGAGTAGCCGAGGTTGAGGCCTCCACCGGCGTCCGCGCAGGGCTCCGTGCGCAGCTCGTGGATGTCGGTGTAGCTGGAGGCGAGGATCGGCTCCGTGGCGGGAAGGACGAACTCGGGCCGCCTGCCTCGAATCGCGCGGCGCTCCTCAGGCTCGGGCAGCGGCCCAATGCCCGGACGCCACACCACCGTCGCTCCGCTCAGCGGCGGCAGCTCCAGCGGCAGCCACTGGCCGCGCCACTCCACCTGGAAGCGCCGCCGCTCCGCGGTGGCATTGTAGGCCGCCAGCACGCGGCTTCGGTCGCGGTTGACGAACGCCGCAGTGAGAATGCCGGGGATGTTGGTCGAATAGACGCGCACCGCCCCAGGCCGCACGAACCGGCTGAAGTGGCCCAGCGTGTAATAGTCAATGGTCTTCCGCACCACGCCCGTCGTTTCGTTCACCTCGATCAGCCCCGTGCACGTGTTGCATCCGCCGGCGTTCGGCCCGCGCCGCTCGTTTAGCGCCAGCCCCCACTTGACGAAAACGCGGGCCCAGTTCCGCATCGAGTGGATGATGGCCTCGAAGTCCGCCTTCACCTGGTCCTGGATCCAGGTGCCGCCGCTCGCTTCCGTCACGTATTGGCCGCGGCCGGGGTCGGACTGATGCACCACGGTCATCGCGCCGGCGGTGCCGCCGTACCAGTGCCAGGCCGTGCCGGCGATGCGCGGCGAGCGCCTCAGCACGGGGTCCGAGAGCACTTCGAGCGGATAGTCCGGCCGGTCCCAGTTGTGGTCGTAGACGAGAATGCGGACTGGCAGCCGCGCCTCTTCCAGCGCGGGGATCAGATGATCCCGCAGGAACTCCTTCTGCTCGGCGGCCGTCATCGACATGCCCGGATAGTCACGCGGCACGTACAGCGGCTCGTTCTGCACCGAGATGTAGTGCACCGGCACGCCTTCCGCCGCGTAGGCCTCGATGTACTTGCGGAAATACAGCGCGAAGGCGGGATAGGCCTCCCTGCGCAGCGAGCCGCCGATCATCGAACCGCTCGTCTTCATCCAGCCGGGCGCGCTCCACGGGCTGCCCATCATGCGGATGCGAGGATGGATGCGCAGCGCCAGCCGCAGCAGCGGCAGAATGTCGGCGCGGTCGTGCTCGATGGAAAACCGCTCCAGCTTCGGATCCTCCACGCCCGGCGGCAGCTCGTGGTAGGAGTAGTGGAACCGCGCGAGATCCGACGCGCCCATCGGATTGCGCAGGAAGCTCACGCCGATGCCTTTGTCCGGGTCGAACAGCTCTTCCATCACGGCCTGCTGCATTTCGGCAGGCACGCGCCGGTGGATCAGGTAAGCGGCGGAATCGGTCATCGAAGCGCCGAAGCCCTCGATGGTCTGGTAGGCCATCGAGTCCGCCACGATGACCACTGGCAGCGCCGGATCCCGCTGTCCGGCGAAAAGCGCGTCTGGCTGCCGCTCCAGCAGTTTCGTCTGATCGCCGGTGGTGATCCATACTTCCGCCTGGTCCGCAGACGAGCATGCGGCCAGCATTCCGCAAGTGGCGAGAACGAGGAAGCGGAGACAGGACACGGCGGCACCTCAACCGCGGCCAGCATAACACCCGGCGCGCCGCCGCGGCTTCAGTCCTGGGAAGACAGCGGCTCCGGACGGCGCCGCAGAGCCGCCAGCGCTCCAGCGATGTAGCCGATGGCATGCGCCATGCCCGCGTGCCACGGGGCGGAGCACGTCATCTGCGGGGCGTGATCGGGGATCACGACGCCATCGAAGCCGTTGCGGTCCAGGATCTCGAGGACGCGCACCATGTCAGCGTCGCCCTCGTCGATAAACGTTTCGCGGTAATGCGGCGCCTTCCCCCGCACGTTGCGCAGGTGCACGTAAGCGATGCGTCCCTGCCGGCTGTAGGAGCCGATCGCTTCGTAGATGTCGCCTTCGGTCATCTCGGCCAGCGTCCCCACGCAGAGCTCCAGCGCGTTGGAGGGGCTCGGGTGCATGTCGATCACCCGCTGGTACATCCACGGTTGATAGACCAGCCTCGGCTGGCCGCGCACGAACGCGAGCGGCGGATCGTCAGGATGCAGCGCCAGCCGCACGCCCGCCTCTTCCGCCACCGGCAGGACCTCATCCAGAAAACGGCGCAGCCGGTCCCAGAGCTGTTCATGCGTCGCCGGGGGCAGCGTGCCCGGCGGGGCATCGGGATCGACGACCATGTTCCAGACCACCCCGTTCGGCAACGGATCATCCACCGGCCCATCCATGCCCACCGTCACCGCGCCGCCGCGGCCCCACGGTCCGGAGACGCGTCCGGCAACGCCGGCGATGCTGAAGTTGTAGCCAAGCACGGGAATGCCCGCCTCGCCCATGCGGCGCACGATGGTTTTCACATTCTCGATGTGCGCCGCGCGCCTGGGACCGTCGGTCAGCACGTCGCACCAGTGCGCGGGATCGAGATTCTCGATCGCGGCCAGCTTCAGCCCTGCGTCTTCGATCTCGCGGCGCAGCGCCCGCAGCTCCTCGACGGTCCACAGGCGTTCCGGATCGCCGGCATGGCCCCAGGGCTGGTTCGGGCCGCCCGTGGGTTGGTTGTGGCGCGGGTTGCCCGCGCCTTTGTGGAAGTAGTCCACCAGATGCGCCACGATGTGCGTGCAGCCGGCCTGCCTGGCGAAAGCATAGTGCTCTGCGTTGAGCATGTGGCGGTAGAGTCCGAGCCCGAGATGCATCGCTTTGCATCTTGGCAGCGGACCGGACCCTTCTGCAACGCCGGCCTGCGCCCGTTCACGGCCCTGCCGGACGCACCCCGGCCACTTTCCCGTCCATCACGCGCACGGCGCCGGGAAGTTTCTCACCAGTGCTGTACTCGAGCAGTTCGACGAGCTTGCCCTGCGCCGTTTCCAGCACCCGGAAGGACGGCGGCCCCAGCAGCTTCTCCAGCCCGGCGGCCGGAAGGCCCGCCTCCAGCTTTGCGAACGCCTCCGGCGTGGCCCGGAACTGGACCGGAGGCCTCCGCTTCACCCGCAGGACTTTCGGAGACGTGCCGCTTTGCCGCGCGATTCCTGGCCCGCCTACCACGTTGCTTCCGGCGGCGCCCAGCACCTCCCCAGTCCTCCCATAGATCTTCCCTGCGGAAGCGCCAGGGTCCCTGCTGCCGGCGCCCGCAGCCCTCGCGGACGCGGCAGCGCCATACTCGAGCCCCGTCTGGCCTGTGCCGGAGCTGCACAGCACGGCCGCGAGCGCTCCTGCCATCAGCACCTGCGGTGTCACCGCCGTCTCCTCCTCCGGAGATCATACGGCCCGCTGGCGTCCATGCCAAGCGCCTTTTTCGCTTAGAATGCGGGCAGGATGCGATGCCCACCCTCCCGGAGGCTCCTGTTGGCGGCAATGCTGATGCAGCCTCCGCAACCCCGGCAGACGTGGAGTGGCCGGTGGGAAGCCTCCGCTGCCGGCCGGGCGATTGGCGGCAGATGGACCGCACGCGATTACGGAGATCCGGAGGAGTCTGGCGGCCGGTGGACGCTGGAAGTCCAGCCGGGCCGGGCCGTTCTGGAGGGAACATGGAACGCCCGCAAGCGCAAGGACGCCTGGGAAGGCTCCTGGGTGGCGCGGACGCTGCGAGGCGGACGCTATGAAGGTACGTGGGCTGCGCGGATCCGCCTGCCCGCTGACACGTCCGTGACAAAGATGTTCGAGATGGCGCGCCAGAGGCCCGTCAGCGGAACCTGGACCGACTCGGCAGGCAGGCGCGGGATGTGGACGATCTGGGCGGACTGACAGGCTCCGCCTGCCGTGATATACGGGTGACGATGCCTGAAGCGCCTGCGCAACCATTGGCCGGGATGGAGCAGGCTCCGTGGCCCTCGCTGCTCGCCATTCCTGCAATCCTGATTCTTGTCTCGCTGCCTCTCGCTTTCGGGCTCGTTCCCCTCAACCGTTGGTACGGCTACAGGACGCCCCGATCCATGAGTTCTCCCGCCGAGTGGCGCCGGCTCAACCGGATTGCCGGCATGGCCGTCATCGCTGCTGCTCTCGTTTCTCCGGGCGTCAAGCTCCTGCTGTTGGCCGCACTTCCCCCGCTGCCCAATCCCGCGTTCATCCACCTGGTGGATCCCCTCCTCCTGCTGCTGGTCATCGCTGCCGTGGCTGCGTTCACGGAACGTTGAGCGGCGTCCGGATGTGGCCGGAACAGCGCCTCTCCACAGTGCTGGCCTCATGATGCCCCTGCGCTACAATCATTGATTTGGGCTCCTTTCCATGAGCAATCTCATCGTTCTGGGCGCGCAATGGGGCGACGAAGGCAAGGGCAAAATCGTCGACCTGTTCGCCGAAAAATTCGATATCGTCGCCCGCTATCAAGGCGGCCACAACGCGGGCCACACCGTGCAGGTGGGGGGGCGCCGCTTTGTGCTGAAGCTCATCCCGAGCGGCATCCTCCATCCGGGCAAGCTTGCCGTCATCGGCAATGGCGTGGTGATCGACCCGAAAGCGCTGCTTGAGGAGATCCACACGCTGGAAGAAGCCGGCATCGACGTGCGCGGGCAGCTCGCCATTTCCAACCGCGCCCATGTCATTTTTCCGTTCCACCGCATGGCCGAGAAGGTCAGCGAGAACCGGCCGGACCGCATTGCCATCGGCACCACATCGCGCGGCATCGGCCCCTGCTATGAAGACAAGATCGGCCGCCGCGGCATCCGCATCGCCGACCTGCTGAACCCGCCGGTCTTCGATACGTTGTACCGCTACCTCGCCGAAGACAAGCAGACCATCGCGCGCGCCTTCCACATCCAGGATCAGCTCGATCTCGAAGCCATCCGCGAGGAGTACAGGCAGATGGCCGAAGAGATCCGCCCGATGGTCTGCGACACCGCGCAGTTGCTGAATGATGCCATCCGCGCAGGCAAGCGCGTGCTGTTCGAAGGAGCGCAGGGAACGATGCTCGACATCGACCACGGCACCTACCCGTTCGTGACGTCCTCTTCGGCGGCTGCGGGCGGCGCGTGCACCGGCACCGGCGTCGCGCCCACGAAGATCGATGGCATTCTCGGCGTCTCCAAGGCCTACATCACGCGCGTGGGCAGCGGCCCATTCCCCAGCGAAGACCACGGCGAAGACGGCGAGCGCATCCGACGCGCCGGCAACGAATTCGGGTCGGTCACCGGACGGCCGCGCCGCTGCGGCTGGTTCGACGTGCCGCTGCTGCGCTACACCGCGATGGTGAACGGCTTCGATTCGCTCATCGTCACCAAGCTCGACGTGCTCGACGCCTTCGAGCGCATCAAGGTCTGCGTCGCCTACCGCGTGCATGGCGAGACGACCATGCAGATGCCCGCCGAAAATGCGCTGCTCGAGAAGATCGAGCCTGTGTATGAAGAGATTCCCGGCTGGATGACGCCCACTTCAGGCATCACCCGCTACGAGGACCTTCCCGCGGCAGCGCGCGACTACATCGCATTTCTCGAAGAGCGCACGGGCGTGGAAGTGGGCTGCGTCTCCACCGGCCCGGACCGCAGCCAGACGATGATCCGGCGCGGCTCGAAGATGGAACGGCTGCTCGCCTGAAGCGCGTCCGGTTTCACCATCCCGCCTGAAGGCTGAAGCGGAACGTGCGGCCTTCGTTCAGCGTGTTCGTGATCGCGCCGAAATTCGGGTTGGCCAGTTCGAAGCCCGGGGGCGCGAACTGCGGCGTGTTGGTGAGATTGACGCTTTCGGCACGGAACACGACGCGCACGCCCGCGTCGGTCTGCCACGAGCGGCTCACCGCGGCGTTGACATTGGCGATGCCCCCTTTTCGGAACGTGTTCCTGCCCAGGTTGCCCCGCGGCTCGCCGGGCCGGATGTAGGCGAAGGCGCTGCGCGGCAGCAGCGCATTCGAAGTATCCGGATCGCCGATCGTCCGGCCGAGAATGGAGGGGTCGAGCAGGTGCGGGCGGTCTCCTCCGTTGCCGTCCACGTTGCCGTAGCCGGGCGCGTCGCTGCCGGAAACCACGGTGAACGGCGTGCCCTTCTTGAGCAGCGCAACGGCCGACAGGCTCCACCCGCGCAGCGCCGCGCGCCGGGATGAGAACGAGTAGGATCCGCGCCAAAGGAAGGCGTGCGGCTGGTCGAAGTCGCTCAGCCCCTTCATGTCGCCTCGCGTTTCGTACTCCCACTGGCTGCGCGAGAGGCGCGAGTCGGCATCGTAGGCCGTGTTCGTGTAGGCGCTGCCCAGGTCCATGGCCTTGCTGAACCAGTAGGCGGACTCGAAGCTCAGCCCGCGCCATTGCGGGATGACCAGCGTCACGCGCGCGGCATCGTAGTAGCCGCGCGAGCCGTTCAGCACCCAGCGTACGTCGGCGACGGAGGTGTCCGGGCGGCGGTCGTTGATCGTGGCCGTGGTGAGCGGCACGCCCGCCACCGGCCGCGCGCGGTTCCGGTACCACATGATGAGCAGCCTGTGCGACCGGCTGCCCACGTAGCCGGCCTCGAGCCTCGCCGCGCGGCCAAGCGCGCGTTCCCAGCTCGCGTTGTACTGGTAGCTGTAGGGCGTGGCCAGTTCCGGATCGAGCGCGTAGATGTTGCCCTTCACCTTCTGCGGATCTGCGCGGAGCGGGTCGAGCAGGTCGGGCGCCGGTACGGCGATCTTGACGCTGCCCGGCGGGCTGAAGCGGACCTGCGAGTACGTCACCGGGAAGATCTCGCCGAAGTGCACGCCCACGGCGGCCCGGATGACGCCGCCGCGCGGGCCAAGACCGCGCGCCAGGCCAAGCGATGGCGCCCAGTTGTTCCAGTCGCTGTCGTAAGGAACCACGTTGCGGCCGTTCACTTCCACCGGGCGGGTGGCCGCCTGCCAGCGGAGGCCGTAGCTCAGGTCCGTCGAGGGTCCAAGGCGGCGCCGGCCTCCGGCGTACGCGGCCGGCTCCCATGTGCGGAAGCCGCGGTGGATGTCGCCGATGCTCACGATGTGATTGGAAGGCGTGCCCATGCGGAGGTTGGTGATGGCATCGCGGCCAAAATCATTTCCGAAGGAGAAGAATCCGCGGTGCGCGTCGGTTTCCGCGCCGTTCATCTGGCGGCGGATGATTTCGAAGCCCGCCTGCCATGCGGTGCGCGCTCCCTGCCGCCGCAGCGCGCCCGCCGCGCGGAACAGGTTCATCGCGCGGTCCAGCGGGATGATCGCCTGCGGCCCCAGCGTCTCCAGCCCGCCGGTCATCACCATCGGCCCCACAGAGTTCGGCTCGGGAACCAGCAGGGTGGCGAGGCGGTCGAATCCGGCGGTCCATTCCATCACGCTGCGCGCGTCCGGCGTGCGAGTCCAGGTGATGCGCGCGCGGTGGCTCTTGATGTGGGAGTCCGGGTTCTGTCCGGCGACGAGCTGAAAAGCATCCACGTCCTGGGACGTGAAGTCGTATACCAGCGCCAGCGCGTCCTGCCCGTCCAGCTTCTGGTCGATGCGTGCCCCTCCCATGCGGTGGTCGATGCGCTGCGGGGAGTTCGTGTTCAGCGCGCGGGGGTTGATGTCGGTGCGGTTGGGAGCCTCGCGTGGGTAGGCGTCCAGAAAGCGCTGCACGATGGCGCGCAGCGCCGGGTCCGCGGCCAGTGCCGTCCGCTCGTCCTCCCGCGGCACCAGCACGTTGCCGTTCACCTGGCCGCGGATCAGCCGCAGGCTTCCGTGCGTCTGCCACCATGCATTGCGCCAGGCGCGCCCCCCGGCGCGGAGACCTGCATCGTTCTCGCGCGCAGGCTTCACGTCGCCCACCTGAAAGAAAGTGCGCGCCGTGGTGACGCTGTTCAGATGCGCCCACCGCGCCTCGCCATGAAAATCCTGGCCGCGCCCCGGCGCAGCGTGGGGCGGGGCTCCGGGCACGTTGCCGAACTCCGCGCCGAAGTAACTGCGGTCGGGCTGAAACTCGCGCACGATGGTCGCCGTCACTCCGAGCCGCACGTTCAGCTCCTTCAGCGCGTTGTTGTCCACCAGGTTGAACTGCACGTTCTCGTTGCGCCGGCTCTCGCCGCTTTCCGTGTCTGCCGCGCCCAGCAGGTTCAGCTCTACGCGGCGGCGCTGCGCTTCCGTCCTTTCCTCAATGGGCGCCGTTCTTTCCGCCGCCTGCCGCAGCACGCGCAGCCTGGTCACAAACTCCGCCTTCTGACCGCTCAGCTCGAAATACAGCGACTCCCTGCGGTTCGGCGGCACGTCGGGCGTCGTGGCGTGCGTGACGCGCAGAAGCGCGCCCGCCGATACGGTCACCTCGAGCACGAGTCCGGGATAATCCACCAGCAGCACGGCTTCGTTGGACAACTCCGTTGTCCGCGCGCCCTCCCAGTGCTTCAGTGGGAATTCGGGATCGTCGCGGAAGCCTTCCGGCAGCCGCACCCGCCCCTGAACGTGCAACACCAGCCCGATGCGGTGCTGCTGCTGGTCCATGGTCTCCACCCGGACGCGATCTTCCACCGTATCGCCCTCGATCCGCAGGTCGCGCTCGACGGAAACGTTCTCCCTGTACTGCGGCTGCCGCGCCGCCACGCGCGCGGGGTCGAACCCAAGCAGCTCGCCGGGCGCCCAGCCCAGTTGTCCCTCGCCGTCGATCAGCACCGCGTTGTGCGCCTGGCCGCGCGTGTAGAACTCGCGGTGCAGCGGCGAGCCGTAGCCGACGGTGCCCGCATCATGCGTGATGTCCGTGGAGCCGTAGGCGGCCTCCCAGTTCAGCGCCTCCGCCTGCGCGTGCGACGGATCGAGCTGCCCGTAGTGAAAAAACAGTTGCCACTGGCCCTGTTTCAGCACGGCCATGCGGCTCGACTCGAGATTGCGGCTCCGCACCTCGGGCAAAGCTGGCCGCTTCGCCCGCCCGCCTTCTTCCGGCGGATCCAGCAGCGTGTCCCAGCTCAGGCGTTTCCGGGCTGTTTCCACGCCGATCCACGTCGGGAACACGCGCCGCGCGGCCTCGAGCAGCGCTTCGTTCGGCCACCGCTGGAAGCCGCCCGTTGTGTCCGCCGGCATCGGCAGCCGCCCATCCGGAAAGCGCAGCACGGAAGGCGCCAGCATCAGGTTCTCCGCGATCTCGGCCTCGCGCCGCAATTCGTCCAGCCTTCCTTCCAGTCCGGCGTAAATGAACAGCGGCAGCAGTGCGGAGACAACGTAAGAGTTGTAGCCGAAGGACTGCTCGATCCACAGGAAGTCGCTCGTGACGCCGTCCGCCATCTGCCGCCGCAGCCCGAAGGGCCCGTCTATGGCGCGTTCCCATAGCGGCCCGTCCCGCAGGCAGAGCGCCGCCATCGCCGTGGCGCTGCGCTGCCACACGGCGATGTTGTGGACGCGTTGAAATGTCTCGTCCAGCAGCAGCGCCATCGGCCGCAGGAGCCGGTCCGCCCATTCCTTCCGCTGCCCGGGCGACGCCCGCTCCTGCACCAGCCGCGCCGCCTCTGCCAGCCGCACCAGCACGTTCGCCTCATCGAGGCTCTGATACATGAGCCGGGCCTTGCTCTTCTCCGTCTGCACCGGCCACTTCTCGTAATTCGCGGCGTAGAAGTTGAGCTGGCGGATCACCCAGTCCGCGTAGCGGCCCTCGCCGGTGAGGCGCCATAACCGCGCCGCCTGGACCATCCGTTGCGTGTGGCGCGTGCGGAAGCCGAAGACCCATCCTCCCATCACCCTGTCGGAAACCCCCGGCGGCGGAACGGGCGTCCACGGCAGGAATGCGCCCGTCTTCCCGTCGACGAAGTCGTGCCACCAGCCGGCGATCCACTCGACGCGGTCCGTTGGGTGAGCCTCCATCCAGGCGTCGCACTCGGCCTGCTGCTCCCTGAGCCAGGCGGCCCACTGAGCGTCGCCCCGGACCTTCTTCCGCGCCTCGTCCCAGTCCTCCTTCGGCGTGCGGATGGGGGAGCCGGCATCGAAGATCTTCAGCCCGGAGAACGCGGACGCGGGAGCCGGCTTGGGAAAGCGCTCCTGCGCCGGCAGCGGGATCGCGAACGCCAGAAGGAGGGCCGCCCGGACTCTCACACCCGCAGTCTATAATGGCGGCATTCCCGATGCTGGGCCGCATTGTTGTTTTCGCGCTTTCTCTTGCCGTTTCCGCGCAGGAGTGGCCGCTGTATCACGGCGGATATGAGAACACCAAGTATTCCCCGCTGAAACAGATCCACACCGGAAATGTTTCGCGGCTCGCGCTGGCCTGGAAGTTCGATACTGGCGACGCCGGCAAAGACACCGAGATGCAGTGCAATCCGCTGGTGCGCCACGGCGTGATGTACGTGAGCTCGCCCCGGCTCCGCGTCTTCGCCCTCGACGCCGCCACCGGCCGCCCGCTCTGGCGGTTCGATCCGCACGAGGGCAGGGATCCCGGCACGGCGAAGTTCCGCCACCGCGGATTCAATTACTGGGAGTCCGGCAACGACAGGCGCCTGTATTTCGCCGCGGGCCCGTGGCTTTGGTGCCTGAATGCCCGCACCGGAACGCCGGTGCGCTCGTTCGGCAGCAACGGAAGGATCGACCTCAGGGAGAACCTCGGCCGCGATGCTTCGGGGCTCACGGTGACATTGACGACACCTGGTGTCATTTACAGGGACCTGCTGATCATCGGCAGCCTGGTCAGCGAGTCGCTGCCTGCCGCGCCGGGCCACATCCGTGCTTACGACGTCCGCACCGGCCGGCTGCGCTGGATCTTCCACACCATTCCGCATCCTGGCGAATTCGGCTACGAAACGTGGCCAAAAGACGCCTGGCAATCCATCGGCGGGGCCAACGCATGGGGCGGGCTTGCACTGGACGAAAAGCGCGGCATCGTCTTCGCGCCCACCGGCTCTGCCACGTACGACTTCTACGGCGCCAACCGCCACGGCGACAATCTCTTCGCAAACTGCCTGATCGCCCTCGACGCCGCCACCGGGAAACGCCTGTGGCATTTCCAGTTCGTGCGGCACGACCTGTGGGACCGCGACCTGCCCACGGCTCCGACGCTCGTCCGGGTCCGCCGCAACGGGCGCGTCATCGACGCCGTCGCGCAGATCACCAAGAGCGGCCACGTGTGGGTGTTCGACCGCGTCACTGGCGAGAGCCTCTTCCCCTACCAGGAGATCGAGGTGCCGCGCTCCGACGTGGAGGGCGAATGGACGGCTCCGAAGCAGGTGCTGCCGCTTGCCCCGCCTCCGTTCGCGCGCCAGATGTTCACGGAGGACATCGTCACGCGCCGCACCCCGGAGGCGCATGCCGACGTGCTGCGGCGTCTGCGCGGATACCGCAACGGGCCGCAGTTCACTCCGCCCAGCCTGGAAGGCACGATCCTGTTTCCAGGCTTCGATGGCGGCGGCGAGTGGGGCGGGGCCACGTGGGACCCCGAGACGGGCCTCTTCTACGTGAACTCGAACGAAATGGCCTGGGTCATCCGGCTCGTGGAGCGCAAGGAGGAGAAGCGCATCACCGGACGTACGCTGTATCAGCGCCAGTGCGCCTCGTGCCACCGCGACAACTTCGCCGGCTCGCCGCCGGAGTTTCCTTCGCTTGTCAACCTCGCGGGGCGGCGCAGCTTGGAGCAGGTCCGCGAGATCGTGAAAAAGGGCGCGGGACGGATGCCCGGCTACGCGCACCTGGGCGAAGCATCGCTGGAGGCCATTCTTGCCTACATCCTTCAGGGGCAGGAGAAGGAAGTGGCGGATGCACCGCGCGCGCCCTCGCCCATCGACCTGAAGTACCGCCTCGATGGATACACGCGCTTCACGGATCCCGACGGATACCCAGCGGTCGCGCCGCCCTGGGGCACGCTGAACGCGCTGGACCTGAACCGAGGTGAATACCGTTGGCGCATCCCGCTGGGCGAGATCCCGGCGCTGGCAAAGCAGGGCCTCCGCAACACCGGAAGCGAGAACTACGGAGGTTCCATCGTCACCGCCGGAGGGCTGCTCTTCATCGGCGCCACGAACTCCGACGCGAAATTCCGCGCCTTCGACAAGCTCACCGGCGAGCTGCTTTGGGAATTCCAGATGGATGCCGCCGGCAACGCCACGCCCGCCACGTACATGGCCAACGGCAGGCAGTTCGTTGTCATCGGCGCGGGGGGCGGCAAGTGGGGCAATCCCTCCGGCGGCACGTACTACGCGTTCGCGCTGCCGGACTGATCCGGTTCAGCGCGCCACCTTCTCCACCTTCACTGCGGCAATCTTGAACTCGGGCTCGCGCGAAACCGGATCGTAGGCGTCGATGGTCAGCTCGTTGACCAGCCTTCCGGGATCGTGGAAGTGGATGAACACGCTGCCCTCGCGCCCGTTTTCGTTCTCTTTCACGGTGAGTTCGCGCGACCCGCGCCGGGACGAGATCCGCACCGTGTCGCCGTCGGCCAGCCCCAGCCGTTTCATGTCCGCAGGGTGCATCTCTGCCACCGCCTCCAGCCGCGTGGCCTTCAGCGAGGGCACGCTGCCTGTCATGGTTGCCGTGTGCCAGTGCTCCAGCACGCGGCCCGTGTTCAGGATGAGCGGATACTCGGTGTCTGCCTGCTCGTTGGGCGCCTTCTGGTCCCGCATCCAGACGACGGCCCTGCCATCGGGACGGCCGTAGAACAGAATCGGCTCAGGATGATCGGGCGGAACCAGGGGATCCTCGCCCCGCACATAGCGCCGCTTCGTGCCCGGATGGCCTTGCGCGGGCAGCGGCCACAGCAGCCCGTGCGCTTCGCGAAGCCGCTCGCGCGTCATGCCGCTGAAATCGTAAGCCGTGCCCCTGCACACGCGCAGGATCTCTTCCCACACATCGGCCGCGTTGCGGAACGGCAGCAGATTCTCATGGCCGAGCCGCCGGCCCAGCTCGAGCAGGATCTCAAGATCAGGCCGCGCTTCGCCCGGAGGATCCACTGCCTTCTCCAGGAGCTGATACCGCCTTTCGGAGCAGCCGTAGACGCCTTCCTTCTCCACCCACAGCGCGGCAGGCAGGACGACGTCGGCGAGTTCTGTCGTGCGCGTCGGGTGGAAGGCGTCTGCCACCACGAGGAACGTGTCCGGCGACGCCATGGCCTTGCGGTAGCGGTTCGCGTTCGGAAGGCTCTGTCCCGGGTTCGTGCACATCACATAGAGGCACTTCACCTCGCCCGACTCGAGCGCCTGGAACAGATCCACCGCAGACAGCCCCGGGTTCGGGCTGAGCCGTCCGGGGGGCAGGCCCCAGAGCTTCTCCATTTCCGCCCGGTGCTGCGGGTTGGCCACCAGCCGGCCGTAAGGCAGCAGGTGAGCCAGCGCGCCGCCGTCGCGCACGCCTCCGCAGGCGTTCGGCTGGCCGGTGAGCGAGAACGGAGTTGAGCCGGGCCGGCCGATCTTGCCGGTGATCAGGCTCAGGTTCATGATCAGGTTGTTCAGCCAGACGCCCTGCGTGCGCTGGTTGACGCCCATCGTCCACAGCGACATGGCTTCACGGCCGCGCGCGCCGAACCAGCGCGCTGCGGTGACGATGTCTTCGGCGCGGCACCCCGAGTCGGCCGCGGCGCGCTCGGGCGTGTAAGCCTCCAGGAACCGCCTGTAGTCCTCCCAGGTCCTGTTGGTCTCCGTGCCCTGGCCGAAGACGGCGTGCTTGCGCAGAAACTCCTCGTCAGCCAGCCCTTCCTTCACGATGACATGCGCCATCGCGTTGAGGATGGAAAGATCCATGCCTGGCCTGCACGCCAGATGCAGGTCCGCCCAGGCAGCCGTGCGCGTCCGGCGCGGGTCGATCACGATGATTTTCGCCGCCGGGTTCTTCTCCTTCCGGTTCAGGATCCGCATCCAGAGCACTGGATGCGCCTCGGCCATGTTGGACCCTACGATGAGGAACACGTCGGCGTGATCGAGATCCTCATAACAGCCCATCGGCTCGTCCTTGCCGAAGGCCGTCGTATACCCGCCCGCCGCAGACGCCATGCAGAGCCGCGGATTGCCGTCCACATTGTTGGTGCCGATGCCAGCGCGGAACAGCTTGTTGGCGACGTAAGTCTCTTCTGTCAGCGCCTGTCCGGAGCCGTAGAAAGCGACCGAATCCGGCCCATGCCTGCTGATCGCTTCCCGGAAACGCGCCGCCACCAGCTCCATCGCCTCCTGCCAGCTCGCCCGGACCAGCCGGCCGTCCTTGCGGATGAGCGGATGCTTCAGGCGCGATGGAGCGTCCAGAATCTCGATCAGCTTCGCGCCCTTCACGCACAGGAACCCGCGATTATGGTTTTGCGGATCGCCCTTGATGGCCACGGCGCGCGCGCCCGCCGGCGCAGTCCTCACGCCGACATATACGCCGCAGCCGGTGCCGCAGTAGCGGCAGACGGTCTTCACCCAGCGGTCGGGCTCCTGCGGCACGAATCCCAGAAGCGGCATCCATTCGGCCTGCCCGGCAAGCACGCCGGCCGATGTCACTACGGGAAGATGCAGCAATTTTCTTCTCGTCAACATGCTCACTTTGCAGCTCCTCCTTTGGCGCTGGCCGGCCTGTGCCACAGGCTGCGGTGCGGGTTCAACCCGTGCGGCGTGTGGCAGGAAAAGCAGTCTTTCCCCTTCATGCCCGCCTGGCGCAGGTCTTCCACCTGCCGGGCATGGCAGGCGACGCACTTCTCCGCGCCCGGCCTGCGGAGAAAGTTTGCGCCCACGGCGTTGTGGCAGGTGATGCAGGGCACCATGCGTGTGCCATGCTTCGACGCTTCCCAGTCCGCGGCGATCTCCGGAGACAGCGTCCGGTGACATTCCAGGCACTCGCCGCTCGCGCCGCCGATGTCCGGATGCGCGGGCTGGGCGGCCTTCCGCTGTGCTGCCGCCGCAGCGGCGGCGAGGATCAAGAAGACTATGACGCGCATGAAAACACCTCAGAACCGGTAGGTCAGTTCGAGATAACCGAAGTTTCCGTTGCCGCGCTGCGGGTAGATGCGCCGGACGGCGGCCTTTCCCTGCATATGGCCGAAGTATCCGCCGAAGCCGACATGAGCGCTCAGGTTGACATCGCAGCTTGCGTCCCACAGGTTGGCGATGGAACGCGCGCCGCCTGTATTCCTGCCCGAATAGCCGAAGCTCCAGGGCTGGAAAGCGCCTCCCCCGGCATACCAGAGATCGGCGGCTTCCGTCAGGCGGACCGCATGGTATTCGCTCCGCACCGTGACTTTTCCATGCGGCCGCAGCGTAAGCATGCCGAAGTAGTCCTGGCTGTTCATCATGTTGTAGAACGGCGTGCGGGCGAAAGGCCGCGGCGTTGGCAGCAGTTGGTGGAAGGTGCCATGGCGTCTGTCGGTGGGATCCTTGTCGCCGCTGGCGTGCGCCAGGCCCGCCTCGAGCCACGGCTTCAGCCGCTTCAGCGCCGGCGGTTGCCAGCCGCCTTCCAGATTCACCGCGCCCGCGCGGTGATCGAGCGCGCCCCATCGGCCTGTCTGGAGGGCGGCCCAGACAAGCGCGTTGAACGAGCCCGCGCGCGTCTGCCGGTTGTACAGGTAGTGAAAGGTGACAGTGCCCAGCCGGATGTTGCCGGAATCACGCTGCCGTGCGGCCAGCGGGCGGTTGTCCGTCTTGAGCACGTGCCGCCAGTCCTGGTAGTAGATGGCGCTGACGCGCCATTCGCCTGCATTCTTCCCGTCGCCTGTCTGCCCCGTGGCAGAAACCGTGGCGAAGCCCGTCCTGAGTTGTCCCCAGCCGTCCGTCTGGAACGCACCGCGCGTCGCGATGACGGCCAGCGCGGTCACATTCAGCCTCGGCCGGCCCAGCGTGTAGTGCACGCCGTCAAAGCTCCTGCCTGTGTGCGTCCAGGCGAACGGGCCGATCAGGCGCTGGTTGATGCGGTCGCGCTTCAGCGCCGCCAGCGTGGGATCCTTCGGGGATACCTCGCCGCCGTCCATCCATTCGAAACGCCCCAGGCGGAGGCTCTGGGTCCTGTCGCCGAACAGCCCCTTCCACCGGAGGAAGCCCTGCTTGGGAAAGATCATGGCCGGGTTCCGGCTCCCGCCATTGGCTGCGAAGTAGGTGGCGCCCAGGCCGAGCTGCCCCTGCGGCGCAGCGGCGATGGCGCGCTCCGGCAGCCCGAGAAGGAAGGGCGCCGCCAGCTCCAGTTGCCAGTCGAAATCTCCGCGCGCCTGCGCCAGGCTCACCCGAAGGATGTTGCCGCTGAAGGCGTAGCGGTGGTCGCCGGAGCCCTCGAACCAGTCCCAGATCTCCGCGCGGGTGCGGAAACCCCCGGTGATCCGCACCGGGCTGCCGGAAGGGGCTGCCGTCTGCGCGAGGACGGTCGCGGCGGCGGCGAGGGTAGGAAGAAGAATGCGAAACATCATGAAATGCCAGAGTAAAAGGTCTCTTTGCCTTCCACTGTGACTCGAATCACATTGATTTCGCCGGCGTCCATGTTAGGCTTTCCGTGAATGAAAGAGAAGGGTTCCGTGGCGCTGTATGCCATTGCCGCTCCGGTGGGCGTGCTGCTGGGGCTGGCCGTCTTCACGTTCGGTTACGCGCGCGGGCACTCCTACCTGACGGACGACCCGGAAGCGTGTGTCAATTGCCATGTCATGCGCGGCCAGTACGAAGGCTGGCTGCGTTCCAGCCACCGCTCTGCGGCCGTCTGCAACGACTGCCACACGCCGCCCGGTTTCGTCCCGAAGTACTTCACGAAGGCATTGAACGGCTTCCACCATTCGCTCGCATTCACGCTCGGCAATTTCCCGGACGAAATCCGCATCACCGGACGCAATGCGCGCGTCACGGATGAGGCCTGCCTCAAGTGCCACGAGGAAATCACGTCAGCCATGCGCATGGCCCGTCATGGACGGCAGGACATCACTTGCGTAACCTGCCACCGCAACGCCGGCCATGCTCACTGACCGGATCGAATGAGGACTGAGACACCATGAATCTGGATCGAAGGATTTACGCCGCCATTGGCGTCACCGCCGTGCTGACGGTCGCCATCACCGCGCTCCTGATCAACATCTTCGAGCACAAGCAGGAGGCGCGCCAGACCTGGTTCCGCGTCGTCGAAATCACCGACGACACGGACGACCCCGCCGTCTGGGGGAAGAACTTCCCGCTGCAATACGACGCCTACCGACGCACCGTGGACATGGTGCGGACCCGTTACGGGGGCTCCGAGGCGCTGCCCCGGAACCCGACGCAGGCCGATCCGCGCGACCGCGTTTCCCAGGAGAAGATCGAGGAGGACCCGCGTCTGAAGAAGATGTGGGCCGGCCATCCTTTCGCCGCCGATTTCCGCGAAGAGCGCGGCCACGCCTACATGCTGATCGACCAGAGCTACACGAAACGCGTGCGCGACTTTAAGCAGCCCGGCGCCTGCCTCAACTGCCATGCTTCCACTTACGTCTTCATGAAGACGCTCGGCAACGGGGACATCTTCGCCGGCTTTGAGAAGATGAACGCCATTCCTTACGCCGAGGCCACGCAGCACGTCAAGCACCCGGTCTCGTGCATCGACTGCCATGATCCGAAGACGATGGCGTTGCGCATCACCCGGCCGGCCTTTCTCGAAGGAATCCGCGCCTGGAAGGCTTCGCAGGGCATCCAGAATTACGATCCGAACACAATGGCCACGGCGCAGGAGATGCGCTCGTTCGTCTGCGGCCAGTGCCATGTCGAATATTACTTCCAGGGAGAAAAGAAGCGGCTGGTCTTTCCCTGGCACAAGGGGCTGAAGGTGGACGATGCCTACGCCTACTACCAGGAGACCGGCCACAAGGACTGGTCGCACGCGCTCACCGGAGCGCCGGCGCTCAAGGCGCAGCACCCGGAATTTGAAATGTGGAGCCAGGGCATCCATGCGCGCTCCGGCGTCGCCTGCGCCGATTGCCACATGCCCTACAAGCGCGAGGGCGGCATGAAGATCAGCGACCACCATGTCCGCAGCCCGCTGCTCAACATCAACCGCGCCTGCCAGGGCTGCCACCGCTTCCCGGAAGAGGAGATCAAGGCGCGCGTCGAGCAGATCCAGGAACGCTTCGTGGGAGCGCGCAACATCGCGATGGATGCGCTGATGGACCTCATCGACGAGGCGGAGCGCGCGCGCCGGGCCGGCGCGTCCGACGCGCAGCTCAAGCCCGCATGGGAGGCGCAGCGCAAGGCGCAGTTCTTCATCGACTATGTGGAAGCGGAGAACTCCACCGGCTTCCACGCGCCCGGCGAAGCGCTGCGCGTGCTCACCGTAGCGCTTGACGAAATCCGCAAAGGCCAGATCTCGCTGCGCGAGCTGGAGCGCGGCGCCACGAAGCGCGCGTCGTCCGCGCCGCGCGCGGCTGCCCCAGCCGCGGACTAGCAGGAGCGCCGCTATTCTGGAAGGGTGAAGCTCGTCTTTCTGGGGACGCCCGAATTCGCCGTGCCCTCGCTGGAAGCGCTCGTCGGCGCGGGGCATGAAGTGGCTGCCGTTTATACGCAGCCGGACCGTCCCGCCGGGAGGAAGCAGGAGCTGAAGCCGCCGCCGGTGAAAGAAGCCGCGTTGCGCCTCGGGCTGGAGGTGCGGCAGCCGGAGCGAATCCGCCATTGCACCGGGGAACTGGCGGCGCTCCGCCCGGATGCGATGGCCGTGGTCGGCTACGGGCAGATCATTCCGCAGGACATCATTGACATCCCTCCCCTCGGCATCCTTAATGTCCATGCGTCGCTGCTGCCGAAATACCGCGGCGCGGCGCCCATCCAGTGGGCCATCGCCAACGGGGAGAAGGTCACCGGCATCACCATCATGCGCATCGATGCGGGACTCGATACCGGCGACATCGTCTTGCAGGAAGCCACGGAGATCGGTCCCGAGGAGACCGCGCCCGAACTGGCCGCGCGGCTGGCCCCTATGGGCGCGCGGCTGCTGGTGCGCGCGCTGGAAGGCCTTGCGAGCGGCGCGCTGAAGCCCGTGCCGCAGGATCACGCGCAGGCGACGCTTGCGCCCATTCTCAGGAAAGAAGACGGGCTGGTGGATTTCCGCTGGCCCGCAGCGAAGATCGCCAATCGCGCGCGCGGCTTTCAGCCGTGGCCGGGCGCCTGGACCTGGTGGCGCGGCCAGCGCCTGTACCTGTGGCGTTGCCGGCCTGCGGAAGTGGAATCCCCTGCCGTGCCAGGCCGCATGTTTTCTCACGCCCGCCGGCTTTATGTGGCCTGCGGCGATGGCACCGTGCTTGAGGTGCTCGAGTTGCAGCCCGAAGGCAAGCGGCGGATGGATGCCGCTGCATTTCTGAACGGACACCGCATCAGCGAAACCGAAATTCTGGGAGAAAATCAGCCGTGAATCTGCCTCTGGGTTTCCGTTATTCCGCCGTTTATGCGGGAATCCGCAAGGTGCGGAAGCCGGATCTGGCGCTGATTGTTTCCGACGGGCCCGCGCAGGCGGCCGCCGTCTTCACGACGAACCGCGTGCAGGCCGCGCCGGTTGTGGTGGCCAGGCGGCATCTGGAAGAAACAGGCGGCGTGGCCCGGGCCGCGCTCGTCAACGCAGGCAACGCCAATTGCGCCACGCGGACCGGCGAGCGTGTGGCCCTTCAGACCACGAAGGCCGCGGCGCGCCGGCTCGGCTGCCGTCCCGCGGAAGTTCTGCCTGCGTCCACCGGCGTCATCGGCGTGGAGCTCGACGCGCGCCTTATCGTAAACGCCCTGCCGGAACTTGCAGCCGGCCTTGCCCCGGACCGTTTCCTGGACGCCGCGGATGCCATCCTGACGACGGATCTGGTGCGCAAGACAGCGTTTGCCGAAGTGGGCGGCGTGCGCCTTGCGGGCATGACCAAAGGCTCCGGTATGATCCATCCCAACATGGCCACGACGCTCGGCTTCGTCGTCACGGATGCGGCAGTCCCCGCGCGGCAGCTCCGCGCCCATCTGCGGGCCGCCGTCGAGCGCAGCTACAACCGCCTCAGCGTCGACGGCGACATGTCCACCAACGACATGCTGCTCGTCATGGCCAACGGCGCCAGTGGGAAGCGCGTATCGCGCGAGGCTTTCCAGAAGGCGCTCGATGAGGTCTGCCAGTCGCTGGCGAAACAGATTGCCCGCGACGGGGAAGGCGCGAAGAAATTCGTCGAGATCCGCGTGGACGGCGCTGCAAGCGAACGCGCCGCAGCGCAGATCGCCCGCTGCATCGCCAACTCGCCGCTGGTCAAGACCGCCATCGCCGGCAGCGACCCCAACTGGGGCCGCATTCTTGCCGCCGCAGGATATTCGGGCGTCTCCTTTGACCCGTCGCACGTCGATATCTTCCTTCAGGGCGTCCGTGTGTGCCGCAACGGCCTGGCCGCGCCCTTCGACGAGAGCGGGCTGAAACAGGCCCTGGACCGCAATGAGGTCGAGATCCATTTCGTCGTCCGCGGCGGGGGAACGGGAAGCGCCGTCTTCTGGACCTGCGACCTCACCCACGGCTACATCGATATCAATGCCAGCTACCGGACCTGAGCGGGGCCCGGTTCCAGTAGTACCCCTACCAGAACAGCTTTCGGTCCGCCCTGCGTCAGCCTACACTCGGGGAACGCGAGCGCGCCCCAGGCGCTCCGCAACAAAGGAGGAATCATGCGCAAACTTTGGGTTCGTTTTGCGATCCTCGGGATCGCAACGGCACTCGTGTCCTCCACCGGGCAGGCCGCGAATTGCCTGTGGAACACGACTGCGGGCGGCGCGCGTTACGTCGTCTGCATGCCGGACGACCCGGCGCGGTGGAATGGCGGCCTCATCCTGTTCGCCCACGGCTACATCCCCGTGGGAGCTCCGCAGAACGCATGGCAGGCCCAACTGAAGCTCCCCGGCGGACCGTCCCTGCCGGAACTGATCACGCAATACGGCTTCGGCTTTGCAGCATCCAGCTTCTCGGAGGATGGCCTGGCCGTGCTCAAAGGCGTGGAAGACACCATGGCGCTGCCAGGCCTCTTCGAGGCCGCATTCTCGAAATCACCCCGGCGTGTCTTTGTCAGCGGCGTTTCCGAAGGCGGCCTGGTTGCCGCCAAGGCGCTGGAGCAGTATCCGGAGAAGCTGAATGGCGGCCTCGCCGCCTGCGCTCCCATCGGGGATTTCCGCAGGCAGATCGACTACTTCGGCGATGCAAGGGCTCTGTTCGACTACTTTTTCCCAGGCGTGCTGGGCGACCGGTGGACCCAGAGCAACATCGCCATTCCTCCCGCCCTGATGCTGGGCTGGGAGAGCACTTACGCGCCCGCCACGGCGGGAGCGCTCCAGGCCAGCCCGCTGAAGTCGGCTCAGCTCCTGTCCACGGGCAACATCTCCGTGGGATTGAATCCGGCCAACGCGGGCGAGGCCATTCTCTCCGCACTCTGGTACAACGTGTTCGCCACCAACGACGCGATGGCAAAGCTGGGCGGGAATCCTTACGAGAACCGGTCCCGATGGTACTCGGGTTCGCTGAATGACTTCCTGCTCAACCTCCGCGTGACGCGCTTCACGGCGGATGCCGCCGCTCTGAATGCGCTGAAGGCCTACCAGACGACGGGCAATCTGAAGCGGCCGTTGGTCACGCTTCACACGGTGTGGGATCCGGTGGTGCCCGCATGGCAGGAGTCGCTGTATGCGCAGAAGGCGGCGCAGGCGGGCAAATCAACGCTGCTGGTGCGCTACCCGGTGCTGCGCTTCGGCCACTGCGCGTTCAATGAGGGCGAGGTGCTCATCGCTTTCCTGACGATGGTGATGCACCCTTACGCGAACTGACCCCGCCACAGCCGCGCCGCGGCGGCAGCCGACGTCTGCGGGGATGCGGTCCGCGCTGTTGCATTGCTGGCTGATGGGACTCTGGCGCGCCGGCGACGCGCGCCTTCTGGGAGCGCTTCCGCCCGCGCTGCCCGCCGTTCTGCTTCCGTGTAGCGGCGGCTCCGTGCGCAGCACGGGCGGAGCCCCTCAATACCAATTGTTTCATCAGCTAGGGCAGGCGGCTCCATGCGCAGCGCGGGCGGAGCAGCTATTTGCGGTCCGAATGCAGGAACTCGACGGTCACGCCGAGCTGCTTCTCGCTCTCGATGTAGACATAGTCGCCATTGTCGCGGTCGTAACGGCCGCGGTGCAGCACCGGCATGCCCATGCGGGCGGCTCGGGCGATGGCTTCATCCAGATTCTCCACCTGGAAGCCCAGGTGCTGGACGCCTTCGCCGTGCTCATCCAGGAACTGCTTCCAGGACGTGTCGCCGCCCACCGGCTCAATGAGTTCCAGCACTACCTGCCCCAGCCGGAAGAAGGCCAGCTTCGCACGCCCGGACGAGGGCCGGCCTTTGTAGACGACTTTCACCTCCTGACCCGGCCGCGTGGTGGTGACTGATGGCACAGGCATGCCCAGCACGGCGGCCCAGCGTTTGGCGGACGCTTCAATATCGCGAGTGACGATCGCCACCTGCACGATCGTCTTCATGCCCGGGTCGAGCCCGGGCTGTTCCTGCGCCGGCGCCAACAGCGGCAGCAGAATCAGCGGAGCGATGGTTTTCAGCATGAATCCTGTCTACCACCGCCGCCGCGCCGCAGCCAAGCCTACATCTTCGAAGTCTTCAGCGCCGGGGCGTACTTCATGTCGCTGCCGAGGATGTGATCAGTGAGCCAGTTCTTCAGGAAACCCATCAGCTTGATGGAGAAGCCCGCGCGGCTCGAGCCCGCCTCCTGCTTCAGCTTTTCCACCTGCTCCACCATCGCCCGGTGCGCTCGCTGGTGCGAAGCCAGATCCGGGTAGCCCGCCTGCCGCATCAGATTCTCCTCATGCGTGAAGTGGTACCGCGTGTAGTTCACCAGCTCGTTCATGATCCGCATCAGATCCTCATGACGGCCGCCTGCCTTCATCGCATCATGCAACTGATTGATCAATCCGACCAGGCGCTTGTGCTGCTCGTCAATTTCCGCGTGCCCGACGTTGTATTCGGGCTTCCAGTCGACGAATGCCATGCTGTCCTCCCCTGCCCATATCGGACGGCAGGAGTGAAGTTTGAATGGGACCGCGGTCAGGCGAGCTTCCAGGGTTTGCGGTAGCGCCGGGTGAGAAACCGGTTCGCCTCGCCGTGATTGGTGACGCGCTCGCGGGCGTCGTCCCATTCGAGCCGCGCCCCCAGCCGGAAGGCGAGGTTGGCCAGCAGCGCGCCCTTGTTCAGGCGGTGCGAGTATTCGAAATTGCAGGTCGTGGCTGTGTTGCGGGACTTGACGGCATCGAGGAACTCGCGGATGTGGCCGGGCGAGTCGGGGATCGACGGCTCGGGGCGGGGAAAGTCGGGCGCCGGCTTGCCTTTCACCCATACCTCGTGCTTCGAGTAGTTGGTGACGAGCGTCGCCTCCGTGCCCTCGAAGATGACGCAGCTCCCCATGTGTTCGTAGCCGGGCCGCCCTCGCGGATGCTGCGTCCAGGTGAGCAGCACCGGTCCAGGAAACTCCAGCACCGCTTCGAAGACGTCCGGCGTCTCGGCATTGTCCTCGCACAGCCAGCGCCCGCCGGCGGCGCTGACGGCCTTCGGAGCCTTCAGGTCCAGCGCCCAGTAGGCCACGTCGGCGAAATGGCACCAGAAATCAGAAAAGACACCGCCGGAATAGTCCCAGAAATACCGGAATTTTCCATGCGAACGGTTGGGATTGTAGGGCCGCTTCGGTGCGGGACCAAGCCACAAATCGTAATCGAGCTCTGGGGGAGGCGGACCGTCCGGCGGCGAGCCGATGGACTTCTCGTTGGAAACCATGCCGCAGTGGACGCGCACGATCCTCCCCAGCCTGCCGGAGCGGACCAGCTCCACGACGCGGCGGTAATTGGGCAGGTCGTTGTGGATATGGTTGCCCATCTGCGTGACCCGCGCATGCCGGCGCGCTGCCTCCACCATCCGCCGCCCTTCGCCCACCGAGTACGAGAAGGGCTTTTCGACGAAAACGTCCTTGCCCGCCTCGCATGCCAGGATGGCGGGAAGCGCATGCCAGTGGTCGGGCGTGGCGATCATCACCGCGTCGATGTCCCTGCGTTCCAGCAGGCGGCGGAAATCGCCATAAGCCGCGGGCCTCGCGCCGCGTTCCTTTTCGACAAGGGCAGCCGCCCGCTCCAGATGGTTGCGGTCCACGTCGCAGACGGCGGCCGCCTCCACGTCCGGATGCTCGAGGAAATGGCGGATCCTGGCCGTGCCCATCCCGCCGCAGCCGATGAAGCCCACGCGGATGCGGTCGCCCGGAGCAGTGCGGCTGCGGGCTGCCGCCAGCCCGGCGGCGGCCGCGCCGAGGAAGAGCCTTCTGGTGGCGCGCATGGCGCCTATCAGGATACAGGAGTGATCACCAGCAGCAGGTCTTTCGGCTCGACGGTCTGGCCCACGCTGACGTGGCGCTCGGTCACCTTGCCGCTGATGGGGGCGTAGACGGTGGTCTGCATCTTCATCGCCTCGAGCACCAGCAGCTTGTCGCCCTGCTTCACCGTCTGGTTCAGCTCGACGGCGATGGATGTGACCGCGCCGGGGATGGGCGCGGCCACATGGCCCTCCTTCGTCGGATCGGCCTTGGGCTGCGTGCGCACCTCCGCCTTGATGGAGCGGTCCCGCACGGTGATCTCGCGCGGCTGCCCGTTGAGCTCGAAGAACACGGTGCGCGTGCCGTCCGGGTGCGCGTCGCCGGTGGCGGTGTACTTGATGATCAGCGTCTTGCCCGGCTCGATGTCCACGGTGATCTCTTCGCCGGCTTTCAGGCCGTAGAAGAAAGCAGGCGAGGGCAGCACGGTGAGGTCGCCGTATGTGGCGCGCGCCTTGTCGAACTTCAGGTAGACGTCCGGGTACATCACATAGCTCAGCACGTCGGTCTCGCTGGGCTTGTGTCCCGTCTTCTTTTCGATGAGCGTGCGCGTTTCTTCCCAGTCGATGGGCGCGAGCTTGGCTCCCGGCCGGCCCCGCTTCGGCTTGCGGCCCTTGAGGATCACGGAAGCGATCTTCGGCGGCCAGCCGCCTTCGGGTTCGCCGAGGGCCCCCTCGAACATCTCCACCACCGAGTTGGGGATGTTCAGCGAGTGGTTGGGGCCGAGGTTCTCAAACTCGTGCACGGTCATGCCGTGCTGGATGAGAAACAGCGCCATGTCGCCGACCACCTTCGACGACGGCGTGACCTTGACGATATCGCCGAAGGCGCGGTTCACCTCCGCGTACATGCGGGCGATCTCCGGCCAGCGGTGGCCGAGCCCGAGGCTTTCGGCCTGCTCGCGCAGGTTCGTGTATTGCCCGCCCGGCATCTCGTGGATGTAGACGTCCGCCGTGCCCGAGCGCGGCGCCGTGTCGAAGGGCGCGTAGTTGGCGCGCACTGTCTCCCAGTAGTCCGAGCAGGCGTTCAGGGCCTCGAAGTCCAGCCCGGTGGCGCGCTTCGGGTCGTGCTGAAGCGCGGCGACGATCGAGTTCAGGTTCGGCTGCGAGGTCGACCCGCTCATCGAAGAGATGGCTGCGTCGGCAATGTCGACGCCCGCTTCCACCGCCTTCAGGATCGATGCTGCGTTCACGCCCGAAGTGTCGTGCGTGTGGAAGTGGATCGGGATGGAGATCTCGTCCTTGAGCGCCTTGACCAGCCGGTAGGCGGCATACGGCTTCACCAGGCCTGCCATGTCCTTGATGGCGAGGATGTGGGCGCCCATCTTCTCCAGCTCTTTCGCCAGCCGGACGTAATATTGCAACGGATACTTGTCCCGCTTCGGGTCGAGGATGTCGCCCGTGTAGCAGAAGGCCGCCTCGCAGACGGCGTTCGTGCGCCGCACCGCTTCCATCGCCACCTTCATATTGGGCAGCCAGTTGAGCGAGTCGAAGATGCGGAAGATGTCGATGCCTTCCTGCGCCGCCACCTCCACGAAGCGCCGCACCGCATTGTCCGGATAGGCCGTGTAGCCGACGGCGTTGGAAGCGCGCAGCAGCATCTGGAAACAGATATTGGGGATCTCTTTCCTCAGCTTCTGAAGCCGCACCCAAGGATCTTCCAGCAGGAAGCGCATGGCGACGTCGAAAGTGGCGCCGCCCCACATCTCCAGCGAGAACAGCCCGCTGAGGGAGTGCGCATAGAAGTTGGCGATCTGAAGCATGTCGTAGGTGCGCATGCGCGTCGCCATCAGAGACTGGTGCGCGTCGCGCATCGTCGTGTCGGTCAGCAGCAGCCGCTTCTGCTGGAGAACCCATTTTGCGAAGCCCTCCGGGCCGAGCTGCTGGAGCAGTTGTCTGGTGCCCGGCGGAGCCGGCGCGGGATTGTGAGGCGGCACAGGGGGCTGGCGGAGGACTTCCGGCGGGCGGCGGCGGGCCATCTCCGGATTTCCGTTGACGGCCACCTCGGCCAGATAGGACAGGAGCCGCGTGGCGCGGTCCTGGCGCGGACGGAAGCGGAACAGCTCCGGATGGGTTTCGAGGAAAGTCGTCGTCGCTTTGCCTGCCTGGAAGTCGGGATGGTTGACGACATTTTCGAGAAATGGAATGTTCGTCTTGACGCCGCGGATGCGGAATTCGCGCAGCGCGCGGTCCATGCGCTGGCAGGCGACGCGGAAGTCATTGCCCCATGCGGTGATCTTGACAAGGAGCGAGTCGTAGTACGGCGTAATCACCGCGCCGCCATAGGCCGATGCGCCGTCGAGCCGGATGCCGAAGCCAGCCGGTGATCGGTAGGTGGTGATGCGGCCGTAGTCGGGCACGAAGTTCTTCGAGGGGTCTTCGGTGGTGATCCGGCATTGCAGCGCCGCGCCGAAGACGCGGATCTCCTCCTGAGGCGGAATGGCCATCTCCGGACTGTGGAGAGCCAGGCCCTGCGCCACCTGGATCTGCGCCCGCACGATGTCGATGCCCGTGACCACTTCGGTGACCGTATGCTCGACCTGGATGCGCGGGTTGACCTCGATGAAGAACCAGTCGCCCGTGTCGGTGTCGACAAGAAACTCCACTGTGCCCGCCGAGAAATATCCGGCGGTGCGGCACAGCCGCAGGGCGGCCTCGCACAGCGCCTCGCGCAGCTTCAGGTCCAGGCTGAAGGCTGGCGCCACTTCGACGATCTTCTGGTGGCGCCGCTGCACCGAGCAGTCGCGCTCCCAGAGATGCACCAGATTGCCATGCGTGTCGCCCAGCACCTGCACTTCGATGTGCTTGGCGTGGCGGATGTAGCGTTCCACCAGCAGTTCGCCGTTGCCGAAGGCGGCCAGCGCCTCCTGGCTGGCTTCGTGAAACCGCGCCTCCAGATCCTCGCTGCGGTGGACGATGCGCATGCCGCGTCCGCCGCCGCCGTGAGCGGCCTTGAGGATCAGCGGGTAGCCGGTGGATTCGGCGGCCTTGCGCGCCTGCGCCAGCGTGCGCACCGGATGATCGCTGCCATCGAGCGTCGGCACGCCGGCGCGCCGCGCCAGCCGCCGCGCCGCGGTCTTGTCCCCCAACTGCTCGAGCAGCTCCGGGCTGGGCCCCACGAAGGTGATGCCCGCCTCCTGGCAGGCGCGCGCCAGCCGCGGGTTTTCGCTGAGGAATCCGTAGCCAGGATGAATGGCATCGACTCCCTTCTCCTTCGCCAGCGCGACGATGCCATGGATGTCGAGATATGCCTGCACGGGGCCCAGCCCCTGGCCCACCAGATACGCCTCGTCCGCCTTGAACCGGTGCAGGCTCAGCCGGTCCTCCTGGCTGTAGATGGCCACGGTCTGCAAGCCCAGTTCGTTGGCAGCGCGAAAGATGCGGATCGCGATCTCGCCCCGGTTCAGGGCCATCAGCTTCCTCATATGAGTAAGGCTAGCATGAGGGAACTTTCGTCCTTCCCCATCCGTAATGGGCTAGGTGAGGAGAAGCGCATGCGAGTTTTGACCACGCTGGCGGCGGCAGCGGCCCTCTCGGCTCTTGCAGGCTGCGACTGGATGGATCCTTCTGAATGGGGCCAGATGCAGAGGTACAAGGAGCCCTGGTCGGCGAAGGAGAAGCTGGCCAGCGGCGGGCGTGTGACGCTGGAAACCTTCAACGGGAAGATCGAACTCTTCGGCTGGGACCGGGAAGAGGCGTCGATCGAGGTGCTGAAATACGCCGCGCGGGAAGAGACGCTTTCGCAGATGGATGTCGACGTAACGGCTGATGCCGGCTCGCTGCGCGTGCGCGTGCGCCAGCCTGGCCCGGGCTGCAACTGCGGCGCGAGCCTGACCGTGCGTCTGCCGCGCAGAGTGATCCTTGAGGACGCCCGCACCTCGAACGGCTCGGTGTCGCTGGAGTCGCTCGAGGGCAGCGGCAGGGCGACGACCTCGAACGGCAGCCTCCGTGCATGGGACGTGCGCGGGGACTGGACGCTGCGCACGTCGAACGGAGCCGTCGAGCTGGACCGCGTGGAAGGCTCTTTCCTCGCGCGGACCAGCAACGGGCGGATCCGTGTGAGCGCACTGAAGGGCAAAGCGGATGTCGAGACGTCGAACGGTTCGATCGATGCCGAGATCCGCGAACCGGAACAGGGCGCGCCGCTGGCTTTCCGCAGCTCGAACGGATCTGTCACGGTGAAGTTCGAACGGTGGGGGCAGAACCCGCTGCGCGTGGTTACGTCGAATGCCTCCATCACGCTCGTGCTGCCCGATGGGGTGAACGCCGACGTCCGCGCGGTGACCAGCAACGGGCGCATCACCAGCGATTTCGAAGTGGCCTCGCGCGAATGGGGCAGGCACCGCCTGGAAGGACGTCTGGGCGGCGGCGGCGAAAGGCTGGACTTGACGACGTCCAACGGCAACATCCGGCTGGTGCGCCGCTGAACTATCTGCCGGCGCGCGTCCGCCTGGCCACCTGGAGGTTCGAAGCGACCCGGCCCGCGCCATATCCGATGCGGAATTTCAGCGGCTTCACGCGGCGGCGAGGATCGTCATAGGCGGCGCGCAGATCCGGCTGCGCGCGGAACTGGAACGACTTCCCGTAGGGCTTCTCGTATTCGCCGTAAAGCTGCACGTCCCAGCCGCCAGACGCGAGAAAGCGCCACGGAATGCCGCTGTCATCCTGAAGGATCAGCGCGGAGCGCTCGAGAATCAGCGTGCGGATCCGCGTGAAGCTGCGGTCGTGCAGCATGTAGGACGTGGCTTTCAGCATCGTGCAGGGCGCGCCCAGCCCGTTGACGAATCGAACGAATGGCGTGTTCGAGCGCAGATGGGCGTCGTCGAGGTTCAGCGAGATGTAAACGAGCGTTGCCGGGCGGCGCCCGTCCGGATCGATGAGCTCGAGGCGCAGGCCGCGGTTGTGGCCGAACTCCGCGCGGCGGACGTCTTCGGGCCGGCGCACCACCCGCCCCTGCGCGTCCAGTTGGACGTACTCGTGTCCGGTGATGCCATAGCCCGCGCGGGCAAGCTGGATCAGCAGCGGCTCAGCCACTCCATCCGTGATCTGGCCGCGTAACTGACGGTCCATCTCGCGGGTTACGAAGAAGCTCTTCCTGAGCAGCGAAGCCAGCGTGTCAGCCAGAGGGAGAAGCCTCGGCTCCAGCTTCTCGGGCGGCAGATCCGCGGCGCCCGGCACGCGGCCGGGCGGCTCCAGCGCGGCCATGACGTACATCCTTCTCCCGGGAAAGAAGGCGAGCATCGTCAGGGCGTCAGCGCCGGAGAAAGGATAGAACACGGGGCATTGCAGATCCTCGCGGCGGCTGAGCTCCTCCCGGGCAAACTCCCGCATCGCGGGCAGGCGCCGTTCCTCGTAATCCCGGAACATCCCGTTCAGGCGGCCTGCGTGCGCCTTCCACGCCGGGTCTGACTCGAGCGGCTTGAAGGGACTGACGCCGCGCCCGGGCAGGCCGGCTAGGAACCGGGCCACGTCGTCCGCCTCCGAAGGCACGGCCCTGCGGTCCGCCGCGTGCCGTTCCTGCCGGCTGCGGCAGGCTGGAGCCAGCAGCACAGTCAGCAGGAGGAGCAGAGCAGAAAAGACCCGCAACAGCACTCTTTCTCCATGATAGGGACAGGCGCACCCGGCGGCGGAATTGCAAAACGAACCGAAGACGGGCCTGCCGGTGAAGACGGGGTGGAGAGTGCTGATGCGCGCCAGCAGCGAATGGCCAGCCGCTAAAATCTTGGCAATGGGGAAACTGTTGCGCACCACGGCATGGGTGCTGGTGGCTGCCGCCGGCGCGTTTGCGCTCGCCGGGGTCGCGCTCCGGCGCGGCGAGGCAGTCAACAGCGCTTGGCTGGTAACGGCCGCCGTCTGCACCTATCTGGCCGCATACCGCTTCTACTCGGCATTCATCGCGGCGAAGGTCATGGCGCTTGACGACCGCCGGGCGACGCCTGCCGAGCGGCTCCGCAACGGCCATGACTTCGAGCCGACCAACAAGTGGATCGTCTTCGGCCACCACTTCGCGGCAATCGCCGGCCCGGGGCCGCTGGTGGGACCCACGCTGGCGGCACAGTTCGGCTACCTGCCGGGCACGCTGTGGATCATCCTTGGCGTCGTGCTCGGCGGAGCGGTGCAGGATTTCGTGATCCTGTTCGCCAGCGTGCGGCGCGACGGCAAGTCGCTCGGGCAGATGGCCCGCGAGGAGATCGGCCGCGTTGGCGGAGGCATCGCGCTGCTGACGGTGCTGCTGATCATGATCATCCTGCTGGCGGTGATCGGCCTGGTGGTGGTCAATGCGCTGAAGGGCAGCCCGTGGGGCACTTTCACGATTGCGGCGACGATGCCGATCGCCGTCTTCATGGGGCTTTACCTCCGCTACTGGCGGCCCGGGCGGGTGCTGGAAGTGTCGGTGATCGGATTCCTGCTTGTCGTGGCATCGATCTTCGCGGGCGAGTGGGTGGCGCACCATCCGGTGTTCGGCCCGTGGTTCACCCTGGGCGGGCTGGCACTCGCCGTGGCGCTGATCCTTTATGGCTACGCCGCCTCGGCATTGCCGGTGTGGCTGCTGCTGGCGCCGCGCGACTACCTCAGCACGTTCGTCAAGCTGGGCGTGGTGCTGCTGCTGGGCCTTGGCGTGCTGATCGTGCGCCCGGATCTCCAGATGCCTGCCCTGACGCAGTTCACCGATGGCAACGGGCCGATTTTCGCGGGCCGGATCTTCCCCTTCTGCTTCATTACCATCGCCTGCGGCGCCATCAGCGGCTTCCATTCGCTGATCAGTTCCGGCACGACGCCGAAGCTGATTGCGCGCGAGAGCCACATCCGCCCGGTCGGCTACGGATCGATGCTGCTGGAAAGCTTCGTGGCGATGATGGCGATGGTGGCGGCGTGCGCGCTCGAGCCGGGCGTGTTCTTTGCGGTGAACTCACCGGCGGGCATCGTGGGCGCGACGCCGGAGGCGGCGGCGGCCACAATCAGCGGCTGGGGCTACCCCGTGACCCCGCAGCAGATGCAGGAGCTGGCGAAACACGTCGGCGAGGAGACGCTGTTCTACCGCACCGGCGGGGCGCCTTCGCTCGCGCTCGGCATGGCGCATATCTTCTCGCGTATTGCCGGCAACGAAGCGGTGCTGCGCTTCTGGTACCACTTCGCCATCATGTTCGAGGCGCTCTTCATCCTCACAGTGATCGACGCCGGCACGCGCGTGGGGCGCTTCATGCTCCAGGACTTCCTCGGGCATCTGTGGAAGCCACTGGGGCGGACGAGCTGGATGCCCTCGGTGCTGCTGACCAGCGCGCTCATCGTGGCCGCGTGGGGCTACTTTCTCGTGCAGGGGGTGCTGGACCCGCTTGGAGGCATCAACTCGCTGTGGCCGCTGTTCGGCATCGCCAACCAGCTTCTGGCCGCAGTGGCGCTGTGCGTGGCGACGACGATCCTCATCAAGATGCACGGGGCGAAGCACATGTGGATCACCATCGTGCCGCTCGCCTGGCTGGTGACGGTGACTTTCGCCGGAGCATGGCAGAAGATCTTCAGCAGCGCGCCCCGCGTGGGGTTCCTCGCGCAGGCGCGGCTGCTGGAGGCCGGGCCGCAGACGGCGCAGACGAGGCAGCTCATCTTCAACAACCGGCTGGACGCCGTCGTCTGCGGCATCTTCCTGGTTCTCGTCGCCGCCATCCTGATCGACTCGATCCGGGTGTGGGCGGGACTGTTGCGGGGCACCCGCGAGGCGCGGAGCTTCGAAGCGCCGTTTGTGCCGTCGCGGCTGGAGGCGGAGGAACTCGGATGAAGCAGGTACTGCGGACGTTCTGGGGCACGCTGGCGGAGATCCTGCGCGAGCTGGCCGACGAGCGCGCCTACGAGCGGCACCTGCGCCTGCACGGGCGCGCTCCTTCCGGGCAAGAGTGGCGCCGCTTCAGCGAAGAACGGCTGCGGATGAAGTACCAGCGGCCGCGCTGCTGCTAACAGACCGGCTCAGGAGAGCACGGGAAGCTCCGGGCGCCGCCGCTCTTCCGGGATGGGCACTTCCGCAGGCGTCGTATACACGGGTTTCGCGCCGTTCGAAAAGTCGAGGTACAACTTTCGCCGCAGGATCCACTCCGGGAAATGCGCCAGCCGGAACAGCGGCCATTTCATTGCGGGCCCGAACAATTTCCGGCCCAGCAGGTAGTAATAAATGGGAATTCCGATGTTGAATTTCCAATGAACGCTGCGCTGGCGGCGGAAGAAATCGATGTTATACCGCCAGCAGGTGAAGAAGAATTCCCACTGAAGGTCGGTCAGGCGGGCGATCTTCGCGCCGTCTTTCGTGGCCAGCTTCGTGTCCTCGAGCGGCACGAACAGCGTCGGGATGACGCACCATTTGGCGTCCTTCAGCGCGAAGAGCAGATCGAGCGACTGCTTGGTGTCTTCCCGCGTTTCGCCCGGCAGCCCGATGATGAACGTGCACATCGGGAACCAGTTGGCGCGGTTCATGATCTCCATGCCCTTCAGCACCACGTCGGGCCACTGCTCGGGGCGGAACGGGTAGCTCTTGCCCTTCATGAACTGCTTGAAGAGGCGCACCGAGCCGGTCTCCAGCCCGACGAACATCATCGCGTAGCGATGCTCGGGATGCGTGGACGCGGGATGCTGGTTGACGCTCTTGTCGACGGCGAGATGCAGCTCCTCGACGATTTCCGGCTGCACCACCACCGGCGCCATGGTGCCGTGCGTCATCATGATGTGCTTGACGCCGGGCACGGCAGCCACGCTCTCGAAGAGGCGCTTGAGCGCGGGCAGGTTCGTCGTGAAGCGCTTGCCCTGCTCGTAGAGGAAGAGATCCTCGGTGCAGAGCGTGATCGTGTCCGCGCCCTGCGCGACGGCGCGGCGGACGTTTTCAAGGATGTGTTCGAGCGGGATGCTCTTGCCGGCGCGCAACGCCACGGAGCAGAACTGGCAGCCGCGCCCGCAGCCGCGCGTGATCTCGACGACGCCGAAGGTTGACCGGTTGATGCCCGCAGGGATCGACTCCAGCTTCGGCGACTTGCACTCAATGCGCGCGGGCAACGGCTCGCCGCGGATGGCGCGTTCGAACAGGTCCACGGCGACCTCTTCCGCCTCGCCGTCCACGATCGTGTCGATCTTCCACTCCGCCTGAAGCCCCTTGTGCGCGATCTGCCACGCGCCAGGGCCGCCGACGATGAGTTTCAGATGATGCCGGTGCTGATCGATGACCGGATGATGGATCAGGCGGCGGAATTCGGCGGCGTTGATCGGCTCGCAATCGCGTCCGTAAAAGCCGGCATAGACATCGGTGGCAAACGTAATGCCGAGCGGATTATGCGCGTGCACGCCGATGACGCGCGTATCTTCGCCGACGAAAAGAGGGAGCTGATCCGGATAACAGACGGCGACGTTTTCCTCGCCGAAACGGCGCGCCAGCAGCGCCTCGATGACGCGCAGGCCATTGGGAACGTATTTCGCGGTCCCGTCCGGGTTCACCTCCACGGCCGTGGACCAGTCCGTTCCCATGATGCGGGCGTATTTGTCCGGGAGTGTGGCGAGCAGCATTTGCCGCCAGGTGCTGCGCTGATATTCCGTCGATTCCGATGTGCTGGCAGCGAGAACGATGAGCTTACCGCGCGACTGCAACAACGGGAACCTCCTGGAACAACCTGAGTCTGGCGTCGCGAGCAAACGCTGTCACTCGCATCATAACCTACTCGAAACTAACGTTCAAGGAATCTGGAAGACGTTGTATAGATTGAGCCCCGCGCTCATGCCGACCGCGGTTCAGCGGGCTGGAGGGCGTCCGGCGCCCTCCCTGAGAGTGTGCAGGGTGTTGACTGACTCAATCTCGAAGACCTCCGTGAGGCCGCTCGGCCAGTGCACGGTAGCGCGCGCCTTCGCCGCATGGCCAAGCCCGAAGTGGACGCGCAGGTCGTTGGCGGAATAGAAGCTGGCCTGCGAGAGCACGGCTTTGGCCTGCCTCTTGCCGCCGTACTCCAGCACGATGCGGGCGCCGATGGCGGCGCGGTTGGACTTTGTTCCCACGAGCTGGAGCTGGACCCAGTTCCGGCCCTCGGCGGCGAGGTCGTTGCGGAGCAGCGAGGGCGGCTCGTTGCGGTTCCACAGGACGATGTCGATGTCGCCGTCGTTGTCGAGGTCGCCGAATGCGGCGCCGCGGACGGAGTGCTTTTCGAGCATCGCCGGGCCGGCCTCTTCTTCCAGCCATTCGAAACGCGCGTCGCCCAGGTTGCGGAACAGCATGGGCCGCGTCTTGTAGGGGTAGGCCGGAAGCGCGGCTTCGGTCTCGGGGTAAACGCAGCCGGTGCCGATGAAGATGTCGGGCAGCCCGTCGTGGTCGAAGTCGTAGATGCCGGTGCCCCAGCCGACGCGCCGCGTTTCGACGCCGATGCCCGCCTTCAGCGTGATGTCGCGGAACATGCCCTTGCCGTCGTTGACGTAGAGCACGTGCGTGTCGTCGGCAAAATGGGTCTTGAAGATGTCGAGACGGCCGTCGAGGTTGACGTCGCCGATGCCGAGGCCCATGCCGGCCTGTTCCATGCCGTCGTCGTTCAGGGCGATGCCGCGTTCGATGGCCTCCTCGGTGAAGGTGAGATCGCCGTTGTTGCGGAACATGAGGCTCGGCGTGGAATCGCAGGCATTGTAGATGTCCTGCCAGCCGTCCTCGTCGATGTCGAAGGCGGTGGCGGTCATGCCGAAGCTCTTGTCATACTTCGCGATCCCGGCCTTTTCGCTGATGTCCTCGAAGGTGCCATCGCCGAGGTTGCGGTAAAGCCAGTGGCGGGCGGTTTTCAGGCCGCGCGGGCCGCAGGAGACGGGCACTCCTTTCCAGTTGCAGTTCGGATTTTCTCCCGGTTTTGGCGTGTTTTCCAGGTCGAAATCGATGTAATTGGAGACGTAAAGATCGAGAAACCCGTCGCGGTCGATGTCGACGAAAGTGGCTCCGGCGCCCCAGCGGGGCCGCTTCGGGCGCGGGTTCGGCAGCAGGCCGGCCTGCGCGGCGACGTCGGTGAAAGTGCCGTCGCAGTTGTTCCGGTACAGGGCGTTGTCGCCCCAATAGGTGACGAAGAGGTCGATGCAGCCATCGTTGTTGTAGTCGCCGATGGCGGCGCCCTGCGCCCAGCCTGGCTCGCGCCAAAGCCCGGCCTTCTTCGTGACGTCCTCGAATTTCAGGCCGCCCAGATTGCGGTACAGGCGGCTGACGGCGTCCGGCGGCGGGTTGGAGATCTTCGAGCCGACGATCAGGAAGATGTCTTGCAGGCCATCGTTGTCGTAATCGAAGATGGCCACGCCGCCGGAGGAGGTTTCAATCACGTAATCGGATTTCTCCTCGCCCCCATAATGGAGCACCTGGCGGAGGCCGGCTTCTTTGGCCACGTTGGTGAATTTCGCATGCCAGGGGATGCCCGAGGCGCGGGGCTTGGCCTGCGGTTTGACGCCGCGGCTGGCGATGCCCTGTCCCCAGAGCACACCGGCGGCAAGGATGAGCAGCGCGGGGAGACGCATCAGCGGCTTTCGGGCCCCTCTTTCATCAGCGTATCGGATTCGATCCGAAGCCGGTCGCGCTCCACCACGCGCGCCTTCAGCCGGCGGACTTCCTCGAATTCCGCCCGCGCTTCGGCGATGCGGCCCAGGGATTGATAGACGCGGCCCAGGGCGAGACGGATGGCTTCCTGATCGGGCAGGATCCGTTTCGCGGTCTCGAGCTCGCGCAGCGCCTTTTCCAGATCTCCTTCCCGGTGGTAGATCCTGCCGAGCTGATAGTGAGGATCCGCGTAATTGGCGCGCAGGCGGATGGCGCGCTCGAGCATCTTCTTGCCTTTTTCCGAGTCGCCGTTGCGGTCGTAGAGGACGCCAAGCTGATAAGTCGATTCGGCGTCTTGAGGGTTCAGCTCGACGGCCTTCTCGAGCAGTGGAATGGCGGCGGCATCGTTGCGTTCCAGCAGTTCGAGCCGGCCGAGGGCGGCGATTGCCGGCTGGAAATCCGGCTGGAGGCGCACGACCTCGCGGAAGGCCTCCTTGGCTTCCGCCCACATTCCGCGGCGGTAAAGCAGCAGGCCTTCGATGAGCTTCGCCTGAGCCGGATTGGACTCCGTCTTCACCAGGTAGGCCGCGGCTTTCTCCTCGTCCCCACCCCGCGCATGGGCGTAGGCGAGCGCGTAAAGAATGCTGCCGTCCCGCGGATTCAGGCGATAGGATTTCTCGAGCTCCTCGAGCGCGCCGCGCATGTCGCCGGACTCCATCAGGCACAGCCCCAGAAGCTGCCGCGCGCGCGCCTCGTTCGGGTAGCTTCTCAGGAAGGCGCGGAAATGCCGCGCGGCCTCAGGGAAGCGCTTCAACTGGCTCAGAGCTACAGCGAGGTTGAAGTGCACCTCCACCAGTCTGGGATTCGCACGGAGGGCCTTCTCGTACAGGGGCACCGCATCGGCGTATTGACCACGGCGGGCCTGCACCGCCGCGAGGTTCGACCAGCCTTCAGCAGAAGCGGGGAATCGTTTGACGTGTTCGCGGAATAGCGCCTCTGCGCGGTCCAGATCTCCGCGCGCAAAAGCACGCTGGCCGTCCCCCAGCAGGTCTGGCTGAGGGACGGCCAGCAGAAAGGCGAGCAGCGCGAATCCCGTCATTCCGGTCTCAGGATATCGCGCCTGCTGCGCGGCTCAGAAGTACCACTTGGCCGCGAGCTGAATGATGCGCGGGTCGCGGGTCGCCGTGAGGGCGCCGAAGCCGAAGCGGCCGCCCGTGCCGCCGAGCGCGTTGGGCAGGTTGATGATGCGCGAGCCGTCGCGGCTGAACACCATCGACCGGTTGAAGTCGCTGAAGCGGGTGTGGTTCCACGCGTTGAACATCTCCACGCGAAGCTGGATGTACTTCGACTCGTCGTTCTTCCAGTACGGGAAGTTCTTGAAGACGGAGATGTCCCAGTTGTGGTCGCCGGGGCGGTATACGACGCGCGGGCCGCTGTCGAAGCCCTGGCTGCCCTTGAACGGCGGCAGCCGGAAGCCGGCGGCGTTGGCGTCGATCCATGCGTAGTCGCCCTTGGTGTAGTTGAACTTGCCAGTGATGACCGGACGCGGGCCGACGTCGACCGAGCCGGTGAAGCGCTCATTGAGGTTGCCGAGACCGTCAATGGAGAAGCTCAGGTTGTCCGGCTGGCCCGTCTGCATGGTGGTGATGCCGGAGATCTGCCAGTTGTTGACGATGTGGCCGAGGAACTTCGAGGCGGCCGAATCGCCCTTGGCGAACTTCGGCAGGTTGTAGACGTAGTTGAACACCAGGTTGTGGGTCCGGTGGTAGAACAGCGGGCCGTAGTCGGCGACGCGCATGTTGAACGGGTGGTTGGTGGTGTAGTCGTCGGTGGTGGTGCCGAGGGCGCGCGACCAGGTGTAGGCCACGCCGAAGGTGAGGTCGCGGCCGAACCGCCGGTTGGCGCTCATCTGGAGCGAGTGGTAGTTGGAGTTGGCGCCAAAGGCGATGATGCTGGTGTTGGCGTAGCCCTGGAACGGCCGGTAGAAGAGCACGTTCTTCGTCGTGGAGCCGTCGAACTGCGGATTCGCGTTGAGCGGATCCTGGTTCTCGGGCAGCCAGGCCGACCCGTAAGGCACCGCGTTGAAGTTGCGGCGGTAGATGATGTGGTTCGACACCGAGGCGACGTAGCCGACGTCAAACAGGACGTTGAACGGCAGCTCGCGCTGGATGCTTACGTTCCAGTTATAGGTGGTCGGGATCTCGCCGTTCTTGTCGAACCCGTTGACGTTGGCCGGGAAGTAGATGCCCTCGCTGGCCGGCGGGATGGAGGCCAACTGCCCGTAATAGAACTGCGGGCTGTTGGTCGAGGGCGGATTCGGCAGCATGTCGAACACCGGGTTGCCCTGGAAGCGGTCGTAGAACACACCGCCGCCCATGCGCAGCACGGTCTTCGGCATGAACTGGTAGGCGATGCCGATTCGCGGCGCAAAGAGGATGCCCTGGCCGTTGATCAGGCCCTTCGGGTAGCCATCGCGGCCGGCGCGTCCCATGCCGTTGGCGTAAAGGCCATCGATGAAGCCGCCGCCGGCGTTGACGATGGCGCCGGTGAGCGCGCGCGGGCCAAGCTGCCCGGTCACCGGGTTGCGGGCATAGACGGTGCCGGTGTTCGGATCGCGGTACGGCTGCCAGAGCTGCGCCGCATTGGCCGGGTTATAGAGCGCCGGGTTGAACGAGGAGGTTTGCAGCGCCTTGTCATACTGCGGCTGGATCCAGTAGAACCGCATGCCGTAGTCGATGGTGAGCTTGCGGGTGACGCGCCAGGAATCCTGCCCGTACCATTCGACGTTCCAGTAGCGGTACTGGCCATTGCGGACGATGTTGGACTGCTGGAGGCGCTGATAGGTGCCAGTGAGGCCGTTGGTCCACGCCCAGTTGGTGTCGAAGGGGTTGGAGGCGTCGCGGTCGAACCAGATGTTGCCGTTCACGCTGGTGAAGGCGGTCTGGTCCTTCAGGCTCTTGTGCAGGTAAATACCGAACTTGAGCGTGTGCGCGCCCAGGATCTTCGCGATGTTGTTCGAGATGTCGTAAGTGTGATTGAAGTTGCGGAAAGGCGTGCCGTTGAAGCCGGTGAAGGGAGCATTGGGGACGCCGCCCCAGCGCCAGTTCTGCACGAGGCCGAGCTTGTCGGCGTCAGGGAAGGGCATCTTGTAGCGGAGGCCCAGCTTGGCGCGCGAGAAGGCGTCGTTGACGGGGTCGATGTTGAGCCTGTTCTTCGACGACCCGAAGATGAACTCATTGGTGAGCGTCGGGTTGATCACCGTGGTGACGTTGGTGATGAAGCTCCAGCCGGGGTCGCCAAAGTTCATGGGGCCGAACGGGATGTTGTAATCCGCGTTCCACTGCCCGTAGTTCATGTTGGTCTGGCTGTAGGTCTTGATGTAGCGGCTGTAGAGGCGCCACTTGTCGTTGATGTTGTAGTCGCCGCGGTAGACATACTCCCGCCGCGGGTACTGGTTGGAGAACTGGGTCTGGTAGTTGAAGCTCGGGTCGCGCCCGGCGGCGTTGGGCAACGGATACCAGTTCAGGATCTTGATGCCATCCGGATCCTGGCGCGAGGCAGGGATGATGTTGCCCGGGAACTGGGCTCCGCCCGCCAGCGGGTCGCGCACGACCACCGGGCTGCCGCCGCCCTCGAACGACCTGGAGAAGTCGCCCTTGCGCTCGAGCTCGGTTGGCACGGTGACGTTGCGAAGGGCCTGCGGCACGAGCTGGTTCTGCCACTCCATGCCGACGAAAAAGAAGAGCTTGTTCTTCTCGGTATTGAACTTGTTGGGGATGTAAACCGGGCCGCCGAGGTTCCAGCCGGCGAAGTTGTAGCGGTAGAGCTGCCGCGGACGGCCTTCAATGTTGTTTCGCCAGGTATTGGCGTTCAGGCCCTCGTGCCGGTGGAAGATGTAACCGGTGCCGTGGAACTGCTGGGTGCCGGACTTGGTCACCACCTGGATCTGCGCGCCTGAAGAGCGGCCGAATTCGGCTGGCTGCGCGTTGGTGATGACCTTCATCTCCGCGATCATGTCGATGTTCGTGGTGGCCAGGACGCCGCCGTTGGAGCCGGTGTCGACGTTGGTGACGCCGTCCAGAAGCAGGTTGTTCTGGTTGCCGCGGTTGCCGTTGGCCATGATGCCGCCAAGGCCGCCCGTGTAAACGACGCCAGGGATGGTGCGGGCGAGGTCGAGGAAGTTGCGCCCGGTCATGGCGAGGTCGAGCACCTGCCGCGAGGTCAGGATGCCCGCCTTCTCCGCGCCCTGGGTGCTCACCTGGACGGCGCTGGCCTCGACGGTAATAGTTTCAGTGAGCGCGCCGACGCTCAATACAAGATCGCCGAGCGTCACGCGGTCGCTGGCGAACACCTTGATGTCCTTCTGTTCGTATTTCTTGAAGCCCGGCGCTTCGATGGTGACCGTGTAGTTGCCAGGAAGCACCGGCGTGAAGACGAAGGCGCCGTCGGTGCCGCTCGTGGTGGAGCGGGTGCCGCCGGTCGCCTGGTCGATCAGGGTGACCCGCGCGCCCGTGATCACCGCATCCTGGGTGTCCTTGACCACTCCCGTAATGGATCCGGAGATCTGCTGGGCGAACGAGAGAGTGCCTGTCAGAGTGAGCAGGATGGCTGCGCCGAGGATAAGGCACAGCCTTCCCCTTTGCATTCTCATTCGATATGTACCCCTTTCAGTCGTTCGGTCGCCGTCTCCTTCTCCGCCCGCAGACGGAGTGGAGCCACGGTTAGCCGGATTATATTACCGGCCGGTTCTGAATTCAAGGGGAAACTGAAGGGGCCCCGTATTACGGCCACAGGGGTTTGAAACGATCCACTGCCGGGGCGGGGAAAGAGTTCCGGAGCCGCCGTCAGGCCACGGCTGCCCGCCACCGGGGCTCCGGCTCGAGGCGGGCGGGAGCCGGGCCCGCCGCCACGAGCCGCCCTTCCGCGTGGGCGTGAACGGCCTGGACGAATTCGGTCGCCATGGAGGCGCAGGCGTGTTCCGGATACATGAGGAAGAAGATCTGCCGCACCAGGGAGGCATCGAGGCCCGCGCTGATCTGAACCAGGTCCGCCGCCGCGGCGCGAACGCATTCCCGGCAGCTCAGCCCGGCTTCGCGGCAATGAGCCATCTGGCGGTCGGCTTTGGGGCGGCCTGCGGGCATCGGGCGGACCTCCTCGGGCACTCAGAGTCCGGGGCCTGTTCCCGGCGTCCGGCCGGGTTCCCCGAACTGCTCCGGCTGCCTCTTGCGGCTGCCGGCGTACTCTTCTCTTATGCCCGGAGATCCCCCCTTCGGCCCAGACTCCTGATGCGGGGACGGCCGATGTCCTTTGCGGGGGCGGCACCCCGCAAACGGGGGGTCAGGCGAGAGCCGCGAGGATGGCCTGGAAGACCTCGTCCGGAGACCCGGAGCCGTCCACGCGCACATAGCTCCGGCCGGAGTAGTGCTCGATGAGTGGGGCAGTGCTCCGCTGGTAGGCCGCGAGACGGTTGCGCACGGTCTCCTCGCAGTCATCGTCGCGCTGCTTCAGCTCGACATGGCAGGAGTCGCACAGGCCGGCCTTCTTTGGCGGATGCGTGCTGAGGTTGTAGATGGCGCCGCACTGCGGGCAGTAACGGCGGTTGCAGGTGCGCTCGATCAGCAGAGCCTCCGGAACGTCGATGTGGAGCACCAGCGGCTGCGGCATGCCGAGCTCGGCCAGAAGCGCGGCCAGATACTCGGCCTGCGGAACGGTGCGCGGGTATCCGTCCAGAAGGAATCCGCCGCGGCAGTCCTCTTTGCCGAGCCGCGAACGCACGATCTGGTTCACCAGCTCGTCGCTCAACAGCCCCCCGGTGACCATCACCCCGGCGGCGGTGCGGCCGAGTTCCGTGCCGGCGCGGACCTCGGCGCGGATCATCTCGCCGGTGGAGATGGCGGGGATGCCGAAATGCTTCGCCAGCCTCTCGGCCTGCGTGCCCTTGCCGCAACCCGGCGGGCCGAGCAGCAGGAACGTTCGCGTGGTGGCAGGGGCATGGGCGGGAGTGGAGGCGAGACTCGACATGGCTCTGTTCCTGACGACGAGTGTACCGGTCCGGGCAGATTCCAGTCAAACAGACCGGAATATCCTTTCAAGGCGGGAAAGCGCCTCGCCGAACTCCTCCGGCGGCGGCAGCAGGCTGAGGGCGAGGAACGCCTCGCGCTCAAAGTCATAGAAGTAGCCGGGCTGCACCAGGACGAAAGCCTCGTGCAGGAACCGGAGCGCCCACTCTTCCTCGGCATGGATTCTGGGCGCTTCGATGACGGCCGTCCAGCCGCCGGAGGCCGGAAGGAGGCGCCACGGCGAGGCCGGGCCCAGCCAGGATTCGAGCGCGTCACGGTTGGAAAGGACGCGGTCGAGGATGCGCGCCTGGATGAGCGGAGCCAGTTCAAGCCATCGCGGCGCGGCCAGTTGCACCGGGGCGGAGGCTGGCAGGTAGGCGTCGGCGATCCATTCCAGCCGTTCCAGGGCTTCCTCGCGGAGGGGTTCCGGGCCGGCCACGTGGATCCAGCCGAGCTTCATCTGGGGCAGCCCGGCTGTTTTCGACAGGCCGCTGAGCGTGAAGGTCAGGGCTAGGTGCGGTCCTGCGAGCGAGGACAGGCGCGGCGCCGCGGTCCAGCCGTAGTCGAAGAACACCTCGTCGACGATGATGGCGAGGCCCCGGAGAGCGGCGAACTCCTGGAGCCGGAGCCAGTCCTCGGGGTGGAGATAGCTGCCCGTGGGGTTGTTGGGGTTGACGAAGACAATCGCCCGCGCCCGCGGGTCGAGCCGCGCCTCCAGCGTCGCGAGGTCCAGGCGCCAGCCCCATTCTTCGGCGAGCGGGTATTGGGCCACGCGGACCGCGTCGAGTTCCGCCAGGCACTCGAAGAGCGGATAAGACGGCCGCGGCGTCATGATGGCGTCGCCCGGATCGCAAAGCAGGCGGAACAGCCAGGAGTAGGCCTCACTGGTGCTGGCGGCGAGCAGGATGTGCGCGGGATCGAGGCGGGCGCCGTGGCGGAGGTGCCAGGCGGCGACGGCCTCGCGCGCCTCGGGCGCGCCTTTGGGCGCAGGCTCATAGCGGAGCGAGCGCGGGTCGCGGAGAGCGCTGAGGATTTCGTCCTCCGGGTAGGCGATGCCTGCGGCGGTGGGGTTGGACAGGGTGAGGTCGATCAACGGCGCGCCGGATTCGCGCAATGCGCGGGCGCGCGCCGCCAGCGCATTCGGGTGGAAGGAGCCGGGAGTGCGGCGGGAGAATGGCGTCACGGCTCGGCCGCCACCGGGTTGCGCAGCTCGCCCAGCCCTTCAATGCGGACCACGACCTCGTCGCCGGGCCGCAGCCACCGCGGCGGCTTCTTCGAGAAGCCGACGCCTGCGGGCGTCCCGGTGGCGACGATGTCGCCCGGCTCGAGCGTCAGGACGCTGGAAATGAACTCGATGAGCTCCGGGATTTTGAAGATCATCTCCCGGGTGTTGGAGGCCTGCATGCGCTCGCCATTGAGGAAAAGCCCGATGTCGAGGGCGTGCGGGTCGGCGATTTCGTCGGCGGTGGTGATCCACGGGCCCGTGGGAGCGAAACCGTCGAAGGTCTTGCCCATCAGCCACTGGGAGGTGGCGAGCTGGAAGTCGCGCGCGCTGACGTCGTTGAAGCACATGTAGCCGAAGACGTGGCTGCGCCACTCCGAAGCAGGAATATGGCGTCCGCCGGTGCCGATGACAAAGGCGAATTCCGCCTCATAATCTGGCTTTTTTGAGTTTTTCGGGAGGAAAATGGTGGCTCCAGGGCCGATGATTGTGTTGTGAAACTTGCTGAAAATGGTCGGAACCTGCGGGATTTCCATCTTCGCTTCCGCCGCGTGGTCGCGGTAATTCAGGCCGGCGCAAAGAATCTTGGGCGGGCGCGGCAGGGGCGCGAGCAGCGTGACGGAATCGAGCGGCAGCCCGGGGTCCGGGACTGTCTCCAGGAAGCGGCGGATGCGGTCCAGCGAGGCGGGGGCGGATGCGATGATCTCGAGCACCGAGCCAAAGCCGGCAGGCTGGAGGCTGTAGATGCGGCCATCGCGGACAAGGCCCGGCAGGGCCGGGCCGCCGGGCAGGAGGAACGTGGCTAGCTTCATGAATCGCGGCGGCGCGCCGCGGCAACGGCGCGTCCTTTCACTGGCCCATTTTCTCAGGAAGAAGGCGGGGCGTGCGGCTGCGGGAGCTGCGCTACTCCTGCATCATCGCCTGGGAGTCCATCTCGCGCCAGGCGCTGATCTTCAGCCGGCGGCAGACCCAGCAGAGATTTTCTGACGAAAAAGGCGCGACTTCCGCTCCGCAGACGACGCACCCCTGGCGCCTGCGCTCCGGTTTCGCCTGACTTTCGGCGGGCGGCTTGGCCTGCCTGCCGGTGCGCTGTTTCGACTTTTTCGCCATCCATTTCCAGCTAATCATGCCCGCCGGGAAAGATCAATCCCCTGCGGCCGGGGCCTCAGCGACAGCGGCGCGCCGGCGCGCCAGCCAGGCCTTTGCGTCTTCGACATACGAGTAAGCCACGGGCACGACGAGCAGGGTGAGCAGCAGGCACAGGAGCTGGCCGCCGATGATGGTGACGGCGATGGCGGAGCGCGTCGCCGCGCCAGTGCCAATGGCGACGGCGGTCGGCACGAGGCCGGCGACGATGGAGAACGTGGTCATCAGAATCGGGCGCAGCCGCACCCGGTTGGCCTCCAGGATCGCCTCCCGGAGCGGCTTGCCGGCCTCCAGGAGGCGGTTCATGTAGTCCACCTGGAGGATGCCGTTCTTTTTCACGATGCCGAGGAGCAGCAGGATGCCGAGGGCGCTGAAAAGGTTCAGCGAGCGGCCGGTGGCGATGAGGCTGATGAGCGCGAAAGGCACCGACAGCGGCAGCGTGAGCAGGATGATGAACGGGTGGACGAGGCTCTCAAACTGCGCGGCCAGCACCATGTACATGAAGATGGACGCCAGGCTGATGGCCAGCACCATGTTGGCGGTGGTTTCCTCGAGGATCTTCACCTGGCCGGAGAAGGCCAGCCGCACGCCGACAGGCAGGTCCATTTCGGCGACGACGCGGTTGACGGCTGCGGCCGCTTCGGCCAGCGTGTATCCCGGCGCCGGGTTTCCATAGAACGAGATGGCGTACTGGCGGCCGACGCGGTCGATGCGCGACGGGCCGACGCCGCGTTCCAGCTTCGCAATCGAGTCCAGGCGGATCAGCCCGAGCTTGGCCGAGGGCACCAGCAGGCGGCTGAGGACTTCGGGGTCGTCCCGCTGGCCGGGCATGAGCCGCATGGTGACCGGGTACTGTTCGCCCAGCTCCTTGTAAGTCGTGATCTCGTCTTCGCCGGACATCAGCAGGCGCACGGCGCTGGCCACGTCGCTGACGCGGACGCCGAGATCGCTGGCGAGCTGGCGGTCGATGACGACCTGGAGTTCGGGGTTGCTGAAGTTGAGGTTGGCGCGCATGTCGGCCAGCTCCGGCTGTTTCAGCAGCCGCTCGAGCAGCTCGCGGGAGATGGGCACGAGCTGGTCGAAGTCCGGCCCCATCAGCGACGCGCGGATGGGCGCGAAGGTGTCGCGTCCGCCGAGGACGTTGGGGAAGGTGACCGCCGGGCGCGCGTAGCTGTAATCGCGCAGGATGGCGCGGATCTGCTGGGCGGTTTCGTTCAGCGGCCCGCGCTGGTTGGGCGGCACGAGCAGCACGGTCATGCGCGCCATGGTGACGCGGTCAATGAAGCCGGCGCTGGCCGGAACGACGGTGACCACGCCAGGCACCTTCGCGACGCGCGCAGCGATCTCCAGGGCGACCTTCTCGGTGGCCTCGAGCGATGAGCCTTCCGGCATCTCCATCGAAATGCCGAGCTCGCTCTGGTCTTCCTGCGGCATCCAGTCGCGGCCGATGAAGCGCCCGAGGATGAACGTGGAACCGAAGGTGACGATGCAAAGCAGAACGATCGCCAGCCGGTGGTCGAGCGACCAGCCGAGGATGCGCATGTAGAAGCGCTCCCACGGCTGTTCCTTGTGGCCGTGCGGCTCTTCGCCGTGCCTGCGGCGCTTCAGCTTCAGCACGCGGGCGCTGAGGGTGGGCGTGAGCGTGAAGGCCACGAGCATCGACACGAGGATCGAGAACGACATCGTCCAGCCGAACTGGTTCAGGTAGCGCTTGGCATAGCCGCTGACGAAGGCGATGGGGACGAAGATGATGACCAGCGAGAGCGTGGTGGCCAGCACGGCGAGCGAGATTTCCTTGGTCGCATCAATGGCTGCGCGCTTCGGGTCGATGCCGGGGAAGCTCTCGAGGTAGCGGTAGATGTTCTCGAGCACGATGATCGCGTCGTCGATGACGATGCCGACGGCCAGCGTGAGCGCGAGCAGCGTCATCGAGTTCAGCGTGTAGTCGAGATACCGCATGATGGTGAAGGTGGTGATGATGGAGGTCGGGATCGCCACCGAGCTGATGAGCACCGTGCGGAAGTCGCGGATGAAGAACCAGATGATGAGCGAGGCGAACAGCGAGCCGAGCACGAGGTGCTCTTCGAGGCTGTGGACGGAGTTTTTGATGTAAGTGGCGGTTTCCTTGACGACTTCGAGCCGCAAGCCGGCGGGCAACTGCCGGTTGATGTCGGCCACCTTGGCGACGACTTCGTCGACCACCTTCACCGTGTTGGTGCCAGTCTGTCGCTGCACGTCGATCAGCACGGCGGGCTTGCCCTGGTAATAGGCGAAGGATCGGCGCTCGGCCATGCCGTCCTCGGCGTAGCCGACGTCGCGGATGCGGATGGGCACGCCGTTGACGTTCTTGATGATGATGTTGTTGAACTGCTCGACCTCCTCCACGCGGCCCATCGTGCGCACGCCCATCTCCTGCGGGCCACGGATGATGCGGCCGCCAGGCGTCTCGACGTTTTCGGAGCGGACGGCGCGCTCGACATCCTGCGCGGTGAGGTTGTACCCGTTCAGCTTGTTGAGGTCGAGCATGATGTTGATCTGGCGCTTGCGCCCGCCGCTGATGTTGACGCTGGCGACGCCGTCGACGGTCTCGAGGGCGCGGCGAACGATCTTGTCGGCGACTTCGGTGAGCTCGCGGACGCTGGCGTCGCCGCTCAGGGCGAGGTTGACGACCGGGTCGGAGTCGGGGTCGGCCTTGCGGACCACCGGCGGCAGCACGTTCGGGGGCATGCGGCGCACCGCGCCGGCGGCCTTCTCGCGCACCTCCTCGACGGCCTCCGAGATGTCCTTGTCGAGCGTGAAAGTAACGATGACGTTGCTCGACCCTTCGGTGACCATCGCACGCAGCTCGTCAATGCCGCTGATGGCGGAGACCGCCTCCTCGAGAGGCATGACCACCTGCGAGACCATCTCTTCGGGGCTGGCGCCGGGCAGCCGCGTGTTGATGAAGACGGTGGCTGGGTCCGTGCGGGGGAACAGGTCGACGCCAAGGTCGAAGAAGCTGAACAGCCCCATCACCGCCAGGAACAGGATCAGCATGAAGGCGAAGACGGGACGCTGGACGCAGATCTCGGTTAGACGCACGCCTGGGTTGCTCCTTATCTCGTTAAGATGCCTTCCGGCGGCGGGGAAGTTACTCTTTCGGCCGTCTCCGCCCGCGGCTGCCTTCTTCAGGTTAAGCCATTGCAAGCATTGCCGGAAGCCGCTGTGCGAGAATGAGGGTTCCTATGTCCGATATCGCCTTTCTTTTCCCCGGACAGGGCTCGCAGGCCGTGGGCATGGGCAAGGCGCTTGCCGATACCTGGCCGGCGGCCCGGCAGGTGTTCGAAGAAGCGGACGACGCGCTCGGGTTCGCCATTTCGCGGCTGTGCTTTGAAGGGCCGGAGGATCAGCTCCGGCTGACGGAGAACACCCAGCCGGCGCTGCTGACGGTTTCCATTGCGGCGCTGCGCGTGCTTGAGCAGGAAGGCTTCCGGCCCTCGTTCGTCGCCGGGCACAGCCTGGGCGAGTATTCGGCGCTGGTAGCGGCCGGAGCGCTCTCCTTCCGGGACGCCGTCCGGCTGGTGCGCAACCGCGGCCGCTACATGCAGGACGCGGTGCCGCCGGGCGTCGGAGCGATGGCGGCGGTGCTGAAGCCGCCGATGGAGCAGCTCGAACAGATCCTCGCCGAGGCCGCCCAGGGCGAGGTGGTGGCTGCGGCCAACTTCAACTCACCCGAACAGGTGGTCATCGCAGGACACGCAGGCGCCGTGGCGCGCGCCTCGGAAGCGCTGAAGGCGGCAGGCGCCAGGCGCGTCGTTCCGCTGCCGGTGAGCGCGCCCTTCCATTGCCCGCTGATGAAGCCGGCGCAGGAGCGGCTGAAAGCCGATCTGGATGCGGCGGAGTTCCGCGACCTCGCCGTGCCGCTGGTCAACAATGTCGCCGCACGCGTGGTGACGGCTGGCGCCGAAGCGCGCGAAGGCCTTTACCTTCAGGTACCGGGAGCGGTGCGCTGGACCGACTCCATGCGGAAGCTCGTCGAGCTGGGCATGCGGCGCGCGGTCGAGGTAGGGGCGGGCGCCGTGCTGTGCGGGCTGATGAAGCAGATCGCGCCCGAGGTTCGGACGGCGAAGTTCGGCGAGCCGGCGGACCTCGACAAGGTGCGGGAACTCCTCGGGTAAGATACCGGTTTCGCCCGGCAACTGGCAGGGTTGCCCGCACAGCCATGCCCAGTTTCCGGGCGGCAGGGGGCGCCGCCCCGGCGGCACGACCCGCGGCCGGGGCGGGCGCCGCGCTGTCCCGTGTGGGCCGCGGGCGTTCGGTAGAATAAGGCGAACCCATGAAGGCGAGATCCATCGTCCTGTTGCTGGTTGCGGCAGCGCTCGGCGCCGCGCTGGCCGGCTGCAAGAAGAGCGTGCCGCCGAACGTGGCCGCGACGGTGAACGGACGCGCCATCACCTACGCTGATCTTGACAAGCAGTACAAGCGGCAGTTCCCGCAGCAGCAGGAAGGAGCCACGCAGGACCAGATCCTGTTTCAGAAGCTCGAGCTGCTGCGGGCGATGATCGACGAGGAGATCCTTCTCCAGCGTGCCGAGAAGCTTGGGCTGCTGGCCCGTGACGAGGATGTGGAAGCGCGGCTGAATGAGATCAAGGCGCCGTACACGCAGGAGGAATTCCAGAAGCAGCTCGATGCGCAGGGCATGACGCTGGAGGAGCTGAAAAGCCAGATCCGCCGGTCGCTATCAATCGAGAAGCTGCTGAACAAGGAAATCGGCAACCAGATCGTGATCACCGACAAGGACGTGGCCGATTTTTACAACGCCAACCAGGCGATGTTCCGCTTCCCGGAGACGAACTATCACATCGCGCGTATCGTGGTGACGGCTGGGCCATCGCCGGACGTGCGGAACCTGTCGGGGTCGAAGGCGCAGAACGAGGATCAGGCGCGGAAGAAGATCCAGATGATCGAGGCCCGGCTCAAGCAGGGCGAGGATTTCGCCAAGGTGGCGCAGGCTTTCAGCGAGGATCCGCAAAGTGCGCCGAACGGCGGCGACATGGGCTTCATCCCGGAGTCTGCGTTGCAGCAGGCCGATCCGGAAACCCGCAAGGTGATCCTTTCGCTGGCGCCGGGGCAGATCTCGCCGCCGCTGCGGACGCAGGGCGGCTGGCAGATCCTGAAGCTGATTGCGCGCGAGCCCGCCGGGCAGCGCGAACTGAACGACCCGCGCGTGCAGCAGAACATCCGCGAGACGCTGCGCACGCGCAAGGAGCAGCTTCTGCGCAACGCCTATCTCGACGCCTGCCGCAACGAGGCCCAGGTAGTGAACTATCTGGCGCTGTCCATCGCTCCCGGATTCAGCAACAAGAAGTAGCAGCGGGCGCAGGTATGATGGAGGATTCCCCATGCCGCCCGTGTCCTCCCTGGTTCCGTTGGAATGGCCGGACGCCTGGCAGGAGGCAGGCCTGGCCCATCTGCTGGAAGGCACGGCGTTCAACTGCGTTCTGCTGCCGGCCAGCGCGCCTGCGGCGCTCGAAGGCGCGCTGCGGGAACGGTTCGCCGTGCTGCGGACCCCGGCCTGGCGCAAGCTCGCGGAGATCGACTGGCGCAGCCCCGGAGATGTTGTCCTGATCGGTGATGCCGGATGGCCGAGCGTGGGTGCAGGGCCGGGCAGCGACGAGGCGGAGGCGGGACCCACGGGCCTGCCGTGGCTCGAATCCAACGGCTGGCTGATCCGGATGGCGCGGGATCTGGCGCCGCAATCGGCCGTGTGGATCCGCTCCGGACCGCCAGAGGACGCGGACCGGATCGACGCGGGGCTGTATCTGCTGGCGCAGTGCGAGGCATGGGCTCATGGGGCGCGGCGCCCGCTCTGGATGCCGCCGCGCGTGGCGGCGGGGCTGGCACAGGGCAATGCGGCAGCGATGGCCTGGTGGCGGCGGCTGGCTGCCAACGCCGGCTGGTGGGTGCAGCGGGCAGAGTCCGCCTCGTGGCCCACCGCGGCGCGCCTCCTGGTCATCAGCGGCTTTGCGGGAGCCGACGCACAGGCCGCCACGGAGTTCCTGAATCTGGCGGCACGGCGCAACCTGCCCTGGCGGGCGGTGCTGCCGGAGCAGGCTGTTCCGGCTCTGCGTGGCATGGCGGCTGCCGTGTATGTCGACCAGCAGCCTCTCGAGGGGGGCCTGCTTCAGGGGCTGACGGAGTTCGTCCGCTTGGGCGGGCTGCTCGTCTGCCTGAAAGAGGCCGCGGCCGCGTTGCAGGGTTTGTCCGCCTCCGCCCAGACACATCCACGCTACGAGATCCGGCAGGCGGGACGGGGGCGCGTCGCCCTGAGCCGTGAAGGGTGGGAGGATCCGTATGTCATGGCGCAGGACGTGCACCTGCTGATGAGCCGCCGGCACGATCTCGTCCGGCTGTTCAATCCGGGTTCGATTCTGGCTTGGCCTGCCGTCAGCCCGGACCGCCGGCGGCTGCGCGTGCATCTGATCAATTACAGCCGCCGCGGCGCAGCCCACGACGTGGCTGTGCAGTCCTGGAGGGAAGTGAAAGCCGCCTCGATCGAGATGCCTGGCATGGGGCGACAGAACGTGCCGGTGCGGCGCGAGGCCGGTGGCTGGGAAGTGGCGCTTGAGGGATTCGACACCTATTGCGGTCTGGATCTGGAGGGGAACTGGGATGGCTGAGGATCTGGTCACGAGACCGACGCGTCGCGCGTTTCTCGCCGCAGCCGCCGCGGCCGGCTTTTCCTCGAGGGCCGCGGAGGCTCCGGCCGGCCGTGTCGCCATTGCGCGTTGCCACACGTACGGCCCGGAGTTGCATGAGTCGCTGAGCAGGATGCTCGATCAGCTCGGCGGCGCCGCGCGCCTGGTGCGCGGCAAGACGGTGACGATGAAGATCAACCTGACCGGTTCGCCGACGATGCGGATGGGCACGGTGCCTGCCGAGAAGGCGCAGTACACGCATCCGGCGGTGATCGGGTCGCTGATCCGGCTTCTCGGCGATGCCGGGGCGCGGCGGATTCAGGTGGTGGAGGGGTGTTTCTCCTCCGATGAGCCGCTGGAGGAGTTTCTGCTGGCGGCGGGGTGGGATCCGGCGCTCTGGGCCACTGCGGCAGAGCGCGTCATTTTCGAGAATACGAACACGCTCGGGCGCGGGAAGCGCTACGCGCGGTTTCTGACGCCCGGCGGCGGACATCTGTTCCCGGGCTTCGACCTCAACCACGCCTACGCGGACTGCGATGTGGTGGTCAGCGTCGCCAAGCTGAAAGAGCATGCCACCTGCGGCGTGACGCTGGGGATGAAGAACATGTTCGGCGCGACGCCGCTCACCATCTACGGCGACTACGCGGGCAGGGAGGAACCGGACGAGTCCGCCGCGCGGAGCGGGCGTGTGCTGGTGATGCATCAAGGGCAGCGGCCGCCTTCGAAAAGCGCGCCGCAGCCCCGGGAGGTAGGCACTCCAAGGGACGACAAGTGGCGGATGCCGCGCATCGTCGCGGATCTCGCCGCTGCGCTTCCCGTGCATCTGACGGTCATCGACGGCATCGACACGATGGCGGGCGGAGAGGGGCCGTGGATCCGCGGCGTGCGGCCCGTGCATCCCGGGCTGCTGATCGCCGGGCTGAACCCGGTCTGTACGGATGCGGTGGCTGCGGCGTGCATGGGCTTTAATCCAATGGCGGGGCGCGGCACCGCGCCCTTCGAGAAATGCGACAGCTTCCTCGAGCTGGCCGAGCAGCTCGGCGTGGGCACGCGGAATCTGGCCCGGATCGAAGTGGCGGGCGTCCCGGTGGAAAAGGCGCGGTTTCCGTTCCGCTCGTGAAGAAGCCGCCGGGCGGGTGTCCGGCATCTAAGCAGCAGAGGGTCCGCGATGCGTGGCAGGAATCCTTTCTCGTTGCCGTGGTCGATGGTGACGCCGAAGCACGTCTATCTCAGCCGGCGGCGGGTGCTGGCATCGCTGTTGCCGATCCCCGCCGTGGCGGCTGCCACGCAACGCCTGGAAGGCATCCGCAAGACGGGCTACGGACAGGGCGAGAAGCTGACGCCTTATGAAGCCGTGACCGGCTATAACAACTTCTACGAGTTCGGGACCGGCAAGGAAGATCCGGCGCGCAACGCGAAGAACCTGCGCACGCGCCCGTGGACAGTGCGCGTCGAAGGCGAAGTGCTGAAGCCGCGCACGTTCGACATCGACGAGGTGCTGAAGCTGGCGCCTCTGGAGGAGCGCATTTACCGGCACCGCTGCGTGGAAGGATGGTCGATGGTGGTGCCCTGGATCGGCTTCCCGCTGGCCGAGCTCCTGAAAAAGGCCGAGCCGAATTCGAACGCCCGGTTTGTGGCCTTCGAGAGCTTCTACGATCCCCGGCAGATGCCGCAGGCGGCGTGGGCAGGCATTCCGTTTCCCTACATGGAAGGCCTCCGGCTGGACGAGGCGATGCATCCGTTGACGCTGCTGGTTGTGGGGCTGTATGGCGAGATTCTCCCCAATCAGAACGGCGCGCCGTTGCGCCTGATTGTGCCGTGGAAATACGGGTTCAAGGGAATCAAGTCGATTGTGAGGATCCGGCTGGTGAAAAACCAGCCGCCGACGACGTGGAATCTCGCGAATCCGAGGGAATACGGGTTTTATTCGAATGTGAATCCGCAGGTGGATCATCCGCGGTGGAGCCAGGCGAAGGAGCGCCGCATCGGCGAGCTTTTCAAGCGGGACACCCTGCTGTTCAACGGCTACGGCAACGAGGTCGCCCACCTCTACGAGGGCATGGACCTGCGGAAATACTACTGATGGGGATGGCGGTTCTCAGGAAGACGCTGCCCCAGATGTTGGTTTCTTCCGCGTTTCTTGCTCCTCTTTTTCTCCTCCTTTACGGATTTTTCCGCGATTCGCTAGGCCCGAATCCGGTGGAAAAGATCACCCATGAAACCGGCCAGTGGACATTGCGCCTGCTGCTGGCGACGCTGGCGGTGACTCCGTTGCGCCGATGCGCGGGCATGCCCTGGCTGATCCGTTTCCGCCGCACGCTCGGGTTGCTGGCATTTTTCTACGGGCTGCTGCACCTGCTGACTTACGTGTGGCTTGACCAGTTCTTCGACTGGAAGGCGATGGGGCGGGACATCCTGAAGCGGAGGTTCATCACGGCAGGCATGATGTCGTTCCTCGCCATGGTTCCGCTGGCGCTCACATCGACGCGGGGCTGGATCGTGCGGCTTGGAGGGAAGGGATGGCAGCGTCTGCACCGGCTGGTTTACCTGGCGGCTGCGGCGGGCGTGGTGCATTTCTGGTGGCTGGTCAAGTCCGACATCCGCGAACCTGCCCTGTACGGCGCCGTCTTGGCCCTCCTCATGCTCGCCCGCCTGAAGAAGAAAGGGCGGCAGGCTCCACGGGCCCCAGTTTCTACTTCCGGCTCCGGGTGAGGATTTGCAAGCTATGGCCCGGCAGTCCGCGCCGGGTGTTTCTGGCACCACGGGGGCGCTCTCGACCGCCCGAAATCGGCGGGACGTTCATGCCGTTCGGTTTCTGCCTTTCTCGTGAGCCCTGATGAATGGAGTGCTTCTTCCGGGGATTTGCGTGGGGCGCTCATCCGCGTTGAGGCTGATCCTGAATCGGGCGCCAGATGCGATTTTGGCGTCGTTCCTTTGGCGAAGCCCGGACTCCCTGGTTCCTCCGGTTCTCCGGAGCCTCCCGAAACGGGAACAGAGGCACAACGCAGGAAGGTCACCGGCGGCGGGGGAGCGCACTACCGGAAAGGTCAGGATGGAGCAGAGCTGGAATGACAGCCCCCTTCGGATGCAGCAAATGCCGCCGCCTGCCGCGGCAGGTGCCGGCTGCTCGCCCGGGTCTTGTAGGCAGAGGGCTCTGCGGGGTTGCCTCATGCCAACGCTGGGGAACCAAGAGATGCGGCGCCCGGACAGTCCGGTCCCGGCGGAGAAATGCGCTCATTGGTGTCGGACCCCGCTTCTCTGGGAAGATGGGAGTGCAGGTGGCTGAAACTGTCTTTCTGATCCGGCACGGGCAGGCGGGGACGCGCGACGATTACGACCGGCTCTCGCCGCTTGGCGAGGAGCAGGCGCTGTGCCTGGCCCGTTATCTGCTCCGCGAGGGCATTTCCTTTGACCGGTGGATCGCCGGCGGGTTGCGCCGGCAGCAGCAGACGGCGCAGATCGTGCACGGAGCGTTCCGGCAGGCGGGCCAAACGCCGCCGGAAATCGAAGTCGACGCCCGCTGGAGCGAGTTCGACCTCGACCAGGTCTATGCCGGCATCGCGCCGCAGATCGCTGCCGAGGATGCCGCGTTCCGGGCGCATTACGAAGAAATGCTCGCCCGCATCCGCGCCGGCGACGGCACGGTCCACCGGCAATGGACGCCTGCCGACACACAGGTGGTGCGGGCCTGGATCGAGCAGCGCTTCCCCTTCGAGGGCGAGAGCTGGGCGGACTTCCTCGACCGCGTGCAGCAGGCCTTCCGCGACGCCGCCAACGGCGCGGCGCGCCGGGTGGCCATCTTCACGTCCGCCACCCCGGCTGCCATCACGGTGGCATCCGTTTTTGGAAGCCGCGCTCCACTGCACATCATGCGGATGGCGGGCGCGGCGCTGAATGCCAACTTCACCATCGTCGATGTGCGCGGCGGCGCGCCATCGCTTTCCTGCTTCAACGCAGTGCCGCATCTGGACGACCCGCGGCTGCGCACGTACCGATGAACCTGCCTGCCGTCATTCTCGGCTGCGGATACACGGGCAGCCGGGTAGCCATCCGGCTGGCGCGGCGCGGCCTGCCCGTCCTTGCCGTCAGCCGCAGCCTGCACCACCTGGCAGGCGAAGACAGAATCGAGCGTGCCGAGCTGGACCTGCTCCAACCGGGCGGCGTGGATCGCCTGCGCCCTTGCCTGCCGGAGGAGTTCCTGTTGCTGCACTCGCTGCCGGTGCTGGACGGCCAGCGCGAGTTGACTCGCGAGGTGCTCGGCATGCTGGCGGGACGCGCGCGCCGGATCGTGTACCTTTCCACGACCGCCGTTTACGGCGATCAGCGCGACGTCGATGAAACCACGCGGCCCGCGCCGAAGACTCCGGAGGCACGCCTGCGGCTCGAAGCCGAAGAGGCTGTGCTCGCGGCCGGCTGCTCCTCAATCGTCCTGCGTCCGGCGGCAATCTACGGACCGGGCCGTGGCGTGCACGTATCCATCCCCGCGGGGCGATACCGCATGGCCGGCGATGGTTCCGCATGGGTTTCGCGGATTCATGTCGACGATCTGGCCGCGCTCGTGGAAGCTGCCCTGTTCAGCGATGTCCGGGGCGCCTGGCCGGTGGCGGATGAAGAGCCGGCGCGTCAGCGCGACATCGCTGCCTTTGTGTGCCAACTGCTCGGTTGCGCGATGCCCGCCAGCGCTCCGCCGGAGCTTCTGCACCGCACGCTGCGCTCGGACCGGCGGGTCGACGGCCGGGCCATTTTCCGCCTGCACGGAATCGCCCTTCGATATCCCAGCTATCGCGTGGGCATTCCTGCCTGCCTGGCGGCCGAAGGCAGAGCGCCGCGCGGCGCGCTACAATCCGAATCTTGAAGCCGCGCCGGAAATCCTCCGCCCCAAAGCCCGCCGAGCCGAAGCGTGTGTTGAAGACGCTGGACCGCGCGCTGTCCAGGCTGGGCTTCTGTTCCCGCACGGAGGCCGCCGAATGGATCCGCGGCGGGCGGGTGCGCGTCAATGGCCGCGCCCAGACGGATCCTGAAACGTGGGTGGATCTCGACCGCGACCGCATCACCGTGGATGGCCGTCCGCTCGCGCCCAGCCGCAGGATTTACCTGCTGCTCTACAAGCCGAAGGGCTACCTGACGACGTGGCGGGACCCGCAGGGGCGGCCGACGGTTTACGACCTGCTGGGCAAGCTTCGCCAGTGGATCTTCCCTGTCGGCAGGCTCGACCTGGACACAAGCGGCCTGCTGCTGATGACCAACGACAGCGAGTTCGCCGAGCTGATCTCCAACCCCGATTACCACGTTCCGAAGACGTATCTCGTGAAGGCGTCCACGCTGCTTTCGGACGCGCAACTGGCGGCGCTGCGCCACGGCGTGGAGCTCAAGGACGGACGCACGCGCCCGGCGGAAGTGATCCGGCTGCGCGACAGCGGCGGCCGCACATTCTTCGAGATCACGATCACGGAAGGCCGCAACCGGCAGGTGCGCCGGATGGTGGAAGCGGTGGGCAGCAAGGTGCTGAAGCTGGTCCGCACGGCGATCGGCCCGGTGCGCATCGGCAGCCTGGAGATCGGGAAGTGGCGCACGCTGACGCCGGCCGAGGTGCGGGCGCTGACCGAATGCGCGAAGCGGGGCGCGCGCCGCGCCGCGAAAGAGCAGTCACGCCGCCTGCCGCCCGAGGCCGTCTGAGAGAGCCGTCCACCCGAGCGTCATGGCCAGCACCTCGCTGTCGCCGAGGTTGTACTCGAACAGGCCGGTGACCAGCACGGCAATCAGCACGGCGGCCGCGCCGCGGTGCACCCAGGCAAGCTCAGGCTGCTGCCGGGCGCGGCGCCGGGAGGCGGCCAGTTGCCAGATGAAGAACAGCACCGCCGCCAGCGCCGCCGGCAGGCCCCGTTCGGCGGCCCATTGCAGATAGATGTTGTGCAGATGGGCGTAGTATCCGGGCGGCGGCTCCGGCGGAAGATCCGCGGGGATATTTGCGCGGAAGTGCGCGCCGATGCGCTCCGGCCCGAGGCCGAACCACGGATGCCGCTTCACGATCTCGACGCCGGTGCGCCACGTGTAGATCCGGTGCAGGTTGGAATCCGTGACGCCGCGCGGGCGCACGATGGAGAGCGCGCGCTCGCGCACGGCGGCGGGACCCAGCCACAGGACAAGCACCGCCACCAGCGGCAGCGCCGCCGCAGCCCGCCTGCGCCAGTGCCATAGCAGGTACAGGGCTCCGGCGAAGGCGCCGATCCAGACGCCGCGCGTCATCGCCAGCACGAGCGCCACGCCCATCAGGACGAGGCAGGCCCACGCGGCGCGCCGCAACCGGGTGTCGCGGCAGGCCCACAGCGCCAGCGCCGCGCCGGCCATCATCGCGATCATCATCTGCCCGCTGAAGGTCATCCAGTGGCTGTTGAAGCCGGTGATGCGCGCGCCGATGTAGGCCGTGTAGAAGTCGGTTCCGGCGCGCTGCGCCGCGATGTATTTCACAGCGAACTGCCCGCAGCCCCACAGAGCCGACAACGCTCCGCCGGCCAGCCAGCCCCAGGCAAGCCAGCGGGCATGGTCCGCGCGGCTGACAGTGGAAAGCACGGCAAACAGCGAGAGCCAGGCGTAGAACTTCTTCAGTTGCGGCAGCCCGGCGGCGGGAGCATCGCTCAGCGCCAGCGCCGCGAGAGTCCAGAAGAAGAAGAACGCGAGCAGGGGCCAGCCCTGCGGCAGCCGCCACCGCAGCCGGGCCGCGAGCATGCAGGCCAGGGCGAGGCCCAGCAGGATCTGCGATGCGGCGATGGAGACGGCAGCGGCGGCGGCCGCGCCCAGAGCGCACTTCAACGCCCCGTCCAGCCAGAACCCGCGCTCGGCGAAGGAGGCCACCACGGGGCAGTATGCCACAATACGGAACGGAGGCTCGGCTGTGGAGATCCTGCTGCTGCGGCACGGCATTGCCGAGGACGCCCGCCCCGGCCAGCCGGACGCCGACCGCGCCCTCACCCGGGAGGGAAAACAGAAACTGCGGACCTTGTTGCGGCGGCTTGCCAGGGCGGGCGTGCGGCCGGCGCTCGTGGTGACAAGCCCGTACCTGCGCGCCCGGCAGACGGCGGAGATCGCCCGCGACGTGCTTGCGCCGGACGCGATGATCGTGCCGGCCCGGGCTTTGGCCCCGGGATCCACGCCGCAGGAAGCCTGGGAAGAGATCCGGCTCTACGCAAACCAGCCCTCGGTGCTCTGCGCCTCGCATGAGCCGCTGTGCAGCGAGCTGGCGGCTTTCCTGCTCGGCGCGCCCGGGCTGGGGATTGACTTCAAGAAAGGCGCTCTCATGCGCATCGACCTGGACGGCGCCGGGCCCCGGCCCCGCGGGACGCTCAGGTGGTTTGTGATTCCAAGACTCGCCTGACGAACTGCTCGGCCTCTTCGCGCGTGCGGACGCGGCCGGCCAACTGCTCCTCCTCGAGCGCCTTCAGGGCCCGCGAGAAGGCCGGTCCGGGCTGGTAGCCCATCGCCACCAGATCGCGTCCGCGCACCAGCGGCGGCGGATGCAGCGCTTCCGGCGGCAGCGCGGCCCGCCGCTGCCGCACCTGTTCGTAGATTTCCAGCGGGCGACCGCTGGAAGCGAGGTCGATCCGGTACAGCTCCAGCAGCGTGTCGAAGCCGGGCTGGCGGACGAAGCGCCTGAATGTGGCTTCGTTCATGCGCATGGCGTCCTTGAAGCGCATGTGCTGCGCCACCAGCCAGACGACGCGCTCGATGAACTCCCTCGGATATCGCAGGCGCTCGAGAATCGCACGGGCGATTTCGGCGCCCGCCTTCTCGTGCTGGCTGAAGCGGATGCGGTCCTCGAAGGTCTGCGTGACCGGCTTGCCCACGTCGTGCAGCAGGCAGCCCCAGGCCAGGTCGAGCGGGGCGTAGCGCAGCATGCCGAGCATGAGCAGCGTGTGGGTCCACACATCGCCTTCGGGATGGTAATCGGGCGGCTGTTCCACGCCCTTCATCCGCGCCACCTCGGGCAGGATCTGTTCGAGCAGGCGCGCCTCGTCCAGCAGTTCAAAGCCGCGGCGGGGATCGGCGCCGGCGAGAATGCGCGAGAGCTCGTCGCGGATGCGTTCTGCCGAGATGCGCACGATTGCGGGGGCGAGCCCGCGGATCGCCTCGAACGTGCGCGGCTCGATGGCGAAGCCGAGCTCGGCGGCGAAACGGACGGCGCGGAGCATGCGCAGGTGATCTTCGGCAAAGCGGTCGCGCGGATCGCCGATGGCGCGGATGAGTCCCGCGCGCAGATCCCCGAGGCCGCCCACATGGTCGATCACCTCGCCGGTGAAAGGATCCTCGAGCAGTGCGTTGATGGTGAAGTCGCGGCGGGCGAGATCGGCGCGGACGTCGGTCTCGAAGCGGACCTCGTCGGGGTGGCGGCCGTCGCGGTAGCCGCGCTCGCTGCGGTAGGTGGCCACCTGCACCTCGGCTCCGCCGCGCCGGATGAGGACGACGCCGAAATGCGCGCCCACTTCCACGGCGTCCGGAAACAGCCGCCGCAATTGGGCCGGGGTGGCATCCGTGGTGAGGTCGCGGTCGTGGACCGGCCGGCCGAGGAGCCTGTCGCGCACGCAGCCGCCCACCAGCCACGCTTCATGGCCTGCGGAGCGCAGCGCGGCGGCCACTTCGCGCGCCAGCCGCGCGCCCGCATCTTCGCTCATGCTTTGATCGTAAGATAGGAAACGCGGCCCCTTCCGGCCGCGGTTTTTCTATGTCCGATCCGGGCAGTCCGACGCAGCAACTACAGAAGAGTCTTCCGAAGATCGTCGTTGCCACGACGGTCGCCCTGTCCTTCATCTCGTTCTGGCGCGGCGCGGCGATCGTGCTCAGCGACCTCGCCTCGACCATGTTCTACGTGGGCGGCATCGCCGAGCAGGCGCTGGGCAAGTCCGCCCCGTGGTTCGTGCTGGCGGTCCTGCTGTTCGGCTTCGCCATCCGGTCGATCTACCTCGAAAGCTGCGGAATGTTCGTCCGCGGCGGCGTGTATGTGGTGGTGCGCGATGCGATCGGCCCCTTCACGGCGAAGTTCTCCGTCTCGGCGCTGGTCGTGGACTACGTACTCACGGGGCCGATCTCTTCGGTCTCGGCCGGCCACTATCTGGCAGGGCTGATCAACGAACTTTCCGAGCATCTGCATTCCGATTTCCGCGTTCCGCCGGCGGCCTTCGCCGTGAGTTTCGGCATCGCCGTGACGCTGTATTTCTGGCGGCAGAACGTCAAGGGCATCCACGAAAGCTCGGGCAAGGCGCTGCGGATCATGCAGATCACCACGGTGATGGTGGGCCTGCTGCTTGTGTGGGCTCCACTGACGATGCTGCTCAAGGGGCGCCTGGCGCCGCCGCCGCTGCCGACGCTCGAAAACATCCGCTTCGAGCCGCACTCGCTCGGATGGCTGGAGGGCACGTTCTGGCCCACCATCTGGCCCGCGGCGCTGGTGATCGGCTTCGGCCACACGCTGCTGGCGATGAGCGGCTTTGAGACGCTGGCGCAGGTCTACCGCGAGATCGCCGCGCCGAAGATGAAGAACCTGATCCGCGCGGCCAACCTGGTCTGCATTTACGCGCTGGTGGCCACCGGAACGGTCACGTTCGCGGCGGTGATGATCATCCCGGACGAAGTGCGGCCGAAGTATTACGACAACCTGATCGGCGGGCTCACCACCTACCTGGCAGGGCCGGAGATTCTCCGGCTGGGCTTCCACATCTTCGTGGTGATTGTCGGCGCGCTGATCCTTTCGGGCGCTGTGAACACATCGATCATCGGCGCCAACGGCATTCTGAACCGGGTGGCCGAAGACGGCGTGCTCACGCACTGGTTCCGCAAGCCCCACCGCAGGTTCGGCACTACGTACCGGATCATCGGCATCATCACGGTGGCGCAGATCCTGACCATCCTCGCCTCGCGCGGCGACGTGTACCTGCTCGGCGAAGCCTACGCGTTCGGCGTCGTCTGGAGCTTCGCGCTGAAGGGCCTGGGCGTGCTGGCGCTGCGGTTCCAGCGGAAAGACCAGGAGTACAAGTTCCCGCTCAACTTCCGCATTGGCGCCATCGAGATTCCGTTCGGGCTGGGCGTCACCACGGCGGCGCTGCTGCTGATCGCCATCACCAACCTGCTCACCAAGCAGGTGGCGACGATTTACGGCCTGAGCCTCACGGCCGTGCTGTTCGCCGTGTTCACCGTGTCGGAGCGGGCCAACGCGAAGCAGGCGCATGGCGCGCAGGCGCTGGAGGAGTTCAATCTGGACCACGAGCCGGACGTGGATCCGCAGCGGGTGCAGGCGCGGCCGGGCTGCGTGCTGGTGGCAGTGCGGGATTACAACCGCATGGACCACCTCAAGGCGGTGCTACGCAAGACGAACATCCGGCGCCAGGACATCGTAGTGATGACGGTGCGGCCCGTCGACGCGGGCGCGGGCGAGCACGAGCTGGCCGAGGACCAGATCTTTTCCGACTATGAACGGGAGCTGTTCACGCGCGTCGTCGCGCTGGCAGAGAAGGAAGGCAAGCCGGTGGAGCTGCTGGTGGTGCCTGCCACGGATCCCTTCATGGCGCTCGTGCATACGGCGCAGAAGCTGAAGGCTTCCCGGCTGGTGACGGGCGTCTCGCGCGCGATGCCGAGCGAGGAGCTGGCGCGCCGCATCGGGCTGGCCTGGGAGCAGTTGCCCGAGCCGCGCCATCCCTTCTCGCTCGAGATCATCTCGCCGGACCGGCCCTCCACGTTCGTCAACCTGGGGCCGCACCCGCCGCGGCTGTGGCCGGAGGACATCGACCGGTTGCACGAGCTGTGGCTGCGGCTCACCACGAAGGAGGGGTTCACGGCGTCGCTGCACCACCGCGACGTGGTCGGGGCCGCGCTGCGGTATCTGGAGAAGAACCTCGACCACGGCGGGCGCCGCGAAGAGGTGCTCGAGGAGATCCGCCGGCAGGTGGCCGCGGGCGAGGCGGCGGGCCGGCCGCAGGAGATTCAGCCGCCGCCGGAGAGCCGCGGCTGATCAGCGCAGCGGCGAATACGCTGCGGCGCGGTATAGCGAGATCTGGATGACGCTCGAGATCTGCCCGTGCCGCGCGATCGACTCGGCGCGCACCTTGATCCACTCCGGGTCGGCCGAGAATGCGTTCCACGACTTTTCGCGCGCGGCCAGCGAATCGAACGGCGTCAGATAGACGAGGTTCGGCTTGTGCGGTCCGGCGAGCGTCGAGCCATAGACCAGCGGATGGATGCCGACGCGGTGGAAGATGGGGATCTCCGGGCCGGCGAAGCGCTCGTGCAGGGCCCTGAGCTGCCGCTCCGTGGGGCTGTGGTACAGGCGCAGCTCGAACACCCGCGGCTGCGCCGCGGCGGGCAGGCTTTCCGGCAGCGGCGGCGTGTAAGGGGCGGCTTCCAGCAGCGTCTCCGCATAGTCTTCATACGGCGGTTCGGCGTCCTGCTCGAGGGCTGCCAAGGCCGCGCGGCAGCCTTCGTCGGCGGCCAGCCGGGCCCGCGTTTCCAGCCACTCGTCGAGGCTTGCATAGGGCGTCAGGCAGGCGATCTGCGGCATGTGCGGGGCGACCAGCGCCTCGAGCACAAAGGCCGGCGCCGGCGCCTTCAGCCGGCGGCAGGCGGACAGAAGGCCCTTTTCGAGGAACGCGTGGAGGCGGCCGGGCTGGCTGCCGTTGCGAAGGAAGTATTGCTGGAGGACATAATAGCGGGGCGCGCGGGGAGCGCCCGCCTGTTGCATGGAAGGGCTCATCAGGGCTGCTCCTGGAAGTGCGAGGAAATGCCTTCGTTGCATCGGGGGAATCCGCTTTGCCAGCCTATCAGAAGTGAGCCTGATTCGATGGGCCCCGTGGCCCGCCTTGCTGATGGCCGCTGCGCTGGCGGCCGATTTCCGTCCGCCGGCCGGCACTCGTCCGGCGGCTCGCCGCCCGGGCGCCGAGACTATTCTCCCGGGAGGCCGCATCCTGACGCCGCTCGGCCGGCAGTTCAACACCGGGCCTGGCGCTTTCGGCCTTGCGGTGAGCCCGGACGGCAGGCTGGCTGTCACCGCCAACGGCGGGCCGAGCCGGTTCTCGCTCAGCGTGCTCGACATGAGCTCCGAACCCTGGCGCATGCGCGAGCTGCGGGCGAAGGCGCGGGACGAAGAGGCGGAACGCGATGAAGACGACTGGCGCAGCGTCTTCATGGGGCTGGCTTTCACGGGCGACCGGCGGCTGTTCGCATCCGAAGGCAACTCCGGGCGGGTGCGCGAGATCAGCCTGCCCGGCGGGCAGGTGCACCGCGTGCTGGAGCTGAACCAGGGCGGCTGGCGCGACAGCTACTCAGGCGATCTGGCTTACGACGCGCAGCGGCGCATTCTCTATGTGGTTGACCAGGCCAACTTCCGCGTGGCCGTCTTCGACGCGCGCTCGGGCCGCATGGTGGCCAGCGTGCGCACCGGGCGTCTGCCGTTCAAGGCGGCGCTGTCGCCCGACGGGCGGCGGCTTTATGTGACCAACATCGGGATGTTCGAGTACAAGCCGGTGCCGGGGGCCGACCCCGAGGATGCGAAACGGACCGGGCTGCCGTTTCCCGCTTTCGGGTTTCCTTCGAGGGAAGCCGAGACAGGCGCGCGGCGGCGCACTGGCGGCGGCGAGGAAGTGTTCGTGCCGGGACTCGGAGATCCCAACGTGGAGGAGTCCAATTCGCTGTGCGTGATCGACGTGGCCAACCCGGCTGCGCCGCGCGTGGTGCGGTTCGTGCGCACCGGAAAGCCGTTCGGGCCTGAAAGCCTGGGCGGCGCAAGCCCGTCGGGCGTGGTGGCGACGGCCGGCTCCATCTATGTGAGCAACGCCAACCAGGATACGGTGACGGTGATCGACGCGGTCACCCTCGTCGTGAAAGCCACCATCGAGCTGCGCATCCCGCGGCTCGAGCAGTACCGCGGCGTCCTGCCCGTGGGGCTGGCGCTGGACCTGCCCAACGGGCGGCTGCTGGTGGCCGAGGCGGGCATCAACGCCGTGGGCGTCATCGACCTGTCCACCAACCGGCTGGCCGGACACCTGCCGGCGGGGTGGTGGCCCTCGGCCGTGGTTGTGGACCGCGGCCGCTACTTTGTCGCCAGCGCGAAGGGCCTGGGCACGGGGCCGAACGCCACGAAGACTGCGCCGCTCGAGCGAAGCTTCCAGGGCGAGCTGCGTCAGGGGCTGCTGAGCGTCTATGATGCGCCGCTGAGCCGCGCAATTCCGCTGCACACGCAGGCGGTGATGGCCAACAACGGCTTCCTGCCCTCGTCCGAGCCGGTGCGCCCGCTGCCGCTGGAGCTGCGCCACGTGGTGCTGATCGTCAAGGAGAACCGCACCTACGACGAAGTGCTCGGCGATGTCACGCGCGACGCCGTGGGCGAGCTGCGCGCCGCGCCGGAGCTGGCGCGGTTCGGCCGCCGCGGCTGGGTGCAGATGGACCAGTATTCGCTGAAGACGCGGCTCGAGAAACAGTTCTACAACGTCACGCCGAACCACCACGCGCTGGTCGAGCGCTTCGCCTTCAGCGACAACTTCTACGCCGACAGCGAGGTGAGCGTCGACGGGCATCACTGGCTTGTCGGGTCGTATCCGAATGCCTGGACAGAGTCCTCGCTGATGGCGGCCTACGGCGGCCAGAAGGATTTCCGCTTCCCGACTGCCGCGCCGGGCCGGCTTCTTTTCGCGCAGAGCAACTCGAGCCTGCACCCGGAGGAGCAGCTTGAGGCGGGCGCGCTATGGCACCATCTGGAGCGGCACGGCATTCCGTTTCGCAACTTCGGCGAGGGCTTCGAGCTGGCCGGCGTGGTGGAGGATCCCGGGCTGATGCCCACGGGAGCGCGCTTCCTGACCAACGTGCCGATGCCGCGCCCGCTGTGGGAGAACACCTCGCGCAATTATCCGCAGTACAACACCAACATTCCGGACCAGTACCGCGCCGACGCCTTCATCCGTGAAATCGAGGAGCTGTATGTGAAGCCCGGGCGCGAGCTGCCGCGCTTCCTCTACATCCACCTGCCCAACGACCATCTGGCGCGGCCGCGGCCCGGCGACGGCTATCCGTTCCAGGCTTCCTTCATGGCCGACAACGACTATGCGCTCGGCCGCATCCTCGAGTATCTTTCGAAGACGAAGTGGTGGCGGAGCATGGCGGTGTTCATCACCGAAGACGACGCGCAGGGCGGCGTCGACCATGTGGACAGCCACCGCACCCTCATGATTCTTGCCAGCCCGTTCGCACGGAAGAACTACGCTTCGCGGACCAACGCCAGCTTCCCCGCGCTGCTGAAGACGGTCTTCCGGATCCTCGGCCTGCCGCCGCTGAACCTGTTCGACGCGGCGGCCGCGGACCTGAGCGACTGTTTCTCCAGCATTCCGGACTTCTCGCCGTTCGAGGCGATCACGCCGGAGCGCGAGATCTTCGATCCGGCGCGGGCGAAGGATCCGGCCGACCCCGAGCCGCCGCCGCGCATGGACGACCCGGCCGTGCTTCGCGAGCAGCACCGGAAGAGGTGAGCGTCACATCTTCGGGCGCGGATCCGGCAGCAGGAACTCGTGCTCGACCCAGCCGGTGCGGCCCTCGAGCGGGCCTTCGAGGATCTGCACCTCGCGCCGGCTGACCTTCTCGGCCAGCACTTTCACGCGCGTGCCCGCTGCCACGGGGAAGGCCGTCTGGTTGTCGGCGCAGGCTTTGAGGTAGGTTTCGTCCTTCTCGACGACAGCCTTCTGAATCGGGTAGCAGTCGTCGGGCTTCACGGCAAGCCAGACATCCTGGCCCGCAGGCGTGCTGAGGATGGCGTAGTCGCCCCGGTGCAGGATGCGGCTGGTCTTCGTTTCGGGCTTCAGCCGCCAGGCCTGGCCGACGGCGAACAGGATGGCGAAGCTGCCGATGATGACGGCGGCATAGGCGAGTTTCCGCATCGCGTCCCTCCTTCCGGTTCAGGCAAGGACTTCCGCCCCCATTGTTCGGCCGGCGGGCGGGGAGTTCAAGGGGTATGTGGTGTATACTGAAAGTGTCGAACCCTGCAAGTGGGCGCAAGCCCACTTTTTTGTTAGGGCCGGCAGCCGGGAATTTCCGGCTTCGAGCGGCGGGAATTTCTTCCGGCGCCGCGGAGCGGAAACAGGGAACAATGCCATCGGCCACACGAGAAAAGGTGATCCAGCGGGTCACGGAAATCGCCGAACGCGCCGCCAGGCGCGAAGGGCTCTCCGTGTGGGACGTCGAGCTTGCGGGCAGCGGGCGCAACCGCGTGCTGCGCATCTACATCGACCGGGAGGGCGGCGTCACGCTGGCCGACTGCGAGCTGATCTCGCAGCAGGTCGGCGCCGTGCTGGACGCCGAGGACGTGGTTCCCGGCGAGAGCTACCACCTGGAAGTCAGCTCGCCCGGCGTGGAGCGCCGGCTGAACAAGCCGGAGCATTTCGAGCATTGCAGGGGCAGCAAGGTGCGCCTGCAACTCAGGGAGCCGGTGGAAGGGCAGCGCCGCTGGGAGGGCGTCCTCGAGGGGCTGGATGAGGGACAGGTGGTGCTGAACGCCGGTGCAGGCAGGACCATCCGCGTCCGGATGGAAATCATCGAAAAGGCAAACCTGAAATTCGAGTGGTGAACCGCGCGGTTCGCCAGCGAATGCGCAGCGAGAGGAGCAAATCGCTTGGCATCCATCAAAGAGTCGATCGAAATCCTGAGCAAGGAGAAGGGCATTGATCCGCAGGTGGTGCTCGATGCGGTGAAGGACGCCATGCTGGTGGCCGCCCGCAAGCAGTTCAAGGGCGGCGAAGAGCTGGAGGCGGACTTCGACGAGCGCACCGGAAATATCGCGATTTATGCGCTGAAAACCGTGGCGGAAAAGGTCACGGATCCTGCGAAGGAGATTTCGCTGGCCGAGGCGCAGAAGCTGGATCCGGAAGCGGCCGTGGGCTCGGTGGTGCGCGTGCCGAAGCCGACCGAGGCGCTGGGCCGGATCTCGGCGCAGACGGCGCGGCAGGTGATCCTTCAGAAGGTGCGCGAGGCCGAGCGCGACAACATCTGCGCGGAGTTCTCCGGCCGCATCGGCGAGCTGGTCAACTGCACGGTGAAGCGGATGGAAGGGCCCGACATCATCGTCGAGATCGGCAAGGCGGAGGCGCGGCTGCCCAAGAAGGAGCAGAGCCGGCTGGAGAGCTTCAGCATCGGCGAGCGCATCCGCTGCGTGATCAAGAGCGTCGAGAAGACGGGCAAGAATGCGGGCGTCATCGTCAGCCGCGCGGCGCCGGAGCTGGTGATGCGGCTGTTCGAGCAGGAGGTGCCGGAGATCTACGACGGCACGGTCGTCATCCGCGGCTGCGCGCGCGAGGCGGGCGAGCGGACCAAGATCGCCGTGCTGAGCCGCGACCGCGACGTGGACTGCGTGGGGGCCTGCGTCGGCATGAAGGGCATGCGCGTGCAGTCGATCATCCGCGAGCTGCGCGGCGAAAAGATTGACATCATCGAGTACAGCGACGATCCGGTGGTCTTCGCCACGCATGCGCTGAGCCCGGCGAAAATTTCGCGCGTTTCGGTGCTCGATTCGGCCGAGAAATACATGGAAGTGATCGTCGACGACTCCCAGCTTTCGCTCGCCATCGGCAAGAAGGGCCAGAACGTGCGGCTGGCGGCGAAGCTGATGGGATGGCGCATCGACATCAAGACCGAGGAAGAGAAGCGCCGCGAGGTGGAGGCCAGCATGGCCTCGGCGGCCATCGGCACGCCGGTGAGCGTGCTGCTCGATTACGGCCTGTCGGAAGCGGCGCTGGAACGGCTGATTGCCGGCGGCGTCGGCTCAGTGGAAAAACTCGGCTCGATGACGCCGGAAGAGCTGCTCGAAATCGAGGGGATTACTGAGGAATTTCTGTCCGAAATCGGAGTTTCGGTCAACGCCTACTATCAGCACCTGGAGGGCGGCGCGCAGCCGCCGGATGCGGCGGCCGGGGAAGAACCTGCGGCCGCGCCGGAGGTTGCGCCTGCCGCTGCGGAAGAGACGGAAGAACCCGCTGCCGCAGGCAGCGCGGAGGAGGCTGGAGCCGGCCCGGCCGAAGAGGCCGCAGAGGACCAAATTTCGGCTGATGAATCTGATACGATGAAAGCCACGGGTCTAGCAGAGCAACCATCAGCCGGACAGTGACCGAAGGGAGTGCGGAAAAGGAGTTGAAGGGCCAGTCCTGCGCGGCGGGGCGGCGTCCCATGTATGAGCAAGATTCGCATCAATGAGCTGGCTCGAGAGCTGGAGGTGAAGCCCGGCGTCATCCTCGACATGCTCCCCCGGTTCGGGGTCACGGAGAAGAAGACGCACTCGAGTTCCATCGAAGACGAGCTGGCTGAAAAGATCCGCGCGCACTTCCGCGGCGAGCCGGAAACGGCTGCCGCGCCGACGGCCGAAGCGCCGGCTCCTGCGCCGCCTGCGCCCGAGGCGCAGGCCAAGGCGCCGGAAGCGCCTCCTGCGGGGCCGCCTACGGAGGCCGCGCCGGCCGTGCAGCCGGAGGCGCGTCCGGCCGAAGCGCCGGCTCCTGCGCCGCCTCCGCCGAAGCCCGGGACCATTCTGCCTCCCGGCAAGCCGCCGGCCGTTCCCGTTCCGAAGATTCCTGTACCCCCTGTCCAGGCGGGCGGTCCTGCGCGGCCGGCTCCGCCGCCCACTCCTCACGTGCCTCCGATTCCCGTACCTCCCAGAACGGCTCCGCCGCCTGCGGCGCCCGCCGAGCCCCGGCCGGCTGCTCCGGCCATCCCGAGGCCGCCGGTGGCTGTGCCGCCGACGGTGGCGCGCAAGCCAGGCGAGCCGGCGGAGAGACCGGCGCAGCCCGCGGCCCCGGCGATGCCCGCCGCTCCCCGTCCGGCCGCAGAGAAAGCCGCCGCGCCGCCCCAGGCTGCTGCTCCTGCGGCGCCGACGGCTCCAGCCGCCGAGAAGAAGCCGGCCGAGCCGGCCAGGCCCGCACAGCCTGCGGCCCCTGCGGCAGCCACGCCGGGCCGCGCCGTTCCGGCGATTCCGCGCCCTCCGGCTCCGCGTCCTGGCCAGATCCTGTCCGGGCCGCGCCAGCCTCTGCCAGGCGGTGAGATCCCCAGGCCGCCGGTGGTGGCGCCGGGGATCCCCAAGCCCCCGGTGACCTCTCCTCCGGCGCGGCCTGCCTCGCCAGCGGCGGGCGCTCCCGCCGCGCCGGCGGCTGCGTCCGGGGCCCAGGCGGCCGCGCGGCCCCTCGCCGGCCAGCCTGCGGCCCGTCCGGTGGTGCCGCCGCGGCCGGATCTGATCGAGAAATTGCGCAAGGCGCAGTCGACGCCTGCCAAGGCCATGCCAGGCCAGCCCGCGGCTCCTCGCCCGGGGATGCCTGTGCCCGGGCAGCCGATTTACCCCGGCGCGCGCCGGCCTGCGGGGCCGGGCCGACCCGGGCAGCCTGCGCCCGGAGGGCGTCCTCTCCGCCCGCGCGGCCCGCATCCCACCTCGCCCGTTCTCGAACCTCCGCCGCCGGCGACGGAAGCCAGGCGCGAGGCCGGCAAGAAGAGGCCGACGCAGCGGGAACGCGAACTGGAGAAGGAAGGGATCCTCAAGCCGTTCGGCCGCAAGCAGGAGCCGATGACGCTCCCGGTGGTCGACAAGGAAATCGCCATCTCGGAAGGCATCACCGTCAAGGAGCTGAGCGAGAAGCTCGGCGTCAAGGCCAGCATCGTCATCAAGCGGCTTGTCGAGAAGGGCATCTTCGCCACCATCAACCAGCCGCTGGAAACGAAGCTCGCCGAGGACCTCTGCCGCGACTTCGGCGCGCGTCCGACGCGCATGAGCTACGAGGAAGAGGCCGTGCAGGAGCTGGAGCTGGCCGAGGTCGAAGCCGACCTCAAACCGCGCCCGCCCGTGGTCACCGTCATGGGCCACGTCGACCACGGCAAGACCTCGCTGCTCGACGCCATCCGGCACACCAACGTCGCCGACAAGGAAGCCGGCGGCATCACCCAGCACATTGGCGCTTACCAGGTGGAGCTGGACGGCCGCAAGATCGTCTTCATCGATACGCCGGGCCACGAGGCATTCACGCGGATGCGCGCCCGCGGCGCCAAGGTGACCGACATCGTCGTGCTGGTGGTGGCTGCCGACGACGGCGTCATGCCCCAGACAAAAGAGGCCATCGACCATGCCCGCGCCGCCGGCGTGCCGATCATCGTCGCGGTGAACAAGATCGACAAGCCGGAAGCCCAGCCGGAACGCGTCAAGCAGCAGCTCACCGATCTTGGCCTGATGCCGGAAGAATGGGGCGGCGACACGATCTTCGTCCCGGTCAGCGCCAAGCAGAAGACCAACATCGACCTGCTGCTAGAAATGATCCTGCTTGTGGCCGAAATGCAGGATCTCAAGGCCAACCCGGACCGCCCCGCGGTGGCGACGGTGCTCGAAGCCAAGCTCGACAAGGGCCGCGGCCCGGTGGCGACCGTCATTGTCCGCAACGGCACCCTTCGCGTCGGCGACTTCTTCCTTTGCGGCGCGGTCTTCGGCAAGGTGCGCGCGCTGTTCGACGACCGCGGGCGCCAGGTGAAGGAAGCCGGGCCGGCCATGCCGGTGGAGATCGTAGGCCTGGAGGCGCTGCCCGAGGTGGGCGATACGCTTCAGGTGGTTACCGATCTCGCCAAGGCGCGCCAGATCGCCGAATACCGCGAGCAGAAAGCCCGGGAGGCGGCCCAGGCCAAGACGCGCGTCTCGCTGGAGCAGCTCCACACGCAGCTCCGTGAGGGCGAGGTCAAGGAGCTCAACATCATTCTCAAGGCCGACGTGGGCGGCACGGCCGAGGTGCTGGCCGAGACGTTGCAGAAGCTCTCCACCGAGAAGGTGCAGATCCGCGTCATCTCGGCCGGAGTCGGCGCCATCACCGAGTCCGACGTCGACCTGGCCGATGCATCCAACGCCATCATTATCGGCTTCAACGTCCGTCCGGACCGCAAGGCGCAGGAGCGCGCCGAGCAGGAGAAGGTGGACATCCGCCTGCACACGATCATTTACGAGCTGACCGACGAGATCAAGAAAGCGATGGTCGGCATGCTCGAGCCCGTCTACCGCGAAGTGTTCAAGGGCCGCGCGGAAGTCAAGGAGATCTTCCGCATCGCCAAGGTGGGCACGGTGGCTGGATGCGTGGTCACCGAAGGCGTCATTCCGCGCGACGCCGAAGTCCGCCTGCTGCGCGACAACGTGGTGGTGTACACGGGCCGCATCGAATCGCTGAAGCGCTTCAAGAACGACGCCAGCGAGGTCCGCCAGGGGCAGGAGTGCGGCATGGCTCTGGCCGGATTCCAGGACATCAAGCCGGGCGACATCGTCGAAGCGTTCGTGAAGGAGAAGGTGGCGCCCGAACTCGGAGTGTGACGCTCCGGAGCGCGTCATGCCAGCCATCGGCGTGCTGACGCTCGAGATGGAATTCGTCGAGGCGCACTCGCTGAAGGACAAGCGCCACTGGGTGCGCGGACTGAAGGACCGCCTGCGGAACGGGTTCAACCTCGCGGTCGCGGAGATCGACGACCACAACCTGCACAACCGGTCGGTGATCGCCGCCGTCACCATTTCCGCGTCCCGCGAAAACGCGGCCAAAGTGCTGGACGCGGCGGAGCGGGTGGCGGCGGACTTCCTCGGTCCCGCGCTGCTGTCGGCGACAGTCGACTGGCTGGAATAGGCAATAGGCGAAGAGAAGCAGAAGTATGGATGAACTGCGCAGCCGCCGCGTGGCGGAGACAATGCGGGAGGAGCTGAGCGAGCTGATCCGCTTCGAGCTGGACGACCCGCGGGTGGAGGGCGTCGAGGTCACGGATGTCGTGGTCAGCCCGGACATGCGCCGCGCCGACGTGCTCGTCGTGGTCGCCGGCACTGAACAGCAGCAGCGCGAGGCGCTGGAGGGGCTGGAGGCGGCACGCCACTATCTGCGCCGCAACCTCATGCAGCGGGTGGAGTTGTTCCGGATGCCCGAACTCCGGTTCCGGCCTGCGGCGGAGCTGCCCGGCGGCGAGCCGCTCGCCCGGCTGCGGCGGCGGATCCGGCGCGGGCGCCCGCGCGGCTGACCTCCTTCCGTCTCAAAGAAATTGCGAACTTTCATTGATTAAGCCGAGGTGCGGGTTGTAGGCTAAAATCAGGCGCAGACGCGAGCCGCGGCGCCGGATTGTCCAGTGCATCTCTCGGCATTGCAAAGAGTTGTCCGTCTCGCCCGGGCAGGGCTCCCGGCCTGCGCGCTCGCTGCCTCCCTGCTCGCCGCCGTCCCTCCAAGGGAGACCTCCCTCGTCCGGCTCGAGCGCTCCTTTGACGCGATGGGAACCACCTACACGGTGGTCGCCTATGGCGAAGACCGCTTCGCGGTGGATGCCGCCATCGAGGAAGCCTACGAGGAAGCCGTGCGGCTGGACCGGATGCTGTCGAATTACCGCGCCGACTCGGAGTGGAGCCGGGTGAACCGCGAGGCGGCGCGGCGGCCGGTCGAAGTCAGCGAAGAGCTGTTCCTGCTGCTCGAAAAGTGCGTCGAATACAGCCGGGCCAGCGAAGGCGCCTTCGACATCACCGTCGGGCCGCTGATGAAGCTGTGGGGCTTCTACAAAGGCTCCGGAAGGGTGCCGCACCGCGCCGAGATCCGGGCCGCTCTTGGCCGCATCGGCTGGCGGCACATCCGCCTGGACCGGCAGGCGCGCACCGTGCGCTTCACCGCGCCGGTCGAGATGGATCCGGGAGGGATCGGCAAGGGCTACGCCGTGGACCGGATGGCGGACATCCTGCGCCAGCGGGGCGTCCGCAGCGCCCTGATCTCCGCCGGCCGTTCCAGCATCTACGGGCTGGGCGCTCCGCCCTCGGAGCCGCGCGGCTGGAAAGTGACCCTGCCAGACCCGCGTCAGCCGTCCCGCACGGCGGCCGAGTTTTATCTGAAGGATCATTCCATGTCCACCTCCGGCACAAGCGAACGATTCTTTGTCGCCGGGGGCAGGACTTACAGCCACATCATGGATCCGCGCACGGGCTACCCGGTGCAGGGGATGCTCAGCGTCTCCGTGCTGGCGCCGAAGACGCTGGACAGCGAGGCGTGGACCAAACCGTACTTCGTCCTCGGGCGCGAATGGGCCGCCCGCCACAAACCGAAGGAATTCCAGGTCTTTCTTTGCGAAGACAGATCGGAGAACGCATGCGTGTACCTCCCATGAGCAGCCGTTTCCTGGATGCCTGCCGCCGGCGTCCCACCGATTGCCGCCCCGTCTGGTTCATGCGGCAGGCGGGCCGATACCTGAAGGAGTACCGGGCCATCCGCGCCCGCCACTCCATCCTCGAGATGTGCAAGCGGCCGGATCTGGCAGCGCAGGTGACGCTCCAGCCGGTGGAGATCCTCGATGTCGACGCGGCGATCATCTTCGCCGACCTGCTGCTGCCGCTCGAGCCGATGGGGCTGCATCTGAAGTTCGTCGCCGGCGAGGGGCCGGTGATCGAGAACCCGGTGCGCACCTCGCATGACGTGGACGTACTGTCCACCTCGAACACCGACGAGCTCGGCTACGTGGGCGAGGCGATCCGGCTGGTCAACGCCGCGCTCGGCGGCAAGGTGCCGGTGATCGGCTTCGTCGGAGCGCCGTTCACGATGGCCAGCTACATGATCGAGGGCGGGCCGTCGCGCCACTTCCTGACGACGAAGACGCTGATGTACCGGGACGAGACGCTGTGGCGGCGGCTCATGGGGAAGCTCGTGGACGTGCTGGCGCCCTACGCCATTCTTCAGGTGGCCGCCGGGGCGCGCGCCATCCAGGTGTTCGACTCCTGGGTGGGCACCCTCGGCTCGGACGACTACGTGCGCTACGTCCAGCCCTACTCGCGGGCGCTGATCGAGCGCATCCGCTCGACCGGCGTGCCGGTCATCCACTTCGGCACGGGCTGCGCCGGCTACTTCAAGGAGCTGCACGCCGCCGGCGGCGACGTGATGGGCGTCGACTGGCGGCTCAACATCGATCAGGCGTGGATGGACATCAACTACCGCGCCGCCATCCAGGGCAACCTCGATCCGGCGGCGCTGTTCGCGCCTCTGCCTGAGCTGAAGACGAAGGTCATCGAGATCCTGAAGCGCACCGGCACCCGCCCGGGCCACATCTTCAATCTCGGCCATGGCATCCTGCCGGACACGCCGGTGGAGAACGTGAAGGCCGTGGTGCAGATCGTCCGGGAGTTCCGTCCGTAAGGTGCCGCGGACAGCCATCATCGGCGGGGGGGTCACCGGCCTGGCGGCCGCCTACGAGTTCGTGTGCGCGGGGGCCGAAGCGGTCCTCATCGAGGCCGAACCGCGCCTCGGCGGCGTCATTCAGACCGATGTCGTCGAGGGCTGCGTCATCGAAGGCGGGCCGGACAGTTTCCTTTCCGCCAAGCCAGCCGGAGAGGAGCTCGTCCGCGAACTGGGCCTCGGCGGAGAGCTGATTTCTTCCAACGATCATCAACGCGTCACCTATGTGGTGCGCCACGGGCGGCTGGTGCCGCTGCCGGACGGCCTGATGATGATGGTGCCCACCCGCGTCATGCCGCTCGTGCTTTCGCCGCTTCTCGGCTGGGGCACGAAGCTGCGGATGGGGCTGGAATACTTCCGCCGCCCGCGCCCCGCGCGCGCAGACCGCAGCGTGGCCGAGTTCATCGAGGACCACTACGGGCGGGAGGCGGTGGACTACCTGGCCGAGCCGTTGCTGGCAGGCGTCTACGGCGGAAGCCCGGAGCGGCTCAGCGTGGAAAGCGTGCTTGCCCGGTTCGTCGAGCTGGAACGCAGCTACGGCAGCCTCACCCGCGGCGTCCTGGCGGCGCGGCGAGCGGCGCGGGCGCGCGGCACGGAATCCGCGCCGCTGTTCCGTACGTTGAAGGGCGGACTCGCGCAGTTGACGGCGGAGCTGGAGAAGAGAATCCGCCCGCACTGCCGCGTCATCCACGGCCGCGCAGAGCGCGTGGAGCGCGCCGGCGGCCGTTGGGCTGTGAGCCTCGGTGGCGAGACTCTCGATGCGGACAACCTGCTCCTTGCCTGCCAGGCATGGCAGGCAGGCGCGTTGCTGCGCTCCGTGGATGAACGGCTTTCGGCCGAGCTCGAGGCCATCCCGTACACGTCCTCCGTCACGCTGGCGCTCGGCTACCGCCGCGAGGATTGCGGCCCCGTCCCCCCAGGCTTCGGCTTTCTGGTGCCCGCGCGCGAGCGGAAGGCTCTGGTGGCCTGCACTTTCGTTGGCGCGAAGTTCCCCCATCGCGTGCCGGACTCTCATGTCGTGCTGCGCTGCTTTCTGGGCGGCGCGGGCGGCGAAGCCGTGCTCGAGCTGAGCGATGAAGAGCTGATCCGGCAGGTCCGCGCGGACCTCAGCAGGCTCCTCGGTTGGGATGCCGACCCACGCTTCACGCGCCTGCGCCGCTGGCGCCGCGCCATGGCGCAGTATGAAGTGGGGCATGCCCGCCGCGTCGCCGCCATCCGCGAGATGGCCGCCCGCCATCCGGGCCTTGAACTGGCCGGCAACGCCTACGAAGGCATCGGTGTGCCAGACTGCATCCGCACCGGCCGCGCCGCCGCCCGGGCGCTGGCTGCCGGGACGGCGAGCCGCTGAAAGCAGCAAAGCCAGGGGCGGCTTCCCGCGCTTTTTCTCGCGCCAGTGTGGTATCCTATGCCCAAAACCGGCGCGGGATCTCCGCGCAAGAGGGGTTTCCGATGAACAGACTGCGTAGCATCCTTCTCCTAGGCTGCGTGTTCCTGCTCGCGCCCGCAACATGGGCCCAGGCCACGCTGTCCGACATTCTGGGCACGGTCCGCGACCCGTCCGGCGCTGCGGTGGCAAGCGCCGCGGTGCGCGTCCGCAACATGTCCACCAACGACACGCGCGAGACGACCACGAACACCGAGGGCGTCTTCCGCGTCCAGTTCCTGCCGCCCGGGCAGTATGAAGTCAGCGTGACCCGGCCCGGCTTCAGCCGCTACATCCAGGGGCCGATCACGCTCCGCGTGGGCCAGGACGTCGAGCTGAACATCCGGCTGGAAGTGGCTGGCATGACCGAGGTGGTCACCGTGACCGCTGACGCCGCGCTCGTCAATACGACCAACGCGGAAGTCGGCACCAACTTCGACGTCAAGCGCATCGGCGATCTGCCGATGGCGCCGAACCGCAACATCCTGAACCTCGCGTTGCAGATCCCGGGCGTCAGCCAGCTCAGCTCCGGCAACAGCGCGTTCACCAGCGGAGGGGTTTCCTTCTCCGTCAACGGCATGCGCACCCGCTCGAACAACTTTATGATCGACGGGCAGGACTCGAACAATGCCAGCGTGGGCGGCCTGGTGCAGGAGATCAACAACCCGGACACCGTGGCCGAGATGCGCATCGTGACGAACCAGTTCGCCGCCGAATACGGACGCGCGGCCGGCTCGGTGGTCAGCATCGTCACCAAGAGCGGCACCAATGAATTCCACGGTTCGGCCTACTGGTTTTACAACGGCAACAAGCTGAATGCCCGCAGCAATCTCGACAAGCGCAACTTCCCGCGGGCGCCCTGGCGCGTGGAAAACCAGTTCGCCGGCACGCTCGGCGGCCCCATCCGCAAGGACCGCACGTTCTTCTTCGGCTCCGTGCTGCGGTGGACGGACCGCCGCTTCGCCAGCGGCACGGCCATCGGCGCTGCGCCAACGGCGGAAGGCCAGGCGATTCTCCGCAATGTGGCGGGCAACCGGCCGCAGGTGAAGGCGCTGCTCGACTTCGTCCCGCCGGCGCAGACTCCCACGGGCCGCACGGCCACGTTCACGCTGGGCGGGCAGACCTACAACGTGCCGCTGGGCACCCTGAGCGGCGCGGCGGCCAACCTCCAGGACGTCTGGCAGTGGATGGGCCGTGTCGACCACAAGCTGAACGAGAAGCACTCCCTGCTCGGCCGGTATATGTTTGACGACCGCATCACCGTAGGCGGGCAGGCCGTGCCGCCCGGGCTGCTGTCGCGCTCGCCGGCGCGGCGGCAGGCGGCCTCGGCGGGCCTGAACTCCACCTTCAGCCCGACCGTCTACAACGAGCTCCGGCTCAGCTTCCAGCGGCTGTCTTCGGTGACCAGCGCCGAAGATCCGCGCGCGGAGACGATCCCCAACATTGAAATCTCCGAGCTGGGCATGACGGGCTTCAATGCGGCGGCTTCGCGCACCGCGTTTGGCCTGGCCGTCAACCTGCCGCAGGCGCAGGTGCTGAACAACTATCAGATCGCCGACAACTTCTCGCTGCTGCGCGGCCGGCACGCCTTCAAGTTCGGCTTCGATTTCCGCCGCCAGGATCAGATCCAGGACTTCAACCCGACCATCCGCGGCCGCCTGGCCTACAACACGCTCCAGGATTTCGTGGACGACATCGCGCAGACGGCGTCGATCAACACGTTCCTGCCAGGCGTGCCCCGCTGGCAGGCCTACCGCTACTACGACTACTTCTTCTACCTCCAGGACGAGTGGCGCGTGAACAACCGCCTGACGCTCACCTACGGCATCCGCTACGAGACGCCCGGTAATCCGGCGCAGTGGCTGGCGGACATCAACAAGCGCGTCGTGGCGGCCAACAACAATGATCCGCGCTTCCTGTTCACGCCGGTTCCGCCACGCGACAAGAACAACTGGGCACCGCGCTTCGGCTTCAATTTCCGCCTCACCGACGCGACGGTGCTGCGCGGCGGCTACTCGCGCACCTACGACCTGATCTTCAACAACATCTACCTGAACATCTTCAGCGCGTTCCCCTTCACGCAGGTCAACAACCTGCCGGCGCGCACGCCGAACAGCTACCAGTACGTTTACTCGCTCGGCTTCCAGGGCGTCGTCCCGCCTCCGCCGGATCCGCTCCAGGTGCCGCGCACGCTGGTGGCCAGCGACTTCCGCGCGCCGCTGGCCGAGCAGTTCTCCTTCCAGGTGCAGCGGCAGGTGGCGCGCGACTGGGTGGCCACCGTCGGCTACATCGCCACCAAGGGCACGGCGCTGTTCCAGACGCTCGACGGCAACCCCACCATCCCCGGCTCGCAGGGGCGGCAGCGGCTGTTTGCCGACCAGGGCGTGCGCCGGCTGCGCGCCAACTCGGCCAACTCGATCTACCACTCGCTCCAGACGAGCCTCGAGAAGCGCCTGTCGAACAACTTCACGATGGCGGCGCATTACACGTGGAGCTCCTTCATCGACCTCGCCAGCGAGATCTTCAATCCGTCGGTCTCGGGCGAGGTGGCGGTTCCGCAGGACAGCTACAACTGGCGCGCCGACCGCGGGCGCTCCACCTATGACCGTCCGCACCGCTTCTCGGTGAACGGCGTCTACGAGCTGCCGTTCCTGCGCGAGCAGAAGGGCGTTGTGGGCCGGCTTCTGGGCGGCTGGCAGGTGTCCGGCTTCCTCACCTTCCAGTCCGGCGCGCCGTTCAGCCCGCTGGCGGGCATCGATCCGGGCTTCCGGCTCTCGGGCATTGACGCGCTGGTGGGCAACGCCATCCGGCCCAACGTCGCAACGGACCTCGACCTGTCGCGGATGACGCTGAAGGAGATCCTCGCGGCCGGCGGCCGCAACCTGTTCTCCAACGTCACCGCCGCCAACCCGATCGGCAACGCCGGCCGCAACATCCTGCGCGCCGACGGCATCAACAACCTCGACCTCGCGGTGGTGAAGAACATCCGCATCAGCGAGTCCAACACGCTGCAATACCGCTGCGAGTTCTACAACACCTCGAACACGCGCAACTACGGCATCCCCGAGGCGCGCGTGAACTCGACCGCTTTCGGCCTGGAGGGCAACACCGACGGCGGCAACCGCCGCATCGTGATGGGCCTCCGCTATACCTTCTAGGCGCCATTCCTCAGGCGCACGCCAACGGCCCTGTCCCGCCGCACGCCGCGGCGGGACAGGGCGTTATCATGAAGAGACCGTTCTGGAGAGGCTCATGAAGAGACTGCTGATCGCGTCCGTGTTTTCCTGCCTGTGCGTTTATGCAGGCAAGGCGGAGGAGGAGAGGCTGAAGGCGGCGGCGACGGTCTTGCAGGAGATCATGGCGATTGAAGACAAGGCCATCCCTCAGGATCTGTTCTCGAAGGCGCGCTGCGCCATCATCATTCCCGGAGCCAAGAAGGGCGGCTTCATTGTGGGCGCCAAGTACGGCCGCGGCTTCGCCGCCTGCCGGATGCCGGATAACCAGGGCTGGACCGCGCCCGTCGGCGTGCGGATTGAAGGGGGCTCGTTCGGGCTCCAGATCGGAGGAGCGGAAGTCGACATCGTGATGCTGGTGATGAACCAGAGCGGCATGGAACGGCTGCTTTCGAGCAAGTTCACCATCGGCGCGGACGCCACCGGCGCCGCTGGTCCCGTGGGCCGCTCCACCAGCGCGCAGACGGACGCCACCATGCGTGCGGAGATCCTCTCCTGGTCGCGCTCGCGCGGCATCTTCGGCGGGCTCACGCTCCAGGGCGCCACCATGCGCGAGGACCGCAGCGTGGACGAAGCGCTTTACGGGGCGGGCGTCGACCGCAGGGAAGTGCTGCGCGGCAAGCGCAGCGTGCCGCCCGCGGCCAAAGAGCTGGTCAGCCTGCTGAACAAGTATTCCGCCTATCCGAACAAGTAGGCGTCACTCCCACTCGGCGGGCTCGCCGGGGACGAATTCGATCCAGCCGTGCGGCGGCGCCGCTTCAAGCGGCAGCCCCTCGCGCCACAGAGACACCTGCAACTGCAACGGCGCGGCGGGATCGGCCTCGATGCTGGCCAGATCCACCGCGCACTCGAAGATCCGCAGGTAGGCGCAGGACACGCGCGGCAATGCATGGCGAGAGCCGCGGCCCGTCATCGAGCTGAGGTGCGCCCCTTCGCGCGTGAGGGCGAAGCGGAACTCCGTCTCGGCGCTGGCCGCCCGCACGGTGAGGCGCAGCTCGAGCCCCGCCATGCCGCCGGGGATCGACTGCTGCATGTCCGCCCGCACATACAGGCGGCTGCCGTCGCTGCCGAAGCGGAGTTCGTGCAGCAGGGCGGAGCGGCCGTGCATCGCTCCCTGCCGCGTGTCCGGGCGGTAGACGCCAGCGCCGAGCCACTCGAAGTAGCTGGAGACCTCGCCGTCCACCACCGGCTCGATGAACCCGCACGGCGCCTGCTGCCAGGCTTCCACTGCGATCCGCGCGATGGGCCGCGACAGCGAAGCCGGCGGCGTCTTGCCCAGCGCGCGGTAAACCTGCGCCAGGTGGCTGCGGAAAAGCTGGTCGAACTCGGCGCGGTTCTCGCTGTGGTGATGCGGGCCGTACCACCAGCACCAGTCGCTGCCTTCGGCGATCAGCAGCTCCTGGTAGGCAAGCTGGCGGTCGGCCTCGCTCAGCGCCGCGCCTTCGGGGGATTTCGTCACGCGCTCATAGGTTTCGCGCGCTTCCAGCAGATACTCCCACGCGGTGTTGTCTTCTTCGTAGCCGATCCAGACCTCGAAATTCGCGTTGATCCATGAGCCGGGATGGATGCGCGGAATCTCGGCTGCGGGCAGCTTCTCGAGCGCTTCGCTTACGGTGACGGCAGAGATCTGCGGGTCCTGCGAGATGAGCTGGTAGAGGGTCTTGAGGAAGGGCCGTCCACTGCGTTCGTAATACTCCCACGCGTTTTCGCCATCGAGAATAACAGGGATGAGCGCGTCCCGGCCTTCGCGGTGGACGGCGCGCGCGTTCTCCCGGATCCTCTCCAGGAAGTGGTGCGCCGCGGCGGCCGCATCCATGCGCGAGTACACGAACCCGATCAGGTCGCTGAGGAAGTGGTCGCGAAAGATCAGCTTCATTTCGCGCCCGCCCTGCCGCCACACGTAGGGGCGGCACGTTTCGCTGATCCCCGCCAGCCGGTTGAGCGTGGCGCCCAGCACGCCGTTGTCCGTGGCCATCCAGCGCACGCCGAGCCCGGCGGCCAGCGCGAGGACTTCGTCGGAAACGCCGCCTTCGCTCGGCCACATGCCGGCGGGCTCGACGCCCAGCTTCTGCCGCGCATACTCGAGCGCCGACTGCATCTGCACGCGCGCGTCTTCCGGATAGCGGAAACGGCGCGGCAGCGGCGCGCCTGGCTGCGAAACGCTGGCGATGTTGGAGTCGCACAGCAGCGGCAGGATCGGGTGGTAGAACGGAGTCACGGAGAGTTCAATCCGCCCGGCTGCGGCCAGCCGTTTGTAAGTGGGAATCACCAGCGCGCAGATCTGCTGTTCCTTGCGGCCGATGAGCTGCTGGTCGGCCACGGTGTAGTCCCGGCCCTTCGCCACGAGCGCGCGGACCTCGGCGTCGGTCTCGAGGAAGATCTCATCAAACCAGGCGAGTTGCGACAGCACCTGAAGGTCGCGCAGCCCGCCCGTGCCCATGCGGCGCGCCAGGGCGGGTGGATCGCCGGAATGGGCGCGCCACATTTCGTACAGCTCCTGATAACGCGGATAGCGGCCGATGACGCGGCCCGGGTTGGCCTGAAAGAAATACTTGAGGATGAACTCGACCTCGGCAGGCGTCAGCTCCTCGGCCGGTTTCAGCGCCAGCCGCAGGAAGGGATCGGCGGCGCGGCCCTCGGCGTACTCCTCGATCTGCACCAGCATCGAGGGAACGAGATTGAACGTCTGGCGGATCTTCGGAAACTCGTCGAGGATCGCCGCCATGCCGTAGTAGTCCTTGAGCGCATGCATCCGCGTCCACGGAAGCTGGTACTCTCCCGTGGCCAGGTCCTTATAGAAAGGCTGGTGCATGTGCCAGACGAAGACGAGGTAGGTATGCGGCATCAGCGTCCCCAGTAGCTGCGCACGGGCGGCGGCGGATCGCCGCCGCGGAGCGCGCGCCACAGGATTTCGTTCATTTCGTCATCGTCGATGCGGTCGGCTTCGCTCAGGTCGAGCTTCGCCGAGCGGGCGGCCAGCGGCGAAGCCGCCGGGTTGCGCTCATCCAGCGGGATGCGCGGCTTCTCCGCCGTGTAGGGGCGCGGATCCGGCTTCGCATGGAAGGCGTTCCACATCGGCCGCGCGGTGGCGTCGTGGATCGTCATCGGCCGCAGGCCGAGGATATGCTCCATTGTGCGAAGCATGCTGACGGTGTTGTACATGGTCGAGTCGATGCCGCGCCCGCGCGTGTAGGGCGAAAGCACGAACGCCGGCGCGCGGTGCGAGTCCACGTGATCGGAGCCGTTCTGCGCATCGTCCTCGAGCACGAAGATCGCCGTGGCAGGCCAGAATTTCGTTTTTGACACGGCTTCCACCAGCAGGCCCAGCGCATAGTCATTGTCCGCCACGGCCGATTTCGGCGCGATCCTGCCCGGGGTGACGCCGGACGTGTGGTCATTGCCGAGGCGGATGGTCATGAAGCGCGGCATCTCGCCCCGGCGCTCGAACTCAGCCAGGTCCCGGAGGAAGACCTTCACGCGCTCGACGTCCGGGTAGTCCATGTCGAAGCCGCGGAAGTCCATATTGGTATGCTGCGCCAGCGAAGGGTCGCGCACGGCGGCGATCTGGCGGCCAGAGGCCGGCGCCGGCGTGATGTTGGTCACCCACCAGCCGTAGTTGCGGAAGCTGAGCCCCGCCTGGAGCGCGTTGCTCCAGATGTAGCCTGCCGGAGGCAGGGCGGCGCGCTCGCCGCCCTCGTAGTCGTAATGGCGGCGGCGGGCCGCATAGGAGTTCGGCCACATGCGCTGCACATAGGCGGGCGCGATGGCAGCGCTGGACCAGTTGTGCCCGTCGGCGCTGACATCGGCGTTCACATAGAAGTTGTCGAGCAGGACGAATTCGCGGGCGAGCTTGTGGTGGTTCGGCGTGACCTCCTCGCCGAACAGGGTCAGCGAGGGATCGCCGTTGCCGATGCCCAGATCGCCAAGGATCTGGTCGTAGGTCCGGTTCTCCTTGACGACGTAGATGACGTGGCGGATAGGGCACTCGCTGCCGCCGCGCTCCAGCGGATGCCCCTTCGGCGGGGCAAGCAGGGCGCGCGTCCGCCGCCACGGGCTGTTTTCGAGCACCTGCGCGGTGTAGTCCGCCATCTTCTCCGCCGGCGGCTCATCGAGCAGCGTGGCGCTGCCGCGCTGGATGGCCGCCACGTACTGCACGGCCACATTGCCTTCGTGGACCACCGCGCGGCGCACCAGCGGATTCGGCCCTTCCGGGTTCGGATACGAGCGCGCGCCGCGGCCGTTGAGCACGATCAGCCGGCCGCCAGGCAGCACGCGTGCCGCCAGCGGATACCATCCCACCGGCAGGAAGCCTTCCACCACGCTTCTGCGCCCGCTCAGGTCGACGCGCGCCACGGCATTGGCATCCGAGCAGACCACATAGAGCCGCTCCTCGTCCGGCGAAAGCGCCAGCGCGCTCGGCGTCATGCCGGCGATCTCGGGAAAATCGGGGAACAGCGCCACGCTGATCGACTCCACGCGCCGCAGCAGCCCCCCGGCGGTGAGGCCGAACACCTGGACGAGATTCGTGCCGGAAACGGCGACGAACAGCCGCGCCGTGTAGGGCAGCGGCTCCTCGCCCGCTTCGACCGGCACAGGCTTGAGCCGCCACACCATGTCCATGGGCTGAGGCCCGGTGGAATAGCGCGCCACCTCCTCGCCCGAGTCCGCATAGTGCTGCCGCAGCGTGCCGTCGCCCCAGCCCGTGACGAAGAAGCTCTTGCCGTCCGGGTGGAACAGGATGCGGTAGGGCCGGTGCGCTGTCTTCCACTGCTCGATCACCATGCCCGACTGCGGATTGATAACGAGGATCTGGTCGCGATGCAGCGCCGCCACGTAGAGAAGCCGGCCGTCGGGCGAGAGGGCTACGTCGCCCAGGAAGTCCGTGTGCCTGCGCTCTTTCTCTGCCACCACGGCGAATTCCCGCCGCCGCTCCAGCCGGCCCTCCGGCGAAAGGGCAAGCTCGTAAACCGCGGCGCGCGATCCGCCGCTGACGTAAAGAACGTTGCCGCCGGGCGCGAAGGCGAGGCCGAGCCATGCGTCCGGCAGCGTCACTTCGGAAACTTTGGCGAGCGTCGCCGGGTGGTGGATGCTCACCGTCGGGGGCAGATATCCGCCCTGAAGAATGGCGAGCCAGCGGCCATCCGGCGACAGGGCGCTGGCCATGGGAAACGTGCTGAGCGGAATCTGCTGCCCTGCCGGGCGCAGCACCCAGCCCGAATTGAGCAGGAACCCGCCGCCCGGCAAGGGCCCCACCCGTTCCGGTTCGCCCTGCCAGGACACCAGCAAAGCGGCGGGGAGAAGCAGCAACGTGATGGCTGCGGCTCGTCGGGAGACTCTCATTCGGAAAACCTTTGCGCGATCGGATAGCGGCGGCCCATGCCGAAGGCCTTCGTGGTCACCTTCAGGCCCGGAGCCGCCTGCTGCCGCTTGTATTCGTTGCGGTCCACCGTATTGATGATGCTGCGGACGAGCTCGAGCGGCTGCCGGAGTTCTGCGGCTATCTCGGCCGGCGACTTCAGCTCTTCGATGTACGCCTTCAGGATCGGGTCGAGGATCTCGTACTCGGGCAGGGAGTCGGAGTCCTTCTGGTTGGGGCGAAGCTCGGCCGAGGGCGGCTTGACAAAGACGTTTTCGGGGATCGTGCCGGGCCGGCGCGTGTTCACCAGCCGGGACAGCCTGTAGACCATCGTCTTCGGAACGTCGCTGATGACGGACAGCCCGCCCGCCATGTCGCCGTAAAGCGTGCAATAGCCCATGGCGATTTCGCTCTTGTTGCCGGTGGTGAGCACGAGCGAGCCCCATTTGTTCGAAAGCGCCATCAGGACGAGCCCGCGCAGGCGGGACTGTATGTTTTCTTCCGTGACGTCCGGAGGCGCGCCGCGGAAGACGGGCGCAAGCGTTTCGAGCACGGTGCGGTAGGCGGGCGTGATGGGGATCACTTCGAAGCGGATGCCGAGGTTCTGCGCCAGAGCGCGGGCGTCGGTGAGGCTGTGATCGGAAGAGAACGGGCCCGGCATGGAGACGCCGGTGACGTGGTCCGGCCCGATGGCGTCCGTGGCGATGGCGGCCACCAGCGAAGAATCGATGCCGCCGCTCAGCCCAACCAGCACGCTGCGGAAGCCGCACTTGCGGATGTAGTCCCGCGTGCCAAGCACGAGCGCGTCATAGGCAGCCTCCAGCTCGTCGGCGTGCGTCTCGCGCAGATCGCCCTGGCCGGAGCGGACATCGAAGAAGATGATGTCCTCGCGGAAAGAGGGCGCGGCGGCGGCAACCCGTCCGTCGGCTGCGGCGACGAAGCTCGAGCCATCGAAGATGAGCTGATCGTTGCCGCCCACCATGTTCACGTAGACGTGCGGCCGCTGGTGCCGGTGCGCCATGGCGGAAAACATCTGGCGGCGCAGCGCGCGCTTGGTCATGTCATATGGCGAGCCGTTGATGGAAAGGATGACCTCGGCGCCCTGCCGCACCAGCGATTCCACGGGGTCGCGGTCGTACAGGGGCCGCTCCCAGAACTGCTTGTCGTTCCACGCGTCCTCGCAGATGGTGATGCCGAGCCGCAGGCCGCGGAAGCCGCAGACCGACTGCGAGGCGGCGGGCTGGAAATAGCGCCCCTCGTCGAACACGTCGTAGGTGGGCAGCAGCATCTTGGACTGCGTGAAGACGACGCGCCCGTTTTCGATCAACGCCGCCGAGTTGGCAGCCGGGCGGCGCGAGCCTTCCGGCGCCACGCCCACATACCCGACGACGAGCCCGCAGGAGAGGCCGGCGGCGGAAGCGGCAAGCTGCTCGAGGGCGGCGACGGAGCGCTCCCGGAAGGAGGCCTTCTCGAGCAGGTCGCGCGGGGGATATCCAGTAAGCGCGAGTTCCGGGAAGACGGCCAGATCCGCCCCGCCTGCGGCGGCGCGGCGGGCGAATTCCAGGATCAGCCCGGCGTTGCCCTCCAGGTCGCCGACGGTCGGGTTGATCTGGCAAAGAGCAATGCGCATAGTAGAGGGATAGATCTTTTATTGTACCCGCGCGGGGCTCCTGGGCCTGCGCGGCGCGTGGGGAGGTTGAAGCCGTATGAGGAATTGCAGGGTGTTGCTGATGGCCGTGCTGATCGTGCTGGGAGTCAACGGCCAGGGGATCGGCGACGGGCCGGTGCCCGTGCCCTCGCGTCTGGTGAAGTATCTCGACCTGAACCGCGATCAGATGCTGGAGCTCGGGCGTCTCCAATTGGAATGGCAGCGCTATCTGGCCTCCAAGTCGCGCCGGGTGGCGCAGGTGGAGCGTGAAATCCGCGATGTGACGCTGGCTCCGGTTATTGACCCGTCCGCGCTGGGCGTGCGCTACATGGAGCTGGAGGCTATCTGCCGCGAGGCGCGCGACACGGAGACGAAGATCCGGGACCGGGCGCGGAAACTGCTTACCGATGCGCAACGGACGAAGCTCGGCGCCCTGGAGCAGGCCTACCGTCTGCTACCGGAAATTGCAGAGGCGGACACATTCCTTCTGATCGATGCGCCGCTGCCGGGACTGAACCTTGGCCTGCTCGGATCGCAGGCGTCCCGCGACTATCCGGGCTGCCGGTTCCCGGCTGGACGGACCGCCTCGCCCGCCGCCGCCATGGATCCTGACATCTGAGCGGAACAGCAGGCCGTGCTGCTGCATCCAAGAAAAGTAACCGATAATTGAGTTAGAGCTGGAACAGGGCAGCACGGAAAGAGAGCTGGCATGAAGATTCTCAGGGCGGCGCTATGCGTGTATGCCGCCGCGGCCTGTGCGGCGGCACAGGGAACCAACGGCAATGAGATGGCGGGCTTCCGCCACAGCCCGTACGGCGAAGCGCCCGCATGGCATGGGGAACCGCCCGCACGGCCGGCGGCGGGCCCGGTGGAGATCCTGAAAACCAGCGAGATCCGCCCCGGCATGAAGGGCGTAGCCTGGACCGTGTTCCAGGGCTCTCACCCGGAGCCGGTTCCCGTCGAGATCATCGGCCTGTGGAAGAACGCGTGGGGGCCGCGCCAGGACGTGATTCTCGCCAAACTGGGCGGCAAGGCGGCCCAGACCAATGTCGCGGGCGGCATGAGCGGCAGCCCGGTTTACGTCGACGGCAAGCTGGTGGGGGCCATTGCGCTGCGCATCAGCGTGTTCTCTCCGGACGCCATCTGCGGCATCACGCCCATCGAGCAGATGCTCGAAATCAGCGCCATTGATGCTTCGCGCCCGCTCAACCAGAAGACACCCCAGACCATGATCGAGCGGGCGGAGCTCGTGCCGCCCGCATCGCTGCTCGGCGGCGGCGTGCGGCTGGTGCCCATCGAGACCCCGTTGGCCCTGGCGGGGTTCCATGAGTCCACGCTGCGCGACTTCCGGCCCTTCTTCGAGCAGATGGGCGTCACCGCCGTGCACGGCGGCGCGGCGGGGGCCGTGTATGACCCGAAGCCCGCGCCCGGCTGGCAGAACGCGCTTCAGCCCGGCGAAGCGATTGCCGGCGTGCTGGTCAGCGGCGATATGACCGTCACCGGGCTGGGCACGGTCACCTACAACGACGGCAAACGCGTGCTCGGCTTCGGCCACAGCTTCTTCAATCTGGGGCCTGTAGACATGCCGATGGCGCGCGGCGAAGTGCTGATGGTGCTGAGCTCGCAGTTCCAGCCCAACAAGTTTGCCAACATGACCGAGATTGTCGGCGCGCTGCGCCAGGACCGCCATTCGGGCATCATGGGCGAGCTGGGCGCCGAGGCGCGGACCATTCCCGTATCGCTCAAGGTGCGCACGCAGCCGCTGCCCGGCGGGCCGGTGGAGGAAAAGAACTACCGCTTCAGCGTCTTCGTGCATCCGCGCTGGACGCCGTTCCTGATGATGCTCACCACGTACAACACGCTTCAGGACCTCAACTCGAGCGCCGCCGATGAAGCGACGTACCGGCTGGAGGGCACCGTGGAGTGCGAGGGGCTGGCGCCGCTGAAGCTTTCGACGATGATCGCCTCCGGCGCGGGCCCGATGCCCGCCCCCATGCAACTGGCCGCGTGGTGGGCCGACAAGTTCCAGCGCCTGTACCAGAGCCAGGACGGCGAGCCGCAGGTGAAGCGCGTCGAGGCGGTGCTCGAGATGCGCCCGCAGAAGCTGGAAGCGGTGATCGAGAGCGCCTGGCTGGACAGGTCGGAAGCCGCCCCCGGCGAGGAAGTCACTGCCCGCGTCGCGCTGCGGCCGTGGCGCGGAGAGCGCATCACGCAGGAGTTCCGTTTCCGTGTGCCCGCGAACCTGCCCCGCGGAGAACACCGCATCCTCATCAGCAACGCCGAGACGCTGAACCGTCCCCAGGCGATGGCGGGCATGATGAACCGCCAGCTCGGCCTCGCTCAGACTGCCTCGCTGCTGGCGCAGGAGCGCAGCAACGACCGGCTCTACATCTCGCTGGTCACCAGCAAGCCCACGGTCTATGTGGAAGACCAGCCGATGCGCGACGTGCCCGCCAGCGTGTTGGCGGCCATGCAGAGCCCGCGCGGCCCGCAGCGCGCACTGGCAATGCCGGAAACCGTGCTGCCGTTGGGCGAGATCCCGCTCGGCAGCCTGGTGAGCGGCAGCGCCATGCTCCGGCTGAAAGTCGAATAGGAAAACACCCGCCTTATGAAATCGATTCCCGTCTGGATTTGTGCGGCTGCGGCCGCGTGCACGGCCTGGGCCATCGAAACAAAGGTCTGGAAGCAGAGCGAGGCCGCCGATTTCGAGAAAGGGAAGCGGCAGGCGCTGGCATTGTCGAGCGATGGAGTGCTCAGCCTGGCGCCCGTCTGGAAGCAGCTTGCGGACCTGGAGACGCCCCTCGTCTGGAGCCTGCTGCCGGCGCAGGGCGGAGGCGTCTATGCGGGCGCGGGCGACGGCAAGGTGTACCGGATCGATGCGCAGGGCCGGCGCACGGTGTTCTCCGATCTGGGCAGCGGCGCGGTGTACGCGCTCGCTGCGGGGCCGGGCGGCGCCCTCTTTGCGGGTCTCAGCCCGGAGGGGAAGGTGTTCCGCATCGGCGCGGACGGCAAGGCTGTGCTGCACGCGCAGCTTGAGCCGCGCTACATCTGGGCGCTGGTTGCCGGCGAAGGCGGCGCGCTCTATGCGGCCACCGGCGATCCGGGCCAGGTGGTGCGCATCGCGGCAGACGGCAAGGCATCCCTGTTTTTTGATGCCGCCGAGTCGCACGTGCGCGCGCTCGCCCGCGATGCAAAGGGCAATCTGATTGCCGGCACGGAGCCCGGCGGAGCCGTGCTTCGCATCGATGCAAAAGGCCAGGGATTTGTTTTGCACCAGACGGGCAAGCGCGAGGTGACAGCCCTGGCTGTGGCCCCGGACGGCACGGTCTACGCCGCTGCCGCGGGCGTGAGGCGGCCTCCCTCGGGCCAGCCCGCGCCTTCCTCCGTCACCGTGCAGACGGCGCAGGTGCAGGCGCAACCGGCGGCCCAGCCCCAGCAGCAGCCGCAGCCGCAAACGCAGCCAGCGCAGCAGCGGCAGCCGGCAGCCGCGCCTCCGCCCGCCATCGGTGTCGCCGCGCAGGCCGCGGGCAGCGAGATCTGGCGCATCGCCCCCGACGGCGAGCCGCGGCTCCTGTGGTCGAACAATTCGGCCACCGTCTACGCGCTCGCGCTCGACGCGCAGGGGCGGCTGCTTGCAGGCGCAGGCAGCGATGGGGTCGTCTACCGGATCGACTCGCCGCAGACTCATACCACACTGGTGCAAGCGGATCCGCAGCAGATCACCGCGCTGGCGCCAGCGCCTGGAGGCGGCGTGCTGGCGGCCACGGCCAATCCGGGCATGGTCTTCCGGCTCGGCCCCGAGCTTGAAAAGTCCGGAACGCTGGAAAGCGAGGTGCTCGACGCGGGTGCCTTCACCTACTGGGGCCGGCTCCGGCACGAGGCAGAACTCAATGGCGGGCGTGTGCGCATCGAGACGCGCAGCGGAAACGTCGAGGATCCCGGCAGGAATTGGAGCCCGTGGGAAGAAGTGAGCGTTGCGCGGGGAGAGCGCATCGCCTCGCCTCCGGCGCGCTTCCTGCAATACCGCGCGGTTCTGGAAGCGTCGCCCTCTGGCGCCAGCCCGGCGTTGCGGCTGGTGGAGGCCGCCTACCAGGCGAAGAACCTCGCTCCGGTGATCGAGAAGATCGAAATCACGCCCTTCAACTACAGGTTCCCGCCCCCGGGGGCCACGCTCACGGCCTCGAAGAACCTGACACTGCCCGCGCTCGGCTCTGCGCAACGGCGGCCCTCCGGCGCGGCCCAGCCCACGCCCACGGAGAATTCCTCGGTCACCATGAATTATGAGAAGGGGTGGATTGGCGTCCGCTGGCGCGCGCTCGACCCCAACAACGACGGTCTGGAAGCACGCATCGAGATCCGCGGCGAAGGCGAGCGCGAATGGAAGCTGCTCAAGGAAGGGCTGCGTGAGAGCCGCCATAGCTGGGACAGCACGGCATTCGCCGACGGCCGCTACCGCCTGCGCATCACGCTGAGCGACCGCCCGGACAACTACCCGGGCGAGGAGCTGAGCGCGCAGATGGAAAGCGGAGACTTCCTGATCGACAACACGCCGCCGGAGATTCTCGACCTGTCAGCGCGGGCCGAGGGCAACCGCATTGTCGTGAAGTTCCGCCTGAAAGATGCGCTGTCCGCGCTCCAATACGCGGAACTCTCTGTCAATGGAGGGGACTGGCTGGACGCACAACCCACAACACGCATCACCGATTCGCCGCAACACGAGTACGAAGTGTCGATTCCCAGGCCCTCGGGCAGCGAATTCGTCATCGCCGTCCGGGCTGCCGACGAACGGGATAACGTGGCGGTCCGGAAGGTGCTCCTCCGTTGAGACCCGAGAGAAGGGCGTTTCCTGGCACAGCGGCCGGCGCCTGTTGCGCCGGCCTTCTTCCTGCGGCCCGGCAGCGGCAGAATTTCGTTCTCACCTCCGCCGATGACCTCGGCGACGGGGACCTGGGCTGCTATGGCCATCCCACGGTCCGGACGCCCAACCTCGACCGCATGGCCGCCGAAGGCGTGAGGTGCACGCAGTGGTAGGCGGCGGCGCCGCTGTGCACGCCCAGCCGCGCGGCGCTGCCTGCCGGCCGGTATGCGGTGCGGAGCGGGCTGACGCGCGTGCTGTTCCCGAATTCCACGGGCGGCCTTCCGGACGGGGAAACGACCGTAGCTGAAGCTTGGAAAGGCGCCGTCTGCCAGACGGCGGCGATCGGCAAGCGGCATCTGGGCCATCTGCCGCAGTATCCGCCCACGCGGCCCGGTTTCGACTCCAACTACGGAATTCCCGATTCGCACGACATGCGGCCGCTCGACGGGCCTGGCGCGCCGGGCGCGGCGAAGTACCCGCCGCTGCCCCTGATGCGCGGCGAGAAGGTGATCGAGACGGAGCCGGACCAAGCCATGCTGACGCCGCGCTATCCCGAAGAGGCCGTGCGCAGGATCCGTGCGTTCCGCGGCCGGCCGTTCTTCCTTTACCACGCGCATACCTATCCGCATGTGCCCCTCGATCCCGGCCCGCGGTTCCGCGGCCGCAGCGCGCGGCAATTATTGGGATGTCGTGGAGGAAATCGACTGGAGCGTGGGCGAGATCCTGCGGGCTCTCGCAGAAACAGGCCACGAGCGCAGTACCCTGGTGATGTTCACCTCCGACAACGGCCCGTGGCTCAAGCGCGGCGTGCATGCGGGCTCGGCCGGGCTGCTCCGCGAGGGCAAGAGGACGACATGGGAAGGCGGCGTGCGCGTGCCTTTCCTCCTCTGGCAGCCCGGGCGTGTGCAGCCGCGGGGGAGCAGCGGCCAGGTGCGTTCGATGATGGATCTGCTGCCGACGTTCGCGGCGATGGTGGGAGCGCCTTCGCCGTCCGCGGCCCTCAACGGCGAAGACTGGCGCGCGAGCTGTGCACGGAGGCGCCGGTGCGCGATCGGACTCTGTTTTGCCGGGATGCCGAGGAGCTCTGCGCCGTGCGCCACGGCCCCTGGAAGCTCCACCGCGTCTCGAAGACGGCAGAGTGGAAGAGCCACACGTCAAGACACGATCCGCCGCTTCTGTTCCATCTCGAACGAGACCCGCCGGAGAAGTACGACGTGGCGGCCGAGCACCCGGAAGTGGTGCAGCGCCTCGCCGCCCTGATGGCGGAGCACGAGGAGAAGATCGAGCGCGGCCCGGCGCAGCGCTGACGCCAGGCTACTGGCCCGGCTCGAACCACGGCGTGTCTTTCACCTGGGCCTTGCGCGCGGCCTCCTCGTTCATCTCGACGCCGAGGCCCGGCCGGTCCGGCACGGGGACGAAGCCCTTTTCGATGATGTCGCCCTCTCGCACGAAATTGCGCCACAGCTCGAGCCGCGAAATCCAGTGCCACTCCAGCACAAGGAAGTTCGGGACAGCGGCGCAGACGTGGCAGGAGGCCATCGTCCCGATTGGCGACACGACGCAGTGCGGCGCAAAAGGCGTGTAGTAGGTGTGCGCCATGTCGGCGATCTTGCGCCCTTCCAGCAGCCCGCCGCACTTCTGGAGGTCCGGCATGACGATGTCGACCGCGCGCTTCTCGAGCAGCTCGCGGAAGCCATGGCGCAGAAAGAGATTCTCGCCCGCGCAGATCGGTGTGGTGGTGGATTCGCGGATGTCGCGCATCACATCGATGTTCTCGGGCGGCACCGGCTCCTCCAGCCACAGCAGGCGGAAACGCTCCAGCTCGCGCGCCACACGCTTCGCCGTCGTTGCGTCGTAGCGGCCATGCATGTCGACGGCCAGGTCGACGCGGGGGCTGAGTGTCTCGCGCACGAAGGCGACCTCCTTCACCATGCGGTCGATCTCGGCGTTGGAGGCGGTCCAGTTGACGCGGTCCCAGCGGTTGGGATCATTGGCCTCGTCGATGTCGATTTTGACGGCGGTGAAGCCCATCGCTTCAATCTCTTTCAGCTTCGGCCTCGCCTGCGGGTCGTCGGGGTGGTGGTTGGCCGAGTCGCAGTAGAGCCGGATGCGGTCGCGAACCTTGCCGCCCAGAAGCTGGTAGACGGGCACGCCAAGCGCCTTGCCGGCCAGATCCCAGAGGGCGATTTCCACGGCGCTGAGCGCGGCCACATACTGGCCGCCCTGCGCGCCGGCGAAGATGCCCGCAGTGCGGATGCGCTCCCACAGCGCTTCCACGTTGAGCGGATCCTGCCCGACCAGGAAACGGCGGAACATGCGGACGATGCCGGCGCCGCCCTGGACGGCGTCCGTGCCTTCGCCATGTCCGTAGAGTCCCTGGTCGGTGTAGATCCGCACGTGCAGTTGAAGGCCGTGGGCCATTACCTGCGCGGTGCGCACATCGGTGATCTTCAGCCTCGGGCGGCGCGACGGCGGCGCCTGCGCCTGGATGGCGCGAGCCAGCGCGGGAAGAGAGAGGGCGGAAGCGAGAAGATGGCGGCGGGACCAGGACATGATCCAGGATCTTATCCCAAAAAGGAGAACGGCGAGGCCCGCAGGCCTCGCCGTTCGCCACGCGGATCAGAGTCGACCCTAAGTCTGTGACTTGATGGTCCCCTTTGGAACGGGGCTACGCCCTCATTATACGACGCCCCGCTCCACGGGAGAGGCTCAGCCGATCTTCTCGCCGATCGACTTGCCCTGGGTGAACCAGAACAGATAATCCGGGCCGCCGGCCTTGGAGTCCGTGCCGGACATGTTGAAGCCCCCGAAGGGGTGCGCACCAACCATCGCGCCAGTGCACTTGCGGTTGATATAGAGGTTGCCGACGTGGAAGAGATCCTTGGCTTTTTCGATCTTCCCGCGGTTCCGCGTGTAGACGGCGCCGGTGAGCCCGTACTCGCTGTCGTTGGCGAGTTCGAGCGCATGGTCGAAGTCCCGCGCCGGCGTCACCGCGAGCACCGGGCCGAAGATCTCTTCCTGGAAGATGCGCGCCTTTCGGTCCACGCCTTCAAAGATCGTTGGCGCGAGGAAGTACCCCTCGCCCGGAAGCCGCCCGCCGCCGGTGACGAGACGCCCTTCCTTCTTCCCGATTTCGATGTAGCCGAGGATCGAGTTCATCGAGCGCTCATTGATCACCGGTCCCATGAAATTGGAAGGATCGTCCGCCGGACCCACGCGGATTTCCTTCACTTTGGCCACCAGCCGGTCCAGGAAATCCGCGTAGATCTTTTCGCTGACGATCGCCCGGGAGCAGGCCGAACACTTCTGGCCCTGGTAGCCGTAGGCGCTCACCAGCACGCCCTGCACGGCAGCGTCGAGGTCGGCCTCCTCATCCACGATGATGGCGTCTTTGCCGCCCATTTCGGCGATCACGCGCTTGATCCAGATCTGGCCGGGCACGACCTTCGAGGCCAGCTCATTGATCCTCAGCCCGACCTCGCGCGATCCGGTGAACGAGATGAAGCGGGTTCGCGGATGCTCGACAAGCACGTCGCCCACCTCGGCGCCGCTGCCCACCAGCAGCGTGAACGCCTGCGGCGGAAAGCCCGCTTCCTCGAGCACCTCGGCGAACTGCGCGGCAATGGTCGGCGTGTCCGAGCTCGGCTTGATGACCACGGTGTTGCCGGCGACCAGCGCCGCCGTGGTCATGCCCGTCAGGATGGCCAGCGGGAAGTTCCAAGGCGGAATGATGACGCCTACGCCGAGGGGAATGTAGCGCAGCTCGTCGCGTTCGCCGGGGAGCTGGACCAGCGGTTCCGGGTTTGCCATGCGCTCGGCCAGCAGCGCGTAGTATTCGCAGAAGTCGATCGCCTCGCTGACGTCGGCCTCTGCTTCCGGCCACGTTTTCCCTGCTTCGTAAACAAGCCAGGCGTCGAACTCCATCTTGCGGCGGCGCAGGATGGCGGCGGCACGGCGCAGCATCTCGGTGCGTTCGGCCACCGGCGTGGCCGCCCACTTCGGGAAATAGGCGTCTGCGGAGGCGATGGCCGCCCGGGCCAGCTCCGGCGTGGCCTTGTGGTGCAGGCCAACCACTTCGGAGGGCCGGGAAGGGTTGATGGATTTCAGCAGAGCGCCGGTGCGATGACGGGCCTCGCCGATCCGGATGTCATACTCTTTTCCGAACTCGGCGCGGACAGCGGACAGGGCCGCCCGCATCTTCTCGGCGTTCTCGGACAGGGAGAAGTCGGTGTAGGGCTCGTTCCGGAAATCGCACAGGCGCATGCGTGTCAGCCCTCCACGAGTTTCTTGCCGCGCTCGAACAGCTCCGCCGCCTCATCGGCGAGGTGCTTGCCCTTTTCGTAGACCTCGCGGCCCTTTTCCATCAGCTCTTCGCCGGCACGCTCGGCGGCGATCAACCCTCGCCGCCCGGCGTGGCGGATCTTCCGCCGCGTCACCCGGCCCGGTGCGGGCGCAAAAAGAAGCGCCAGCGTGGCCCCGACGGCCGCGCCAGCCAGAAACCACAACGCGTTGCTCGTGTATTCCTCGGTATCGAATGCCATATTGGGAGTGCCTCCTCCCTTTTATTCTAACCTCCGGGGTCGAAATTCCATCCTTTGCCCGTAAAATAAAGGCGGAGGCGAAATGACCACCCCATCCCAACCCGCCGACGACCGCCGCCTTGTTCCGCTCACGCTGGACGGACTCGAGCTCGAGCTGACCGAGATCGAGCTGGCGACGGTGAAGCCGCTGCTGGAGGCGGCGGGCATCGAAGTGGTCGTGCAGGGCGCCACGCCGCTGCCGAATCTTCCCTACGAGCTGCTCGTGCCGGAGGACGAGCTCGAGCGGGCCACGGCCATCCTGCGGGAAGCCTTGCAGGCCGGGCCGGAGGGAGCCGAAGAGGCCGAAGCGGCCACGGAAGAGCCGGCCGCCGGCTCCTCACTGCCAATCGAAGAACCGCCGCAGCAGGGGTGAGGCTGCGCCGCGCTCCACTTCGAGATGACGCCCGTCGCTGCGAACGGTGACGAGGCCGTCCAGATCAGTTCGCATGACGAGCGCGCGCGCGCCGTGCAGCCGTGCGAGCGTGTCCGGGTGCGGCAGCCCGTAGCTGTTGCCCTCGCCTGCGCTGATGAGGGCGACAGCGGGCCGCGTCTTTTCGAGCAGGAATTCGGTAGCGCTGCGGCGGCTGCCGTGATGCGGGGTTTTCAGAACCTGCACGGCCCGCAGCAGCCCTTCTTCGGCGAGCCTTGCCTCCACGGGGGCCTCGATGTCGCCCGTCAGCAGGAAGGCATGCCTGCCGTGGCGCAGCTCAAGCACGAGCGAATCGTTGTTCTGCGCGCGCCCCGTCCAATCCTGCCCGCGCGCCGGCGCCAGCACGCGGCATGAGACGCTTCCCAGATCGCAGCGGTCTCCCTCGCGAAGCGTGCGGATCCGCGCGCCCGCTCGCCGCGCCGCTGCTTCGATGCGGCGCCATAGCGGCGTGTCCGCTGCGAACGAGACCCAGACCTCCCGCGGGCGGAAGTTGTCCACCAGCGCCGGCACGCCACCGGCGTGGTCCTCATGAAGGTGTGTCACCGCGATGACATCCACGCGCCGGATGCCGCGGTGCCAGAGGTAGGGCGAGACCACCTCCTCTCCCACGTCGAACGGATCGGCGCGCCGCCGTCCGCGTTCGGGCAGTCCGCCTCCGTCGACCAGCGCGAACCGGCCATCCGGCAGTCCTACCAGCAGGCTTTCGCCCTGGCCGACGTCGATCATGGCCAGCTCCAGCGCCCCGATCGTCTGGCGCGGCGGGAACGGGCCTCCCGCCAGCAGGGCCAGCAGCGCAAGGTACGCCCCGGCGGCCAGCCATCGCAGGCGCCGCCCCCGCAGCGCCGCCCACGCCAGCAGCGCAAGCAGCAGCGCCGTGCCCAGCCAGAGGGGAGGATCGGGGATGCGCCAGTCCGGCTCGAGCCTCGCGTGCCAGGCGGCCACCGCCTTCGCCGCATCCAGCAGCCGGCCCGCCAGCTCCGCCACGGGCCGCCATCCGGTGATCGCTGCGGCAAAGCCCGCGGGAATGGCCAGCGAAACGAGAGGCGTTACCACCACGTTGGCGGAAAGGCCTGACAGAGAAAGACGGTGGAACAGCAGCGCCATCGGCAGCGCCAGGCTGAGCTGCACCGCTGCCGAGGCCAGCAGAAGATTCCAGCCGAGGCGCAGCAGGTTGTGCACGGCGCGCATCGCTGCCGTGGCCGCGCGCAGCGGCAGACGCAGCAGCTCGTGGAGCGTCTCGGCAATCAGCCGCACCTCGAGCCGCGCCGCCATTTCGCGCGGGTCCGGCACGGGCCCGTGCCGGGGCTGCGGCCCCAGCGCCCCCAGCGCGGCCACCGCGAGAAAGGATAGCTGGAAACTCGCGTCGAAAAGCTGGTCCGGGTCGAGCGCCAGAAAGAGGATGGCGACGACCGCCACCGTGTTGAGCAGCGGCAGCCGGCGGTAGACGAGCGAGGCCGCAGCGAACATCGTGAAGCCTGCCGCCGCACGCAGCACCGGTGGATCCGCGCCCGCCAGGAGGGCGTAGAGCCAGGCCAGCGCGGACGCGAAGGCAGGCACGGTGCGCCAGCCGATGCCTGAGACGCGCCGCCACAGCAGAAACAGCGCGCACACGAGGGTCACATGGCTGCCGGAGATCACCAGCGCATGATAGGTGCCGGTGCGGCGGAAGTCCTCGATCCAGGCTCTCCGGATGCCGCTCTTGTCCCCGAGCAGCAGCCCGCGCATCATCGCCGCGCGGTAGGAGTCATCACCATAGGCCTCGTCGATGCGCGCCAGAGCCCGGGCGCGCAGGCGCTCGACCGCGCGCCGCCACGGCGCGCCGCAGGCGCCGGGCAGGCGCTCCACGGGTTGCCCAGCCACAGGAACCGCGTTCCAGAAAATGCCGCGCCGCGCCATCCACGCGGCCGCATCGAAAGCGCCCGGGTTGCGGTATCCGCGCAACCGCCGGAGCCGCAGATTCGCCGCCACGCGCTCGCCGTAAAGCAGCGGGGCAGGGAAGGCGCCCTGCCGGTCCGGCGGAATCGAGACGCGCACGCGCGAGCCGGGCCGGATCTCAAGGGTGAACTGAAACCGGTCGTTGCGGATGACGGAGGACTCCGCCACGCAGCCTTCGATCCGCCCGCCGGGCGGATCCACCGGCGGCGCGTCCGGCGGCTGAAGGGCGGCCGCCAAAGCGCCGGCCGCGCACCACGCAATGGAGCTGCTGAAGCGTGCCGCTGCAATGCCGCGCCGCTGGCGGGCCAGAATCCAGCCCAGCAGCCCCGCCAGCAGGCACACTCCCGCCTCGGCGGGCGCAACGCCGGCGATGCGGCACACTGCGATTCCGCCGGCAAAGCAGATTGCCGGAAGCGCGAGCGGGCTGCGCAATCACAGATAATGTAGGCTCCCGCGCCTGATGTTCTCAGGGGACCGCGCCCGGTCGCCCGCGCGTCAGCCGTCCGCTTCTTCCTCTGGCGGATTCCGCCTGTGCCGCGGCGGCTTCCGTGTCGCTGGCTGGAGGACGCGCGACTGCGGCGGTTCGCCTGCCAGCCGGCGCGTGTTTGCATCCCGGTCCGGGCCGGATCTCTTCTTTCGCTTCTTCATCGTCCTGCGGCCGCCCGGTTGCTTGACGCCTGTTTCCTGCGGTCCCTACAATGAAGGTGACGAAGGAGGCCCTGTGCGGTCTATTGGCTTACCTGAACTGCTGATTATTCTGGGCGTCGCAGTCCTGCTCTTTGGCGGGAAGAAGATCCCGGAACTGGCAAAAGGCCTCGGAGAAGGAATCAGAAACTTCAAGAACGCGTTGAAGGAAGAGCAGACGCCCGCAAAGCCGGAAGAGAAGAAGCAGGCCTGAGCGCCTCCCGCGTCTGCACCAGAGCCGCCCGCAAGCAGGGCGGCGATTCCAGGCTCTCCACAAAGATCGCCCCGCGCGGCCCGATCCGCTGCGCGGGGCATTTCCTTTCTGCGCCGGCATTCCATGACGAAAAAGCCCGCGCCGCAGCAGCGGCGCGGGCGGGGAACAACGGGGCGAATGCCCTACTTCTTCGGCTTCGGCGGGACGATGGCGTCCTTGATCGACTTCGAGAGCGTCAGCTTCACCGTCTTCCGGGCCGGGATCTTGATCGGCTCGCCGGTGGCGGGGTTGCGGCCCATGCGCGCCTTCCGCTCCACCTTCTTCAGCCTGCCGATGCCCGGGATGACGAAGACGCCCGCCTTCTTCGTCTGGGCGATGGCGATCTCGACCAGCTTCTCCAGGGCGGCCTTCGCCTGCTTCTTGGTGATTCCGGTGGCAGTGGCGATTTCGTTCACCAGCTGCGTTTGGGTCATCTTCTTCACTTCGGCCATAGCGTTCAGCGTCTCTCCCTTGGCCGGAGCCGCGGATCCGCGGCCCCGGGTTGTATAAAACAAAACCAACCGGAAATGTTGGATGGTTCCGTTCGCAGATCAATCATAAGGGAAGAAAGCGGCCAGTGTAAAGGGGGAAACGCGCGGAAGGGCCATTTTTCCGGGCTTTTTTGCATGCGCGAGCCGCCGGGGCCGCTTCTGGCGGGCCTCCGGGCGCTTCCGCGGCCGCATGCGCCCCGCCCCGCCGGTCGGGCATCATGAAGTCAGGAGCCCGCGTGAAAGCCCTCGCCGCAGCTCTGCTGACAGTCGCAGCCCCTGCCGCCGCGCAATGGCTGGTGGATCCGCAGACCGAAGCAGGGCGCCAGATGGCCGCGGCGTTCTCCTCGCAATGGGCGCGCAAGCCGGCCCGCCAGATGGCGTGCCGGTTCGATCCTTTCCGGCCGTTCCTCGACTATGGCCTGCGCGTGTGGGCGGGCTACAGCGTGGCGGTCTCGGCCGCGGCGCTGCTCGAAGGCGATGCGCCGCGCGAGGTGATCGCCGTTTCGCGCGTAACGCCGCTTGATCCGCCGGGCGCGCCGGTGCACCTCTACCAGCGGCTCTCCGTGCCTGATCCGCCCGCGGATGCCGATCTCCGCCGCCTGGAGATGAGCCTCGGGGGAGGCTGGCTGCTTGGCCGCGGCTCCTACCGCGTGGAGACGATGGTCGTCACCACGGGCGGCAGCGAGTGCCGCCGCGAATGGACCGTGCGCGTGCGTGACAACAGCGCCACCCAGCCGCCAGGCACGGTCCAGCCGCCGGAGGCGGGGCTCTGGCAGGGATTCAGCAGGGAAGGCCGGGGCCATGCAGCGATTTTCCTCCACGCCTCGCCAGTGCGCCCGCGGCGTTACCTTTCCCGCCTGTCCCCGTGGGACCGGCAGGTGCTGCTGAGCACGTTGAGCGCAGTGCTGAGGGACGGCGGCTTCCAGTCGGCCTCGCTCACCGTGTTCGACCTCCATAAGCGCGAAGTGGTGTTCGAGCAGGACCACCTGCGCCCCGAAGACGTGGGGCGGCTGGCGCGGCAGCTCGCGCGCGTGGACTACGGCATGATCCGCATCGACCAGCTCCGGCAGGGCGTCCTGCCCGGGGATTTCCTTCAGGATCTCGTGCGGCGGCGCCTGCGCGCGGAGCCCGCTCCTGACGCGGTGGTCTTCATCGGAGCGCGGTGGATGGGCGGGCCGAAGACGCGTCAGATCGATCCGGCGCTCCGTGAGGCTGCTCCCCCGGTCTTCCACCTCGCTTTCAGCCTGCCCCACATGCCGGAGGAGGCGGACACCCTGTCGAGTCTCGTCCGCGGTCTGGGCGGCAAGGTTTTCAATATCTACCTGCCCCGGAATCTCGCCCCGGCCCTGAAGGAAATCCGGCAGTCGCGGCGGTGACCTGAGAGCTGCGGCTGCCGCCCGCAAGCATTCCCCTCATTGCCGGAAGGACGTTGCAGGAATTGCACGGTTGACCCAATCTTGCGTTTGGATTCTAATATCCGGGAGGAGGTTGTCTCGTAGCCTATGCGAAGACACTTTTCAATCACTCTCTTTGTCGCCGCGGCCCTGCTTGCCGTGATGGCGACGCCTGCCATGTCGCAGGTTCTTTACGGCTCCATTGTCGGCGTTGTGGAAGACCCCTCAGGTGCCGTCGTTCCCAAGGCCAAGATCACCATCACCAACCCAGCCACCGGTATTACCCGTGAAATCGAGGCCGACGAGGCGGGCCGCTATACCGTGCCCAACCTCCCGGCGGGCACTTACGAGCTGCGATTCGCAGCCCCGGGCTTCCGCACGCTGGCCCGGACTGGAGTGGAGGTCTCGATCAACACGGTGACCCGTGTGGACGCCCGTCTGGAAGTCGGCCAGATGACGGAACAGGTCACGGTCTCGGCCGCGGCTGCCGTCCTTCAGACTGACAAAAGCGACGTCCGGGCCGAGATCGCTTCGCAGACCGTCACCAGCATGCCCCTGCCCGGTTATCGCAACTATCAGACGCTGATCAACCTGGTGCCGGGCGCGACGCCGGCGGCCTTCCAGAACGCTCCCGTGGACACCCCTGGACGCGCGCTGACGACGAACATCAACGGCACGCCCCGGAACAACAACAACACGCTCACCGATGGCGCCGTCAATATCAACATCTGGCTACCACACCACGTGGCCTATGTGCAGCCGGTGGAAACGATCGAGACCGTCAACATCAGCACCAACTCGTTCGACGCCGAGCAGGGCATGGCCGGCGGCGCGGCGATTACCATCACCACGAAGAGCGGGACGAACGACCTGCACGGCGTCGCCTACTGGTTCCACACGAACAACCGGCTGATGAATGCTCCCTACTTCCGTGCTGCCACGTTCCGCATGCCGAAGACGACTCGCAACATTGCTGGCGGCACGCTGGGCGGGCCCATCAAGAAGGACAAGCTGTTCTACTTCTTCTCTTACGAGCGCACCGATGAAGCCACCGGCCAGACCGGCAACTTCTCGGTGGCTCCGGCAGAGTTCCGCGAAGGCGACTTCAGCAAGTGGGTCAATTACGCCCGTGTCTACGACCCGGCAACCGCTCCGCCGGACCAGGCGGCCAACCGTCAGCCGTTCCCCGGGAACATCGTGCCGAAGGCCCGCTGGAATTCCGTCTTCCCGAACATCTATTCGAAGATGCCCCTGCCCAACCAGATTTCTCCCACGGACCCCAACAACCTTCAGGGCAACTACTTTGCCAGCGGCCTGATGACGCTGATCCGCAACCAGTACGACTTCAAGTCGAACTGGAATGCCACGTCCAAGCTGATGATCTGGGGCAAGTACAGCCGCATGGACGCGCCCGTCCAGGGCACCTATCCATTTGGTGACCTCGGCGGAGCGGCCCTCGGGACGGAAGGAATCGGCGACACAACGACGCAGCTTGTGACCGCCGGCCACACCTACACCTTCTCGCCGACCTTCTACATGGACGGCGTGTTTGGATACACGCGGATGGACCAGGAGGTAACCATCCCCGGCATGGGCCGCAATGTCGGCCTCGACGAGTGGAAGATCCCGGGCACCAACGGCGGCCGGCAGTATGCCAACGACCCCCGCTACGGAGGCCTCCCGCAGATCACTGGCTTTGGCTTCAGCTACATCGGCGTTGGAGCCACTTGGGCCCCGCTGTTCCGCAAGGAGCGCAGCTACACCTACCAGACCAACTTCTCCAAGATCAGCGGTGCTCATGAATTCCGCTGGGGCTTCGAGCCGCGGCGCCTCGAGCTGAACCACTGGCAGCCGGAGACGGCCAACCCGCGGGGCTCCATCAGCTTCGCGGGCGGCATCACCAACATCCCGGCTCAGGTGGCCCAGGAACCGAACGCGTTTGCCTCGGCTCTGCTCGGCCTGGTTTCCTCCTATTCGAAGTCCATCCAGTTCTTCGAAATGAAGACGCGGGAGTGGCAGCTTGCCTGGTACATCCGCGACCGCTGGCAGGTGAACCGCCGGCTGACACTCAACCTCGGCCTGCGCTATGAGTACTACCCGCTGATCCACCGCGGCGACCGCGGCATCGAGCGCTGGGATCCTCAAACCAACCTCGTCTACCTGGGCGGCATCGGCAACGTGCCGCGCAATGCGGGCATCACGGTCAGCAAGAAGCTGTTTGCGCCGCGCGTTGGCTTTGCCTACCGTTTGGGCGACAAGAACGTGATCCGCGCCGGTTACGGCATCACGTACGACCCGATCCCATTCGGCCGTCCGCTGCGCGGGCTCTATCCTGCCACCCTGACCGGTTCCTGGGTGCCGCAGGTGAGCGTTTTTGGCTGGTACAACTCGGTCAGCCAGGGAATCCCCGACGTGCCGACTCCCGACATCAGCTCGGGTGTCATCCCGCTGCCTCTGAACTTCGACATGGGACCCCGTAGTCCGTGGGGAGGCCTGCTGCGCCGCGGCTACATCCAGAGCTGGAACTTCATGCTGGAGCGGCAACTGCCGTGGAACATCCTGGCCAGCGCCGGCTATGTGGCAACGCGCACCATCGGCCAGCTTCTGGACCGCAACATCAACACGGTCGGCCCGGGCCTTGGGGTGAGCACCGCCAACCTGCCTTTGTTCAAGGCCCACGGCCGCACCATCGCCGCCAATATGTGGGACGGCTGGGGCTATGGCGCATACGATTCCCTCCAGGTCAACGTGAGGAAGTCGTTCAGCGACGGGCTCTACTTCACTGTCGCCTACACCTTCGGCAAGGCCCTGAACTTCGCCGACGACACCGGCTGGGCCGGCCCGAAGGCGTTCAACTGGGAGGGCATGCTGCGCCGCAATTACTCGCCGGCGGGCTACGACCGCCGCCATATGTTCACGACCGGCTGGGTGTATGAAATGCCCTTTGGCAAGGGCCGCCGGTTCCAGATCGAGAACAAGGCTGCCGATCTGGTCTTCGGCGGATGGCGCCTCGCGGGCATGTTCAGCGCCTACTCCGGCACGCCGTTCACGGTCACTGGCAGCGCCGCCTCTCTCCAGTGCATCGGTTGCACGCAGACGGCCCACCAGATCGGGCCGGTGCGGAAGCTGGGAGGCAAGGGGCCGCAGCAGCCCTATTACGACCCGTCGTCGTTCCGCGATCCCCTGTTCTACTTTGACTCGCGCAACCCGCAGTACATCCCGGGTTCCATGGGCATCAACCGCCTCTATGGTCCGGGCTTCTGGAGGCTCGATCCCGGCCTGTTCAAGAACTTCCGGATCACCGAGAAGCTGAACATGGAGTTCCGGGCCGAGTCCACCAACGTGACGGCCGCGCGCCGCTGGGGCAACCCGAACGGCTTCTCCGGCAACATGCGCCTGCGGCCCGACGGCTCGCTCAACACCGACTTCCCGTTCCCGCTGAACAACTTCATGTGCATCACGAGCGCGGACAACGCCCGCGAATTCCGGTTCGGCCTGCGCATGTCGTTCTGAGAGGCGGGTTGAACGTCTGAACGCGAAAGGGGCGCGCCCCAAACGGGCGCGCCCCTTTGTCTTGCCGCGGAACAATGCGGCAGCCGATTTCCATGCGGCGGCTGATTCCGCGTGCCGGCAACCGCTTCGGGCGCCGTTCTTATTGCACCGGCCCCGTGCCCGCCTGCGGCTCCAGACGGATCTCGCCAAAGGCGGCCTCGTACTGTTGCACATGGCTCAACAGCACGTTCAGCAGCGCCTTGGCCTGCTGCGGGCTCAGGTAAATGCCCTGAAAGTTCTCAATCGTGACCTTGTCCGGCGACTGCTGCCGCATGATGCCGAACGTCAGAAGGAAATCCCACAGGCTCATGCGGAGCTGGACGCTGTTGGAGTAGTTTTCCCGGTAATCCGGGCCGTTTTCGATCTGAACGACAGGCTGCGGCTGTGCAGGATGCATCGTTCCGCTATGGTAGCAAAGGCGGCGATGCACTTTGCGCCGCCGGGGAAGTGCGGCAAAATCGGGGGTGGCCATGCAGGGCGCATACCGGCCGGAGGATTTCCCGAAGATCGCATGGCAGGCGGGCCCGGTGCGGCTCCGGCTTGCCGAAGGACTTGTGCTGGCGGTGCCGGCGGGGATGGCAGCCATCCAGGGCGCAGAAATGCGCCGGTTTCTGGAGGCCTCGGGAAACCGCATCGAGGGCCGCGAACTCGCCGTGGCCGGCCCGGAGGACATGCGCTGGTTCGCCATCTTCAGCAGGGCTCCTTCCGGCACGCCGCGCCGCCGGACGGAATGGGAGGAGCGCTTCTTGGAGCCCGACGGACGCCGCAGCGTGCTGAGAACCGTGATCCTGCCCGCCGGGGATGCCCTGCTTCAGGTCGAGATCCTCAGTGAGGAAGAGAACGCGTCGCTGGCAGCCGAGGAATCCGGCGTCCTCCTGCGGGCCATTGCCACGGAAGAGCCGCGCGCATTCTGGTGGCCTCCCCTGGCTGCGGCCGCCGCAGGCGCGCTGTGGCTGCTGGCGCGCCGCAGAGCGGCGCGGCGCAAGGAAGGTGGTGGGCCGGCATCACAGCCAGCCGAAAGAAACTTCTCCTGATCCGGGGCGATTCCCGGGCGCCGCAGATTCGAAGCACATCCTTCCCAGCCCGTGAGACATTCCATTTCAGGCAAGATGCAGTGGAATTCCCCCGCCATAACAGGAAATGTCATGTTTATTGAAATCTCTTAATTTCAGGGATTGACACCTGAATATCAGTGATGTAAAGGACGGGAGGGGCTCCTTATGCGAGGGACATTTCTGGTTTTCCCGGTTTGTATCGGCCTGTGGTTGCCGGTCGTGGCCGCGCATGGCCGGACTGACGACCCTGCCTGTCTTGGTGAGGAACTCCAACATTGGAATGGTCCATCCCTGAGCGTCCCCGGGGAGACCGCTCCAGCCAGAACCTTCTTTGGCGGAGTGGAATGGCATGCCGTGGCCATGGTGGAATGGCTGCAAGCCTCCCCGGTGGATAGAGACGCGGCAACGCTGAGCCCCTCAGAAAGTCTGGCGCCGGCGATGCCGGGTCCCGTGCTCGAAAGACTGCCCGACGCACGTGGCCGGCGGAATGGCGAATGGCCTGCGTACAGGAAAGACAGTTTCGGACTTGGCTCGGAAGCGGGAACGCGCTCCGGGGTGCATGTCATCGCCCGCGCTGCCATGGTTGCGGAACAGGCGCCTGCAAACCAGCCTCCGGTGGCTGTCAGCGCAGAACCCCCTGAAGGGGGCGGACCACGGCTGGACCTGCGTGCCCAATTTCAGGATCCCGACGGGCCGTCCGAAATTGTCCGGGCAGCCATCCGCATCGGGGAGTCGGAGAGCGGCGTGCCCGCCTGCATGATCGAATACGACGTGGAGAAGGCTGAGGTCAGGCTGGCGTCGGACGATGGGTTGGAATGGACGGCAGCAAGGCCCGGGAGTGGTCTCTCTCTGGAAAACAGCGTTTGCCGGATTCTCGGCTACTCCTATTTCATCAGCCGTGCTGCCACGCCGGACCAGGTTCCGGCCGCGCGGCTGACTCTGAGCCTGCTGTTCAAACCAGCGTTTCAGGGGGAGAAGAGCATCTTCGGCCGTGCCCGCGACCGATGGGGGGCGGAGAGCGACTGGAAGCCCCTCGGACGGTGGCGGATCTCCGATCTGCCTCAACCGGCCTTAGTCTCCCCGCGGGGAGCCATTGGACCAGCGTTCCGATTTACGTTCGGATGGGACCTGCCGGCTGACGGATCGCCCGTCCAGCGGGCATGGATCGTCATTGGGCCGCAGCTCGAGTGGAAGGACTCGTGCAGCATCTCCTACGAGGCGGCACCCGACCGCTTCGCCCTTTTCCTCGGCGAAGGCGATCAATGGACCGTGGCTGCGGCGGCGGGCCAGGATGTCATCCTTTCAGGTCCCTCGTGCCGGCTGATCTCGCCGGGCGTGCTTTTCAGCCCGGCCAGTGGCTCGTTTCAGATCACCGCCACGCTGGCCTTTTCGCCGGAATTCCGGGGCGAGAAGAAGATCTGGATGCTGGCTGTGAACGCAGCCGGAGAGGCCGGATCGTGGACGGAGATGGGCAAGGTTACCGTGACCGGCCCGAATGCCGCGCCAGAAATCAGCAGCCTGCGCTTTCCGGCCGATGCGGATCCTGATCCGTTCCTGGAGCTCGAAGTCCGGGACTCGAATGGCGCTGGCGATGTGGAAAAAGTCGAAATTGTAATCAACGAGCGCAATGAGACCCGCGACGCCTGCGCGCTCGAGGTGTATCCCGCTTCCCGCCGGTTCGTGATCCTGCCGAGCCAGGAGACCGCCCAGACGCTGGAGTCGGCCCCCGGCAGGCCAGCGGTGATTGGAACCCCCGAGTGTGTTTTCGATGGGAACCGCTCCTCGGTTTCCCTCACGGGCGACTCGGTGCGCATCCGGATGTCGCTGCGGCTGACGCCGCAGATGGCAGGCGGTCAGCGCATCTATGTCCGGGCGCGCGACCAGAGCCTTGTGTCTTCCCCCTGGCATGAGTCCGGTCCCTGGGTCGTGCCCGCGAATCCTGCCAGCAGACCTCCGGTGGTCCTTCAGAAGGCCGAGATCTCTGCGCGCGGCCGCTCCCTCAGCGTGCCGGTGGACATCCAGGACCCGGACTCCACCCGGGACGTGGCCGCCGTAGAGCTGCTCATCGGGCAGAGTCCAGACGATCCTGCTCCCTGCTGGCTCCGCTACACGCGCCGCATGGGAAGGGTAGAGCTGAGATCGGAGGACAATTCCTCGTGGCTTGCCGCGGCGCCGGGCGAGACCAGGCTGGGGCACGCGAGGTGCTCTGTGCCCTCCGACGCCCTGATGAGGGTGTTCGCAGGGGCGGTGCGAATCACTCTGGGGGCCGCTTTCCTGCCCGCTTTCTCCGGTCTCAAAGGCATCTGGGCGCGGGCTTCGGACTCGGCGGGCCTGTCTTCCGGCTGGACCCGGCTTGGTTCGATCTCGGCGGAATCCCCTGCGGTGAACCAGCCGCCCTCGGTGAGCACGCAGGGGCAGATCAGCGGCAAGGGTTCCTCCGCGAGGCTCACTCTCTCGGCGGACGACCCGGAGGGCTCGGACGATATCTTCGGGGTCGCGGTTTCTTTCCATCTGGCTACCGAAACGGCAAGCCGTTCGTGCATTTTCTTTTACAACCGCGTCTCGGGGATTTTCCAGCTTTTGAGCGACGACAGCGACGCGTGGCAGCGCCAGCCTGCCGACAGCGGGAGCGCACTTGGCAACAGCAGATGCCAGTTTTTCCCGCTCGGCGTCTCCGCCACCGTCCCGGGCGGAAACACTCTCCAGATGCGGGTTCTGATTGCGTTCCGCGAGCCGATGGCAGGAATGGTCACTGTGCGCCAGAACGTCGTCGACATGTCCGGCCTTGAGTCCGGGTGGACGGAAATCGGACAGTGGGAGGCGACATTTCCCAATCAGCCGCCCCTTTGGCTCAAGCTGGAACCTCCCGAGGCCAAGGGTAGCGGACAGATTCTGTTTGAAGCACAGGCCTGGGATCCGGACGGCCCCGGGGATTTGAACCGTTTCGAGATCACCATATCCCCCGACGGAGCGCAGGCTGGCGCTTGCCATTTCTCCGTGGATCACGGCACGGGACAGTTTCTGATGCTCACGGACATGCCTGGGTATTATTCAGGAAGCGCCGCGGGCGAAAATATGGTGATGCAGAACGGCCAGTGCGCCGTCGATCTCCGTATAGTGGAGCGCAGTCTCGAAGACGGCTTCGCGAAGGTGCGCGTCCCGGTTCAGCCGCTGGCCGGGCTGTCGGGTCAGAACATCATTCGCGTCACTGTCACCGATTTTCGCGGCGCATCTTACACCATCGAGCAGGCCGGTGTGTGGTCGGTTCCCGCGCCGGAGCCGAACCGTCCTCCGCGGGTGCTGGGCCTCGAGCGGAGCCAAACAGGCAACCAGGAAACGCTGACTGCCACATTCGCAGACCCCGACGGCTACGGACACCTCGCCTCCCTGGACGTCCGCATCGGAAACCCGGATTGGTCCTGCGGCTTCCGGTACAACCGTTCCGCCCACACGATCCAGATGCTTGGCGACGATGGATCCACGTGGATGGCTGCCATTCCAGCCGCCTCGACCCTGCCGCCGGAAAGCGCCACGTGCCTCATCCTGCCGTGGGCTCTGGGCGTCTCAGGCTCGAACCAGACCCTGATTTTGCGCGTGGCGGTGCAGTACAAGAAACCAATGCCGGCGGACGCCAGCGTCTGGCTGGCGGCCACAGACCGCGCGGGTGCGTCCACCGGGTGGGTAAGACAGTAGAACCCGCATTCCTTGCTTCCTCAGAGGACATGCGCCTCTGTGGATGCCTCCGGCGCGCGGGGCTGCCGCCAGCCAGGAACGCATCCATCCCGGCAGCCGTCGCTCCCGGAAGCATGCCAGAGAACAACAGGCAGACAACGCCGGGCCGGATCCCTGCGGGCCTCAGGGCTGGCGGACGGCGCGGAGTCAGCGGGCAACAAGCTGATCGGCCGGATAATACTGGTCCACGTTCTTCGCCGTCAGCAGTTGATGGCGGACGAACACGGCCGGCGGGGTCGGCCGGTGGTTGAGGATGTCGTCGGCCAGTTTCAGCAGCCAGCCGCCATAGCGCTCCGGAAAATAGGCCACGCTGGCGATGAATCGGCTGTTGCGGCGCAGCTCCTCTCGGCCTTCCGGCGCAGCATTCTGGCCTGCGGCCACACACTCCTCCCGCCGCCCGCACTCTTCGAAAGCGCGCAGCGCGCCGAGAACGCTGGCGTCGTTGATTCCGCTGATGATGGTTCTTGCTCCTCTTGCCGTCCGCAGGTGCTTCTTCACGGCGCGGTAGCTGGGCTCGAAACAGCCGTCGCCGTCCAGGTACGTGACGGGACAGGACTCCAGTTGCGGCGCTTCCTCCAGGATGCCTGCGTGGATGCCCGTCAGGCGGGAGCGGGGCACCGGCCCGGCGCGCGGCAGCTCCAGCAAGACGATCGCGTCCGCCTCGCCGTTCCAGTGTTCGTTCACCCAGCGTCCCAGCGCCCGTCCGCCCATGAGCCCCGCCAGATAGTTGTTGGCGCCGAAAAAAACGGCTCCTGGATGGGGAATTTCCACAGCAATGACGGGAATTTTCGCCTCCTGGTATTTGGCAGAAAGGATGGGCGCTATGTTCTCATTTGTCTGAAATTCGATCACAAGGTCGCAGTGTTCCCGGATGAATATGTCCGCGTTTTTCAGGGCAATCTTGGGGTTGTAGCGGTTGTCCAGCACCAGCAGCTCAATGTTGCCCGCGCGTTCGGCCGCCTGCCGCAGGCCCAGCGTCACCTGCTGGGAGAACAGGTAATCCGAGCCCTGCGCGGCATAACCGATCTTGTATTTCCGGGTCTTCTGCGGGAAAAACGTGCACCGGTATTCCCGCGCCCCCACCTTCTCCACAAGCCCTGTGCGCTCGAGCGTATAGAGCAGGCGGAAGACGGTGTTCTTGCTGTGCCCGGTCCGCTGCACGATGTCCTTCAGCCGGAGAATTTCTTTCGGCGTGCCAAACGCGCGCAGCACATCCACCGCGTGCGCGACGGCAAGGACGAAATAAGGGTCACGCTCCTGCGTCGTCGTCATCGTAACTGGCTCTCAGGCCAGTTCTACCGCAAGTTCGGGGAAATGCAAACCACACCGGAGCTGTGTTTTCCCCTTGCGATGCGGATCGATGCAGCGCAGCGGCGTTCTCTGGCAGAACGCAGGCCGGCTGTTCCCGCCTTGTGCCCCGCCCTGTTGTTCAGCCGCCAGCGCTCCCGCCAGTTTGGCATTGCCAAACTTGACCGCGTTGTCCTTCAGCTCCCCGAGAGCGCCGGGCCCCTCGCTCATCTCAGACCGGCTTGTCGTATTTCTGATGTTCCATTGCATCGCGGCCGGATCACGCCCCCTGTGGAGCAGACGGGCGGGTACGGGTTTCCCACCCTGCGCTTGCCGGTGCGGTTGCGGAGGCTTCTCGCGGCTACAGCGTGATCCGGCAATGTTCCTTCCATCAAGTGTTTGCGGTTGTCCAGCCGCCCCGGGGAGCCGGCGGGTGGTGGCGGGGGTCCCCGCTGCCGAGCAATCCATTCCCTGGTCCCCATCCGCCCGGTGACAGGAAGGAACCCGCGCGTGCTTCACGATGTGTCACCGGATTGTGACTGACTCGCTTCCGGCGCAACTGATATTCCTGTAACCAGCCTGCCGTCCTCGTCCCTATTGACCGTCTGACGGGAATCGCACTAGCATCCCAACCGAAGCTGGGAAGGCTTCAGGCGCTGGTGGCGCGCCGCTCAGGGGAGACCGGACAGGGCTGGCTGGTTGCAGGACGCGGATGGGCCGCACGCTGCGCCGCTGGCCGGCTCGCCGCTTCCCGGCGGTGCAACGCCGGCCGCGTTACCGCTGTTACGAGGAGTCGATGCCATGAGACTGCGTGCAGGCAGAATCTCAGCGCTCCTGGCATGGGCCGCGTTGCTCGTCTTCGGCCAGGAGTTTCGCGCAACCATCAACGGCACGGTCACCGATCCGACCGGCGCCGTGATTCCGGGGGTCACCATCGAGATCAGGAACCTCGCCACGAACGCGGTCATTACGACGCAGACCAACGAGGCCGGGCTGTATGTGGCGCCGTTCATTCCACCGGGGCGCTACACGATTTCTGTCTCGCGAGAGGGTTTCAAGCGCGCCGTCCGGGAGGACGTCGAGGTGCGTGTCGGCGACCGGCTGCGCCTGGACTTTCAGCTTGAGCTGGGCGGCGTCTCGGAGCGCGTGGTCGTTTCCGCCTCGGCGGAGTTGCTGGAAACCAGCACGGCTGCGCGCGGGCAGGTGATCGACTCGCAGAAAGTGGCCGAAATGCCGCTGCTCGGCCGCAACCCGTTCATGCTGGCGGTGCTTGCGCCCGCGGTGCAGTACACGCCCGCGCTGGCCAGCCGCTCCAACCGCCCGTTTGACAACGGCGGCATGGACTCTTTCTCCATCAATGGCGGCCGCCAGTTCACCAACGAATTCCTCATCGACGGCGTTCCCAACACCGGAACCGAAACCAATCAGCCAGGCAACCTCAGCTTCGTGCCCAGCCCGGATGCCACGGAGGAGTTCAAGGTTCAGACCAACGTCTACGACGCGCAATACGGGCGCACTGGCGGCGGCGTGATCAACGTCAGCCTCCGCAGCGGCACCAACGATTTCCATGGCGCGCTCTATCACTACTTCCGGCACGACAAGCTCAACGCCAACACCTTCGAGGCCAATCTGGCAGGCTCGCCGAAGCAGAGCTTCCGCTGGAACCAGCCCGGCTTCCGTTTCGACGGCCCCGTGTGGATCCCGAAACTCTATGACGGACGGAACCGGACGTTTTTCATGTACTCTTACGAGTACATCCGCAGCAGCATTCCGTTCCCCCAGACGCAGACCGTGCCGACGCTCGAGCAGCGCGCCGGAGATTTCTCGAAGACCGTGCAGGCCAACGGTCAGCCGATCCTCGTCTACGACCCCGCCACCACCAGGGCCTCCGGCTCGGGCTGGGTGCGCGACCCGTTCCCGGGCAACCGGATTCCCGAATCGCGTTGGGATCCCGTATCGAGAAACATCCTGAACAACTTCATTCCGAAACCAAACACCGCCGGCGACGCACGCGGTTTCTTCAATCTGATCGTCTCGCCTAACCCGCGCACGGACCGCTATCACCAGCACATCCTGCGCATCGACCAGATGATCGGATCCAGGCACCGCCTGTTCGGCCGCTGGGTGTACAACGACCGCTATGAGACCAACTCCACTGCCGGGTTCCCCCTGGCGGCTTCCGCCTGGTACAACCACTGGCGCATCAACAAGGGCGGCGGGCTCGACCTGACCTCGACGCTCAGCCCCACGCTCGTGTCGAGCTTCCGCATCGGCTACATCCGCCACGAATTCGCCGTGGCGCATCATGCCGACGGATTCGATCCCGCGCAGCTTGGCTTCCCCTCCTCCCTGAGCGCGCAACTGCCGCGGAAGTCGTTCCCGCGCATCACGTACACCGACTATACGACCTTCGGCCCGAACTGGGGCTCCGGCAGCGTCTTCAGCTTCTCGGATCAGTGGTCGTTGCAGGAGACCCTCAGCAAGCTCATCAGCCGCCATTCGCTCAAGTTCGGCTTCGAAGGGCGGCTGAAGCTGGACAACCAGTTGAATCCGGCTTCGTGGTTCGGGGTCTTCTCGTTCACAAGGGGCTTCACGCAGCGCGATCCGCTCCGGGCGGAGGCGGCCGCGGGCAATGCCTTCGCTTCGCTGCTGCTGGGGTATCCGGCCAGCGGCTATGTGCCCGTCCGGCCCGCGCTGGCTCTGGGGTCGCGTTACTATGCGCTGTTCCTCCAGGACGACTGGCGCATCAACAACCGGCTGACGGTGAACCTCGGCCTCCGCTGGGACTACGAATCGCCCATCAGCGAGCGGTGGGACCGGCAGAACCGCGGCTTCGACTGGACTGCGCCGAGCCCGCTTCAGGTGCCCGGCATGGACCTGAAAGGCCGGCTGCTGTTCACTGACTCGAACAACCGCCTGCCGTTCCGGCGCGACCTGAACAACTTCCAGCCGCGCATCGGCGCCACCTACCAACTGGCTTCGAAAACGGTGTTGCGCGGCGGCTGGGGCGTGAGCTACCTGCCCACGTTCGATATAGGCCAGTTCAATGGCTTCAGCATGGACACGCCTTTCGTGGATTCTGTCGACGGCGGACTGACTCCGGCCTACGCGTGGAACAACCCCTATCCGACCGGCATCATCCAGCCGCTCGGCCGGCAGGCCACGATGCTGGGCCTGAGCTTCACCTACTCGTGGCCGGACCGCGTTATTCCGTATGTGCACCAGTATTCCTTCGGCATCCAGCACGAGCTGCCCTGGCGCGTGCTGGTGGACGCGTCCTACGTCGGCTCGCGTACGCTGTCGTTGCAGACGTCGAAGGGAATCAACGCCGTCCCGGCCGACAAGCTGGCTCTCCGCGACGCGCTGCTGACCCGCGTCACCAACCCGTTCGCGGGGCTCCTGCCGGGCACCGCCTACAACGGCGCCACCGTTCCGCAGCAGCAGCTTCTGCGGCCCTTCCCGCAATACGACAGCATCACCGAGGCCAACCGCACCATCGGCAAGAGCTGGTACGACAGCTTCCAGCTCCGCGTCGAAAAGCGCCTCTCGCACGGCTTCCACGCGCTGTTCAGCTACACCATCTCGAAGACGCTCGAGGCCGTCAGCTACCTGAATGCGCAGGACCCGTTCGGCGCCATGGGCAAGGTGCTGACCTCGTTTGACACGCCGCACCGCGCCACCCTGAGCGGCGGCTACGAGCTTCCGTTCGGGAAGAACTCGCGAGGGCTCGTGAAGCAGGCCTTCGGCGGCTGGCAGTTCAACTGGATCGCGACCTTCCAGACCGGCCTGCCCATCGGCACGCCGGGCAGCGCCGTCAGCACCGGCGTCAATCCGAAGATCAAGAATCCAACCAGCGCCCGGTGGTTCAACACCTGCACGCTCACCCTGGCCGGCGTGCGCCAGAGCTGCGCCAGCGCCGACGAGCCCGTGGCCTGGCTGGTGCAGGATCCCTACGCCCTGCGCACGCTCAGCATCCGCTTCCCGAACATCCGCACGCTGCGGGCGCCCATCGTGGACTTCAGCGTGTTCAAGATGTTCCCCATCACGGAGCGGGTGAGGATGCAGTTCCGCGCCGAGTCGTTCAACCTGACCAACACGCCGTGGTTCGGCGCCCCGAACACGACGCTTGGCTCGGCCAACTTCGGCGTGGTCTCGCCATCGCAGGCCAACGACCCGCGCAACGTGCAGCTTTCGCTGAGGCTGCAATTCTGACTTGCTTGCGGTGCGGCTGCGGCGCGGCCCCGCACGGGCCGCGCCGCTCCGCCCGTGCGTTGCCACCGCTGTTCTCGTGTGGGTCCCGATGTGATCTGATTTCTCCGTTGGAGTCTTCCCCATGAAGCGACGCTCTTTTCTTCAGTTGATTCCTGCCTCCGCAGCGGCGACCTCCCTGCTTCCGGCCAGCAGCCAGCCGCCGGCGCAGGGAGGGCTGCTTGCTGTCGCGAAATCGTTCGCCGATCCGCCCGCCTCGGCGCGTCCGCGCACGTGGTGGCACTGGATGAACGGCAACATCACGGCCGATGGCATCACGCGCGACCTGGAAGCCATGGCGCGCATCGGCGTGCGCGGCTTCCAGATCTTCCAGGTGGGCACGGGCATCCCCAAGGGCCCCGTCGATTACGGCAGCCAGGAGCACCTGCAGCTGCTCGTGCACGCGATGAACGAGGCGGAACGGCTCGGCCTCGAGTGCGACTTCCACAACTGTCCCGGCTGGTCTTCGAGCGGTGGCCCGTGGAATGGCCCAGAGCACTCGATGAAGATCGTCACTTGGACCGAGCGCACCGTGGAAGGCGGGCGCCGGATTCAGATTGCGTTGCCGCAGCCGCCCACGCGGCTGAGCTTCTACCGCGACATCGCCGTCGTGGCCTTCCCATCGCCAGCCGCGGAGCGCCCGCTCCGCCCGTTGCTGCGCTCGGCGCGCGCCTCGCTTCAGCAGGGCGCGGCTCCGACGCAGCTCGATGCGGCCCAGGCCGACAGCCTGTTCGGCGACGACCCGCGCGGCGGCATTGTCGTGCAGCCGGGCGGAGAGACCGCCCCCGGCACGCTCGCGCTTGAGTTCACCGAGCCTGTGGAAGTGCGCTCGGTGTCGTTCTTCGCCGTGCCGCCCGGGCCGGGTGCGGGCGGATTCGGAGGCCCGGCCGGTTCAGCCGCGCTCGAGTATTCCAATGACGGCGCGCAGTGGCAGAAGGCATGCGACCTGAACCTCGCCACGGGCAACGTGCTCGACGGATTCCCGCTTGCTCCGGTGACGGCCTCTTTCGCCGCCGTCCGCGGCCGCTTTTTCCGCATTGTGCTGCCCCAGGCGCGCCGTGTCTCGGTGCTGAGGCTCGGCTCCGGGCCGCGCCTGCACAACTGGCCGGTCAAGGCCAACTACCTGCATCATGCCCGCGGCCGTGCTGCCGAACTCGACACGCCCACGCCGGACGTGCCCGCCGGAGCCGCCATCGACTCCTCGCGCGTCGTCGACCTGACATCGCGCCTGCGGACCGACGGGACGCTGGAATGGGACGCTCCCGCGGGAGCCTGGACGATCCTGCGCATCGGATACACGAGCACGGCGCGCACCAACCATCCGGGGCCGGATGGCGGCGTGGGCCTCGAATGCGACAAGTACAGCGCCGAGGCGATGGACCACCATTTCCAGGGCTTTTTCGGCCCATTCCTCAAGGATCTGGAGCGGCTAGGAAAGAAAGGGCTGGCCGGCGGCCTGATCGACAGCTACGAAGTCGGGATGCAGAACTGGACCGACCGTTTCGCCGAAGACTTCCGCAAACGCGCCGGCTACGACCTGCTCAAGTACCTGCCCGCTTTCACCGGCCGCATCGTCGACAGCGTGGAAACCACGGAGCGGTTCCTGTGGGACGTGCGGCGCGTGCAGGCCGACCTGATGGCCGACAACTACTACGGGCGCTTCACCGAGCTTTGCCACCGCTACGGCATCAAGTCCTACACCGAGCCCTACGACGGCGGGCCCTTCGATGAAGTGCAGATCGGCATGCGCATGGACATTCCGATGGGCGAGTTCTGGTTCGCCCGCCGTGGCGAGCTGGACCGCAGCATGAAGCTCGCCTCGTCAGTGGCCCATCTGAAGGGCCATTCGGTGGTGGGAGCGGAAGCATTCACCGGCGCGCCGATGTTTTCGCGCTGGCAGGAGCATCCCTATGCGCTCAAGCCGCAGGGCGACTGGATGTTCACGCACGGCCTCACGCTCTGCATCTTCCACCGCTACGCCCACCAGCCGCATCCTTCGGCGCTGCCCGGCATGACAATGGGGCCATGGGGCTTCCACTTCGACCGCACCAATACGTGGTTTGAGAAGGCGGGCCCCTGGATCGATTACCTCAGCCGCTGCCAGTTCCTGTTGCAGCAGGGCCAGCCTGCCGCCGACCTGCTTTACTTCACCGGCGAGGACGCGCCCGTGGACGTTCCCGCCGTCGAAGCGCTGAATCCGCCGCTGCCAGCCGGCTACGACTTTGATTTCCTGAACGCAGAAACGCTGCTTCAGAAGGTCCGTTTTCAGCAGGGGCGCATCACCGTCGAGGGCGCCGCGCAGTACCGTCTGCTCGTGCTGCCCGAGCGCCGCACGATGACGCTGCGCGTGCTGCGCAGGCTGCATGAGCTGGTGCGCGCCGGCATGTGGATGAGCGGGCCCAAGCCGGAGCGCTCGCCAAGCCTTGCCGATGCGCCCGCCGAAGCGGAGTGGAAGAAGCTGGCCGGCGAGCTCTGGGGCAAGGCGGACGGAAGGACCGTCCGCGAGAACACGCTGGGCCAGGGGCGCGTCTTCTGGGGAGTTCCGCTAGCCGATGTTCTTGCGAAAATGGGCGTGCCCCCGGATTTCGAGTGCACGTCGCGTTCCGGCGACGCGCCCGTAAACTTCATTCACCGGCGCGTCGGCGACGAGGACATTTACTTCATCTCCTGCCGCCGGCGTCAACCGGAAGACATCGTGGCCAGTTTCCGCATCACCGGAAAGCAGCCCGAAATCTGGCTGGCGGATTCCGGCGAGATGGCGCCCGCCCCTGTCTTCGAGGTGCGCAATGGAAGGACGCATTTGCCGCTCCAGCTCGATCCGGCAGGGTCGGCGTTCGTCGTCTTCCGCAACCGTGCGCCGCAGAAGGCCGTGACGAGCGTGACGCGGGATTCCGCGGCCGCGCCCATGCTGGCCACGGCTGCTTTTCCGCGTCCCGCCCGCGGGCGCTACGCGCAGCTTTCGGGCACATTCACCGTCAGCATCTGGTGCAAGCCGGACTCCTTCGCCACGCTGACGCCGCCCCGTGCGGCCGGCTGGAGCCCGGCGGGGGATCTGCACAGCTTCCTCTTTTACCCGCCTGCCGGCGAAAGGGTTTACGGCAAAGGACACGCCGCCTGCGGTCTGGTGGCGGGACGCAACGGCCTGAGCGTGATCGAGCGCAGCGGTGATTCGCTGGAGGCGGTGCTGGTGGCCGAGACGGGCCTTTCCGGCTGGACGCATGTAGCACTGGTCTACCAGGACAACACGCCCTCGCTGTACGTGGATGGCAGGCTCCTCGCACGCGGCAAACGCTCTGTGTTCACCGTGCATCCGGGTGTCGGCGAGTCCTACCAGCACGACGGGGCAGGCTACTTCGAGGGCGACCAATGCGCGCCCGAAGTGTTGCCGAAGGCTCTCGGCGAGGCCGAGATCGCCGCACTCGCAAGGCAGGGGCCGCCCCGTTTCACGCCGCACCGTGCGGTGGAGCTGGCCTATCGCCCCAGGCCCGGCCTGCTGTTCTGGGAACCCGGAAACTACCGCCTGAACGGATCCCAGCCGGCTCAGGCTGCCGTCGCGGCCTTGCCGAAGCCTGTGGAAGTGGGCGGGCCGTGGACCGTCAGCTTCCCGCCGGGCCTCGGCGCCCCTGCTTCCATCCGGCTGGAGAAGCTCGCGTCGCTGCACCTGCACGCGGAGCCGGGCGTGCGGTATTTCTCCGGGACGGCACGCTATGAAGCGGAGTTCGCCTGGAACGCCGATCTGAAGCCCTCCCAGCGCGCCTGCCTTGACCTTGGCCGCGTGGCTGTCATTGCCGAAGTGTCGCTCAACGGCCAGCCAGTGGGACGGTTCTGGAAGCCGCCCTTCCGCGCCGATGTCACTGGCCTGCTGCGCCGCGGACAGAACCGGATCGAGGTGCAGGTGACCAACCTCTGGCTCAACCGGCTGATCGGCGACGAGCAGCTCCCGCCCGAGGCCGAGTACGGAGCCGGAGGAATGGCGCGTCCTGGTTTCGGCAATGCCATTCAGAAGCTGCCGGACTGGTATCTGAAAGGCCAGCCGAAACCGCCCGGCGGCCGCGTGACGTTCACGACCTGGAAGCATTGGGACGC
>JANWVO010000014.1 GCA_025056865.1 Bryobacteraceae bacterium
TATGCGGGCAATTTCGACGCGCAGGGCCGCAGGCTCGATCCGCGCGTGCTGCCGCGGGGTTCGGAGCTGACGTGGCTCGGCTTCTGGATTCCGCCAGAAGGAGCCACGGGGAGATCGGCCGTGCCTGCGGCGTGGCGCTGGGGCGAGAACACGGCGCGGTGGTTCAGTTTTCCCATCGGGCAGGGCAAGCCCTTCCGCGACGTGCAGCTCACCGTGGAGGAGTTCGAGCGCATGGCCCCGCAGGCGAAGTACTACGAGCCGCTCGATCCGGACCTGCGGGCTTTCCACGGCGCGGGCGGCCGCCTCATGATCTATGCCGGCTGGGAAGACTGGGGCGTGACCTACTCGCAGGTGCTGATGTACTACGACGCGGTGCGCCGTGCCGCAGGCTGGCAGGAGGCGGCGGACCGCTTCGTACGGCTGTTCCTGGTCCCGGGCATGAGCCATTGCGCCGGCGGGCCCACGCCGGACACTGCGGAGATGCTGCTGCAACTGGTGCAGTGGGTGGAACAGGGGCAGGCGCCGGAGCAGGTGATGGCGCACGACACGAGTCCGGCGACGAAAGGGGCGCGCCGACGGCCGGTGTTCCGCTATCCGCTGGAGGCGCGCTACACGGGGCCGGACCCGAAGCGCGATCCTTCCGGGCCGGACAAGGCAGAGAATTTCGTGGCGGCTCCCCCGGCGCGGGCGCGGAAGGATTCGATCGACTGGGTGGGCGAGCCCCTGCTCACGCCTGGCGCGGGCGCCGACTGGAGCCGCGTGCGGCAGCGCAGGCGGTGAGCCGCGCGGGCGGGACGCTACTTCGGTGAGTCGATGGGCACTTCGGCAAAGAAGAGCTCCTTGCCGCTGACGCCCTCGCGGATGCCGGTGATGTAGAGGATGGCGTCGGTGCGGTGGCGCGTCTCGAAATAGAGGAAGCCGTGCGCGGTTTCGCCTTTCAGGAGCGTTTTGGCGCTGAAGGCACGGGACTCGAATTCGACGCGGGCGAGCGGATTTTTCTTCTTCGGCAGCGGGATGGGCGTGGTCATGCCGACGCGCGGGCGGCGCGGGGCGAGGATCGACGGCAGCTCGTGGGCGGGAGTCGGCAGGACCTCCATGCCGCGGTACTGGTAAGAGACGCGCATGCGGTCCAGCATGAGCGTTTCGGCACCCTGGTTTTCGAGGATCAGCAGCACGGGCAGCACGCCGTATTCGTTGGGGTTGATGCCGAACAGCGGCTTCGTTTCCGAATCGGTTTCGAATTTCACGGCCGCGAGCACGAGCGGGCCCACTTTCTGATGCGACGGGTAAGCCGTGGCGGGCTTCGGGCGGAATGCCTCCTGGCTGAAGGCCGGGAGGACGGCGAGCCAGAGGCTTACAATCAGTGTTTTGCGCACGAGAATCATATACGGGCTGTACCGGGCGCTCCAATGGGCAGCTTTCCCGTTCCTCCTACTGTACCTGTGCGCGCGCGTGGCGCGGAACCGCGCCTACCTGGAGAGGCTGGGCGAGCGGTTCGGGCTGCTGCCGCGGCACATTGAGCCGACGCTGCCCGGGGCCATCTGGTTGCATGCGGTGAGCGTGGGAGAGGCGCTGGCCGCCGTGCCGCTGGCGCGGAAGCTGCGCGAGCAGATGCCCGGCGTGCCGCTGTATGTTTCCTCGACGACGCTGGCGGGGCGGGCGCTGTGCGAGCAGCGGCTGGGCGCGCTGGCCGACGGGGTGTTCCATGCGCCGCTGGATTACTGCTTCGCGGTGCGGCGCGTGCTCCGGAGGCTGCGGCCGGCCGTGCTGGCGGTGATGGAGACCGAGATCTGGCCGAACCTGTACCGCGAGGCGCGGCGCGCCGGGGCGCGGGTGGTGATCCTCAACGGCCGGATCTCGGACCGGGCGCTGCCCCGCTACCGGAGGATGGCATGGTTTTTCCGGCACGTGCTGGCGCACGCGGACCGGGTGCTGGCACAGGACGAAACGGCGGCGGAGCGCTACCGGGCGCTGGGCGTGCCGCGGGTGGAAAATGCCGGAAATCTGAAATATGATTTCGACCCGGATGCGACGGAAATTCCTTCGGATCTCGGGGATTTTCTGGCGCGGACCGGCGCGGGCGAAGTTTGGGTGGCGGCATCGACGATGCCGCCGGCCGAGCCTGGCGATCCGGACGAGGACGACGTGGTGCTGGACGCCTTCGCCGCGCTGGCTCCGCGGCGGCCGGGGCTGCTGCTGATCCTCGCCCCGCGGCGCCCGGAGCGGTTCCGCGAGGCGGCGGAGAAGCTCCGCGCGCGCGGGATCCGCTTCCTGCGGCGCACGGAGCTGGGGCCGGGCGCGGCGCTGGAGCTGCCGGGCGCGCTGCTGCTGGATTCGATCGGCGAGCTGAATTCGCTGTTCCGCGCCGCCACGGCGGTCTTTCTGGGCGGGACGTTTCCCCGGCGGGGCGGGCACAACCTGCTGGAGCCGGCCGCGTTCGGCGTGCCGGTGCTGGCCGGGCCCCACATGGAGAATTTCGCTGAAATGGCCGAGGACTTCCGGCGAAATGGAGCCATGATTTCGCTCGAGAAGCCGGAGGAGCTGGCTGCGGCGCTGGAACGCCTGCTGGAGGACGGCGCGGCGCGGGAGCGGACCGGAGCGAAGGCTCGGGAGCTGGCGCGGGCCCGCCGCGGCGCGACGGCGCGCGCGGCGGCAGCCGTCGGCGAACTGCGGGATGCGGCGCTGCCGCGGCCGTTGGGCCGGCAACCGCTGGCGGCGCTGTGGCTGGCAGGAATGGCGGTTCACCGGGGCCTGGCATGGCTGCGGCCGGACGAGCCGGAGCGGCCGGTGATCAGCATCGGCAACCTGGCGATGGGCGGCACGGGCAAGACGCCGATGGTGCGCTGGCTTTGCCGCGAGCTGGCGGCCCGCGGGCTGCGCGTGGCCGTGCTGACCCGCGGCTACGGGCGCCGGGAACGCGCCCCGGTGGCGCTGCTGCCCGGCGAGGAGGCTGCCGTCGAGGCCACGGGCGAGGAGGCGCAACTGATCCTGCGGGACGGCTGCGCCGCCGTGGCCGTTGGGGCGGACCGCCGGGCAGCGCGGCAGCTACTCGTGCAGAAGCGGGGGTTCCGCCCAGACGTCTATCTGCTCGACGACGGCTTCCAGCATTGGGCCACGCGGCGGGAGCTGGACATCGTGCTGGTGGACGCGCTGGATCCGTTCCGCGGCGGCGTGTTTCCGCACGGGCGCCTGCGGGAGCCGTTCTCCGCGCTGCGGCGCGCCGGGGCGATCGTCATTACGCGGGCCGAGCCGGGGCGCGCCCATGCGGGGCTGGCGGAGGAGATCCGGCGGCACAACGGGCGGGCGCCGCTCTGGTTTGCGCATTTCGTGGCGGAGAAGCCGGAGCTGCCGGAGGGCGTGAAGGCGGGCGCGTTCTGCGGCATTGGGCAGCCGGAGAGCTTCCGGCGGACGCTGGCCGGGCTTGGCGTGGAGCTGGAATTCTTCCGGGCTTTCCCGGACCACTGGCGGTACCGGGAACAGGAAGTGGAAGAAATGTTGCGGCTGGCGCCGCTGCTGCTGACGACGGAGAAAGACCTGCTGAACCTGCCGCCGACCGTCCGCGCCCACCCGGCGGTCCGCGCCGTGCCCGTGCGGCTGGAGATCCGCGGAGGCGCGGAGTTGCTGGAGCAGATCCTGGGCGTGATTGGCGCCGGCGGCGCGGGGCGGGCGCGGGCCTGAGCGGCGCTCAGGCGGATCTGCGCCGGGCAAGGGCCGCCTGCCAGGCCTGCTTCAGGCGCTCTTCCAGCTCCGGCGGAATCCTGCCGGGCTCGACCTTCGCGGCGTAGTGATGGGACGCTTCGATGGAGCGCCTGAGAGAACGCAGAAACTCGACGCAGGGCTCGCAGCCTTCGATGTGTTCCTCGATGAGACGGCAGTCTGTTTCGTCGAGTTCGCCGTCGAGATACTCCGAGAGCCGGGCGAAGACCTCCAGGCAGCGGGGATCCCGCGCCGAGTGCGTGTGATTCGAATGCTGGGCAGTCATGGCTGCTTTCCCTCCCCATTGCCGCCGAGGTAGCGGGCCAGGCTCTTGCGCAAGGCCAGCCGCCCGCGGTGGAGCCGCTGCTTGACGGCGTCGATGCTGAGATCGAGGATCTCGGCCGTTTCCGCCGTTGACAATCCTTCGACATCGCGCAGGAGGACCACCGAGCGGTAGGTTTCCGGCAGCTCGCGGAGCGCCCGCTCGAGCTGCTGGCCGAGCTCGGCGCGGAGCAGGCGCTCGTCCGGGAGCTCGCCGCGGTCTTCGAGCTGTGTGGAGCGCGGCATGTCCTCGGTGCCCGGCAGCAGCTCGTCGAGCGAGAGTTCGCGCTCGGGCGCGAAGACGCTGCGGCGGCGCTTCATCAGGCAGAAGTTTTTGGCGATGCGGAAGACCCAGGCGCGCACGCGCTCGGGATCCTGCAACTGGTCGAAGTTTTCAAAGACCTTGAGGAGCGTTTCCTGCGCCACCTCTTCGGCGTCTTCCCGCTGGCCGCACATGAGCCAGGTGTACTGGAAGACGCGGTGCTGGATGCTTTCGACGAATGGGGTAAAAGCCGAGGCGTCGCCGGCGAGCAGGCGCCTCGCCCATTCCACTTCCGGCGCCGGAGCGGCAGGCGGGGGCGATGGGGTGGCCACCTTCCTATGGTAAAGCCCTGCCGTGCCGGGCGGCGCCGGCTGCGGCGCTCGGACGGGGAGCGCCGGCGCGTGCCGCTGTCTTCGCGTCACAGGATGCAGATGCGAGACAGGGGTGACGGGATGCGGGCGGGCGCGCCGCGCAAAACCCGCGCGGCGGCCTTGTCACGGCGCAAAAATTGCCGCATCTGTGGGATTGTGCGGAACCCAATTCTCCCCCTCCTGTTGCTGGCGTGTGCGGCTTCCGCGCAGGAGCCGCTCTCGCTGAAGGACGCGGTGAAGCAGGCCCTGGCCCGGCATCCGTCGCTCGAGGCGGCCAGCGCCCGCATCCAGGCTGCCGAAAGCCGCGTCGGGCAGGCGCGTTCGGGCTACCTGCCGCGCGTCCAGTACATGGAAAACCAGATGCGGGGCAACAACCCGGTCTACGTCTTCGGGTCGCTGCTGACGCAGCGGCAGTTCACGGAAGCGAATTTCGATATCCGGAAGCTGAACCGTCCCGATGCGCTGAACAATTTTCAGAGCATGGTGACGGCAGAGCAACTGATTTACGATTTTGGCGGCGTGAAAAACGGCATAAAAGCGGCGGAATTCGGCAAGAAAATGACGGAAGCCGAGAAGCGCGCCGAGGAACTGAACCTGATTGCGCGCGTCGCGCGGGCCTACCACGGCGTGACGCTGGCCGAGCAGGCGCTGGAGGTGACGCGCGAGGCGCTGAAGACGGCCGAGGCCGACCTGAAGCGCGCCGAGACGGTGCGGGACGCGGGGCTGGCCACGGAGGCCGATGTGCTGGCGGTGCAGGTGCACGTGGCGGCCATGAAGGAGCAGGTGATCCGCCGCGAGGCGGACCTGAAGGTGGCCCGCGCCGCGCTGAACGAGGCGCTGGGGCTGCCGCTGGAGACGGCGCACCGGCTGACGACGCCGCTGGCCCCATCGGCGGGCGTGGAGGCCGCCGGGCCGGATCAGCGGCCGGAGCTGGAACAGATCCGCATGGCGCGCCGGGCGGCCGAGGCGCAGGCGCGCAGCGCGCGGGCCGGGTATCTGCCGCAGATCGCATTCCGCGCCGCGGTGGAGGCGGACCGACAGGAGTTCCTGAACAAGGGCGGCGGCAACTGGCTGGTGATGGGCAGCGTGCGCTGGAACCTGTTCGACGGCTTCCGCACCCGCGAGGCGGTGCGCGAGGCGCAGTCGATGGCGGCCGCTGCCGCCGCCGGGGAGAGGCAGTATCAGAACGCGCTGCGCCTGGAGCTGACCAAGGCGCTGGCCGACTATGACGCCGCGACCGAGCGGATCAAGGTGACCGAGGCCGGGGTGGCGCAGGCCGAGGAGAGCCTGCGGATCATCCGCAACCGGTATTCGAACGGGCTGGCCACGGTGACCGAGCTGCTGCGGGCGCAGACGGCGCTGCTGGATGCAAAGACGCGCCGGCTGGCCGCGATCCACGATCAGCGGCTGGCGGCGGTGGAAGTGGAGAGATCTGCCGGGAAGCTGAATGGAGACTCGAATGTTCTGGACTAACGCGAAGCGGGCCGGGGCAACCGGCGTGACAGTACTGTTGGCGGCCGCGGCGATGACCGGCTGCGGCGGAGAGAAGCAGGCGCCCCGCAAGGCGCAGCCGCTGCCTGCGGTGAGCGCGAAGGTGGTGAAGCTGGCCGAGGAGGCGGCGCCGGAGATCTACGAAGCGACCGGCACGGTGAAGGCCCGCGTGGCCAGCGTGCTGGCGGCGCGCGTGATGGGCTACATCCGCGAGGTGCGCGTGCAGGCGGGCGACACGGTGCAGCCGGGGCAGGTGGTTGCGGTGATCGAGGCGCGCGAGATCGACAGCGGCCTGAAGCAGGCCGAGGCGGCGCGCGACGAGGCCCGCAATGCGCTGCCGGAGGTGGAGAACGCCATCGCCGCGGCGAAGGCGCAACTGGAGCTGGCCGAGGCGACGCACCGGCGCATGAAGTCGCTGTACGAGCAGAAGTCGATCACGCAGCAGGAGTTCGATGAAGCCGAGGCGCGGCTGCGCATGGCGCGGGCGAATTATGAGATGGCCCAGGCGAAACGGGCGCAGCTCGAGCAGAAGATCCGGCAGGCGGAGTCGGCGGTGGCGCAGGCGGCGGCGATGAAGGGCTATACGGAGATCACCGCGCCGTTCCGCGGCATCGTCGTCGAGCGGAAGGCCGAGCCGGGAATGCTGGCCGCGCCGGGCATGCCGGTGGCGGTGGTGGAGCAGGCGGCCGGCTACCGGCTGGAGGCGGCGGTGGAGGAGAGCCGCGTGAAGGCGATCCGGCCGGGCATGGCGGTGGAGGTGGTGATCGACGCGCTCGGGCAGGCGATGCAGGGCCGCGTGGAAGAGATCGTGCCGGCGCTGGATCCCGGCTCGCGGAGCTTCACGGTGAAGATCGGGCTGCCGGGCGGGATGCTGCGCAGCGGGATGTTCGGCCGCGCGCGCTTCGCAATGGGAGAGAGGAAGGCGCTGCTGGTGCCCGCGTCGGCGATCGTCCGGCAGGGGCAGGTGGAGCAGGTTTACGTGGTGGAGGACGGCGTGGCGAAGGCGAGGCTGGTAACGACGGGCGCCGTGCATGGCGACCGCGTGGAGGCGCTGACCGGCCTGCGCGCGGGGGATGCGGTGGTGGCGCCGGTGCCGGCGAGCCTGCGTGATGGAAGCCGGGTCGAGGTGAGGCCGTGACGATGCAGAACGACAAGCCCCGCTACGGTCTGGCCGGGCGGATGGCGCACGGCTGGATCAACTCCAAGCTGACGCCGCTGTTCATTCTGGCGTCGCTGCTGGTGGGCGCCTTCTCGGTGCTGATGCTGCCGCGCGAGGAGGAGCCGCAGATCATCGTGCCGATGATCGACGTGATGGTGACGATGCCGGGAGCGAGCGCGAAGGAGGTGGAGGAGCGCGTCACCCGCCCGATGGAGAAGCTGCTGTGGGAGATTCCGGGCGTCGAGTACATCTATTCGACGACGTCGCCCGGGATGTCGCTGGCGATCGTGCGCTTCAAGGTGGGCCAGGACGAGGAAGACGCGATCGTGAGGCTGAACCAGAAGCTGCACGCCAACTACGACCTGATCCCGCCGGGCGCGAGCGAGCCGCTGATGAAGCCGCGCTCGATCGACGACGTGCCCATCCTGGCGCTGACGTTCCACTCGCCGCGGTACAACGATTTCGAGCTGCGGCGCATCGTGGCGCAGGTGCACGACGAGGTGAAGCAGACGCCCGACGTGAGCGAGGCGAAGATCATCGGCGGGCAGCGGCGCGTGCTGAAGGTGACGCTGGATGCGGCGCGGCTGGCGGCCTACAACCTGGCGCCGATGCAGGTGATCGGCGCGCTGGGGATGTCGAACCAGAAGCTGCCGGCAGGCACGGCGGCAGCCGGCAACGTGGAGACGGTGCTCGAGGCGGGAGGCTGGATCCGCAACGCCGAGGAGGCGGGCAGCCTGGTGGTGGGCGTCTCGCAGGGGCGTCCGGTGTATCTGCGCGACGTGGCGCGCGTCGAGGACACGGGCGAGGACCCGGTGCAGTACGTGCAGTTCGCGCGGGAAGGCCGGTTCGAGCCGGCGGTGACGCTGTCGGTGGCCAAGCGCAAGGGCACGAACGCGATCACGGTGGCGCACAGGGTGCTCGAGCGCGTCGAGAGCATGAAGGGCCGCATCATTCCCGCCGACGTGGAGGTGGACATCACGCGGCACTACGGCGAGACGGCGCAGGAGAAGTCCGACGAGCTGCTGTTCCACATGGGCATTGCGGTGGTCAGCGTGACGCTGCTGATCGCGCTCGTGCTCGGCTGGCGCGAGTCGATCATCGTGTTCATCGCGATTCCGGTGACGCTGGCGCTGACGCTGACGGTGTTCTACCTGTACGGCTACACGCTGAACCGCATCACGCTGTTCGCGCTGATCTTTTCGATCGGCATCCTGGTGGATGACGCCATCGTGGTAGTGGAAAACATCGTGCGGCACGTGCGCATGCCGCAGAACGCGGGCCGTCCGGTGGCCGAGGTGGCGGTGGAAGCGGTGGACGAAGTGGGCAACCCGACGATCCTGGCCACGCTGACGGTGATAGCGGCGATCCTGCCGATGGCGTTCGTCAGCGGCCTGATGGGCCCTTACATGCGGCCGATTCCGATCGGCTCGAGCGCGGCGATGGTGTTCTCGCTGATCGTCGCCTTCCTTGTGACGCCGTGGGCGGCCATCCGCATCCTGAAGGCGCACGGCGGCCACGGCCACGAGCACGCCGAGGACCGCCTGACGGTGCTGTACCGCAAGGCGATGGACAGGCTGATCCATGTGCCGCTGTACCGCTACGGATTCCTCGGGCTGGTGACGGTGCTGCTGGTGGGGTCGATGGCGCTGATCTACGTCGAGTTCGTCAAGGTGAAGATGCTGCCCTTCGACAACAAGAGCGAGTTCCAGGTGATCATCGACATGCCGGAGGGCACGACGCTCGAGGAGACGGCGCGCGTGACGCGGCGGCTGGCCGAGGCGGTGTTCGAGCAGCCCGAGGTGGTGAACGTGCAGACCTACGTGGGCACGGCGGCGCCGTACAACTTCAACGGGCTGGTGCGGCACTACTTCCTGCGGCGCGGCTCGAACGTGGCCGACATCCAGGTGAACCTGGTGGGCAAGAAGGAACGCGAGCTACAGAGCCACGACATCGCGAAGAAGGTGCGCGAGCGGCTGACGCCGATCGCGCGGCAGTACGGGGCGCGGATCAAGGTGGCCGAAGTGCCGCCCGGCCCGCCGGTGTTGCAGACGCTGGTGGCCGAGGTGTACGGGCCGACAGCCGAAGGCCGCGAGAAGCTTGCGCGCGAGATTCTGCGGCTGTTTGACGAGACGCCGGGGGTGGTGGACGCCGACTGGTACGTGGAAGACCCGCAGCCGCGGCAGATCTGGCACGTGGACCGCGAGAAGGCGGCGCTGAACGGCGTGTCCGTGGAGGACGTGGCGAAGACGATGATGGCAGCAAGCTCGGGCTTCCCCGCCGGGCTGCTGCACGTGGAAGAGGCCAAGGAGGACGTGCCGATCCTCGTGCGGCTGGACCGGGCCACGCGGAGCGACCTCGAGCGGCTGAAGGGCCTGAAGGTGATGGGCCGCGCGGGCAACCTGGTGCCGCTTGGCGAGCTCGTGCGGATCGAGGAGACGACGAGCGAGAAGAACATCTACCACAAGAACCTGATGCCGGTGACCTACGTGACCGCCGACGTGGCGGGCATCATGGAGAGCCCGGTGTACGCGATCCTGGCGCTGGGGCCGAAGATCGCGAAGCTCGACATCGGGCAGGGCTACGAGATCGAGCAGTACACGGCGCGCCAGCCTGGCGACGAGACGAAGTACGCGATGAAGTGGGACGGGGAATGGCACATCACCTACGAGGTGTTCCGCGACCTGGGCATCGCCTTCGCCGCGGTGCTGGTGCTGATCTACGTGCTGGTGGTGGGCTGGTTCGAGAGCTTCCTGACGCCGGTCATCATCATGGCGGCGATCCCGTTCTCGCTGGTGGGCATCCTGCCGGCGCACGGGCTGCTGGACGCGTTCTTCACGGCGACGTCGATGATCGGATTCATTGCCGGCGCGGGCATCGTCGTGCGCAACAGCATCATCCTGGTGGACTTCATCGAGCTGCGCCTGAAGGAAGGGATGCCGCTGGACCAGGCGGTGATCGACGCGGGCGCGGTTCGCTTCCGCCCGATGATGCTGACGGCGGCGGCGGTGGTGGTGGGCAGCGCGGTGATCCTGTTCGACCCGATCTTCCAGGGGCTGGCGATTGCGCTGATGGCGGGCGAGATCGCCTCGCTGCTGCTTTCGCGCGTCACCGTTCCGATCGTTTACTACATCTTCAACAGAGGGAGGCATGAGTCATGACGGTTGAGAGAATGCTGCGGATGATCGCCGGGTTTTTCATCCTGCTGAGCCTGGCACTGAGCGTGTACCACGATCAGCGCTGGCTGTGGTTCACGGCGTTCGTGGGGCTGAACCTGTTCCAGAGCGCCTTCACGAACTGGTGTCCGATGATGACGTTCCTGCGCAAGCTGGGGGTGAAGGGGTGAGGGCGGCGCTGGCCGGAGGGGCCGTCAGGCCGAAGCCAGGTGCAGGAGGCTGCGCAGGCGCTCCCGGAGAGTGACCTGGGGCTGCGGCGGTTCCACTCCGGCCAGCGTGGCGGCGAAGGCGGCGAAGGCGCGGCCGAGATCGGTGTTGGGGTCCACTGGGGCGCCTTGCCGGATGGCCGCGCTCATGGCGCGGTAATTGTTGGGGAAGGTGAAAGAAACGGGGCGGTCGAGCATCTTTTCGATTTCGGCCTGAGGCGGGTCGCCCGGATGGGCGCGGTTGAGGAGGATGCCGACCCGCTCCGGGCCGAGCCCGAGCCGTTCCAGCTCGGTCAGCCGCTGACGGGCCAGATGGAGCGAGGGCAGCTCCGGCGTGCAGACGACAAACACTTTGGCGGAACGGCGGATGATCTCCACCGTGGCCGGGTTGACCAGCTCGGGAAGGTCCGCCAGGATCAGGTCATAGTGAGGGCGGACGAAGTTGAGGAGCTGGAAGTAGTGGGCCCATTCCGGCATGGGGGTGTCGAGGCAGCGGGAGGAGAGCAGGAAGTCGGCGCCGTGACGTTCGACCAGGTTCCGCCGGAGGATGAACTGGTCGAGCTCCGCTGAGGAGGCGAGCACGGCCTGCACGCCCCCATGAATCTCGCGGCCGAGCATCAGCGGCAGGACGCTGCTGCGGAGGTCGGCATCGATGACGAGAACGCGCCGGTCGTAGGCGGCGGCCGCGCTGGCCGTGTTCAGGACGACGGTGCTGGCCCCGCTTCCGGCCTTGGCAGGCAGGAAAGCGAAGAGGCCGTTTTCCTGGCCGCCATGCTGGCGCTCAAGGGCACGGCGTACGGCATAGGCGAGTTCCTCGGGAGCGCAGTCCTGGCTGACAGTGATGTCCGGGCCAGCCTGGGCCGCCAGCAGGCGGGTTTCGCGGCCGCAGCCGAGGCCCACGATGGGGGTGTGCGGAGAAAGCTCGCGCACCAGAGCCGCGCATTGAAGCGCCTCCGGTCCGGCGCTCATGTCGATCAGGACGAGATCGGGGACGAGCGTGCTGAGGAGCCTTCCCAGCTCGTAGCGCCCCGGCATGGCTGGCAGCTCGCGCATGACCGTAACGAGGCCCGTGGCGGCGATGACCGCCCGGGCCATCGGTGCCCTGTTCGCGTTGCCGAGGATGACCAGCCCGTGAAACACACTCTGCTCCCTGCGGCCCGAAAGCCGCCTTTCCTCTTATCGTCTGGCTGCCGAGGGTTCTTCAATCCGGTCGGCGGCAGACAGATTGAACGGACCGCCCCGGACGACCGGCACTCCGATGTCACTAAAGGAGTTTCGGTGCATCAAATCTGTATTAAGATGTTGTAAACTTCTCCGGAGAGGTCCCCTTTATGGACGTTGCACTGGACATCCACCGTTTCCACTTTGCGTTCACGGTCACGTTTCATTACCTCTTCGTCCAGTTGACGCTGGGGCTGGCGCTGCTGATCTTCATCCTGAAGACGATGGCCCTGCGGACCGGCGAGGAGCACTACAACGAGGCGGCGAGGTTCTGGGCGAAGATCTTCGCCATCAACTTCGCTCTCGGCGTGGTCACCGGCATCCCGATGGAGTTCCAGTTCGGGACGAACTGGTCGCGCTTTTCGAAAGCCGCCGGGGGCGTCATCGGCCACACGCTGGCGATGGAGGGGCTCTATGCGTTTTTCCTGGAGAGCTCTTTCCTCGGGCTGCTGCTGTTCGGGGAGAAGATTCTCGGGCGCGTGGGCCACTGGCTGGCGGCGCTGGCGGTGTGGATCGGGAGCTGGATCTCGGCCTATCTGATCGTGGCCACCAATGCCTGGATGCAGCGGCCGACCGGATACCGGCTGGGCCCGAAGGGCGAGATCCTGCTGGATAGCTGGTGGTCCCTGGTTTTCAACGACTGGGCGTTCTGGCAGTATCTGCACACGATCACGGGCGGTGTCATCACGGGCGCGTTCATCATGAGCGGCGTGGGCGCGCTGTACCTGCTGCTGAAGAAGCACGAGGACTTCGCGCGGACCTTCCTGCGGCTGGGGGTGACGGCGGGCGTCATTGCGTCGATCCTGGCGCTGTTCCCGACGGGCGACCAGCAGGGCATGCTGGTGGCGAAGCACCAGCCGGCGACGCTGGCGGCCATGGAGGCGCACTTCCGGACGGGCGAGGCGGCGCCGATGATCATTCTGGGCCAGCCGGACGTGGAGAGGCAGAAGATCGACAACCCGTTCCTTGTGCCCGGCCTGCTGAGCTTCATCACGTCGAAGCGCTGGGACGCGGAAGTGAAGGGCCTGGATGCGTTTCCACAGGACGAATGGCCGACCAACATTCCGCTGCTGTATTACAGCTTCCACATCATGGTGGGCCTGGGAACGATCTTCATCGCGGTGATGGCGCTGAGCTTCATCCAGCTCCGGCGCGGGCGGCTGTTTGAGTCCAAGCCGCTGCTGTGGATCCTGATGCTGATGGCGCCGCTGACGTATGTGGCCAATACGGCCGGGTGGATGACGGCGGAGCTGGGACGGCAGCCGTGGCTGATCTACGGGCTGATGAAGACGGCCGAGGGCAGCTCGGCGCAGGTGTCGAGCGGCAACGCGATGTTCACGCTGCTCGGGTTCATGGGCATGTACACGCTGCTGCTGATGCTGGGGCTGTTCATGATCTGGCGGGAGCTGGACCACGGGCCTGGCGCGCATGCTGCCGTGGTGGAATCCGGCGCGGCCCCGGCGCCGGCGGTGGGAGACTGAAGGAGGCGAAGCGAGATGCTACCCGTTCTCTGGTTCTGGATCGTTGCAGTGATGATTGCGATGTACGTGGTGCTGGACGGGTTCGACCTGGGCGCCGGGATCGTGCATCTGGCGGTAGCCCGGACGGACGCCGAGCGGCGCGCGGTGCTGAAGTCGATCGGGCCGGTGTGGGATGGCAACGAAGTGTGGCTGCTGGCCGGGGGCGGAACGCTGTACTTCGCCTTCCCTGCCCTGTACGCGAGCAGCTTCAGCGGCTTCTACCTGCCGCTGATGGTGGTGCTGTGGCTGCTGATCCTGCGCGGCACATCGGTGGAGTTCCGCTCGCACATCCGGAATGCGGTGTGGCGGCCGATGTGGGACGCCATCTTCAGCGTGTCGAGCGCGCTGCTCGCAATCTTCTTCGGCGCGGCGCTCGGCAATGTGGTCCGCGGCGTGCCGCTGGATGAAAAGGGCGAGTTCTTCCTGCCGCTGTGGACGAACTTCCAGCCGGGCCGCGACGCGGGCATTCTGGACTGGTACACGGTCCTCGTGGGCGTCTACTCGTTCCTCGTGCTGATGCAGCATGGCGCGCTGTGGCTCGCCTACAAGAACGAGGGCGCGGTGCAGGAGCGGGCGCGGGCGATTGCAAGGCCCGTGTGGTATGCGGTGGCGGCGCTGACGGCGGTGGTGACCATCGTGAGCTTCCAGATCCAGCCGAAGCTTGCGGAGAGCTTTGCGAAGTGGCCGGCCGGATACGCGTTCCCGCTGCTGGCGCTCGCATCGCTGATCGCGCTGCTGCTGTTCGAGAGGAAGCAGGACGACCTGAAGGCGTTTCTGGCCTCGACGTTTTTCATCATCGGCATGCTGACCAGCGTCGTGTTCGGCGTGTTCCCGATGGTGCTGCCGGCCAACAGCGACCCGTCGCTGAGCCTCACGATTTACAATGCGAGCGCGCCGGAGTACGGGCTCCGCGTGGGCCTGTGGTGGTTCACGCCGGGCATCCTGATTGCGGCCTTTTATTTCTGGTTCCTGTACCGCCGCTTTGCCGGGAAGGTGCAGGTGGAGGCGGAAGGCTACTGACATTGCCTTGGGAGGCGGGGCTGCGTTTTCCGCCGCCCCGCGCCCGTGGTGCGGGGCGGATCCCGGGCGGGACGATCCCGTCGAGATCCGCCGCCGGGACGCCCCGATCAGGGCCTTTCGGTTCCGGTGGCCTGAACACGCGGCGGAAGGATGGAGAAGAACTCCACGACGCGCTTGCGGGCCTGCTGTGGCTCCGCGCCGGGCAGGACGCCGAGGATGGAGTCCGCCATGGAGCGGAATTGCCTGCCGAGCTCCGAGCCGGGATCGACGGCACGGCCATCCTGAAGGGCGGCGTGCACGCCCTGGTAATCGTTCTGGAACGTGAAGGCGATCGGCACGCCGAGAAGGCCTTCCACCTGCGACGGCGTGACCAGGCTCTTGCGGTGGTAGCGGTTCAGGATCACGCGGACGCGATCGGCCAGATCGAGCCGCTGGAGGAAGGCGAGTTTCTCGCGCGCCAGGTGCAGGGAGGGGATCTCCGTGGTGACCACCATGAAAATGTTCTTCGCCTCATGCATCACCTCGATGGAATACTTCTCGAGGTTGCCCGAGATGTCGACGCAGATGAACTTGTAATTGCGCCGGGCGAAGTCGAGGATCTGGCGGATCTGCTGCGCTTCGATGCGGAAATCGGGGTTCAGCCTGCCGCTGTGGACGATGTCGATGCCGCCCTTCTGGCAGATGATCTGGGACCAGATGGATTCATCGAGCGAGTGCGCGTTCTCGGCGGCATCGACGACGCAGTGGCTGTTCGACAGCTTCAGCATGAAGCCGATGATGCCGCTGGAAAGATCCATATCGAGCAGCAGCACCTCGCCCTTCTTCTGGCGTCCGAGGGCGATGGCCACGTTCATGGCCACGGTGGAGGTGCCGACGCCCTGTTTGCTGGGGAGAAAGGCATAGACATGATCGGTGACGTCGAGCAGCACCGGCGTCTGCTCGACTGCTGAGGCCATCCGTGCGAAGGCTTCGCCGAGCTCCTTGCGGTCGAACGGCGGCGCAAGGCATTCGCGGATGCCGGCGCGCATGGCTTCCAGAAGGGCCGAGGGCTCCAGAGTGCGGCTCAGGGCGGCGACCTGAATGCCGGGCGCTTCAGCCCGCACGGTGGTCAGGATTTCCAGCGCCTTCGGCAGCGTTTCAATGCTGACGAACAGCACGTGCGGAATGCAGGAACGGATCATCCGCATCAGCTCCAGATGATCCGGATACCGGTGCAGCTCGCGCACGATCTGCACGCCGCGGAATTCCGCCAGAGCCTCGTCGAACCGGGCGGCAAGGTCCCCCTCCGGACAAATGACAATTCCCCTCAGCGTCATGGTTTGATCACCCAAACTTGACAGTATGCGCTTGAAGAAAACTTTTCAATCCGTGAATGAACCGAGATCCGGGGAAAACACCTAGAGTCCAACTCGGGGAAGCGCCCGAGGCTGCGGTCACACGCCGCGCCGGTTGCCGTAGAGCAGGATGTGCAGGCGGGGGCTGTAGCGGTAGCCGGTTTCCCGGCACTTCTCGACGAGCCAGAGCGAGCGCTCGCGCAGGGCTTCCGGCGTGACGCCCTCGGGCATGAGCAGGACGCGTTCCGGCGGGGCGCCGAGTTCCTGCACAAGCTGCCGGATCTCGGCGAGATCCTCCGGGCGGGCAACGACGAACTTGAGCTGGTACTCGTAACGCTCCATGAGGCGGCGGAGAACGTCCGGCTGAAGCCGTGTGCGCTCGTGCATCGCCACCCAACGGCCGCCTTCGGCGGCGTGCGGCGTCGAGTTGGAGAGTTTCGGGCTGATGCTCATCAGGTCGCAGGCGGCGTCGGCGTCCACGGTGCCTGCGGTTTCGATGGTGATGTGGCGGCCAAGCCCGCGCAGCGCGCGGGTGAGGGGAACGATTTCGGGGAAGATCATCGGCTCGCCGCCGGTAAGCACGACGTGGCGCAGCGGGGACTGCGCCACGCGCTGCACCAGCCGCTCGACGGGCCAGTCCTCGCCTTCCGGCGCCCAGGAGGCGTAGGGGGTGTCGCACCAGATGCAGCGGAGGTTGCAGCCCGAGGCGCGGAGGAAGAGAGAAGGCACGCCGGCCAGGATGCCCTCGCCCTGGATGGACTCGAAGATCTCGCTGATCCTCATCGCGCCGCCTCGTCCGCGTAGCGCAGGGGATCGGGCACGCCGGCGGCGGCGAAGCCGGCCTTGCGGAGCTGGCAGGAGTCGCAGCGGCCGCAGGCGAGTTCTCCTACGGGATCGTAGCAACTGTGCGTGAGCGAGTAGTCGACGCCGAGCGAAAGCCCGAGCCGGATGATCTCCGCCTTGGTGAGATGGATGAGCGGGGTATGGATCTGGAGCCGGAGCCGCCCTTCGACGCCGGCTTTGGTGGCGAGGTTCGCCATGTGCTCGAAGGCGCGGATGAATTCGGGGCGGCAGTCGGGGTAGCCGGAGTAATCAATGGCGTTGACGCCGATGTAGATGTCGGAGGCGCCGAGCACCTCGGCCCAGGCAAGCGCGATGGAGAGGAAGACCGTGTTGCGCGCCGGGACGTAGGTGACGGGGATCTCCGCCTGGGAGCCGGCCAGTGCGCGGTCCTTGGGAACCGCGATGTCATCGGTGAGGGCGGAGCCGCCGAAGGCGCGCAGGTCGATGCGGAAGATGCGGTGTTCGGCGGCACCGAGGTGGCGGGCGACGCGGGCGGCGGCGTCGAGCTCGACGCGGTGGCGCTGGCCGTAGTCGAAGGTGAGCGCGTAGGCGGCGAAGCCGTCGCGGCGGGCGCAGGCCAATGCGGTGGCCGAATCCAGGCCGCCGCTGAGGAGGCAGACAGCTTTTCTCATTCGGACAGGTCCTCCGGCAGCCTGCGGCTGAGCCAGTAGCCCAGCACGGGGAAGACGAGCAGCGAAGCGAGCGCGGCGTGCAGCGACGTGCGGTCAGCCAGCCAGCCGGTGAACGGGACGAAAATCAGGCCCGCCGCGCCCCAGGCGAAGCCCATCAGCAGCGCCGACACGGTGGCTGCCTGCGAGGGCGCCAGCCTCTGGGCGACGGTGACGTTGACCGGGATGGTGAACAGCAGCACGAGGCCGCCAGCCACGAGGCAGGCCACGCCCCACGGGGAAGGGGTCAGAAAGAAGACGGCCATCAGCGGAGCCGACCAGAGGAAGGAGTGCTGGATGACGCGTTTGGGGCCGAAGCGGGCCGAGAGCTGGCCGCCGGCGATGCCGCCGAGGGCGCCCGCGGCGAGATACGCGGTGAGGATGTAGGCGGCGCGGTGCAGGCTGTAGCCGCGCTCGCGGCTCAGATAGAGAACAAGGAACTGCGCGAAGACGACCTGCACGGCGGAGCGGAAGAACACGCCCCAATAGAGAATTGACAGGGGCCGGAGGACGGAGCGCAGCGGCCTCCAGTCGAAGGACCGCCCGCTGCCGCGCGCCTCGGCGGGCGGGCGGACAAGGGCGAGGCAGGCGGCCGAAACGGCCACGCCCGGCAGGGCCGCCCAGAGAAGGTTGCCGATGCCGAAGCGGGCGAGGAACTCCTTGAAGAAGACCGGCGCGGCCGCGATGCCGAGGGTGCCGGAGCTGATGAAGACGGCCATCCACCGGGCGCGGTGCGAGGGCATTCCGGCAGCGGCCCAGGAGGAGGCCTGCGGGTGGAAGGCGCTGACGCCCGCCCCGCCGACGAGCATGAGCGCCAGAGCCGCCGCAAAGCCTGGCGCGAGCGCAGCGGACAGAATGAAGACGCCGGCCACCGCCGGCCCGAGCGCGGAAAACAGCGGCGAGCGGAAGCGGTCCGAAAGATAGCCGTAAAGCGGCTGCGTGACGGACGAGCTGAAGACGAGCACGCCGCCGAGCAGCCCGGCCTGGGCCAGCGTCAGCCCAAGCCGCCCGACGATGAACGGCTGAAGGACGCCGAGGCTGCCCGAGTATAGATCCACGAAGAAATGTCCGAGCGACAGCAGCGCGAGCGTCACGGCGCCGGCGCGCAGGCGCGCAGCGGCATCCGGAGCTGCCAGTGCCGGGGCGGATGCGTTCATGGCGGGGGCTTCTTCCAGTATACGAACCGCTTCCGGAGGGGGCCGCGCGCCGCCCTCTCTGCAAGGCGCGCCGCGCGCGGCGTGCCGGTCCGAGGGTCCAAGGGCCTGTGGTAGGCTTCAGCCATGAGACGCAGTGCAGTCCTCCTGTCCTTTGTTCTGCTGTTCTGCCCCGGGCTGGCTCATGGCCAGTACGACGAGTACGGCGGCGACGTGCCGTATGTGCCCACGCCATACCCAATCGTGGAGGCGATGCTGAAGCTGGGCAACATCAGGCCATCGGACTTTGTCATCGACCTCGGCTGCGGCGACGGGCGCATCGTCGTGATGGCGGCGGAGAAGTTCGGCGCGCGGGGCATCGGCTACGACCTGAACCCGCAGCGGATCGCCGAGGCGAAGGAGAACGCGAAGAAGGCGGGCGTCGAAGACAGGGTGCAGTTCATCGAGAAGAACCTGTTCGATGCCGACATCAGCAAGGCGACGCTGGTGACGCTGTACCTGCTGCCTGACGTCAACCTGCGGCTGCGTCCGAAGCTGCTGCGCGAGCTGCGCACCGGGGCGCGGATCGTGAGCCACAGCTTCGACATGGGCGACTGGAAGCCGGACAGGAAGATCGAAGTGAACGGCAAGACGCTCTATTACTGGGAGGTGACCGAGCAGGCGAAGAAGCAGTTCGGCGAACCGCAGGCGCGCATCGAGCTGAACGGGGTGTGGGATTCGCGGCTGACGGGGCGGGGCGAGGCGGTGGCCGCCGAAATGATTCTGAGCGTCCGCGGGCAGTCCCTGCTGGGCTACTTCAGCTTTCCGGACAGGCCGTTGCTCGAGGTGCGGCGGGGGAGAGTGGAGGGCGACGCGCTGTTTTTCGAGGTGGAGCGGCCGGGCGATTCCGGGCCGGGCGCCGTGTACCGCATCTCGGCGCGGTTCACAGAGGAGCGCATGGAAGGAGAAGCCGTGGCCGTGGACGGCAACGGCCAGACGGAATGGGCCTGGACGGCGGAAAAGCGCCACTGAGCGCGCGCCCGGCAGCGGGCGCATCCGGCCGGGGCGCCGCCGGAACGGATCCGCCGGGGCTGGCCGTCACCGAATCCGGAGTTTTGAATCCCGATTGCTAGAATAGGAGTGCGTATGCCCGCCTCCCCACCCAAATACAAACCTAATCCGAAGGCTCCGCGCCAGCCGCTGCCGCTGCTGGATCCGGAACGCCGCCGCCGGACGGCCGACGAAGTCGCGCTCGGCTACACGGCCGAGCAGGCGCAGATGGAAGCGCAGCGCTGCCTCCAGTGCCAGAAGCCGGTCTGCGTGGAGGCATGTCCCCTGCACATCGACATCAAGCGGTTCATCCTGCGGATCGCGGAGGGCGACTTTCAGGGGGCCCACGACGTGATCAGCGAGCAGAGCCCGTTTCCGGGCGTCTGCGGGCGCGTCTGCCAGCACGAGCTGTTCTGCGAGAGTGCGTGCGTGGTGGGCAAGAAATGGGATCCGGTGGCGATCGGGTCGCTGGAGCGCTTCGCGGCGGACCATGCGCGGCTGCGCATGAAGGAGCTGGCCGGCAGCTACCCGAAGCCGACGGGCAGGAAGGTGGCGCTGGTGGGCAGCGGTCCGGCGTCGCTGATCGCCGCCTACGACCTGGTTCGTTTGAACTACCGGGTGACGGTGTTCGAGGCGCTGCACAAGCTGGGCGGCGTGATGGCCTACGGGATTCCGAACTTCCGCCTGCCGCGGGAGATCCTCGAGGAGGAGATCGCGCGGCTCCAGAACATGGGCGTCGAGTTCGTGCCGGACTTCATCGTGGGCAAGACGGCGACGCTCGAGGATCTGTTCGAGGAAGGCTACGAAGCGATCTTCATCGGGACGGGCGCGGGGCTGCCTTATCTGATGGGCATTCCGGGCGAGAACCTGATTGGGGTCTATACGGCGAACGAGTTCCTGACGCGCGTGAACCTGATGGAGGCGTTCAAATTCCCCGAGTCGCCCACGCCGGTGCGCGTCGGCAGGCACACGGTGGTGGTGGGCGGAGGCAACTCGGCGATGGACGCGGCGCGCTGGGCGGTGCGGCTGGGCAGCGAGGTGACCATCCTGTACCGCCGGGGGCGCGCGGAGCTGAAGGCGCGGCTGGAAGAGATCGAGCACGCCGAAGAAGAAGGCGTGCGGTTCGAATTTCTGGCGGCGCCGGTGGCGCTGTATGGCGACGACAACGGCTGCGTGCGCGAGATGGAGTGCATCCGGATGGAGCTGGGCGAACCGGACGAAAGCGGCCGCCGCGCGCCGGTGCCGGTGCCCGGTTCGGAGTTCCGGATTCCTGCCGACACGGTCGTGGCCGCCATCGGGCAGGCGCCGAACCCGACATTGCAGAAGTCGACGCCGCAACTGGTGACGAAGCGGGGCAAGATCGTGATCAACGACTGGGGGGAGACTTCGATCCCCAACGTGTTCGCCGGCGGGGACGTGGTGCGCGGCGGGTCGACGGTGATTCTGGCGATGAAGGACGGGCGGACCGCGGCGCGGGCGATCCACGAGGCGCTGAGCGGGGCGAGGGAGTCCCGCGAGGAGGTGCAGGCATGAGCGCGCTGATTCTCGACAAGCGCCAACTGGCGCCGGAGATCACGCTGCTCGAAGTGGAGGCGCCGCGCATCCAGAAGCGCTGGCGCGCCGGGCAGTTCATCATCATCCGGCCGCTGCCGCACAGCGAACGCATCCCGCTGACGATTGTGGATTCGAGCGCGGAGCGCGGATCGATCACGATGGTCATACAGGCCGTAGGCAAGACGACGCGCGAGGCTGTCGCGCTGGAGCCGGGCGAGTCGATCTGCGACCTGGTGGGCCCGCTGGGCGAGCCGGCCGAGATCTGCACGGGCGAGCGGGTGCTGTGCATGGCGGGCGGCGTGGGCGTAGCCGAGCTGCTGCCGGTGGCGCGCGCCTACAAGGAAGCGGGCAACACGGTGGTTGCGCTCTGCGGAGCGAGGTCGGACGCTTACCGGATCCTCGACCGGGAGCTGCGGGAGTGCGCCGACGAGCTGCACTGGGCCACCGACGACGGCAGCTACGGCTTCCACGGCAACGTGGTTCAGTTGCTGCTGAGCCTGGCCGGGCCGGGCAGCTTCGCCGAGGGCCATGTGATCGGGCCGATCCCGATGATGAAGGCCGCGGCGGAAGCAACGCGCGGCTGGGGCCTGAAGCTGCACGCCAGCCTGAACCCGATCATGATCGACGGCACGGGCATGTGCGGCGGCTGCCGCGTGACCGTGGGCGGGCAGGTTCGCTTTGCCTGCGTCGACGGCCCCTGCTTCGACGCGCACGAGGTCGACTTCGACGAAATGACGCGCCGCAACCGGGCGTACCGCGACATGGAACTCGAAGCGCTGAAGCACGACTGCCGGCTCGGGCTGCACTGAGCCGGGCGGCGCGCCGGGGGCGTCAGGCCCCCAGCCGCTCGAAATAGCGCACCACGGCTTCGATGCCCGCGAAGAAGTTCGGCACGTGGAATTTCTCGTTGGGCGAGTGCAGGTTGTCGTCCGGCAGGCCGAATCCCATCAGCACGCTGGGGATGCCCAGGCAGGCGTTGAAGAGGCCGACAATCGGAATGGAGCCGCCGCTTCGGATGAAGACGGTCTTGCGGCCGAAGATCTCCTCGAGCGCGAGCGCGGCCTCTTTCACGAAGAGGTTCTCAGGATCGACGAGACTCGCCGGGGCGCCGTGCAGGAGGCGGAATTCGGCCCGCACGCCGCGCGGCTTCGCCGCGGCGATGGCGGCCCTGAGCTGCTCCACCGCCTCTTCCGGGCGCTGCTCCGGCACGAGCCGCATGGAGATCTTCGCCACAGCGCGGGCGGGGATCACGGTCTTGGCGCCCTCGCCCGTGAAGCCGCCGCGGATGCCGTGCACTTCCAGCGTCGGGCGCGCCCACGTCCGCTCGAAGACGGAATAGCCTGGCTCGCCGGTGAGTTCGGGCGCGCCGATTTCCTTCTCGAGATACTCCTTTTCGTCGAAAGGCAGCCGCGCCCAGGCCTCCTTTTCGGCGGGGGCCGGCTCGACGACGCGGTCATAGAAGCCGGGGATGAGGATGCGGCCGTCGCGGTTCTTGAGCGCGGTGAGGATCTCCGCAATGGCCATGAGCGGGTTCGGGGCGACGCCGCCGTACACGCCCGAATGGAGGTCCTGCCGCGCGCCTTCCACGTGCAACTCGCCGTAGACGATGCCGCGCAGGCCGGTGCAGATGGAGGGCAGGCCCGGGGCGAACATCTCGCTGTCGCAGATGACCGCCGCATCGGCGGCCAGCTCAGGCGGCTTTTCGGAGACATAGCGGGAAATTGCCTCGCCTCCGCACTCCTCCTCGCCTTCGATGAGGAACCGCACGTTCACCGGCAGCCGCCCGTCGCGCCGCATCAGCCATTCCACGGCCTTCACGAGGATCCATGTCTGGCCCTTGTCGTCGGTGGCGCCGCGGGCATAAATGTTGCCGTTGCGGATCTGGGGCTCGAAGGGGGGAGAGACCCACTCCTCGAGCGGATCCGGAGGCTGCACGTCGTAGTGGCCGTAGAGCAGGAGCGTCGGCTTGCCGGGCGCACCCAGCCATTCGGCGTAGACGAGCGGGTGTCCGCCGCGGTCGACCAGGGAGGTCTTCGCCAAGCCGGCGCGCTCGAGCGCCGTCCTGACGTATTCGGCGGCGCGTATCATGTCCGCCTTGTGTTCGGGCAGCGTGCTGATGCTGGGGATGCGGAGCCAGTCGAGCAGTTCGTCGAGCGCCTGTTTCCTGAAGCTTTCAAAATCCGTCATGAATCCAACCTTCTGGCGGAGAGGGTCTGCTCCCCTTCTCCGCGCGCATGAGATCCCGCCCGCGCAGCGATGGCGCTGCGGCCGGGCGGCACGTTTCGAGCATAGCCGTTCCCGGATCCCGATGCACACCAACGCACTGATTCACGAAAAGAGCCCGTATCTGCTTCAGCACGCGCACAACCCGGTGGACTGGCTGCCGTGGGGCGAGGCTGCCTTCGCGAAGGCGCGCGCCGAGGACAGGCCGATTTTCCTGTCGATCGGCTATTCGACCTGCCACTGGTGCCATGTGATGGAGCGCGAGTCCTTCGAGAACGGGGAGATCGCCGCGCTGCTGAACCGATTCTTCGTGCCGGTGAAGGTGGACCGCGAAGAGCGCCCGGACGTGGACCGCCTGTACATGACGTTCGTGCAGGCGACGACGGGAAGCGGCGGGTGGCCGCTGAGCGTCTGGCTGACGCCGGATCTGCGCCCCTTTTATGGAGGGACGTATTTTCCGCCGGAATCACGCTGGGGAAGGCCTGGATTCCGGCAGATTCTCGAGCAAATCGCCCTCGCGTGGCAGACGAATCGCGCAAAAATTCTCGAAGCCGGGCTGAGAATTCAGGAGGAAATTCAGCAGGCCGTGGCGGTGACGGCGGGCGGGAGAATGCCGGCGGCGGACGCCGTGCACAGCGGATTTCAGCAGTTCCGCCGGTCGTTTGACGCAGTGCATGGGGGATTCGGCGGGGCTCCGAAATTCCCGCGGCCCGCGGTGCTGCATTTCCTGTTCCGGTACTTCCGGCGCACAGGCAACGCCGAAGCGCTCGAGATGGCGCGCCGGACGCTGGTGGAGATGCGGCGCGGCGGGATGTACGACCAGGTGGGCGGCGGCTTTCACCGCTATTCCGTGGACGAGCGCTGGTTCGTGCCGCATTTCGAGAAGATGCTGTACGACCAGGCGCAGCTCGCCGCGGCCTATCTGGAAGCCGCGCAGATCACGGGGAAGGCGGCGGAGCCGGAGGTTCTCCTTACGGCACAGGAGATCTGCGAGTACGTGCTGCGCGACATGACGCATCCGGAAGGGGCGTTCTACTCCGCCGAGGATGCCGACAGCGAGGACCCCGCGAGGCCGGGCCACAAGGGCGAGGGGGCGTTCTATCTCTGGAGCTGGGAGGAGATGGAGCGCCTGCTCGGGGAGGACCTGCCGTTGTTTGCCGCCTGCTACGGCTGCCGCGCGCGGGGCAACGTGGACCACGACCCGCATGGCGAGTTCGAAGGAAGGAACATCCTCTGGATGGCGCGGCCGGAGCTGGCGGCGGACCCCGCCGTGGCGCGGTGCCGCGGCATTCTGTTCGAGGCGCGGTCGAAACGGCCGAGGCCGCATCGGGACGACAAGGTGCTGGCCGCGTGGAACGGCCTCATGATCAGCGCGCTGGCGCGCGTGGGCGCCGCCACGGGCGAGGCGAGGTATGTGGAGGCCGCGCGCCGCGCCTTTGCTTTCCTTGAGAAGGCGCTGCTGTTGCCGGACGGCCGGCTGCTGCGCCGCTGGCGGGAGGGCGAGGCGGCCGTTCCGGCGATGCTCGACGACTACGCCGCGCTGGCGCTGGCGGCCATCGACCTGCACCAGGCGGTGTTCGAGGAGGCGCTGCTCGGGAGAGCCGTGCAACTGGCCCGCGTGATGATCGAGCTGTTCGAAGACGCGGGCGGCGGCGGATTTTTCACGTCCCCCGCCTCGGCTTCCGATCTGCTGTTCCGCATGAAAGAGGACTACGACGGGGCCGAGCCCTCGGGCAACTCGCTGGCGGTGGAGGCGTTGCTGCGGCTGGCAAGGCTCACCGGAGACGACAGCTTCCTGGCACCCGCGCGAAGGACGCTGGAAGCCTTCGCTTCGCGGCTGGAGCAGCAGCCTTCGGCGCTGCCGCGGATGCTGGCTGCGCTGCTGCTGCACGAAGCCCCGCCGGTGGAGATCGAGTTCCGCGGCGCGGCCGAAGCGCTTCTCGGCGAATTCCACCGCCATTTCGAGCCGTTCGCCACGGCGCGGTGGACCGGGCGCGACGGCCCGGGGCAGGCGGTGGTCTGCACGGACTTCGTCTGCAAGCCCGCGGTCTCTTACGTAGAGGAATTGCGCGCCCTGTTACACTGGGCGTGAGCTGTACAGAACTCTCTACCAGAGGAGGATTCATGGCCCGTACGACCACGTTCAAAGGCATGCCGCTGGAGCTGGCCGGACCGGAGCTGAAGGTGGGGGACAAGGCCCCGGACTTCCGCGCGGTGGACAAGTCGTTGCAGGAGGTGACGCTGGCCTCCACCGGCAAGGGGATCCGCGTCTTCAGCGTGGTGCCTTCGCTGGACACGCCGGTCTGCGACATGCAGACGAAGCGTTTCAATGACGAGGCGGCCAAGTTCCCGCAGGTCAGCTTCTACACGATCAGCATGGACCTGCCGTTCGCGCAGAACCGCTGGTGCACGAGCTTCGGCGCGGATCATGTGAAGATGATCAGCGACCACAAGTATGCGAGCTTCGGGGAGAACTACGGCACGCTGATCAAGGACTGGCGCATCGAGAGCCGCGCGATTTTCGTGCTGGACGCCGACGACGTGCTGCGCTACGTCGAGTATGTGCCGGAAGTGGCCCAGCACCCGAACTACGACGCGGTGCTCGCGAAGGTGAAGGAACTGGCCGGCTGATCAGTCCTGCGCGAGGCGGCGGTAGCTGCCGCCGAAGTAGAGCAGCGGGCGGCCATCGCGGACGCGGGCTTCTTTCACCAGCCCGAAGAAGACCGTGTGGTCGCCCGCATCCATCCTTCTCCAGGTTTCGCATTCCAGCACGGCCAGCGCGTCCTCGAGCACGGGGGCTCCGGTGGCGCCGCAGCTCCACCGCAGGCCTTCGAAGCGGGCCGGATGCGAGGAGGCGAAGCGCTCCGACAGCGGCTGCTGCGTCTCATCGAGGAAGTTCACGGCGAAGGAGGCGGCCGTGGAGAAGGGGCCGTGCGTCGCCGCGCGGTGTCCGATGCAGATGAGAATGAGCGGCGGGTGGAGCGAGACCGAGGTGAACGAGTTGACGGTGAGGCCGTGCGGCTTGCCGTCGCGGCCGATGACCGTGGCGACGCCGACGCCGGTGGCGAAGGCGCCGCAGACGCGGCGAAACAGCGCCGCCGGAACGCCCTCCTGCGTGTTGCCTGCTTTGTTGTGCGTGCTTGACAAGGCCAAAAACCTAATCCTATCATAGGGTTTGCGATGGGGCGGCGGAGGCCGCTCCGGCGGCCGATTCTCTCCCTTTCAGGAGGCGCACTTGATCAAGCTCGACATCGTCAACGAGGTTGTCAACCGCACGGGCATCACCAAGACCAAAGCGGAAATGGCCGTGGAAACCGTGTTTGAGTCCATGAAGCGCGCCCTCGCCCAGGGAGAGCGCATCGAGCTGCGCGGCTTTGGCATCTTCACAGTGCGCCCGCGCAAGACGGGCATCGGCCGCAACCCGCGCACTGGCGCGGAAGTCGCCATTCCGCCCGGCAAGGCGGTCCGCTTCAAGCCCGGCAAGGAGCTGCAATCGCTCGACTGATGCGGCGGCGGGCCCGTGTATCCCCAGCCTGACGAAGCGTTTCCCTATTCCGGCCCGTACTGGGCTCCGCCCTCGCTGGCGCGCACGCTGCTCAGCCAGCCGCGCCTTTGGCTGCACCTGCTGCTGTTCTTCGCGACGCTGTTCACCACCACCGCGCTGGGCGCGCGCCTCCAGTACAACTTCACGCACCAGCTTCCGCCATTTGATCTGGAACAGGACCTGACGGCCTTCTCCGACGCGCTGCGCGAGCCCCGCATGCTGGCCGAAGGGCTTCCGTACGCGCTGGCGCTGATGCTGGTGCTGCTGGCGCATGAGGCGGGCCACTGGCTGGCCTGCTACTACCACAACATCGACGCGAGCCTTCCCTACTTCCTGCCCGCGCCGACGTTCATCGGCACCTTTGGCGCCTTCATCCGGTTCCGCTCCGCCGTAAAGAGCCGGCGCGAGCTGTTCGACGTGGGCGTGGCCGGCCCGCTAGCGGGCTTTCTTTTCGTGATACCGGTGCTTGGCATCGGCATGGCGCTTTCGCGCGTGGTGCCGGGCATCGGCCAGCAGAGCGAGATCCAGTTCGGCGCGCCGCTGCTGGTGCGGCTGCTCGAGATGTGGCTGTTCCCGGGCGTGCCGAGCGAGGACATCTATCTGCATCCGGTGGCCCGGGCGGCGTGGGTGGGGCTGCTGGCGACGTCGCTGAACCTGCTGCCCATCGGGCAACTGGACGGGGGCCACATCGTCTATGCCTGCTTTGGCGAGCGGCACCGCGCCATCTCGACGGCGGCCATCGGCGTGATGGCGCTGCTCGGCTTTCTTTACTGGCCGTGGTGGGTGTGGGCCGCGATTCTTTTCTTCATCGGCCGGAGGCATTTCCATGTGTATGACGTGGCGCCGCTCGGGCCGGGCCGGCGCCGCGTCTTCGTGCTCACCGCGGCCATCTTCGCGCTGAGCTTCATTCCGGCGCCCGTTCTGTACAATAACGGGCAGGGCTGGCTGCCCTAAGCGCCGGCATGAAGATTTCGGCGACCATCATCACCTGCAACGAAGAGCGCAACGTTCCGCGCGCCATCGAAAGCCTCCGCTGCTGCGACGAGATTCTCGTGGTGGATTCCGGCTCCACGGACCGCACGGTGGAGATCGCGCGCAAGTTCGGGGCGCGCGTGATCGAGGCCGGATGGAGAGGCTACGCGGGGCAGAAGAACTTCGCCAGCGAGCAGGCTTCCCACGACTGGATCCTTTCGATCGACGCCGACGAGGCGCTCAGCGAGGATCTGGAGGCCGAAATCTGGCAACTGAAGAAGAACGGCCCCGAGTACGACGCCTACACGGTGCCGCGGCTGGCGCAGTACCTGGGCCGGTGGATCCTTTATTCGGGCTGGTATCCGGACCGCAAGATCCGCCTGTTCGACCGCAGGAAGGCGCGCTGGGTGGGCGACTACGTGCACGAGTCGGTCGTCTGCGACGGGCGCGTGGGCCATCTTCAGGGGAACCTGCTGCACTTCACCTGCGGGTCGCTGAGCGAGCACCTGAAGACGATGGACCGCTACACGACGCTCGCCGCCGAGGAGCTGGCCGCGCGGCGGGCGCGCATCGGCTACCGGCATCTGCTGGTGGAGCCTGCCTGGACATTTTTCCGCACTTATGTTTTGAAGCGCGGGTTCCTCGACGGGGTGGAGGGGCTCGCCATCGCTTACATGGCCGCGCTGTACACGTTTCTGAAGTACGCCAAGGCGCGCTTCATGAGCCCGGGCAGGTGAGCCGATGCGCGTGCTGCACCTGGACGCCGGGCGGACGATGCGCGGCGGGCAGCATCAGGCGCTGGCGCTGGCGGAGGAGCTGGGCCGCATGGGCGTGGAATGCCTGCTGGCGGCTCCGCGCGGCTCGCCGCTGCTGGAAGCAGCGCGGCAGCAGCGGGTGCCTGCGGCTGCGCTGGATCCGCTGGCGCTGCGCCGCATGGCGCCGCGGTTCGATCTCGCCCATTGCCATGACGCGCGCTCGCACACGCTGGCCGCGCTGCTGTGGCCGAAGCCGTTCGCCGTCAGCCGCCGCGTGGATTTTCCGGTCGGGACGCACGTCTTTTCCCGCTGGAAGTACCGCCGCGCGGCGCTGTTCCTTGCTGTCAGCGAGGCCGTGCGGCGGCGGCTGCTGGAGGCAGGGCTGCCGCCGGACAGGATCGCGGTGGTGCCCGACGGCGTGCCGCTGCCGGCGAGGGCGAGCACGCTGGCAGGGGGCATCATCACGCCGGCATGGGCCGACCCGCGCAAGGGCGCGGCGCTGATCCGCCGGGCGGGCGTCGAAGTGCGGTTCTCGGAGGATCTGCTGCGGGACCTGGGCGAGGCGCGCGCGCTCGTCTACATCAGCGAGAGCGAGGGGTTGGGTTCGGCGGCGCTGCTGGCGCTGGCGCACGGCGTGCCGGTGATCGCCTCCCGCGTGGGCGGGCTGCCGGAGATCGTCATCGATGGCGTCACCGGCATTCTGGTCGACAACGACCCGGCCGATATTGCCGCCGCGGTGGCGCGGCTGGCCGGGGACCGCGGGCTGGCCGCCCGGCTTGGCGCGGCAGGGCGCCGCATGGTGGAGGAGAGGTTTACAATCGAACGAATGGCAGCCGCCACGCTGGAAGCCTACCGCAGGGTGCTCTCATGAACGACGCGCTCGCCTCTTCCGTGCTCGCCGGGCTGTTCGGCCTCGTAATTGGCAGCTTCCTCAACGTCTGCATCAGCCGCCTCCCGCACGATTTCTCGGTGGTGACGCCGGGGTCGCATTGCCCGCGCTGCGGCTCGGCGATCGCATGGCATGACAACATCCCGCTGCTGAGCTTTCTGCTCCTGCTGGGCCGGTGCCGCGCATGCCGCGCGCCCATTTCTTTCCGCTACCCGCTGGTGGAGTTCTCCACCGGCCTGCTGTTTTTCTGGGCCTGGTGGCGGACAGGCGGCGGTTGGGCGGGCGCGAAGTGGTGCCTGTTTGCGGCGATCGTCGTGGAGCTGATTTTCTCCGACGCCGAGACGCGCATCCTGCCCGATGAATTCACCCTCGGCGGGCTGTTCGCGGGGCTGGCGCTGGCCCCGGTGGTCCCGGTGCCCGAAGGGCTGATTGCGTGGCTGTGGCGGATGCGCGTGCCGGAGTCCACGCCCGCGCTCGAGTCGTTCGTGCACGCCTGCGCGGCGGCGGCGCTGCTGTCTGGAGGGCTGTGGCTGATGGGCGCGGCCTATCAGAAGCTCCGCGGGCGGGAAGGGCTGGGCTTCGGGGACGTGAAGATGACGGCCTTTCTGGGCGCGTTCCTCGGCTTTGAGACGGCCCTTTTCGCGCTGCTGGCCGGGTCGCTGCTCGGCAGCGTTCTGGGCCTGATCTGGATCCGCCTGCGCGGCGCGGACATGGCCAGTTACGAGCTGCCGTTCGGATCGTTCCTCGGCGTGGGCGCGCTGATCGCGGCGGCATCGCGGCTGTGATGCGGGAGAGGCGCGCCCCTGAGCTAAGATAGTATTCAACCCCTGATGCAGGAACTTCTGGCCATCCTGCCGCCGGGAAGCCGCGAGTATGAAGTGGCCCGGTCGCTTGACCCGGCGCGACTGCCCGCGCACGTCGGCATCATCATGGACGGCAACGGGCGCTGGGCCCGCCGCCGCAGCCTTCCCCGTGCCGCCGGGCACCGCGCGGGCGTGGAGCCCGTGCGCATGTCGGTGGAAACCTGCGCGCGGCTCGGCATCCGCTCGCTGACGCTGTACGCGTTCTCCGCCGAGAACTGGAAGCGTCCGCGGACCGAGGTGGAGACCCTCTGGCGGCTCCTGCATTACTATCTGGGGCGGGAAGTGGCGCACCTGATGGAGAACAACATCCGGCTGCGCGCCATCGGGCGGATCCATGCCCTGCCAAAAGAGGTGCGCCGGCAACTGGAGGACGCCGTGGCGGCGACAGCCGGCAATTCGGGCCTCATCCTCAACCTGGCCATCAATTACAGCGGAAGGGCCGAGATCGTCGACGCGGTCAATGCGCTGATCGAAGAGGCCCGGCTGGCGGGCGCGCTGGACCGGCTGGTGGTGGACGAGGAATCGCTCGCCTCGCGGCTGTCCACCGCCGGGCAGCCCGACGTCGATCTTCTCATCCGGACTTCCGGGGAGCTGCGGATTTCGAATTTCCTCCTCTGGCAGATCGCATATGCAGAGCTCTACGTGACGCCCACCCTGTGGCCCGACTTCGACCGCCTCGCCCTGCTCGAGGCCATCGCCGCCTACCAGAAGCGGGACCGCCGCTTCGGCGGCATCGAGGCGGTCCACGGGGCGCCTGTCGAGCAGGGTTCCCTGATTGGCGTGCCGGGGCCCGCTGCCTGATGAAGCGACTGCTCACCGGCCTGGTTCTCACGCCCTTCTTCTTCTACATCGTCGTCTTCGCTCCGGATTGGGCGTTTCTGGCGGCGCTGGCGGCCGTGGGGCTCGCCTGCTATTACGAATTCCTTGGAATTGCCGCCCGTCATCTGGCGGATTTCGAGTACGATCCGCGGAAAAATCCGGCCGGATATCTGGCGGGGATTCTGCTGCTTCTGCTGCCCGGCAGCGAGATGCTGACGATCGTCCTTTTCGCATTCCTCATGTGGATTTTCGCGCTGCGGGCGAAAAACATGGCGCACATCCTCCCGTTCGCGGCGATGGCGACGTTCGGCATCGTCTACATTTTCGGGGCCTGGAAATGCGGGCTCTCGCTGCGGCTGCTGAACCCGTGGTGGATGCTGTTCGCCACGGCCATCAACTGGGCCGGCGACACTTTCGCCTACTACGGGGGAAAGAACTTCGGCCGCCGCAAGCTGGCTCCCGTGCTGAGCCCGGGCAAGACGTGGGCGGGCGCCATCGCCTCTCTGGCCGGCACGCTGGCGCTGGGGCTGTGGTTCCTGCACTGGAAATTCCCGCACGTGACGCTGTGGCAGGGCGCGGCCCTTTGCCTGCTGGCGAACGTGAGCGGGCAGGCCGGCGACCTGTGCGAATCCGCCATCAAGCGCGGCGCCGGCGTCAAGGACAGCGGCAATTCCCTTCCCGGACACGGCGGCTGGCTGGATCGGGTGGACTCGAGCCTGTTCTCTGTCCCGGTCGTCTACTGGCTGCTGCATTCGGGGTGGATTCAGCCCTGAACGGCCGCGCCGGACGCGGCCCGGCAGAATCAGCGTGGGCGCCGGCCGGATTGCCGCCAACGGATGACTGGCATCTCGCGGACTGTGCAGCGGCTCCCTTGCTGCGGAAGCCTCCCGCAGCGAGGCGTCTCCCCCGAGGATGAGCGATGGGAACCGGCTGCTTCCAGCCGGCAACATTAAAGTCCCTCCACCCGCGCACTTTCCTGTTGACGAGTATCGGGTCTGAAATGCAATAATAGAGTCAAACATAAGTCGTCATCGACTTAATTGCATCCCCGCGAGGAGGCCCAGCTCCTCGCAAGCCCCTCTGACAGGAGGCCGTGCGGTGCCCAGCCACACGGCCTCATCGCTTTTCTGGATCTTTTTCTCCACCATTCGGGCCATTGGGTGAGCGATGTCACCCAACCTTCACACAATGGGGCGAAATGTCACCCAACCGACAGTGGGTGCGCACGCGGATCCAGCCGCAAGTCCTTGCAAATTCGTGCGGGATGGTTTGGCATGGCAGATGCACTACAGGAGGGCAACAAGCAGTCGTCATCGACTCAAACATCCCTCGAGGTGACCCAGCACCTCGTGAAGCCCCTCTACTGACGAAGGCCCTGCGGCTCCCCGCCACAGGGCCTTCCCTCCGTTTGCGTCCCATTTTCCGGCAACGTGCGGATGCCTGGCGGCGTCTTCCCGTCGGAAAACCGGGATGACCCGCTGGACACGCCGTACTGCCCTGCTGCTTCCATTGTCCGCCGCAGCAACCCCCGCCGTCCGCAGGGAATTGAGGGACCCCAATGGCCGCCTGTTGGGCTGGCTCGCGCCGCGGCCGGGAGGAGTTCTGGAAGCGCGCGACCGCGCAGGGCGGCTGCTCGGCACATACGATCCGGCAGGCAACGAGACCAGGGACCGCAACGGACGGCTGCTGTACCGGGGCGAGGCGCTTTCGGCGCTGATCGTCTGCCATGGCGGTGGATGAGAGCTACGCCGGGCGCAGCTCGTAGACGCCGTTGACTGAGCTCTCGAAGACCAGCAGACCGTTCTCCTGCCTCACCGGGACGCGCCGGCCCTGGCGTGTCACCCCGAGCGCGCCGGCCCAACGCAGGCGGACGGGATTGCCGCGAATCGAACGGATCCGCGCCAGCCGGAGCCGTCCGTCCTGCCACTCCATGGACACTTCGAAGCCGCCGCGGGCCCGAAGCCCTTCGACGCGGCCCGTGTGCCAGGCCTGCGGGAGGGCGGGCAGGAGGCGCACTTCGCCCAGGTGGCTTTGCAGAAGCATCTCGGCGATGCCCGCCGTACCGCCGAAGTTGCCGTCGATCTGGAAGGGCGGGTGCGTGTCGAAGAGGTTCTTCAACGTGCAGGTCTCCAGCAGGATCCGCCACAGGCGGTAGGCGCGCTCGCCGTCGCCGAGCCGCGCCCAGAAGTTCATTTTCCAGGCGGTGGACCAGCCGGTGGAGCGGTCGCCGCGGGCTTCCAGCGTGCGGCGCGCCGCGGCGGCGAGTTCCGGCGTCCGGTGGATGTCGATGAGCTCGGCCGGGTGCAGCGTGTAGAGATGCGAAACGTGGCGGTGCTGCGGTTCGGGCTCGTCGTAGTCCTCGATCCACTCCATCAGGCGGCCGGTGCGCGGGCTGATGCGCAGTTCCGGCAGCCGCGCGGCGGCTTCGAGGCACTGGCGGCGGAACTCGGCGTCGCGGCCCAGGGCCTCTGCCGCGCGGGCGGTGTTGACGAGCAGGTCGCGGCAGATGGCGATGTCCATCGTGGCCGCGTAAGTGAACATCGCCTCGGTGCCGTCCGGCTTGCGGAAACGGTTCTCTGGCGAGTGCGAGGGCGCCGTGACCAGCCGGCCGGCCGCGGCGGTGCCGGGCGGCGCTTCCACCAGGAAATCGAGCACGAATTCGGCCGCGCCCTTCATCAGCGCGTAGCCGCGTTTTTCGAGGAACGCGCGGTCGCCCGTGAACTGGAAATGCTCCCATACGTGGCGCGCCAGCCACGCGGCGCCCATGGGCCAGACCCCCCAGATGCCATCGGCGGGCGCAGTGTATCCGAAGGGATCGGTGAGATGGTGCACCACCCAGCCGCGCGCGCCGTACATGACGCGGGCGGTCTTCGAACCCGGGCCGGAGAGCATCTGCATGAAGTCGAACAGCGGCTGCTCGCATTCGGCCAGGTTGGCGACGCAGGCCGGCCAGTAGTTCATCTGGAGGTTGATGTTGGTGTGGAAGTCGGAATTCCACGGCGCTTTCATGTGCTCGTTCCAGATGCCCTGGAGGTTGGCCGGCAGGCATCCGGGGCGGGAGCTGCCCAGAAGGAGATAGCGGCCGTACTGAAAATAGAGTGCAGCCAGCCCCTCGTCCCCGGCGCCCGCTTTGGCGCGGGCGAGCCGCTCGTCGGTGGGCAGGGCCTCGGCGGCGGGATCCGCGGGCAGTTCCAGGCGCACGCGGGAGAAATAGACGCGATGATCGGCCTCGTGCCGCCGGCGCAACTCGGCATAAGGCCGCCGCGCGTTCCCGAGAGTCTGGGCGACGAGCGCCGCGGGCGAGCGGCCGCGGTAGTCGGTGGCAGCAGCCAGCCGAAGCACCAGTTCGTTCGTGCCAGCCACGAGCAGCTCCGGCCCCTGGGCTGACACGGAGCCGCCCCGGGCTTCCGCCTCGAGCCGCGCCTCGAACTGCATGCCGTCGCCTTTCACGCGCCCGCGCAGGATCAGCGTGCCGGGGCGGGCCGGATCGGGCGCGGTCATGGCGTGCTCGGAGCGTGTGAGCCGGACGCGCGCCGTGAACGGGCGCTCGCATGCCAGGTGCACGGCCAGCACGTCGTCCGGCGCCGAGGAGAAGACTTCGCGGCGGAACAGGGCGCCGCCGGAGCGGAACTCGGTGACGGCCACGGCTGTTTCCAGATCGAGCCAGCGGCGGTAATCCTGCGCCTCTTCGATGCCTTCCACATCGATCCACAGGTCGCCGAGCGGCTGGTAGGAGTCGACGTGGGGCGGGATGCCGAGCATCGTCTTCTCGGCCAGCTTTGTGGCCTCGAGCTCTTTGCCCTCGAAGAGAAGGCGCCGCACCTCGGGCAGGGCCTTCAGCGCCGCCGGATTGTTGGGGTCGAGCGGCCCGCCCGCCCAGATGGTTTCTTCGTTGAGCTGGAGCCGCTCGCTCTCGACGCCGCCGAAGACCATCGCGCCGAGCCGCCCGTTGCCGACGGGGAGCGCCTCGTCCCATTGAGCGGCCGGCTGCCGGTACCAGAGCTTCAGGCGGGCCTCCGGGGCGGCGGCCTGCCCGCGCAGGCGCGCCTTCCAGGAGAAAGTGGACTGCCTGCTCCGCTGGAAGCCGAACACCGCGCCGGTCCATCCGGCGATCCATGTCCTTCTGCTGATCCGCATGGGGAGACTCCTGCTGCAACCGGAATCACACCTACAATACAGTGTCCGCTTGCCGCTGGGGGCCCCGCGCCTGCGGCCGAGCCGCAGGCCGCTACAAATTGCCGCGGTTTTGTTACACAATACGGCGAGAGCTTCCCATGGAAATCCAGACATCGGCCTGGGTGGCGATGGGCGAGTCGCTGCTGATCGGCCTGATCGTCGGCATCGAGCGGGAGTCGGACCGGGAGGAGCGGCACGCGGGCCTCCGCGACTTCGTCACCATCGGCCTGGCCGGCGGCCTGTGCGGCCTGCTGGGGCAGGCATGGCTGACGGCGACGGCGCTGGCCGCGCTGACGGCGATGCTCATCATTTTCCGGGTGCAGACGCCGCAGCGCACTGGCATCACCACGGAGCTGGCGGCGGTGGTGACGTTCCTGCTCTGCGTGCTGGCGGCATCGCGGGGGCTGGCCTACGGGGCGCCGCTCGCGATTGCGCTCACGGTGGTGCTGGCCCTTTTCCTCGATGCGCGCGAGCCGCTGCGCCGGCTGGCGCGCGAAACGCTGAGCGAGCAGGAGTACTGGGACACGCTGCGCTTCCTTGCGGTCATCTTCGTCATCCTGCCCATCCTGCCCAATGAGGATTTCGGCCCGTTCGGGGGCTTTAATGCCTACCGCACCTGGCTCTTCGTGATCCTGGTGTGCGGGATCAACTTCCTGGGGTATTTTTTCCAGAAATTCCTTGGCGGGCGGCGGAGCCTTGCGCTCACCGCCATCGTCGGCGGGCTTGGCTCCTCCACCGCATCCACGCTTGCCTTTGCGCGGCTGGCGGCTTTGCAGCCGGAGGCGGCGCGGAGCTGGGCCTACGCGGCGGTGCTGGCCAACGTGGTGTTGAACGCGCGCGCCGCAGTGATCCTGTGGCTGGTGGGCGGCCCGTTGCTGGCGGCAGCATGGCCGGTGCTGGCCCTGATGACGGCCGCCGGCCTGCTCTGGGCATGGCAGTTGCGGCGCGGGTCGGCGGACGGCGGCGCAGCCGAGCCGATCCTGCGCCTCGGCAACCCCCTGCGCCTGGTGGCCGGGATCAAGTTCGGGCTGCTGTTCGCCGCAGTGCGCTTCCTGGCGCGGGCCGCCGATGCGCTCTACGGCAGCTCGGGCGTGTTTGCCAGCAGCGCGGCCGGCGGGTCGGTGGACGTGGACGCGATCCTGTTCTCGCTGGCAGGGCTGTTCCGCGAGGGCCGGGTGGACGCGGCCACGTCGGTTTCCGCCATCCTCGTGGCGCTGGCGGCGAATGCCGTGGTGAAAACGGCGCTGGCCTGGCACCATGCCGGGCCGCAGTTCGGGCGGCAGGTGGCGGCGGGTTTCGCCGTGATGTTCAGCGCGGCGTGCGCCTGGATAATAGCGAAGGCCTGAAACGCTCCAGCCGCCGGAAAAAATTCCTGGCCGCTTCGACGTCGGCAGCGATCTGCGCCCGCAGCTCGGCAGCAGAATGGAATTTCTTTTCCGGGCGCAGGCGGCGCAGAAATTCCACACGGATTCTTTTTGGCGGCGGCGGCTGGAACGGATCGAGAAGGTAGGTTTCGATGGTGAGATGGCGTCCGTCGAAGGTCGGCCGGAAGCCGATATTCGTGATGGAGTTCCATCGCCGGTCCGCGTCGAGATCCTCGGTGCGCGTCACATAGACGCCGCTCTTCGGGAGCGCCGAGGTGGCATCCTCGAGCGAGGAGGTTTCCAGGTTCAGCGTCGGAACCACTTCGCGCGCGCCGCGCCCCGCGCCGGGCACGACGCTGCCGGCGATCGAGTAAGGCCGCTCGAGCAGCCGGTTCGCCCGCGAGACGTTGCCCTCGGCGAGCAGCCGGCGGATTTCCGAACTGGACACACGGACGCCGCGGATCTCGAGCAGGGGCACGATCTCGGCCCTCACGCCGTGTTCCGCAGCGAGCCGCGCGAGGTCCTCCGTGCTCCCCGCCTGGCGGTAGCCGAAGCGGAAATTCGCGCCGACGATCACGGCCCGCGCGCCGAGGTTCTCGACGAGCACGCGGCGGAAGAACTCCTCCGGCGACAGGTGCGAGATGGTTTCGTCGAAGGGCATGATCAGGACCTGCTCGATGCCTTCGGCCGCCATCAGCGCGCAGCGCTCGTCGGGCGTGGAAAGCAGCCGCGGAATCCGCTCCGGGGCGACGACGGTGGAGGGATGGGGATGGAAGGTCAGGGCGGACGGCTTGACGCCGAGCTCGCGCGCCAGCCTCACGGTGCGGCGCATCAGCTCCCGGTGGCCGGCGTGCACGCCGTCGAAGTTGCCGATGGTGACGGCCGAAGGGGCGAAGCCCTGCCGCGCCTCCTCAAGGGAACGGAAGATGCGAAGGCGCTGCATGCGGCGTCAGACCTCCAGCTCCAGCTCCAGCCCGTCATAGGCGAGCCAGACGCCATCCGGCAGCAGGCTCTGCGCCCGCTCATGGTCGAGGTCGTGCGAGATGTGGGTGAAGTAGGCGGCGCGGGGCTTCAGCCGCTCCACCGTGCGCAGGCTGGCCTGGACGGTGGAATGCGTCGGATGCGGCTTGTAGCGCAGCGCGTCCAGGAAAATCGTCTCCACGCCTTCGAGCATCCGGAGCGATTCTTCGGGAATTTCGCTGTGATCGGTGAGATAGGCGTGGTTTCCAAAGCGGAATCCGTGGCAGTCTCCCGAGCCGTGTTTCAGCGGAATGGGAATAAATTCAATGCCGTTGATGAGAATTTTTTCGTCGGGGAATGTGTGTGTTTCGATGCTGGGGCGGGAGGATTCCGACGGGCCGTCGTGGAAAATATAGCTGAAAATGCGCCGGATCACTTCCAGAGTCTGCGCGGAAGCAAAGACGGGGATCGGACCGCTCTGGTGGTAATTGAAGGGCCGCAGGTCGTCAAGGCCGAGCACGTGGTCGGCGTGGGCGTGGGTGAACAGGACTGCGTCCAGCTTACGGATGCCGTGGGTGAGGGCCTGCTGGCGGAAATCCGGCCCGGTGTCGATCACCACCGTGCAGCCGTCCCAGCGGAGGCACACGGAAGGCCGGAGCCGGCGGTTGCGGGGATCGTCCGAGCGGCACACCTTGCAGGCGCAGCCGATGGTGGGCACGCCCACGCTGGTGCCCGAGCCGAGGACGGTCAGCCGGACCCTGCGGCGCTCAGCCATGGGATGCGCCCGTCTCCGCGGCCTTCTTCTGCGTCAATTCGAAGACGTGCAGGTAGCGGAAGCGCAGCTCCGTCACCGTGTTGTCGAGCAGGCGCTGCTCCTCGAAGGTCAGGTTGCCTTTCGTCTTCTCCTGGAGCATCGCCAGCAGATCGATGAAATGCCGGGCCAGCCGCAGGTCCGGAGCAGCCTCCGCGCCGCCTTCCCCGGGCTCGCGGAGGTGCGCTTCCGCCTGCATCCGCAGGCTCAACACCAGAAAGTCGAACGAGGGAGGAGGCAGAGGAACGTCACGCTCGCTCATCAATTCCCATTGTATTCGGCGGGCGCGGGCCGCCTCCGGGCCCGCCCCGCCGCCGCGCTCAGTACCGCGTGGGGGGAAAATCCGTCTTGAGATAAGCCGGGGCTGCCGGCAATTCAGGCAGCAGCTCGTCCAGAGAGCCGATGGCTTCGGGGGAGTCCGGCGAGATCTTGTGGCCTTTCCGCTGCTGCTTCCGGGCTTCCTTCTCCTGCCGCCGCTCCTGCCGCTGGGCCTCGCGCTGCCGCTTGTTGAATGTGGATTTGGACCGGTGCGCCAATGAAGTTCTCCTTTCCGCGGGAGCCGGCGGCGCACGCCGGCTCCCCCGACGAGGCTCCGCTTACCAGCGGCTGGAGCGCCGCTGGCGGTACGAACCGGAGTTGCCGCCGCCGCGGCTGTTGTCGCGAGGACGCGCTTCGTTCACATTCAGCGCGCGGCCGTTGACCGACGCGCCGTTCAGCGCTTCAATGGCGCGGTCCGCTTCGGCCGTGTCGGCCATCTCCACGAAGGCGAAGCCGCGGCTGCGCCCCGTGTCGCGGTCGGTGATGATCTGCACACGGTCCACCGTGCCATATTCCTCAAACCAGGAACGCACGGCTGCCTCCGTGGCTCCGAAATCCAGGTTGCCAACGAAAATGTTCTTCAAGTGTTTTCTTCTTTCTGAATTTGACGGCAGGCTCTACTCGGCGGGAAAACTCTCGGACCGGTCTAGCGGAGCGATCAAATACTCCTTGAGGATACCACAGGCCGCCAGCCCGCGCACGCCTTTTCTGGGCCGCCTTGCAACTTTGTGCGCGGATCTGCTAGGTAAGATAGGAAGTCGGCCTGCCCTCGCCGGCCGTTTCCCGCGAGCCGGTTCTGCGGCGTGACTATGAAGAAGCAAGCGAAACCTTCCAAGGACTCCAGGCAGCCCGCGCCTGCAAAGGGCTCCGCTGTCCCCAGATCCCAGCAGGAGATCTACTCCGAGGCGATGCGAGCCTTCTGGGCGGGGGACTATGAACAGGCCATCGGCCTTTTCGAGCAGGCTGCCGCGGGCCGCGACATTTCGATCGCCGAATCGGCCCGGATGCACGTCCGCATGTGCCAGCGCCGGCTCGATGCGGCGCGCAGCGCCCCGAAGACACCGGAAGAGCACTACCTCTACGCGGTCAGCCTGATGAACGCCCAGCAGTACAGCGAGGCCCGGCCGCACCTGGAGAAGGCGGTTGCCGCAGATCCGCGGCCTGACTATCATTACGCGCTGGCGCTGACGCTAGGCATGCTCGGCAACATGGACGAGGCCGCTGCTTCCCTGCGCACGGCCATCGAGGCGGATTCCAACATCCGCAGGACTGCGAAGAACGATCCCGATTTTGCGCCGCTGCTCGAGAACGCCCTGATCCGGGAGACCCTCGCCGGCGGGGAAGCCGGCAGTTAGGAGCCCCTGTTGTCCAGAACTCTGATCCCCCGGGCAGGTTCGGGGGAGCCGCCGGTTGACTGGATCCACGACCCGCTGCGCATCTTCGCCATCGGCGGCGGGACGGGCCTTTCGACGCTGCTCAAAGGCCTGAAGAAGCACGCGCACCAGGTGGGTGCCACGGCGCTGGAGCCGTACGTCGACATCACCGCGATGGTCACCGTCACCGACGACGGCGGCAGCAGCGGGCGGCTGCGGCGCGAATTCGAGATGCTGCCGCCGGGCGACGTCCGCAACTGCATGGTGGCGCTTTCGGAAGACGAGGCGCTGCTGGCCCGGCTGTTCCAGTACCGCTTCTCGAGCGGCCGCGGGCTGAAGGGCCACAGCTTCGGCAATCTGTTTCTGACGGCGTTGACGCAGATCACCGGCGACTTCGCCCACGCCGTCGAACTGAGCTCCGCGGTGCTTGCCATCGCGGGCCGAATCTTTCCTTCGACGCGGCAGAACGTCTCGCTGCGGGCGCGCCTGGCCGACGGCAGGATCGTGGACGGGGAGACGCGCATCAGCCGCTCGGACTCGCCGATTGCGCGGATCGAACTCGTTCCCGCCGGGGTGCGGCCGGCTCCGGGGATCCTCGAAGCGATCGCGCGCGCCGATCTGATCACGCTGGGCCCGGGCAGCCTCTACACGAGCATCATCCCTAACCTGCTGGTGCGCGGCGTGGCCGCCGCCATCCGGCGGTCCGAAGCCTGGAAAGCGTGCATCGTGAACCTCATGTGGCAGCCCGGCGAGACGATCGGCATGAGCGCCGCCGATCACATCGAGGCCATTCACGCGCACGCGGGGGCGCCGCTGGTGGACCTTGTCATCGTCAACACGCAGCCGATCGCCCGCGCGACGCTGGCGCGCTACGCGAGGGCCCGCGCCCGACAGGTGGAGATCGACGCGAAGAGGCTGGAAGAGGCAGGGCTCCGGGTGATCGGCCTGCCGCTGCTGGCGCGCGGAGAGAAGATCCGGCACGATCCGTACCGCACCGCCGCAGCAGTGATCGACCTTGCCCTACAGAGCCGGCGCGAGCGGCTGCGCCGCGCTGGCATGGCCCGCCAGCGGGCCTGACCGGCCCGCTACACTGCCAGAAGAGGACCTTCGCCTCCCATGCAGCCGAAAGTCTCTGTCGTCATTCTCGCCGCGGGGCTTGGCACCCGCATGAAATCATCCCTGGCCAAGGTGCTGCACCGCGCCGGCGGCGCGCCGCTCATTGAACATGCCGTCCGGGCGGCCCGCGCCATCGCGCCGCCGGAGCGCATCGTCGTCGTGACGGGGCATCAGGCGGAGCAGGTCCAGGCCGCCGTGATGCACCATGGCGTGCGCTTCCAGCTCCAGGCGGAGCAGAAGGGCACGGGCCACGCCTTGCAGGCCTGCGCCGGGCAGCCGGGGCTCGGGTCCGGCCTGCTTGTGGTTCTTTACGGGGATTGCCCGCTTCTCCAGCCATCCACGCTCGAGCAGCTCATCCGCAGGCATCTGGAGGCCGGCGCCGCCGCCACCGTGCTGACGGCGCGGCTGGCCGATCCGCGCGGCTACGGGCGGATTCTCCGCGACGGGGAGGGCCGCATTGCCGCCATCGTGGAAGAGAAGGACGCGGCGCCGGAGCAGCGCGCCATTGACGAAATCAATTCCGGCATCTATTGTTTTGACGCCGCCGCGCTGTGGCCGCGCCTCCAGCGGCTGGCTCCCAGCCCCGTCACCGGCGAGCTGTATCTCACCGACGTCATCTCGCTGCTGCGGCAGGACGGGCTGGGCGCCGTCCCGCTCCTCGCCGGCGATCCGGCCGAAATCCTCGGCATCAACACGCGGGCGGAGCTGGCCGAGGCCGACCGGATCCTCCGCGCGCGCAAGGCGCGGGAGCTGATGCTGGCGGGCGCGACGATCGAGCGGCCGGAGACGGTGCTGATCGACCCCGACGTGGAGGCCGCGCCGGACACGCACATCGGCCCGTTCGCGCAGTTGCTGGGGCGCACGCGCCTGGCGGCCGGGGCGCGCGTCGGGGCCTGCTCGATCCTGATGAATGCGGAGATTGGCGAGAATGCCGAAGTGCTCCCGTTCTGCCACATCGAGGACTCTCGGCTGGAGGCCGGGGCGCGCGTAGGGCCGTATGCGCGCCTCCGGATGCGCTCCACTGTGGCCGCCGGAGCGCATGTCGGCAACTTTGTCGAGATGAAAAACTCGACCCTCGGCGAAGGCGCGAAGGCAATGCACCTTGCCTATCTGGGAGACTCCACCATCGGCGCGCGCGCCAACATCGGCGCGGGCACCATCACCTGCAATTACGACGGCTTCCGCAAGCATCCGACGACGATCGGCTCCGGCGCTTTCATCGGAAGCAATGCCACGCTGGTGGCCCCCGTCGTTATTGGCGACGGCGCGTTCGTGGCCGCCGCCAGCATTGTGACGAAGGACGTTCCGGCCGACGCCCTCGCCATCGGGCGCGCGCATCAGATCAACCGCGACGGCTGGGCGCGCGCGCGGCGGGAGAAAGCGCAGCGCGAGGGGGGCTGACACGCGCGCTGCGGCCGGACGGAAGAACCTTGTTTTGTTTGAAACAGGCTGCCGCCGGATTGCCGCCTAGAGCACGACCACCGGGTGGTAGATGTTCGGCATCGCGGCTTCGCCGATCGCGATCAGCTCGCCGCGGCCGTTCACCGCTTTGACGTATTTCGCGCCGCCCGCGCTGCGGAACGGCGAGACGCGGAAATCGCGCCCCTGGCGGATCTGCGTCTCGGTGATCGAGTCGACGATCTGGGTGGGGAACTCCGGAAGCAGTTCCGCGGCAGGGATGAGGGCTTCCTGGAGGCGCCCGTCCGCCGCGAGCTGCTCCAGTTGCCCGATGGTCTTCGCCTGCGATTCCCCAAACGGCCCCGAGACGGTTCGGCGCAGCGTCTCGAGGTAAGCGCCGCAGCCGAGAATCCGGCCCATCTCATGGGCGATGGCGCGCAGGTAGGTGCCCGGGCTGCACCGGACCCGCAGCTTCAGCCGGCAACCGTCCAGCCCGAGGATTTCGATGGAATGCACGGTGACCTCGACGGGCTTCAGCTCGAAGGGGATATGCTTCCGGGCCAGCTCATAGGCCGGCTTGCCGCCGATCTTCTTGGCCGACACGGGCGGCGGCGTTTGCAGGAACGTGCCGTGGAACGGCTTCAGGACGCGTTCGACGTCCTCCCAGGTGAGTTCAGGCGCCTGATCCTCGCCGAGCGGCTCTCCGTCGGCGTCGTACGTGGTGGTGGCGTAGCCGAAGCGGATGACGCCTTCGTAGACCTTCTGCCCGGCGCTGAAGAACTGCGCCAGCCGCGTGGCTCGGTTCAGAAGCACTGGAAGCACTCCCGTTGCCGGGGGGTCCAGCGTGCCAAGATGCCCGACTTTGCGGGTGCCGGCGATCCGCCGGAGCTTGTTCACCACGTCGTGCGAGGTCCAGCCCGCCGGCTTGTCGACGACGATGACGCCGTTCAGTGTATCGTTCATGAGGCAATGCCTGCTGCGCGCCTGCCCGCACGGCGGCGCAATTTTCCATTGTACCCGTCCCCCTGACCGGGGACGCTACACTGGGTTCTGAGTGCAGGAAGAGGTCTCGCTCCAACGCCCGTTCGACTCCCGTCTGACGCGCCGGCTCCTGGCTCTCATCCTGCCGTGGTGGCCCTGGGTGCTGGTGGCGCTGGTGTGCCTGCTGGCCAATTCCGCGCTCCAGATCCTGTCGCCGCTGCTGGTCAAGATCGCCATCGACCGTTATCTGGCTCCGGGCGGCGGCACGACGCTGCCGTGGCTGGAGCAGCGGCTTCCGGCGGAACCCATCGCCGGGCTGGCGCACATCACGCTGCTCTACTTCGGCATCCTCGCCGCCGGGCTGCTCCTGGATTTTTCGCAGCAGCTCATCATGCAGCGGACGGGGCAGCATGCAATGTTCGCCTTGCGGCGGAGGATCCTCGCCCGCCTTCATGAGCTGGATCTGCGCTTCTTCGACACGAACCCCGTGGGACGTCTTGTCACGCGCGTCACCAGCGACGTGGACGCGCTGAACGAGCTGTTCGCCTCCGGGTTGGTGTCGCTGCTGGGCGACACGCTGGTGCTCGTCTTCATCCTGCTGGCGATGTTCCGGCTCAGCCCTGCGCTCACGCTGCTGATGCTGCTGGCGCTGCCGGCGGTGTTCCTTGTGACGTGGCTGTTCCGCCGCGCAGTGCAGGAGAGCAACCGCCGTATCCGCGCCGCGGTGGCGCGCATCAACAGCTTCCTTCAGGAGCACATCTCCGGCATCTCCGTGCTCCAGCTTTACAACCGCGAAGCGCGGGCAGCGCGCGACTTTGCGGCGGTCAACGCCGCGCACCGGGACGCCTACTTCGACTCGATCCGCGCCTACGGCTGGTTCTACCCCTCCATCGAATTCATCTCGGTGCTGACCATCGCGGCGCTGCTGGTGGCCGGCGGATGGCAGGTTCGCGGCGGCGCGCTTTCCCTTGGCGTGCTGGTCGCCTTCTTCCAGTACGCGATGCGCGTGTTCCGTCCCATCCAGGACCTGAGCGAGCGCTACAACATCCTGCAATCGGCGCTGGCTGCCGCCGAGCGAATTTTCCAGCTTCTCGACACGCCCGCGCAGATCCAACCGCCCGCGAGGCCCCGCCCGTTTCCCGACTCGATTGCGCCCATCGAGTTCGACCAGGTCTGGTTCGCTTACAAGGACGGGGAGTGGGTGTTGCGCGATGTGTCTTTCCGGATTGAGCCGGGCGAGGTGATCGCCGTCGTCGGCCATACCGGAGCGGGCAAGACGACGCTCACCAATCTGCTGATGCGCTTCTATGACGTGCAGCGCGGCGCCATCCGCATCGGCGGCATCGACATCCGGGAGTTCGATCCGCGCGAGCTGCGGCGCCATTTCGGCGTCGTGCTCCAGGATCCGACGCTGTTCACCGGCACCATCGCTGACAACATCCGCCTGGGCTCCCTGCACGTCACGGAGGACGCCATCGAGATGGCAGCCGATCAGGTGAACCTGCTCGAATTCATCGAGCAGTTGCCCAGCGGCTTCGACCACCCGGTGCGCGAGCGCGGCGCGGGCCTGTCGACGGGACAGAAGCAGTTGATCAGCTTCGCGCGCGCACTGGCCCACAACCCCCGCTATCTGATCCTCGACGAAGCGACATCGAGCGTCGACACGGAGACGGAGCTGAGGGTGCGCGAGGCGCTCGAGAAGATGGTCGAAGGGCGGACATCGATCATCATTGCGCACCGCCTGTCCACCATCCAGCGCGCCGACCGCATTTTTGTCATGCACAAGGGGCAGCTCCGCGAAGTGGGCACGCATCAGGAGCTGCTGGCCCGGCGCGGCATTTACTGGAAGCTCTACCAGCTCCAGTACAAGGATCAGGAGATCCGCCGCTGAGCGAGCCGGGCCTCGCGGCGGATGCGCTCTGGCAGCTCGTGCAGCGGCAGCGCCATCGGGATGAAGCGCGCGGCGCCCTGCGGCACCGGCTCTCCGATGGCGCGGAAGCCGAGCCGCTCGTACATCGCGCGCCGCTGCTCGAGGCCGGAGATCACCAGCGTGGCCGCGCCCGCCTCGCGGAGTTCCTCGAGCAGCTTCGCCAGCAGGCCCGCGAACACGGTCGTGTGGCGGTATTCCCGCTCGACCGCGAGCAGGCGGACCTCGCATACCGGCTGGGGGAGCCGTTCCAGGATGCGCGGGTCCTCGAGCCTGGCTTCCACCGAGAACGGCGGAGTCATCGACCAGCAGACCATTGCCGCCAGCCGCTCGCCGTCCATCGCGAGGAGGAAGCGGCTCCTGTCCTCGAAGCGGTCGATGAGCCGGCCGTCCGGACGCGGCTCGTACTGGCCCAGCTCCTCGGCGAATGTGGCATGGTTCAGCCGGCGGAGCCGTTCGAAATCCTCTTCCGTTTCCGCGCGGCGGTAGACGAATTTCATTGCATGGCTTCGATCATGCGCCGGTTTTCTTCCCTGGATCTTACGGTAATCCGGAGGTATTTTCCAGCCAGCGGGCCAGCGAAGAACTCGCGGACGTAGATCTGCTCTTCGCGGAGGCGCGCCGCCAGCTCCGCGGGCCGGGGCGGCCGGATGAGAAAGTAGTTTGTGCAGGAAGGGAGCGGATCCAGCGCCCGGAGCGCCGCGCGGAACTCTTCGCGCAGCCGGCGTGTCTCGTCGTACATCGACCGGTAATACTCCGGATGGCGCAGCGCTTCCATCGCCGCCGCCTGCGACAGGAGGCCCACCGGCCAGGGCGGAATCCATTTTTCGAGCTCCGCGGCCCACTCCGGGTGCAGCACCATGTAGCCTACGCGCGCCCCGCTCAGCGCGTAGACCTTCGACATGGATTTCACGACGACGAGGTTTTTCCTCGCCGCCGCCTCCGGCTCGAGCGACAGGCCCTCGCCGGCGAATTCCAGATAGGTCTCGTCCACCACGACGAGCGTCCCGCCGCCCGCGGCGTCGGCGAGGGCGAGCAGCTCTTCACGCGGCCAGCAGCGGCCCGTGGGATTGTTCGGATTCACCACGAGCAGGGCCTGCGGCCGCGCCTTCCGCACAGCCGCTGCGATCTCTTCCGTGCGAGGCTCGAAGCCGTCGTCCTCCCGCAGCGGAATGCGGACGAGCGGGCAGCCGAGCAGCGTGCCGGCGATGTGTTCGTACTCGCTGTACATCGGCTCGAGCACCGCCACCGGGCGCCCCGGCTCGAGCATCCGCGGGAGGCAGGCGAACAGGAGGCTGGAAGAGCCCGCTCCGGGCAGGACGCTCCCCGGCGGCACGCCGCGCCGCCGCGCCACCTCCTGCACGAAGCCTTCGGCATGGCTCGGCGGGGAGCTTTTCAGCAGGAAGGGGAGATGTTCGCGAAGCGTCGCCAGCACGGCAGGCGCGGGGTCGAACCAGGCATCAAGGACATCGGCGGTGATGACCTGCGCGGCGCGCTCCAGGTGGGTCATGTCCACGCCGATTGCCGCGAAGGAAGCTCCCCCGTGATATGCGTGCACGGTCATCGGATCTGCTGCGCCTCCTCCATGCCGCGGCGCACGTTCACGCGCGCCAGCACGGCGATGCCGGACAGGAAGAACACAATGAGGCTCACGATCGCCCACTGATAGCTGCCGGTGAACTGCATGACCAGAGCGAAGATCAGCGGGGCTACCCAGCTCGTGCCCTTGTCGCTGATTTCGTACAGCGAGAAGTACTCCGCTTCCCTGCCCTTCGGGATCATCACCGAAAACAGCGAGCGGCTGAGGGCCTGCGTGCCGCCCATCACCAGCGCGACGGCAGCGGCCGCGAGGAAGAAATCGCGCGACGTGCGGATGAAAAACACGCCGCACATCAGCGCCGTCCACAGGAAAAGACTCGCCATGACCGTCCGGTAGGCGCCGAACCTTTCCGCCACCTTCTGGAAGGCGAGCGCGCCGCCGAAGGCGACGAACTGCACCATCAGGATGGCCAGCGTGAGCTCGCCCATTGGCATCTTCAGGTAGTCGGCGCCGAACTGTCCGCTCAGAGTGATGACGGCCTGCACCGCATCGTTGTACAAAAGATAGGCGGCGAGGAACAGCAGCGCCTGCCGGTACCGTCCGAGGCTGCGGAGCGTGCGGCCGAGCTGCACGAACCCGCTCTTCCACACGGCCTCCTGCGGTGGATGCGGCGCGCCGCGCGGGCGCAGCCCGAGCATCGGGATCAGGGTGAAGAACGCCCACCACGCCCCCGCCGAGCCAAGGCTGATGCGCACGGCCAGCGACTCGTCGAGTCCGAGCCGCCCCGCGTTCTGGTACAGCAGCAGGTTCAGCCCCAGCAGGATGCCGCCTCCGAGGTAGCCAATGCCCCAGCCGCGGCTCGAGACCGCGTCGCGCTCCTCTGGCGGAGCGATGTCATTCAGGAAACTGTTGTAGACGACGATCGACGCGCCGAAAGCAAGGTTCGCGACGAGGAACAGCAGCCCGCCCGCCAGATACATCCCGTCCGCGAGCCAGAACATTGCGATGGTGGCCGCAGCGCCGGTGTAGGCCAGCGCGCCGAGAATCCGCTTCTTGTTGGGACTCGCGTCCGCCACTGCGCCCACCACCGGGAGCACGGCCACCTGCGAGAGCACGGACAGCGAGATGAGGTAGCCCCAGTAGCTGCGGGCGTCCACGGGGATGCCGAGCGGGTAGACGCGGCCGGCACTATCGGCTGCCGCCTTCGCAAGGGCCGTCAGGTAGGGACCCAGGAACAGGGTGACCACGGTGGACGAAAACGCCGAGTTGGCGAAGTCGTACATGTACCAGGCGCGCTGCTCGCGCCGGCTGTAGGCTGATTCAGCGCCCGCCTGCGTCAAGCCGTTCCTCCACCATCGCGGCAATCCGCGGATAGTCCTTCTTGCCCGTGGCCAGCAGCGGCAGCTTCTCGATGTGAACGATGCGGCGCGGAATGGCCAGTTCCGGCGCGCCCATCGCGCGGGCCGCCGCCTGAAGCGCCTCACGGCCAAGCGATGGATCCTCCGTGGCCAGGAGGATCATCTCGCCGCGCGCCGGATCGGGGCGGGAAAGCGCGGCGTGCTGATATTTCGGCGATGCCTGCTCGGCGATCCGCTCCGGCAGCTCGAGCGCCACCATTTCTCCGGCAACTTTCGCGAACCGCTTGAGCCGCCCGAGCAGGCGGATCATGCCGTCCTCCATGACCGCCAGATCGCCTGTGGAGTACCAACCCCGGCCGAACTTCGACTCCGGCGGCTCCAGCACGCCGGGTCGCGCTTCCCGCAGATAGCCGAGCATCACATTGGGCCCGCGCACGTGCAGGATGCCGCCTTCTTCGAGACCTTCCACCGGCTCAAGCCGCGCTTCCATGAGAGGCAGCAGCTCGCCCACCGTGCCGCGCCGCGCGCGCAGCGGAGTGTTCACACTAATCACGGGAGAGCACTCCGTCGCTCCATAGCCTTCGAGGATGCGGAGGCCGAACTTGTCGAAATACGCCTGCTCGACGTCGGGCGTCAGCTTCTCCGCGCCGGCCACCAGCAGGCGCGTGCGGCGGAGGTCGTAGGGATGAGCGCGGCGCGCGTAGTGCTTCAGGAAGGTGGGCGTGGCGAACATCACTGTCGCGTCGCGGTCGTAGAAAAGCTCCGGAATGACGGCGTAGTGCAGCGGCGTCGGATACAGGTAGACGCGGATTCCGCTGACCACAGGCAGCAGGAAGCCGGCCATCAGCCCGAAGCTGTGGAAGACGGGCATCGCCGAAAAGATCCTGTCCGCCGGGCTCACGTCGAGCACGGCGAGCGCCTGCTCGATGTCGCTGAGGATGTTCCAGTGGCTGAGCACGACGCCCTTGGGCCGGCCCTCGCTTCCGGAGGTGAACAGCACGGCGGCGGGCTCGTCCGGCTGCGGCTTCCGCATCGCGGCGCGGGGGAAGCGCAGTGCGAAGAGCACGAGCCAGAGCCTGTCTGCCAGCGTGAGCTGCTCGCGGAGGTCTTCGAGCAGCACAATGCGGACTCCTTCCAGCCGCTCCGCCAATGGCTGGAGCTTCGCGCGCTCCAGGAAGGCGCGCGACGTGATGACGGTGCGGATCTGCGCCGCGCGCAGCGCGCTCTGCAAGCCTTCTGCGCCGGAGGTGAAGTTGAGCATCGCGGGCACGCGGCGGCGGCCCATCAGGCCGAGCACGAGCGCAAGCGTTGCGGCTGCGTTCGGCATCATCACGCCGACCACTTCGCCTTCGCGCGTCAACCGGGAAGTCAACCGCCCGAGCGCCAGCGCGCCGCGCAGAAGGCGCCCGTAGGTCATCTTCGTTCCGCCGGAATCCTCGACCATGCCGCGTCCGCGGCCGAAGAGGTCGACCGCGTCGAGAAACGCTTCCGTCAGGCTGCGCCTCGGGCGCGCCTCGCAGATGGCGCGCTGCAACATGCGGCGCATCTCTTCGCTGGCGGCGCGGCGGCGTTCCTTGCCGGTGCGCCCGGGCGGCATCTCGAGCCGTCGCGGCGGGAACCAGGTGACGTGGATCTTCGGCAGCCACTCCACCGGGAAGTCGCCCTGCATGCGGGTGAAGCCGCGCGCCCGCACGGCGCCGTCGATGGCGGCCACTGTCACCGGAGCGCCCGTTTTCGCGGCGATGAAGGCGGGCCCATCGTAGATCTTCATCAGCGATCCGGTGACGGTGACGCGCCCCTCGGGGAAGATCACCACCGTGCGCCCCGCTTCCAGAGCGGCCATCGCTTCCTTGATGCCCAGCGGGTTGGTCACATCGATGACGATGTAGTCCGCGGCGCGGATCAGCAGCCGGAACAGCCATTGCTCCAGAACCTGGGTGTGGACCAGCCACAGGGCGTTCCGCGGCAGCATCGACCAGAGGATGGGCGCGTCGAGGAAAGACTGATGGTTGGCGATCACGAGGCCGCTGCGCGGCGGCTCGCCGCGGACCTCGAGCCTGTAGAGCAGCCTGAGCAGGAGGCGGATGAGCCATTGCAGCATGGTTGTCCTGGCCAGCGGCGCACAGTGCCGCGTTACCGCAAGTGTACGACGCTGCGCCCGGCCCCGCTACAATCGGAACGTGGCCGCACTAAGGCTGACAGCGGAAGGCAGCCGGCGCTTCGTCGCCAGGCACGCGGAGGCTCAAGACAGCGGTTTTTACCGACTCGCGCAGGGGTGCCTGCTGTCCAGCATCGGCATTGGCACGTATCTGGGCTCGCCCTCGGACGAGGACGACCGGCGCTACCGCGAATGCGTCATCGCGGCCGTCCGCGCGGGCGCGAACGTCATCGACACGGCCATTAACTACCGCCATCAGCGCTCGGAGCGCTCAATTGGCGCGGCTCTGAAGGAACTGTTCGACTCTGGCGACGCCGCCCGGGACGAAGTGCTTGTCTGCACGAAGGCCGGATTTCTGACGCCCGGGGCGCTGCCCGCAGGGTATCCCGAGTCGCCTGACGTGGCCGGGCGCATGCATTCGATGGCGCCGGATTTCCTCGAGGACCAGCTGGCACGGAGCCTCGCCAATCTGGGGCTTGAGGCGATCGACGTTTACTATCTGCACAACCCCGAAACACAGCTCCGGTTCGTTTCTGTGGAGCAGTTCGAGGAGCGGCTGCTGGCGGCGTTCGCCTGCCTGGAGCGCTTCTGCCGCGAAGGCCGCATCGGAGCCTATGGAGTCGCCACGTGGGACGGGCTGCGGCTCCGGCAGGGCGCGCCGGGGCGCCTGCGGCTGCTCCGGCTGGCAGAGCTGGCAAAGCAGGCGGCGGGCGGGGACTGCCACTTCCGGTTCGTCCAGCTTCCCTTCAACCTGGCCATGCCAGAAGCTTTCACGCGGGTGCATGAAGGCGATCCGCCGCAGGGCGCTTCGCTGCTGGAGACGGCCGCGCGGCACGGCATTACCGTCATTGCCAGCGCGCCCCTGGCGCAGGCGCGGCTGGCGCACGAACTGCCGGAAGCGGTGCGGCGCGCCTTCCCCGAGTGCCGCACGGATGCGCAGTGCGCGCTGCAATTCGCGCGCTCTGCTCCCGGCATGACCACGGCGCTGGCGGGCATGAGTTCGCTGGCGCATGTCGAAGAGAACCTCGGCCTGGCGCGCGTGCCTCCCGCTCCGCTGGAGCGCTGGCTCGCGCTGTTCGAGCAGCAGGCATGATCACCGCCGCCCGCCTGGAGCCGCCCTTCGACCTTGCGCTGGTGCCGGAAGCGCCTGGCGTTTTCGTCATTCACGTGCGCGGCGGCGAGCCGTACATCAGCCGCACGCGGCTGCTGCGGCGCCGCCTTCGGCGGCTGCTGGGCGGGGCGACCGTGGCCGGGCGCGCGCTGCGGCTGGCCGAGCTGGCCGAGGCGGTGGAATACGATGTGGAGCCGTCGCGGCTCGGCCTGCTGCTGCGCCACTACCGGCTGCTGCGGGAACACGACCCGGCCGGCGCGGCGCAGCGGCTGCGCCTGCGGCCTCCCGTCTTCGTCAAGGTGCATCTGGCGAACCCGTGGCCGCGCACGAGCATCACCAGCCGGCTGAGCCGCTCCGCCTCGCTGTGCTTCGGCCCCTTCCAGAACAGGACATCGGCTTCGCGTTTCGAACAGGAAGTACTGGATCTGTTCCAGATCCGGCGGTGCCAGGAGGATCTGGAGCCTACGCCCGATCACCCGGGCTGCATCTACGGCGAGATGATGAAGTGCCTGCGGCCCTGCCAGCAGGCCGTTTCGCGCGAAGAATACGCCGCCGAGACAGGGCGGCTGGTGCGGTTTCTGGAGACGCGCGGGCGCAGCCTGCTGGAGTCCGTCGCGGCGGCGCGCGACCGGGCGAGCGAGGCGCTCGACTTCGAACAGGCCCGCGTCTGGCATGAGCGCTGGCTGCGCATCCGCGAGGCCGCTTCGCTCTGCGGCGAACTGGCCGCGCCGGCGGCGCAGCTCCACGGCGCCGCGGTGCTGCCGTCGCCCTCGCCCGGCGCGGTGCGCATCGCCGTGATGCTGGAAGGGGCGTGGCTGGACCTGATCGATTTTCCGGTGGCTCCATCCGGGCCCGCGGTCAGCCTGGATTCGCGCCTCCGTGCCCTGTTCACTTCGCTCGTGCCGCCGCGGATTCCCGTGCAGGAGCGCGCCGAACACATCGCGATCCTGGCGCAGTGGTATTACAGCTCAACGCGGGAAGCCGAGTGGAGGAGCTTTTCCTCGCGGGACGCCATTCCGTACCGGGCGCTGGTGCGCGACATCTCGCGCACGGCCGCGCCGGCGCAGGGCCGGCTGTTTCCGGCCTGAGTTGGCTAGCCCCTTGCGCCAGTGTCAAACTAATCCTTGGGATCGGCGGCGGGGCGCTCCGCCCCGGTTGAGCCGCCCGTCTCGCGGAGGACAATGAGCAGTGGCTCTCCAACCTGAACCCGGCGCCAGCCTCCCGATCCGTTCCGGCAATTCCTCCCTACCGCTGTACTCCGCCATTGTCGCCGTGCTGGTGCTGGCCGGCGCCGCTGTGTGGTGGTTTTTCCTGCGGACGCCGCCGAAGCCGCCCGAACCGCCGCCGCTGACCGAAGAGGCCCGCGACTACGTGCGCAACGGCTATCTCGCCCTGTCCGAGGTCGAGATGAAGGCGGCGGAGAACTACATGATGACCACGGTGGTGGAGATCACCGGCAAGATCACGAACAAGGGGCCGCGCACGATTGGCATCGTCGAGCTGAACTGCGTCTTCTACGATCCCTATGGCCAGGTGGTCCTGCGCGAGCGCGTGCCCATCGTGAGGCGCGTGAGAGGGAAGCCGTTCCAGCCTGGGGAAACGCGGCCTTTCCGGCTGGCGTTCGACAACATTCCCGCCGGGTGGAACCAGGTGCTGCCGCAACTGGTGATCGCGCGCATCGACTTCGAACGCTGAAGCCGCCATGCCGCACGTTCTCCTGATCGAAGACGACAGCGCGCAGCGCCGGCTCCGGGCCCTGCTGCTGGAATCGCACGGCTACCGCGTGACGGCAGCGGCGTCGCCCGGGGAAGCGCTCGGGCTGCTTTCGCCGCCGGCGGTCCCGCCCGACGCCGTGCTGATGGACCTGCGCCTGCCTTCGGCCGAGGACGGACGCCGGCTGATCCGGGAGATTTCCGCGCGGCACCCGCAGTTGCCCGTAGTTGTGCTGTCTGGCTCCCCGGCGGCGCTGGAGCGTTGCGACGAGGCCGGGATGGTCCGCGCCGTGCTGCGCAAGCCCGTGCGGACGGAGGCGCTGTTGCGGGCCCTTTCCAGACTGGCTGCGCTGCTGATCCCCTGGCTGCTGTGGATGCCCGCCGCGGCGCAGCAGCGGACGTTCCCCTTCAGTCTGGACAGAGCTGCGGAGGTCGTGGCCGAACTCGAGCTCGCTTCGCCTTCCTCGGACTGGGCGGCGCCGGGACGCGAGGCCGCCGTGGCCGCGGTGACGGTGGACGGCCACACGGAACAGCATGTTTTTGTTTTCGGCGAAAAGGACTCCCGCCGCTACCGGGTTTTCCTCGGCCCGCTGGCTCCGGGCGCCCACATCCTCGCGGTGTCGCGCGACGGGCGCCATTCGGCGGAGGGCTCGAATCTCGTGATCGGCGAGGCGCGGATCCGCGCGCTGGAGCCGGGCAGTCCGGAAGACGAGCTAGTGCGGCTGGCTCCGGTGCTGTTTTCTAGGAAAGACGCCGAGGGACGCTTCAGCGACGTGCCGCTGCTCGTCTACGCCACGCGCGGACGCGACGCGACAGGGGCCTGGATCGAATACACGGCCGTGTTCTCCAACGAGGACGGCGGCACATCGACGCGGGACCTGATGGCCCGGTGGGGGCGCACTACCGACATCGAGTACGTCTACCGGGTCTGGCCCGGCACCGGCGGAGCGCCGCGCCGGACGCTGATCCAGACCCGCGAACACCAGGACGTTCCCTATGACGGCCCCTATTTCGGCCTGCATCCGCTGCTCGAGCCGGTGACGGACAACAACATGGTGGAACCCGCCGCGCGGCCCGGCGGCAGCCTGCGGTTCCAGCTTGCGCCGGTGCTGGCGGAGGCGGGCGCCGGGTCCCGCGAACGGATGATGGATGCCGAGCCATTCACCTACGAAATCGCCTGCAAAGAGCTGGAGCGCGAGGGGAAAATCCGCCCCGCCAGTTCCTGGTTCGATGGAGAAAAAATCGCCGATCCCCGCCGGTATTTCGTGGCCGAATTCCATACGGAAACGGAAAATGCCGCGGTGCAATTCCTGTACAGGCTCCGCGGCGAGGCCATCTGGCGCGGATCGGCGCTCGGAATTGCGAAGAATTTCATCGAGCGCGACGGCTGGGTGCGCACGGCAGTGGAGCTGCCCGAAGGGAGGACGCCGGCCGATATCGGCGAGATCGCCTTTGAGTGCCTTTCGCGCCGCGATCTCGAGAGGCAGCCCGTGCCGAAAAACGGCCGGTGCCGCATCGCGCACACAGGGCGCGCTTTTTCTTTCGACGCGCGTTGCCGGCCTGTTCCCGCCCGGGGGCTGCCACAGCCGCCGGCGGAAGGCTGGCAACTGCGGGTCGGGGAGATGGTTTCGTTCAGGAGCGAGTGAAAAGATGGAAGTCGCCCGGCTCCATGACCGCCTGAAAGCGGAAGGCAAGCTCTCTCTCCCGGTACGCATTGTGCCGCGCAGCCCGAAGACGGAATGGGCTGGATTTCTGGAAAGCGGGGACTGGAAGATCCGCGTCGCCGCACCGCCGGAGCGCGGCAAGGCGAACGAGGAGCTGATCCGGTTCCTTGCCGCCGAATTCGGGGTGCCTCGCGAAGCGATCGAGATCGTGGCCGGCGCCACCAGCCACAACAAGCTGATCCGCATCCAGCCGCGGCGGTGAAGCTGCGGCTCACTGCATATCGATCCCTTTGGCTCCTTCGCGGCGGGACAGCGCGACCGTTTCTTCCCGGCCGCCCGCGCGCACGCGGTGCGTGCCGAAGAAGGCCCTTACGGCGGCCAGGCCGGAGGAGTCCGCCTTCACCGTGGCGCGGGTCCACCATTCGCCAAAGACGAGCCTGCGGTATGCCCCGGCGGCCGGCGTTGGAGTCCAGTCGCGCCGGTACAGCGAGGACTGCGGAATCCAGTTGGCGCCCTCCCAGAAGCCCCACATGAGGATGCCCGTCACGGCCGGGTGCGCGAAACAGATGCGGAAGAAGCGCCGCAGGGCGTCCGCTTTGGCGGCCTCTTCCTCCGGGCTGAGTTGCAGGTCGCGCTTCTGGTAGTACTTCGAACGCTGCCCGGGGAAGTTGAATTCGGTGATCCGGACCGGCAGCCTCAGCCCGGCGAGCGTGTCGAGGGCGCGGCGAAGCTCGGCCTCGTCGAAAGAGTCGCCGTGGAGATGGCCCTGCACGCCGATGCCGTCCATGGGCGCGCCGGACGACAGAACCGTGCGGATATGTTTGACGTAATCGTCCAGGCGCCGGCCCGTGGTGATGTCATAGTCGTTGAAGAAGAGCACCGCCTCCGGGTCGGCTTCCTTCACCCACCGCGCCATGTCGCGGGTGATTTCGGGCCCGAGCCTCTCCTCGAACCAGTTGCCGTGGATCATCTCGTTGTTGAGGTCGTATTCGGCAAACTGCCCCCGGTAGCGGGCGGCGATGGAGCGCGCCCGCTGCCGGACGGCGAGCCGCAGCGGGGCGTCGCCCAGCGGCTTCAGCCACTCGGGCACGTAGCGCGGAATGCCCCAGAAGATGCAGTGGCCGCGGACGGGGATGCCGTTGGCGGAGGCCCACTCGAGCATCGAGTCGACGATGGAGTAGTCGACCTTGCCCCGCTCTTTTTCCATTTCGTGCCATTTGAATGCGGCTTCGATGACGCCTGCGTTGAAGTGGCTGAGGAACACCTCTTTCCACCGGGCTGCATCTTCGGCGGGGATGCGCCCGTTGAAGATGCCGGTGGCGATGGTGGCCCCGAACCAGAACTCATGGCGGAGCTGTTCCACCGTGACTTCGGTGCCCGGCGCTGTGCGGATGACGAGCACGCCGGTGCGGTGCCGGAGTATCGCGTCGTCCAGCGGGTCAGCGGCCAGCGGCAGGAAGGCCGCCAGAAGCGTTGCGGAAACGGGCGGGAAGATCCGGTACTTCATGGCGAACCCACATTGGCACTGCCGCTGGCGGCGGCCCTGCCGGAATGCGGCGGCTCAGCGCCGCCCGGAGACCAGGGCGAGCCAGAAGGCTGTGGGGAGGCCGATCAGAAGCGCCCCGGCTGCGAAGGCTGCCGCGATCCAGAACGGCTGAGCCGCAGCAAAGGGAGTGAAGGAGACCTCCAGCAAAGACGCCATCCAGTGCGCGGCCCGGCGCAATGCGGCCTGAAACCAGCCTGAAGCGGCTCCGTAGCAGGCGCCGGCGACGCCGGCGGCCGCAGCGGGGCGAGAACCCGCATCGCAGGGATGGGACGGCCTGCGGCAGCCGCCGCCTCATTCCATGCCCTGCGCTGAAGCCGCCGCCACACGAGGCCAGGATCCGGGCACGGCGCAAATCCGGCCAGGCGGTCGCGCTCGCGGCCCAACGCCGCGGCCAGGGCTGCTGTTTGCGCGCACGCCGGGCACCGGTTCAGGTGTTGGCGAAGATCCGCAGGCGCCTGCGCGCCACGGCGGGCGGCCGCAAGGGCTGCAAGCACGTCCTCTTCAAAACGGCAACTCTGCATGGTCATGACTCCTGTCTGCGCGGCGCCGGCGACAGCAGCGCGGCCAGTCTGGCCCCGGCCCGCGCGAGCATCGATTTGACGCCTGACAAGCGCACTCCGAGCGCTGCGGCGCTCTCCTCGTGCGTGGCCCCTCGGCATACGCGAGCCAGAGCAGGATGCGGTCGCGCGGCTTCAGCCCGCCGAGGGCGCGCGCCACATCGGCGCGCGCCTTGCAGGGGCCGTTGCCCGGATCCGAAGCTGATGCGGCATCCGCCTCCGGCTTCAGGGAGGGCAGCCGGAACCGCCTGCGGCGGTGTGCGTCCCGGGCCAGATTGGCGGCGATCCGGAACAGCGCGTTCTTCGCGTGGGATTCCCCCGCATGGGAGGAGCCTGCGCGAAGGAGGCGGTAAGAGGTTTCCTGAAGCGGATCCTCGGCCAGCGCCCGGTGGTTCGTCATCCGCAGAAGAAAGGCCCACAGGCCGCGCGCGTGCCGCTCGTAGAGGATCCGGAAAGACTCCTCGTCCATCACGGCCTCCCGCGCCAGGCCGGCTGCGGCGGGGACGCAGTGCGGAAATGTGTCACCGTTCGACACGCGCTGCCGTGCCTCCTGGCCGGACTACGCCTGTCCCTCCTACTGCCTTGCATCGCCGGCGGGCGGCGCGAGATCGCAAAAGCGGCTACCGCCGACAGGAGGAAGCCCGCGCCGGGGGCGAGGGCGAGAGTCCCGAAGGTATGCAACGGCTGCGCGGCGAGCGGGTCCACGCGCGTGCTGATGAACAGCAGGCCCGCGCCGGCAGCCCTCATCACGATGCCGCCCTGCACGGCCCAGAGGATGCGGCCGAGCGGAGCAGCCACCGGCCGGCCGCCTGACTCGAGATGGATGGGCGCCGATTCGAGGAACTTCTGCCCCGCAGGCGAATGGATGTCGGCGAGCAGGTCTTCGTTCGAGGCCAGCCGGTCCGGGATCTTGGCGTGGACCTCCGCCTGCACGCGCGCCACGCGGCTCCAGCGGCGGTAGTCGATGAACGTGCGCACCAGCCGGGCGATCAGGCTCGCTGCCAGGCCCAGGCCGGTGAGCACGGCGGCCCGGCCAGCACGTCCGACGAGAGCTCCACCATCCGCTCCTCCGCGCCGCGCGGCGGCTCATCTCCGCTGCCGACGTAATGCGAAAGGTTTCTGGCGATCACCGGGTGCGCCGCCAGGAAGGCGGCCAGATCGGGGCAAAAGGCCAGGTAGGACTGGCTGGACATGAGCGTGGGATCGAGCGCCAGGATGCGCCGCACGGCGGGCGGGTGCTTCTGGAGCAGCCCGTGGAAGCGCGCGCGGGGCTGTTCGGCGTCCACGGCGTCCATCGCGGCGGCGGCGGCAGCAGCCGCAGGCGGCAGCAGCGCCTTCGCCGGCGCGGGCGGCGGCTGGTCCAGGCGCTGCGTCTGGGCGTCAACCAGGCTGGCAGCAAGGAATGCGAGCGTCAGGCAGATCTTCTTCATCGTGCGGAACCTCAGTTTCCGCACGATGAATACGCACGGGCCGGGCCGGGGTCACAGGCGCGCGCGATTTTCCGGCCTCAGGGCTCAGAGCGGCAGGATTTCCTCCCGCAGCGGGTCGAAGTTCAGGCGGCGCTTCTGCACGTAGCTGATGTTGCCGAGATGCGAAGCCATCGCGGAGCGGTGCCCGTCGTAGACGTCGCAGTTGGGGCGCTTGCGCGACACGCAGCAGTCGAGGAAGTTCTTCACGTGATCGAGCGTGAAGTCGTAGTCGGGACCCTTCACCTCGACCGGCTTGGCTCCCTTCTCTGCGGCCAGGAATTCGTAGCGGGCGCGGTCGATGAACAGCTTGCCCTGCGTGCCGCAGAACTCGATGCCGTAGCCGCGGATGCCCGGGGCGAGCGTCGCTTCGAAAGTGACCGTGTACTGGCCGCCATACTCGAGCAGCACGTTGATGGTGTCCGGCGCGGTGCGGCCGTCCTTGTAATGGTAGACGCCCCCGGCGGCGACGCCCGAAGTGGGCGAGTCGTTGCCCATGAACATGTGGACGACATCGATCCAGTGGGTGAACAGGTCAGTGACCTGGCCGCCGCCGAAATCGAGGTAGGCGCGCCAGTTCCAGAACTGCTGCGGATCCCAGTCGCGCCACTTGACCGGGCCGAGGAACCGCGCCCAGTCGAGGTTGGAGGGCTTCTCTTTCAGACGGTCGGGCGCGCGGCGAAGGTGGTACATGTTGCCATGCCACCAGGTGCGGATGAGCGTGATCCTGCCGAGCGCGCCGGAGTCGATGTATTTCTGCTTGGCTTCGATGTAGTGCGCGCCGGAGCGCTGCTGAAGGCCCACCTGGCAGACGCGTTCGTTGACGCGCGCCGCCTTGACGATGGCAGGCCCTTCCTCGATCTTCAGCGTGAGCGGCTTCTCGACGTAGACGTCCTTGCCGGCGTTGAGCGCGTCGATGGTGGTGGCGGCGTGCCAGTGGTCTGGCGTCGCGTTGAGCACGATGTCGACGTCCTTCTGCTCCAGAAGCTGCCGGTGGTCGGAGTAGCCCTTCGCTTCCGGAGCGACGGACTTCACCCGGTCGATCATCTCCGCGTACACGTCGCAGACGGCGGTGACCTGGACGCGTCCGGTCTTGAGGAAAGACATCATGACGCCGCGGCCGCGTTCGCCTGCGCCGATCAGGCCGAGGTTGAAGCGGTCATTCGCGCCAAGAATCCGGGAGTAGGAGAGCGCCGTGAAAGCAGCCGGCGCCTGCACCGCGCTTCGAAGGACGGTCCGCCGGGAGGGATGAGCAAGAGCCATGGCTGAATTATATCGAGTGAGAACTTCTGGCAGCGGCGCCCACTGTATTTGCAGCAGGGCGCGCTCCACGGATTGCCTCACACGTCTCCTCCAGCCAAGCACATCGGGGAGCGCGCCCATCC
>JANWVO010000060.1 GCA_025056865.1 Bryobacteraceae bacterium
GCAGATGGTGATGCCGGGCGACAACGTGTCGCTCGAGGTGGAGCTGATCTCGCCGGTGGCGATGGACAAGGGGCTGCGGTTTGCGATCCGCGAGGGCGGCCGCACCGTCGGCGCCGGCACCGTCACCGAAATTATCGAGTAGCCCCGAGCCCGGGCCGCGGCCTGCGGGCCGCGGCCCGGGCGGCATAAGGAAGACGATGCTCACCAAGCGAATTCGAATCAGGCTGAAGGCTTACGACCACCGGCTGCTCGACCAGAGCACGTCGGAGATTGTCGAAACGGCGCGCCGCGCCGGCGCCCGCGTGGCCGGGCCCATTCCGCTGCCCACCGAGCGCACGGTCTACACGGTGAACCGCTCGCCGCACGTGGACAAGAAGTCCCGCGAGCAGTTTGAAATCCGGACCCACAAGCGGCTGATCGACATTCTGGATCCGACGCAGGACACCGTGGACGCCCTGAGCCGGCTCGATCTGCCCGCCGGCGTCGATGTGGAGATCAAGGCGTACCACAAGGGAACGAATTGAAGCCGCCTGCCCGGCCTGAAGGGCGAGGCGGAAGCGGAAGCGCTGAAACGCGCCGCGGCCTGCGACCGGCTGCGGGGCGGGATGAGTTCTGAAGGGATTGAGGGATATGAGCCCAGGAATCATCGGCAAGAAAATCGGGATGACCCAGGTGTTCCGGCCGGACGGCCAGGTGGTGCCTGTCACCCTGCTGAAGGCGGGCCCCTGCGTGGTGGTGCAGCGCAAGACGCCGGCCCGGGACGGCTACGACGCCGTGCAGCTGGCCCTGATCGAGAAGGCGAAGAAGCCCAACAAGCCGATGAGCGGCCACCTGAAGAAGGCCGGCCTCGAGGGCGGCGTGCGCATCCTGCGCGAGTTCCGGCTCAAGGCCGGCAGCGGCGACCTGAAGCCGGGCGACCGCGTTCTTGTGGACCAGTTCAAGCCGAAGGAGAAGGTGGACGTGACCGGCATCAGCAAGGGCCGGGGCTTCGCGGGCGTGGTGAAGCGCCACGGCTTCGGCGGCGGCGACGCCACCCACGGCTCGATGTTCCATCGCGCCCCCGGCTCGATCGGCGCCTCGAGCTTCCCCTCGCGCGTCTTCCCTGGCACGCGCATGGGCGGCCACATGGGCCACGCGCAGGTGACGGTCCGCAACCTGGAAGTGATCGACGTGGATCCCGAGGACCACGTGCTGATGGTGAAGGGCGCCGTGCCCGGGCCGAACGGCGGCTACGTGATCGTGCGCCGCGCAAAGAGGTAACACTGCCATGGCGAAGGTTGACGTCTTCGACTTGAAGAACAACAAGGTGGGCGAGCTCGAGCTGGCCGATTCGGTCTTCAACGCCCCGGTCAACGAGCACCTGCTCTATGAGAGCGTCCGCCACTATCTGGCCGGCCTGCGCCGGGGCACCGCCAAGACCAAGGTCCGGGGCGAGGTGGAAGGCTCCGGCAAGAAGCTGTGGCGGCAGAAGGGGACGGGCCGCGCCCGCATGGGCTCCATCCGCTCGCCGCTGTGGCGGCACGGCGGCACGGTGCACGGGCCGGTGCCCCGCGACTACTCCTACCGGCTGAACCGCAAGATGGTGCTCGGCGCGCTGCGCTCGGCGCTGTCGGCCAAGCTGCGCGACGGCGAGCTCAAGGTGGTCGCGGGCTGGACGCTGGCCGACCACAAGACCCGCACGATGGCCGAGGTGCTGAAGAACCTCCAGGCCGACCGCACCGTCCTGCTGGTCAACACCAATGAGCCGAACCGCAACCTCGAGCTTGGCAGCCGCAACCTGCCGGGCGTGAAGCTGGTGGCCACCAGGGACGTGACCACCTACGACCTGCTGGCGCACAAGACGGTGCTGATGAGCGAGGCAGCCGCGAAGAAGCTGTCGGAGGCGTTGGCGCAATGAACCTCTACGATGTGATCCTCCGCCCGATCATCACGGAGAAGGCCGTGGGCAAGAAGGAGGCCGAGCGCACGCTCTGCTTCCAGGTGAAGCTGGACGCGACGAAGACCGACATCAAGAACGCCGTCGAGAAGCTCTTCAAGGTGAAGGTCGAGGACGTCCGCACGGCGACGTTCGAAGGCAAGCTGCGGCGGCGCGGCCGTTACGCCGGCTACACCTCGGACTGGAAGAAAGCCTATGTCCGCCTGAAGGCGGGCGAGAAGATGCCCGAGTTCGCGGAGCTGTAAGGGAGAGCCGAGATGCCGATCAAGTCTTACAAGCCCGTCACCCCGTCGCGGCGGTTCATGACCGTCGTCACGCGCGACGACATCACCAAGGACCGCCCGGAGAAGAGCCTCGTTGAAGGCAAGACGCGTTCGGGCGGCCGCAACAACAAGGGGCAGATCACGATCTGGTTCCGCGGCGGCGGGCACAAGCGCCGCTACCGGATCATCGACTTCCGCCGCGACAAGACCGGCGTTCCGGCGCGCGTGGCCGCCATCGAGTACGACCCGAACCGCTCGGCCCGCATCGCGCTGCTGCACTACGCAGACGGCGAGAAGCGCTACATTCTGGCGCCGGTGGGCCTCTCGGTGGGCCAGACCGTGGTGAGCGGGCCGCAGGCCGACATCCGGCCCGGCAATGCGCTGCCGCTTGAGAACATTCCGGCGGGCACGACGATCCACAACATCGAGCTGCGCCCGGGCAAGGGCGGGCAGATGGTGCGCTCGGCCGGCGCCGCCGCGCAGCTCGTCTCGAAGGAAGGCGAATGGGCGCTCGTGAAGCTGCCGAGCGGCGAGGTCCGCAAGGTGAGCGTGAAGTGCTACGCCACGGTGGGCCAGGTGGGCAACCTCGACCATGAGAACGAGTCGCTCGGCAAGGCGGGACGCAGCCGCTGGAAGGGCCGCCGGCCGCACAACCGCGGCGTGTCGATGAACCCCGTCGACCACCCGCACGGCGGCGGCGAGGGCCGCACTTCGGGCGGCCGCCATCCGGTCACCCCGTGGGGCCAGCCGACCCGCGGCTACAAGACGCGGAACAACAAACGCACGGACCGCTTCATCGTGACGCCGCGGTCCAAGTCGAAGTAACGGGAAAGAGGCAGAGAGACGATGGGCCGTTCACTGAAAAAAGGGCCGTTCACCGACGCGCATCTGCTGGAGAAGATCCAGGAGATGAACGCGAAGAACGAAAAGAAGGTGATCCGCACCTGGTCGCGCCGCTCGACGATCCTGCCGGAGTTCGTCGGGCACACGCTGGCCGTGCACAACGGCAAGAAGTTCATCCCGGTCTACATCACCGAGCAGATGGTTGGCCACAAGCTGGGCGAGTTTTCGCCGACGCGGACGTTCAAGGGCCACGCCAACAAAGGGGACAAGTCGGGCAAGGGCTGATGCCGGCGGCCTGAGGGAGCGAAAGGAAGAAGCCAGATGATTGCGAAAGCCGAAGCGAGAATGGTGAGGACGTCGCCGCAGAAGGCGCGGCTCGTCATCGACCTGATCCGCGGCCAGAAGGCGGGCGACGCCATCACGATTTTGCGGACGACCAACAAGCGCGTGGCGCCGATGATCGAAAAGGTGCTGCGCTCGGCCATCGCCAACGCGGAGAACCGCGACCCCGACGTCGACGTCGACAGCCTCTACATCGTCGAGTGCTACGTCAACGAGGGGCCGCGCCTGAAGCGCATCCGTCCGGCGCCGATGGGCCGCGCCTACCGCTACCAGCGGCGGATGTCGCACATCGTGGTGAAGGTGGGCCCGAAGGGCGCTGCCGCGCAGGAGCAATAGGCGGAGAGAGAGGCACATGGGTCAGAAAGTCCATCCATACGGGTTCCGGCTCGGGATCACCAAGAACTGGCGGTCGCGCTGGTTCGCCACGCAGGACTATGCCAAGCTCCTGCACGAGGACCTCGAGCTGAAGGAGATGCTGAAGGAGCGGCTGAAGGCCGCCGGCGTCAGCGCCGTCGAGGTCGAGCGGCCCGGGGGCAGCAAGCTGCGCATCACGATCCACACCTCGCGGCCCGGCATCATCATTGGCCGCAAGGGCGCCGAGATCGAGAAGCTGAAGCAGGAGCTGGCGCAGAAGACCCGGCGCGAAGTCTTCATCGACATCCAGGAAGTGCACAAGCCGGAGATGGACGCGCAATTGGTGGCCGAGTCGATCGCGCTCCAGCTCGAAAAGCGCATCGCCTTCCGCCGCGCCATGCGCAAGGCGGTGGAAAGCGCCCAGCGTTTCGGCTGCAAGGGCATCAAGGTGCGTGTTTCGGGCCGCCTGAACGGCGCCGAAATCGCCCGCAGCGAGTGGTATCTCCAGGGGCAGCTCCCGCTGCATACGCTGAGGGCCGACATCGACTACGGCTTCGCCGAGGCCTACACGACCTACGGCGTCATCGGGATCAAGGTGTGGGTGTACAAGGGCGAGGTGCCGACCGACGGCTTCACGCGCCGCGCGCGCACCGACGAGCCGCGCCGCAATCCGCGGCCGGAGCGCCGCGAACGGCGCGAGCCGCGGCCGGAGCGCGCTCCGGCGGCGCAGGCCGCCCCGCCGCTGCCGCCTCCGCCTGTGGCGGCCGAGCCGGCCGCTCCGGCATGGACCGAGGAATCCGTTCCGCCGCCCGCGCCCGAAGAGCCTTCGAGCGGGGCCTGAGACTGAGCCGCGAGAACCGAGACAGGGAGAAGACGACCCATGTTGATGCCGAAGAAAGTCAAGTACCGCAAGCAGCAGCGCGGGCGCCGCAAGGGCAAGGCGTGGCGCGGCTCCACCATTGCGTTCGGCGAATTCGGCCTGAAGGCGCTCGGCCCGGCCTGGGTCAGCGGCCGCCAGATCGAGGCCGCGCGCATTGCGATGACGCGCTTTGTCAAGCGCGGCGGCAAGATCTGGATCCGGGTCTTCCCGGACAAGCCGATCACCAAGAAGCCGGCCGAGACCCGTATGGGCAAGGGCAAGGGCGCGCCCGAGGACTGGGTGTGCGTCGTGCGCCCCGGCAAGATTCTGTTTGAGATGGAGGGCGTGCCGCAGGAGACGGCCGCCGAAGCCATGCGCCTGGCGGCGATGAAGCTGCCGGTGCGGACCAAATTCGTCGTCCGCCAGGAGACCGACGCCTGAAGCGGCGGGCAGAACGGGATGAAGTCATGAAGGCCGACAAGTTTCGAGAGCTGGATCCGAAAGAGCTGGAGCTCAAGCTCCGGGAAATCGACGAGCAGATCTTCCACCTGCGCCTCCAGATGTCGCTGGGCCAGATGGACGGTCTGAAGAAGTACCGCGAACTGCGGAAGGACAAGGCCCGCATCCTCACCGTGCGGCGCGAGCGGGAGCTCAAGGCAGCGGAGGCGAAGTAGAACCATGGCGGAAACACCCGTGAAGCGCAGGACCGAGAAAGTGGGCCAGGTGGTCTCGACGAAGATGGCCAAGACGATCGTCGTCGAGGTCACGCGGCGCGTCCCGCACCCGCTTTACAAGCGGATCGTGACGCGGCGCAAGAAGTTTTACGCGCACGATGAGCAGGGAACGGCGAAGCTCGGCGACGTGGTGCGCATTGTGGAGAGCCGCCCGCTGAGCCGGCTGAAGCGCTGGACGCTGGCCGAAGTGATCCGCCGCGCGGCGGACACCAGCGTCCCGCAGGTCGAGCTGGAGCAGTGAGGCGCCCTGCCAGAAGTTTTTAGCCGAAGGACGAGGACACTGCCATGATCGGAATGAGAACGATGCTCGAGGTCGCCGACAACAGCGGCGCCCGCAAGCTGATGTGCATCCTGCCGCGCGGCGGCGACAAGGGCCTCCAGGCGGGCCTCGGCGACATCGTCACGGCCAGCGTCAAGGAGGCCGCGCCCGACTCCAACATCAAGAAGGGCAAGGTGGTCAAGTGCGTCATCGTGCGGATGCGCAAGGAGACCCGCCGCAAGGACGGCACCTACATCCGCTTCGACTCCAACGCCGCCGTGCTCGTCAACGACCTTGGCGAGCCGATCGGGACGCGCGTCTTCGGCCCCGTCGCCCGCGAACTGCGCGACAAGCGCTTCATGAAGATCGTATCGCTCGCCCCGGAGGTGATCTGACATGCCGAGCCGGCTGGCCAAGAGCCACGACAAGAAGAAGCCCCTGCGGATCCGCATCCGCAAGAACGACATGGTGAAGGTGATCGCGGGCCGCGACAAGGGCAAGGTCGGCCGCGTGCTCGAGGTCAACCGCGAGACCGGCCGCATCCTGGTCGAGGGCGTGATGATGGTGAAGAAGCACGTGCGGCCCAACCCGGCGCGCGGCATCAAGGGAGGCATCGCCGAGCGCGAGAGCCCCATCCACGTCTCCAACGTGATGATCCTGACGAGCGACGGCAAGACGTCGCGCATCGGCACGCGCACCGAAATGGTGGGCGGCAAGCCCCGCCGCGTGCGCGTGGCGGTGAAGACCGGCGAGATCCTCGACAAGAAGTAAGCCAGGCCGGGGAAACGGACGAGAGGAAGAAGCAATGAAGGCGAGACTCAGGGAGCACTACCAGAAGACGGTGGTTCCGGCGCTGATGAAGGAGTTCGGCTACAAGAACGTGATGTCGGTGCCGAAGCTCGAGAAGGTCACCATCAACATCGGCCTCGGCGAAGCCACGCAGAACCCGAAGCTGATGGACGGCGCCGTGCAGGAGCTGGCGCAGATCACCGGGCAGAAGCCGGTGGTGACCCGGGCCCGCAAGTCCGTCGCCGCGTTCAAGCTGCGCGAGGGCATGTCGATCGGCTGCATGGTGACGCTGCGCGGCGACCGGATGTACGAGTTCCTCGACCGCCTGATGAACGTGGCGCTGCCGCGCGTGCGCGACTTCCGCGGCCTCAGCACCCGGAGCTTCGACGGCCGCGGCAACTACACCCTGGGCGTCCGCGACCAGTTCATCTTCCCGGAGATTTCTTACGAGAAGGTGGAGAAGGTGAAGGGCATGAACATCTGCATCACCACCACCGCGAAGACCGACGCCGAGGCGCTGGCGCTGCTGAAGCATCTCGGCATGCCGTTCCGGCAGAACTGAGCCGGGGCGCAGTCCAGGAGAAACGGAGAAGGAAATGGCGACGATCGCAAAGATTGCCCGGGACCGCAAGCTGGAAGAGAAGATCCAGCGCGACAAGGCCTCCGGCAAGAAGACCCCGAAGATCGCCGTGCGGCACCGCAACCGCTGCCGCCGCTGCGGCCGTCCGCGGGGCTTCCTGCGGAAGTTCCAGCTCTGCCGCATCTGCTTCCGGCAACTGGCGCTGGCGGGCGAGATTCCCGGCGTGACCAAGGCGAGCTGGTAGCAGCGTTGGATTCTGGCGCAGCAGCGCGCGGCAGGCCGCCCCGCTGAGCACGCCAAACCGTGGCAATGCAGAAGAAGTGAAGAGGAAGAGTTCTCCGATATGGTTTCCGATCCCATCGCCGACATGCTGACGCGCATCCGCAACGGCCTGAAGGCCCGTTTTCCCAAGGTGGATGTGCCGGCTTCGAAGCTCAAGCTGGAGATCGCCCGGATTCTCAAGGATGAAGGCTACATCCTGAACTACAAGATCGTCGACGAAGGCAGCCACAAGGCCATCCGCGTCTACCTCAAGTACAGCGAGACGGGCCAGCCGGCCATCACCAGCCTCGAGCGCGTCTCCAAGCCGGGCTGCCGCGTCTACGTCGGCAGCCGCGAGATCCCGAAGGTTCTCGGCGGCCTTGGCATCAGCATCCTGACCACCCCGAAAGGGGTGATGACCGGCAAGGAAGCCCGCAAACAGAACGTGGGCGGCGAGCTGCTGTGCCGGGTGTACTGACGCGGACGGAATTCAGGTCTGGAAATCCACAGGTTTCCTGGAAAGCGGACTGGAGTCAACAATGTCACGAGTAGGAAAGAAACCGATCCCGCTGCCGCCGGGGGTGAAGGTGCAGATCGGCGAGCAGCTCCTCGTCGAAGGCCCGAAGGGCAGGCTCGCCGTGCCCGTGCCGAAAGGCATCCGGGTGGAGAAGAACGACGGGTTCCTCGAAGTCAAGCGCGACGGCGACGAGTTCGCCGCATTGCACGGCCTGACCCGCGCGCTGGCGGCCAACGCCGTCACCGGCGTCAGCCAGGGCTTCACGCGAGAGCTCGACATCGTCGGCATCGGCTACCGCGCCGAAATGAAGGCGCCCAACGTCATCACGTTCTACCTCGGCTACTCGCACCCGATCGAGTTCATGCTGCCGCCGGGCGTCGAATGCAAGGTGGACAAGAACACCCACCTCGTGCTGAGCGGCATCGACAAGCAGCTTCTGGGCCAGGTGGCGGCCAACATCCGCAGCCTGCGTCCGCCGGAGCCCTACAAGCAGAAGGGCATCCGCTACACCGGCGAAGTCCTGCGCAAGAAGGTCGGCAAGACCGGCGCGGGCGGCAAGTAATGGCGGGGGTGAGGTGAAGCTATGAAGCGCCCATTCGACAAAGACGCACGCCGCCGGCGGATCCATGTGCGCATCCGGCGGAAAGTGAAGGGCACGCCGGAGCGGCCGCGGCTGGCCGTTTTCCGCAGCCTGAAGCACATCTACGCGCAGATCATCGACGACCGGGCCGGACGGACGCTCGTGGCCGCCTCGAGCAACGAGAAAGGCGCCAGCGTCAACGGCGGCAACGTCGCCGGCGCGCGCGAGATCGGCCGGCTTATCGCCGAGCGCGCCCGCGCCAGGGGCATCACCCGCGTGGTGTTCGACCGCGGCGGCTACCTCTACCACGGCCGGGTGAAGGCGCTGGCGGATGCCGCCCGGGAAGCGGGACTGGAGTTCTGACATGACACCGAATCGCGCAAGACGCATCGACCCGAAGACGCTCAACCTGAAAGAGCAGGTGGTGAGCATCAACCGCGTCACCAAGGTGGTGAAGGGCGGCAAGAACCTGAGCTTTTCGGCGCTCGTCGTCGTCGGCGACCCCGAGCAGAAGGTCGTGGGTTACGGCAAGGGCAAGGCCAAGGAAGTGCCCGCCGCCATCAAGAAGGCGATCGAGGCCGCCAAGAAGAACCTGCGGCAGGTGAACACGCTCGGCACGACCATTCCGCACCTGGTGCTCGGCCGCTTCGGCTCGGGCGCGGTGCTGCTGAAGCCCGCGCCGGAGGGCACCGGCGTCATCGCCGGCGGCCCCGTGCGCGCCGTGGTCGAGGCCGCCGGCATCGCCAACGTGCTCACCAAGTCGCTCGGCACCACCAACCCCCACAACGTGGTCAAGGCGACCATCGACGCGCTCGACCAGCTCCGCAGCAAGGCGGAGGTGGCCGCGCTGCGCGGCATCAACCCGGAGAATCTGTGATATGGCAGAGGCGACTGTGAAAATCCGGCTCAAGCGCAGCACCATCGGCGCTCACGCGAGCCATAAGAAGATTGTCCGCGCGCTGGGGCTCCGCAAGCTGAACCAGGTCGTCGAGAAGCCGGACACGCCCGCCTTCCGCGGCATGGTGGCCAAGGCGCCCCTCTATCTGGAGTTCGTCGGCGAAGGCGCGCCAGAAAGGAAATCGGCATGAATCTCAGCAACCTAAAGCCGCCGAAAGGCCAGGTCAAGCAGCAGCGCCGCGTGGGCCGCGGCATGGGCTCGGGCCGGGGCAAGACCGCCGGCCGCGGCATGAAGGGGCAGAAGTCGATCACCGGCTACGGGCATCTGCGCGGTTTCGAAGGCGGCCAGATGCCCCTGCACCGCCGCCTGCCCAAGCGCGGCTTCTCCAATGCCCTCTTCCGGAAAGAGTTCGCGATCGTCAACGTCGGCCAGCTCGACAAGCTTCCCGGCGACACCTTCACGCCCGAGTCGCTGCTCGAGCAGGGCGTGATCCGCAAGCTCGGCGACGGGCTCAAGGTGCTCGGCAACGGCGAGCTGACGCGGAAGATCTCGGTGACGGCGCACCTGTTCTCCGAGTCGGCGCTTCAGAAGATTCAGGCCGCCGGTGGCACCGCTACCGCGCTCGGAGTTCCGAAGCGCGGCCCGAAGCCGAAGGAAGAAGGCGCGAAGAAAAAGAAGAAGTAGGCCGCGGCGGGCGCGCCGCTGCGCCGCGGGGCAGAAGACGGGCAAGCCATGCAGAAATTCTTCGAAGCTCTGGCCAATGTGTTCCGGATCCCGGATCTGCGCCAGCGGGTCCTGTTCACGCTCGGCCTGCTTGCGGTATACCGGCTCGGGGCGGCCATCCCGATCCCCGGCGTCGACGCCATCCGGTTCGAGGAGTTCTTCCGCCGCAACCAGGGCACGCTGTTCGGGTTCCTCGATCTGTTCAGCGGCGGTCAGTTCCGCCGGCTGACGATCTTCGCGCTGGGCATCATGCCCTACATCACCGCGTCGATCGTGCTCCAGCTTCTCACTGTGGTCATTCCGACGCTCGAGAAGCTTCAGAAGGAGGGCGAGCTCGGACGGCGCAAGATCACGCAGTGGACCCGCTATCTCACCGTCGGCCTGTCGCTGATGCAGTCGATGTTCATCGCCACCGCGCTCCAGCGGCAGGGCGACTTCGTGCTCAACCCGGGCTTCGGCTTCGTCGTGCTCACGATGATCACGCTGACCACGGGCACCGCCTTCATCATGTGGCTGGGCGAGCAGATCACCGAGCGCGGCGTCGGCAACGGCATGTCGCTGATCATCTTCGCGGGCATCGTCGCCGGCCTGCCCGCCGCCGTGGCCAACATCTACCAGAACACGTTCGTCACCAACGTCTGGAATCCCCTTCAGCTCATCATCATTCTCGCGATGATGGTGCTGGTCGTGGCGTTCATCGTGCTGGTGGAGCGCGGCGAGCGCCGCATCCCAGTGCAGTATGCCAAGCGCGTGGTCGGCCGGCGCATGATGGGCGGCCAGTCGACGCACATGCCGCTGAAGGTGAACGCGGGCGGCGTCATCCCGATCATCTTCGCCTCCTCGCTCCTGGCATTCCCGGCTACGCTCCAGGGACTGCCGTTCGTCGCCAACAGCCGGTGGCTCACCGGCATGCTGAGCGCGCTGCGGCCCGGCGAGCCGCTCTACGTGCTGCTGTTCATTGCGCTGATCATCTTCTTCTCGTTCTTCTACGTCAGCATCATCTTCAACCCCAACGAAGCGGCCGACAACATGCGCAAGTACGGCGGCTTCATTCCGGGCATCCGCCCCGGGCGCAACACGGCGGAATACATCAACCGGATCCTGACCCGCATCACCGTCGTGGGCGGCCTCTACCTGGCGGTGCTGGCGCTGATTCCGGAAATCATGATCGGCGGACTCAAGCTGCAACACCTGCCGCCGGCGGCGCTCGGCAACTGGATTGACGCCCACTTCCCGCGCTGGCTGCTGGACGGGCTCGGGGTCACGTTCTATTTCGGCGGCACGTCCCTTCTGATCGTGGTGGGCGTGGCGATGGACACGGTGAACCAGATCGAGGCGCAGCTCATCATGCGCCACTACGACGGATTTACGCCGCGCGCCGGCAGGATTCGCGGCCGGCGCAGCTCGTTCTAGATGTTTGAAAAAGGAGGTGGGTCCTCCCTGTCGAGGACCGCGGTCGCGCCGCCGCCGGCGGCCTGATCCGCGCGCGGGCCCAGATGGAAGCAGACGAGACTCAGAGGGAGCCGGATGGCCTGCCCGGGCGGCAGCCCGCCGCGATCATCCTGTTCGGACCCCCAGGTTCGGGCAAAGGGACGCAGGCGAAGCTGCTGAAGACGGTGCTGGGCATCCCGCACATTTCGACCGGAGACATGCTCCGGGAGCGCATCGCCTCCGGCGATGAGCTGGGGCTCCGCGTCAAGGACATCATGCAGGCGGGGCGCCTGGTGCCGGACGAGGTGGTCAACCAGCTTGTCGCCGACCGCATCGCCGAACCGGACTGCCAGCGCGGCTTCATCCTGGACGGATATCCGCGGACGCTGCCGCAGGCGGCTGAGCTCGACCGGCTGCTCGGCGAGCGCGGCTACCGGGATTTGGTAATTCACTTGAAGGTGGATTACACTAAAGTTATCGCGCGGATTGCGGGCCGGCGAGTCTGCCCCGTGTGCGGGACTCTCTACAGCCTGACGTCGAATCCACCCCGCCAGCCTGATGTTTGCGACCGGGACGGAGCGCGCCTTGTGGTCCGCGACGATGACAGGGAGTCGGTGATCCGGGAGCGGCTGGAAGCTTACGAGCGGTTGACGCGTCCTTTGCTGGATTATTACGCCGGCAAGGGCGGCCTCCTGTTCGAAGTGGACGGCAGCGACGGAACCCCCGAAGAGATCTTTGACAGGATCCGGGGATTGCTGAGACTGAAATGATCATCCGGAAGAGCCCGGCTGAGCTGGAGAAGATGCGCAGGGCGGGTCTGATTGTCCATCAGATCCTCCAGCGGCTGAAGCAGATGGTGCAGCCCGGCATCACCACGCTCGACCTGGAAGCCGAGGCGGAGCGGATGATCAAAGAGGCAGGTGCAAAGCCTGCTTTCAAGGGATATTACGTGCCGGCGGCCGGCGGACGGTATCCGTTCGTCCTGTGCACGTCGGTGAATGAGGAAGTGGTGCATGGCATGCCGTCGGCGAAGCGGGTGCTGAAGGAAGGCGACATTGTCTCCATCGATACCGGCGTCGCCGTTGACGGCTACTACGGAGACTCCGCGATCACCGTGCCGGTGGGCAAGGTCAGTGAAGAGACGCAGCGGCTGCTCCAGGTGACGGAGGAGGCGCTCGAGCTGGCCATTGCGCAGATGAAGGCGGGCAACCGCCTGTTCGACGTCTGCGGCGCCATCGAGCGGCACGTGACGCAGAACGGGTTTTCCGTGGTGCGGGAGTTTGTGGGCCACGGCATCGGCGCCTCGCTTCACGAGGAGCCGCAGGTGCCCAATTACGTGGACCGGCGCAACGAGAATCCGCGCCTCAAGGAAGGCATGGTGCTCGCCATCGAGCCGATGGTGAACGCCGGCCGGCCGGAGACGAAGATTCTCGACGACCGCTGGACGGCGGTGACCCGGGACGGCAGCTATGCCGCCCACTTCGAACACACCGTCGCCGTCACGTCCAACGGCCCGTGGGTGCTGACGCGGCCGTGACCGGAGAGCAGGGAAGCGGGCGGCCCGTGGAGGCCGCCGGCGGCGAAGTGATCGAGATCCTGCCGGCGCTGACCTACAGGGTCAGGCTGGCAGACCACCGCGTGGTGATCGCCCATCTGGCGCCCGCGGTGAAGCGGGGTTTTGAGCGGCTGCGGCTGAGGGACCGCGTCGAAGTCGAGCTTTCGGCTTCCGATCCCAGCCGGGGCCGCGTGGTGAAGGTTCTGCCGCGACAGTGAGCGCGGCGAGGAAGGTTTCGGAATCAGAGGCATCTCATGAAAGTCCGGGCATCGGTCAAGAAAATCTGTGACAAATGCAAGATCATCCACCGGCACGGCGTCGTGCGGGTGATCTGCAAGAACCCCAAGCACAAGCAGCGGCAGGGCTAGCAGGAGGCAGGACGTATGGCTCGAATTGCAGGCGTGGATCTTCCGGCCCGGAAGCGGGCCGAGATCGGGCTCACTTACATCTACGGCATCGGGCGCAGCCGCGCCCAGTCGATCCTGTACCGCGCGGGCATCGACTTCAACAAGAAGATCGGCGAGCTGAGCGAAGAGGAGGTGACCCGCCTCCGCCAGATCATTGAAGAGGAAGGCGCCGTCGAGGGCGATCTGCGCAAGGAGGTTTCGATGAGCATCAAGCGGCTCATCGAAATGGGCTCCTACCGCGGGCTGCGCCACCGCCGCGGGCTGCCGGTGCGCGGCCAGCGCACCCACACCAACGCGCGCACCCGCAAGGGACCGCGCCGCGGCACCATCGCCAACAAGAAGAAGGCCGGCAAGTAAGACTCGCGAGGGAGAACACCGACTCAGATGGCGAAGCAGCAACCCAAGGCTGGCAAGAAGAAGAGCTTCAAGAAGAAGGAAAAGAAGAACGTGCCGGTGGGCATCTGCCACATCCAGGCCACGTTCAACAACACGATCGTCACTTTCACCGACCCGGCGGGCAACACCGTCGCCTGGTCGAGCGCCGGCTCGCTTGGCTTCCGCGGCTCGCGCAAGGGCACGCCCTTCGCCGCGCAGCAGGCGTCCATCACCGCCGCCACCAAGGCCAAGGAAGCTGGCATGCGGCAGGTGGAAGTGCGCGTGGCCGGGCCGGGCTCGGGCCGCGAGTCCGCCATCCGCGCCCTGGCCACCGCCGGCATGGAAGTGAAGGCGATCAAGGACGTCACGCCCATCCCCCACAACGGGTGCCGGCCGCCGAAGCGGCGCCGCGTCTGACGTCCGCCGAAGGATTCCGGGGGCGGGACGCGGCTTCAGGGCCGGCCGTCCCCGGGGGTTCATCAGCAAAGGGCGCTGAGGCGTCCGAAGGCGGCTTCGGGGCCGCCTTGAGAAAAGCAGGACGAAAGCAGCCTCCCCGGCTGCCGTAAACTGCACCTCGGTTCTGTGAACGAAGGAGGTCGAATTTGGCTCGTTACACTGGTCCGGTCTGCCGTCTGTGCAGACGCGAAGGCATGAAACTGTTCCTGAAAGGCGCGCGCTGCTATAGCGAAAAGTGCGCCATCGAAAAGCGGAATTTCCCTCCCGGACAGCATGGCAAGGACCGCCGCCCGAAGATCGTGGGCTACGGCCTGCAATTGCGTGAGAAGCAGAAGGCGAAGCGGTATTACGGACTCACCGAAGTCCAGTTCCGCAACCTGTTTGAGAAGGCGTCGCGGATGAAGGGCGTCACCGGCGCCACGCTGCTGAACATGCTGGAGCGCCGCCTGGACAACGTCGTCTTCCGCGCCGGCTTCGGTGCTTCGCGCGCCATGGCGCGGCAGCTCGTGCGCCACGGCCACATCGCCGTCAACGGCCGCAAGGTGGACATCCCGTCCTACCTGCTGCGCCCCGGCGACGTCGTGGAAGTCCGCGAAAAGAGCCGCAAGAACCCCGCCATCCTCGGCTCGCTGGAAGCGACCGCGCATCTGCCGGCGCCCAACTGGATCGAAGTGGACCGCGACGGCCTGAAGGCCAGGGTCCTTTCGCAGCCCGCCCGCGAGGATCTGGTGCAAATCAAGCTCGAAGAGCAGATGATCGTCGAGCTGTATTCGAAGTAACAGGAGCGTGCAGATGTTTAAAGGATTCCAGAAACCCAAGCGGCTGGTCGCCAACACCGAGACCCTCACCGACAGGTATGGCATGTTCACCGCCCAGCCCTATGAGCGCGGTTTCGGGACCACCATCGGCAATGCGCTGCGGCGCATTCTGCTCAGCTCCATCGAGGGGGCGGCCATCACCGCCGTCCGCATCGAGGGCGTCGAGCACGAGTTCAGCCCCATCCCGGGCGTCGTCGAGGACGCCACGGACATCATCCTCAACCTGAAGCAGATCCCCTTCAAGATGGCCGACGATGCGGTCAAGACGCTCACGCTGCACGTCGACCAGCCCGGCGAAGTCACCTCCGGCATGATCGAAACCGGGCCGGACGTCGAAGTGCTCGACCGCAACATCCACATCGCCACTGTCAGCCCCGGCGGCTCGCTTCACATCGAAATGCGGCTGAAGAAGGGCCGCGGCTATGTGAGCCGGGACCGCAACTTCGACGAGGATCTGCCGCTCCGCTACATCCCCATCGACAGCGTCCACTCGCCGGTCCGCAAGGTGAAGTACACCGTCGAGGCGGCCCGCCTCGGCCAGATGACTGATTACGACAAGCTGATCCTCGAGGTCTGGACCAACGGAGCGGTGAGCCCGCAGGATGCCATCGGCATGGCCGCCAAGCTCCTCAAGGACCACATGACGATCTTCATCAACTTCGAGGAGACTCCCGAAACCGTCGAGGAGCCCGTCCAGCGGCCCACGGGCGCCATCTACGAAATCCTCAACCGTTCGGTGGAGGAGCTCGAGCTCAGCGTCCGTTCTTACAACTGCCTGAAGAACGCCAATATCCAGACCATCGGCGACCTGGTCCAGAAGACCGAAGCCGAGATGCTCCGCGCCAAGAACTTCGGCCGCAAGTCGCTGAGCGAAATCAAGGAAATCCTCGCCGGACTCGGCCTTTCGTTCGGCATGAAGATCGACAGCCAGGGCCGGCTCCTCGATCCTTCGGGCAACCCGGTGGTGCCCCCCGGCGCCGAGCCGCAGGAGCTGAGCGAATGATGGAAGCCGCGCCCGCGCGGGAGTGACAAGGAAGACGAGATATGAGGCACAAACGAGCAGGATTCAAACTGAAGCGCAACATGAGCCACCGCCGCGCCCTGTTGCGCAATCTGGTCACCAGCGTCATCGAGAGCGAAGGCGAGCGCATCATCACCACCGTCCCGAAGGCCAAAGCCGCCAAGCCGCTGCTGGACAAGATGATCACCCTGGGCAAGCAGGACACCCTGCATGCCCGCCGCCAGGCGGCGCGCTTCCTGCTGAAGCCCTCCGCCGTGAAGAAGCTGTTCGACAAGATCGCGCCCCGCTTCGCGCAGCGCAACGGCGGCTACTCGCAGATCATCCGCGTCGGCTGGCGCAAGGGCGACGGCGCCGAGCTGGCCATCCTCCAGCTCACCGGCGCCCAGCTCATCACGCGCGCCGAGGAGCGCGCACGCCGCCGCGAAGAGCGCCTCAAGGCCATGCGCGAAGGCCGCGAGGAGGAAGAGTCCGGATCCTGATCCGGGCCTGTTCCCAGGCTTTGCCAGGGGCGGGACGCCGCACGCCGGCGTCCCGCCCTTCGGCTGTCCGGGGCTTCCGCCCTGCACGACTCATGGGTGGCCGGATGCGCAGATCTTTGGTCCCGCTGTCCGTTCTCGCCTTCCTGCTCTTTGCCCGCGCTGCGGCCCCCGCTGCTCCGGAAGCCGACACACTTCTCGTCCTGCCTTTTTCCAATCCCTCGTCGAACCGCCAGCTTGACTGGATCGGCGACTCCATCAGCGAAATCCTCATCGAGAATCTCGCGGCCGAAGGCGTCGACGTGGTGGCCCCGGAGCTGCGCGACCAGACAATGGACGAGATGAGCCTCCGCCGCTACGCCGTGCTCACCCGCGCCTCTGCCATGGAAGCGGCCGTGCAGGCCAACGCTTCTCTCGTTCTGTACGGAATGTTCGAGATCCGCCCGGCGCCAGGCCGGACGGAGCCCGCAGGGACGGTCCGCATCAGCGCCCACCTGCTGGACGCCCGCCGCCTGCGGCGCCTCGGCAGCTTCCTCGTGGAGAAGCCGCTGGCCGAACTGTCCGCGGCACAGACCTCTCTCGCATGGCAGGTGCTGCATGCGCTGCGCCCGGAGTTTCTTGTCACCGAGGAGGAATTCAGCCGCAATCATCCGGCCGTGCGCCTCGACGCCCTCGAACACTACGCCCGCGGGCTTCGCGCCGCCAGCCTCGAGCAGAAGCACAAACTGTTCGCCACCGCCGCCCGCCTCGCGCCGGACTTCTCTCCCGCGCTGTACCAGCTTGGCCGGCTCAACCTGCTGGCCTTCCGCAACTACCCCTCCGCCGCGTCGTGGTTCGAGAAGGTTTCGCAGACCGACATCCACTATCGCGAATCGCTCTTCTACCTTGGCTACTGCCGTTACCGGACGGGAGAATTCGCCGCCGCCGCCGCTGCCTACCGGAAGCTGGCCGCCATGGCGCCGTTGCCCGAGGTGTTGAACAATCTCGGCGCGGTGCTCCTGCGGCTGAACGATCCCGAAGCGCTCGGCGTGCTCCGCTCCGCGGCGGAGGCCAATTCCGCCGACCCGGACATCGCCTTCAATCTCGGCTACGCCCTCTGGCGGAATGGGAGCTTCGAGGAGGCCGCGGATGTGTTGCGCCGCAGCCTCCAGTCTGGCGACGATGCAACGGCCACGCTCCTGCTGGGCCGCTGCCTGCAACGCCAGGGGCCTCGCCCGGGCGAGATCCGGCTGGAAGGGCAGGAGCGGCTCAAGACGGACTACAACGAATCGGCCTGGCGGGCCCTGCGGTCTCTGGTAGGCGGCCCGTGAGCAGAGCCGCAGATGAAGATTCGTTGAGGAGAATTTTCGACGGAGCGGACTGAAATCTCAATACCATGAAAGAGAGAGTGGTCCGCTCTGCCTTCTTTGCTTCCCTGATCCTGCTTGCTCTTGCTGTGGCGGCGCAGCAGCAGCCCGGAGCTCCGGAGACGCTGGCTTCTTCAGCCGCCTCCGCGGCGCCTGCCGCCGCTCCGGAATCCACCGCGCCGTCCGCGCCGGCAGCGGCGTCCTCTTCCCGGCTCTCCAGCCCGAGGCTCGGCGCAGCCGCGCAGCGCAATGAGAACGTGGTCGTCTACCTGATCGACACAAACGCCATCAAAGAGGCCAACATCCGCCTCGGAGCGCGTGCGACGGCGGTCACTTCCTTCTCGCCCGAGTCGTTTTACTTCGCCGCCGAGCATGGCCAGCCGCCCTCGGAGACGCTTCTGCTCCGCCCTGTGGCGCCTCTGGCAGGCTGGCACGGCGAGGCGGGATGGCAGCATCAGAACAGTGTCTTCAATGCGCGCACGTTCTTTCAGGTGGGGCCTGTGCAGCCGTCGCGCCGCAATTTCTCGAACGCCCGGCTCACCGGCAGCCTGCCGCTGCTCGGCGCCCTCACCGCGGTCTGGTCGCAGCGCGACATCCGCGGCATGGTGAATGGCAACGTGCTCGTGCCGCTGCCGGAGGAGCGCACGCCGCTGGCAACGGATCCGGCGGTGCGCGCCGTCGTGCAACGCTTTCTGGACGCATTCCCGAAGGCGGCGCCCAACCGTCCGGACTTCGATCCGCGCGCCCTCAACACGAACGCCCCGCAGCGCATCGATGCGCTCACCGGCACGCTGCGCCTCGACCGCGCCCTGGGCGCGCGCGACCAGCTCTTCCTCTCCCACACCATCGACCGCCAGCGCATTGTTGCCTTCCAGTTCGTCGCCGGCCAGAACCCGGACACCGACATCCACTCACACCGCGCCCGCATCACGTGGCGGCGGGTGCTGTCGCCTCTCCATGAGTTCTCTCTCGGCGCGTCATTCCACCGCAACCGCACCGATCTGCTGCCCGAACCGAACGCCGTGGGGCCGCGCGTCCGCTTCGGCTACGCCATCGAGGAGCTGGGCCCGGACTCCTACTTCCCCATCGAGCGCGCCACCAACAGCTTCCGCTACGGCGGCGTCTGGAGAAAGACGCTCGGCGGCGGCCGCCACCAGCTCACCGCCGGCGGCGACTTCACCCGCTTCCAGCTCAATGGCCGCGAGACCTACAACGGCCGCGGCTTTTTCCAGTTCGGCGCCACCGCGGGCCGCACCTCCATCGACAATCTCCGCCTCGGGCTGCCCCTGCTGTATGAAGCCGCGCTCGGCCACATCCACCGCGGTTACCGCAACTGGACGCTCCAGCTCTTTGCCGGCGACCAGTGGAAGGCGCACCCGCGGCTCGCCGTGTCCTGGGGGCTGCGCTACATGGCGGACTCCCGCCCCGTGGAAGTGCACCGGCTGGACGTGATCGCCTACGGCGCCGACGCCAACAATTTCAGTCCGCAGCTCGGTCTGGCCTGGCAGGCGGGCGCGGGCTGGACCGTCCGGGCCGCCTATACCACCACGTTCTCCCAGATCCCTCCGGTCACCTACCAGCAGGTCCGGCTGAATCCGCCGCACGTTCTGTATGTCATGGTGCCGGATCCCGATCTCGCCAATCCGCTGCGCGGAGTCGATCTCCGTCCGGACGCGCGCTATTCGCCGACGTGGCTCAGCCCGGACCTCTGCTCTCCCTATTCGCATCTGTACTCGCTCTCGCTCGAGCGGAAGCTGGCGGCGGGCATGCTCCGGCTGAACTACATCGGCAGCCGGACCATCAAGCTGCTCAACGCCTACACGATGAACCGCGCCGAGCCCGTGCCGGGCATGCCGCTGACGACAGCCAACGTCAACGAGCGCCGCCCGGATCCCCGCTACTACGACACGCGCACCATCGTCAACGGAGGCATCGCCTACTTCGACGGCGGCCAGGCGCAGTATGACCTGCCCTCCTGGCGCGGCCTCCTCGTGTCGGCCGTCTACACGTTCTCCAAGGCGATCGATGAAGGGCCCGACTTCGCCACCACCGCCGCGGCGCGCGACATCATGCAGATGCGCAGCCAGTGGCAGTACGACTCGTTCGGCGACAAGAAGGGCCTGTCGAATTTCGATTCCACGCACAGCCTGTTGTGGAATTACACCTACGAAATTCCCGCGCCGCGCTCTTCTCCCCTCCTGCGGGCGCTGGCCGGCGGCTGGCAGCTTTCGGGATCGCACATGTGGAAGAAGGGCACGCCGGTGACGCTATACATCGGCAGCGATGCGCCGGGCTTCGGCAACGTCGATGGAGGGCCCGGCGACCGCCCGAACATTCTCGATCCTTCAATCCTCGGCAGGACGATCGGCCATCCGGACACCGCGCCTCTCATCCTCTCCCGCACCCGTTTCTCCTACATTCAGCCCGGCCAGCATGCGGGCAATCTCGGCCGCGGCACCTTCCGCCGGGCGCCCATCTGGAACTGGAATGCGGCCGTGGCGCGCCAGGTTCGGCTTCCGAACGAATGGATCCTGCAATGGCGCGCGGAGGCCTACAATCTCTCCAACACGCCGCAGTTCGACGAGCCGCAGCGCAACCTCTCCTCGCCCGCCTTCGGGCGCATCACCAACACGCTGAACGACGGCCGCGTTTTCCAGTTCGGCCTGCGGTTTGCTTTCTGAGGCCGCGCCGGGTTTGCTTGACTTGATTCGATCCAATGGCATACCTTGACAGTTTCACGGCACCACGCAGGCCAGAGATGCCCAACGCCGAGAGCACGCCGGAGATCCTCTACGATCAGTACCTCGAATCGACGCTGGCCAGCGTGGACGCGAGCGAGGAAGCCGCCAAGTCCGTGGCCGAGCGGCTCGGCTACGACGAGGAAGAGACCTACCACATCGGCTACGCCGTGCGGGAAGCCGTGGTCAATGCGGTCGTGCACGGCAACCTGTACAGCGCGAACAAGAGGGTCCGCCTGCGCATGGAGCGCTCGGGCGGCTCGCTGGAGGTGATTGTCGAGGACGAAGGGCAGGGTTTCGAGGAGTCGCAGCAGGCTGATCCTCTCGCCCGGGAAAACCTGCTCAGCCAGTCCGGCCGCGGGCTGCTGATCATCCGCGCGTTCATGGATGAGCTTCGCATCGGCCGCACGGAAGCCGGCGGCACGCGGCTCTGGATGAGGAAATCATTGCCCGCGCCCCGTTGACTCGGGTATCCTGAATTCGGCTTTCCACTGACAGGAGGTTATTTGCAGTGAGTCTGAAACTGACCACCCGGCAGGTTGGCGACGTGACGGTCGTCGACGCCGCCGGACGGATTACTTTGGGCGAGGGCTCCTCCGCGTTCCGCGACACGATCAAGGAGCTTGTCAACAAAGGGCAGAAGAAGATCCTCGTGAATCTGGGCGAGGTCACCTATATCGACAGCTCCGGCATCGGCGAGCTGGTGAGCGGCTACACCACCGTGTCCAACGCGGGAGGTCAGCTCAAGCTGCTGAACCTCACCAAGCGCGTGCACGACCTGTTGCAGATCACCAAGCTCTATACGGTATTCGAGGTCTTCGACGACGAAGCCAAAGCCCTCGCCAGCTTCTGACGCCCTGATGCCTGGCGCGCCGGCGCGATGCCCAACCGGGAACTGAAAACCATCCTCATCGCGGAGCAGCCGGGGCTGCTCCGCGACGGCATCGCCTCGTTGTGCACCGCCAGCGGGCGTTTCCGCGTCCTCGCCTGCGTCGAGTGCGGCGAGGAAGCCTGGCGCCTGATCGAGAAGCTGCGCCCGGATGCGGCTCTCATCGACCTCCAGACTCCCCGCCTGGACGCGCTCGTCATTGCCCGGCGGCTCTGCGGCATGATCGACTGGCCGGATCCGCCCCCCACCCGCTGCATCATCCTCTCCTGCCGCTCGGACCGCAAAACGGTGCTGGAGGCGCTGCGCGCGGGCGCGCAGGGCTTCCTGCTCCGCTCTAGCACCGGCGACCACCTGCTGGATTGCCTCGATCGCGTGCTGGACGGGGGCATCTACGTCTCGCCGGGCGTGGACGTGCAGCAGCTTTTTTCGGCCGACCGGCGCGGCGTCCCCGACGATCCCCTCGACACGCTCAGCCCGCGCGAATACCAGGTGTTCTCGCTTCTGGTCGAGGGCGTGCGCCCCAAGGAAATCGCCGCGCGGCTCGGCGTCAGCCCCAAGACGGTGGACACCTACCGCGTCCAGCTCATGCGCAAGCTCGGCATCCACGACGTGCCCGGCCTCGTCAAGTACGCGGTGCAGCGGCGCCTGATCCCGCTGGCGGACTCGGCTGGCGCGGACTGAGCGCCCGCCGCGCGCGGGACTCCGCCTTCCAGTTGTTATCCTGAGAGAAGGTGTCGTCTCCTCTCAACGTCCATCTGGAACAGTACGAGGGTCCGCTCGACCTGCTGCTGGACCTTATCCGCAGGCAGCAGATCAACATCTACGACATCCCCATCGCGCGCATCACGCAGCAGTATCTGGACTACATGCAGCGCGCCGCCGAGCTCGACATCGAGCTGAGCGCGGAGTTCGTCTATATGGCGGCGACGCTCATCCACATCAAGAGCCGCATGCTGCTGCCGCGCGATCCCGAGCTGGAAAAGATCGACCCGCAGGAGGACCCGCGGCGCGAGCTCGTCGAGCGGCTGCTCGAATACGAGCGCTACAAGTCCGCCGCGGCGATGCTCAAGGAGAAGCGGATGATCGAGGAGGCGATCTGGACCAATCCGCAGATCCAGAACTTCCTTCCCGAGGACGATTCGCCCGGCCTGGCGGTCACGCTGTTCGACCTGGTGAAGACGTTCGAGCAGGTGCTCGAGCGCGCGAAGAACCGGCCCTCTTACGAGGTGACGCGCGAGGACGTGAGCGTTCCCGACATGATGCTGTTCCTCAAGCGCGCGCTGGCGGACGTGCCTCCTTCGCAGAGCGTCCCGCTGGTGCCCCTGTTCGAGCAGCAGCGCTCCCGGCGTGCGATGATCTGCCTGTTCCTCGCCGTGCTCGAGATGGTGAAGCTCCAGGCGATCCGTCTCACGCAGAAGGAAAGCTTCGGCGAGATCGAGATCCGCCGCGGCAAGGCGTTCGACGAGGTTGAGATCACTCCCGACGCCGCCGTGAAAATCGAAGAAGAGTACAACGCATAAGCATGGAAGAGCGCAGCAGACAGGCTGCCGGAGAGCAGCCGGAGACGAATGAGACCGTGCGTCCGCAGGCGGAAGGCGAAGCCGCCGGCGAAGCGCCCGAGCCCGGCGCAGCGGCGCCTCCGCAGGATCCCGCCGTTGCGGACGCGCCCGCACGCGAGCCGGCGGAGTCCGGTCCGGAGCCGCTGACAGCGGAGGAGCTGCTCGGCGGCGAACAGGGTGCGCCCGCTCCCGCCGACGCCGAAAGGGCGCGGCTCAAGGCCGTGCTGGAAGCCATCGTGTATGTCCTCAACGAGCCGATGCCCGCCGCGCAGATTGCGCAGGCGCTTGGACGGCCCGTCGACGAGGTCGAACCGCTGCTGAAAGAGCTGGCCGAGGACACCGCCCGCCCGGACCGCGGCATCTTCATCCGCGAGGTGGCGGGCGGCTACCAGATGGCCACCAAGCCGGAGCACCACGAAGTCATCCGCAACTTCGTCCGCAATCTGAAGCAGCCGCTGAAGCTCTCGCAGGCGGCGCTGGAGACGCTGGCCGTCATCGCCTACAAGCAGCCCATCACGCTGCCCGAAATCCTCGAAATCCGCGGCGTGCAGGGCGCGGGCGTCATCAAGACACTGCTCGAGCGCAAGCTCATCACTACGGCGGGCCGCAAGAACGTCGTCGGCCGGCCCATCCTCTACAAGACCACGCGCGAGTTCCTCACGCAGTTCGGCCTCAAGGACCTGAGCGAGCTGCCGAGCCTCAAGGAGTTCGAAGAGATCCGCCGCCAGTCGATGGCGGACGAAGAGTTCGAGCCCGCGCCGGAAGCGGCGGCTGCGGCGGACAACCCCGCTGCGGAGGCCGCGCAGGGCGCGCAGGCCGAAGAGTCCGCGCCCGCAGAGGCTGCCGCGGACGCCGCCGTGGAGCCGGCGCAGGACGAAGCGCAGCAGGCTGCCAGCAGGCCGCCGGAAGAAGAGAGCCATGGCTGAGGAGCGGTTGCAGAAGATCCTCGCCCACGCCGGCATCGCCAGCCGCCGCAAGGCCGAAGAACTGATCCTCGAGGGCCGCGTCACCGTCAACGGCGAGACCGTCTCCGAGCTCGGCAGCAAGGCCGACCCCGAACGCGACGACATCCGCGTCGACGGCGAGCGCGTCCGCCTGCCGAAGCGCCACGTCTACATCGCGATGAACAAGCCCCGCGAGGTGGTCACCACGCTCAGCGATCCCCAGGGGCGCACCACCGTAAAGCACCTGCTGAAAGGCGTGCGCGAGCGCGTCTTCCCCGTGGGGCGCCTCGACTACCACAGCGAGGGGCTCCTGCTCATGACCAACGACGGCGAACTGGCCAACCGCATCCTGTCTCCGTCGGGCCACGTCGAGAAGGTCTACCACGTCAAGGTGAACGGAAGGCTGGCGCCGGAGCAGCTCGAGCAGTTCCGCAAGGGCATCAGCCTCCACGGGCGCCGCACCGCGCCAGCCAGGATCCGCCTCATCAAGGACGCGCCCAATCCGTGGTATGAAGTGCGGCTCACGGAAGGCCGGCAGCAGCAGATCCGGCTCATGTTCAAACACCTCGGGCGGCTGGTCGAGAAGCTGCGCCGCGTCCAGATCGGCCCGCTCACGCTGGGCAAGATGCCGCCTGGCTCCTGGCGTTACCTCACGGAGGAGGAAGTGGGCCGCCTGCGCCGCGCCGCCGGCATGGAGGAGCCTGCCGCCGCGCCGCGCTCTCCGAAGCGGAAGTAGCAGCCCCGGAACTCCTGCCATGATGGAACACGACCCCGACAAGGAAGCCCTGGAAATTCTCCGTTCAAGCCGCGTGCTCGCGGTCGTCGGCCTCTCGTCCAACCCGCAGCGGGCCAGCCACGGCGTCTCGCGCTATCTCCAACGCGCCGGCTACCGCATCATTCCGGTGAACCCGAACGAGCAGGAGGTGCTTGGCGAAAAGGCCTGGCCAGGCCTTGCCGAGGTGCCGGAGCCCGTGGACTGCGTGGTCATCTTCCGCCGCCCGGAGCATGTGCCGGAAGTCGTGGAGCAGGCCATCGCCAAAGGCGCGCGCGCCGTCTGGATGCAGCACGGCATCGCGCACCCGGAGGCTGCCGCCCGCGCCCGCGCCGCCGGTCTGCTCGTGGTGGAAGACCGCTGCATGATGATCGAGCACATGCGGCTGCCCGGCAGCTCCGGGCGCAGTTGACCGCGGCCGCCCGTCAGCCCTGCCGGAACGGATCCCAGCCGCGCGGCTCCAGCCGCCTGCCCGCAAAGCGGATCTCGCCCTTCGCGCGTCCGCCGGTCATCACGCCAATCCGCTCCAGCCCCTGCGGCGGCCTCACGCCCGCAGGCAGAGTGCACAGCAGCTCGTAGTCCTCGCCGCCGAACAGCGCCTGATCCAGCGTTGCCTCTGGCACGGTGGGGAGCACGCCGTCGAGTTCCGCGCACGTGCCTGACGCCTTGCACACCCGGTGCAGGTCGAGCGCGAGGCCGTCGCTCAGATCGATGCATGCCGTTGCCCGCCCGCGCAGCTTCCTGCCCAGCTCCAGCCGCGGCTCCGGCACGTCGCGGAAGCCGGCGGCTGCGGCGCGTCCCAGGGCGCCGGAGACGTAAATCACGTCGCCCGCCCGGGCCCCGTCCCGGCGCAGCGCCTTCCCGCGGGGCGCATCTCCCAGCACCACAACGTCGGCAGCCAGCTTCTCGGCGCGCGTCAGGTCGCCGCCGGCGATGCGGACGCCGTGGCGGGACGCCATCTCCGTCAGCCCGGAGAAGAAGGCCCGCACCCAGCGCCGGTCAGCCCACGCGGGCACGGCCAGCGAGAGGAACAGAAACCGCGCGTCGCCTCCCATGGCGGCGATGTCGCTCAGGCCGCGCGCCGCCGCCTTGGCGCCCGCCTGCTGCGCGCTCAGCAGATCCCGGCGGAGGTGCACGCCTTCGAGCATCAGGTCCGTGGTCACCAGCAGGTCCCTGCCTGCGGCGGGCCGCAGCACGGCGCAGTCGTCGCCGATCCCTGCTACCAGCCCCGCGCCCGCGCGCGCGGCTGTCCAGCGCCGGATGCGGTCGATCCACGCGTCTTCCCTCATCCCAGCACCAGGCCTTCCGGAAGCTCTTCGCCGAACACGCGCGCCATCGCCTCCAGATCCGCGCCCGCCTCGCCCTCCAGGATGCGCAGCCATTCGGGCTTGTCCACGAGCGCGCGCCGCACGCTCTCGAACGTCGCAGGCGGGATGTCGCGCGCCGCATCGCCGGTCGTCTGCGCCAGCCGGGCCACGCATTCTTCGCTGCCCGGCAGCTTGAGGATGCTCTCGATCCAGCGCACCGCCGTCGCCGGCGGCAACACCTGGTTGGCTGGCGCGTAGAACAGTTTTCTTGCGCCGATCCGCGCCAGGCACCAGAAATCGCTCGCATTCGGGTTGGCACGCAGGCGCCGCACCAGCGCGTTGCCAAGGTCGGTGCGCGTGCCCGCGGGCAGCAGCTCCAGCGACGCCGCGCACCGCCACATCTCGCGTTCCAGGCTGGCATTCAGCCGCGGCGGCTTGCCCTTGGGCAGCAGCGCCCATGCGATGCGCTGATACACGTCGGCCTGCTGATTGCGGTTCAGCCCGCCCGCCACGCGCCCCCAGAAGATCCACCACTGCGTCTCGTTCTCGACCTTGTTGTCGAAGGCCAGCCCCTGCGCCCACACGCGCCGCGCCAGCTCGATGCGGTACTCGTCGGCCGGATGGCCGAAGCCCGGGCGCAGGCACAGGCCTGCCAGATTCAGCCAGCGCACCTCGTGCCCTGGCGAGAGCCGCCGCCCCTGATTGCATTCGAGGAACACGTCGGCCAGGCGGCGGATCACCTCCAGCGGCCAGGAATTGCGGCCGAGCGCCAGGATCTGCTCCAGCCGCCCGGGCAGCTCCTCCTGCGGCGCCGCGCCTGCTTCGAACACCTCGCGGATGGCCGCACAGGCCCGGTCCACGGCTTCACCGCTGATCACGGCCGCCGGGCGCGCCCGCTTCTGCTCCTCGGCCAGCACCGGCTTGCGCAGCTCGAATTGCAGCCGCCACCGGTGCTCGCTGATCAGCGACTCCGCCCACAGCTCCAGCGTGCCGATCTCGGTGAGCCGCGCGCCGAGCTTCACCGGAATCAGCCGCTCCTCCGCTTTCCTGCCGAAGCGGATCACCGCCTCCAGCGGCGCATGCACGTGCAGCTCTTCGCCCGCCGCCGCGGCAGGGAACTCCACCACTTCGCCCGGCCGGTCTTCGGTGCGCACCAGCGACGAATACAGCCGGAAGCTCACCGCCCTGTTGGCCAACAGTTGCAGATTCGGGATCTCCAGCTCGAGCGTCGATCCCTCTTCGGCGCCCCGCGGAACCAGGCACACCGTGCGGATCACGTCCGGCGACTCGGACTCGACGCCCAGATAGTAAGTCCGCGGCAGCCCGCCGCGCACCAGCACGCCCGCGCCGGTGCCGCGCACGTAGCCGTAGTAGGCCGCGCCGATCGCCACCGCCAGGTCCAGCTCGTTGTTCTCGAACACGAGCGGGCGCTTCCCGTACCAGCTCTCGACGACGTCCGCCACGCGCCGCCGCAGGATCTCCGGGATGAAGAATCCGCCGTTGAACAGGATCGCGTCCGGCGCCGGAGAGCCGGAAGAAGTCAGGAACGCCGCCAGGTGGCGCGTAATCGCCGGGTCGCTCACATAAGGCAGCCCTACCTCGCGGAACAGGCTCCGCTTCTCTTCCTGCGGCTTCTCGTCCAGTCCGCAGAAGGGCAGGAACCCATCCAGCGCCAGCTCCAGCGCCTCTTCGCGGAGGATGGACGCCTTCAGCGTCCCGCCGATCAGCGACGTGCCGGCGCCCAGCACCGTGATCTCCACCGCCGGCACGCCCGGCTCGGCCAGCAGTTGTTCCTTCGCGGCGGCGCACTGCCGGCGCAGCGCCGCGCGCTGCCGCAGCGCGAGCTGCCGCCCCAGCTTGGACTCCACCAGCCAGGCCAGCGTGAGGTCCAGATTGTCGCCGCCCAGCAGCAGGTGCCGGCCCACTGCCGTGCGCGTGAATTCGATGCGGTCGCCCGTGCGGCCCACGCGGATCACGGTGAAGTCCGAGGTGCCGCCGCCGACGTCCACCACCAGCACGGTCATCCCATCGGACAGCGCCTTCTGCGATTGCGACAGATGGTTGGCGATCCACGCATAAAACGCGGCCGCAGGCTCTTCCAGCAGCGTAAGATTTTCGATGCCCGCCTGCCGCGCCGCCTCCACCGTGAGCTCGCGCGCTTCCTCATCGAAGGACGCCGGCACGGTGAGCACCACGTCATGCTCGGTCAGCGGCCCCCGCCCCGACGCTTCCCAGGCTTCGCGCAGATGCCGCAGATACCGCGCCGAAGCCTCCACCGGGGACATCACGCGCCCGGCTTCCTGCGCGTCCCACGGCAGGATCTTCGCCGTGCGGTCCACCTCCGGGTTCGACAGCCAGCTCTTGGCCGAATGCACCAGCCGCGTCGGTTGCAGCGCGCCCTGCTCGCGCGCATACTCGCCGGTAACGCCCTCGCCTTCCAGCAGCAGAAACGAGGGCAGCGTGCGCCGCGGCTCCACCGCGCCGGAGGCGGTCTTCTGCGGGATCGGCAGCACGTGCACCGGCGGAAAGTCCGCGCCTTCGGCTTCGCGCGGATCGATGAACGCCACCGCCGAATTCGTCGTGCCCAGATCGATGCCGACTTTCATGCCGACGCGTCCCTCCGCAACTGGAACTCCAGCTTCCAGCGCCTGCCTTCCCATGGCGTGCCCGGCAGCCCGCGCGCCCACAGCTCCAGCACGCCGGTCTCGGTCACCTGCACCTCCAGCGTCACGCGCGCCATGCCGCCCGGCTCGCCCTCCAGCATCACTTCCACCGGAGCCAGCTCTTCCAGCTCCTCCGGGATCTCTTCGAGCAGCTCCCCGATCGCGTCCTGCCTGCGCGAGCTCGAGACGAAGAAGCGGAACTGCGCCGGTTCGCCGGTGTGGAGCGCGAACTCGCGTCCGGGCACTTCGGCGTGCGAGCCTTCCTCCATGCCGAAAGGCACCACGGTGAGCGCCTTCAGCGGCGGAGCCAGCCCCGGCACCGCCGGCATCGCCGTCTCGATCCCGATGTAGTAAGTGTGCGGGATGCCGCCGCGGATGCGGATGCCGCCCTCATGCCGCGCACGGCCGTAATAGGCTGCGCCGCGCGCCACCGCGTGCATCAGGTCGCCGCCTTCCAGCACGCGCGCCGGCCCGCGCCCCGCCTCTTCCAGCCAGCCGTTGAGGACCTCCGTCACGCGCTCGCGCAGCGCGCGGGCGCGGAACACGCCGCCGTTGAACAACACATGCGTCGGGCAGGCCAGCTCGCCGCCGCGGCGAAGGAATTGCGCCAGGTGTTTCGTGATGGCGGGGTCCTGCTCGTAGGGCAGGCCCAGCTCGGCCAGCGCCGCGCGCCGCCGGCGCACGGGCATTTCGCTGCTCGCCACCCGCGGGAAGAAGCCATCGATGAGGATCGACTCCACCTCGCTGCGCTCCAGCTTCCCGCGGATCGTGCCGCCGATCAGCGAGGAGCCGCGGCCCAGCAGCGTCACCGGCGCTTCCGTCTTCCGCGGATCTTCAAGCAGCGCTTCCTTGGCCAGGCGGCACTGCTGCCACAGCGACTGAAACTGCAACGCGTCCAGCTTCGGCAGCCGCTGCGCCACCGCGTGGGCCAGCGCCAGGTCCATGTTGTCGCCACCCAGCAGCAGATGGTCCCCCACGGCGATGCGCTCGAGTTCCAGCGCCCCGTCGCGCTCGGCGGCGCGGATCAGCGTGAAGTCTGTGGTTCCGCCGCCGACGTCGATCACCAGGATCAGGTCGCCGGGCTTCAGCACGTCGCGCCACTGCGGCGTCGCTTCCAGCCACGCGTACAGGGCCGCTTGCGGCTCTTCCAGCAGGATCAGCTCCGGCAGCCCGGCCGCTTCCGCCGCTTTCTCGGTGAGCTGCCGCGCCACCTCGTCGAACGAGGCGGGCACGGTAAGCACCACGCGCCGGTCGCGCAGCGGCTCATCCGGGCGGAGATGGTTCCAGGCGCCGAGGATGTGCTCCAGGTAGGCGCGGCTGGCCTCCACCGGAGACACGCGCACGGCCTCCGGCGGCGCGTTGGGCGGCAGGATGGGAGCCGTGCGTTCCGCGCCGGTGGCGCAGAGCCAGCTCTTGGCGGAGGTCACCAGCCGCCCCAGCGTCTCCGCCCCGCGCCGGGCGGCGAAGCGGCCCACGATGCGCCCGCCGCCTGCGCGCCACGGAAGGTCCAGAGCGCCGGGCGGAAACTCCCCGTCCGCCGCCAGGTACAGCGCCGAAGGCAGCAGCGTCTCCGCAAACACCTCGCCCGGCGCCACGAGCTGCGGGATCGCGAACAGTTCCACCGGCGAATCCGCGCCCGGGCCAGTCCACGCCACGGCGCAGTTGGTGGTCCCCAGATCGATGCCGGCGTACACCAAGGCGAGCTATTCCACCTCGAGTTCGGCTGGCGCCAGAATCGAAAGGTTCTGCTTCGCGCTCACGGAGGGCAGGCTCACCGAATCGGCGCGCCAGCCGCGGTGCCGCAGCAGCCCGCCGGCGGGCTTGCCCTGCGGCGGGACGTTGCCGGTGAAACGCACGGCCGCCGGGTCGCGGGCCAGCGCGCCCGCGGACTCGGTCTTCACATAGGTGCCCTCGACTCCGTCGATCACCGGCGCAAGCCGGAAATGCTTCCGCAGCACCTCCTGGCACTGCGCGTGGATCTGCCGCACGCCCGCGCCCACCTGCTCGTCGGTGTACGGCGCGATGTCCTCCATGAAGAAGTCGATCAGGCGCGCCTCCCGCTGGAACAGTCCCAGCAGTTGCAGCGCCCCTGCTTCCGGTTTCGGGGCCTCTTTCTCCTTTGCCGGCTCGGGCCGCCTCGCCACGGCCTTCTCGTAGCCGTGCGCGCGGGCGATGTCTTCGGGCAGCGTGCCGCCGAGGATGCCGAAGAAGGCGCGCAGCGCCATGCTGATGCGGCTCAAAAGACGGTCACCTCCAAACTTTCAGAATACACTGCGGCCTTCGCGCAGCCCCTGCGCGGACCGCGCTCAGGATTTCGTTCCGTGCACCAGCGTCTCTTCCTTGAGCCGCGCCAGCTCGCGCCGCGCAATGCCCGCCCAGTAGCCGCTCGGGTCGAGCCGCAGGTAATGCTGCCAGTGACGCACCGCGTTCAGCGTGTCGTGGCGCGACTGGTAGATCAGCGCCGCGTTGTAATGGGCATCGGCGAATTTCGGATCAATCGCAATCGCCTTCAGGTAGCATTCGAGGGCCCTTTCCGGGTCGCGGACCTCCTCATACAGGTTGCCGAGGTTGAACCACGCCAGCGGATAGTCGGGCCGCGCTTTCAGCGCCGCGCGGTAGCAGGCTTCGGCTTCCTTCCATCTCTGCATGTGGAAGTACACCGTGCCCAGGTTCACGTGCGGCGCGGGCGCATCGGGGTCGCGCTCGATCGCCTTCTCGTAGGCGGCGATAATCTGTTCCGGCGGCGCCCCCATCTGCTCCATCTCCACGCCGCGCTCGAACCACTGCTCGGCCTCGCGCATGCGCTTTTCCATCTCCTGCTGGAGCGTGCGTTCGGCCCGCTTCGCCGGGAACTCGAGCAGCCGCTGGATCTCCTCCTGGTCGAAGTCGAGCAGAAGCTGGCCGGTGAGCGGCTCCATGCGGCGCCCGTCCACCTGCACCGCCAGCCGCCGCCCGTCGGTGAAGATCTTCAGCTCCTTCAGCGGATCGCCCACGTGCCGGAGCTTGGACCGCAGCGAGTCGAGGATCAGCCGGATGCGCGCGGCGGGCATGCGCCGCGCGCGGAGCTGGCGCAGCGTCTTCAGCGCCACCAGATCCTGGAACGCGTAGTTCTCCGCGCGGTGGACGAAGCCGTGCTCCTCCCAGTCTTCCAGCACCGACTCGCGGATGCCGAGCAGCCGGCAGACCTCGTCCCGCGTGTAGCTGGCTTTCGGGTCTGCGCCGGACACGCGTTCGATTGTAGCACCCTGCGCCGCAGACAGATCAGCTACCATGAGAGTAGGCATATACATGCAACTGAGTTTCAAAGCGGCCAGCAGGAAACGGCAGGCGGCCACGCTCGCCGATCTGCCCGCCGGCAGCGAGGCGGTCATCGACCGGCTGGATCTGCCCGAAGATCTGGCGTCGCGGTTGATGGAACTCGGTTTCATTCCCGGGCACCCCGTCGCCGCGGCCCGCAACGCTCCCGGCGGCGACCCGCGCGTCTTCCGCGTGGAGGGCGCCGAGATCGCTCTGCGGCGGGAAACCGCGCGCCACATCCTGATCCGGAAGAACTAGCCCGATGAGCTCCTGCCACGGCAGCATCGGAACCGCCGGGCTCGCCAAGCCCCCGCAGGTGGCTGCGCCCCAGAAGCTCGTCGCGCTCATCGGTCCTCCCAATTCCGGCAAGACCACCCTGTTCAACCGGCTCACCGGGTTGCGCCAGAAGGTGGCCAATTTCCCCGGCGTCACCGTCGAGCACCACATCGGCAGGGCCCACCTTCCGGGGCGTCATAACGTCGATATCATCGACCTGCCGGGCATCTACAGCCTGAACCCGCGCTCGGAAGACGAGCAGGTCACCTACGACGTGCTGCACGGGCGCATGCCCGGGCTGCGCCGCCCGGACGGCGTCATCCTCGTGCTCGACTCGACCAGCCTTCAGCGCCACCTCCCGCTGGCGGCCGCCGTGCTCACGCTGCGGCTGCCCACGCTCGTCGTGCTCAACATGGCCGATGAGCTGCGCGAACGCGGCGGCGGCGTGGACACGGAGGCGCTCGCCAACCAGCTCGGCGCGCCGGTCGTGCTCATCAGCGCCGCCACTGGCGAGGGCGTGAAAAGCGTCGCGCAGTTTCTCACCGGCGGCATCGCCGTGCCGCGCCTCGTCGAGCTGCCGGTGATCCAGGACGTGCCGGCGTGCCGCCAGTGGGCGCGCGAAGTGTCGCGCAGCGCCCGCTACACGCATCCGGCGCCGCCCGTCTGGACCCAGCGGCTCGATGCGCTGTTCCTGCACCCGCTCTGGGGGCCGCTCATCTTCGCCGTCGTCGTCGCTGCCGTCTTCCAGAGCATCTTTACATGGGCGCGCCCGCTGATGGACGCCGTGCAGGCGGCTATCACCGCCTCGGGCGAAATGCTGCGCGCCGCGCTGCCGCCGGGCTGGCTCCAGTCGCTGGCTGTCGATGGCGTCTGGAGCGGCGTCGGCGCGGTGGTCGTCTTCCTGCCCCAGATCCTGCTGCTGTTCCTGTTCATCTCGGTGCTGGAGGACTCGGGCTATCTGGCCCGCGCCGCCCTCATCGCGGACCGCACGATGGCGCGCGTCGGCCTTCAGGGCAAGAGCTTCATCCCGCTGCTGTCCGCTTATGCCTGCGCCGTGCCCGCCATCATGGCCACCCGGACCATCGAGAATCGCCGGGACCGCATCGCCACCATCCTCATCGCGCCCTTCATGACCTGCTCGGCGCGGCTGCCCGTCTACACGCTCATCATCGCCGCCTTCATCCCCGAAAGGCCTTTCCTCGGGCCCTTCCTGGGCACGCGGGCCGCCGCGCTGCTCGGCCTGTACCTGCTCGGCTTCCTGGCGGCCATCGCCACGGCGAAGATCCTGAAGTCGTCCATCCTGAAAAGCGAACGCGCTCCGTTTGTCCTCGAGCTGCCTCCCTACCGCATGCCCACCCTGTCGAGCGTCGGGCTGCGCCTGCTGGACCGCGCCCTCGCCTTCCTCAAGCGGGCGGGCACGGTCATTCTGGGCATCTCGATTCTCCTGTGGATTCTCGCGAGCGTGCCTCCCGCCGACGGCCAGCCTCCGCCCATTCAGCACAGCCTCGCCGGCACGCTCGGCCGCGCCATCGAGCCTCTCATCGAGCCGCTCGGCTTCAACTGGAAGATCGGCATCGGCCTCATCACCTCGCTCGCCGCCCGCGAGGTCATCGTCGGCACTCTCGGCACCATCTACGGCATGGATCCGGACCACAACAGCGCCGGCCTCCAGCAGGCGCTCCAGAAAGAGCTCACCTTCGGCGGCGCAGTGGCGCTGCTTGTCTTCTTCGCCTTCGCCATGCAGTGCATGTCCACGCTCGCCGTCGTCCGGCGGGAGACGGGCTCGTGGAAATGGCCGGCCATCCAGTTCCTCTACATGGGGGCGCTGGCCTACGCCTCGGCCTGGGCCGTGCACCGGCTGCTCGGCTGAGGCGCTTCATTGCGGCCTGCGCAGGGCTTCTGCGAGACTGGGAATCGATGCCGTACCGCCTTGCCCCGTGGCTGGCGCTGCTTGCCGCGCTGGCAATGCCGGCGCAGACGCCCCAGCAGGGCGTGCCGCTTCCAGGCCCCCAGAAGCTGGCGTTTTCCGCCGAATGGCGCTTCGTCGATGCAGGCGATGTCGACGTCGAGATTGCGCCCACGGAAGGCATCCGCATGCAGTTGCGCACCACCGGGCTTGTACGCACCTTCGTCAAGGTCGACAACCAGTACCGCGCCGCCTTCCTGCCAGGCTGGTGCGCCGCCGCCGCCGAGCTGACCGCGCACGAAGGCAAGCGTCACCGCGAGACGAAAGTCCGCTACGACGGCGAGGCGCGCAAGGCGCACTACGTGGAAAGGGATCTGGAAAAAAACATTGTGGTCGAAGAGAAGACCATCGACATCCCCGCCTGCGTCCACGATGTCACCGGCGGCCTCCAGCGCCTCCGCGAGCTGCTGCCTGCGCCCGGCAACGCGATCGAGCTTCCGGTGAGCGACGGGAAGAAGGCGGTGATGGCCCGCGTGGAGGCGCTGGGCCGCGAACGGGTCCGTACGCCGGTCGGCGAGTTCAATGCCATCCGCTACGAGGCTTTCCTGATGAGCGGCGTCCTCTACCGCCGCAAGGGGCGCCTCTTCGTCTGGATCAGCGACGATGACCGCCGCCTGCCCGTGCAGCTCCGCGTCCAGCTCCCGTTCTACATCGGCACCGTCACGCTGAAACTGGAAAAGGTGGAATAGCCCATGTTCAGAAACTTCGTGCTGGCCGCCCTGCTGGCCGCGTCTTCGGCCGCGCAGCCGCAGGAGGCGCAGCCCCCCACGGACCAGCAGATCCTTCCTCTCTACGAACGATGCCTCCAGCTCATCGAAGCCGGCGGCATCGCCAGCCCGGAGCTCGGCCGCGCCGGAATGCCGCTGGCCGAAAACATGCGCATGGCGCTCGAAAGCCTCCGCTTCCTCGGCGTGCGCAACCCGCAGCTCCACTACCGCTTCCTTGCCAACCTGCGCGCCTATCTCCTGCTGGCCGAGTCCGTGCCCAAGCCGGTGAACTTCCCGGCCATGGCCCGCCAGCAACTGGCCGAGCTGCGGGACAACTCGCTCCTGGTCGAATCCTACTTCCTCTCGCTGGTGGAGCGCCTGGAAAACGAGCTGCGCTCGCCGGACCGCGACAACCTCCGCCGCTACCGCGACGCCAACGCCGCCCTGCCGCCCCCGAATCCCGCCAACCCCCGCGTCGTCTTCCTCGGCGACTCCATCACCGACATGTGGCGGCTGAACGAGTATTTCCCGGGGCGCGACTTCGTCAACCGCGGCATCGGCGGCCAGATCACCGGCCAGATGCTCGGCCGCTTCTACGCCGACGTCGTCGCGCTGAAGCCCGCCGCCGTCGTGATTCTCGCCGGCACCAACGACATCGCGCGCGGCGTCCCGCCGGAGGCCATCCGCAACAACATCGCCATGATGTGCGATCTGGCCGACGTCCACAAGATCCGCGTGATCCTCGCTTCCATCCTGCCCGTTTCCGATCACCACAAGGACGTCAACCCGGCCTACGAGCAGACGAAGCGGCGCCCGCTGCCCGCCATCCTTGAAATGAACCGCTGGATCCAGTCCTTCTGCGAGAAACGCGGCTACGTGTATCTCAACTACTACCCGGCTCTGGCAGGCCCGGACGGCCAGTTGATGCCCAACCTGGCCGACGACGGGCTGCACCCCAACGCCGCCGGCTACCGCATCATGGCGCCGCTGGCGCTGGCAGCCGTGGAAAAAGCCCTCGGACCCGCAAAACCGGATCCTCGCCGGAGGCGTCTATTCTGACAGACATGCTGCGCCGAAGGCTTGCCGCCGCCCTGCTGGCCGTACTGTTCGTGTGCGCGTCCGCCGGCGCGCAGGCGATGAAGATGACCGTGGCGCAGCTCAAGTCCGTCCTGCGCTCCTCCATCCGGCTGAACCACCCCGACAGGCAGGTGGCCGACTACATCCGCAAGGTGCAGCTCACCGAGCGCCTGACCCAGCGGGACGTGGAAGAGCTGATCGGCGAAGGCCTGGGCCCCCGCGCCGCCGAGGCGCTCCGCGCGCATGTCGCTGCCACCGCCTCCCTGCCGCCGCCGGTGAAGGAGCCCGCGCCGGTGAAGCCCGTGCCCCTGCCGCCGCCCCCGCGGGAGGTGCAGGAGAGCGTCATCCGCGAGGCGCGCGAAATGGCGCTCAGCTACACGAAGCGCCTGCCGGACTTCATCTGCCTCCAGGTGACTCGCCGTTACGTGGATCCCACCGGGCTGGAGATGTTCCAGCTCATGGACACGATCGCCGAGCGGCTCAGCTACTTCGAACAGAAGGAAGACTACAAGCTGATTTCGATCAACGGCAGGTGGACCGAAGGCGACCGCTGGAAGCTCGGCGGCGCCACCTCCAGCGGCGAGTTCGGCACCATGCTCAAGGAGATCTTCGATCCCGCCACCGAGACAGAATTCCATTGGGAGCGGTGGGGCAAGCTCCGCGGGCGCGTCTGCCACGTCTACAGTTTCCGCGTCCAGCAGCCGAGGTCGAAGTGGCACATCAGTTGGCAGCGGCAGCTCGAAATCGTGCCCGGCTACCGCGGCCTCGTCTACATCGACCGCGACGTTCCCATGGTGCTCCGCATCACCATGGAGGCCGTCGACATCCCGCCCAGCTTCCCCATCCAGGAAGCGAGAACGATGCTCGACTACGACTTCGTCGACATCGCCGGCAACGAGTACCTTCTGCCGCTCCGCTCGGAGATGAGGATGCGGGAGGGCAGGCTGCTCGTGAAGAACCAGGTCGAGTTCCGCAGCTACCGCAAGTTCGGCGCCGAGGCGATCATCACCTTCGACCCCAACCTCGAGCCGATCCCCGAAGACAAACTCCGGGAAGAGAAGGTGGACGCGGCGCCCAAAGGCCCCGTCAAGCCTCCTCAGCCCTGATTCAGCCCCGCCGCGCCGTTCTTCTGCGCCCGCTCCTGCGCCTTGCGCGCGAGCGCGTCCATCAGCTTCTGGTGCACTTTCTCCGGCAGCGGGTGCAGGTCCATTCCCCTGAACACCTGGATCGTCTTCCGCGTCGTGTCGCAGATCACCCAGCAGTTGGGGCACTCGTTGATGTGGCGTTCCAGCTCGGCGCGGAGCGCGGGGTCGGTGGCGTCGTCGAGGTAATCGCTCAGCTCGCGAAGGAAATCCTTGCAGGTGATCATTCTATTTTGCGAAGCCAAAGATCCCGTCTCCTTTCCGCCTGAAGACCCGGGTGAGCTTCTCGCGAAGCTGAAGCCGCGCCCGCAACAGCCGGCTCTTGACGGCGGCAATCGATAGACCGAGAATCTCCGCCGTCTCTTCCGTGCTCAGCTCCTCCACGTCGCGGAGAATGAACACCGTCCGGAAAATGGGTTTCAGGCTGCTGATGGCCGCATCGAGGATCTGGCGCAATTCCTCCTGGCTGTATTTCGACTCCGGAGTGTCCTCCCATACGGCGATCTCCCGCACGATGGGCTCCTCGTCTGTTTCGATGTTCTCGTCCAGCGAAACGGTGCGGTCGGATTTGCGTTTTCTCAGCTTCATCAGGCTCTCGTTCACCGCGATTCTGGTCACCCAGGTATAGAATTTGCTCTGGCCCTGGAAGGAATCGAGGTGCTCGAAGGCCTTCAGGAAGCTTTCCTGCAATACGTCCTCGGCGTCCTCGTCGTTCTGCGTGATCTGCCGCGCCATCCGGTAGATGCGGCGCTCGTAGCGGCGCACGAGCTCGGCGAACGCCTCCATGTCGCCGGCCTTTGCGCGCTCCACCAGATCCCCTTCGCCGGCGGACACCGGCTCGCGGGCGGCCTGCAAGGGTTTCTCAGCCATCAGGTTCCGGCTCCGTCTTCAGCATAACAACCGGCGGCGCGGCAGGCGCTTCCGTCGGCGCGTGCTAGTCTGAAATTTACCGGCAATCCCATGAGCAGTCCGATTACTGTCACGCTGCCCGACGGCAGCCAGAAGTCCTTTCCCGCCGGCACGACGCCGCTGGACGTCGCCCGCTCCATCAGCCGCCGGCTGGCCGAAGACGCCATCGTCGCGCGCGTCAACGGCGAGCTGTGGGACCTGACCCGTCCGCTGGAAGGCGATGCGCGCGTCGAGATTCTGACGCCGAAGGATCCCGAGGCGCTGGAGGTCTACCGCCACTCCACCGCCCATCTGCTGGCCGCCGCCGTGCTCGAACTGTTCCCCGGAACGAAGCTGGGCATCGGCCCGCCCATCAAGGACGGCTTCTACTACGACTTCGAACGCAGCGAACCCTTCACCCCGGAAGACCTCGAACGGATCGAGAAGAAGATGTGGGAGCTGCGCGACCGCGACCTCCCGTTCGAGCGCCGGCTCACGCCCAAGGAGGAAGGGCTTGCCAAGTACCGCGCCATGGGCGAGCAGATGAAGTGCGAGCTCATCGACGAGCGCGCCGACGAGGTCTTCAGCGAATATACCCTCGGGCCCCATTTCATCGATTTCTGCCGCGGCCCCCATGTGCCCAGCACGAAGAAGCTGAAGGCCTTCAAGCTGCTCTCCGTCGCCGGAGCCTACTGGAAAGGCGACGAGCACCGCCAGCAGTTGCAGCGCATCTACGGCACCGCGTGGTTCACCGAAAAGGAGCTTGAGGAATATCTGCGCAAGCTCGAAGAGGCCAAGAAGCGCGACCACCGCGTCCTCGGCCGCCAGCTCGACCTGATCTCCATCCAGGAGCTGGCCGGCCCCGGGCTGATCTTCTTCCACCCGAAGGGCGCGCTCGTGCGGAAGCTGCTGGAGGACTGGATGCGCGAGCAGTACCTCCGCCGCGGCTACGACCTTGTCAATACGCCGCATGTGATGCGCGAACAGCTCTGGCAGATCAGCGGGCACCTCAGCCACTACGCCGACAACATGTACGCGGCGATGGAGCTCGACGACGCCCGCTACCGGCTGAAGCCGATGAACTGCCCCGGCCACATCCTGATCTACCGGGACCGGCAGCGCAGCTACCGCGAGCTGCCCATCCGCCTCGGCGAGCTGGGCACCGTCTACCGCTATGAGCGCTCCGGCACGCTCCACGGCCTGTTCCGCGTCCGCGGCTTCACGCAGGACGACGCCCACATCTTCTGCCGGCCCGATCAGATCGAAGACGAGATCGTCAACTGCCTCGAGTTCGCCGTCGATGTGCTGAAGACCTACGGCTTCGACCGCTACCAGGCCGAGATTTCCACCTGGGACGGCGGAGCCAGCGGCAAGTATGACGGAACGCCCGACCAGTGGGCGCTGGCCGAAAGCGCGCTGAAGCGCGCCGTCGAGCGCGTCGGTCTGGAAGCGAAAGTGATGGAGGATGAGGCCGCCTTTTACGGCCCCAAGATCGACGTCAAGCTCGTCGACGCGCTCGACCGTCCGTGGCAGCTTTCCACCGTGCAGTTCGACTTCACGCTGCCGAAGCGCTTCGAGCTGGAATACGTCGGCGAGGACGGCGCAAAGCATCAGCCGCTGATGGTTCACCGCGCGCTTTACGGCAGCGTGGAGCGGTTCTTCGGCATCCTGCTCGAACACTACGCCGGCGCGTTTCCGGTCTGGCTGGCGCCCGTGCAGGCGATTGTTCTGCCCATCGCCGACCGCCACGTGGAATACGCGCGCCAGGTGCGCGCCCGGCTCGCCGCCGAGGGCCTGCGCGCCGAAGTCGACGAGCGCAGCGAAAAAGTCAATTACAAGATCCGCGAGGCGCAGCTCCAGAAGATCCCCTACATGCTGGTCGTCGGCGACCGCGAAGCCGCCAACCAGCAGGTGGCGCTGCGCACGCGCAAGGGCGGCGACCAGGGCGCGCGTCCGCTCGAAGAGGTCGTCGCCATGATCGCCGAAAAGAACCGCACGCGCTCGGTCGAGGACTAGCGCGCCGCCATGGAATGGTTCGCCTGGCCGCTGGTGGCGCTCGCCGCCGCTTCGTGGGCCTACTGTGCGCTCGCCGTGGCGGCCGTGCTTGCGTGGCGGCGGCAGCCCGTCCCCGCCAGCCGCGCCCTCGAGCCCGTCTCGGTGCTGAAGCCGCTGCACGGCCTCGACGATGGCCTCGAGGAGAACCTGCGGTCCTTCTTCACGCAGGACTACCCGGTCTTCGAGCTCCTGTTCGCGGCGCGCCGCGAGGACGACCCCGGCCTCGCGCTCGCGCGCCGGCTCAGCGCGGAGTACCCGCGCATCCCCGCGCGCTTCTTCGTCACCGGCGAGCCTCCCTACGCCAACGCCAAGGTCTGGAGCCTCGAGATCATGACGCGCGAGGCCGCCCATGACCTGCTCGTGATGAGCGACTCCGACATCCGCGTGACGCCGGAGATGCTCCGCGTCCTTGCGGCCGAGTTCTCCGATCCGCGCCTCGGCGTCGCCACCTGCCCTTACCGCGCCGTGCCGGGCGCCAGCTTCTGGTCGCTTCTGGAAACGCTCGGCATGAACACGGAGTTCTGGAGCGGCTGCTTCGTGGCCCGGCTCGTCGAGCGCGGCGTGCACTTCGCCGTCGGCCCGACCATCGCCGCGCGGCGCCGCGTGATCGAAGATGTCGGCGGCTGGCCGCGGCTCAGCCAGTATCTGGCCGAGGACTTCGTGCTCGGCCAGTTCGCTTCAGCGCGCGGCCACGGCGTCATCCTTTCCCGTTACGTGATCGAGCACCGCATCGGCGCGCAGCCGCTTGCGGCCAACTTCGCGCACCGCCTGCGCTGGAACCGCTCCACCCGGCGCTCGCGCCCGTGGGGCTACGTGGGGCAGGTGTTCACCAACCCCCTGCCGCTCGGGCTGGCCGCCGCCGCGGCCGCGCCCGCCCATGCCGCGTGGATCCTCGCCGCGACGCTCGCCTTCCGCGCGCTGGCCGCCTGGAGCGTTTCGCATCTGGCTCTGCGCGACCCGCTCTGCCGGCGTTACTGGTTCCTCGTGCCGTTGCAGGATCTGCTCAGTTTTGTTTTCTGGCTCGCCGGCTTCTTCGGCAACGTGATCGAGTGGCGCGGCCGCCGTTACCGGCTGCTTGCCGATGGCCGCTTTGAGCGGCTCGTAGCGCCATCCGGGGCTGAGGACGGCCCTTCTCCGGGCCGCGGCTGAAGCGGGCCCCGGGCCGGCGGGAACCGGCGGCCTCCCACGCGAAAGGCAGGACGCGCCATCGGGCCGCGCCTTCCACTTCGCGGCGGAGATGAAAAAAAGCGGGCCGGCGCGCGTCGGCCCGCTTTGTCCCAGATGCGGCAGAACGCCTCAGGGCTGCTTCTTGCCCTGCTTCGCCACCGCCTCCATCGCGGCCTTCACCTTCTCGGGATCGCCCAGGTAGTACGACCGGATGGGCTTCAGCTCCGCGTCCAGCTCGTACACCAGCGGGATTCCCGTCGGGATGTTCAGCTCGACGATGTCCTGGTCGCTGATGTTGTCGAGATACTTCACCAGCGCGCGCAGGCTGTTGCCGTGCGCGCCGATCACCACGCGCTGCCCGCTGCGGATGCGCGGCGCAATCGACTCGTGCCAGAGCGGCAGGAACCGGTGCACCGTGTCCTTCAGGCACTCGGTGAGCGGGATCTCGTCCTTCGACAGCGAGGCGTAGCGCCGGTCGTGCCCGGGCCAGCGCGGATCGTCGGGCGTCAGCGCCGGCGGCGGCACGTCATAGGAGCGGCGCCAGATCTTCACCTGGTCCTCGCCGTACTTGGCCGCCATCTCGCTCTTGTTCAGCCCCTGGAGCGCGCCGTAGTGGCGCTCGTTCAGGCGCCAGTGCCTCTCCACCGGCAGCCAGTCCTGGTCCATCACGTCGAGGACGATGTTCATCGTCTTGATGGCGCGCTTCAGCACCGACGTGTAGACAAAGTCGAACTCAAAGCCCGCTTCCTTCAGCGCGCGCCCCGCTTCATAGGCCTCCTGGACGCCTTTCTCGCTCAGGTCGACGTCCGTCCAGCCCGTGAAACGGTTTTCCTTGTTCCACGTGGATTCGCCGTGGCGGATGAGAACAAGCTTGTACATGGACTCCGGGCCTCCTCAGCGCTTGTAAGCCTTGCGCCCCGCAAAGCGGGCGGCCGTGCCAAGCTCCTGCTCGATGCGGATGAGCTGGTTGTACTTCGCCAGCCGGTCGCTGCGGGAGGCCGAGCCGGTCTTGATCTGCCCCGCGCCGGTGGCCACGGTGAGGTCGGCGATGAAGGAGTCCTCGGTCTCGCCGCTGCGGTGGCTCACCATGCAGGTGTAGCCCGCTTTGGCGGCCATCTCCATGCACTCCAGCGTCTCGGTCACCGTGCCGATCTGGTTCAGCTTGATCAGGATCGAGTTGGCCACGCCCTGCTCGATGCCCTTCTTCAGGATCGACGGGTTGGTGACGAACACGTCATCGCCCACCAATTGGATCTTGCCGCCCAGCCGCTCGGTGAGCAGCTTCCAGCCCTCCCAGTCGAACTCGGCCATGCCGTCCTCGATGGAGATGATCGGGTACTGCTTCACCCAGCTCTCCCAGATCCCGATCATCTGTTCGCTGGTCAGTTCGCGCTTGTCGGACTTCTTGAAGACGTACTTCTTCTTCTCCGTGTCGTAGAACTCGCTTGCCGCTGGGTCCAGGCAGATCGAGATGTCCTCGCCCGGCTTGTAGCCCGCCTTCGTGATCGCCTCGAGGATCACCTCCACCGCCTCCTCGTTCGACTTCAGGCTGGGCGCGAAGCCGCCTTCATCGCCGACCGCCGTCGAATAGCCGCGGCTCTTCAGCACCGACTTCAGGTTGTGGAACACCTCGGCGCCCATGCGGATCGCATCCGAGAAGCTGCCGGCTCCGTGCGGGCTGATCATGAACTCCTGGAAGTCCACGCTGTTGTCGGCGTGCGCCCCGCCGTTGATGATGTTCATGTTCGGCACCGGAAGCGTGCGCGCATTCACGCCGCCCAGATACCGGTACAGCGGCATGCCGAAAGCGTCCGCCGCCGCCCGCGCGCACGCCATCGACACGGCCAGGATCGCGTTCGCGCCCAGCCGCCCCTTGTTCGGCGTGCCGTCCAGCTCGATCATCTTCGCGTCGATCTCCTGCTGCGCCGCGGCATCCATGCCCGCCAGCGCCGGCAGGATCTCGTCGGTGATGTTCTTCACCGCCTTCTGAACGCCCTTGCCGAGATAGCGCGCCTTGTCGCCGTCGCGCAGCTCGACCGCCTCGTTCTCGCCCGTGGATGCGCCCGACGGAACCGCCGCGCGCCCCATGCTGCCGCTGGAAAGATACACGTCCGCTTCTACGGTGGGATTGCCGCGCGAGTCGAGAATCTCGCGGGCGACGATGTCGACGATCTCAGTCATAGGAGTCCTTTCTTCTCAAGGGGTGGGGATGAAAAGCACCGAAATTCCATTGTGGCACAGGCGCTGCGCACCCGCGCCCGGAAACACGCCCGCCCGGCAGCCCGGGCCTCGGACACGAAAATCCGATTCTGGGCTGCGCCGACGCCCGCGCCGCTCCGGAACGCCACTGGCATTCTCCGGCCAGGCCGGACATGCGGCAGGCTGGTCCGAAGCCGCGGAGGTCGCCCGCCTGAGGGCCGACCCGGGGCGCGCCATCCGCTGGCCGCTCCGATGCTCTTCTCCAGGACGCGCCTCGCAACGCCGCGCCTCAGATCCTCGCGTCCACCGGAACCTCGGGAGGACTCACCACGGTCACCCCTCCCGGCGTCACGTGATAGCCGGCGGCGCGGTCCCGCTCCGGATCCTCGCCAATCACCGAACCCTCCGGGATCTGCACGCCCGCATCGATGATCGCCCTCCGGATCCGCGAATAGCGGCCGACATTGACCCCGTGCAGCAGGATCGAGTCCTCGACGTCGCAATACGAGTTCACGCGCACGCCCGGGCTCAGCAGCGAATGGTGCACGCGCCCGCCGGAAACGATGACCCCGGGCGCGACAATCGAGTCCGTCGCCACGCCCATGCGCCGCCCTCCCTGCGCGAAAACGAACTTCGCCGGCGGAGCCTGCGGCATGCGCGTGCGGATCGGCCACTCCGTGTCGTACAGGTTGAACTCCGGCGTCACGCTCACCAGGTCCATGTTGGCCTCGTAGTAGGCGTCGATGGTGCCCACATCGCGCCAGTAACGGACGCACTTCCGGTTCAGGTCGCGGAAGTCGTAGGCCACCACCCGTTGGCTGCCGATGAGCGCCGGAATGATGTTCTTGCCGAAATCGTGCTCGGAATCGGCGTCCGCCGCATCGGCGCGCAGCGCTTCCAGCAGCACCTTCGTGCGGAAAATGTAGATGCCCATCGAGGCCGAGATCATGTTCGGATCGAACGCCGACCGGGCGGGATTTCCGTGCTGCGGCTTCTCCTCAAAGCCCCGCACGCGGTAGGTGGCCGGGTCGATGTCGACGACGCCGAAGCGCGGCGCCTCGGAAGGATCCGCCTGGATGGTGGCAATGGTGACGTCCGCCTGGTGGCGGAGATGCCAGTCCAGCATCTCCATGTAGTTCATCTTGTAGATGTGATCCGCCGCCAGGATCAGGACATAATCCGGCTTTTCGACGATGATGCTCTCGATGTTCTGGTACACGGCGTCCGCCGTGCCGAGATACCAGTCCGAATGGATTCTTTTCATCGGGGGAATGACTTCAATAAATTCCCCCATTTCGCCGGAAAACAGGTCCCAACCCTCGCGGATATGGCGGGTTAATTCCAGGGACTTGTATTGCGTAAGGCAAAAAATCCGCCGCAGGCCCGAGTTGACGCAGTTGGAAAGCGTGAAGTCAATGATCCGGTAAAAGCTGCCGAAGGGAACCGCCGGCTTCGCTGTCCGGCGGGTCAATGGATACAGCCGCTCGCCCGCCCCGCCGGCCAGCAGGATGGCGAGGACGTTCTGCATCACAACTTTCAGGATAGCCCCTTCTGCCGGAGGAGGCGCCCTGCTTCATGGGCATCTTCGCTCCAGCCGGGCCCGGCTGCGCCCTGCCGCCTCCCGCGCGCTCTGTTCCGCAAAAGCTCCCGGGCCGGCTACTCCTCGACCTCGAACCGGACCGGCTGCTCGATCAGCTTCGGCTCCTTGCCGCGGGTGAGGATCATCAGCCGGTACCGGATACCCGGCTTCGCCCCTTTCGGGATCACGCTCTTCAGCGTCGTCGACGTCTGCTCCTGGATCACCATCTCGATGTCATTCTGGCCGTCGGTCAGGTAAAGCTTCGCCACGTACTGCTTGTCGAGGTTCTCGCCCGTCACGACAATCTCTGTGCCCACCTTCCCGCTCATCGGCTCCACCGAAGTGCACCGCGGAATGGGCTCCTGAGCCACGGCAGGAGGAGCGGCGCAAACTCCCACCAGCAGCGCCGCCAGCAACAAGAGAGACAACCGCATCTGAAAATCCTCCTACCTCTGATCCTAGGCTCCGCCGCACCTGAATGCAAGAGGGAAGAGTCAGGATTTCGAGGAAGAATTCTACATCTGGCCCCGCTGCGCGCGCCCACCGGTCGGCACGGCACACGCATGTTCCGCTCATCGCATGGGGAATGGTGAGTTAACGGGCGGTTCGAACCACCTGCCGCAATCCGCCCTGCCGCGTCACCGCTCTGAGTCGGGCAGGTGGAGGCCCTTGTGGATGGCGTACAGCGCCAGCTCCAGACGGTCGGATACGCCCAGCTTGTCGAAGATGTTGTGGAGATGATTTTTCACCGTCTGTTCGCTGATGAACATCTTCTCCGCCATCTCCTTGTTCTTGTAGCCCTGGGCCACCAGCATCACGATCTCCCTCTCCCGCGCGCTCAGGGGCGACCGTTCCCTCACCCTCCCCTGCACGGGCTGGGTTTCGGCCGTGGCCGCAGCAAACTGCCGCATCACCGCTGCCGTCGTCTGCGAGTCCAGCCAGATCTCGCCCGCATTCACCTTGCGGATGCTCTTGACGATCAGCTCCGAGGCCGTCTGCTTCAGCACGATCCCCCGCGCGCCGAGCTTCATCACCTGCACGAATTCGTTCTTGTCCTCGCTCGCCGTCAGGATGATGACCTTCGCCTCCGAGCCGCGCTGCTGCAAAGCCTGCAACGTGCTGATGCCGTCCAGGTTCGGCATGCGCAGGTCCAGCAGGATGATGTCCGGCTTGTGCTGCGCTGCCTGTTCCAGCACTTCGCGGCCGTCGCTGGCGACAGCCACTACTTCCATGTCGTCTTCCAGGCTGAGCAGCTTCTTCAGACCGTCGCGCACGATCGGGTGGTCGTCGGCGATGATGACCCGGATCTTCTCCGGGCTGCCCGGGGAAGCGTTCGGCTCAGAGTGGGCGGTCGGGTTCATGGTACCTCCGTCCGGCCTTCCTATGACAATTCTAAGAATGCCCAGTACTAAAGTAAACTGCACAGGCTCCTTAGGTCAGACGCCGGATCTGCCTGAATTCGGCCTCAGGCGGAAGTACTAGGGTCCCGCCTGCCCTGTATACGGATTCACGGCCTCATCCCTGGACTGAGCTTCCGCGCCGGGAGGGGATCGAAACAGTTCCAGCGCTCCACTTCCGTCTCCAGCTTCCCTTCCAGCAACCGGACTTCGACCCGCGTGGGCCTGCCAGGCCGGAACTCGAGATCCACCCGCGAGCTGCCCACCCGGTAGCCGCGCAGCACCGCCGGCGGCCCGCCGCAGGGCAGCCGCGGCCGGATGCGCAGCCGCCCGCTCATCGCGTCCGGCTCCAGGCCCAGCGCGCCCGCCATCACCGGATAGACAAGCGACATCGAGCTGAACAATTGGTGAGGCACCGCCCTTGGCCCCGGAGCCAGCCGGTCCCCGCTGAAATATTCGGGCAGGAATCCCGCCCCGCCCAGCCCGTGGGCCTGCCGCAATCCATCCAGCACCGCGTAGGCGGCCGCCTCCAGTCCGTGCCGGAACAGGGCCAGCATCACCTGCGCGGTGACGAACGGCCACACGCTCCCGTCGTTGTAGCTCACCGGGTTATAAAACGGGCTGTCCGTGGCGAACAGCCGCGCCCCCCACGGAGTCAGGAGCTGCGGCGCCGCCAGCGCGGCCGCCGCGCGCCGTGCCAGATTCTCCTCCACGCCCCCTTCCGCCACCAGCATCGCCTGCCACGCGGAGTTCGCCTCGTAGCGCGAGCCGTCCCGCAGCTCCGCGAAAGCGAAGAATGTCCTGCCGGGCAGAAACCACTTCCGGATGGAATCCCGCGCCCGCGCCAGCCTCTGCTCGGCCTCGGCCGCCCGGGCCGCATCGCCGCGCCAACGGGCCATCTCCGCCCAGCCCCGCAGGCCCGCCAGCCAGACGCCCTGAAGATAGACGTCCCGCGCCACCCTGCCGCTCAGCGCGCCCGTCTCGACTGCCGCCGCGCCGCCTCTCAGGTTCGACAGCAGGCCGTCGTCGTCCGCCATGCTCAGGCAGTAGCGCCAGGCGCGTTCGAGCTTCGGCCAGTTCTCCTCCAGCCAGGCGCGGTCTCCGGTCTGGAGCAGATACAGGCGCGCCGTGTGCAGGAACAGCGGCGTCGTGTCGGCGTGATAGAAGCCGTAGGGGTAGCTGTTCCAGTCGAGCAGCGCGGCCGACTGCGTCCACTCGTGCATGATCTTGCCGTCTTCCCGCTGCCGGTCGAGCAGGAATTGGAGCGCCTGCCGCGCGCCCTCGAAATCGCCATAGGCGAGCATCGCCCACGCGCTCATCATCGTGTCGCCGCCGAAATGCCAGCCGAAGCCCGGCCGCTGGCTCGCGCCCGAAGGCGCCCAGCCGGCCACCAGCCCGCAGCCCACGCCCTCGTTGCACGCCCAGCCCCGCTCGATCGCCACGCGCGCCCAGTCGTAGGCCGCGGTGAAGGGCGGCCAATCCAGCGCCGCCGTGCGCCCCAGAAACTGGCGGAAGTGCTCTTCGGCCTGAGCCGCCAGCGCCCACGGATCCCGCAGCGCCTCCTCGTAGTGCTTCCGCGACAGCGCGATCAGGATGGGGACCCGACCCGAGCGCTCCACGTCGAACTCAACCATCACAGTCCGGTCCGGCAACTGATGGCCGATCTGCTCGCTGATCCGCCGGAACGCCGGCGAACCGAGCACCGGGCGGAACCGGCGCAATCCTTCGGTGAACGTGAGCACGCCCGCCTGCGCGTCCCAGATGGTGGACTGCCCGCCGAAAGACGCAGGCCACATCGGCTGCATCTCGGGGAGGAACGTCGCGCGGAAGCGCAGCGGGCGCGACGTGTCCACCTCCAGCAGCACCGCCGCCACGGGTTCCGAGGGAGACGCAACCCAGGTCTGTTTCAGCGTGAATGCCGGATGCACGTGCGTCAGCGTCACTCCGGAGGCCCGCACCTCGGCCGTTTCCACAAGCTCGGACAGCGGAACCGGCTCAAGCGCTCCGTCGACGAACACATGGAGGCGGAAATCCCGCAGCACCTTGATGGGGAAAATCCACGCCTCGAACCGGCCGTCCTCCTGCCCGAGAATCGCCGCGCGCCGTCCGTTGGCCGCCGCATACCTGCCGGGTTGCGCGGGCTTCTCCACCCGCGGCGGCCCGGAGCCCAGCACCGGAAGCAGGGCCAGCAGCGCTGCCGCGTAACCTTGGATTCTGGATGGCATCTTCAGTTGTTAGAGTATGATTTCCGGGATCTTCTCATGAAGCGCCTGCTCGTGGCGGCTGTATTCGCGCTCGGCGCAACCGCGCAGGAACCGCTGACGCTGGAAGCGGCGGTGCAGCGGGCCCTCGATTCACACCCCCTGCTGGCCGAGGGCCGCCAGCGCGTGGAAGCCGCGCGCGGCCAACTGCGGCAGGCGCCTCTCACCTTCAACCCGAGGCTGGTCCTCCAGGCGGAAAACTACCGCGCCTGGGGTTCGCGCCCCATCCAGACCAGCCGCGAAACGGACGACTTCGCCTACCTTCAGCAGACCTTCGAAACCGCCGGCAAGCGCGGCAAGCGCGCCGAGCTGGCCTCGCGCGGCCTCCGCGCCGCCGAACTCGAGCTCGACGTGCTGCGGCGCAACGTCGCCCGCGATGTCTCGCTCGCCTATTGGGCTGCGCTTGGCGCCGCAAAAATCCATGAGATTCTGCTCGAAAGCGTCCGCAATTTCGAAAAAATCGTCGAATATCACGAAATCCGCGTGCGCGAGGGCGCGATGGCGGAAAACGACCTGCTGCGCGTGAAGCTCGAGCTCGGCCGCATCCAGCTCGCCGCCAACAACGCCGGCCTCGACGCCGCCAGGGCCCGCATCGAGCTGTTCCGCGCCATGGGGCAGACCGTCTTCCCCGAAGTGCTCTTCGCCGAACCGCTCCAGCTTGCCGAGGACCGCCTGATGGCTGCGGACGAGGAGGAGGCGCTCCGCCTCCGGCCTGAAATGCAGTTGGCCCGGGCGCGGCTCGAGCAGGCGCGCGGCAACCTCGTCCTGCAACGCGCCAACGCTACGCCCAACCTCGACGCGCTGTTCGGCTACAAGCGGGCTTCGGGCGAGAACACGCTGATTGCAGGCTTGCAGTGGGACCTGCCGGTGCTCAACCGCAACCAGGGCAACATCCAGAGCGCAGCCGCCGAGATCCGCGCCGCCGAGGCCAACCTCGCCGCTACCGAGGCCATCATCCGCGCCGAGGTGCGCGCCGCAGCGGCGGAGTACCAGGTCCGCCGCCAGCAGTTGCGCGAGCTCGTCGGCAGGCTCCGCAGCGAAGCCGGCGAGACTTCGAAAATCGCCCAGGCGGCCTACCGCCTCGGCGGAGCCGACCTGCTGCGGCTGCTCGACGCCGAGCGGCTCCGCATCGAAATCGAACAGGTGCACTACCGCGCCTGGATGGAGTACCGGCAGAGCATGGAAGTGCTCGCATTCGCATTGGGGGTGAAGCCATGAAACGGGCCGTGGCGGCAGCCTGCCTGGCCGCGGCGCTCGCGGGCTGCCAGAAGCAGGAGCCGCGCTCCGCGCCCGCTCCGGCCGCGCCGGCCGAAGCGCCGGCGCGCCGCATCGTCGAGCTCGACGAGGCCTCGCTCGCGCAGGCGGGCGTGCGCATCGAGCCGGTGGAGGTCCGCCGCGTCCCGGTGACGGTCCGCGCCAACGGGCGGCTGGCCGCCAACGAGGAGCACACATGGCGCGTCGGCGCCATCACCGACGGCCGCATCATCCAGGTGCTCGTCCGCGTGGGCGACCGCGTCGAAAAGGGCCAGGTGCTCGCCCGCATGTTCAGCCACGACGTGCACGAGTCCCGCGCCATGTACCGCCGCGCCGTGGCCGAGTTCAACCGCCTCCAGTCCAATCTCGAATACGCGCGCCGCCAGCGCGACCGCATCCGCCGCCTGCTCGAGATGAAGGCGGCCAGCCAGGAGCAGCTCGACACGGCGGAAAACGAGCTGCGCAACGCCGAAACCGCGCTGCGCGCCGCCGAAATCGAAGTCAGCCGCACGCGGCAGCACCTCGTCGAGTTCCTCGAAATCCCCGTCGAAGGCCCCGAGCACAGGGAGCCCGGCGAGGCGGCCCTCTCCGACGACGACCTCATCCCCATCCGCGCGCCCGCAGCCGGCGTCGTCATCTCCCGCCTCGTCACCGCCGGCAGCGTCGTGCAGCCGTCGGGCGAGCTGTTCGTCATCAGCGACCTCTCCAGCGTCTGGGTCATCGCCGCCGTGCAGGAGGAATATCTGCCCCGCGTGCACACCGGCATGGCCGCGCGCGTCTCCGTGCAGGCCTATCCGGAGCGCCCGTTCTACGGCCGCGTGCTGCGCGTGGACGAAAAGCTCGATCCGGAAACACGCACCGTCCAGGCCATCATCCAGATCGACAACCGCGGCGGGCTGCTCAAGCCGGAGATGTACGGCGTGGTCGAGCTCGAGTCCGGTGCCAGCGAAGAAGGCCTCTACGTGCTGCAAAGCGCCATCCAGGACATCAACGGCCAGCCCGCGGTCTTCGTGGTAGTGGGCCGCGGCCGCTTCGAGCCCCGCCCCGTCGAGACCGGACGTTCCATCGACCGCCTCATCGAGATCCGCCGCGGACTCCGGTCCGGAGAGCGCGTGGTGGCCGAAGGCGGTTTCGTCCTGAAGTCGCAACTGCTCAAGTCCACGCTCAGCGAGGACTGACCCGCCATGCTCCAGCGCATCATCGATTTCCACCTGCGCAACCGCTGGCTGGTGCTGCTCGGCGTGCTGCTGGTGGCCGCCTTCGGCGTTTGGGTGATGATCAATATCCCCGTGGACGCCTTCCCGGACCTCACCAACAACCAGGTGGTCGTCGTCACCGAGTGCCCGGCGATGGCCCCCACCGAGGTCGAGCAGCTCGTCACCTTCCCCATCGAAAGCGCGCTGATGGGCATCCCGCGCACGCAGGGCATCCGGTCGATCTCGAAGCTCGGCCTTTCGATGGTCACGCTCATCTTCGACGACGACGTCAACACCTGGTTCGCGCGGCAACTGGTCAACGAGCGGCTCCAGGAGGTGCGCGGCCGCCTCCCGCAGGGCATCGACCCCGTCCTCGGCCCGATGGCCACCGCCTTCGGCGAGGTCTACCAGTACACGGTGGAAGGCGAAGGCTACACGCCGATGGAGCTGAAGACCATCCACGACTGGCAGATCCGCTTCGCCCTGCGCACCGTGCCGGGCGTCAACGAGGTCAACAGTTGGGGCGGCGAGACGAAGCAGTACGCCGTCGTCGTCGACCCCGTCAGGCTCCAGCGCTACGGCCTCGGCCTGCGCACCGTTTTCGAACGCATCCGCGACAACAACACCAATTTCGGCGGCGGATTCATCGAGCACGCCATGGAACAGTACACCGTGCGCGGGCTGGGCCGCGCCGAAAGCATCGCGGATCTGGAGCGCATCGTCCTGCTGGCCCGCGCCGGCACGCCCGTGCTCGTGCGTGACGTCGCCGAAGTGAAGCTCATGCCGATGCCGCGGCAGGGCGCCACGCTCCGCGACGGAAAGGGCGAAACGGTCAGCGGCATGGCCATCATGCTCAAGGGCGAGAACGGCAAGCGCGTCATCGAGCGCGTCAAGGCGAAGCTCGCTTCGCTGCGGCTCCCCGAAGGCGTGCGCATCGTGCCCTTCTATGACCAGAGCACGGTCATCGACGGCACCATCCGCACCGTCTCGCGCGCGCTCGTCGAAGGCGGCGCGCTCGTGATCCTCATCCTGTTCCTTTTCCTCGGCAACGTGCGCGCCGCGCTCATCGTCGCCGCCGTCATCCCGCTGTCGATGCTGTTCGGCTTCATGGGCATGGCCGTGTTCGGCGTCTCCGCCAACCTGATGAGCCTCGGAGCCATCGACTTCGGCATGATCGTCGACGGCAGCGTCGTCATGATGGAGAACGCCGTGCGGCGCCTGCGCCGCCCCGCCGAAAGGGACGAGCGCACGGAAACGCTGGAGCGCATCCGCGTCGCCGCGCACGAAGTGGCCCGCCCCATCCTGTTCGCCGTCGCCATCATCATTGCCGTCTACATGCCCGTGTTCTTCCTCGAAGGGCTTGAGGGGCGCATGTTCCGCCCCATGGCGATCACCGTCTGCTCGGCGCTGCTCGGCAGCCTCGTGCTCGCGCTCACCGTGGTGCCCGCCGCTGCCAGCGTCCACCTGCGCTGCTGCACGCGGCCGCGCACCGAGCGCTGGATGGAGCGCCTGCGCGAGCGCTACATCGCCGCGCTCGAATGGGCCTTGCGGCGCCGCCCCTGGATGGTGGCGGCCAGCGCCGCCGTGCTCGCCGTGGCCGTCGGCTCGCTCGCCTTCATCGGCACCGAATTCATCGCGCGCCTCGACGAAGGCTCCATCCTCATCGAGACGCGCAAGCTGCCCGGCATCTCGCTCACGGATTCGGTGCGCATCAGCAGCCAGATCGAGAAGATCATCCTCACCTTCCCCGAAGTCTCCGGCGTGGTCACGCGCATCGGAAGGCCTGATGTGGCCACCGAGGCGATGGGCATCAACCAGGGCGACGTCTATGTCCTGCTGAAGCCCCGCCAGCAGTGGACGCGCTTCCGCACCAAGGAGGAGCTGATCAACGCCCTCGCCGCCGCGCTCGAGGTCGTCCCCGGCGTCAGCTACAACTTCACCCAGCCGATGGCCATGCGCCTCGACGAAACCATCTCCGGCATCAAGGCCGACGTCGCCGTGAAAATCTTCGGCGAGGATCCGCGCGTGCTCGAGCGGCTGGCCGAACGCGCGCTCCGCGTCATCTCCGCCGTCCCCGGGGCCGCCGACGAGCAGATGGAGATCGTTTCCGGCGTCGCCGAGCTCCGCATCGACGTCGACCGCGAAGCGCTCGCCCGCTACGGGCTCAACGTCAGCGACGTGCAGGACATGATGGATGCGGCCATCGGCGGCAAGACCGTCAGCGAGCTCATCGAGGGGCAGCGCCGCTTCGCCATCGTCGTGCGCCTGCCGGAAAACTACCGCACCGACGACGAGGCCATCCGCTCGCTCATCCTCAACGCCCCCGGCGGCGAGCGCGTGCGGCTTGGCCAGGTCGCCCGCGTCGCCATGACCCGCGGCCCCGAAGTCATCAGCCGCGAAAACGGCCAGCGCCGCATCGTCGTCCAGTGCAACGTGCGCGGCCGCGACCTTGGCGGATTCGTCGCCGAAGCCCAGCGCCGCCTCGACCGCGAGCTTCAGCTTCCCGCCGGCTACTCGGTCGACTGGGGCGGCCAGTTCGAGAACCAGCGCCGCGCCATGCGGCGCCTGATGATCGTCGTCCCCGCCTCCATCCTCATCATCTTCGGGCTGCTGTTCTTCACCTTCTCGAGCGTCCGCCAGGCGTTCCTCATCCTGCTCAACGTCCCCTTCGCCTTCATCGGCGGCATTGCCGCCCTCTGGCTGCGCGGGCTGAACCTCAACATCAGCGCCGCCATCGGCTTCATCGCCCTGTTCGGCGTCGCCGTCCTCAACGGCATCGTGCTCGTCAGCTCCATCAACCGGCTGCGGCAGCTCGGCATGCCGATGGAGCAGGCGCTGCTCACCGGCGCCGGCATCCGCCTCCGGCCCGTGCTCATGACCGCTCTCGTGGCCAGCTTCGGCTTCCTGCCGATGGCCATCGCCACCACCACCGGCGCCGAGGTCCAGCGCCCGCTCGCTTCGGTCGTCATCGGCGGCCTTGTCTCCTCCACGTTCCTCACGCTCTTCCTGCTCCCGCTCATGTATCCGTGGTTCTCGCCCAGGCCCGCGGAGCTGCCCGAGCCGTACGACACCGACGCCCTCGCCCAGGCCATCGAGCACGAAATCGACTGAAGCGCCCGCTCAGAAATCGATCGACGCCAGAATCTGGCTCGGCTTCAGTCCGAACGCCCGCGCAATCGCCAGCAGGCTTTCCATCGAAGGCAGGTTCGCCCCGCGTTCGATCGAGCTGATCTGGCTCACGCTCAGCCTCGACGCGGCGGCCAGGTCCTTCAGCGACCAGTCGCGCTCGGCGCGCAGCACGCGGATGCGCTGCCCCAGCTTCTCGCGCAGCCGGTCCTGCAAGGCCCGCCCCAGCCCGTAGCGCTCCACCGCGTTGGCCAGCACCTGCCGCAACTGCCCCAGCGTGAACGGCTTGGCCAGGTAGTCGAACACGTTCTTCTTGAACGTCGCCCGCATGTCCTCGAGCGACGGATACCCCGTCACGATGATCACGCAGAGATCCGGATAAAGCGCCAGCAGCCGCTCCAGCACTTCATCGCCGCGCGTGCGGCCCATCTTCATGTCCAGCAGCACAATGTCGGGCCGCTGCGCCTCCACAGACTCCATCAGCTCCTCGGCGCGCTCGAACACCCGCGCCGCATAGATCCCCTCGTCGCGCAGGAAATCCTCGATGTATTGCAGGAAGTCGCGGTCGTCGTCGAGCACGGCGACGTCGACCAGCGCGTGGCTCTCATGCGCATCCGCCGTCATTGTGGCTGCCCCCCGGAGTGCGCCGGCAGCAGCACCTCCAGCACGGCGCCTCCCTCTTTCCTGTTGTACGCCCGGATCTCGCCCCCGTGCTGATGCACGATGCCCTGCGCCACCGTCAGCCCCAGCCCCGTGCCCTCCGCATCCAGACGCGCGCTCACGAACGCATCGAACACGCCCGGCAGGATCTCGGGCGGGATTCCCGGCCCGTTGTCCTCCACCAGGATCCGCCATCCCGGCGGCGTCTCCTCGGCGCGCACGCGGATCCTGCCCTCGCCCGCCGCCACCGCCTGCAACGCATTCCGCAGCAGGTTCACGAACACCTGCACCAGGCGCCCGCCGTTGCCGCAGACGCGCGCCTCTTCCGGGATGTCGATCGCAAACTCCACCTGCGACGCCTTCTCGTCGATCGCCACCAGATGCCACGCCTCTTCCACCAGCGGGCGCAGCGGCGTCTCCTCCATCGACTCCCGCCTCAGCCGCGCGAAGTCCAGCAGCGAGTGGCTGATCCGCCGCAGCCGGTCGGTGACGCGCTTCATCCGTTCCAGCCGCGCCCGCATCGCCTCGTCGCAGCTCTTCTCCAGCAGCTTCTCGATCGAGCCGTGCAGCACCGCCAGCGGCGTGTTCATCTCGTGCGCCACGCTCGCGCTCAGAATGCCCAGGCTCACCAGCCGGTCCTGCGCCTCCAGGTTCCGGCGCGCGTTCTCCAGCTCGTCCTCGCGCCGCCGCAGCGCCCGCACCGTGTCGTTGTGCGAGCGCAGGATCAGCCCGATCTCATCGCCCGGAATGAACTGCTCGTCGATGATCTCCGCCGCGCGGTCGCCCCGCCGCGTGGCTGCATCCGCCTCCAGCAGCAGCCGCAGCGGCTGATACACGTAGCGCGGCAGGATGATCAGCTCCAGCACCAGCACCGCCAGCACATACAGCACCCCAAGCGCCGCGAACAGCCCCATCTGCACGCCCGCCGCCACGCCCTCGTAGAAGCGGAGCGGCAGCGTCAGCCGGTAGTAGCGCTCCGTGCCGGGGATCAGCTTGTAGATGTGCTCCCCGCCCGAGCGCCACACCCGCCCCGGATACTGCCGCATCCACTCCACGGCCTCGTCCGGCAGCCCGAACTCCGCCGCCGTGCCCTGCCGCAGGTCGTAGGCGCGCAGCGCGATGTCCTCGCCCGCCTCCGGCAGCAGCGCCGAAAATGCGTTCAGGATCAGCGTCATCTCCCGCTCCTGCGCCTGCCGGAGCCGCCCCTCGACAACGGGGATCACCGTGAAGTAGACTGCACAGGCCAGGAGGAGGAAGAAGCTGTTGTGCAGCACCATCAGCTTCGGCCTGACTCTGAGGTCCCCGAATCTCCGGCTGATGCCGCGCAGCGGGCGCGCCTCCATCAGGCGCGCAGGCAGGCCCGGCGCCGCGCCGATCGGCTGCGACTCCTCTGGCCCGCGATGCATCTCATTATTGCCGGACAAGAAATTTTGCTCCTATTGCGGAAATAGTATGGCTGTGGTAGAAAAAAAGACAAGTGTCCCGGCCCGCCCGGGGCTTGCAAACCTGCCAGGCCAAGTCAGAGGGGCTGAAGCTGGTTTCCATCTGAGAGACATCCAGGCATGAGCGCACCCTTTTCGCGAAGGTTCGACACCAACCTGCGCCTCGCCGCCGGAGCCGCCGTGCTTGTGCTCGGCGCTGCCGGCGCTGTCGCTGCATATCTCTTCCACCCCAGGCAGCTCGACACCGGCTACACCCCCGTGCAGCCGGTCGCCTACAGCCACAAGCTCCATGCCGGCAACCTCGGCATGGACTGCCTCTATTGCCACACCACTGTCGCCGAGGCGAGCTACGCTGCCGTCCCGATGACGGAAATCTGCATGAACTGCCATGTGCGGGTGAAGGAGAAAAGCCCCAAGCTCCAGCCGGTCCGCGAAAGCTACGCCACCGGAAAGCCCATCCAGTGGGTCAAGGTGCACCGGCTGCCAGACTACGTTTATTTTAATCACCGCGCCCACGTTAACGCCGGCGTCAGTTGCGTCAGTTGCCACGGACGCGTCGACCAGATGACCGAGGTGCGCCAGGTGCAGCCGCTCTCCATGGCGTGGTGCCTCGACTGCCACCGCAACCCCGCGCCGCACATCCGCCCCCCCGAGCTCGTCACCAGGCTCGACTGGCAGCCCGAGGGCGATCCCGCGGTGCTCGGCGCGAAACTGATCCGCGAAAAGGGCATCCATCCGCCCGACAACTGTTCCGCCTGTCACCGATAGTTGACGCCTGCTGCCATGAACGGACTCATTCCATTGAATCTTTCCAGCCTGACGGGACGGAAATACTGGCGAAGCCTCAATCAGCTTGCCGACAGCCCGGAGTTCCGCCAGTGGGTCGAGCGGGAGTTTCCTGAGGGGGCTTCCGAGCTGCTCGACAACGGCAGCCGCCGCACGCTGCTCAAGCTGATGGCCGCGGGCTTCGGCCTCGCCGGCCTCACCGCCTGCCGCCGCCCCGTCGAAAAGATCCTGCCGCTGTCGAAAGGCGTGGAAGGCTACGTCCACGGGCGCCCGCTGCACTACGCCACGGCCGTGGCCTCCTGCGGCATCGGCACGGGGCTCATCATCGAATGCAACGATGGCCGCCCCACCAAGGTCGAAGGCAATCCCCGCCACCCGTTCTCGCTCGGCGCCACCAACGCCTTCCAGCAGGCGATGGTGCTTGACCTGTATGACCCGGACCGCGCCCGCCAGGTGCAAAAGAAGGGCGTGAAGTCTTCCTGGCAGGAATTCGAAGCCTGGTGGAAGGAAACGGAAGCCACCCTCGGCGATGGCTCTGGCCTGCGGATCCTTTCCGCCCGCACTGCCAGCCCTTCGCTGGACGCGCTGAAAGCCGAAATCGCGAAGAAGTACCCGCAGTCGGCCTGGATCGAGTTTGACGCGGTCAACAGCGACCGCATCGTCGAGGGCCTGCGGCTTGCCTTCGGCCAGCCGCTGGTGCCCCACTACCGCTTCGACCAGGCCGATGTCGTCGTCGCGCTCGACTGCGACTTCCTCGGCATCGACACGCTCACGCCGCAGCCGGTGAAGCAGTTCGCCGCGCGCCGCCGCCCGCAGGAGGGCAGGGAGCTGAACCGGCTCTACGCCATTGAGTCCAACTTCACCGTCACCGGCGCGATGGCCGATCACCGGCTGCGTGCCCGCGCCTCCGACATCGGCGCCATCGCCCTCGCCCTGGCCCGCGAACTCAATGTCAGCGGTGCCGAGCTGAAGGTGCTCGATTCGGGCAACGACCGCCAGAAGAAGTTCATCGCCGCCGTGGCCAAAGACCTTGCCGCCCGCCGCGGCCGCTGCCTCGTGGTGGCCGGGCCGCGCCAGCCCGCGGAGGTTCATGCCCTGGTCGCCCTGATCAATCAGGCGCTCGGCAACAACGGCCAGACGGTCTCCTACACGCGGCCGCCGTTCACGCCCGCGGACTCGCTGGCCGAAGTCGGCAGGCTCGCCGCGGACCTCGCCGCGGGCCGCGTGCGCACCCTCGTCGTGCTCGGCGGCAACCCCGTCTTCACGCTGCCCGCCGACCACAACTGGGCCGAGCTGTTCCGCAAGACAACCGTCGTTGCGCTCACCGCGGACGAAAACGAGACCTGGAAGGCCGCCACCTGGCAGTTGCCCGAGGCGCATCCGTTCGAGTCCTGGGGCGACGTGCGCGCCCTCGACGGCACGGCCAGCATCCAGCAGCCGCAGATCCAGCCGCTGTGGGGCGGCCGCAGCGCGCTGGAAATTGCCGCCCTCCTCGCGGGCCGTGCGCAGCGGCGCGGCTATGACATCGTCCGCGGCTACTGGACCGCGCAGTGGGGCGCCGACGCCGAAAAGAAATGGCAGCAGGCCCTCTACGAAGGCGTGATCGAAGGCACGCGCTTCCCCGCCGTCGACGCCAAAGCCGACGCGCCCCGCGTGTTCGCCGCCGTCCAGAGCGCGCTCAAGCCCGCGCCCGCTGGCATCGAGACCGTCTTTTATCCCTCCTGGAGCACCTTCGACGGGCGCTTCGCCAACAACGCGTGGCTCCACGAAACGCCCGACCCGATGACCAAGCTCGTCTGGGACAACGCCGCGCTGCTGAGCCCTGCCACCGCGCGCCGGCTCGGCGTGAAGGATGGCGATGTGCTCGAGCTCGCCGCCGGCGGGCGCGCCGTGCGCTGCCCGGCGATGGTGCTGCCCGGCCATGCCGACGACTCCATCTCGCTTCAGCTCGGCTACGGCCGCTCCGCCTGCGGCCGCGTGGGCCGCGGCGTCGGCCACCGCATCGAAGGGTTGCGCGCGGCAGCCAACTTCTGGTTCGGCCCCGCCGAAGTCCGCAGGACCGGCTCCACCTACGCGCTCGTCACTACCCAGGAGCACCACACGCTCATCGAGCCGATCACCGGCCTGAAGCGTCACAACATCGTCGAGGAATACACCGTCGAGGAGTACCGCCGCCGCGCCGCACACGGCGGTCACGAATCCCATCACCCCACGGATCTCTTCCCCGAATTCGACTATTCAAAGGGCTATCAGTGGGGCATGGCCATCGACCTCAACGCCTGCATCGGCTGCAACGCCTGCATGGTGGCCTGCACCGCGGAGAACAACATTCCGGTGGTCGGTAAGGAACAGGTGGCCAGGGGCCGCGAAATGCACTGGATCCGCCTCGACCGCTACTTCAGCGGCGAAGAGGAGGACCCGCAGGCGGTCATGCAACCCATGGCCTGCGTGCATTGCGAAAAGGCGCCCTGCGAAAGCGTCTGCCCCGTGGCGGCCACGGCCCACAGCCCGGAAGGCATCAATGAGATGGCCTACAACCGCTGCGTCGGCACGCGCTACTGCCTCAACAACTGCCCCTACAAGGTCCGCCGCTTCAACTTCCTCAACTGGAACAAGGACATTCCCGAAGTCCGCAAGATGGTCTTCAACCCGGACGTCACCGTGCGCATGCGGGGCGTCATGGAGAAGTGCAACTACTGCGTGCAGCGCATCGAGGAGAAGCGCTCCCAGGCCAAGGCCGAAGGGCGCCGCCCGATCCGCGACGGCGAGGTGCTCACCGCCTGCCAGCAGGCCTGCCCCGCCGACGCCATCGTCTTCGGCAACATCAACGATCCGGAAAGCCGCGTCTCGAAGCTGAAGCGCGAAGCGCGGGACTACTCGGTGCTCGAAGAGCTGAACACGAAGCCGCGCACGACCTATCTGGCCCGTCTGCGCAATCCCAACCCGGAGCTCGTCTGACCCATGGCTGACCTCGCAATCGACCCGCGGATGGAACTCAACCCGCCCCTCGTGCAGGGCGGCATGAACTACGCTGACGTCACCGAAAAGATCAGCACGATCGTCGAAGGCAGGCCGCCGAAGCAGTGGTACATCGCCATGGGCATCGCCGTCCCGCTGGCGCTGCTCCTGTTCGCCTGCCTCGGATACCTCGTTGCGACCGGCATCGGCGTCTGGGGCAACAACTCGCCGGTCGGCTGGGGCTGGGACATCACCAACTTCGTCTGGTGGATCGGCATCGGCCACGCGGGCACGCTGATCTCCGCCATTCTTTTCCTTTTCCGCCAGAAGTGGCGGACCTCCATCAACCGCGCCGCGGAGGCCATGACGCTGTTCGCCGTCGCCTGCGCCGCCATCTATCCGCTGTTCCACACCGGACGGCCCTGGCGCGCCGCCTACTGGCTGTTCCCGCTGCCCAACGAGTTCCTGCACATGTGGCAGAACTTCCGCAGCCCGCTCATGTGGGACGTCTTCGCCGTGTCCACCTACGGCACGGTCAGCGCGCTGTTCTGGTTCGTCGGCCTCATTCCCGATCTCGCCACGCTGCGCGACCGCGCCACCACGCCGCTGCGGAAGAAGATCTACGGCCTGCTGAGCCTTGGCTGGCGCGGCTCGGCCACGCAGTGGCGCCACTACGAGCTCGCCTACCTGCTTCTGGCCGGCCTCTCCACGCCCCTCGTGCTCTCCGTGCACTCCATCGTTTCTTTCGACTTCGCCACCTCGCTGCTGCCCGGCTGGCACACCACGATCTTCCCGCCCTACTTCGTCGCCGGAGCCGTCTTCAGCGGCTTCGCCATGGTGGTCACGCTGATGACGCTGGCGCGGTGGATCTACGGCCTCGAGAACCTCATCACCATGAAGCACCTCGAAAACATGTGCAAGGTGATGCTGGCCACCGGCATGATCGTCGGCTTCGCCTACGGCACGGAGTTCTTCATCGCCTGGTACAGCGCCAACCAGTATGAGCGCTTCATCTTCCTCAACCGCGCCTTCGGCCCCTACGCCTGGGCCTACTGGTCGATGATCGCCTGCAACGTCATCGCCCCGCAGTTCTTCTGGTTCAAGCGCTTCCGCACGTCGGTCCCGGCCATGTTCATCCTGTCGATCTTCATCAACATCGGCATGTGGTTCGAGCGCTTCGTCATCATCGCCACGTCCCTGCACCGCGACTTCCTGCCCTCGAGCTGGGGCTACTTCCGGCCCACCTGGGTCGACATCGGCACCTATGCCGGAACCTTCGGTCTCTTCCTGACGCTGTTCCTGCTGTTCCTCCGGTTCCTGCCCTCCATCGCCATCAGCGAGGTCAAGGGCGTGCTGCACCAGCAGGTCAGCGCCGCCCATGGAGGAAGCCACTGATGCTCGAAGCCCTTCTCTCCAGACTCGGCCTGCCGGGCTACGAGCCCGAAGCGGCCCGGCAGAAGATCTACGGCGTCATCGGCGACTTCGATACGCCCGAGGACCTGCTGCGCGCCATCCGCACCGCCCGCGCCGCCGGCTACACCAGGATGGAGGCCTACTCGCCTTTCCCCATCCACGGCGTCGACGAGGCCCTCGGCGCGCCGCGCAGCCCGCTGGGCAAGATCGTCATCGTCTTCGCCCTCATCGGGCTCTCCGCCGCCGTCCTGTTGCAGTGGTGGACCGGCGCCGTCGACTACCGCCTGATCATCGCCGGAAAGCCGCTGTTCGCCTTCGAGCCTTCCGTGCCCATCATGTTCGAGCTTGCGGTGCTGCTCAGCGCCTTCGCCACCGTGCTCGGCATGTTCCACCTGAACCGCATTCCGACCTATTACCACGCGTTCTTCAACTACTCGAAGCACGCCGGCGCGAGCAACGACCGTTTCCTGCTGGCCATCGAAGCCGGCGATCCAAAGTTCCGCGCCGACGAAGTGAAGCTGTTCCTTGAATCCTGCGGAAGCCGCCACACGGAGATCGTCGAAGCATGAAGTGGACCGCGCCCCGCCCCGCCGCAGCCCTGCTCCTCCTGATGTCCGCCCTGCTTGGCGGCTGCTCGAACTTCCCCTCGCGCCAGCCGCCCATCTGGGTCTGGTGGGACATGAAGAAGCAGGACAAGTACAAGCCGCAGGCCGAAAGCGCCTTCTTCGCCGACGGACGCGCCAGCCGCCCGCCGGTGGCAGGCACCGTCGCCCAGGAGCTCTACCGCCCCGACCGCGCCTTCTCCACCGGCATCGCCCCGGACGGCAATTACGTCGCGCAGAATCCGCTGCCCATCACCAAAGAAACGCTCGTGCAGGGCCAGCGCAAGTTCGATATCTACTGCGCGCCCTGCCACGACCGCACCGGATCCGGACGCGGCATCGTCCCCGCCAAAGCGGTCTGGGTCCCCGGCAACCTGCATGATGAGCGCATCGTGAACTTTGTCGACGGCGAGCTGTTCCACGTCATCACCAACGGCCGCCGCTCCATGCCCGGCTACCGCTTCCAGATCTCCGAAAAGGACCGCTGGGCCATCGTCGCCTACATCCGCGCCTTGCAGCGTTCCTGGCGCGGCACCATGGCCGACGTGCCGCCCGAGCTCCAGAGCAGGGTGAGATAACCGCGAGGAAACACGCATGGCACGACACACCGAGCACGCATCCGACAGCTACTTCCTGAAGCCGGAAGCCTGGAGCGCCGTGCGCAACTCGCTGGCGCTCGTCGCACTCGCCGCCTGGCTTGCGCTCGCCGCCGGCTACGCGCTGGACCGCCAGCAGTTCCACTTCTCCTATCTCGTCGCCTTCGCCTGGTTCGCCTCCGCGTCCCTCGGCGCGCTCTTCTTCGTCATGGTGCAGCACCTCACCGGCAGCGCCTGGAGCGTCACCGTGCGCCGGCTGATGGAGAACATGATGCGCACCGTGCCGCTGGCCTTCGTCCTCATCGTCCCCGTCTTCCTCGGCATCCACTCCGTCTACGAGTGGTCCCACCCGGAGGCGGCGCGCGATCCCGTCCTCAGCCAGAAGCTCGGCTACCTCAACGAAAAGTGGTTCATCATCCGCTCGCTGATCGCCATCGCCCTGTGGAGCCTGTTCGCGCTGCGGCTCTACGCCATCTCCCGCCGCCAGGACGACACCGGCTCCATCGAGTACACAAAGGCCGCCGCGAAATGGAGCGCTCCGGGCACGGTGGCGCTGTTCCTCACGGCCTCGATGGCTTCCTTTGACTGGGTCATGTCGCTCGAGCCGCACTGGTGGTCCACCATGTTCGGCGTCTACTTCCTCGCCGGCGGAGCCGTCGGCTTCATGGCCACGCTCATCGCCGTCTGCCTCATGCTGCGCTCGGCCGGATACCTCACGCAGTCCATCCGCGAGGAGCACTACCACGACCTCGGCAAGTGGCTCTTCGCGCTCACCACGTTCTGGGCTTACGTCACCTTCTCGCAGTACATGCTCATCTGGTACGGCAACCTCCCCGAAGAGACCTTCTGGTACTGGAAGCGGTTCCAGGGCACGTGGAAGGCGTTCGGCCCCATCCTTGTCTTCGGCCACTTCATCATCCCCTTCTTCACGCTGCTGCCGCGCGCCAACAAGCGCAACCTGAAGCTGCTCGGCTTCTTCGCCGGCTGGATGATGCTGATGCACTACTGCGACCTCTACTGGCAGATCATGCCGGTGCTGCACCCGAAGGGCGTCGCGCTGCACTGGCTGGACCTGGCCGCGTGGCTCGCCGTGGGCAGCGCCTACGGGCTCGTCTTCTGGGCGGGGCTCCGGGAAAAGCCTCTCGTGCCCGTCGGCGATCCGCGGCTCGAGCAGTGCCTGGCGTTCCACAACGTGTAAGGAGGATGGCATCCGATGTCTGAGATCAAGCCGCCCCTCGATCCCACCGCGCCGGACACGGCGGTCTTCGTGGAAGGCGTCGACTACGACCACCACGAGGCCCGCGCCGGCCTCATCGCCGCCGTCAGCGCCGGCATCCTCGCGCTGCTCGTCGTGATGATCGTCGGCGTCTACTGGCTCTACGTCGTCACCTACGAGCGCATCGACCAGCAGGTCTACTCCGGCGCGCCGAGCAGGGAATTGATCGCCATCCGCGAGCGCGAGCAGGAGAATCTCCACCGCTACAGCTTCATCGATAAAGAAAAGGGCATCGTGCGCATCCCGATCGACCGGGCCATGGAGATCCTCGCCGCCGAATACGCCGCCGGCAGGGTGAGCTACAACACGAAGACCTACCCGGCCAAACCCGAGCCGCCGGGCGGCGCCGCCGGCGGCGACGGAGCCGCCGCACCGGCCGCCTCTGCCGCCCCTGCGCCTGCCAGGCAGTGAGGATGACCATGACGCTGCGCCGCGCACTCCCGGCTCTGCTGGCCGCCCTCGCGGCCGCAGCCCCCGTGTGCGCGCAGTTGCCGGCGCACCAGACGCCCCCCGAGCTTCAGGGCGTCGGCATCGAGGAAAAGCTCGGAGCCAGGATCGACCTCTCGCTCGAGTTCATCGGCGAGGACGGCTATCCGCACGCGCTGCGCGAGTACTTCTCCAGCGGCCGCCCTGTCATCCTCAACCTCGTCTACTACTCCTGCCCGATGCTCTGCTCGCTCGTGCTCAACGGCCAGACCGAGGCCCTGCGCGCCATCCCGCAGACTGCGGGCAGAGAGTTCGAAATCGTCACGGTCAGCATCGATCCCACCGAGAACTACAGGCTGGCCGCCGCCAAGCGCCAGGCCTATCTGGCCTCCTACGAGCGCTCCGATCGCGGCTGGCATTTCCTGGCCGACTACCGGAACAACGTCGCCCGGCTGGCGGAACAGGTCGGCTTCCGCTACCGCTGGGATGACCGCACAAAGCAGTACGCCCATGCCGCCGCCATCATGGTCCTCTCGCCGGACGGCATGGTGAGCCGCTACCTCTATGGCGTGCGCTTCCGGCCTCTGGATCTTCGCCTCGCTCTGGCCGAGGCTGCCGAGGGGCGCACCGGCGTGACTGAAAAGATTCTGCTCTACTGCTTCCACTACGACCCCGCCGCCCGCAGCTACACGCTGGTGGCGATGAACATCATGCGCGCCGGAGGCGCCCTCGCTCTCCTCGTGCTTGGCTTCGCGCTCTACCGCCTCTGGCGCCGCGAACGGCTTCAGGCCGCAACCCACAGGAACATGGTGACTGCCAAATGAACTGGTTCCGCAATTTCCTCCTGCCCCCCGGAGCTTCCACGCATGTCGGCGAGATGGACGGGCTGTTCATGTTCATCACGCTGCTGACGGTGTTCTTCTTCTTCTTCAACGGCGCGCTCATCTTCTACGCCGTCAGACGGTGGCGGCGCCGGTCAGAGAAGGAAGTCACGCCCCACATCACCCATGACACGCGGCTGGAGCTCGTCTGGAGCCTCATCCCGCTCATCGTCGTCATGGTCATTTTCTTCTGGGGCTTCCGCGGCTACGTGAAAGCCTGGGTCGCGCCGAACGACTCGATGGAGATCATCGTCACCGGCAAGAAGTGGGTGTGGGAGTTCGAATACCCGGACGGCACGCGCACGCTGAACGACCTGCACGTGCCCGTCAATCAGCCGGTGAAGCTCGTGCTTACGGCCGAAGACGTCATCCACAGCTTCTACATCCCCGAATTCCGCCTGAAGCGCGACGCCATTCCGGGCCGTTACACCGAGCTGTGGTTCACCGCCACCCGGCCGGGCATTTACCAGGTGTTCTGCACGGAGTACTGCGGCCGCGGTCACTCCGACATGCTGGCCCGCATCTTCGTGGATACGCCAGAGCAGTACGAAACGTTCCTCCGCGAGGGCGACGAACAGGTGCGCAAGATGCCGCTCAAGGAGCTGGGCCGCCTTGTCTGGGAAAACAAGGGCTGCGCCACCTGCCACTCGCTCGATGGCACGCGCGGGCAGGGGCCGTCCTGGAAAGGCATCTGGAACCAGCGCCACAAGGGCGCGGACGGCAAGGAGCATCTGGTGGATGCCGACTACATCCGCCAGTCCATCCTGATGCCGCAGGCCGTGGTCGTCCAGGGCTTCGAGCCGATCATGCCCACTTACCAGGGCCTGCTGCGCGAGCGCGAAATCCTCGCGGTGATCGAATTCATCAAGGAATTGCAGTAGGAAAGGGAGGCTGACGATGTCAGAGGGAGTCCTGCATGCCGGCGCTGGGCACGCCGCGCATCACGCTGATTATCTCGAGGAGCCGAAGGGGCTCTGGAGCTGGCTCACCACCGTCGACCACAAGCGCATCGGCCTCATGTACATGTGGTCGGTGCTCTTCTTCTTCCTGGTGGGCGGCCTCTTCGCGCTGCTCATCCGGCTGGAGCTGCTGACGCCGAAGCAGACCATCATGGACGCGGAAACCTACAACCGCGTCTTCACCCTGCACGGCGCCATCATGACCTTCCTGGTGATCATCCCGGCGATTCCCGGCGCATTGGGCAACTTCGCGCTGCCGCTGCTGCTTGGGGCGAAAGACGTCGCCTTCCCGCGGCTCAACCTCGCCAGCCTGTACATCTACTGGACCGGCGCCGCAATGGCCGTCGCCACGCTCGCCCTCGGCGGCGTCGACACCGGCTGGACGTTTTACACGCCTTACTCGACCACGACCGGCGGCGGCGTCAGCCTGATGGTGCTGGCTGCCTTCGTGCTGGGCTTCAGCTCCATCTTCACCGGCGTCAACTTCATCGCCACCGTCCACAAGCTGCGCGCGCCCGGCATGGGCTGGTTTGAAATGCCGCTGTTCTGCTGGGGCATGTACGCCACCGCCATCATCCAGATCCTGGCGACGCCCGTGCTTGGCATCACCCTGCTGCTGATCGTGATGGAGCGCGTGCTCGGCGTCGGCATCTTCGACCCGCAGCTCGGCGGCGACCCGGTGCTGTTCCAGCACTTCTTCTGGTTCTACTCGCACCCCGCCGTCTACATCATGATCCTGCCGGCGATGGCCGTCATCAGCGAGGTGATCCCCACCTTCTCGAAGAAGACGATCTTCGGCTACAAGGCGATCGCCTTCTCCTCGGTGGCCATCGCGCTGCTCGGCTTCCTGGTCTGGGCGCACCATATGTTCGTCGCCGGCATGAGCCTGTTCGCCGGGGCGATCTTCAGCTTCCTCACCTTCTTCATCGCCGTGCCCTCGGCCATCAAGGTCTTCAACTGGATCGCCACCATGTGGCGCGGCTCCATCTCGCTGGAGGCGCCGATGCTGCACGCCATCAGCTTCCTGCTGATCTTCACCATCGGCGGCCTTACCGGACTGTTCCTCGCGGCGCTGTCCACCGACGTCCATCTGCACGACACCTACTTCGTCGTCGCCCACTTCCACTTCGTGATGGCCGGCGCCAATCTCATCGCCCTTCTGGCCGGCATGCATTACTGGTGGCCCAAGATGTTTGGCCGCATGTACAACCGCAGGCTCGCCGCCATCGCCGCCGGCATCATCTTCGTCGGCTTCAACCTGACCTTCCTGCCGCAGTTCGTCCTCGGCAGCCGCGGCATGCCGCGCCGCTACTTCAACTACCTGCCCCAGTTCCAGGACCTGCACGTCATCTCGACCGTGGGAAGCTGGGTGCTGGCCGCCGGCCTGTTCCTCACCGCCGCCTATCTGCTGGCCTCGTTCCGCCAGCCCAAGGGCATGCCTGCCAATCCGTGGGGCGGGCGCACGCTCGAGTGGGAGACCACTTCGCCGCCCACCACGCACAACTTCGAAGGCCAGCCTGTCCTTCAGCACGGTCCCTACGATTACCGGCCTGAACCCGCGCCCGTGGGCGTGAAGGAAATGGCCCACTGAAGCCTGCACGGGAGCCAAGCACGATGAGCACTGTCACTCCTTCCGCGCATCCCCATGCCGAACACGGCCATCCGCCGTTTCTCCAGCATCACTTCCGCGAGATGGCCCAGCAGTTCGATGCCGCCAAGATCGGCATGTGGCTCTTCCTCGTCACGGAAGTGCTGCTGTTCGGCGGCCTCTTCGTCGGCTACGGCATCATGCACGCCCGCCATCCGGAGGCGTTCATGGCCGCGCACCACCACCTCGACCGCACGCTCGGCGCGCTCAACACCGTCGTGCTGCTGATCTCCAGCTTCACGATGGTCATGTCGGTGTGGGCGGCGCAGACCGACCGCAGGAAGCTGCTGATCCTGTTCCTTGCGCTCACCATCCTCTGCGCCGGCGTGTTCATGGTGGTCAAGTACTTCGAGTACAGCCACAAGTTCCACGAAGGGCTGCTGCCGGGCAAGTATTACTCCCACAAGGGCGACACCGTGCCCGGCCAGTTCATGTTCTTCAGCTTCTACTTCATGATGACCGGCCTGCACGGCATCCACGTGTTGGCCGGCATGGTCGCCATCGCGTGGCTGCTCGTGCGCGCGCTCAAAGGCCACTTCTCGAGCGAATACTACTCGCCGGTCGAAGTCACCGGCCTGTACTGGCACCTGGTGGACCTCATCTGGATCTACCTGTTCCCGCTGATGTACCTGATTTCGTAAGGAGGCCCGCCCTGATGGCACACCTGAACGAGCACGCCCACCCCATCACCAGCCCGAAGACCTACGCGCTGGTGCTGCTTGCCCTGCTGGTGCTGACGGTCGTCACCGTGCAGGCGTCCTACATCGACTTCGGTCCGTGGAACACCGTGGTCGCGCTGATCATCGCTTCGATGAAAGGCTCGCTGGTAGCGCTCTTCTTCATGCACCTGCGCCACGACAGGTTCAATGCCGTGATCTTCGTTGGCGGGCTGCTGTTTCTGGCGATCTTCCTCATCTGGACGCTGTTCGACATTG
>JANWVO010000061.1 GCA_025056865.1 Bryobacteraceae bacterium
GCAGATGGTGATGCCGGGCGACAACGTGTCGCTCGAGGTGGAGCTGATCTCGCCGGTGGCGATGGACAAGGGGCTGCGGTTTGCGATCCGCGAGGGCGGCCGCACCGTCGGCGCCGGCACCGTCACCGAAATTATCGAGTAACTTTTTCCGGAACCGGCGGCTGCGAAGGCCGCCGTTTCCGGTGTAAGATAAGGAGAGTTTGAGCCCCAGGGGCTTAGGTTAACGGTAGACCGGCGGTCTCCAAAACCGCGAGTGGGGGTTCGATTCCCTCAGCCCCTGCCACTTCCTTTTTTCCTCGTACAGAAGGAAAGAGCCAGGAGCCGGCGGCATTCCGCCGGAGGGGCGAGCATCGGCAGCCGGAGGAATTTCGGCCCGGATACGGGCGGGAGAAACAGGTGCCCAGCATGGCCACGAAACCGATCGCAGCAAACAGCGGCAGCCAGTCCGAAAAGACCGGGCCGGCCGCCTGGCTGGCCGCAGCGAAGGAATACATCAACGATCTCAAGGCCGAAATGCGCCGCGTCACCTGGCCCAGCAGAAAGCAGGTGCAGGCGACTACCGCCGTGGTGATTGCGGCCGTCTTCCTTTTTGCCGCCTATTTCGCCGTCGTCGACATGGTTCTCGGCCGGGCCATCACCAGGATCTTCGACACGCTGGCGCGCCGTTAGGCGCCCCAGGGCAAGGGACGGATCGAGCGATGCCGGAACAGGAATTCGAAGCTCAGGACGGACAGCCGCAGGGCGAGCCGCTCGAGTCGGCGGCAGGCCCCGCCGCTGGCGAGCCCGCCTCTGGACACGCCCCCGCGGACGCCTCCGCCGCCCCCGCGCAGCCAGAGGCCGCCGCCGCAATGAAGTGGTACATCATCCACACCTACAGCGGCTTCGAGCAGAAGGTGGCCGAGTCGCTCCGCGCCCGCGCCGAGGCCTACGGCTTCGCGCACAAGATCGGCCAGATCCTCATCCCCACCGAGGAGGTCGTCGAGCTCCGCGGCGGCAAGAAAGTCACCAGCAAGCGCCTCCTCTACCCCGGCTACGTCATGGTGCAGATGGCCATGGACGACGACCTCTGGCACCATATCCGGAACACGCCCCGCGTCACCGGCTTCGTCGGCGGCGGCAACACCCCCGTCCCGCTCTCGGAGGCCGAGGTCGACGCCGTGCTCAACCGGCAGGCCGCCTCCACCGAACGGCCCCGCCCGAAGCTCACCTTCGAAAAGAACGAAACGGTGCGCATCATCGACGGGCCGTTCGCCAGCTTCCAGGGCAAGGTCGACGAGGTCAATCCCGAGCGCAATACGCTCCGCGTTCTTGTGACGATTTTCGGCCGTTCCACGCCCGTCGAGCTTGATTTTCTTCAGGTGGAAAAGGTCAGTTAAGCAGCATTCTTTATTGACAGGATTTACGGAAAATGGCGAAGAAAGTTACAGCGCAGGTGAAGCTGCAGATCCCCGCGGGCAAGGCCACGCCCGCCCCGCCCGTGGGCACGGCGCTCGGCCCCCAGGGCGTCAACATCATGGAGTTCTGCAAGGCGTTCAACGCCAGGACGGGCTCCAGGGAGCAGGAAGGGCTCATCATTCCGGTCGTCATTACGATCTATTCCGACCGCTCCTTCACCTTCATCACCAAGACCCCGCCGGTGGCCGTGCTCGTCAAGAAGGCCTGCAACCTCGCCAAGGGCAGCGCCGAGCCGAACAAGACCAAGGTGGCCAAAATCACCATGAAGCAGGTCGAGGAAATCGCGCGCATCAAGATGCCGGACCTCAACTGCTTCGACCTCGAGGCTGCCATCTCCCAGGTGAAGGGCGCCTGCCGCTCCATGGGCGTCGAAGTGGTGCCCTGAGCGCCGCGCGTGGACAGCCCGCCCCGGGACGTGGTATCCTGAAAAAGTCTCCGTTCTTTCACATCCGTCACGGTGCGCGCCCGCGTGGCGCGCGGCCATGTCAAGTTGGGAGGCGCTGAAGCCGGCCCGGCCGGCAGGCGGCGCCGTTTGGACCAGTCTCACTTATGGCAAGAAAACCAGGAAAGAAATACGTCGCTGCGGCGCAGCAGGTCGAAAAGCGGCCGTACACGCTGGAAGAGGCCATTCCCCTCGTCCAGAAGCTGAAATTCACGCGTTTTGACGAAACCGTCGAGGTGCATATGCGCCTTGGCGTCGATCCGCGCCACGCCGACCAGATGGTGCGCGGCACCGTCGTCCTTCCCCACGGCCTCGGCAAGACCAAGCGCGTGCTCGTCATCGCCTCCGGCGAGAAGATCCGCGAGGCCGAAGCTGCCGGCGCCGATTACGTCGGCGGCGAGGACATGATCGAGAAGATCCAGAAGGAAAACTGGCTCGACTTCGACGCCGTCATCGCCACCCCGGACATGATGCGCTCCATGGCGCGGCTCGGCAAGATCCTCGGCCCCCGCGGCCTCATGCCCAACCCGAAGACGGGCACTGTCACCATGGATGTCGCCAGGGCCGTGCAGGAAGTCAAGGCCGGCAAGGTCGAGTTCCGCGTCGACAAGACCGGCGTTATCCACGCCCCCGTCGGCAAGGTCAGCTTCCCCACCGACAAGCTGCTGGAAAACGCCAACACGCTCATCCAGGCGGTCGTGCGGGCCAAACCGGCCGCTGCCAAGGGCCGCTACGTCAGGAGCGTGACGGTCTGCTCGACCATGGGGCCGGGCGTCAGCCTCGATGTGACGCCCTACAACATGCGCATCGTGTAAGGCGGCGCGGGAGGAACAGGCATGAAAGACAGGAAAAAGAAGCAGCAGGATCTCGATCAGCTGCGCCAGGACCTTCAGGCCTGCGCCACGGTCTTCGTCACCAGCTTCGACAAGCTGACCGTGGCCCAGGACTTCGAGCTGCGCAAGGCCGTGCGCGGCGCCGGCGGCCGCTACCGCGTGGTGAAAAACACCCTCGCCGAAAAGGCTGCCGCTGGCCTGCCCGCCGAGGCCGTGCTGAAGAATCTCAAGGGAACCACCGCCGTCGCCTTCACCGCCGGCGACCCGGTGGCCCTGGCCAAGGCGCTCAGCGAGTACGCCAAGGCCAACCCCGCCATCACCTTCAAGGCGGGCCTGGTCGAGGGCCGCGCGATCGACCTCAAGGCGATCGAAGAGCTGGCCAGCATGCCGCCGAAGGAAGAAATCTACGCCAGGCTGCTCTACCTGATCAACGCCCCGGCCCAGAGGCTGGTCACCGCGTTGCAGGGAGTGGCGCGCAACCTCGCGGTCGTCATCGACCAGGGCGTCAAAGAGAACAGGTTTTCCTCCTAGCCGCAGCGGGCCTCGTCCTGCACACGTTTCCCCGCCGGGCGCGCAAGGTGGACCAAAGAGGGATTTTTGAGACAGGGAGAATCGAGAACAATGGCTGATATCAATGCGATTGCTGAACAGATCCAGGGCCTGACCCTGCTGGAGGCCTCCCAGTTGGTGAAGCTCCTGGAAGAGAAGCTGGGCGTTTCCGCCGCCGCCGCTGCCGTTGCCGTCGCCGCTCCGGCGGCCGGCGCCGCCGCCGCCGCGGCCCCTGCCGAAGAGAAGACGGAATTCAACGTCATCCTGACCTCGGCGGGCTCGAACAAGATCAACGTCATCAAGGTGGTCCGCGAAGTCACCAACCTCGGCCTCAAGGAAGCCAAGGACCTGGTCGAGTCCGTCCCCAAGCCGATCAAGGAAGGCGTCTCCAAGGACGAAGCCGAGGCGATCAAGAAGAAGTTCGTCGAGGCGGGCGCCACCGTCGAGATCCAGTAGCGCGGTCCGCCGGCAAGGGCTCCGTGCCAGGCGCCGCGAGTTGGCCGTCGGCACCCCTCTTCCCTCCCCGCGCCGGGGAGGAGGTCTCGGTGTCCCCGCTCGCGGCGCCGCCGTTTGACCTCGCCGCCGCCCGTCTGCTAGACTTGAACCATCGGATTCTGGAGCCGTACCGGGAAGCGCCGCGCCTGTGGTCATTGGAAGCTGCCATCCGTCCGCGTCTGAGCGGAGCGGGGCAATCGTGCGTCAACCGCCCGCCTCGTGCCCTCGCGCTGTGTCTTCTCCGGTTCCTCCCATGGGTCCCGGCTCCTGCAATCACGGAATTTACCCATCCTTGCCCTTGGTGACAGACGTCCCTGCGCCGGGCATCTCCCCAGAAAAACTGTCGGAATCTTGCAACGGCGCGCTGCCTCAGGTTGCGCGCCCCTGCAACGCCCCGGCCCTTCTGCCGGCGGCGTGAGCACGGAAGGAGTGGAGAATGTCAACTGCTTCGGCTGGCACGCCTCAGGATCGCGTCGATTTTTCCAGGGTCAAGACTTCCATCCCGATCCCCAACCTCATCGAGGTGCAGAAGCGCAGCTACGAGCGCTTCCTCCAGATGGACCTGCTGCCGGGTGAGCGCGACGACATCGGCCTCCAGAGCGTCTTCCAGAGCGTCTTCCCCATCACCGATTTCCGCGGCTACTCGGAGCTCGAGTTCGTCGACTACACCATCGGCAACTGGGAGTGCAAGTGCGGCCACCTGAAAGGCCTCAACCACCTGCGCACCGTCTGCCGCAACCCGGCCTGCGGGGCCATGGTCCGCACCGACCCGTTCCACCCCGGCGACGTCATCTGCCACAAGTGCGGCACCTTCAACAGGAACATCGTCACCTTCTGCCCCCGCTGCGGCGACCCCGTCGGCCTCCAGCTCAAATACGACCAGGCGGAGTGCGAAGAGCGCGGCATGACCTTCGCCGCCCCGCTCAAGGTCACCATCCGCCTGAAGATGTATGACAAGGACGAAGAGGGCAACCGCAGCCTCCGCGACATGAAGGAGCAGGAGGTCTTCTTCGGCGAAATCCCGCTGATGACGCGCAACGGCACCTTCATCATCAACGGCACCGAGCGCGTCATCGTCAGCCAGCTCCACCGCTCCCCGGGCGTCTTCTTCGAAAAGCTCCCCGCCCAGAACTACTTCCTTGGCAAGATCATCCCCTACCGCGGCTCCTGGGTCGAGTTTGAGTACGACAACAAGAACCTGCTCTACGTCCGCATCGACCGCAAACGCAAGTTCTACGGCACCGTCTTCCTCCGCGCGCTCGGCATGAAGAGCGACTCGGAGATCCTCAAGGCCTTCTACCGCATCACCACGCTGTCGCTCAGGGACCGCAGGATCTTCTGGAAGGTCGACGAATCCCTCGTCGGCATGAAGCTCGCCCAGGCCATCACCTCGAAGAGCGGCGAGACCATCCACCCCGCCCACCGCAAGGTGCGCGAAACCACCATCGAAGCTCTCCGCAAGGCGAAAATCGACGCCGTCGAAGTCACTACCGCCGACCTCGAAGGAGCCTGGGTCGCCAGCGACGTCATCGACATGGAGACCGGCGAAATTCTCGCCGAGGCCAACCAGGAGCTCACCAGCTCCCGGCTGGCCCAGATCATGGATGCCGGCATCCCGTCGATCGAGGTCTTCTTCCCCGAGCGCGACGACGTCGGCGTCGTCATCTCCGCCACGCTCAAAAAGGATCCCATCAAGACCCCCAACGAGGCGCTGATGGAGATCTACAAGAAGCTGCGACCCGGCGATCCGCCCACCCTCGATACCGCCCAGCAGCTCTTCCACGGCATGTTCTTCGACCCGCGCAAGTACGACTTCTCCCGCGTGGGCCGCATGAAGTTCAACATCAAGATCTACGACAACCCCGACTACGCCCCCGAAGGCTGGCTCGAACAGCAGCGCAGACGCAGGCAGGCCGGCGAGCCCTACGTCAGCGAAAACCCCCTCGACCGCCGCACGCTCGACCGCCAGGATTTCATCGACACCATCCGCTACCTGCTCCGCCTCCGCAAAGGCATCGGCACGGTCGATGACATCGACCACCTCGGCAACCGCCGCGTCCGCGCCGTCGGCGAGCTGCTCGAAAACCAGTTCCGCATCGGCCTGGTCCGCATGGAACGCGCCATCAAGGAAAAGATGGCCGTCTACCAGGAAATGTCCACGGCCATGCCCCACGACCTCGTCAACGCCAAGCCGGTCATGGCCGCCATCCGCGAGTTCTTCGGCTCCAGCCAGCTCTCGCAGTTCATGGACCAGACCAACCCGCTGTCGGAGATCACCCACAAGCGCCGCCTGTCGGCCCTCGGCCCCGGCGGCCTCAGCCGCGAGCGCGCCGGCTTCGAGGTCCGCGACGTCCATCCCACCCACTACGGGCGCATCTGCCCCATCGAGACGCCGGAAGGCCCCAACATCGGCCTGATCAGCTCGCTGAGCTGCTTCGCGCGCATCAACGAGTACGGCTTCATCGAAAGCCCCTACCGGCGCGTCATCAACGGCGTCGTCCAGGACGAAGTGCGCGTCGTCAACCCCGGCGCCTCCAGTCTCAAGGTCGGACAGGTCCTCACCCGCAAGGAGGCTGACAAGATCCTCGCTTCCTTCGCCGGCAAGGACAACCCGCCCGAGTTCGAGGCCCACTGCGACTACCTCTCGGCCTGGGACGAAGACCGCTACGTCATCGCGCAGGCCAACCTGAAGCTCGACAAGGACGGCCGCATCCTCGACGAGCTCGTCAACGCCCGAAAGGCCGGCAACTTCACCCTCGTCGAGCGCGAGCAGATCCAGTACATGGACGTCAGCCCCAAGCAGCTCGTCAGCGTCGCCGCCTCGCTCATCCCCTTCCTCGAAAACGACGACGCCAACCGCGCGCTCATGGGATCCAACATGCAGCGGCAGGCCGTCCCCCTGCTGCGCGCCGAAGCCCCCATCGTCGGCACCGGCATGGAGGCTGTCACCGCGCGTGACAGCGGCGCCGTCGTCACCTGCCGCCGCTCCGGCATCGTCGACAGCGTCGACAGCGAACGCATCATCGTCCGCGTCGAGGGCAGCGTCCATGAGGGCCAGATGTCGCGCGAAGTCGGCGCCGACATCTACCCCCTCATCAAGTTCAAGCGCTCCAACCAGAACACCTGCATCAACCAGAAGCCGATCGTCAAGGTCGGCCAGCGCGTGAAAAAGGGCGACGTCCTCGCCGACGGGCCCTGCACCGACCACGGCGAGCTCGCCCTCGGCCGCAACGTCCTCGTCGCCTTCATGCCCTGGCGCGGCTACAACTTCGAGGACGCCATCATCGTCAGCGAGAAGCTGGTGAAGGAGGACTGGTACACCTCCATCCACATCGAGGAGTTCGAACTCGAGGCCCGCGACACCAAGCTCGGCCCCGAGGAGATCACCCGCGATATCCCCAACATCAGCGAAAGCTTCCTCAAGAACCTCGACGAGAGCGGCATCATCCGCATCGGAGCCAAGGTCAAGCCCGGCGACATCCTCGTCGGCAAGGTCACGCCCAAGGGCGAAACCCAGCTCACCCCCGAAGAGAAGCTGCTCCGCGCCATCTTCGGCGAGAAGGCCGGCGACGTCAAGGACGCCTCCCTCTACTGCCCCGCCGGCATCGAGGGCGTCGTCGTCGATGCCAAGGTCTTCTCCCGCAAGGGCGCCGACCAGGACGAGCGCAGCCGGGCCATCCTCGAGGCCAAGGTCGAAAAGCTCCGCCGCAACCTCGAGGACGAAAAGCGCATCCTCGCCGATGAGCGCGCCAAGCGGCTCGAGCAGCTCTTCGAAGGCAAGGAGCTGCTCGCCGACCTCCACGACGAAAAGACCAACAAGAAGCTGCTCGCCAAAGGCACGCCGCTCACCCGCGACGTCCTCGAGAAGCTCAAGGCGCGCGACCTCAAGCGCATGAAGCTCAGCGGCAAGGACCCGCGCCTCAACGAGGCCATCGACGAGATCGAGGAGCTCACCTCGCGCCAGATCGCCGTCCTCGAAAAGATCACCCAGGAGAAGATCGAAAAGCTCAAGAAGGGCGACGAGCTGCCTCCCGGCGTGATCAAGGTCGTCAAGGTCTACATCGCCATGCGCCGCAAGCTCAGCGTCGGCGACAAGATGGCCGGACGGCACGGCAACAAGGGCGTCATCTCCAGGATCGTCCCCGAAGAGGATATGCCCTACCTCGAGGACGGCACCCCCGTCGAGATCATCCTCAACCCCCTCGGCGTCCCCTCGCGCATGAACGTCGGCCAGATCCTCGAAACCCACCTCGGCTGGGCCGGCCTGAAGCTCGGCAGGCGCTACGCCACGCCGGTCTTCGACGGAGCCAGCGAAGAGGACATCAAGCGCGAGCTCGCCGAGGCCGGCATCCCCACCTCGGGCAAGGTCACGCTCTATGACGGCATGACCGGGCAGCCCTTCGAGCAGCCCGTCACCGTCGGCGTCATCTACATGCTCAAGCTCAGCCACCTCGTCGACGACAAGATCCACGCCCGCTCCATCGGGCCTTACTCGCTCATCACCCAGCAGCCCCTTGGCGGCAAGGCGCAGTTCGGCGGCCAGCGCTTCGGCGAAATGGAAGTCTGGGCCCTCGAAGCCTACGGAGCCGCCTACGTGCTCCAGGAGCTGCTGACGGCCAAGTCCGACGACGTCTACGGGCGCGCCAAGATCTACGAGGCCATCGTCAAGGGCGAGGCGGCCGCCGAACCCGGCGTGCCCGAGTCCTTCAACGTGCTCATCCGCGAATTGCAGGCCCTGTGCCTCGACGTGGAACTCATCAAGAGAAGCCGCGAGCCGTTCGAGACGGCGCTGGCTGCGGACTAACTCCGGAAAGGACAGGAGGCGAACATGTACAGATCATCCCCTTACGACCGATCGAGCCTGATTGCCGACTTCGACTGCATCCGCATCAGCCTGGCCTCGCCGGAAAAAATCCGCAGCTGGTCCCACGGCGAAGTCACCAAGCCCGAGACCATCAACTACCGCACCTTCAAGCCCGAGCGCGACGGCCTGTTCTGCGCCCGCATCTTCGGGCCCATCGCCGACTGGGAGTGCCTCTGCGGCAAGTACAAGCGCATGAAGCACCGCGGCGTCATCTGCGACAAGTGCGGCGTTGAAGTCACCCTGTCGCGCGTCCGCCGCGAGCGCATGGGCCACATCGAGCTGGCCAGCCCCTGCTCCCATGTCTGGTTCTTCAAGGGGCTGCCCTCCCGCATCGGCTACCTGCTCGACATCACCCTGCGCGATCTCGAGCGCGTCCTCTACTTCGAGGCCTACGTCGTCGTCGATCCCGGCGACGTGCCCGGCCTCATGAAAGGCGAGGTCATCACCGACGAGCGCAAGCGCCAGCTCGAAGCCGAATACCCCGGCAGGTTCGTCGCCATGATGGGCGCCGAGGGCATCCGCGAGCTGCTCCGCAAGCTCGACATCGAGGCTCTCTCGGCCGAAATCCGCGAAAAGATGAAGACCGAGCAGAGCCAGCAGAAGAAGCTCAAGTACGCCAAGCGCCTCCGCGTCGTCGAGAGCTTCCTCCGCTCCGGCAACAAGCCGGAGTGGATGATCCTCAGCGTCCTGCCCGTCCTCCCCCCCGAGCTGCGCCCGCTCGTGCCCCTCGACGGCGGCCGCTTCGCCACCAGCGACCTCAACGACCTCTACCGCCGCGTCATCAACCGCAACAACCGCCTCAAGAAGCTCATCGAGCTGCATGCGCCCGACGTCATCGTCCGCAACGAAAAGCGCATGCTCCAGGAGGCCGTCGACGCCCTGTTCGACAACGGCCGCCGCGGCCGCGTCCTGCGCGGCGCCAACAACCGCCCGCTCAAGTCCCTCTCCGACGCCCTCAAGGGCAAGCAGGGCCGCTTCCGCCAGAACCTCCTCGGCAAGCGCGTCGACTACTCCGGCCGCTCCGTCATCGTCGTCGGCCCCGAGCTCAAGCTCCATCAGGCCGGCCTGCCGAAGAAAATGGCCCTCGAGCTCTTCAAGCCCTTCATCTACCACCGGCTCGAACAGCGCGGCCACTGCACCACCATCAAGCAGGCCAAGGAGCTCGTCGAACAGCAGGATCCCGTGGTCTGGGACATCCTCGAAGAGGTCGTCAAGGACCACCCCATCCTGCTCAACCGCGCCCCCACGCTCCACCGCCTCGGCATCCAGGCCTTCGAGCCTGTCCTCGTCGACGGCAAGGCCATCAAGATCCACCCGCTCGTCTGCACCGCGTTCAATGCTGACTTCGACGGCGACCAGATGGCCGTGCACATCCCGCTGTCGCCGGAGGCGCAGATCGAGGCCCACGTGCTCATGCTGAGCTCGCACAACATCCTGTCGCCGGCCCACGGCGCCCCCATCGCCGTGCCCACGCAGGACATGGTGCTCGGCCTCTACTACCTCACCAAGGCCCGCCACGGCGCCAAAGGCGAGGGCAAGAAGTTCGCCTCCGTCGAGGACGTCCTCATCGCCTACGAAATGGGCGAGGTCGAAACGCAGACTCCCATCACCCTCCGCTACACCGGCCGCGTGCTCGACCTCTCCACCGCCCGCGACCCGCAGGACCTGCTCCACATCGAGCCCGTCGAGTACCGCAAGACCGACATGGAGACCACCGTCGGCCGCGTCATCCTGAACGACATCCTGCCGCCGGAGCTCCCCTTCATCAACGGCCTGCTCAAGAAGAAGGGCCTCACCCAGCTCGTCCAGTACTGCTACCTCAAGCTCGGCCTCCAGGCCACGGTCCGCATGCTCGATGACATCAAGGACCTCGGCTTCATGGCCGCGACCCGCGCCGGCGTCTCCATCGGCATCGACGACATGGTCGTGCCCGAGTCCAAGCCCAGGCTCGTGCGCGAGGCCGAACGCCAGGTCGTCGAGGTCCAGAACCAGTACCAGGAAGGCGCCATCACCCAGGGCGAGCGCTACAACAAGATCATCGAGATCTGGAACAAGGTCACCGACGAGGTGTCGGCCGAAATGTTCCGCGTCATGGAACAGGACGACAAGGCCGGCAAGCTCAACCCCATCTACATCATGGCCGACTCCGGCGCGCGCGGCTCCCGCCAGCAGATCCGCCAGCTCAGCGGCATGCGCGGCCTGATGGCCAAGCCCAACGGCGAAATCATCGAAACGCCCATCACCGCCAACTTCCGCGAAGGCCTCAACGTGCTCCAGTACTTCATCTCCACGCACGGCGCGCGCAAAGGCCTCGCCGACACCGCGCTCAAGACCGCAGACTCCGGCTACCTCACCCGCCGCCTCTGCGACGTCGCCCAGGACGTCATCGTCAGCGAATACGACTGCGGCACCACCGACGGCATCTACGTCGAGCCCATCATCGAGTCCGGCGAAATCATCGAGCACCTGCGCGACCGCATCGTCGGCCGCGTCGCCCTCGAAGACCTCAAGGACTACGAAGGCAACATCCTCGTCCGTGCCAACGAGGAAATCACCGAGGAGCTCGCGCAGGCCATCGAGGACGCCGGCATCGACCGCGTCAAGATCCGCTCCGTGCTCACCTGCGAGTCCCGCCGCGGCGTCTGCCAGCTCTGCTACGGCCGCAACCTTGCCACCGGCCGCCTCGTCGAGCGCGGCGAGGCCGTCGGCATCATCTCCGCGCAGTCCATCGGCGAGCCGGGCACGCAGCTCACCATGCGGACCTTCCACATCGGCGGAGCCGCCGCTGCCGCCGTCGAGCAGAACAAGCAGGAGGCCCGCTACGACGGCTACGCCCGCTACATCGGCATCAACTTCGTCCGCAACGCCCAGGGCGAAATCATCGCCATGAACCGCACCGGCCTGCTCGCCGTCGTCGACGAGAAGGGCCGCGAGCGCGAACGCTACCAGGTCGTCTACGGAGCCAAGATCCTCGTCGAGGACGGCGCGAAGGTCGAACAGGGCCAGACCCTGCTCGAATGGGACCCCTTCGCCTTCTCCATCCTCACCGAGGTCTCCGGCGTCGTCCACTTCAAGGACATCATCGAAAACGTCACCTACCACGAACAGGTCGACGAAGTCACCGGCCTCTCGCAGTGGGTCATCATCGACTCGCAGGACGAAAAGCGCCTGCCCACCATCCTCGTCCGCCCCGAAGGCGGCACCAAGCACGACGACAAGAAATACCTGCTCCCCACCAACGCCCACCTGCTGGTGCGCGACGGCAGCGTCGTCCATGCCGGCGACGTCCTCGCCAAGATCCCGCGCGCCACGACCAAGACCAAGGACATCACCGGCGGCCTGCCGCGCGTCGTCGAGCTCTTCGAGGCGCGCAAGCCGCGCGAAGCCGCCGTCATGAGCGAAATCAACGGCATCGTCCGCGTCGGCGACGTCGTCAAGGGCTACCGCCGCGTCACCGTCATCGGCGATGACGGCAGCGAGCGCGAATACCTCATCCCGCGCGGCGTCCACCTCAGCGTCCAGGACGGCGAGCGTGTCAAGGCCGGCGACCCGCTCATGGACGGGCCCCGCAACCCGCACGACATCCTCCGCGTCCTCGGCGAAAAGGAAGTCCAGAAGTACCTCGTCAACGAAATCCAGGAGGTCTACCGCCTCCAGGGCGTCAACATCAACGACAAGCACCTCGAGGTCATCGTCCGCCAGATGCTCCGTTGGGTGAAGGTCGAGGACATCGGCGACACCGACTTCCTCCCCGAAGAAGTCGTCGACAAGTTCAAGTTCCGCGAAGAGAACGAACGCGTCCGCCAGGCCGGCGGCCGGCCCGCCATCGGCACCCCGGTCCTGCTCGGCATCACCAAGGCGTCGCTGTCCACCGACAGCTTCATCTCCGCCGCGTCCTTCCAGGAGACCACCCGCGTGCTCACCGAGGCCGCCATCAACGGCAAGGTGGACTACCTGCGCGGCCTCAAGGAAAACGTCATCATGGGACGGCTCATCCCCGCCGGCACCGGCATGGAATACTATCGCCGCACCAGGATCGCCGGCGAGGACGTGGTCGAAGAACCCGTGGTGCAGGAGCAGGACGTGCTGCTGTCGGAGCCGCTCAACCTCTACGATGAAGAAACCCGCGGCAACTACCTCGCCGGCAGCGAAGGCTCCGACCTCAACTTCGACGACACCTTCGGCGACGCCGAGTAACGGCGCTTCCCGCCACCGTCAAAAAAGGGCGGGCCCCCTCCGGGCCCGCCCTTCTTGCGTCTCCTCCGTTTCAGCCCGCTGCGTGCGCGAACGCCAGCACCGAAGGCTTCACCAGTTGCTCCCAGTCCTCGGTCGCCATCTGGATCGAATCGCGGTGCGTGCCCGCATTGAAGCAGATGGTCTCCTCGGCCAGCAGCAGCCCGTCCACCCACACCGGCATGTCGAACAGCGTCCCGTTGCCGAACGGCGGCATCGCGCCCAGCTCGCATTCGGGGAACAGCTCCTCCAGCTCCCGCTCGGTCGCCAGCCTCAGGTGGCGGCTGCCGAAGGCGTGGCGCAGCTCGTCCAGGTCGACAATGCGGTCGGCCGACAGCACCGCCATCGCATAGCCGTCCTCGGAGTGCAGCACCACCACCTTCGCGAAGCACCGCGGCGAAACGTGCTCGGCCTGCGCCGTCTCCTTCGCCGTGTAGCTCAGGGGGTGGCGGTCATGCTTGTAGGCCACGCCCTTCATCTCCAGAAATGAAATCAGACGGTCCAGCGTCTTCATGATGACTTCCTCCTGCGGGGGACCGGCTTCGGGCCGGTTGCCTGCTTCTTCTGGATCGCCAGCCGCTCCGTCGCGGCCGGCTGGGCGTGGGTGCGGATCCGCTCCACCGCCCAGGTTCGGATGACATGGGGGTGCGACCTCTTGTCCATACAGTGCGCCTCCTGATTCAGCATTCCGCCGGAGGCTCCTGCCGCGGAATCTTCCGCAGCAGCTCCTCCACCTGCTCCAGCCGCTCGTGCAGCGCCTCCCGGAACGCGCGCTTGGTCGTGTGCCGGAGCTCGGCCAGCAGCTCCCGCTGCTTGCATTCCAGAAGCTGCCCCAGCAGCTCCCACTCCTCCGGCTTCAGTTGCGGGGCCGACATGGTCGGAATTGCCATGCTCACCTCCTGTCAAGCCTTCCGCACATAACTTACTCCGAATCGCGGGGCATGGGAAGGGGGATTGTCGCCGGTGTGCTACACAGGAGATGTATGCGGAATCGCACCGGCGCCCGCCCGGCGGCGGCAAGGGGAGCCTTCCGGCCGTGAATGCGCTTCTCCTCCTGGCGGCTCTCCAGTGGAATTCCGTCACTCTGGACCCGCGCACCCTCCGCGAATTCGAACAGTACATGGCCCGGGCCGATGCCGAAATGCTCGCCCGCGCCCGCCAGTCCGGCGCCCCCCGCCTCGGTTCCCCCGCCGAGCCGGTCATCGCCCCATGGGCCCCGGACAACCCCCGCGAGGTCTTCCAGGGGCTCATCCACGACTGGCTCGGCGCCGTCTTCGTCCCCGGAGCCTCCGTCGAGGACGCGCTTGCCGTCCTCCGCGACGTCCCCCGCTATCCCGAAATCTATAGCGGAGACATCCTCGAGGCGCGCATCCTCTCGGCTTCTTCCAGCCGCCGCCGCGTCCTGTTCCGCGTCGTGAAAAAGAAGGTCATCACCGTCGTGCTCGAAACCGAGTACGACGTCGAAGACCGCATCTTCAGCCGCAGCGTGGCCCAGATGTGGTCCCGCAGCGTCCGCGTCTCCGAGGTCGAGGACGCCGGCAGGCCCGGCGAAAAGGTCAGGCCCCCGGACACCGGCTGGGGCTTCCTCTGGCGCCTTCACTCCTACTGGCACCTCGAGGAGCGCGATGGCGGCCTGCTGATGGAGTGCCGCGCCGTCTCGCTCACCCGCGACGTGCCCGCCGCGCTCGCCTGGATCATCCGCCCGATGGTCGACGCGCTGCCCCGCGAGGCCCTTGCCGGAACGCTCCTCAGGACGCGGACGGCCGTGGCGCAGCATGCGGCCGCCCGCCGCCCTGCCGGTAGGCTTCGTCCAGCAGCTCCACCACGTGCAGCACGCGCTGCCCTCTCCCGTGCAGCGCTACCCCTGCCTTGAGCTGGATGGCGCAGCCCACGTTCGCCGTGGCGATGATCTCCGCGCCCGTGGCATTCACCAGCGCCATCTTCTTCTCCAGGATCTGCGCCGCCATCTCGTCGTGGACGATGTTGTACACGCCGGCGCTCCCGCAGCAGAGGTCGGCCAGCGGCAGCTCGCGGAACTCCACCCCCGGAATCGCCGCGATCAGGTTCCTCGGAGCCTGCCGGATCCTCTGCCCGTGCGCCAGATGGCACGAATCCTGGTAGGTCACCGCCGCCCGCAGCCCTTTTTCCGGGCGCCGGATGCCAATTTCATCCAGAAATTCCGTAATATCCCGGACTTTTTTCACAAATTCAGCCGCTTTCCCGTGAAATTCCGGGTCATTTTCCAGCAGCTCGTGGTACTCCTTCAGCGCCGAGCCGCACCCGGCCGCATTCGTCACCACCGCGTCGAACTCCTCCCGCAGCAACGCCCGGATGTTGCGCCGCGCCAGCTCGCGCGCCATCCCCTTCAGCCCCGAATGCACGTGCAGCGCCCCGCAGCAGGTCTGCCCCTCCGGAATCGCCACCTCGCAGCCGTTCTCCACAAGCACCCGCACTGTCGCCTCGTTCAGCCGCGCCGAGGTCACATTGGCCAGGCAGCCCGCCAGAAAGGCCACCCGCTTCCGCCGCTCGCCCTTGGCCGGAAACGTTTTGCCGATCTGCGAGAAGAAGAACGGAACCTCGGCCTCCGGAGCCAGCCGTTCAATCCGCCCCAGGCGCCCCAACAGCTTCAGCAGCCCGCTGCCCCGCGCCAGCGCCTGCAACCCCGAGGCCTGATACAGGTACAGCAGCGCCCCGGCCGCTTTCAGCCAGCCGCGGCTCGTCAGCAGATGCCCGAACACGAACTGCCGCAGCAGCCTGATGTGCCACGGCCGCTCGATCGCCGCCTCGATCTCGGCCCGCGCCGCTTCGATCAGCCGCCCGTAAGGCACGCCCGATGGGCACGCGCTCTCGCAGCCCCGGCAGGCCAGGCACAGATCCAGGTGTTCGATGTAGGAGGGGGTGATCCGGGCCTGCCCCGTGGCCACCTGAATCATCTGATAAATCCGCCCCCGCGGCGAGTCCATCTCCAGCCCCAGCTCGCGGTAGGTCGGACAGGCGTTCAGGCACAGTCCGCAGTGCACGCACTTGTCCAGGTCTTCGCCCCGCGGGGCGTCCGGATGCCGGTTCGGCAGGATGGGAGGGAACGCCGGCGCTTCAGATGCGGCCATAGAGCCTCCCCGGGTTCAGCACTCCTTTCGGATCGAAGGCGGCCTTGATTTTCTTCATCCATTCCAGCTCCGGCCCCGGATCCGGCCAGTACAGCTCGGCCGGCCCCGACGACCATTCCAGCAGCCGGCTCCAGCCGCTCCGGCCCGGGTCCAGCATCCACCGCACGGCGGCGGCGGCTTCTGCAAAGCCCAGATAACTGATGCCCGTCCCCGCGCGGCAGACGCACGGCCCCGGCGCGGATTCCAGCACCTCCCGCAGCGCCGCCAGCGGATGGCCCGCGCGCACCACGAAGGGCTGCGAAGGCGCGAATTCCTCCACCGCGCGCCACAGCCGCGCCTCGGCCTCGCCCTCCAGGCGCTCCGCGCCCGCCAGCTCGCGGTCATACCGGCCCAGCAATGCCTCCGGCCCGCCGGCCCGCACCAGCACGCAATAACCCTCCAGCCCGGCCAGCGCCGCTGCGGCCGGGTTCAGCACATCCAGCGCCGCCGGCTGCAAAACGCCCCGCAGAATTGCATCGCGCCGCCCGGCCGCCTCCTCCGCGGAAGCGCACGCGAGCACCCAGCTCCGCGTCCTCTCCGGTTTCGGAGCCAGCTTGAAATTCACCGCCGTGATCGCTGCCAGCGTGCCGAAGCTGCCGACAAGCGCCTTGTGGATGTCCAGCCCTGCCACGTTCTTCACCACCATCCCGCCCGTGTCGGCCAGCGCTCCCTCCACCGTCGCATAGCGCATTCCGATCACCATGTCCCGCGCCGCGCCGTACTGCCGCCGCCTCGGCCCCGCGCAGTTGGCCGCCACCACGCCGCCCACGGTGGCCTCGCCGGCGCAGGGCGGATCCAGCGGAACCATCTGCCCGTGCCCGTCCAGCAGCCTCTCCAGTTCCTTCCAGCGAAGGCCCGCCTCCACACTGATCGTCAGATCGCGCGGGTCGTATTGACGCACGCGGTTCAGCCCCCCGGTCTCCAGCACGGCGGCCGCATCCGCCACCGGCCCGCCCATCCGGCGCTTCGTGCCCGCCCCGCGGATCTCCACCGTCTCGCCGGCGGCGGCTGCGGCGGCCAGCGCTTCGGCCAGCTCCTTTTCGTCAGCGGGTCTCAGGATGCGCATGGGGCAACGGAATTGTTCCCCATTTTGCCAGATGCGGCCTCTCCGCGGCAGTGTTCGCTATGATGCCTGCATGGCTTCCCGGCGGAATTTCCTCGGCGCCGTGGCCTCGGGCCTCGCCACCAGCCTCTCCGCGCCCGCCTCCGTGCTCGGCGCCAACGGCCGCATCCGTATCGGCATCATCGGCCCGGGCTCCCGCGGCCAGGAGCTCATGCGGCAGGCGCTCGCCTGCGAGAACGTCGAAATCGTCGCGGCGGCCGACGTCTACACGCGACGTCTCGAAGAGGCGCGCGCCATCGCCCCCCGGGCCAGGACCTTCTCCGACTACCGCTCGCTGCTCGAGGATGCCTCCATCGACGCCGTCCTCATCGCCACGCCCCAGCACCTCCACTGCGAGCACTTCGTCGCCGCGCTCGACGCCGGCAGGCACGTCTACCTCGAAAAGACGATGGCCTTCACCGTCGCCCACGCGAAGAAGATGCGCGAGGCTTTCGCCCGCGCCCGCGGCCGCGTCGTCCAGATCGGCCACCAGTCCTGCGCCTCCGGCATGATGGCGGATGCCCTCCGCTTCCTCGCCGAAGAGCCGATGGGCCGCATCACCGCCATCCACATGACCATGTACCGCAACACGCCCCACGGCCGTCCGCAGTGGGCCCGGCCCGTCTACCCGGACATGACCGAAGAAAACATCCGCTGGAAAGCCTTCCTCGGCGAGGCGCCGGACCGGCCTTTCGACCCCAACCGCTATGTCAATTGGCGCTTTTTCTGGGATTATTCCGGCGGCAATGTCTACGAAAACATGTGCCACCAGATCGCCTTCTGGTACAGGGCCCTGAACCTCGCCATCCCGAAGCGCGCCACCATGACCGGCGGCATCTGCCTCTGGAAGGATGGCCGCGAAGTCCCCGACACGATGTGCGTCACCCTCGAACAGCCCGAAGAGATGCTGATTAGCTGGAACTCCGGCTTCGGCAACGACCGCCTCGGCTCCGCCGAAGACGTGCTCGGCACGGACGGCACCATCCAGAAGGCCAGCCAGATCCGCTGGCTGCCGCAGCGCGTCAACGTGAAGGACCGCGAAGAGCGCCTCGGCACAAGCCGCGCCCCGCAGCACGCCCTCATGGAAGACTTCTTCCGCTGCATCCGCCAGGGCGGCCAGCCCGCCTGCCCCTTCGAGCTCGGCTACCGCGTCTCCATCGCCTGCCGCATGGCCGTGGAGAGCTTCCGCCAGCAGCGCAGCGTCTCCTGGGACGCCCAGCGCGAGGAAATCGTCTGAGCCTCCGCTGGCGCGCGCGCCCGCCCCTGTAGGATCATCAGGAACGTATGAGCATGCACAGCGCGAAAATCGGCGTCATCGGCGGCAGCGGGCTCTACTCCATGCCCGGCTTCGCCGCCCACCAGGAAGTGAAGCTCTCCACTCCCTTCGGCGACCCCTCGGACGCCTACATCGTCGGCGAGCTCGAGGGCAGGCCCGTCGCCTTTCTGGCCCGCCACGGCCGCGGCCACCGCATCAGCCCCTCGGAGCTCAACTTCCGCGCCAATATCCACGGCTTCAAACAGCTCGGCGTCGAATGGATCATCTCGCTGTCCGCCGTCGGCAGCCTCAAAGAGGAGCACAAGCCGCTCGACTTCGTCATCCCGGACCAGTTCGTCGACCGCACCCGCGGCCGCGTCTCCACCTTCTTCGGCGAAGGGCTTGTCGCCCATATCTCCTTCGCCGATCCCGTCTGCCCCGTGCTCATGCGCCTCCTCCACGAGGCCTGCCGCCAGGCCGGCGTGCCCTCCAAGCTTGGCGGCACCTACCTCTGCATGGAGGGCCCGGCCTTCTCCACCAGGGCCGAATCCAGCCTCTACCGGAGCTGGGGCATGGACGTCATCGGCATGACCAACCTCCAGGAGGCCAAGCTCGCCCGCGAGGCCGAAATCTGCTACTCCACCGTGGCCATGGTCACCGACTATGACTGCTGGCATCCCGGGCACGACGCCGTCACCGTGGCCGACATCGTCCGCAACCTCCAGCACAACGCGGAAAACGCGGCCAAAGTCGTGCGCGCCGCCGTGCGCCTGCTCGACGTGAACACGCCGCGCTCCTGCGTTTGCAGCCGCGCCCTCGAACACGCCCTCATCACCGACCGCAGGGCCGTTCCCGCCGAAACCCTGAAGAAGCTGGAGCTGATCGTTGGCAAATACTTCGCCGAATGAGCTGGCCGCGGAGCTGCTGCGCGCCTGCCTGGCCGGGGAGGAGCCGCCGCCCGGCGTCGCCGTGGAGCTGGCCCGCGCCGCTCTCGGCCCTGATCCCGTGCTCGCCGCTGCGGCTTCGCGCGCGCTGTTTGCCGGGCTCGCCGAGCCGCTCGCCGACCGCTTCGAGCCGGCGCTCTGCGAAGCCTACGCCCGCCTGTTCAGCCTCGTGCTCGCGCAGGCCCTGCCGGAACAGAATGCCGAAGATTTGTTCCGGCGCTACCAGCAGGTGCGCCAGGTCCGCCCGGTGGACTTCGAGCCCTCCCGCGTCTTTGTGCTCTCGCGCGTGACGCTCGGCGCCGACGTCGCCATCACCTCCGTCGTGCTCGATGCCGCGCGCCGGCGCTTCCCGCAGGCGGAGCTGTGGTTCGCCGGGCCCCAAAAGGCGTGGGAGCTGTTCGAGCGCGCCCCCGGCCTCCGCCACCTCCCGGTCGAGTATCCGCGCCAGGGAACGCTCGCCGCAAGGCTCGCCGTGCGCGCCGTGCTCGAGGAGGCGCTCCGCGATCCGCGCGCCCTCCTGCTCGATCCGGATTCCCGCCTCACCCAGCTCGGCCTGCTTCCGGTCTGCGCACCCGAACGGCATTTCCTGTTCGAGTCCCGCGCCTACGGCGGCGCCTCCCCCGCCTCCCTCACCGCGCTCGCGCAGGATTGGGTGCGCCGCGTCCTCGGCGTGGAGGAAGCCCTGCCGTGGTTGCAGCCGAAATTTGCCTGCGGATTCGGCCCGCAGCCGGTGGCCGCCGTGAGCCTCGGCGTTGGCGAAAACCCCGCCAAGCGCGTCGAAGATCCCTTCGAGGAAGAGCTGCTCGTGCTGCTCTCGCAGCGCATCGGCCTCGTCATGGTGGATGCCGGAGCGCCCGGCAGCGAAGAGGAAGAGCGCGTCCGCCGCGCCGCGGCAAAGGCGCAGGCGCGCGGCGCGCGCGTCGGCATCCACGAGGGGCCTTTCGCGTCTTTCGCCGCCGTCATCGCCGCCTCGTCCCTCTACGCCGGATATGATTCGGCCGGCCAGCACGTCGCCGCCGCCGCCGGCGTGCCCCAGATCTGCGTCTTCAACGGCTACGCCTCCGAGCGCGCCCTCCAGCGATGGGCGCCCGACGGGCCCGCTCCCGCTGCCATCGTCCGCGCTCCCGGCAGGGGTCCGGAGGAAATCCTGGACGAAGTGCGCCGCGCGCTCGGCCAGCTCCCCTCCCCCTGACGCCGCGCAGCGGCTGCCCCCGCCTTCAGCCCTGCGCCGGCCGCGCGGCGTCCGCCCCGCCGGCGCCGCCCGCGCGCCGCTTCTTGATCATCTTCAGCTCGTTCTTCTCGCCCGGCACGATCCGGTACTGCACGTCGTCCATGATCGAACGGATCAGCCGCAGCCCCAGCCCCCCGCTCCTGCGCTGCCGGATCAGCTCCTCCACCGGCAGCACCGGAGCCTGCGTCGGGTCGAACCCCTTGCCACGGTCGATCACCTCGAAGACGATCTCGTCCTCGTCCACCGTCACGCGGACCGTCACCTCGTGCGTGGCCTCGTTCTCGTAGGCGTGCTCAATCACGTTCGTGCAGGCCTCGTCCACCGCCAGCGCCAGGCGCGCCGTCTCGTTCTCGCTGAAGCCCGCCTGCTCGCCAATGGCGGCGACGAATTCCCGGATGAGCGCCAGGTTCTCCGTCGACGACGGCACCTGAAGGCAGAATGTGCGCTCATAGCTGGCCATCGCGTCAGTCCTTCTCCGCCGCGCCGTCGAAGCGCGCTACCGCCTGCTCCACGCTCGGCTGAATGTCGAACAGCGCAGGAAAGCCGAGCACGTCGAAGATCTGATACACCTTCGGCTGAATGGCGGCCAGCTTGATGTCGCCGCCCGCCTGCCGCGCTTCGTCAATGAACGTCATGAACACGCCCAGGCCGGCCGAAGAGATGTAGTCCAGATCCGTGCAGTCCACCACCAGACGGCACCGGCCCGCTCGCAACTCCTCGGCGACCACGTTCTCAAACTGCGGCGCCGTGTGGGCGTCCAGATAACCCCGGATGGCGATCACCCGCACCGGGCCGTGGTTCTTCGTCTCGATCGAAAAGCTGCGTGTCACGGCGCTCCTATGCCTCGTTCCTTCTTTCGGATGCCTCGCCTCCCGGCGCCGCCGCAGCGGGCAGGCAGCGCAGCACCAGCAGCGTCCAGTCGTCGTGCAGCTCCGCCACGCCCCGGAAAGCGCGGGCTTCCTCCATGATCGCATCGGCCAGCCGCGCGGCTCCGGCGGACGCGTGCCGGCGGATCGCCTCTACCAGTCTCGCCTCGCCGAACAGCCGGCCCTCCGCATCCATGTCCTCGGTCACGCCGTCGGAATACATCACAATCACGTCGCCGGGCTCCAGCACAAGGGTCTGAACGTCCAGGTTCGCCTCGAAGGCCGGCCCGGCTGTCAGCCCCAGACCGATGCCCCGCGGCCGCAGAAACTCGCACTCCCCCGTCGCCGCACGCCACCGCACCGGCGGATTGTGCCCCGCGCGCAAATGCCGCACCCGCCGCGTGTCCGGGTCCAGCGCCAGCAGCGACAGCGTAACGAACATCCGGCCGCGGCCCGCCCCCGCCACCGCCTGATTCATCCGCGCCGCCAGGATCTCCAGCGCCGGCGCGTGATGCGCCGCCGAGGCCAGCATGCCTTTCAGCAGCGTCATGTACAGCGCCGCCCCCAGCCCCTTGCCGGAAACGTCCGCCACGCACAGCATCCACTCTCCTTGCGGGCAGGGCAGGTAATCGTAGAGATCCCCGCCCACCTCCAGCGCCGGCTGGCAGATCGCCGCCACCTCGAAGCCCGGGATCTCCGGCGGAGCCAGCGGCAGCAGGTCCCGCTGCGCCCGCCGCGCCACTCCGAACTCCGCCCGCAGCCTCTCCCGCTGCGGCCGCGGCAGCGCCGCCGCCGCCTCCGCCATCCGGGCTGCCATCCCTTCCACGTCCGCCCGCGGCAGCGCGAACGAAGCCGCCAGCGCCACCAGCGCGAACCCGAACACCAGCGCCAGCATCTGCCATCCCGCCGCCTCCAGCGACGGAGCCGCCAGGTGCGCCATCCGGATCCCCTGCACCGCGCCGTACATCCCCAGCGGCGCGAACCACGTCCCCAGCATCCCCCCTTGCAGATACACCGCCGCATAGCCCGCCGTCATCGCCGCTCCGCAGGCCAGATTGCCCCAGTGGCCCGGCGGGAACGGAACGCGGGGCAGGGAAGCCACCAGCGCCCCGGCTGCCAGAAGCATCGCCCACCACTGCCAGGCTCTCTTCACCCGGGCCGCCAGCCACGGAGCGAAGAACAGCACCACCAGATACACCTCCCACGCCGATGCCAGCCCCTCCAGCGCCTCCAGCGGCGGCCACGGAGCCGTCAGCAGCGCCGTGCCCTCCAGAAACCTCACCCGCGGAACGCCCGCCAGCGGCGCAATCAGATACGGTGCCGCGCCAATCAGCGCTCCCCACGCAATGCCCGTCCAGATCTGCTCCGCCGCCTCCCGGTTCCTCCACTGCCCGTGCGCCAGCAGCGCCGCCGGTGCCCATAGCCGGAAATGCCGCGCCGGAACGGCCGCATACGCGGCCGCCGTCACCAGAAAAATCCCCAGCAGCACCAGCAGCGACACCGTGATCCCCATCATCAGCCGCGTGTCGCCCACCAGCCCTTCATTGAAAGATTCCAGCAGCGCCTGATTCTGGTAACTGCCCGTCAGAAACGGGCTCGCCAGCGCCGCCGCCGGAATCCACAGGAAGCGCGCCGCAAAGCCAAGTTGATCCGTGCGCCGCAGCAGGCCCGCAAACAAAGACCACAGCGCCAGCCCGCCCAGCGCCACCGCCGCTGCGGCCGACGCCCCCATCAGCGCCACCCGCACCCACGGCCTCCCCGGCGGCGGCTCCCCGGCCGCTTCCCGCGTCGCCGAAAACTCATAGCTGCTGTTGACCACGCGCCCGTTGCGCGTCACCACCACTACGCGCGCCAGCGCCCCGTTCAGTCCCGGATCCAGCCACTCCCACGCGCTCCGGCTTCCTTCCAGCGTCCGCACGTTGTCCGCCGTCCGCACGAATTCCCCCGCGTTTGCTCCCGCCAGCCGCAGCAGCTCCTGCTCGGCGGCGTTGTCCAGCGGCTCGCCCGCCGGGTTCGCTCTGCGGTCGAGAAAGGAAAGCGGCCGCCCGTTGGCCGTCATCGTCGCCAGCACCGCATCGCCGCGGCTGTTGTACGCCAGCACCCGGATCCGGATCGGCGTGAACGTTCCCGCCACGCGGCTGTTCGGCGAGGCGCGGCGCACACGCATCAGCAGCGGATCCACCTCGCTGCCCACGGCGAACCGCCAGCCCCCGGTCTCCACGCCATGCTGCCGCGCCCACCGGACCGCGATCTCGATGGCCTCCTTCCGCCCGATCGTCACCTGCGTGTCGCCCAGCGCCGCGTCATGGCGCGGCATCAGGTGCCACAGCAGCACGAACCCTGTCAGCGCCCCCGCGGCGGCTGCCGCCCGCTTCATGCCGCCGCCTCCTTCGCCTCCGCCCGCGGACACAGGCAGAACAGCACCGCCGTCAGGTCGTCCTCCAGCGCCGCGCCCGCCGGCTTCGCGCCCAGCGCCGCCAGCGCGTTCTCCAGCCAGCGCTGCAAGGCAGGCACATCCTCCGAAGGCAGGCTCTCCAGGATCCTCGCCGCAGGCCGCTCCTCCCGCCCCGTCGCCAGCCGGAAAATGCCGTCCGTGCAGATCAGCACCGCATCGCCCGGCTCCAGCCGCGTCCGGTATGCATCCACCGCCATGCCCGCCCTCCACACCGGCAGCGCCGGCTCAAACGCGGCCTGATGCCGTCGCCGGATGAAGATCCGCGGCCATGCGCCCGCCCGCGCCACCTCCAGCGCGCCGGTGGCCGGATCCACCAGCGCCATGCCGAATCCGATCTTCTCCCCGCTGCGGTGCAGCACGCCCCCCAGTTCCCTCTCCAGCCGCAGCAACGCTTCCTCGACCCGCGCGCCCGCGGCGTTCTCGTGCATCAGGAACCCCTTCGCCAGCGCGATCGTCATCGCCGACGCCAGCCCGTCGCTGCCCCCTTCGGCTACCACCACGCACAGCCTTCCGTCCGGCCGCGCGTAGAAGTCGTAGAAGTCTCCGCCCACGTCCTGCGCCGCGCGGCACACGGCGGCAATCGCCAGGCCCGGCAGCTCCGGCTTCGTGGCAGGCAGCAGCATCCGCTGCGCTTCCCGCGCCGCCGCCAGCTCCGCCTCCAGACCCAGCCGCTCCGCCAGCCGCCTCGCATGTGCCGGCCGCACCTCCTCGTCCGTGTATCGCCGCCCCAGCCACGCTGCCGAGGCCGCCGGCAGCGCCAGCGCCGCCGCCGTCAGCGCCACCGTGTCCAGCCGCTCGCGCCAGGAAGGCGCCGCCGCCATCAGCGCCGCAATCTGCAACAGCAGGTTCAGCCCTGCCGCCGCCATCACCGCCGCCAGATAGTCGAACGTGAAAAACGCCAGCAGAACGGCCGCCGCCGCCGCGCACGACTCGATCCACGCCTCCGGCAGAAACGTCTCCGCCGGCTGCCCCTGATAGCTCAGCAGCACCGCGATCGCCGCCAGCAGCGCCACCCGCACGGCTCCGTGCCTTGCATGCCGCCGCAGGAATGCCAGCGGAGCCAGCAGCACGAACACGCTCAGCGACACCGCCTGCAACGGCGTGTCCGTGAACAGCTCCAGCATCGGCCACCGGCCGAACGTGAAGCCGATCGCCTTCAGCGTCTGCTCGGTCAGCCCCGCATCCAGCCCCGCCCGCGCCAGCACCACGCCGCAGAACAGCCAGCAGGCCCACGCCAGCCCCGCCACCACCGCCACGCCCGTATTGGCCGAATACAGCCGCCCGGTCAGCACCGCATCGAGCGACGTGATCTTGCCCGGCCATCCCTCGCGCAGCTCGCTCTCGCCCGCTCCGTAAGCGATGCCCAGCACCGCGCCCACCAGCGCCGAGGTCAGCGCCAGCAGGGCCCAGCGCACCGCCGTCGCGCCGGCGGTGAACTGGTGCGCATCAAACCGCTTGCCCATCGTGTCCGGATCCGCGAACGCCAGCACCAGGCTGGCCGCCGTGAAGCAGGCCATCAGCAGCAGCGCCCGCCCGTGCGGAGCCTCGTGCTCGATCGTGCGCCGCGTGTATCGGTAGCAGGCATACAGGACGAGGAACACGATCAGCAGCAGCCGCATCGCGTTCAGCGAATCGGCCGCCGCCGCAGGCCGCGACACGGCCGCCTCCAGAATCTCCGGCGCAAAGTCCGGCTGCACGCTCCGCCCCACGATCCGGTCCCCCAGTACATCGATCCGCATCACCAGCTCCACGCCGGGCGCATTGCGGGGCTCCAGCCGCCACGTGTAGCGGCGCACTCCCGCCACGCCCGCGTCCGCCGTGATGCTCGCCTCCGGCTCGCCCAGAAACCGCACCGCCATCCCGCCTGCCCACGCCTTCAGCTCCTCTTCCGCGGCCGCGCGCGACGCCTCCTCGGCCGGCAGCTCCGCCGGTGCCCGCAGGTCCCCCCCGCCAATGCGCAGATCGGTGACGAATCCCCGCGGTCCCACATCGGCTCGCAGCCACAGCCCGAAATCCGGCTTGATCAGCAGAACCTGCGCCACCGCCTCCGGCAGGAACCGCCGCGCCCGCATCTGCGGCCCCGGATCATGGCTGCGGAAATAGGCCAGGTTCGCCGGCCGGATCTCGAACCGCACATGCTCGCGCCACCCCTCCGCGTCCAGACCGTGCCGCCTCGCCTCCTGCCGCGCCGCTTCAATGGCCCGCGCCCGGTCCACCATCATCCGGAACCCCGGCCCCCGCGTGCGGTGCTCGTGGATCCAGAAGCCCAGCGCCAGCGCCAGCGGCGCCCCCGCCAGCAGCAGGCCCCACACCCGCCGCATCCACGGCTTCTTCAGAAAGGGTTCGAATGGCCGAAGGATCCTGTCCAGGTCGCTCATTCGGACTCAGACACCCTGCGGGCGACCATCACCGTGATGTCATCGTACTGGGGTGTCTCCTCCACAAATTGGCTCACCGCCTCGAGCACGCCGTCGCAAATCTGCTGCGCTGTGCCGCCAGCCAGGCGCCGCACGCAGTCGGCCAGCCGCTCCAGGCCAAATTCCTCCTCCGTCGGCGCCTGCGCGTCTGTCACGCCGTCAGAGTAGATGACAAGCACGTCCCCGGGCGCAAGCTCCAGGCGCCGCGCCTCATAATGTACCCCCGGAAACATCCCGATGGGAAGCCCTGTCGCTTCCAGCAGCTCGATCCCGCCCCCGCGGCGCGCCAGAATCGCCTCGCATTGCGCCGCATTGACATACTCCAGCGTCCCCGACGCCGCATCATACCGCGCCGTGAACAGCGTCGCATACCGGTTGCCCGGCATCGAGCCGCAAAGCAGCGCATTGGCCCGGTTCACCAGATCCGTCAGCTCCAGCGGAAACACAAGCAGCGCCCGCAGCGTGGCCTGGATCGTCGCCATCAGCAGCGACGCCGAGATGCCCTTGCCCGCCACATCGGCCACGCACAGCAGCGGACGCCTCGCATCCCCCAGCACGTCGTAGTAGTCGCCCCCCACCAGCCGCGCCTGCCGGTTCGCCGCCGCCAGCTCCAGCCCCGGCACCTCCGGCAGCCGCTTCGGAAACAGGTCGCGCTGGATCGCCGACGCCAGCTCCAGCTCCCGCTCCATCTGCCGCCGGTACAGCGTGTCCTGGATGCGCCAGGCGTTGTCCAGAGCCACCGAAGCCTGCGCCGCCAGCGCCGCGCAGAACTCCACGTCCTCCGGCGTGTAGTCCTCCCCCGTCGCCGGCGCGCCCAACGCCACCACGCCGATCGTCGCCTCCCCGCTGCGCAGCGGAGCGAGCAGGAACTCGCCGTCCCGCACCGGCTCGGCAGCTCCCTCCGCCAGCGCCCGCCACCGCGCCAGCTCCTCGTCGCTCACATTCCGCGCCAGCTTCAGCGGCGCCTGCTCCCGCGGCCACGCCAGCAGCGCGTGCCGCCGCACCGTCCAGCGGCCGCTGAGCGTCAGCATCAGCACCCGCGCGATCTCCTCCGGATCGATCGTCGACGAAAACGCCCGCGCCAGCTCCACCAGCGTGTTCAGCTCGTGGATCCTCCGCGCCAGCTCGCGGTTGGCTTCGACGATTTCTTCATGCGCCAGCGCATTCTCGATCGTCGCCGACGCCAGCGACAGCAGCGCCTCCAGAAACTCCCGCTCGCTGTCGTCATCCGGCCACCCCGGACGCCGCGGCGGCGGCAAGGCAAGGAAGCCCGCTTCCCGCGCGCCTTCGCCAATCGGGATCTGCACCGTCAGGCCCAGCCCGGCCAGCCGCTGCGGATCCACGCGCTCGCCCTCCCCGATCTCCCGCAGCCCGCGCACCGCCGCCGCCCGCCATCCTTCTCCGTCGCGCAGCGCCACCAGCGCCCGCGTCACCAGCAGGCGCCCCATCACCGTGCGCATCAGGTGGTTGAGCTGCTCGCGCAGGTCCAGCGAAGAGCCGAGGATCTTCGCCGACTCCAGCAGGCTCTCCAGCCGGCTCGAGTCCAGCCTCAGGTCCCGCGTTCGCGCGTCCACAGTAAGTCCAGCATATGGCATGACGCGCCGCGCCGGGCTGCCGTTGCGCGCCCTCCATCGCCGCCCTCGTTTCAGCCGCCTGCCCGCCTCCCGAAGCGGCGCGCCGCCCGCCCGCGCACCCCCGGCCGCGCCACAAACACCGCGCCGGACAGCGGCGCCTCCGCCAGCGCCGCTTCGCTCAACCCGCCGCGCGCCGACGTGATGTACAGCTCGCCGAAATCCGCCCCGCCAAAACAGCACGAGGTCGTCTGCGGAGCCGGCACCTCGATCACCTCCTCCAGCTTCCCCTCCGGCGAATAGCACCGCACCGCGCCCCCGCCCCACAGCGCCACCCAGATCCTCCCCTCGGCGTCCAGCGTCATGCCGTCCGGCAGCCCGGCTCCTTCCGGAATCTTCACCACCGTGCGCCGGCCGGAAATCGTGCCGCGCCCGGCGTCGAAATCAAACGCCTCCACCGCCGCGCGCGGCGTGTCGATGTAGTACATCACCGCGCCATCAGACGTCCAGTCCAGCCCGTTCGAAATCGTCACCCCGTCCAGCATCCGCGTCACCGTCCCGTCCGGATCCAGCCGGTACAGCGCGCCCGCGCCCGGGCGGAAATCGTAGGCCATCGTGCCCGCCCAGAAGCGTCCCGCCGGATCGCACTTGCCATCGTTCATGCGGACGTCCGGCGCCGCGCCTTCATGGGCCGCCAGCCGCCGCAGCCTGCCGCCGAAGGCATCCGCCACGGCGAAGCCGCTTTCCAGCGCGCACACCAGCCCGCCCTCCTCGCGCAGCGCCGCCGCGCCCACGGGCTCGCCCGTGTCCATCCGCTCCAGCGCCCCGGTCGCCGGATCCCACCGCAGCACCCGGCACGCCATGATGTCGACGAAATACAGCCGCCCCTCGCGCTCGTCCCACACCGGGCCTTCGCCCAGCCCGCACCGCGCATCCAGAACCGCCTCTGCCCGCATCCGCGTCTCTCCTGTCCGCCTTCTTCCGATGCATCATCCTACTCCTGCCACGCCGCGCCCGCACGGATATACTCTTGGCATGGCCATGGACCGCAGATCCTTCCTGCAAGGCGCGCCCGCCGTCCTCGCTGCTTCCCGCGCCGCCGCCCAGACGCCCAACCCGCCCTACGACCGCGGCAAGCTCCGCCGCGTCGGCGTCATCGGCCCCGGCTGGTACGGAAAGTGCGACCTGTTCCGCCTCATCCAGATCGCCAACGTCGAGGTCGTCTCCCTCTGCGACGTCGATCAGCGCATGCTCGAACAGGCCGCCGAACTCACCGCCCAGCGGCAGCGCTCGAAGAAAAAGCCGCGCCTCTACCGCGACTACCGCCAGATGCTCAAGGAGCGCGACCTCGACATCGTCCTCATCGCCACCCCCGACCACTGGCACGCGCTCACCGCCATCGAGGCCCTCCGCGCCGGCTGCCATCTCTACCTGCAAAAGCCCATCAGCGTCGACATCGTCGAAGGCCAGGCCATCCTCGCCGCCGCCCGCAAGTACAACCGCGTCGTCCAGGTCGGCACCCAGCGCCGCTCCACGCCCCACCTGATCGAGGCCCGCGACCAGATCATCCGCGCCGGCAGGCTCGGCCGCATCGGCCACGTCGAAATCTGCTGCTACTACGCCATGCGCTCGCGCGAGAATCCGCCCGACACCCAGCCGCCCGCATGGCTCGACTACGAAATGTGGGTCGGCCCGGCCCCCATGCGGCCCTACAACCCCATGCTCCATCCCGGCCGCTGGCGCCAGTTCATGGAGTACTCCAACGGCATCGTCGGCGACATGTGCATCCACATGTACGACATGGTGCGCTGGATGCTCGATCTCGGCTGGCCGAAGTCCGTCTCCTCCTCCGGCGGCATCTACGTCACCAAAGAAGGCAAGGGCAACATCTCCGACACCCAGACCGCCATCTTCCGCCACGGCGATCTCGACGTCGTCTGGACGCACCGCACCTGGGGCCCGCCGCCCGACCCGAAATATACCTGGGCCGCCTTCTTCTACGGCGAGAAAGGCGTGCTCAAGGCGAGCGTCTTCTCCTGGGATTTCATCCCCAACGAGGGCCAGCCCATCCACCGCGACGTCACCTACGAGCTCGAGCAGTACCCTGAGGACAAGACCGAAGAGCGCCTCGAACGCCACGTCGCGCCCGCCATCCGCTACCACATGATGGACCTGCTCTCCGCCATCGACAACAACCGCCACCCCGTGGCCGACATCGAGCAGGGCCACATCTCCACCGCCTCCTGCATCCTGGCCAACCTTTCGGCCCAGGTGAACCGCACGCTGCATTGGGACGCCGCCGCGGGCCGCATCTCCGGCGACGAAGAGGCCAACCGCCTCCTCGCCCGCCCCTACCGCAGCCCGTGGATCCACCCCGACCCCAACACCGTCTGACCACTGCCGCGGCTGCCCCAGCCTCCTGCCACGGACTCGCAGTCCCCCCCCTGCCTTCCGGCAGGGACTCCGCCGGTGCGCCCGTGCCAGCCAAAAACAGTGCCCCGGCTCCCGCCACGGGCAGCGCTTCCTCCGGGTTCGCGGGGCCTCTCCCAGGCCTCCCCATCCTCAGCCGGCGGCTCGGCGGGCCCACCACGGTCCGCCACCCGCAGTTGCCCCCAGCTTCCGCCGGGAACCAGGATTTCCACCCCTTGAGTCTGGAGCTGCGCTCTCCAAGCGCCCCCAATTCTTCACGCTCCTGCCCCCATCTTCCGCCACGCGCAGCCCTTCCCAGGCGCCCCGATTTCTCACGCGCATCCCCCAGCTCCCTCCGGGCGGATCCATCCCCCCGCCCTCTGCCAGGGCACCGGATTCGCCAGGCTCCCCCGGCCTTCAGGCAGAGACCGTGCTCCCACGCAAGTGCCCCCCGGCTCCCGCAGGGAGCCTGAGAGAAACGCCCACGGCCGCCACCGTCCCAGCCCCCGTTGCACCCTTGTCATCGAAAATTCATGGAAATGCAACAGAAATCGTCTATCTGTCACAATAGAGACAACAGAATGAAGAAAATCCTTCTCATCGAAGACGATACCGACCTTTACGCCCTCCTGAAGTACAAC
>JANWVO010000058.1 GCA_025056865.1 Bryobacteraceae bacterium
GCGCGCCTTCTTTTCACCCCGCTTTCATCTGCGCCGGATACAATCGGGAGTGCGATGCCACTGATCGCTCCTCAGGGTCTTTCCCGCCGTTCCTTTTCGCTTGCGCTGGCTGCGTCGGCGGCGGTGCTGCGCGCCAACGAGCCGGAGATGCGTTGGGCGCTGCTGTCCGACACGCACATCCCCGAGAATCCCGAAGACGCCTACCGCGGCTTCCGGCCCGTGGAGAACCTGCGCAAGGCCGTGCCGATGGTGCTTGAAGCGAAGCCGCAGGGCGCGCTGCTATGCGGCGATGCGGCGCGGCTGCTGGGCACGCCCGGCGACTACCGTGCGCTTCAGTCGCTGCTGGAGCCAGTGGCGACGCGAATGCCCGTGGCCATCGCCCTCGGCAATCACGACGACCGGAAGAATTTCCTTGCGGTATTCGGCGCGTCCCAGAAAGGCGTGCAGCCGGTGAAGAACCGCCACGTACTGGTGATCGAAGGTCCGGCGGTGCGCTTCATCGTGCTCGACTCGCTCATTCAGCCGAATTTCACGCCGGGGCTGCTGGGCAAAGACCAACGGACGTGGCTCGCGCAATACCTGGATGCCGCCGCCCCGCTGCCGACCGTGCTGTTCATGCACCACACGCCGGATGACGGCGACACGGCGCTGCTCGATATGCCGCGGCTGATGGACATCATCCGCGGCAGGACGATGGTCAAGGCGGTCGTCTTCGGCCACTCGCACCGGTATCTGCATCTCGCCTGGGAAGGGATCCACATGATCAACCTTCCGGCGCTGGGCTACAACTTCAGCGACGAAGAGCCGGTGGGCTGGGTGGATGCGGTGTTCACGGCGCGGGGCGCGAGCCTGACGCTGCGCGCCATCGGCGGCAACACGGAGCGGGACGGCAAGACGGTGGTGCTGAGCTGGCGCGCCTGAGGCGGGACCGCGATATGATGGCTGCCCGGAACCGCCGGGAGCCGCCATGCACCGTTTCTCCGCATTCTCCGCCCTGGACTGGCTGATCCTGGCCGCCTATCTGGCGGGCATTGCCGCGCTGGGCCTGTGGATCGGGCGCCGCGTCGGCAGGACGGACCAGTATTTTCTGGGCGCGCGCCGCTTCAACCGCTGGGTGATGATTGCGCAGAGCTTCGCCAGCGGGACGCATGCCGACATGCCGGTGTCGCTGGCCGGGGCCGTTTATGCGCGCGGCTTCAGCGCCATCTGGTTTCAGTGGAAAAACATGTTCGCCACGCCTTTCTACTGGCTGCTGGCGCCGCTGTACCGCCGCATGCGCCGCACCACCATCGCCGAGTTTTTCGAAGACCGGTACGGGGCGTGGATGGGCGCGGCGTACATGGTGTTCGCGCTCGCGTTCCTGACGATCAACATGGCGAGCATGCTGAAGGGCGCGGCGAAAGTGATCAGCCAGGCGGCGGGCGGGGAGATTCCGGTGAACGGGATCGTAGTGGCAATGACGGCGGCGTTCCTGCTGTACAGCTTCATCGGCGGACAGGTGGCCACGGCGTGGACGGAGCTGGTGCAGGGATTCCTCATCATCGTGCTGTCGTTCCTGCTGATCCCACTCGGCTGGGGGCTGGTTGGCGGCATGGCGGGCATTCGCGAAGCGCTGGGTCCGGAGCGGATGACGCTGACCGCGCCCGAGGGCATCGGCCCGTGGTTCATCCTGATGCTCACGATCAATGGACTGATCGGCATCACCAGCCAGCCGCACATCATGGGGATGGTGGCGACGGGCCGGGACGAGGCGGCGTGCCGCGAGGGTTTTCTGTACGGCACTTTCGTCAAGCGCTTCTGCACGCTGGGATGGGCGCTCACCGGGCTGGTGGCGGCAGCGCTGCTGGCAAAGGGCGTTTTCGGGACGGCGGCGCTGGCGGATGCGGAAGAGGCGTTCGGCTTCGCCTGCCGGCACCTGCTGTTTCCCGGAGGCAAGGGCCTGCTGGTGGCCTGCCTGCTGGCGGCCAACATGGCGGCCTGCTCCGCTTACATGGTGAGCGCCGGGGCGCTGTTCACGAGGAACCTCTATGGGCGGTACTTCGCCCCCGGCCGCAGCGACCGGCACTATCTGTGGGTGGGGCGCGCAAGCGGCGTGCTGATCACGCTGCTCGGCGTGGCGTATGCCGTGTTCCTCATTGAACGGGTGCTGAACACGTTCCTGCTGACGGAAACGCTGGCCACCTATGTGGGCATTGCCGTGCTGGGCGGCATTTTCTGGCGGCGCGCCAACCGCTGGGGCGCGCTGGCGGGCATCAGCGCCGCCATGGCCGCCAACTTTGCCATCTACTCGTGGATCGGACAGAGATTCGACCACTGGGATCCGAACGTCTTCCTCGCGGCGCTTGTGACGGGGATGGCGGTATTCGTTGGCGTGAGCCTGCTGACGCCGCCCGAACCGCCGTCTGCCGTGGACGACTTTTTCCGGCGGCTCCGCACGCCGAGCCACATGGATCCGCAGGCAGCTACTCCGATGGAAGAAGTGGAGCGCGAGGCGGCGCGCCGCGGCGAGCAGCTTCTGCTGCTGCACCTGCTCCATCCAGGGCGCGGCGCTGCGGGGGAGCCGTTCTGGCGCGCCTACCGGATCGACCTAGAGGGTTTCCTTCTGGGCTGGGGGATTGCAGCGGGGATGGTGGCGCTGGCGTGGCTGGTGGTGCGGTGAGCGGCTCCAGCCGGCCGGAGGTCAGGCCATGCGGGAGACGCTGTCGAGCAGCTCTTCGGGCTTCACGGTGGCGGTGCCGAGCTTGCCGACGGCGACACCGCTGGCGTGGTTGGCGAGCTCGGCGGCTTCGGCGGGCGCCGCGCCGGCGGCCAGGGCGAGGGTAAAGACGGCGATGGCCGTGTCGCCGGCGCCGCTGACGTCGAACACCTCGCGGGCGCGCGTCGGCGTGTGATAGGGCTGGCCGCCGCGTTCGAGCAGCAGCATGCCGTGTTCGCCCATCGTGATGAGCACCATCCGCGTGTCCCACAATTCCAGCAGCCGCGCGGCGGCCTCTTCGGGCGGCGCGTCCGGCAGCAGCCCGGCGGCGGCGCGCGCCTCGCGCAGGTTCGGTTTCACGGCCGTCACGCCATGCCACGGGAGCGGATTCAGCGGGCTCGGATCGACCGTGATGATGCGGTGCCGCGCGAGGCGGCAGAGGCCTTCGACGAGAGAGGGCGTCAGGAAGCCCTTGGCGTAATCCGAGAAAATGACCGCGTCCCAGCCGTCGCGCTGCGCGGCCAGCCTTGCGAGCACGAGCGCTTCGATTTCCGGGCTGAGGCGGCGCCGCTGCTCGCGGTCGATGCGCACCACCTGCTGGTGCCGGGCGATGACGCGCGTCTTGATGATGGTGGGGCAGTCCGGCGAGGCCACCACGGCGCTGTCGTCGATGCCGGCCGCGCGCAGCAGCTCCGCGAGCCGCCCGCCGGCGGCATCGGCGCCGCGCACGCCGGCCATGGCGGCGCGCGCGCCCATCTCGCGGAGGTTGCGGGCCACGTTGGCGGCGCCGCCGGCGAAAAAGGACTCGCCGGTCACTTCCACCACCGGGACCGGGGCCTCCGGCGAGATGCGGCTGACGTCGCCCCAGACGAACTCGTCCAGCATCAGGTCTCCCGCGACCAGGATGCGGAGTCCCGGGAATCTCGAGAGGATTTCCTGCGCCCGTTCGACACGCATGATCCGCGCCCTTGCGAGTGTAGCAGAGGCGGGCCTCACAATTCCGGCCAGGAATGTTTCGGGTAGCGGCGCATCAGCTCGCGGCGCACCTGCGGGTAGAGCCGCTGCCAGAATCCGGCCAGGTCCTGCGTCACCTGCACGGGGCGCTGATTGGGCGCGAGCAGGTGCACGACCAGCGGCGTCTGCTGCGGGCCGATGCGCGGCGTTTCGCGCATCCCGAAGAAATCCTGGAGCCGCGCCGCGACGAAGGGCGGCGCCCCGGCGGGATAGCGGATGCGCGCCCTGCGGCCGGAAGGCAGGCGAAGGTAGCCGGGAGCGAGCCGCTCCAGTTCGGCCGCCTGCGGGCCGAGCGCAGACTTCAGCGCCGCTTCCAGGCCGCCGCCGGACGCGGCGCGCCGGAGCTCGTCGAACGAGCGCAGCCCGCGGCAGAGCGCCCGCAGCGCGGCTTCGACATCCGGCTCCGGCAGTCCCGCAAAGCGGATCCGTTGCCGGAGTTCCTCGAGGGCCTCTCCATCGGCGAAGCGCTCCAGCCCGGCCTCGAGCGCTTTCTGCGCCAGAAGCTCCGCAGCCTGCTCCGGATCCGGCGCGTGGCTGCGCGATTCCTCGATGACAAGGCCGTCATAGGAAAGCCGCCAGACCTCCTCCACGCGCCCGGCCTCGCGGTTCCACTCGAGCGCCCGCGCCTCGCGGAGCCTTTCCGGGAAGACATCGAGGAGGAGCTCCGGCTCGATGGGCACGGCGCGGCGCACCACGGGCAGGCCGCGCTCCGGCCGCTCCTCGGTTTCGAGCGCGACGAGGAACTCGGCCTTCCCGAGGCCCGCCTCATCGGCCAGCAGCGCGGAGGAGCCGTTGGAGAGCTGAAGTTCGCGCCCGCGGCGGCGGCGCGCCACGCGGTCCGGGAACGCCCGCAGGACGCATTCTTCGAACGGCGCCGCGGGGCGCGGCGGAGCCAGGGTGCGCAACTGGTTCTCGATGGCCTCCGCCTGCGCCGGATGCGCCGCGGAAAGCTCCGCCGCAAGGCGGCAGGCGGGCGCGCCGCCGCGTTCCACCAGCGCCGCCAGCCGCGGATGGAGCGGCAGGCGCGACAGGCGGGCGCCAAACTCCGTCAGCCGTCCGTTGGCATCGAGGGCCCCCAGGCGACGCAACAGCTCTTCGGCAGCCGCCACCGCCTCCGGCGGAGGCGGTGTCATCCACTCCAGGGCCAAGGGGTCGCGGACGCCCGCGGCGTGCAGGTGCAGGCAGAGCTGCGAGAGCTCGCGGCGGAGAATTTCCGGCGTGTCGTGTTCGGGACGGCGCAGGAAGTCCTCCTGAGGATAGAGGCGGAGGGCGAGGCCGGGTCCGAGGCGGGCGGCGCGACCGGCGCGCTGCGTGGCGGAGGCGCGGCTGATGCGCCGCACTTCCAGCCGCGGCAGCCCGCTCCAGGGAGAGTCCGAGGGGATGCGGGCGAGGCCCGAGTCGACGACGGCGCGCACGCCGGGGATGGTGACGCTGGATTCGGCGAGGTTGGTGGAGAGCACGACGCGGCGCCGCGGCCCGGGCTGCACGGCGCGGTCCTGCTGTTCGGGGGGCAGGTCGCCGTGCAGCGGGAGGATGTCGGCCTCGTGGGCGATTCGCCGGGCGAGCAGCCGCTCCATCGCGCGCCGGATCTCGGCGGCCCCGGGCAGGAAAACGAGAATGTCGCCTTCTGTTTCCGTCCAGCAGGCCTCCACCGCCTCCTGCACGAGCTCTTCGAGCCGCTGCGCCGAATGCGGCGTGTAGCGGACCTCGAGCGGATGGAGGCGGCCTTCGCTCCGCAGCAGCGGGCAGCCGCCGAGGAACTGCGCCACGGCGGCGCCGTCGAGCGTGGCCGACATGACGAGCAGCCGCAGATCCGGCCGCGCAGCGAGCTGGAGCCGGCGGAGGAGCGCAAGCGCAAGGTCGCCCTCGAGGTGGCGCTCGTGGAACTCGTCGAGCACGACGGCGCTGACGCCTTCGAGCCCTGGGTCGACGAGCAGCCGGCGCGCGAGAAGCCCTTCGGTGAGGTAGAGCAGGCGCGTGCGCGCGCCCGCCACGCGCTGGAAGCGGACCTGCCAGCCAACGGTTTCTCCCGGCCGCTCGCCGCGCTCCCGCGCCACGCGCTCCGCAGCAAGCCGCGCGGCGAGGCGGCGGGGCTCGAGCACGAGGATCTGGCCGGGCAATACGTCGAGCAGCGCCGCCGGCACGCGCGTCGTCTTGCCCGCGCCCGGCGGGGCTTCCAGCACCAGACAGGGTCCGCGCCGCAGCGCGGCGCGCACGTCCTCGAGGATCGCGTCGACGGGCAGCCGCTCCACATATACACTGTAGCTATGGCTGTCACCGTCCAACCGCCCCGCCGGCTCCTGTTCGGCCCCGGGCCGTCTCCCGTCCATCCCCGGATTTACGAGGCGATGAGCCGCCCGATCGTGGGCCATCTGGATCCGTATTTCTTTCAGATCAACGAGGAAATCCGGGCCGGATTGCAGGCCTGTTTCGGGACAAAAAACGAATTCACCATGGTCATTTCCGGCACGGGAAGCGCCGGCATGGAGTGCGCCGTGGCGAATTTCGTCGAACCCGGATCCACGGTGGCCGTTTTCGCCAACGGCTATTTCAGCGACCGCATCACGGAGATGGCCCGCCGCCACGGCGCCCGCGTGGAGCGGCTCGAGAAGCCGTGGGGAGAGATCTACACCGACGCCGAGGCGCGCGAGTTCCTCCGCGCGGTGCGCCCGCAGGTGGCGGCGTTCGTCCATGCGGAGACGAGCACGGGGGCGCATCAGCCCGGAGATGGCATCTGCCGCGCGGCGCACGAGGTTGGAGCGCTGGTCATCGCCGACTGCGTGACCAGCCTCGGCGGCATGCCGGTGCGCGTGGACGAGACGGGCATCGACATCGCCTACAGCGGCACGCAGAAGGCTCTGGGCGCGCCGCCGGGCCTGGCGCCCATTACCTGCTCGCCGCGCGCGGTGGAGTATCTGCGGCAGCGGAAATCCCCGCCCGCAAGCTGGTATCTCGACCTGAAACTGCTGCTGGATTATTACGAAAGCGCCCACCGTTATCACCACACGGCGCCGGTCTCGATGTTCTATGCGCTGCGCGAGGCGCTGGCCATCATCGAAGAGGAAGGGCTGGAGAACCGCTGGGCGCGGCACCGCCGCAACCACGAGCGGTTTGTCGCGGGCCTTGCCGAGATGGGCATCCGCATGCACGTCCGGGAAGGCGAAAGGCTGTGGACGCTCAACACGCCCTGCGTGCCCGAAGGCGTGGATGACGCCGCCGTGCGCCGGCGCCTGATGGAAGCCTACGGCATCGAGATTGCCGGAGGGTTCGGCCCGCTGGCCGGCAAGGTGTGGCGGATTGGCACGATGGGCTACGGCTCGACCGAGGAGAACGTCGACCTGCTGTTGCGGGCGCTCAGCGAGGTGCTGGCAGCGGTGTTGAAGTAAGCAAGGACGCTGCCCTGCCCTGCTGGCCGGGGGAGGGCGGCGCGTTGAAAGCGGGGTTCAGTGGGAGCGGCCGAGGCGCGGGCAAACGGCCGGTCTCCGGCCGGCGGCTGATGGCGGCATCCGTCCGGCTGCCGGGGGGCCGATGATCCCGCTGCCTGCGCCGCGCGCTTGCAGCCCGTTGCAGCGCGCCCTTCCCACCCGCGGAGCGATCCGGGAGTTCCGGCAGGCTCAGAATGCCCAACGCCAGACGTTGGCACCCACAGTAAATCCGGCTCCAACGGCGGCGAACAGCACAATGTCGCCCTTTTTCAGCCGCCCCTGCTGCCACGCCTCGGCCGTGGCGATGGGGATCGTGCCCGAGGTCGTGTTGCCGTAGCGTTCGATGTTGATCAGAACATTTTCCTCTGGAATGCCGAGGCGGTTGGCGGCGGCAAGGATGATGCGCTTGTTGGCCTGGTGCGGCACCATGAGCTTGACCTCGGAGGGCTGGATGCCGAGCTCTTCGAGCAGCTCTGCGGAGATGTCGCCCATCTTCTTGACCGCGTACTTGAACACCGCCTGCCCTTCCTGATGGACGAAGTGGAGCCGCCTGTCCACGGTTTCGTGCGACGGGGGCATGCGCGAGCCGCCGGCAGGCATGATGAGCATGTCGCCGCCGGAGCCGTCGATCTCGTTTCTGAAGCCGAGGAAGCCTTCCTCGCCATCAGCGGCCGGCTCGACGAGAAATGCGCCCGCGCCGTCGCCGAACAGCACGCAGGTGGCGCGGTCCGTATAGTCGACGATGCGGCTCATGGTGTCCGAGCCGATGACCAGGACCTTGCGGTGGGTTCCGCAGCCGACGAGGTGGGCGGCGGTGGTAAGCCCGTAGACGAAGCTGGAGCAGGCTGCGATCAGATCGAAGCCCCAGGCGCGCTTCACCCCGAGCCGGTGCTGCACGAGGCACGCCGTGGAGGGGAACATATGGTCGGGCGTGACCGTGCAGAGGATGATTGCGTCCACGTCCTCGGCGGTTGTGCCGCGGTGGGCGAGAGCTGCCCTGGCAGCCTCGACAGCCATGTCAGACGTGGCGATTTCCGGATCTGCGATGTGGCGTTCGCGGATGCCAGTCCTCTCCAGGATCCATTCGTTGGAAGTGTCCACCATCCGAGCCAGATCGTCGTTGGTGAGAACCCGCGGCGGCACCCATGCGCCCACCGCGCTGATTTTCGCTTTCAACAAGGAACCTCCCTTTGCCGCCGGGCCGCAGCCGAACATGCAGGCCATAACGGAGACGCCCGTGCGGGCGGCGCCGGCGAAGCAGGCCGTCCGTGCAACAGACGGGAAACTCTAAAATTATGCTATCCAGAGAGAGGGATGCAACTGCTGGCTTCCGAACTGCTGCCGCAGCCGGAATCGACCGAGGCGATTTTCCAGCGGGTTTATTCGGCCGTCGCGCGCACGGGCGAGGCCCCGCCGGTGCGGCTCCATGTGCGGCCATACGTGGCGACGATCGGCAGACTGCGGCTCGCGCAGGGCGTGCTTGAGCTGCGGCTGAGCGAGGCGATGGCAGCCGCGCCGGCCACGGTGCGGGAAGCGCTGGCATGGATCCTCGTTTCACGGCTGTTCCGCTCCGCCCCGCCGGCGCATTGGGTGCGCCACTACCGGCAGTACATGAACCGCAAGGACGTGCGGCGCGTGCATCAGGCAGTGCGCGCGGCGCGGAGCCGGAAGCACATCTCCGGCCCGCAGGGCGTTGTCTACGACCTTGCCGAAATCTTCCGTTCGCTGCGCGACCGCTATTTCGGCCCGCTGCTGCCGGAGCCGCAGCTTGGCTGGAGCCGCCGGCCTTCGCGCACGCTGCTGGGCCACTTCGACCACGTCCACAATGCGATCGTTCTGAGCTCGTGGCTGGACCGGCCGGAAGTGCCGCGCTTCGTGGTCGAATACGTCATGTACCACGAAATGCTGCACATGAAGCACCCGGTGGAACACCGCCGCCACCGGCGATCCATCCACCCGCCAGCGTTCCGCGAGGAGGAGAAGCGGTTCGAGCGTCTGGCGGAGGCGAGGTCGTGGCTGAAGACGGCGCGGTAAGGCCGGCGCTCACGAGGCCGGGGCGAAGGCTGAATGCACAGCCGCCGCGGAAGCCCGCATCGACTCCAGCAGCCGCTCGGCATCCACGCATCCGATGCCGATCTGCCACAACCACACCTGGACGCGCACGCGCCACCAGGAGCGGGTGAAACGGACGCGCTGCCGGAAGAGCTCTTCCTGAAAGCCGGCCTCGCAGCGGCCCGCGACGACGAGCGCCTGCCCCAGTGCCTGCAACCGCTCGAAATCCGAGCGCATCTCGGAAAGGAATTCTCTCGCGATCCGCGCCCGCTGCGCGCGGAAATGCCGCAGGAGGCCCCGGTTTCCGCCGCACTGCTCTTTCAGAAAAGCGAATTCCGACGCATCGAGCAGGTGCGCAAGGGGCGCATACTTCTCCGCGCTGAAATGGTCCCACCATCCGGCATCGATCCCGGCTGGACGGACTGCCCTGCTCAATTTCCAGAGAACGCCCGCACAAGCAGCGAGCGTGAAACAGACGGCTGCGATGACGGCAATCGGCAGAAGCATAGGGAAACCCATAAGCCCGAATTGCACTTATCCTATCCTGATTCCGGCGCGCTTGCAAAGGAAAAAATGGATGGGCCCCAGGGCGACGGTCCGCTGGGCCGGGCTTTCCGCACTGCTGGCAGGCGTCCGCCGGGCGGTCCGCCGCTCCGGGGCACACCGGCTGCGAAGAAACCCGCGGCCGGCCCGTGGCCCCAGGTTGGGCTGTCCGACACCGGGATCAGGAGCGCAGCATGGGCTGGGAGACCGCGTGCGCCCTGGGTCTCCTTTGCAGGCCGAGAGCCGCCAGGAATGCAGCCGCCGCTCTTCTCTCGCCGACGCGTTCCCACGTTTCAGGGGCAGGGAGTTTGCCCGCGGTCCGCAGCAGAGAGACGACCAGATCCCTGACCGCCTCGCAGTACCCGGAGTGATCCGGCACCAGATAATGTTGCGGAATGGCGCGCTGGAGTTCGCCGAAGCAGTTCGGAAGGCAGGCGGCCAGCTTCAGCCCGGTCAGCCGCTCCGCCTGCCCGGCGGGGGTGGAAAAGCGCGCAGAATTCCGGTTCAACACCAGCCGTACGCCCGGAAGGACGCCCGCGTCCTCCATGAGAGTGCGGGCGAGATTGGCCTGCGTGAGAGACAAATAATCACTGCCTGCCACGCAGTAAATCATGTCCGAGGCCTGCATGGTCTCCACCGAGAACCGCTCCCAATTTCCGGAATGGTCTGCCACTACCAGGGCGTAAGTGCCGCGCACGGACTGTAGAAAATTGGCGAAAAGCCCGGAATCAATCCTGACGGCGCGGCACCGCCGCAAAGCGGCAAAGATATGCACGCGGCCGAATTTCGGGATGTGAGTCGGCTCCGGGAGCCTTCCCGTGTGGTCCACGACCGAAATCACGTCGAACAGGTTCATGCCCGTCTGCGCCGCGCCGAACAGGCTTTGCACCCCGCAGTTCAGGTCGAGGTCGAGCAGCGCCACATCGGCCTGGAGAATTCCGGAGGCGATGTTGGCGAAGTGCCAGGCCAGCGTGCTGGCGCCGCTGCCCGGCTTGGCCGGCAGGAAGCTGGCCATCGGCGCGACGACGGCCGGCGGCGGCAGCGGCTCGGCGGCGCGTTGATAGAGGCTTTCCAGCATGTTCTTCACCTGCTCGGTGGTCGAGGGCAGGTGCAGGAGCCTGTCGGCCAGTCCCATGCGGTGCAGCTCGAGGTGCGCGTGGTTGTCCAGGCGGCGCGTGAAAATCAGCACCGGCAGCAGCGGCTCGGCCTTTTTCAGCGGCTCGAGCACTTCGGCGAGTTCATGGAAACCGCGCACCTCGACAAGGACGACAAAGGGCCGGCCATTTTTCAGGGAACGCAGGAACAGCGGCAGCCAGTCTTCGGCAAGGGTGTCGACGATTTCGATGTCATGGAAGGGGTGGCTTCTGGCCAGGAGATCCCGGACCTCGCTAGCCGCTTCGAGGTCCCTTGCCAGCACGACGATCCGGTCGGAAAACACGGCGCACCTCCGGCCCTTCAGGGCGTAGACGACTCCTTATCCGCTAGCCCCGATGATCCGCGAACTTGCGCAGGAAGAGTATCGGGTGAACTTCCGAGAGGATTGCTCAATTTTCCTGCCGGGAAGATCGGTCGGACACCTGATCTTCCTCCGGCCGGGCGGGACGCCGGAACCCGACGTCGCAGGAGCTGCTCAGTCAGGTGGGCACGCCGAGCCGGGGCAGAACCCACTTCATCAGGGCGATGTAAGCGCCCGCCACGAGCAGTGTTGTCAGCCAGTCTGTCATCAGCGCCTACCGCGGGCAGATCGTCTTGTCGGGCGGGATCGCCAGCACAGGCACCTTGGCCTGCTCGATCGTGCGGGTGGTGACCGATCCCAGCCAGACGCTGCGCCAGCCGGTGCGCCCGTGCGTGCCCATCACGACCCAGGCATTGGCCCGGTGCGCGGCGGCGATGATCGCCTCCACGGGTGGCGCGTCGGAAATCTCGTAGTGCACCTCGATGCCTTCCGGCAGGTGGGGCCTTGCCCACTCTTTCAGGTGCGCCTCGGCGTGCCTGCGCACCTCGTTCCATTCCTCCAGGATGCGCTCCCGCCGCTCCGGCGTGATGTAGGAGGGCGTGTCCACATGCACCGCGTGCAGCAGACGGAGCGGCTTGCCCGAAGCCTGAGCGAGCCAGGCCGCCCAACGCAGGGCGTTGGCAGAACACTCGCTGAAGTCTATGGGGCACACCACCGATTCAAAGGGGGGCGGAATCATCTCCTCGGTGCCTCCACCTCGAAGATGCACCAAAGGACCGCCCGTGACAAGGGTTCTGTCGGAAGGAACCGGCCGGGGCAGCGCCTGCCGGCAGGCTCCGCTGGTTCCCTGCCGCCCGCGGTGGCATCTTGACGAGAAGGCAGAGCTTGGCTATATTACAAGCCGTCCCACCTTCAGGGGCTGTACTGAATCGGTTCAGGGAGGACGCAGATGCTGGTCCGCACGATCGCACTTGCCGCGCTGCTGCCGCTGGCAGCCCTGACACAGACACTGGGCGACCTCTCCGGCGAGGTGCGCGATCCTTCCGGCGCGCTGGTTCCGGCGGTTCGCATCACGCTGACCAATGCGGCCACGAACGCGACCCGGCAGACGACGACAAACGAAGCGGGCTTTTATGCATTTCCCGCCGTCCAGCCGGGCATCTACACGATCCGGGCCGAGAAGGAAGGCTTCCGGACCTATGTCCGTTCGGGGCTGGAGATTCAGGTGCAGCTCAGCACGAGAGTGGACATCGAGCTGCAAGTGGGAGCGGTCACCGAGTCGGTGGAAGTACGGGCCGAGGGAGCGTTGTTGCAGACCGAGAACGCAACCGTCGGCACGGTGATCGAGAACAAGCGGATTGTCGAACTTCCGCTGAACGGCCGCAACGCGCTGCAACTGGTGTCGCTGGCGCCGAACGTGAGCTTCGGGTTTCCTGCGGCCGGCCAGGCAGGAGCGCGGCAGGGCGGCATCCGCGCCGAGCAGTCGATCGCCGTGGCAGGCCACCGGGCGCAGTTCAACCGCTTTTCGCTCGATGGCGTCGAAAATACCGACCCCAATTTCAACACGATTGTCGTGATGCCCTCGGTGGACGCGCTTCAGGAATTCAAGGTGCAGACGGGGATTTATCCGGCCGAATTCGGCCGGGCCGCCACGCAGATCAACATGTCCACAAAGCCCGGCGGAAACGAGTATCACGGCACGCTGTTCTATTTCCTGCGCAATGAGAAGCTGGATGCGAAGAACTACGCCTTCACCGCGGCGCGGCCGCCGAAGGATCCGTTCAAATGGAATCAGTTCGGCTTTACGCTGGGCGGCCCGGTGAGCGTGCCGAAGCTGTTCGACGGCCGCAACCGGCTGTTCTTCATGACGAATTACGAGTGGTTCCGGCAGCGCCGGCAGGTGCAGGCCGTGTACAGCCTGCCGTCGCCGGCGATGCGGAACGGCAACTTCAATGACGTGATCACCACGCCCAATGCCTCGCTGCGCACGCAGGGGATCTTCGATCCGCTGACGCGCACCGTCGTCAATGGTGTGAACACGGCGCAGCCCTTCCCGAACAACACGATTCCCGCCTCGCGCATCCACCCGATTTCCAGGGCGCTGCTCGAGTTTTACCCAGAGCCGAACCTGCCCAATCCGGAGCTGCGAAACAACCGGGTGCAGGCGCTGGGACAACCGATCAACCGCGACCAGTTCGTGAGCCGCTTCGACTGGGTGGAAAGCGCCAACTCGCAATGGTTCGGCCGCTACAGTTGGGGGGATGAAAACCAGACGGCCGAGGCGCTGAAGCTGAACGGCAGCAAGATCGTCACCAATTTCGAGCAGTACATGGTGACAAACACGCGCGTTCTTTCCCCGTCGATGGTCAACGAGGCGCGCGTGGCGTTCAGCCGCTTCTACAACACCAACGGGCCCGAGCTGGCCTTCACGCGCGACGTGGTGGGCGAGCTCAAGATCCCGGGCCTCGCCAGCGGCCCGCCGGTGCAGTGGGGCATTCCGAACATCTCCCTCCAGGGGGTGTATTCGGGCTTCGGCAATGATTCGGAAGGCCCGTACGAAATCAACAACTCCGTGCTGCAGCTTGTCAACAACTTCTCGCTGATCCGCGGCCGCCACAGCTTCAAGTTTGGCGGAGAGGCGCGGCGGGACGGGTACAACCAGGTGGGCAACCAGTTCGCGCGCGGCCAGTTCACCTTCACCAACAACGCCACGCGCAACCTCGCCGCCAGCGGCCGCACGGGCGACAACTTCGCCGATTTTCTGCTTGGGGAGACGGCGCAGGCGGAAGCCGCCGTGTCCATCGCCCGGGCCCGGTTCCGGACGTGGAGCATGTCGCTCTACTTCGATGACACGTGGCGCGTCACTTCGAAGCTGACGGTGAACTACGGCCTTCGCTATGAGCTGACGCCGCCGTGGGAGGATCAGACGGGCAACCTGTTCAACGGCATTGTGCCGCTGGACGCCCACCTCACGCTGGACAATCCCAACGTCACTGACCGGAGCCTGTACCCGTATTTCCTGCGGCAGGCGCCGGCGCGGCAGAACTGCTATGAGGGCGTCAACATCCGCTGGCCAGACATCGATGTCCGCTGCGACGGGCGCCTGGGGCGCCGGCTGGTGGGCATCGACCGGAACGATTTCGCGCCGCGCGTGGGCATCACCTGGGCGCCAGACGCGCGCTGGGTGATCCGCGCCGGCTTCGGCACCTTCTATTCGCAGGACACCGGCAACCCGCGCTTTGACATGGCGCGCAATCTTGCGGGCCGGCTGCGCGACAATTCCCGCACGGACTTTCCGCACCTCAACTGGAACAACGCGCTCGCGTCGATCGCCGGCGGCGTGGCCAACGTGTTCCGGCCCTACACGTTCGCCAATCCCTACGACCGCCGCACGCCGTATTCCAACCAGTGGACCTTCAACATTCAGCGCGAACTGGGCGGCAACATGGTTTTCGAAGCCGGCTACATGGGCAATTCGAGCCACCGCCTCGAGTCGCTGCGCGCCGTCAACGAGGCCAGGCCGGCCAACCCGGCTGTCGACAGGCGCACGATCGCCGAGAGGTCTCCATTTCCGAACTTCGGCCGCATCCAGCTTGTCGACAACGGCGGCAATGGCACTTACCACTCGCTCGGCCTGAAGCTCACCCGCCGTTACAGCGCAGGCCTGACGTTCATGAACAGCTACACATGGGCCAAGGCGATCGATACGGCCACGGCGATCCGCAACCACGGCGGCGACACGCTGTTCCCGCAGAACAGCTACTGCCGGAACTGCGAGAAAGCCCGCTCGAGCCACGACACGCGCCACCGCTTTGTCACTTCGCTTCTCTATGACCTGCCCTTCGGCCGGGGCCGCAAAGTAAGCATTGAAAACCCGGTGCTGAACGCTGTGGCGGGCGGCTGGCAGATCAGCTCGATCCTCACCTTGCAGACGGGCTTCCCGGTGACCGTCACCAACGGGCAGGACGCCTCCAACACGGGCGCGTTCTTCGACCGGCCCAACTCGACCGGCAAGCGGGCGGAGCTGCCGCGCGGACAACAGGATCCGCAACGGTTCTTCGACACATCCGCCTTCTTCCCCAATGCCCCAGGGACGCACGGCAATGTCGGCCGCAACACCCTGACCGGCCCGGGCATCATCGGGTGGGATTTTTCGGCCCTCAAGAACTTCCCACTGTGGAGCGAACGCCGGTCCTTCCAGCTCCGCTTCGAATGGTTCAATTTCCCGAACCATCCGAACTGGGGGCTGCCGAACACCAACATCGCCTCCGGCGGCTTCGGCCAGATCACGAGCACGCGGACGAACATGCGGCAGCTCCAACTGGCCGGCAAGATCATTTTCTGACCGCGAGGCAGACGCGGCCGGCAGCCCCGGCCACACGGCCGGGCGCCGGCCGGCTGCACGCCTGTTGCGGCACTCCTCGCGTGCCGCCGGCGCAGCGCGCGCGCAGCCTGCCGGTTGCCGCAGCCTGGCAGCCATGCGAAGGACGCGTTTGCAGCGCTCCCCGTGGCGCCTGCCGCCGCGCCGCTCCTGGCCCCCTGCCCCGCTTCGAAGTTTGTCGGAAGCCAGACCGCACACGCAGCGCTGTGGCGCGCTACGAGCTGGTATCAGTGCGCCGCAGGTAGCACGAACTCCGCCGCGGCACCGTGCCCGCGCCTCGGTGCGATGCGGCAGCAAGCCGCGCTGCCGGGGCGCGGGAGGATGCATGCGCCGGCGCGGCCCGGCGCCCATGCCCGGCTACGAACCGGCAGGGCGCGGCCGGTATCCGGGCCGGGCGCTCACGCGGTAGCGCCGGGCGACGTCGCTGACGATCTCCACGGTGATGCGGCGGAAGCCTTCATTGGGGTTCGGGGCCGGATAGTAGGTCACCGTGTAGGAGTTGCCCAGGTCTTCGCGGATCGCCTCGAAGGCCTCCACCTGCTTCTGCCACGTGCGGGCGAAGAAGCTCTTGCCGCCGGTACGGGCGGCGAGGCGGCGGAACACGCCGGCGGAGATGGGATCCTTGTTGGCGTCGCTGGTGGAAATGACGTAGATGGGGATGCCTTCGTCTTCGGCAACGGCGCGCACGTCGTCCGGGGCGACCATCGAAGCCGAGTCGGGGCCATTGGAGAAGACGATGACCACCTTGCGGCCGGGCACTTTGGCGGCGTCGCGCAAAGTCAGCAGAAGCGAATTGTAGAGGGCCGCCTCATCGCCGGCCACGGCCTTGCGCAACCCCTGGAGGGCGGCATTGCGGTCGCGGGTGAGCGGGGCGGCGCGGGTGAGGTTGCGCGAGAAGGTGTAGACGGCCACCGAATCGGCGCGGTCGAGGCCGCGGAGGAAGTCGGCGATCGCGTCGGAGGCGTAGACGAAGCCGCGGTACATGTAATTGGACGTGTCGAACAGGACGAAGACGTTGGTGCCGACGAAGGCGTCGGTGGCGATGCCGCCGCGCTCGGGGTCGGCCTGCGCGGTGACGAGCGGGCGCGTGGAGCCGTCGTCGAGCACCTGCAACGGCGGCTTGTTGCCTTCGGCGAAGGTGTTGATCTTCTGCGGAATGCCGTCTTCGAGGATGCGGAAGTCCTGCGGCTTGAGGCCATTGACGTAGCGGCCCTTGGAGTCGGTGACGGTGAAGCTGAGCACCACCATGTCGACCTTGACCCGGAACGTGGGCCGATCCTGGCCCCGCGCCGACAGCGCTGGCGCGAGTGCGAGCGCCTTGAGAAGGAATTCCCTGCGGTTGCTGTGAATGACCCCCTGACTCATGCCTGCATTACCCCCTGTCTAGAGTCCGGCGCCGGCTTCCATCGCCTGGCTGCGGCGCGCCTCGGCGCGCACCTGTTCAGCGACCCGGCGCATCGCCCGGAGCACCGCCGGCCAGTCCTCCAGGTGCGTGGCGAAGATGGCCTCCACCGTCTTGACGGTCCACTCCGGCAGCGCGATGTTCAACTGCGAAGGCCTCAGCCCCAGTTCGTCGGCCAGCGCGGCGAAGAACAGGTTGTGCGACTCCCAGCTTTCGGCGAGGATGCGGCTCGAGTAACCCATCAGCGTGGGAAAAGTGCGCAACTGAAGCAGCTCGGGATGATGCGAGTTGGCCAGCGTCGGCTTCGGCGTGCCGAAAAGTTCCGAAACCGCCCTCGCGTTGCACTGGTCGGGCGCGGAAGCGGCCAGCAGCCGGATTTTTTCGGCGAAGCCGGCGCTGATGGGCCACCGCTCGGCCGCCGCCCGCGAGCCGAGGAAGTGCATCTCGGCGGGCGTCACCATCTCAAACACCTCGGCGACGCGCCCGGCCGCCAGAAGCCGGCTGACGATCTCGACGCGCGCGGGCGGAGCCAGCCGCTCGAGCTCCCGCATGGCGCGCTGGCGCAGCTCGGCGCTGAGCGCCGCCTCGGCCAGCACCGTTTCGCCGAGCCGCAGGTGCAGCCCGACGTAGTGCAGTTGCAGCGGCGTCACGCGCCAGAAGCGCGGCAGGCGCGCGCTGACGAGCAGTTGCGGCACCAGGTCGCCCCAGATGAGCGCCTGTTCGCGCGAAGGAACCAGGAAATTCTGTTCTGCCTCGGCCAGCGCGTACGGAAGATTGGAGAGCGAGCCCACCAGGCGGCCGCCGGCGCTGGAGGGCCAGCCCATGCCGAGGACTTCCGTCGGCTTCCAGGTCTGGTTGGAGCCCTGGATGCCGATGAAGTCGTGGCTGCGCGCGAACAGCGGGTTCGTGTACAGGAGCTGCGCGCCAGGCGGGGCGTAGTGGATATAAAGCAGCCCGACGAGCGTGTCCCGCAGCAGCGGAGCAAGCAGCCCGCGCGCCTCCTTCAGCTTGTCCGCCTGGCCAGCGGCACGGGACACGACGGCGCGCAGGTTCAGCTTGCGCTGCTGGTCGATGTGGCGTTCGGCGTAATAGCCGAAGGCCATCGAGTTGCGCTCGGCAGTGGTGAGCGACGCCTTGGGCAGGTTGAGGTCGCTGACCCGCGCGGCCAGCCGCGCCAGCAGTTGGGCGTTCAGCGGCTCGCCCTTCGACAGCGCTTCGAGGTGGTCGTCGAGATCGAAGAGCAGCTTCAGCGAGACGAGCCGCTGCGCCTCGAACGCGCGCAGCATGTCGGCCAGCAGCGTCTGGTGCGTCTCCTCGTCGGAGGGCTTCAGCGCGCCGGCCAGCAGGTCGAGCATGCGGTCCTGCGGATCGGACAGGTCGCTGACGCCGGCGGCGCGCAGGAGCTGCTCGACGCCGGCGCGGCCCGCATCAAACAGCGTCTCGTTGTTGCTGACCGAGGCGAATGGCTTGAGAACTGCCGCCAGCGCGGCGTCGGCGCGGTCCTCGGGGATCAGCTTCTGGCGCACCAGCACCTGCCACAGCCCGGCGAGCGCCTGCATCGTGCCCGCCACGTTGGCCTTCAGCTCGTTGCTGCCCGTGCGGGAGATGCGGTCGGCGGTGTCGAGGAAGAGAAGGATGGTGGCGTCGCTGAGAGCGCCGGTTTCGCTGAACAGAGGGTACTGCGCGCCGTAGGTCTTCCAGCGGAAGGCGAGCTGCTGCACCGTGGCCGGCTCGAGCGGCTTCGCGCGGCGGCGCTCGAGGTCGCTGACGGCGAGGAAGATGCGCAGCGGCTCGTTTTCCACGGCCTTGCGCGAGAGCCCGAAGAGCGCCTCGATCAGGTCGTCGGGCTCCTTCCATGTGGCGGCGGCGCGCGTCAGCTTGCCATCATATTTGCCGCTCGGGTGCTCGGTGAACAGCCGCTTCCAGACGTCCAGCCCGCCGGGGATCACCGGGCGTCCGTTCTCCACGCGGAGGCGCGTGGTCAGCAGCATGAGATCGGTGTTGGAGCGGAAGACGGGGCGCGCGGGGCCGGGCGAGGTGACGCGCCCGCGCAGCGCCGCATAGAAGCGCTTCAGGCGGGCGGGCTCTGTGAGGTATTCGAGCGTCGGCCCGTCGATGCGCGACAGGGCATCGAAGTAGCTGGCCAGCCAGCCGTCGTCCTTGGCCACCAGCCTGTCCAGGAATTCCACGCCCTTGTCCGGCGGCGCGCCGACCAGCTCGGCCCAGGCGGCCGCCGCGCGGCTGCCGCCCGGCACGGCGACGCGGCCGTTGCGGATCTGGAACATGCCGCCGAAGAAATCGAAGACGTGCGCGAAGGCGCGCACGCGCGCCGCGGGCAGCGTCTTGCGGATCTCCTCGGCGGTCTCCGGGTCCAGCTTCGCAAGGCCGAGATAGAGCCGGCACAGCGACGGGTCGTTGAGGAACATGTCGATGAACTCGCCGGACTGCTTCTCGCGCGCCGAAAGCCAGTATTCTGCCGAGTACAGCACCGGAATGGTGGCGGGCCGGTAGTCGTGCACAAACGGGCGGTTGGTGCGGAGCGCCTGTTCCAGTTCCGCCAGCGGGAATCCGGAGTCCATGGAGAGGAACGCCCGCGTGGCGTTGACCGTTTCCAGCACGACGTCGCTGCCGCAGCCGCCGCGCATCCGGAAGCCGAGGACCCGGAGCAGCTCGGCCGTCTGTGGCGATTCGCACTGCTCGATGCGGATCACCTTCTCCGGTCCGGCCAGCCTCTCGAGCTCGCGCGCCTGCGAAAGGTAGCGGATCACGAGCTTGAGATATTCAGTCTGCTCCATGCCGCCCTCGCTGCCGGTGAGGGCCTGGTAGCCGTTGGTGACGACGTTGCGGGCGAGCGCCAGCAGGATCTCCTGCGGCGGCATTTCGGGCGAGAACGCCGCCATCCGCGCGAAACTCTCCAGCGGCCCGGGAATGGTGACCGTGCCCATCGGCAGCGCCGGCGCCGGAGCGCCCTCGCGCAGCTCCCAGCCGGAGCCGCCCGCGCGCCGGTGCTCTTCCAGGCTGCGGCGCGCCTCCGCCTCGCGCCCGTGAATCAGATTGAGGACGACGATGCGCGCCAGCGCGCGCGAGCGTTCCGCGCTGCCCTGCGGCGCCAGCGCGGCGATCTTTTCGTACACCGGAAGCGCCTGCGGATCCCGGCGCTCATCCAGGAAGGCTGCGTAGAGGCCCAGCGCCTCCAGATTGCGCGGCTGCGCCTTGACAGCCGCTTCGAGCGCCTGCCTCGCCTCCTGGAATTGCCCGCGAAGTTCCAGCTCGCGGACCTGTCTCGCCAGATCCTCCGCCGCGTTTGCGGCGATGCCGGCTCCGATAAGGATGCCCCAGACAATCCCTTTCAGCCTCATGGCCCACCTCGGATTGGATTCCCAGCCCGGTGCCGCTGCGCTGGATTGGTGCAATACTGTATCACACCTCCGGCAGCGGCTTGCAAAGATCCTGCAAACATCGCCCTCCCACCTTGCGCCCCTGCTATTCATTCACAGATGCCGCAGGCGGGCCCTGGATGCAAGGGGGTGCGGGAGGCGTATGCTGATTCGAGGAGGTTCATTCCGTTCTCATGCGAACAGCGCTTTGCCTGGTTCCTTTTCTTCTGTCCGCTTCCGCATTTGCCGGCGAGCACACCATTGCCGTCATCGGCCTCGTGCACTCGCACGTCTGGGGCCACCTGGGCAAGATGGTGCAGGGCAAGCCGGCGAAGCTGGTGGGCGTGGCCGAGACCGCGCCGGAGCTGGTCGCCGAAGCCAAGAAGCGCGGCGTGGCCGACGAGCTGTTCCACTCCGACTGGCGGAAGATGATCGACACGGTGAAGCCGGAGATCGTCTGGGCGTTCGTCGAAAACAACCGCCACCTGGAAATCGTGCAGTACTGCGCGCCGCGGAAGATCCATGTGATGTTCGAGAAGCCGCTGGCGTCCAATTACAGAGACTCCGTGGCCATCCGGGATCTGGCCCGCAAGCACGGCATTTCCGTGATGTGCAACTACCAGATGGCATGGTGGCCCACGAGTTACGCCGCCCGCGAGGCCGTCGCCGCGGGCGAGGTGGGCGATGTATGGCGCATCCGCGGCATCGTCGGCCACGGCGGGCCGGGCGGTCCCACGGGGCTCAACAAGTATTTCTTTGAGTGGCTGACCGACCCGGTGAAGAACGGCGGGGGCGCGCTGGTCGACTTCGGCTGCTACAACGCGCTGTGGAGCCTGATGTATCTCGGCCGGCCCAGCACGGTTTATGCCGTCTCCCACCGCCTCCGGCCCGACGAATTCCCGAAAGTCGAGGACACCGCCCTGCTGGTTCTTTCCTATCCGAAGGGAGTGGCCCTGCTGGAAGCCAGTTGGGACCTGCCGCGCAGCTTCCAGGATCTGGAGATCTTCGGCCGCAAGGGAAGCGTGTACATGACCAGCCGGCAGGTGGAGCTGCGCCAGGGCCGCGAGACCCGCGAGGTGACGCCCAAGCCGCTGCCGCCAGAGCGCGCCGAGCCGATCGCCTACATGATCCACTGCATCGAATCGAAGACCGAACCCGAAGGGATGACGTCTCTTGACCTGAACGTCGGCGTGATGGAGATCATCGACGCCGCCAAGGAAAGCATCCGCACGGGCCGCGCCGTTGCCCTGAAGTGAAATAAGACAGGCGGGGCGTCCTACGGTGCTGCGGGCGCCGTCTGGCGCCCATCGCGCCCGGCCGCTGGCGCAGAGGATGGACGCCGGCAGGACGGGCGGAGAAACGGCGGATGGCAGCCGGGGAGTGCCGGACGGGGAGGTCCCGGGCGCTCAACGGCCGTCGGCGGTGGACTCCGCCGGGCTGGACGGTTCCGGCAGGATGATGGTCGTCTCGCCCGGCAGCGCCTTGTTCATGTGCTGGCGCACGGCGCGCTTGCGCTCCTCCGGATCCGTGCGGAGCCTTTCGACGTGCTTGCGCTTGCGGGCCACCATGTCGCGGATGCTTTGCACCTGCTGGTCCAGCTCTCTCGTGTCGCGGATTGCCTTGCGGGCCGCGGGAAGGCCGCCCGGCTGCATCAGGGCCCATCCGAGAGAGCCAAGAAATGCGCCGAAGGCGAGAATCACAAGCAGGAAGCCGACGCCCTTTTTCATAGCCAGAACAAATCGCCTATCTTTCGTTTATAATCCCCTTGGCTCCGCATGTCCATACCCCGGAGGCGGAATGACCGACAAAATCATCGTCCTCACCACGTGTTCCAGCGAAGAAGAGGCCGGACGGCTGGCGCGGCTGCTCGTGGAGGAGCGCCTGGCCGCCTGCGTGCAGATCCTCGCGCCGATGCGCAGCGTCTACCGCTGGCGCGGCGCGCTGGAAGAAAGCGAGGAGCGGCTGCTGGTCATCAAGAGCCGCCGCGGCCTCTTCGGCACGCTGTCGCGCCGCCTGCGCGCTGCCCATTCCTACGAGGTGCCCGAGATCCTCGCCGTGCCGGTGATTGACGGCAGCGAGGATTATCTTTTGTGGATGGACTCCGAACTGCGCCCGGGAGAGCCGTTGCAGGACGCGCCGGCCGTGTGATGGGATAGTGGCTCATGACCGCGCCGCAAGCCCCGACGCGCGCCCGCCACTGGGTGGTGGTTTTCGCCGTCACGCTCGCCATCCTTGCCTACATCGACCGGGTCGCCATCTCGCAGGCGGCGCCGCTGATCTCGAAGGATCTCGGCTTCAGCAAGCAGCAGATGGGCTATATCTTTTCGGCCTTCGCGCTCGCCTATGCGCTGTTCGAGATCCCCGGCGGCTGGATGGGCGACTGGATGGGTCCGCGCCGCGTGCTGATGCGCATCGTGCTGTGGTGGTCGTTTTTCACCGCCGCCACCGGCTGGGCGTGGAATTTCGTCTCGATGTGGATTGTCCGCTTCCTGTTCGGGGCGGGCGAGGCAGGCTGCTTTCCCAACCTGACGAAAGCCTTCACCACGTGGCTGCCGCAGCATGAGCGCGTGCGCGCGCAGGGCATCATGTGGTCCTTCGCCCGCTGGGGCGGCGCCTTTACGCCGCCGCTGTTCGCCCTGCTGTTCCGCTTCATGGGCTGGCGCGACGTCTTCCACGTCTTCGGCCTCATTGGCCTGATCTGGGCGTTCTTCTTCTACCGCTGGTACCGCGACAATCCGAAGGACCACCCGGCGGTGAACGCCGCCGAGCTGGCGCTGCTGGAGGGCGCCGAGAAGACCGCCGCGGGCCACGGCGACGTGCCCTGGGGCAAGATGGTCCGGCGGGGCACGGTGTGGCTGCTTTGGGCGCAATACTTCCTGCTCACGTACCCGTGGTATTTCTACATTACTTGGCTTCCGACCTACCTTCAGGAGGCCCGCCACATGGGCATGGAGCAGAGCGCGCGCTACGCCATCCTGCCGCTGCTGTTCGGCGGCATCGGGTCGATGTTCGCGGGGTTCGTGGCCCGGTATGTCGCCCTGTGGCTCGGGTCGGTGAACCGGGCGCGCAAGTGGATGGGCGCGGCAGGCTTCCTGGGCGCCAGCTTTTTCCTGCTGGTGGCCACGGTGACGAAAGATCCGCTGCCGGCGATGCTGGCGATGGGCATGGCCTCCTTCTGCAACGACCTCGTGATGCCCGGAGCCTGGGGCGCCTGCATGGACATCGGCGGCAAGTACGCGGGCACGCTGTCCGGCTCGATGAACATGATGGGCAACTTCGCCGGCATTCTTGCGCCGTCAATCGGCGGTTTCATCCTCGCGCACACGGGCAACGACTGGAACCTCTTCCTGTTCACCATGTGCGGCGCCTACTTCCTCGGCGCATTCTGCTGGCCGTTCATCGACTCGACGCGTCCGCTCGAGGACTGAAGCACGATGCGCCTTGCCGCCGCCCTGCTGCTGCCGCTTCTCGCAAACGCCGAGATTCTGACCGAGCGGATCTTCGGCCCGGAAGTGAAGACCGGACCCTACAAGCACCCCGCCTCCCTCTGCGCGCTGGACAACGGCGACCTGCTGCTTGTCTACTACGGCGGCGAAGGCGAGTATGCCCGCTCGACCGCCGTGTTTCTGTCGCGGCTGCGCCCCGGCGCGCCGCGGTGGACCGAGCCCCGCGCCATTGCCCGCGATCCGTTCCGGTCCACCGGCAACGGCGTCTGCTGGCAGGATCCCTCGGGCCGCGTCTGGCTCTTTTATGTGATCCGGTTCGGCGACACGTGGGCCACGTCGCGCATCGCCGTCAAGGTGAGCGACGACCGGGGCGAGACGTGGTCGGACGCGTCGCTGCTCCGGCTGGAGGAAGGATGGATGGTGCGCGGCAGGCCGATTGTGCTGGCCAGCGGACGGTGGCTGCTGCCGATTTACCACGAAGTCGCAACCAGCCGCGAACGCGTCGAGCCGGAGACCAGCTCGCTGTTCCTCATCCACGATCCGGCCACCGGCCAGTGGACGCCCGGCGGAAGGATTCGTTCGAGAAACGGGAACCTTCAGCCCGCGCCCGTGGAGCTCGCCCCCGGCCATCTGCTGGCCTACTGCCGCCGCGGCGGAGGCTACGGGCCAGAGGAGCGCGGCTTTATCATCGCCGCGGAGAGCTTCGACGGCGGCCTCACATGGACCGAAGGGCGCGACACGGACTGGCCCAATCCAAACTCCGCCGTGGAACTGATCCGGCTGCGCAGCGGCCGGCTGCTGCTCGTCTGCAATCCCGTCCACCACGGCCGCACGCCCCTCACGGCGGCGCTCAGCGCCGACGGCGGCAGGACGTGGCCGTGGCGGCGCAACCTGGCCGAAGGAAAGGATTCGTTCGCTTACCCGAGCGCCGTGCAGACTCCCGACGGCCGCATCCACGTTGTCTACACCAGCGACGAGCGCAAGGTGATCCGCCGCGCCGTCTTCCGCGAGGAGGATCTCCTCGCCGGGGAGCGAAAGCGTTGACTCCCGTTTGCGCCCCCAGTGTATATTGGGAGAGTACGGAGCAGAGTCTGAAGCTTCCCCGCACTGGCCATCAACTCCAGCAACGGGCGCGCGCCGGCAGCCGCCGGCAAGGCACGCCCGTTTTCCGTTTCAGGAGAACGGAAACCCATCGAATGAATTTCCCCAAGAACAGACCGCATGCAGCCTAGATTCCCCCGCCCGCGCGTCAAAGTCAGAGAGAACGTCAATGAGGCCATCCGGGCGCGAGAGGTGCGCGCCGTGTTCCCGGACGGCGTCGTGGAAATCATGCCGACGCAACAGGCCATCCGGCGCGCCCGCGAGATGGGGCTTGACCTCATTCTCGTGGCTCCCACAGCCGAGCCGCCTGTGGCCAAGGCGATGGACTACGGGCAGTGGCAGTACGAGCAGAAAAAGAAGCAGCAGGAAGCGAAGAAGAAGCAGCATGTGATCCAGGTGAAGGAGCTGAAATTCCGCCCCAACACCGACGATCACGACTACAATTTCAAGCTGAAGCACGCCATCCGCTTCCTCACCGAGGGCAACCGGGTGAAGGCCGTCGTCCAGTTCCGCGGCCGCGAAATCAGCCACGCCGAGCTAGGAAAGAACCTGCTGCTGCGGCTTGCTTCGGACCTCGCCCAGTACGGAACCATCGAAGGCCAGCCGCGGCTGGAAGGCCGCTTCGCGCACATCATCATCACGCCGAAGAAGGAAGCGGCGGCCAGGAAAGAAAAGCCCGCCGAAGCGAAGCCATCGGCCGCGCCGCAGGCTGAGACGCGCACGGCGCCGGCTCCGGAAGCCGGAGAAGCGGAAAGCGCCGGCTGATCCGGGCGCAGCCCGCGTCGCAGGACGCGCGGGATGGAATGCGCCCCGAGCCGCGGGCGCAGAAGGGCCGCTGCCGCTGCCGAAGCGCTGCTGCCGCTCAGACGGCCAGCCGCAGCAGCTCCCGCTGCACCTCGCCGGTGACCTCGGCGCCCGTCTCGGAGCGGTAGACGTTCACTTCGCTGCGGATGCCGAACTCCGGCAGATAGACGCCCGGCTCCACCGAGAAGCACAGCCCTGGCACGATGGGCCGTTCGTCGTGGGTCTCAAAGTTGTCCATGTTGGCGCCGGTGCCGTGCACTTCCTCGCCGATGGAATGCCCGGTGCGGTGGATGAAGTAGGCGGCCAGGCCCCGCTCGCGCAGATGCCCGCGGGCGGCGTCGTCCACCTGCCAGCCGCAGAGCGGCTCGCCGCGCGCGGCTGCCTCGGCCACGAGCCGCACGGCCGCATCGCGCGCCCCGGCGACGGCCTCAAACACCTCAAGCATCCGGGCGGGCGGCGTGGCGCCGCAGTAAGCGGTCCAGGTGATGTCGTAATAGACGGAGCCCGGCTCGCGCAGCTTCGCCCACAGGTCGATGAGCAGCAGGTCGCCCCGGCGGATCTCCGCGGAAGATTCCGGCTGCGGCTCATAGTGCGGGTCCGAGGCATGCGCGTTCACGGCCACGATGGGGCCGTGATCGGTAAACAGCCCTTCTGTTTCAAACGCATTCAGGATGAATTGTTTGATGTCGGATTCGGTGACGCGCTCCGCGCGCGCCAGCCGCTCTTCGGCCAGGCGGAAGGCGGCGGCGCGGATGGCGTCCACTCTGGCCTGCGCCCGCCTGTGGCTCGCGTACTGCTGCGGCGTCCACAGCGCCTCGAACTGCTGCACGAGCGCCGCCGAGGAGGCCACTTCCACGCCCAGCGCGCGCACCAGCTCCACCGTGCCCGCGTCCACCATCGCGATGTAGGGCACGGCGCACCGCGGCGAATACTGCATGGCAACGCGCCCCCCGCGCGGCAGCATCTCCGCCAGCCGCTGCTCCTGCTCCTGCCAGCCGGCGTACAGCCGCTTTTCGCCCGGCAGCGCGTCGAGCATGCCCGGCTCGATCCGGTGCACCAGCTTCACCGGCTCGCCCTCCGCGGGAACGAAGTAATACCAGCGCCGCGTGGGCGTCCGCGGCGCCGCAAAGCCGAGGATCCGGTAGGCCAGCGGGTCGCGGCCGTGATGGTCAAAAAACAGCCATCCATCCAGTCCCTGCCCGCGCAGGGCCGCCTGCATCGCTTCCAGACGCATGCCCATAGTGTACGGGAACAGCCCCCTGTTAGACTGGAATTTCATCCCATGACATTGGAGAAGGTCTACGAACCGCAGCGGTTTGAGCCGCGCTGGGCCGAAGCCTGGATCGAGGGCGGCTACTTCACGCCTCCTGACACAAAACAGGATGGCAGGGAAGTGTTTTCGCTCGTCATCCCGCCGCCCAACGTCACCGGCAGCCTCCACATCGGGCACATGCTCGAGCACACCGAGATCGACGTCACCGTGCGCTGGCACCGCATGAAGGGCGACCAGACGCTCTGGCTGCCGGGCCAGGACCACGCCGGCATCGCCACGCAGATGGTGGTGGAGCGCGACCTCTGGGAGAGGGAAAAGCTCACCCGCCACGACCTTGGCCGCGAGGAGTTCGTCCGCCGCGTCTGGCAATGGAAGGAGCAGTATGGCGGGACCATCATCGCGCAGATGAAGCGGATCGGCGACTCCTGCGACTGGACGCGCAACCGCTTCACGCTCGATCCGGGCCTGTCGCGCGCGGTGCGCGAGACCTTCGTGCGGCTGTACGAGAAGGGGCTCATCTACCGCGGCGACTACATGGTGAACTGGTGCCCGCGCTGCCACACGGCGCTGAGCGACCTCGAGGTGGTCCACGAGGAGACGCAGGGCAACCTCTGGCACATCCGCTACCCGGTGAAGGACATGCCGGGCCGCTTCGTCACCGTGGCGACGACGCGCCCGGAAACCATGCTGGGCGACACCGCCGTCTGCGTCCATCCCGAGGATGAGCGCTACCGCGACCTGCATGGAAGGACCGTGGTGCTGCCGCTGATGAACCGCGAAATCCCGGTCATCACCGATCCGCTGGCCGATCCGCAGTTCGGCACCGGCGTCGTCAAGGTGACGCCGGCGCACGACCCCAACGACTTCGAAGCCGGGCGACGCCACGACCTGCCGCACGTGGTCGTCATCGGCCTTGATGCGCGAATGACCGATGCCGCCGGGCCCTACGCGGGGCTGGACCGCTTCGAAGCCCGCAAGCGCGTGCTGGCCGATCTGGAAGCGCTCGGGCTGCTTGAGAAGACCGAGGCCTATGCGCTCAGCGCCGGCAAGTGCCAGCGTTGCAAGACGGTGGTGGAGCCGCTGGTTTCCACGCAGTGGTTCTGCCGCATGAAGCCGCTGGCCGAACCCGCCATCCGCGCGGTGGAGGACGGCCGCATCCGCATCATTCCGGAGAGCTACGCCAAGACGTACTTCGAGTGGATGTACAACATCCGCGACTGGTGCATCTCGCGTCAGCTCTGGTGGGGGCACCGCATCCCCGCCTGGCACTGCGCCGACTGCCGGCAGGTGACGGTGTCGCGCGAGGATCCTGCGGCCTGCGCCCACTGCGGCTCGGCTCGTATCGGGCAGGACCCGGACGTGCTCGACACCTGGTTTTCGAGCGGCCTCTGGCCCTTTTCGACGCTGGGCTGGCCGGACGAGACGAACGATTTCCGGACCTACTACCCAACCACGCTGCTCATCACCGGCTTCGACATCCTGTTCTTCTGGGTCGCGCGGATGATCATGCTCGGCCTGGAGTGCACCGGCGACGTGCCCTTCCGCACGGTGTACATCCACGGGCTGGTGCGCGACGCGCACCGCCAGAAGATGTCGAAGACGAAGGGCAACACGATCGATCCGCTCGAGGTGATCGAACAGTACGGCACCGACGCGGTGCGCTTCGCGCTGCTGCGCGGCGCCGCGCCCGGCATGGACATCGCGCTGAGCGAAGAGCGCATGGCGAGTTCGCGCGCCTTCGCCAACAAGATCTGGAACGCGGCGCGTTTCCTGTTCCTTCAGATGGAGCGGGTCGGCATGGACGGGCTTGCGCTGGAAAGCCCGCCTGACGCCGTCGGCAGGCCGCGGCCGATTGCGGGCGCCACGCCGCTGGAAGACCGCTGGATCCGCCACCGCCTGCACGAGGCCGCCGCGCGCATGGACGCGGCGCAGCGCAACTACCGGTATCACGAAGCCGCCGACATCGTCTGGACCTTCCTCTGGGATGACTTCTGCGACTGGTATGTGGAGATCAAGAAGCTGCGCATCCAGCAGGGCGTGGAGGCGCGCGCGCACGTGGAGACGATGGCGGAGACCTTCGAAATGGCGCTGCGCCTGCTGCATCCGCTGATGCCCTTCCTGAGCGAAGAGCTCTGGCAGAGACTGGTGCGGAAGGGCGCAGGCACGCCTTCTTCGATCTGCATTGCGCCGTATCCGCAGGCGGGCGACGCCGCCGACGAAGAAGCAGAGCGGCAGTTTTCGCTGCTTCAGTCGATCGTCACCGCCGCCCGCGCGCTGCGAGCCGACAACAAGGTGGATCCGGGGGCGCGCGTGGAGGGATGGATCGAGTCCGCGTCAGCCGATGTGGCGGGCCTCGCCCGCGCCGAGCTCGCCGTCATCGAGGCGCTCGCGGGCGGCGCGTTCGAGATCAATCCGGCGGCGCGCCCAACGGGGGTGCGGCGCGCGGCGGCCGATTTCGCCGTGGGCCTGAAGCTCACTGGCGCGCAGGTGGATGCGATCCGCGCGCGCGTCGAGAAGCGCATGGCGGAGCTCGAGAAGGTCATCGCCTCCAGCCGGAAGCAGCTTGCCAGCGACAGCTTCGTCTCCAGGGCCCCGGCGCACGTGGTGGAAGGGATCCGGGAGAAGCTGGCCGCCTACGAGAAAGAGCTGGCCGGGCAGCAGGCGCTGCTGGAGGAGCTGGCGCAATGAATGATGCCGGATGGCGCCATCCGGAGGCGCTCGAGCTGATCCGCCGCGCGCTTGCCGAAGACATCGGCCCAGGAGACGTGACGACGGAGCGGATCGTGCCCGCCGATGCCCGCGCGGCGGGAGCCTTCTACGCCCGCGAGCCGCTCACCGTGGCAGGCATCGAGCTGATCGAGTGCGTCTATGACGAGGCCGGCGGCGGCGTGGCGGTGGAAGTGCTGGCGCCCAGCGGAACGGACGTTGCCGCCGGGGCATGCCTGGCCCGCGCGCGCGGCAACGCGCGCCGCCTGCTCACCTGCGAGCGCACGGCGCTGAACCTGCTCCAGAGGCTGAGCGGCGTGGCGACGCTGGCGCGGCAGTTCGCGCGCGCCGTCGAGGGCACGCCGTGCCGCGTGCTGGACACGCGCAAGACGACGCCCGGCATGAGGCGGCTGGAAAAGATGGCGGCTGCCTGCGGCGGCGTCGTGAACCACCGCATGGGCCTGTGGGACGCCGTGCTGATCAAGAACAACCACATTGCCGCTGCGGGCGGCGTGCGCGCGGCGCTGCAAGCCGTGCGCGGCTGCGGGCTGCCGGTGGAAATCGAAGTGCGGACGCTGGAAGAGCTCGACGAGGCGCTCGCCTGCGGCGCGCAGCGGCTGCTGCTCGACAACCTGACGCCGGACGAGGCGCGCGAATGGATCCGGCGCATCGGCGGGCGCGCCAGCGTCGAGCTGAGCGGCGGCATCACCCTGGCCAACGTCCGCGATTATGCGCTCGCCGGCGCCGATTTCGTCTCGAGCGGCGCCATCACGCATTCGGCGCGCGCCGTCGACATCCACTTCCGGCTCGAGCTCCATGCGCACGATTGAGTGGCACGAAACGATCGACACGACCATGCGGCGCGCCGCCGAGCTGGCGCGCGCCGGATGCGCAGCGGGCACGGTGGTGGCCGCGCGCAGCCAGACCGCGGGCATCGGCCGCATGGGACGCACATGGGATTCGCGCCCCGGGGGCCTCTACTTCACGCTGGTGCTGCGTCCGCGGCTCGAGCCCGCGCAGCTTCCGCTGACCACGCTGGCCCTGGGCCTCGGCGTGGCCGACGCATTGCAGCTCTTCGCCGGCGTCGCCGCCGATCTGCGCTGGCCCAACGACGTGCTGGTGGCGGACCGCAAGCTCGCCGGCATCCTCGCGCAGTTTCAGGAAGGCGCGCTGCTGGCGGGCGTCGGGCTGAACGTCAACCAGACGGAGTTTCCGCGGGAGCTGTCCGGCATTGCCACCTCGTTGCGGATCGAGACCGGAAAAGAACAGGATCCGGAGATTCTGTTGCGGGCGCTGGTGCGCTCGATCGAGTCCCACGTGGAGATCCTCGAAACCAGCGGCGCGTCGGCCATTCTGCGGCTCTTCGAGAATGCGTCCTCTTACGCCAACGGGCGGCGCGTGACCGTCGAGCTGCCGGGAGGCGAAATCCGCGGCATCACCGCCGGGCTGACGCCGGAGGGTTTCCTGCGCGTGCGGCGCGATGACGGCCAGATGGTCACGGTGACCGCCGGCGGCGTGCGTCCGGCGCCGTAATTCCAACGGCGCGCCCCGCCCGGCATCTATCATGAAGAGGAATGGGGATGAGTGCTCCCTCGGAGGCTGGCGGGCGGCGGTTCCCTCCCTGGCTGGGAACGGTGGCCGTCTATGCGCTCTCGCTCGGCTGCCTGCTGTGGGTCTACCACGACTTTGACTGGCGCACGGAGCTGCCCAAGCTCCGCCAGATCCATCCCGCCTGGGTGGTGCTGGCGGTTGCCGCCGATGTGCTCGTCTACGTCTCGCAGGCGTGGCGCTGGAACATCCTGCTGGCGCCCGTGCGCCGGCTGCCGCTGTGGAAGAGCGTGCAGGCGATCTACATCGGGCTGTTCGCCAACGAGCTGCTGCCGCTGCGCAGCGGCGAGCTGATCCGCTGCTACCTGATGTCAGTCTGGCACCGCATCCCGTTCCCGCTGGTGCTGAGTTCGGCGCTGATCGAACGGCTGATCGACGGCATGTGGCTGATCTTCGGCTTCGCCGCCGTATCGCGCTTTGTCGAGTTGCCCGCAGACCTGGTGGCCGGCGTCTGGATCCTGGCGGGCGTGGTGGGCGCCATCGGGGCGCTGGTCGTCTTCGCCGTTCTGAACCGCCGCTTCTCCCACCATGTGACGACGCGCCACCGCTGGTCCGAGGTGCTGCGCACCGCGGTGGAGGGACTGCACGCGATGGGGCGTTCGCGCTCCTTCCCGATGGCGGTGGGTGCGAGCATCGTCTATCTGGCCCTCCAGGTGATCCCGATCCACGCGATGATGGAGGGCTACGGGCTGAACCTGCCTTGGGGCGCCGCCGCCGTGGTGCTGGTGGTTCTGCGATTGGGCACGGTGCTTCCCTCGGCGCCTGGCAACGTGGGGCTCTTCCACCTGTTCGCCTACCTGGGGCTGCACCGCGTGCTCGGCGTCGACGCCCAGACGGCGAAGTCGGTCGCCGGGGTGATGTTCTTCATCGTCACCGTGCCCCTGCTGGCGGCGGGCGCGGTGGCGCTCGCCTTCACCGGCAGCGAGATCCGCGAGATCTACCACCGCGCGCACCAGCACCACCGCGAGCACCGCCGCAAGCCCGTCCACGGCCGCGAAGCCCTGCGATAGAATTGGGCGGCAGGGTTTCCACTATGTCCCACACGCCAGATCGTGCTGTCTCGCGCCGGGCGCTGCTCTCCGCCGCCGGCGCCTTCACCATCGTGTCTCCGCAGGCGGTGCGCGGCACGCAGGCCAACTCCCAGGTCTCCATCGGCCTGATCGGAAGCGGCGGGCGCGGCACCTATGACGCGCGCATCGCCCACAACGACCCGCGCGGACGGGTGACCGCCCTCTGCGATCTCTTCGACGACCGCATCGAGCAGGCGAAGACCGCGCTGAAGCTCGAAAAAGTGGACGAGTACAAGGATTACCAGAAGCTGCTGGCCAACCCCTCGATTGACGCCGTTATCATCGCCACGCCGCCCTACCAGCACCCCGAGCAGCTCGAAGCGGCGGTGGAAGCGAAGAAGCATATCTACTGCGAAAAGCCCGCAGGCGTCGACGTGGCGGGCTGCCAGAGAGTCATCCGCGCCGGAAGGAAGGCCGATCCGAAGAAGGTGATCTCTTTCGGCTTCCAGCAGCGCTACGGGCCGGTCTATCTGGAGGCGTTCAAACGCGTGAAGGAAGGCGCCATCGGGCCGCTGGCGGCTGCGCGCGGCTACTGGATCGGCGGCGATCCGTTCACGCGGCGCGACTATCCGGGGCTGGATCCGAAACTGGCCGAGGTCCGCAACTGGTTCTGTTACGCAAAGTATTCGGGAGACATCATCGTCGAGCAGGACTGCCACAACTTCGACGTCCTGCACTGGTTCCTCGAAGGCCTGCCGGTCCGCGCCGTCGGCTACTCGACGCGCAAGGTGCGGCTGTCGATGGATATCGTCGACAACCTGACGCTGTCGTTCGAATGGCCCGACAACATGCTGGTCAACTACGAGGCCAACCAGCTCACGCCGCGCGGCTTCGCCAAGGTCGGCGAGGAGTTCACCGGCACGAAGGGCACGATCACGACGTCGCGCGGCGCGATGGTCCACTACAAGGGCCCGAATGACGTGGAGCGGATGGAGTCGAAGCGCGACATCACGCACGACGCGCTCGAGCAGTTCCTCGACCGGATCCTGACGGGCAATGTCGAGAACGTCGCCGAACGCTCCGCGCTGTCGACGATGATCGCGCTGCTCGGCCGCGAGGCCATGTACACGAGGAAGGAACAGACCTGGAAAGGGCTCTTCGGGAACATCGCATGAAACGGCTTGCCTTTCTCCTCGCCATTGCCGGCGCGGCCGCCCTTCTGCCCGGCCAGGGCGGCGCGCCGCAGCCCCCGCGGAAGCTGCGGGTGCTCGCCATCGGCGCGCATCCGGACGACTGCGACATCAAGTTCGGCGGCACTGCGGCCAAGATGGCCCGTGCCGGGCACGCGGTGAAGTTCCTTTCGGTCACCAACGGCGACGCCGGCCATCAGACGATGGGCGGCGCGGCGCTCGCCAAACGCCGCTATCTGGAGACGCAGGAATCGGCCCGGCGCCTGGGCATCGCCGAATACGAAGTGCTCGACAACCACGACGGCGAGCTGATGCCGACGCTCGAGGTGCGCCGCCAGATCATCCGCGCCATCCGCCGCTGGCAGGCGGACCTTGTGATCGCGCCGCGGCCCAACGACTACCACCCCGATCACCGCTACACCGGCGTGCTGGTGCAGGACGCCGCATACATGGTGGTGGTGCCCAACATCGTGGCCGACACGCCCGCGCTCGAGCGCAACCCGGTGTTCCTCTACTACCAGGACAATTTCCAGAAGCCGGCTCCGTTCCGGCCCGACGTGGTGGTGCCGATCGACGATGTCTTCGAAGTCAAGATCAGCGCCCTCGATGCGCATGTGTCGCAATTCTACGAGTGGCTGCCCTGGGTGGACCGGCGGCTGGACCAGGTGCCCAAGGATCCGAAAGAGCGCCGCGCGATGCTGGCGAAAATGCGCGTGCAGCCGATCACCGAGGAGGTCCGCAAGGTGCTGGTGGAAGAGCTGGGCGCGGAGGCGGCAGCGAAGGTGCAGCACGTCGAGTCGTTCGAGCTGTGCGAATACGGCCGCCGTCCCAAGCTGGACGAGCTGCGCGCGATGTTTCCGCTGAAGTAGGGGACGTCGGAAGCGGGCTGCCGGGCCCCATCTCCGGCGGCATGGCGCAAAATGGAGTCTGACGTCCCATGGATCCGCTTCGCGCGAAAAACCAGCTCCGCTCGCTGCCCGGCGTCGACGAGCTTGCCCGCAGCATCGCGCTGCCGCTGCCGCACGGGCTGGTGGTGGCGGAGGCCCGCGCCGTGCTCGAGGAGTGCCGCGAGCGGATCCGCCGCGGAGAGACGCTGGCGGAAGAGCCCCGCGAGGCGCTCGAGCGCCGGCTGCGCGGCCTGCTGGCGCCCTCGCTGCGGCGGGTGATCAACGCCACGGGCGTCATTCTGCACACGAATCTGGGCCGCGCCCCGCTGCCCGCCTTCCCTCCCCCGCAGGGCTACTCGAATCTCGAATACGATCTCGACACGGGACGGCGCGGCCGGCGCGACGTGCACGCGGCTCCGCTGCTCGAGCGCCTGCTTGGCGCGCCGGGCATCGTCGTCAACAACAACGCTGCCGCCGTTTTCCTTGCCCTGCACGAGCTGGCCGCCGGGGGCGAAGTGATTGTCAGCCGCGGCGAGCTGATCGAGATCGGCGACGGCTTCCGCATCCCTGAGATCATGCAGCGCAGCGGCGCGCGGCTCGTCGAGGTGGGCACCACCAACCGCACGCGCATCGAAGACTACCGCCACGCCATCACGTCCGAGACCCGGCTGCTGCTGCGCGTGCATCCGTCGAATTTCGTCATCCACGGCTTCGCCGGACGGCCCTCGATCGAAGAGCTCTGCGCGCTGGGACGCGAGCGCGGCATCCCGGTGTACGAGGACCTCGGCAGCGGATGCCTGGCCGACCTGTCTCCTTACGGCGTCCACGAGCCGCTGCCGCAGGCAAGCCTGCGCGCCGGCGCAAGCCTCGTCTCGTTTTCCGGCGACAAGCTGCTGGGCGGGCCGCAGGCGGGAATCCTGGCGGGCAGGCCGGAGATCGTCCAGCGGCTGCGGCGGAATCCGATGTTCCGCGCCCTGCGCGTGGACAAGCTGGTCTATTCGGCGCTGGAGACGACGCTGCGCCTGACGCTGCTCGAGCGGTGGGACGAGATCCCCGTGCTGCGCATGGTCCGGCTGTCTCCGGAGGAGATCGCCGCCCGCGCGCGCCAGATGGCCGGGGAAATCAACGGCGCGGGCCTGGGCGTCCATGCCGATGTCATCCGCGGCGAATCGCTGCTCGGCGGCGGATCGACGCCGGGCCAGTCGCTGCCCACGTATCTGTTGGCGATTGCCCCGCAGGCCTCGGCGCTGGAACGCAGCCTGCGCGCGGGGGAGCCGCCGGTGATCGCGCGCATCGACGAGGACCGGCTGCTCGTCGACCTGCGCACCGTGGATCCGGCCGATGACGCAGCGCTGCTCCAGGCGGTGCTGCGCGCCTGCGGTTCGCTATCTCCATCCGCCCGTTAGAAAGCCCCGATGCAGCGGGCGCGGGCCGGCCCGCGGTCCGCCGCGCCCCGTGGCGCGCCTTGCCGCAGCCCCGCACGGCAACCCGGGAACCACGAAGAAACCTTCATCGAATACCAGACCTTCCGATCCGATGAGCGCGTTGGGGGGCGGCCACACAAGCGATGGTGCCGCCCCCGGCGGCCCGCGGCTCTGCCGGCCTGCTCCCCGGCGGCCGCAGGCGCTCGAGCACGGCAGGCTCTGTGCGGGCCGGGAGCACTTCGGCACGCCCGCTGTCGCAGCCGCCGCGGCGCTGTCCGAATTCCGCATGGAAAGGGCACGATTCCGATGACACTTCAAAAGAAACTGTATGCAGGCGCCGGAGGGCTGGCTCTGGCAGGCCTCGCATTGGCCGCCTCCAGCGTGTACTCATCGCATCGCCTGGGCAGCAGGCTGGAAGAGGCGACCGCGCGAACCGCCGTCCGGCTCGATCTGGTCAACGCCGCCCGCGCCCGCTACTGGGAGGCGCTGGCGGCCCTGCGCGGGGTTTTCGTCTTCCGCCACCTGAGTGATCCGGCGCTCGAGCAGGCCTGCGGGCAGCAGGCGCGTGCCGCCCTGACGCGGCTCCGCGAACAGATGGCCGAGCTTCGGCCTTTGATGGATTCCGGGGCGGGCCTGCGGGAACTGGACATGGTGGACCGCACAGCCGGCGAGCTGCTCCCCCTCGCGGAGAAGTACATCCAGCTCTGCCGCGAAGGCAGGGACGAGGAGCTGCGCCTGGAAGTCGCTCCCCGGGTGCGCGAACTGACGGCCCGTGCCGAATCGTCCCTGGAAGCGCTCAAGACGCAGCAGCGCGAACTGCTGAAAGACGAGCAGTCCGAGGCGGCCTCCCTGCGCTCGCGTGCCGTTGGCCTCAGCGCGGCAATGATGTTGCTCATGGCCTGCGCCGGCGCGTCGGTGGTCGCTGCCGTCCGCCAGACGGCGCGGCGCCTTGTGAGCGCCGTCGCCCGGCTCACCGAAGGCGCCGCGCAGGTTGCCAGCGCTGCAAGCCAGGTCTCCGCCACGAGCCAGGCCCTGGCGCGCGGAGCCTCGGAGCAGGCCGCGGCCCTGGAGCAGACATCTGCGGCCGGCGAAGAGGTCCGCGCCCTGTCGCAACAGAACAGCGAACACGCGCAGACGGCTGCCGAGGTGGTTGCCGCCTCCGGGCGCAAGTTCGCCGAGGCCAATCAGGCGCTGGACGGGGCCGTGCAGGCCATGGCCGAAATTGACGCGCAAAGTGAGCGGATCTCCCGGATCATGAGAACGATCGACCAAATCGCCTTCCAGACGAACCTCCTCGCGCTGAACGCTGCGGTGGAAGCCGCCCGCGCCGGCGAGGCCGGCATGGGCTTTGCCATCGTCGCCGACGAGGTGCGCGGGCTCGCGCAGCGCACCACGCAGGCGGCCCGGGACACGGCGGCGCTGATCGAGGAATCGATCCAGAAGTCTTCCGCCGGCAAGGCAAGAGTGGACCGCGTGGCCATCCTCATCCGCGACATCATGGGCGAGGCGCTCCGCGTGAAGGACCGGGTGGAACAGGTCAGCGCGGGCGCCCAGCAGCAGTTGCGGGGCCTCGAACAGATCCATGCCGCCATCTCGCAACTGCAACAGGTGACGCAGCAGGCAGCCGCCGGCGCGGAGGAAGGCGCCTCAGCGGCCGAAGAGCTGCACGCTCAGGCGGCATCGCTCGACCTTGTCGTGGGTTCGCTGGCGGAGATGATGGGCGTTCGTTCTGGCGGGGCGGCTCAGCCGGCGGAAAGAGGAACCCACTGCGTGGCCGGTCTGCCCGCCCGGAGCCGCACCCTCGGCTCCTGCTCTGCAACTGCGGCGTTCCCCCGCGGCACCGCGGGGGGCCGGTCCTGAGGCGCATGGACAGGCACCGGGCGCCCCATAAACGGAAAGCGTGGTCAGGTGCGGCGAGAAGACGCAACCACAGCCGCCGGGACCTCCCTGCTTTCCGGGCGGCCGGCCGAAGCGGCCGGGCGGCTTGCTGCTGGGGGCCGGCTTCTCCCTGCTGGCCCGCGCGGGCGCAATGCGCAGTTCCTTCCGCGGGATGCCCGCCTCGCACAGCCCCAGACCGGAAAGACAGCCGCTCCGACGGCCGCTTGGGTTCAACGCCAAAGAGAGCGGCCCGGCCGAAGCTGCCCACATGGTCGATTCGACGACGCGGGGAGCCGGCCACACATGTTCAAAAAGGAGCTGCCGTGCGCTCCCTGGCCCGGCAGCGCACCATGGCGGCACTCGGACCTGCGCTCCGCCCTGCTGCCGGGCGCCTCAACTGCTGCCGTTCGCACGCCAGCGGGCAATGACGAGTTCGGCCACCTGCGTCTCCATCTCGCGGTCAAGCTCGCGGCGCCAGTCTTCGCGTTTCCGTTCGCGCAGCCGCTCCAGAACCTCGACCTCGCGCCGCGCCGCCACGAGCGCCTCCCGTTGCCTTTCCAGCCGCGAGGCCAGCTCGCCTTCCGCTGACAGCAGGCGCACCGTCTCAGCTTCAGCGAAGCGGCGGAAGGCAGCCGCTGCTTCCAGTTCGACGGAAGTGAGAACGGGCAGATGGAGAAGGGATTCCCGGATCATGCGGTCTTCGCGTTCCAGCGCGGCGCGGCGCTCTCGCAGGGCGCGCTGCTCGGCGAGGATCTTTTCGAGCTTCGCCTGCTCGGCGGCGAGCCGGGCGCGGCGGTAGTTCAACAACCGGTCGAGCGGAAAACGGAATTTTTTCATCGCCTGTTCCCCAAAGACAGATACCTTCGGGCGCGCTTCGGGCGGCGCCGCCCGGCAGACCCGCTCATGTTGCCTCAGCAAGGCGGGCCATGCGCGCCTCGAGTTCTTCGTACCGGGTGCGTTCGTCGGGCCGCTGCCGCAACAGCGCTTTCAGATCCTTTTCGAGCCGCAGCGCCGCGTCGAGCTGCGGGTTCGACCCGGCGGCATAGGCTCCAATGCGGATCAGGTCCTCGCTGGCGTGCAGCACGGCGAGCGCCTCGCGCAGCTTCGCCGCTGCCTCCCGCTGCCGCGGGCTGGCCAGCCGCGGCGCCAGACGCGACACCGAGTGCAGAACATCGATGGCAGGGTAGTGGCCGGCGTTGGCAAGCGCTCGGGACAGCACAATGTGCCCATCGAGAATGCCGCGCACCGCGTCGGTCACCGGCTCGTTGAGGTCGTCGCCCTCGACGAGGACAGTAAAGAAGCCGGTGATGGAGCCGCGGCGGAAGTTGCCTGCCCGCTCGAAGACGCGCGGCAGCATCTGGAAGACGCTCGGCGTATAGCCCTTCTGGCTGGGCGGCTCGCCGGCGGCGAGTCCGATCTCACGTTGCGCCATGGCCAGGCGGGTGACCGAGTCGGCCACCAGCAGCACATGGCGGCCCTGGTCGCGGAAGTACTCAGCCACGGCGAGCGCGACGAAGCAGGCGCGCACGCGGAGCGGAGAGGGGCGGTCCGAGGTGGCGACCACGAGCACGCTGCGCCGCATTCCCTCCGGCCCGAGCTCATGCTCGATGAAATCCCGCACTTCGCGGTTGCGCTCCCCCACCAGCGCCAGCACGCAGACCTCGGCATCGGAATTCTTCACCAGGCTGCCGAGCAGCGTGCTCTTGCCGACACCGCTGCCGCCGAAGATGCCGACGCGTTGCCCCCGGCCCACAGTGAGGAAGCCATCGATCACACGGATGCCGGTCTCGAGGCGCTCGCGGATCGGCTCGCGCTCCAGCGGCCCGGGCGGTGCGGCGTAAAGCTCGTAGAAGGCTTCCGTCTCCACGGGCGGGCCGCCGTCCATCGGCTGCCCGAAGCCGTCCAGCACGCGTCCGAGCAGCGCCTCCGAGACGGCCACACGGGCCGCCTGCGGCCGCGCAATGATTGGGTCGCCGGGTTGCAGACCCGAGGTCTCCTCGAGCGGCATGGACAGGATGAGTCCGTCCCGGAAGCCGATGACCTGCGTGCGGATGACAGCTCCGCCGCGGGTGCGGATCTCGCAGAAGTCGCCCACGCCGGCCGCAGGCCCGCGGGATTCGATCAGCAGCCCGGCCGTCCGGACGACGGTGCCGCAGGTCCGCACCGGGTCGCAGCGCTCCAGCGCGCGAAGGAAGCGGCCCGCGTCCAGCCACGCCTGCGCCGGGTTCATCACGAGGGCCTCCTGTGCAGCGCGTCCGCGAGCGCGCGGCCGATTTCATCGAGCTGGGTCTCGATGGAGGCATCCACGAGGCCCCGGGCCGTTTCCAGCACGACGGCGCCAGGCTCGAGCGCGGCATCGGCCCTTACTTCGAGCGCCTCCGGCGCGCCGATCCGCGCCAGGTGCGCCCGCACCAGCTCCGCATGGCCCGGATGCACTCGGATCTCGGTGATCTCCCGCTGTGCCGCCTTTTCCATGGCGGCTTTCACCAGCCCGAGCACCGCTTCCGGATCGATGTGCAGCTCGCGGCGGAGGATGCGCCGGGCAATCGCGAGCGCCAGCTCGACGACTTCCCGCTCCGCCTCCAGCCGGAGCCGAGGCTTGTAGCCGGCGATTTCCTCGAGCGAGCGAGCCAGCCTTTGCAGGGCGGCGTCCCATTGCGCGGCCGCCTGTCGCCTGCCCTCCTCGAGGCCCTGCTGGTAGGCATCGCGCCGTGCCGCCTCCGACTCGGCTCTCCATTTCGCTTCCTGCTCGGCGAGCGCCTGCTGAAGGAGCTGCGCGGCCTCGGCCGGCTGAGGCTCCGAAGCCCGCGCCTGCCGCTCCGCGCGTGGCGCCGGCTGGCCGAACTGGGGCCAGACGAACGGAGCGGCGGAGCCGGGCGGGTCGCGGAGGATGCGGGAGCTCATGGCGTCACACCACGTACTGCTCGCCCACCGCGCCCTTCAGGCTGAGCACGCCTTCGGCCTCGAGCTGGCGGACGACGGCGATGATCTGCTGCTGGGCGGCCTCGACTTCCTTGATCTTGACCGGCCCGAGCGCCTCCATGTCCTCGCGCAGCATCTCGGCGCCGCGCTGGGACATGCACTGCATGAAGTGGTTCTTCAACTGTTCGCTGGTGCCCTTCAGGGCGACGGTGAGCAGCTTGCGGTCGATGCGCGCCAGGATCTCCTTGATCCCGTTCTGGTCGATCAGCAGCAGGTCCTCGAAGACGAACATCAGATGGCGGATGGTTTCGGCAAGGTTGGGGTCGCGGGCCTCGATCGTGTCGAGGATCTCCTTGCTGGTGGCCGAGTCAAGGCGGTTGAACATCTCGGCGACCGCCCGGACGCCGCCGTAGCTTTCGCGGCTGAGCTCGCCGAGCGCCTTCAGCTTCTGCCCGATGATGCTCGCGATCTTGGAAATGATGTCCGGCGAGATCTGCTCGAGATTGGCCATGCGCAGCGCGACGTCGGCGCGGATCTCCGGCGGGAGCGAGAACAGCAGCCCGGCGGCCTGCGACGGCCCGAGGTGGCTCAGGATGAGCGCGATGGTCTGCGGGTGTTCGCTGTGGATGAACTTGGCGAGCTGCTGCGGATCCGCCTTCTGAAGCGCATCGAAGCTGGCCGTGTCGTGGCCGAGGAGCTTCACGAGGCGGTCCAGGATGCGGGTGGCCATCTCGGGGCCGAAGGCGTTGATCAGCATCTTCCGGGCGTATTCGATGCCGCCCTTCATCACGTAGTCCTGCGCCATCGACATCTGGTAAAACTCGTCGAGGATGCCTTCGGCCTCGACGGCGGTGACAGCGGAGATCCGTGCGACCTCCTTGCCGATGGCGGCGACCTCGTCCTCCTCGAGGTGCTTGAGCACCATGGCGCTGAGCTCCTCGCCAAGCGTTACCATGAGCACGGCCGCCTTCTGGAGGCCGGAGTAGCGCTGGATGGATTCTTTTTCCGGGAGCGTGTTGGTGATCATCAGCGGTTCTCCGTGATCCAGGTGCGGACGAGCTGAGCGACGGCGGCCGGATCCTTGCGGACCTGCTCCGCGATGACCTTCCGGAGGACTTCAGCCTTTTTCGTCTGTGGCGGCAACTGCAACTGCAGCGATTGCAGCGCCTCTTTCTCCAGCTTTTCCTTTTCTGCCCGGTTGTGGTCGAGCACAGCGAGAGCCTGCTGTTCGAAGTCGCCTGCCTCGCCGGCCGGGATCTGTCCGGGCGAAGTTCCTGCGGCGATGGCGGCAGGTCCGGATTCCACCGTGGCTGCGGGCCGTGCCCGGCGCAGCAGCCGGCGGAGCAGCAGCCATGCGGCGAGCGCGAGAACGGCCAGAAGGGCGGCGCCGGCTCCAAGCCAGACCGGCAGCGGAGCCTTCTCCAGCAGCGGGCGGGCCCAGGCGGGCGGCGTGAAGCGCGAGGGCGCGGCGGGAGCAGGGGAAGCCGGCTCCGGAGGAGGCGCAGACTGAAGAGTGCTCTCAAAAGGAAGGCTTTCGACAAGGATCTGATCGCCGCGTTCCTGCTGGAAGCCGACCACGCCCGCAAGGACGTCCCGCACCACTTTCAACGTCTCCGGGGCCGGCGGCTCGAGCACGCGGCGGGCGCGGGCGCCAGCGCCCTCCCACCGCAACCGCTGATCGATCAGCACGGCGACGGAAAGGCGCCGGACCGTCCCCTGCGGCAGCTTCAGGTGACGCACGACACGGCTGGTCTGATAGGTGATGTTCTCCGTCTTCCGGGAAACGCCGCCCGAACTGCCGGGCACGCGTGGCGCAGGCCGGGGCAGGTTGGACGCCGTGCCAGGGACGCCGGCGGCTGCCGCCGCGCCCGAGACGTCCTCCGTGCGGGCTGACGTCACCATGACGGATTTCGAAGGGTCGAAGGTCTCCTCGCTCTGCTCCCCGGAGCTGAAATCGCATTCCACGCTCACGCCCGCCCGGTAGCGCTCGGGCCCAAGCAGCGGGTCAAGCGTGGAGCGGATTTTGGCCAGGTATTCCTTCTCGAGGCTCTGGCGGAATTCGAGCATTGCCGACGTCATCCGCCCTTCCTCGTCCAGCGCCAGGGCGGGCCGGCTGAGAAGGTTGCCCGACATGTCCAGCACCGAAACGGCCGCCGGGTCGAGCCCTTCGACGGCGCTGGCAGTCAGGTGCTGGATGGCGGCGACATTCTGCGGCGACAGGCGCGCCCCCGGACGAAGCTTCACCATGACGCTGGCCTTGGCCGGCTGGCGGTTTTCGGTGAAGAGCGAGTCTTTGGCGAAGGTGACATGGACGCGCGCGCGCTCGACCTCGCTGAGGGCCATGACGCTGCGCTCCAGTTCGCCTTCGAGGGCGCGCCGGTAGTTGACCTGCTCAGCGAATTCGGTGACGCCGAGATTGGACTGGTCGAACAGCTCGAACCCGATGCGTCCGGTGCGCGGCAGGCCGGCGGCGGCCATTTCGATGCGCAGCTCGGCAACCCGGCCCGAGGGCACCAGAATGGTGCCGTTGTCGGAGACCTGGTAAGGAACGTTCGACTGCCGCAGCTTCTCCACGATGGCGCCGGCATCCTCGGCGGCCATGTTCGTGAACAGCGGCCGCAGGTCCCGCTGACGGTTCCACCGCACCCCGCCCCACACGGCGGCCATGGCCACGATCAGCGCGGCGGCGATCGACGCGCGCTGCTTCCAGGAGAGGCTGTTCCAGAGGCGGGTGAGCTGTTCCATGGCGATTCAGCTTCTCGGCAGCGTGGTCAGATCTGCATGCGCATGATCTCCTGATAGGCCTGCACGACCTTGTTGCGCATCTGAAGGAAAAGCTCGAAACTCAGTTGCGCCTGTTGCTGGGCGAGGGCCACCTGATGGATATCGACACCCTCTCCATTGAGAAAACGGCGGATTTCGGCTTCCGCCGACTTCTGGCCGGCGTCGACCGTGTTCACGGCGGCGGCAACAGCCGACGAGAAGGATTCGGCCGGGCCGGATGGGCGCGCCACGCCAGGCAGCTCGGGGGCGCGCACGGGCGAGGATGGTTCGAAGCGGATCATTTCAGCAGGTCAATCGACTTGGAAAGCATGTCCTTCACTGCCGTCATCGCGGCCACATTGGCCTGGTAGCCGCGCGCGGCCCCAATCAGGTCGACCATTTCTTCCGCCGGATTGATGCGTGGGTAGGCGACATAGCCGTTGGCATCGGCATGGGGATGGCCCGGCTGGTAGCGGAAATCCGGCTCGCGCGCATCTTCAACAATGCCCGCCACGGCCACGCCCGTGGCCCCGGCTTCCAGCTCGGTCTGGAAGACGGCCGAGAACGGCGAAGGCTGCACGCGCGGCTCGAACAGCACATCGCGGCGGCGGTAAGGGCCGCCCTCGGGCGTGCGGGTCGTTTCCGCGTTGGCAAGGTTTTCGACGATCACTTCGGCGCGGGCGCGCTGTGCGGCGAGCCCGCTGGCGCTGACAGACAGAAGATGAAACAGGCTCATGCCGAGCGTCCCTCCTCAATGGCCATGCGAAGCTTGCGGATCTCGGCGCGGGCGAGCTGCGACGCCACATTGAAGCGCAGGGCGTTTTCCGCCAGGAGCCGCGTTTCCCGGTCCAGGCTGACGTTGTTGCCATCGTTCTTGACCACGAGATCGGCCGGTTCGATAACGTGCGGCCTCCCCCCCGGCGCCAGCGACAGAAACTCGAACTGAAAGTCGATGTCCTTGGTCAGGTAGCCGGGCGTGTCAATATTGGCGAGGTTGGCGGCGACAAGACGCTGCCTCTCCGCCAGCAGATCCATGTACCGGCCCAGATCGCGGGACAGCGGAGTCAGCATGGCGCTGATTTCCCTTGCAGGAAGCGTGCCGGGAGAAGAATCTTTTCGGCAGAGGCGGGCGGAAGTTGAGCAAAGTTGCGATGCAGGCTCGGGTTAGCGCCTTCTGCGGGCGCCCGCCCCGCGACCGTAGAGCCCCGGGTAAGCCTGTTTCATTTCGGAAGCCGTCTCCAGCGCTGTTCCAATCTGGATCAGCGGCCCCTGTCCGATACCCGGGCACAGGCGCGCTGTCTGTTGCCAGGCGCGGCGGGACTCGACAAGCTCAGGCCAGAAGGGAAACAGGCGGCACTGCGTGGGCTTGGCCGGATGGATGGCACAGCCGTCTTCCAGCAGGAAGTGGCACTGCCGCCCGCGCGGTTTGCGCAGCCGCAGCAGGTGGCGGGTGCGATAGACGAACTGGCGTTCGAACTGCTGCGGCGTGAGGCCGAGAAACCAGGCGGCGCGGCGCAGGTCCTCCTCCGTGAGGTACACGAAACCCTGCTGGTTGCAGCAGCGGGTGCATCCGGGCTGGCAGGCAAACCGGAGCTCGTCCATCAGGGCCATTATCCCAGCAGGGAGAAGCCGGAACGCGCGCCATGAGGAGCGGATCCGGAGGCCGGGCGGCATGAACAGGGGCCAGCGCGGACCGCGACGATCCGCTTCCCGGGGTGGAGGCTGCATCTGCGCGCGCCGCCCCGGAGCGCCTGCGTGAGGAACGCATTGACGACGCGGCTCAGCCGATGCGCGGCGTCTGCGAGGCTCCGGGCTGCTGCCGCGCCTGCGCGGATTCCGCGGGATGGAGCGGGAAAGCGGCCCGGCGCCGCAACCGGGCTTACCGATTGTCGCAGAATAGAAAGAAGCCTACTCTGGCGGCCGAGGGTCGAGGCCGCGGGCAGGAGCGCCGGATGAGAAGCGAATACGAACAGCTGGTGGCGGAAATCGCGCGCGAGGTGCTGGAGCGGCTGGAGAAGAGCGGCGCAGCGCGTGCGGATGGAGCCCAGAGCAGCCCTGCGGGCAAGTCTCCCGCCACGGAGCCGGAGGCCGCGCAGGCCGGCGACGGCGTGTTTGGGACGGTCGATGAAGCGGTGGCGGCCGCCGCCGAGGCGCAGAAGCGCGTGGCGGCGATGAGCCTGGAGGAGCGCGGCCGGCTGGTGGGGATCATCAAGGATCTGTGCTGGCGGCACGCCGAAGAGTGGGGGCGGCTGGAGCTGGAGGAAACGGGGCTTGGCCGGCTGGACCACAAGATCGAGAAGCTGAAGATCATCCGCAACGTGCCGGGCGTGGAGATGATGCAGCCGCAGGCGCGCACCGACTCGAGCGGCCTCTGCCTGATCGAGCGCGCGCCGTGGGGCGTGGTTGGCATGGTGCTGCCGGCGACGCATTCGGCGCCGACGCTCGCTTCCAACGCGATCAACGTTCTGGCGGCCGGCAACACGGCCGTTTTCAGCCCGCATCCGGCGGGGGCGCGCATCGCGAGGCGCGCGCTCGAGCACTTCAACCGCGCCTTCGAGCGCGAGCTGGGCCTGCGGAATGCGCTAACGATGTGCGCCACGGCCAGCATCCGCACCGCCGAGGAGGTCTTCCGCCACCCCGGCGTGGCGCTGCTGTGCGTGACGGGCGGCCCCGGTGTCGTCCGCGCCGCGATGAAGCACGGCAAGCGCGTGATCGCCGCCGGGCCGGGCAATCCCCCGGTGGTCGTGGACGAAACGGCGGATCTCGAGCTGGCGGCAAGGTCGGTGGTGCAGGGTGCAAGCTTCGACAACAACCTGCTGTGCATCGGCGAGAAGGAGGTATTCGTCGTCGACCGGGTCTTCGACGGATTCCTGGCCGCAATGCGCCGCGCCGGGGCGTTCGAGCTGAAGCCTGACGCGATCGAGCGGCTCACCGCGGCGGCGTTCGACATCGAGCACGACGGCCGCGGCTGCGCGCACGGCCACCTGAAGAAGGATCTGATCGGCAAGGACGCAAGCGTGCTGGCCCGCGCGGCGGGAGTCGAGGCGCCGCACGGCACGGAACTGCTCATCGGCGTCACCGGCGAGGACCACGTCTTCGTGCTGGAAGAGCAGATGATGCCCTTCGTGCCCATCGTGAAAGTGCGCGACTTCGACGACGCCGTGCGCGCGGCGGTCAAAGCCGAGCGCGGCTTCCGCCACACGGCCATCATCCACACCCGCAACATGGATCACGCCACCGAAATGGCGCGTGCGATGAACACGACGCTGTTCGTCGTCAACGGCCCCTGCGTGGCCGCGCTGGGCGCGGGCGGGGCGGGTTATCTGAGCTACTCGATCGCGACGCCGACCGGCGAGGGCGTGACGACGCCGCTCACCTTCACGCGCGAGCGGCAGGTGGCGCTGGCCGCGGGCGCTTTGCGGATCCTCTGAAGGAAAGGTCATTCGGACGACGATGAGTGCCTGTCAAAAAGGACGCGGAGGCGGACGATGAGCCGCCGGGACCTGAGCCGCCACCGGATCATCACGGCGCAGGACGTCGAAGATGCCGCGCGCGCCGGCGTTGTCGAGCTGTTGCTGCAACCTGGCGCGATGCTCACGCCCGAGGCCGCCGAAGCGGTGGCGCGCCACGGCCTGAAGCTGTGCGGCCGCGACGGCGCCGACAATGAATGGGAGCGGCTGCTGAATTCCGCCGAAGCGCAGCCTTTCAAGGAGGAGATCTGCGCCGTGGGGCGCAAGCTCTGGCAGCGGATGTACGTCGATGGCAACGGAGGCAACATCAGCTACCGGCTGCGCGACGACGCCGTGCTGTGCACGCCGACGCTGCTCAGCAAGGCAGACCTGACGCCGGCCGATCTCTGCCTGGTGGACCTTGACGGCAAGCAGCTCGCGGGTGGCAAGGCACGGACGAGCGAGATCCTGCTGCACCTGGAGATCTACAAGGCGGTGCCGGAGGCGCGCGCCGTCGTGCACTGCCATCCCCCGCACGCAACGGCATACGCCATTACGGGCCGGGTGCCGCCCACCTGCATCATCCCCGAATATGAGGTGTTCATCGGCCGGGTGGCGCTGTCGCCGTACGAAACGCCGGGCACAAAGAAGTTCGCCGAGACGGTGCTTCCGTATGTGAGGACGCACAACACAGTGCTGCTGGCCAATCACGGCATCGTCTGCTGGGCTGACACGGTGACTCATGCCGAGTGGTATGCCGAGGTCGTGGACACCTACTGCTGGACGCTGATGCTGGCGCAGCAGCTTGGCGCGCCGCTGTCTCACATCCCGGCGGAGAAGGCCGAAGACCTGCTGGCCATCAAGCAGCGGCTGGGGCTGCCGGACGCGCGCCTGGCCGGAGACAACTGTCCGGTATGCGACATGCCGGAGCGGCCCGGAGCAATCACGACGCTGCCTGCGGGGGCGGCTCCCAAACTGCCCCCGGCGGAGATGGACGCGCTGATCGAGGCCGTCACGGAAGCCGTGCTGAAGGCCCTCGAACAGAAGCGGCAGAGCTGAGCCGGGACGCTTTCCGAACGCGGACCGGCCCGCGCCATGCCGAAGCACGGCTCGCCCGGCACCCGCTGCGCAGAATGCGGACCAAGCTCTCCCGCAGAAGCCCCAGAGCGGAGATCGCTCCCGTCAGGAAAAAGCTCACGCAGCAGCGTTCCGTTCCGGCTCGGGCGGAGGGACTCGGCGGCGGACTGCGGCGGCTCCATAAGCCGTGGATCCGGGCCACGCCCGCAGCGCGGTTCCGGCCCTCGACGGACGGCTGAGGGAGCGCAATGGACCTGGGTCCCTGCCTCCGGAAATGGTGTCTGTCCGCAATTGCTGATATGCTGATGGTCGGGTCATGATTCGGAGCCGGGCACAGTTGCTGGGCATCCTTGCGCTCGCCGTGGCGATGCTGGGCGCTCCGTGCAGGGACTGCTTCCCGCGCGAGGAGGCGAAACCGAAAGCGCCGTGCGGGCACGACTGCTGCCCGAAGCCGAAGCCGGCGAAAGAATCCAAGCCCTGCTGCTGGCAGCCGGCGGGCTTTGACGCGCTGGAAAGCGCCAGGCAGACCGTGGCGCCGGAGTGGCAGGCGGCCGAGCTGCCCGCGGCCCCGGCGCAGAGCCTTCTCCCGATGCCCCCCGCGGAAAGGATCCGCGCCGACTGGCATGCGCCGCCTCCGGCGGCGCCGCCCGCTTCCCTGCCCCCGCTGAGAATCTGATCCGCCTTCCCGGGCCGCACTGCGGCGGCGCGCGCTGAGTGTGTCTTTTCAGGAGGCGGATCTTATGTTTGAAACATTTCTGCTCTGTTTTCTCGCATCCGGCCAGGCCGGCGGAGAGCTGGCCCGGCTGGTGGAAGAAGCGCTGGAGCGCAACCCGGAGATCCAGGCGGCGCGAAGGAAGCTGGAGGCCGCGCGGCAGAGGCCGGCCGCGGCGGCGAGCCTGCCGGAGCCGATGGTGTCCATCGGGTATGCGAGCATCGGCGGGCCGCTGCCCGGCCAGGGCCTGGGCCGCGAGCCGATGGCGCGCGCCGGCTTCATGGCGTCGCAGACGCTGCCCGCGCCCGGAAAGCGGAGCCTGAGGCGGCGGATCGCGCTCGAGGAAGCGGGTGCGGCCGGCCAGGAGTACGCGATGGTGGAGCGGCGCGTGGTGGCGCGGCTGAAGGCCGCCTGGTACGAGCTGCACCACGCCTGGGAGATGCTCGATGTGGCCGCGCGGAACCGGGCGCTGCTCGAGCGGCTGTTCCGTCTCGCGTCGGCGCGCTATCAGGCCGGGCAGGGATCGCAGAAGGAACTGCTGGATGCCCAGATGCGGCTGACGCTGCTGGAGGCGAAGGCCGAGGGGCTGGAGCAGATGCGCCGCCGCAGCGAGGCCGAAATCAACGCGCTGCGGGCGAGGCCGCTGGAGGAGCCCGTGGCGCGGCCTTCCGTGGGCGAGCCGCGCGAGGCGTTGGTCCGGCTGGAGGAGCTGTACGAGAGGGCGAGGCTGGAGTCTCCGGCGCTGGCGGCGCTGCGCCACCAGGTGCGGCGCGCGGAGCTGGGGCTCGAACTGGCCCGCAGAGAAAGCCTCCCGGACGTGACCTTCGCGGCGGGCTACTACAACATGGGCGGAATGCCGCCCATGTTCGAGGCCAAAGTGGACATCCCGCTGCCGCTGCTGCGGCGCACGAAGCTGCGCGCCGAGGCCGCCGGGCAGGCGCACGAGGCCGAGGCGGCGCGGCGCAGCTATCAGGCCACGGGCAACGAGCTGCTGTTCCGCATCAAGGACGAATGGCTGGCGGGCAGCGCCGCGTGGCGGCTGCTGCGGATCTATTCGACGACGCTGGTTCCGCAGACGGCGCTGGCGCTGGAGGCGGCGATGGCGGCCTATGAAGCAGGCCGCGGAACCTTCGCCGACGTGCTGGCGCAGGCGGCGGCCATGCTGGACGCCGAGGAGAACTACCACGCCGCGCTGCGCGACTATCATCTGACGCTGGTGCGGCTGGAGGAGATGACCGGCGCGGACCTGTCCGGGGAGGACTGACCATGCGGCGCGCAGCGATTTCCGTTCTTCTCCTCGCCGCGGGATTCGCGGCTGGCTACCTTGCGCGGGAAGGGAAGCTCCCCGTGTGGCCCGGGCGGCGGCAGGAAGCGGCCGCGAGGAAGGGGTATCACTGCCCGATGCATCCGCAGGTGCGCTCGGACCGCCCGGGCGATTGTCCGATCTGCGGAATGAAGCTCGTGCCGGACGAGGAGCCACAGCAGGCCCCGAAACAATCAGGCAGGATTCTGTACTACCGGGATCCGCAGCGGCCCGACTACCGCAGCGAACGTCCGGGTTTCAACCCGGAGACGGGCAACGAGCTCGAGCCGGTCTACGAGGCGGAGCCCGCCGGCCTGGTGATGGCCGCGCCAGAGAAGCTGCGCCTGCTGGGCGTCGCCACCGTGGAAGCGGGTCCGCGCCTGCTGGGCGAGCCGTTGCGCGTGACGGGCCGCGTGGCTGCCGACGAGCGGCGGATCGTGCGCGTGGAGACGCGGCTCGAAGGGTGGCTGGAAGAAGTGCGGGCGGATTTCACCGGACATCAGGTGCGCGCCGGCGAGACCCTGGCCACCATCTACAGCCCGGAGCTCGTGGCCACGCAGAAGGAGTACCTGCTGGCGCGCAAGGCGCGGAAAGAGCTGGAAGGCGCCACCGCGGCGGGCGCGCGGAACGCGGCGGAGGAGATGATCCGGGCGGCGCGCCTGCGGCTGGAGGGGCATTTCGCGCTGCCGCCGGCGCTGATCGAACAGATCGAGCGCACGGGCGAGCCGCTGCGCGCCGTGCCCGTGCAGGCGCCCTCGGACGGTTACGTGCTGGAGCGGAAGGCCTACGCGGGACAGATGGTGCGCCCCGGCATGGAGCTGTACGTGCTGGCGGACCTGAGCCGCGTGTGGGTGCTGGCATCGGTGCCGGAGGCGGAGCTTGGCGCGGTGCGCGCCGGAAGCCGCGCGAGGATCACGGCAGCGTTCGCGCCGCGCTGGGCGCGCGAAGCGCGCGTCGTGCAGTTGCAGCCGCAGGCGGACCCGGAGTCGCGCACGCTTGACGTGCGGCTGGAGCTGGACAATGCGGACCGGACGCTGCGGCCGGGCCTGTTCGTGGAGGTGGAATTTGCGCGGCCGCGCCGGGCGCGCGTGGCGGTGCCCGAGGAGGCGCTGATCGACAGGGGCTTCGAGCAGGTGGTCTACGTGCAGCGCAGCGAGGGCATTTTTGTGCCGCGGCGCGTCCGGGCCGGAGAGCGCGCCGGCGGATGGGCGGAGATCCTCGAAGGCCTGGAGGCGGGCGAGCGGGTGGCGGCGAGCGGGGTCTTCCTGCTGGACAGCGAGAGCCGGATGAGGAGCGGCGCGCAATGATCGACGCGATCATCGAGTTTTCGGCCCGAAACCGGTTCCTTGTGGTGCTGGGCGCGGCGGCCCTGGCGGCGCTGGGATGGCATTCGATGCAGACGGTGGCACTCGATGCCATTCCTGACCTCAGCGACACGCAGGTGATCATCGCCAGCCGCTGGGACCGCTCGCCGGACATCCTCGAAGACCAGGTCACGTATCCGATCGTGGCGGCGATGCTGGGCGCGCCGAAGGTGCGCAGCGTGCGCGGCTTCTCAGACTTCGGCTACAGCTACGTCTATGTCATTTTCGAAGACGGCACCGACATCTACTGGGCGCGCTCGCGGGTGCTGGAGCTGCTGTCGGCGGTGCTGCCGCGGCTGCCGCAGGGCGTGCAGACCGAACTGGGGCCGGATGCGACGGGGCTCGGCTGGGTGTTCCAGTATGCGCTGGTGGACCGGACGGGGCGGCACTCGCTGGCCGAGCTGCGCAGCCTTCAGGACTGGACGCTGCGCTACGCGCTGAAAAGCGTGCCCGGCGTGGCCGAGGTGGCATCGCTGGGCGGCTTCGTCCGGCAGTATCAGGTGCAGGTGGATCCGCAGCGGCTGCGCGCTTTCGGCATCCCGATCGGGCAGGTGGTGGAGGCGGTGCGGCGGTCCAACGGGGACACGGGCGGACGCCTGATCGAGATGGCGGGGGCCGAATACATGATCCGCGGGCGCGGGTATGCGCGCTCCAAGGAGGACCTCGAGAGGACGGTGCTGAAAGTCAGCGCCAACGGCGTTCCGGTGCGCGTGAGCGACGTGGGGCGCGTGACGCTGGGGCCCGACCTGCGGCGCGGCGTGGCGGACCTGAACGGCGAAGGAGAGGTGGCCGCCGGCATCGTCGTCATGCGCGACGGCGAAAACGCCCTGCGGGTGATCGGGCGGGTGAAGCAGCGGCTCGAAGAGCTGAAACGCGCGCTGCCGGAGGGCGTGGAAATCGTCACGACCTACGACCGGAGCGAGCTGATCCTGCGCTCGATCGGCACGCTGAAGCGGGCGCTTGCCGAGGAGCTGGCCGTGGTCTCGCTGGTGATCCTCGTCTTCCTCTGGCACCTGCCCAGCGCGATCATTCCGATCCTCACGATCCCCATGGCCGTGCTGATCACGTTCGTGCCGATGAAGGCGATGGGGATCACGGCGAACATCATGTCGCTGGGCGGCATTGCCATCGCGATCGGCGCGATGGTGGACGCGGCGATCGTGGTTGTCGAGCAGACGCACAAGAAGCTCGAGCAATGGGAGCGCGAGGGACGGCCCGGGGATGCGCGCGACGTGGTGATCGCGGCAGTCAAGGAGGTGGGCGGCCCCAGCTTCTATGCGCTGCTGGTGATTGCCGTCTCGTTCCTGCCCGTGCTGGCGCTGGAAGCGCAGGAAGGACGGCTGTTCCGGCCGCTGGCGTGGACCAAGAACCTGTCGATGATCGCGGCGGCGCTGCTGGCGATCACGCTGGATCCGGCCGTGAGGCTGCTGTTCACGCACATGGGCGAGTTCCGCTTCCGGCCGCGCTGGCTGGCGCGCGCCGCCACGGCCGTGCTGGTCGGCAGGATCCGGCCCGAGGAGAGCCACCCGGTGAGCCGCCTGCTGATTGCCGCCTACGAGCCGGCGTGCCGGGCGGCCTTGCGGCACCGTTATGCCGTCATCATCGGGGCCGTGGCGCTGGTGGTGGCGACCGTCCCGGTGTTCCGACGGCTGGGCAGCGAGTTCATGCCGCCGCTGGACGAAGGCGCGCTGTTTTACATGCCGGTGACGATGCCCGGGCTGGGCATCACCGAGGCTGGGCGCCTGTTGCAGATGCAGGACCGGCTGCTGAAGGAGTTCCCGGAGGTCGAGCTGGTTTTCGGCAAGGCAGGGCGCGCGGAGACGGCGACGGATCCGGCGCCCCTGTCGATGTTTGAGACCGTGATCCTGCTGAAGCCGCCTTCCCGGTGGCGGCCCGGCATGACGCGGGACCGCCTGGTGGAGGAGATGCACGGGAAGCTGTCGCTGCCGGGCGTGTCCAACGCGTGGACGATGCCGATCAAGGCGCGGATCGACATGCTGACGACCGGCATCCGCACGCCGGCGGGCATCAAGATCTACGGCCGCGACCTCGGCGAGATCGAGCGGATCGGACTGCGCATCGAAGAGCTGCTGAAGCGGGTGGAGGGCACGCGGAGCGTCTACGCGGAACGCGTCACCGGCGGCTACTTTGTCGACTTCGCATGGAAGCGCGATGCGCTGGCGCGCTACGGGCTGACCGTCGACGAGGCGCAGATGCTGGTGATGAACGCGATCGGCGGCGACAGCGTGACCACGACCGTCGAAGGGCGCGAGCGCTATCCGGTGAACGTGCGCTACTACCGCGGCTACCGGGAGGACCTCGCCGCGCTGCGCGAGGCGCTCGTGCCGGCCCTGGGCGGACGCGCGTTCGTGCCCGTGAAGGAGCTGGCCGAGGTGCGCGTGGCGAGCGGGCCCGGCATGATCCGCAACGAGAACGGCATGCTGGCGGGCTATGTGTTCATCGACATCGAGGGCTCCGATATCGGCTCTTACGTCGAGCGCGCCCGGCGGGCGCTGGCCGAAAAGCTGAAGACGGCTCCGGGCTACTGGCTCGAATGGAGCGGGCAGTACGAGGCGATGGAGCGGGTGCGCGAGAAGCTGAAGCTGGTGCTGCCGCTGACGCTCGTGCTGATCGTCGCGCTGCTGTACCTGAACACGCGCTCGGCGGTCAAGACGATGATCGTCCTGCTGGCCGTGCCGTTTTCGGCCGTGGGCGCGGTGTGGCTGCTCGACTGGCTTGGCTACAACCTGAGCATCGGGGTCTGGGTGGGGCTGATCGCCCTGCTGGGCGTCGATGCCGAGACTGGCGTCTTCATGCTGCTCTATCTGGACCTTTCCTATGAGGAAGCGAAGCGCGCGGGACGCCTGACGAATGCGGCGGAGCTGCGCGAAGCAGTGGTGCATGGCGCGGTGAAACGGATCCGGCCGAAGTTCATGACGGTGGCGACGATGCTGGCCGGGCTGATGCCGCTGATGTGGGCGGCGGGGGCGGGCGCGGACGTGATGAAACGGATCGGCGCTCCGATGGTGGGCGGCGTGGTGACTTCGTTCGTGCTGGAGCTGCTGGTGTATCCGGCGATCTACGAGGTGTGGAAATGGCACGCGGAAGTGAAAAAACAGGTTTCCTGCTGATTGTTCTGGCGATGGCAGGCGGGCCGGCGGCGGCGCTGGACTTCCCTGCCCGCCACGGCCACTGGCGCGGCGGCTGCGCCGGGATCCTCTCCATGACGGCGGACGGCGTGTCGTTCCGCCAGGTGGGCGCGAAGAAAGAGCCGCATGCGTGGAGCTGGAGCTGGGACGACATCCAGCAACTGGAGCTCGGCGACGACCGGCGGGTCCGCGTGCTCAGCTACCGGGACCGCGCCCTCGCCCTGGGCAGGGACCATGCGTTCGAATTCCGCCTGGACGGGGCGCCCGATCTCCTGCCGGCTTACGAGCTGCTCAGCCGCGTGATGGACGAGCGGCTGGTGGCCCGCCTCGCTGCCGCGGGCGGGCGTCTGGAGTGGGAGGCGCCGGTAAAGAGACTGCGCGGACGCGGCGGCGTGCAGGGCGTGCTGCGGGTGTATACAGACCGTGTCGTCTTCGCGGCGGCGAAGGCAGGAGAATCCAGAACCTGGCGGGACGAAGACATCGAGCTGGTTTCGATGGACGGGCCGTTCGCCATTTCGTTTGTCACGCACGAAAAAGGAGGGCGGTTCGATTTCCAGGCGCGCCGCAGGCTCGAACCGGCGCGCTATGAGGCTTTGTGGCTGCGGCTGGAGTCCCGCAGGGGGCTGCGGCTGCTCAGTGAGAAGAACAACAACCAGGAGGCGGAACAATGAAGAAGCTGATGATGATGGCGGCGCCCGCGCTGCTGCTGGCGCAGAGCCCGGCCCGCGTGTACACGGGCGTGATCACCGACACGATGTGCGGCGCCGATCACGCCCACATGGGGATTCAGCCGGACGAGAAGTGCGTCCGCGAGTGCGTGAAGAGCGGGAAGTGGAAGTACGCGCTGATCGACGAGAAGGGCCGGATGATGGTGTTGAGCGACCAGCAGACCCCGGAAAAATACGCCGCAAAAAGAGTGAAAATCCGCGGCGTATATTACGAGAAAACGGGCATTTTGCGCGTCGATTCCATCGAGCCGGCCCGCTGAAGGCGGCGCCGGGCGGGGGCCGCGCCCTGCTCCCTGCTACTCGTAGCGCAGGGCTTCGGTGGGGTTCAGGCGCGCGGCCCGGTTGGCGGGAAGGATGCCGAAGGCCACTCCGACGACGGCGGACACGACGAATGCCACGACGATGGAGAGCTTCGAGACGGGGATGTAGACCTCGTTCTGGAGCATGTTGGCGGCCACCGGAACGCTGATGCCGGCGAGAATTCCGACGAAGCCGCCGCCGATGCTGATCAGCAGCGCTTCGAAGAGGAATTGCAGCAGGATCACGCGGCGCGACGCGCCCAGCGACATGCGGATGCCGATCTCGCGGGTGCGTTCGGTGACCGTCACCAGCATGATGTTCATGATGCCGATGCCGCTGATGATGAGGGCGATGGCCGAGATCAGGATGAGCACGATGGTGAGCACCGTGGCGATGGCGGAAGCGGCTTCGAGAATCGCCGTCAGGTTCTGCACCGTGTAGCGGGCGCCGGGCCTGTGGCGCGAGGCGAGGATCGTGGCGATCTCTTCGGTCACCGCCGGCACATCTTCGGCCAGCCGCACCTGCACATACATCGGGTCGACGCGCTCGATCTCGGTGAAGTAGCGCTGGACCGAGTAAGGAATCAGCGCCGCTCCGTGGTCGCCGAGCTCGGACTGGCCGAAAGTGGACGTGCGTTCGCGGAACACGCCGACCACGATGAACTCAAGCGAGCGGATCTTCACGATGCGGCCGATGGCGGGCGCCGCGCCACCAAACAGGACGCGGGCGAGCTTGTCGTCAAGCAGCGCGACTTTCTGCCGCAGCGCAATATCGGAGGGATCGAAGAAACGGCCGCCGAGCAGCAGGAGATTGCGCACCTGGGCGTAGTATTCATCCGTGCCGATGATGCGGACATCGCGCTGCTGGCCGTCGATGATGATCGTGTCGGTGGAATTCAGCACCGCGGAGGCGGCCACGATCCGGTTGCCGAGCAGCCGGCGCACGGCCTCCACGTCGGCGAGCTTCACATAGTCTGCCGCAGCCCGCGTCATTTCCTGGCCGCCCGCATCGTAATAGGCCATGACCAGATTCGAGCCGATGCCGCGGATCCTGTCGAGAATGATGTCGCGGCTGGTCAGCGAGATCGTCACCACCAGGATGACGCTGGCATTGCCGATGACCAGACCGAGCGCCGTAAGCCCGGTCCGGATGCGGTTGGCGTGAAGCGCCTGGAAGGCGAACCGGAGGCACTCGCGGAGCAGGAACAGCGGCGGCATGCGCGGCGCCACCTAGCTGCCGATGCGCTCGAGCAGCTTCAGCGCCTCCTCGCGGGGCGGGTCATCGGGCGTGATGGGCGCCTTCAGGTACTGCTCCAGCAGCCGGCGGGCTTCCGTCTTCCTGCCGGCTTTCAGATAAGATTCCGCCTTTGCGAACAGCACTTTGGGAGATTCCGGGGCGATCGCTTCGGCCTGCTCGAAGGTCTTCTCGGCCTCCTGCATGCGGCCGCGGCGCACGAGGAAACGGGCCAGATCCACGAGGCGGCCCACCTGGCGCGGCGCCAGCTCGATGGCGCGGCGCAGATGGGCTTCCGCGCTGTCATAATGCCTGCGCTTTTCGGCGAGCTGCGCGAGGGCGTATTCCGCTTCCGCGGGATCGAGGGCGCGGATCCGCTCGATGAGAGCCTCGGCCTTTTCCATGCCGCCCCCGAGGAAGCCTGGCGCCTCGAGATAGTAGCTGAACAGGTCGTTCAACGCCTCCGCGTTCCGGGGATTCAACTGGACCGCCTTCTCAAAACATTGGCGCGACTTCGAGGCGTACGAAGGCGCGACGAGGACGTTTGACGTCTCCGCCCGCCGGCCCCAGGCCCGGCCAAGCCAGAGCCAGACATCGGCATCGTTCGGGCGCGCCTCCGCCAGTTTTTCCAGCGCCTCGACCGCCTTCCTGTAATCTCCAAGCTGATACCAGGCGCGGCCCGCGATCCAGAGGCCTTCGGGCGTCCGTCCCTCGGGCGAATTCCTCAGCAGCTCGATGGCCTGGCGGTATTCGGCGCGCTCATAAAGAGCACGGGCCCTGTCGAGGCCGGAACCCCATGCAAGAGCTCCGCCCAGAAGAAAAACCAGGCCATGGAGCAGGAACTTCTTCATCCGGTGCGATCCCTCTTCATCTTACCCGGCCTCTGCCGGGCTCGCCACTACAAAAGACGCAGCCAGCGTCTCTCTCGTGACAAGTTCCATTTCTGTCCGGTAATGTGCGACTTCAGACCCCGCTCCGGGCCAGCCTGCCGCGTGACCCGAAAAGAGCCCGGAACAGGCCCGCCCGCCTTGGGGCACCCGGCTCTCTCCGCAGGCGAGGCCCGGATTGCCCGAAACCAGGGCAATTGCTATGCTGCCCGCATGATGCGCCATGTGATTTTCCTGACCGCACTCTGCGCCTGGGCACAGAATTTTGCCGACATCCGCCCCAGCCCGCAACAGTTGGCCTGGCAGGAGATGGAAATCGGAGTCCTGGTCCACTTTGGCCCGAACACTTTCATGGACCGCGAATGGGGCGACGGCACAGCCGACCCGGCGGTTTTCCAGCCCACTCAGCTCGACGCCGATCAGTGGGTGCGCGCCGCGAAGGCTGCGGGCGCGCGCTACCTCATCATGGTGGCCAAGCATCATGACGGCTTCTGCCTGTGGCCCTCGCGCCACACCGACTACAGCGTCAGGCGAAGCCCGTGGAAACAGGGCAAAGGCGACGTTGTCCGCGAAGTGGAGCAGGCCTGCCGCCGCCATGGCCTCGCCTTCGGGATTTACCTCTCGCCGTGGGACCGCCACGACCCCCGCTATGCGGACAACAGGAAGTACGACGACTATTACGTGGCCCAGATGACGGAGCTGGCCACACAGTACGGGCCGCTGGTGGAATTCTGGCTCGACGGTGCAGGCAGCGAAGGGCACGTCTACGATTTTGTGCGCTACGTCCGCACGATGCGCACCTACCAGCCGAACGCCCTGCTGTTTGCGAGCCTCGATTTCATGCCGTATGGCGACATCCGGTGGGTGGGCAACGAGGAGGGCTTCGCGCAGGAAGAGAACTGGAACGTCGTGGACAACTACGGCATCGTCCGCTGGCGCCCTGCCGAGGCCGACACTCCCCTGCGGCACGGACACTGGTTCTGGCATCCGGACGCGGAGAAGCGGCTCAAGAGTCTCGAGGAACTGATGGAGACCTATCACAAGACTGTGGGCCGTGGCGCGCAGCTCGTGCTCGGCATCGCGCCGGACTCGCGCGGCCTGCTGCCGGAAGCGGACGTGAGGCGGCTGGAAGAGTTCGGCGCGGAGATCCAGCGGATCTACGGACGCCCGGTGGCGGAAGGCGACCCGTCTTTTCTGCCGATCCCGGAAGGCCGGCGCATCGACCGGGTGGTGCTTGCCGAGGACCTCGCCCACGGCCAGATGGTGCGGCGATTCCGCGTGGAGGCGCGCGTCGGCAACCAGTGGAAAGAGGTGGCCAGGGGCACGACGATCGGCCACAAGCGGATTCTGATCTTTGATCCCATCGAGACGCCCGCCCTGCAACTGGTGGTCGAGGCCAGCCTCGGTCCCATGCATCTGAAGCCGATGGCGGCCTTTTACGGCGGGCGGTGAGGTTCTGCCTGAGAAGGCCGCCGCACTCCCCCGTCCGCGCCTTTCCCGGAAATCTTCCCTGGCGCAGCGTCCAGGCCGCGAGCCAGGCAGCCGGCCGGCGGGGCGGGGGTGAACCAGAGCGGCCCCTGCGGACCACTTGGGCTGCGCCGGCCGCCGGCCGCCAGGCGCACGATCAGGCAAGACTCCTGAAGGATCCAGCAAATCGATTCCCTCCGCCGGGAGTAACATGGAAGTGCCTCAAATCGCCGTTACAGGTCGGAAACTATGAAACACGAATCCTCCCGGCGCAATTTCCTCGCAGCCGGCCTCGCCGCCCCGGCCGCGACGATCCCCCTTTCGCAGAAGACGGCTCCTGCGCCCGCCGCTCCTGCGCTCTCCTACCGGACGCTGGGGAAGACAGGGATCAAAGTGACTACCGTCGGCTTCGGCTGCATGGTCACCAGCGATGCCAGCGTCATCGAGCGGGCCGCCGAGATGGGCATCAATTACTTCGATACGGCCCGCGTTTACAGCCGCGGCAACAACGAACGCATGGTGGCCAGCGCGCTGAAGGGCCGCCGCCAGCGCGTGATCCTGTCCACGAAATCCGTGGCGAAGACCGGCGCACAGGCGAAGGAAGATCTGGAAACCAGCCTGCGCGAGCTGGGCACCGACTACATCGACATCTGGTACATGCATTTCCGCGACGATCCGGCGGCCATCACTGACGAGCTGCTCCGCACCTGGGAGGACGCGAAGAAGGAAGGCAAGATCCGCCACATCGGCGTGAGCACGCACAACCCGACAGCGATCGCTGACCGCGTGCTGGAAGCCGGGCGGATCGAAGTAGTGCTCAGCGTCTACAACTTCGCCATCGGCTCGCAGCACGATGCCGCCTTCGACAAGCTGCACAAAGCCGGCATCGGACTCGTGGCGATGAAGGTGATGGCCCCCGCAGCGCGCGCCTTCGGCTTCCGCAGCAGCGGCAAGCATATGGAGCAGCCCGGCGGCGCCCTGGCGGCGCTGAAGTGGGTGCTGAAGGATCCGCGCTTCGCCACCACCATCCCGAGCATGACCGACATGGAGCAGCTCGAAGAGAACTTCCGCGCCATGGCGGAGCCCTTCGGCCCGAGGGACGAGAAGCTTCTGGTGGCGATGAACGAGGAAATCCGGCCTCTTTATTGCCGCATGTGCTACCGCTGCACGGGACAGTGCCCGAAAGGCGCCGCCGTGCCCGAGACACTGCGCTATCTCTCCTACGCGGACTTCTACGGGCAGTTCGCGCTCGGACGCGAGCACTTCCTCGCGCTGCCGGAAGAGGCCCGCAATGTCCGGTGCCGCGACTGCGCGGCCTGCGCCGTCCGGTGCCCCAATGGCGTGCGCGTGGCGGAGCGCATGATCCGCGCCCAGGAGCTGTTCGCCTGAGCCGGGCGGGAACTGCAATCGAGGAATACTCGTTCCGGCAGTCCCGGCGCGAGACGCCAAAGCAGGAAGCCGTGCGCCGTCCGGGGTCCGCCGGCCGCGGCGCGTTCATACTGATGCCTTTGTCCCTCCAGGCCGCCCGGCAGCATGAGGCGGTGGTCACACGGCCTTGTTGCCCGCAGGATCCGGCTGTGCCCTGGCGAAAATCGCAGTGGGCACTCCGTCCGCACAAGGGGGGACCGTAGCGGAAGCAGTGCAGAAAAGAGGCTGCGGAGGGCAGCCCTGAAGAACGCGGCGCGCCCCGCGGGCCGGTGGATCCGGCTGTGGGAAACGCCCCGCGCGCCCCGCTCAGCGCTGCCAGGGCCGGGGCGCAGCGCCCGCGTCGCGTCCCGCCACGCGGTCGTACAGGTGTTTCTCGTTCACCGTCCCAAGGCTTTCGTTGTACAGGCTCTCCAGCCCGAGCAGCTCCACCAGATCCTCGCGGAAATCGTGCAGCGCGTGCAAGTGCTCGGCCAGAGCAGCGGCACGGCGGCCGCTGGGAGCAAGGAAGATCTTCTGGAAACCGACGTCGGTGAGCACGGCGAGCTCGTTGCCGAGTACAATGCCCGTATCGACGACCTGCGGCCGCCCGTCAGCGCCCTCTCTGAGCAGCGCGCCCAGCCGGTTGCGGGTCACCAGCGTGGTTCCCTGCGGCCCGGGTTGGACCTGGAAGCCAGCCGATTTCAGATTCTCGAGGTGCTCGGCGAACGTCAACACGCGGGGTTTGGGTCGCTTGAAGAACATCGGATGCTCCAGTCTTGGGCCTGCTCTTATTGTGCCAGAGGCGGCGCGGCCCCGCACCGCGCTGGCTCGCCGAAAGCCCTCCTTCCACCTCCACACGAGGCCAAGGGCGCAGGAAGCGGGCATGTGCGCAAAAGACCCTTCCTGGATCATCGCGGCGCGGCCTTGTCACCGCAAGGCCGCAGTGGCCATGATGCCGCTGCTGGTTTTCTCGGGAAGCCGCCCGTGATAGCGTATCCACGGGCAGCCATGACGACCCGGCGAGACATTGAAGCCTTCCTGGCGCTGAAGCGGATCGCCGTCGTGGGCGTGTCGCGGCAGGCGGCCAGTTACAGCCGCATGGTCTTTCGCGAGCTGCGCAGCCGCGGCTACGACGTCGTGCCCGTCCACCCGCAGGCCGCGCAGATCGAAGGCATCCCCTGCGCCAGGACGCTCGCGGACGTAAACCCGCCGCCGGAAGCGGCGCTCATCCTGACGAACCCAGGCCTGTACGGCAGGCTTGCGGAAGAGGCGAAGGCCGCGGGCGCCGCCGCCCTCTGGTTCCGCCAGAAGGCCCCGCCGGTGGAGGGCGTGGCCGTGGTCAGCGGCGAGTGTCCGATGATGTGGCTGCGCGGCGCGGGCTGGATCCACCGTTTCCACCGCTCCCTGCGCCGCTGGGCCGGCACGCTGCCCGGGTAATCCAAGGAGACACGCCATGCTGTGGACCCGCAGATCGTTCCTGGCGGCGCCGGCGGCACTCGCGCTCGACGGCGGTTCGCCCGTCCGCTCCACCCCGTTGCGCGCCCGGCATTTCGGCCCGCTCTATTACGACGATTCCGAGTGGACTCTGCTGAAGGAGGTGTGGCAGACGCGGAGTCCGTTCCGGTTCTGGAATTTCGAGAATCGGTTGCCTGACAAAACCGCCACGCTCGAACGCGAATTTGCGGCGAAGATGGGCGTGAAATACGCGCTGGCCGTCAATTCCGGCACCTCTGCGCTCGAGGCAGCGCTGGCCGCGCTCGAGGTCGGCCCCGGCGACGAGGTGGTGATCCCGGCCTGGACGTGGCACTCCTGCTTCCATGCCGTCATCCGCCACGGCGCGCTGCCGGTGTGCGCGGAGATCGACGAGAGCTTCAATCTCGATCCTGCGCGCGTCGAAGAAGCCATCAGCCCGCGCACGAAGGTCCTCATGATCGTCCATCTTCAGGGCAATCCGGCCGACATGGACCGTCTGCTGCCCATTGCGAGGAAGCGCGGCCTCCGCGTGCTCGAGGACGTCTCGCAGGCCGTGGGCGCATCGTACAAGGGCCGGCGGCTCGGCTCGATGGGCGACATCGCCGCGGCGAGCCTCCAGGTGAACAAGACGATCAGCGCCGGCGAGGGCGGCATGGTGTACACGAACGACCCCCTGCTGTTCGAGCGCGCCGTGCGCTTCCACGACGTCGGCACGCTGCGCAACGTGCATCAGGAATGGCTGGGCGCGGCCAGGCTCGAACCGGTGCCAGGTTCGAACTTCCGCATGACGGAGTTTACGGCGGCGGTGCTGCTGTCCCAGGTGAGGAAGCTGGACCGCATTGTGGCTGACATCCGAGCCGTGGCGCGGCGCGTCTACGAGGGCATCGCCGATCTGCCGGGGCTGAAGACGCGCCTGCTGCCAGATCCGGCGGGCGAGCTGGGCGTGGGCGTGTATCTGGACCTCGGCTCCCGGCAGGCGCGCGACGTGTTCCTGAAGGCGATGCGCGCGGAGAACGTTCCGGCGTCGGCGCCTTCCGGCTCCGTCATCCTGCCCATTCAGAACTACGCCGAGAAGAAGCTCGCCGTGCACCCGGAATGGCCGAGCTTCCGCGCCGGGCGCGGCCCCGAAATCCGTTACGGCGCGGCCTCCTGCCCGCGCACGATCGCAATCCTGGACCGCTTTGGCGGCGTGCTGCTCGACCCGAAACTCAGCGAGCGCGACACGCAGGACATCGTCGCCGCCATCCGCAAGGTGTATCCGCAGGTCCGGGAGACCGCGCAAAGCGCGCGGGCCTGACGCGCCGCCCTGCCGGCGGTCATTCGAGCGCACGCAGCCGCGCCGCGTCCCGCGGGCGGATCCGCACGACAGTGCCGTGGCGGTGGCCCGGCGGGAAGCGCAATTCCGCGGTGACGTCTTCGAAGCGCTTCCAGTCCCGGGTGCGGTAGGCGCCGTAGTGCTGCGGCTTGCCGTAGTGGTCGAAATAGACGAACCAGTCGCGCCCGATGCGGATCACGGAAGGCCCTTCGATCCAGGATTTCGTGAACGTCTCCGGCTCGGCGCGCCACGGTCCTGCCGGATCTTCAGCCCAGGCCAGCCGCAGGTTTTTCTTCAGCGGCTCGCGGCGCTCGTCCTTGAAGACCATCAGCCAGCGGCGGCCGGTGCGCACGATGGTCGAGTCGATCACATTGAAGCCGGGGTCGAAGAACAGCTCCGGCGCGGTGAATGTCTGGAAATCCCGCGTGCGCATGGCCCAGATGCGGTGGTTGTAGCCCTGGTCGCCGCTGGCTTCCCCTTCGGGAAAGCGGCCCGGAATGGTGCTGGCCCAGAACACGATCCACACTTTCTGTTTCGGGTGCCAGACCGCCTCCGGGGCCCACGCGTTGCGCGCGCCGTCGAGAGGGATCGGGATCAGGCGCTGCGGGGACCACTGCACGAGGTCCGGCGAGGAGGCATGGCCGATGGTCAGCGATCCGTCCTGCTTCGAGCGCGTCCAGCCGGTGGTCCACAGCATGTGCCAGCGGCCGTCGGGTCCGCGCGCGAGGAAGGGATCGCGCATCAGCATCCCGCTGATTTCGGGCCGGAGCACCGGCTGGCCGTTTCGCACGGGAGTCCAGTGGCGGCCGTCTTCGGAAAGGGCGAGATATACGCCGGTCTCGCCGTTGCCGCGAAAGGAGGTGAACAGCAGCGGGTCGGCGGCGAAGGCGGCAGAGAGGAAGGCGAAAAGGATTGCGGCGGGCTTCACTGTTTATGGATGATATCGGAGATGAACGTACTGGCCTGCACGTGGGACGATTTCCAGGCGCGCTTCGCCGGGCGGCAGCTTCTGCACGCAGCCGTGGATGAATGGGCGGCGCGCCAGCCGGAGGCGCCGGCGGTTCTGAACGCGACGCGCGGCACTTCCATGACCTGGGCCGGGCTGCGGGACCGTTCGTTGGCCGCGGCGCAGGCGCTGGCGCGGCTCGGACTGCGCAAGGGCGACTTCTTCGCCACTTCCCTGCCCCTCACCGACGACCACATTGTGCTCGAATACGCCTGCTTCCGCGCGGGCATCGTTCATGTGCCGCTCGACCTGCGGCTCTCGCGCGACGAACTGCTGCGGAGCCTGCGGCTGGTGAACGCGCGCGCCTATGCCACGGCGCTGCCGCACAGCGTCGCTGGCGAAGTTCCGTCGCTTGAGCACGTCTTCGACGCAGGCGCGCTGCGCGAGTGGCTGGAGAAGGCCTATGCGGACAGGCCCGCCGCGGAGCCGCCGGACATCGGCCCGGACGACGGCGCGCAGGTGATTTTCACCACCGGTTCGACGGGCGCCCCGAAGGCGGCGCTGCTGACGCACCGCGGCATCACGGCGCAGAACTATGCGCTCGGCACGGCGTTCGAGTTCGAGGCGTCGCGCGTGATGGTGCATCTGCCGCCGTCCCATGTCGGCTGCCAGGCGGAGCTGCTGATGACCACCCTGTTCTGGGGCGGCACGGCGGTGACGCTGGAGATCTTCGATCCCGGCAGAACGCTCGAGGCGATCGAGAAGTACCGCGTTCGGCTGCTCGGCCAGATTCCGGCGATGTTTCACATGGAATGGCGGCACTCCGAGTACGGCCAGCGCGACCTCAGCTCGCTGGACATCGCCGTCTATGGCGGCCAGAGCGTGCCCCGGCCATTCCTGGAGAAGCTCCGCACGATGGCGCCGCGAATCGGCACGGGGCTTGGATTGACCGAGGCTTCAGGCTTCTGCACCTACACGCCTGTCACCGGCGAGGTCGCCGCCGTAGCTGCCAGCCTCGGCCATGCCGCGCCCATCTATCCGATGAGCATCCGTGAGCCGATGCGGGAGGACGGTAGCGCCGGCGCGGAGCTGCCCGCAGGCGAAATCGGCCACGTCTGCTTTCGCGGACCGCAGACCTTCGCCGGCTATGTAGGCGATGAAGAGGCCACGCGCCGGACGATCTCGGCGGATGGCTGGCTCTATACCGGCGACATGGGATACGTCGATGCGCAGGGGCTGCATTTCTACGGCCGCGCCAAATGGGTGATCAAGCCTGCCGGCTACCAGGTGTTCCCCGGCGAAGTGGAAGAACACATCTGCGCGCTCTCTGACAAGGTCGCCTCCTGCGGCGTGGTGGGCGTGCCGCATCCGATCTGGGTAGAGGCGATCATGGCGTTCGTGGAGAAGAAGCCCGGCACCGAACTCACCGAAGCCGAGCTGCGGCGCCACGCCCGCGCGCTGACATCGTACAAGCGGCCGCTGCACTACGTGATCGTGGAACCCGGCCAGATGCCGCTGAACCGCGTCGCCAAGGTGGACACGCTGCGGCTGAAGGAACTGGCCGAGGCCGAAGTGCGCCGCCTTCAGGAGCGCGGCCGCTGGGCCGAAGAAGTGCTGGAGGATTGAGAAGCGGCCGGGCGGGACCGTGAGGCAATCCCGCCCGGCGCGTCCGCCCAGGGAGCGGCGTCCGCCAGGGACGCCTGCGGCGCATCAGTAATACAGCTTGAGTGCAAACTGGATCTGCCGCGCCGGGAAGGCCGCCGTCACCCTGCCAAAGCCGGTGGAGCTGGCGTTGCTGTCAGGCGAACCCAGATTGGTGACGTTCAGCAGGTTGAAGAACTCGCCGCGGAATTCGACGCGCGAGCCTTCGCGCGGAAGATCGAAGGACTTGTAGAGTCCGAAGTCGCTCTGATAGAAGGGCTCCATCCGGCCGATGTTGCGGCCGGCGGTGCCGAATGGCCGCGTGACATCCGTGGGAATCACGATGTTGGAGCGGAGGAACCAGTTGTTGGGATCGTGGCTGCCATCCTGCACCGGGCCGAGCACGTCCGGCCGGTAGCTGCAACTGGAGCAGACCTGCTGGGCCGAGACAGGGCTGTAAGTGAGGTTGATGGGGAAGCCGCTGCGGGCCGTGTTGATCAGCGTGGTGCGCCAGCCGCCGAGCAGCCCGTTCAGCAGCGCGTTCCACGAGGAGCCCCAGCGCCGGCCGCGTCCGAACGGCAGCTCGTAAATGAGGGATGTGACGTTGTTGAACGTGACGTCGTAGCTCGACAGCGCCCGCTCCTGCTTCAGCCCGTAGAAATTCACGCGGGAATTGTCGCCGTTGTAGGTTTCCAGGTGGCCGGGCGCATTGTCGATGGTTTTCGACCAGGTGAACGAATTCAGCAGGTAGAAACCGGAGGAGAACTTCTTTTCGATCTTCGCCTGAAGGCCGTGGTAGAAAGTGTTGCCGCCGGCGAACGCGATCTGGATGAAGCTGAAGTCGCGGTAGGGGCGGCGCAGATCGAGCGGCAGGTTCTGCCCGGGCTGGTTCGGCTGCGCCTGGTTGAAATCGGCGAGGATGAGCTGCTTGGCTCCGCGGTTTCCGACATAGCCGACGTCGACGAGCAGGTCGCGGGCAAGCTCGCGCTGAATGGTGAGGTGCCAGGTCTGCACGTAGGGCGCCGGCGTGTCGGAGGGGATGTAGTTCACGCGCGTGGTCCGCGTGTTGTAGAGGCGCGGATCGACGAAGCCGTCCGGAAAGCCGTCCTGCGTGCGCTGGAAGCAGGTGAGGAAGTCGCGTCCGGGGGCGCAGAGGGGCAGCGGGCTGGAGCCGCCCGCCGCGGGCGCCACCTGGTCGCGCACGACGGCGAAAACGAACGGCCCGGTGAAGCCGAGGATGTTCTCGCCGCCCATGCGGTTGAAATGGACGAAGCTGACGCCGTAGGCCGAGCGGACGACGGTCTTCGGCGTGATCGTGTAGGCGAGGCCGATGCGCGGCCCCCAGTTGTTGCGGTCTGGCCGGATGGTCGAGCGGTCCTGGATGGAGCCGGGCTTGGCGAAGAACAGCTTCGCATTCACGGGGTCAAAGTTGCCCAGGCGGTAGTTCGCCTCCCATTGGGGCGTGGAGAATTCATAGCGCACGCCAAGGTTGAAGGTGAGGCGGCGCGTGGCCTTCCAGTCGTCCTGAATATAGAAGAAGTGCATCCGCTGCCGGTAATCGAGCACGGCGAAGTTGCTCATCGCGTACTGGCTCTGCGCGCCCACGAGGAAATCCGCGAGATTGGCCAGCGGATTGAATGTTGAGGAAAGCCCGGGCATAGCGCTGAATCGGCCGTTGTAAGTGGACTGTCCGTAGACAGGAGCGAGATCGTTGATCTGGGTGTTGATGCGCTGGTACTCGTAGCCCGCCTTGATGGCGTGAGCCCCGGCCAGGCGCGAGTAGTTGGCGCGCGGATTCCAGACGGTCGGCCACTGGAACTGCGGGTTGCTGGACTGCCGCCCGAAGCCGGTAAAACCTGTCACGCTTTGCGTGTTCAGGCCGCCGCCCACGCGCGGATCCTTGCTGATGCCGCGGATGCCGTATGCGTCTTCCATGTGCGGCTCGCGGTAATTGACGGGCTTCTTGCCCGCTTCGGTCTTCGTCCAGCCGAAGCGGATCTCCAGCAGGCTGGCCGAGTCGAGCGTCCAGGTGCCGCCGGCGGCCACCGAGTAGTTGCGGACATAGACCCAGCCGTTGGAGTTGCCGCCCGAGGGGCCGGGAATCGCCGGCGGCTCGAAGGCATTCAGCTCGCGCCAACTGTAGCGGCCGAACGTCGTGAAGCGGGAATTCCAGAACTGATCCAGCTTGACATTCCATTTGTTGTCCGGCGTGTCGTAGACGCCGAGCCGCTCGAAGTTGTTGCCGACGCCGAGGGGTCCCGAGCCGGCACGGTTGGGCGCGGGCAGATCATTGAGCACCTTCCGGGCGAAGCTGCTTTGCAGCGACGCAGGCACGCGGCCGTCCGGGTACGGCGTGCCGTCGTAGGGGTTGCGCAGCGCAAGGCCGGAGAAATCGCCCTGCCGCATGGCGGCGTTAGGCAGGCTGGCGTAGAACAGCTCGCCGAGCTTCCGGCGCAGCCCTTCGTAGTCGGCGAAATAGAACAGCCGGTTCTTCAGGATCGGCCCGCCGCCGGAAATGCCAAACTGGTTCTGCTTCATGTCGGGCTTTTCGCCGGTAACCGGCTTGAAGAATCCGGTGGCGTTCAGCGCCTTGTTGCGGAGGAACTCCCACGCCGTGAAATGAAGCTCGTTGGTGCCGCTGCGGTAGGCAGCGATGATGGCCGCGCCGCCGGCGCGCCCGTATTCGGCGGAGAAGTTGTTGGTCACCACGCGGAACTCGCCGACGGCGTCCGGCGAAAGCTGCACCACCTGGTTGGAGAAACCCTGATTGGACGTGCCGTAGGAGTTGTTGTCCACGCCGTCGAGCATGAAGTTGTTGTACGAGCTGCGCAGCCCGTTGACATGGTAACTGGCGTCGCGCGCGCCGCCGATGCTGGTGCCACGCAGCGCCTGCACCGTGCCCGGGGTGAGCAGCGTGAGGTCTGCGTAGGCGCGTCCATTCAGCGGCAGATCCACCGCCTGCCGGCTGCCGATGACCGTGCCCCGCGACGACGTGTCGGTTTCTACGACGGAGACGGTGTCGCTGACCGTCACGACTTCCTCCACGTTGCCCAGATCGAGCCGCAGGTCCGCGCGCTGCCGCGTGCCCACCGTCACCGTGAACGGCTCGGAGACGGCCTTCTTGAACCCCGCCGCCGAGGCGCTGATCGTGTAACGCCCGGGACGGACATTGAAGAACTCGAAGGCCCCGGCGGCGTTTGTGACCGCTGACGTGACCACTCCCGTCTCTTCCGACTTCAGCTCCACCCGCGCGCCGGCAACGACCGAGCCGGAAGGATCCGTGATCGTCCCGAGCACCGCGGAAGTTTCAAACTGGGCCCGCAGGCCAATGGCCGCCCATGCCAGCAGGCACAGGGACGCAGAGATCGCTCTTCGCATGCAGTGACTCCCTCCCAGCAAATCCGGCCCCGGCCCTCCGCCGGCACCGGCTTCCTGAGTGTACTCCGCGGCCCGTGAATGCAGTGGCTCAGTTGCGTGACAGTCCGGTAAATCCGGAGCGAGCCGGACGGCAACGCAGCGGCGCGCGCCGCCATGCAGCAAAGAGGACTTTCGTGTCTGATATTCTAGTAGCGGCCATGCTTTCGCACCAGCCGTTCCACTACCAGTCGCTCGAAGAGCTCGTTGGCGAAATCGAAAGGCTCGGGCTCGACATTCCGGCCACCGGGGACCTGTCGCCGCTGGCCGCGCCGCTCGACTGCGGCCCGTTCCGGCTCGCGAACCGCTTCGTGGTGCTGCCAATGGAGGGCTGCGACGGCACCGCCAATGGCGCCCCGGACGAGCTGACCTTCCGCCGCTACCGGCGCTTCGCCGCCGGCGGCGCCGGGCTGCTCTGGGTGGAAGCCTGCGCCGTCGTCCACGAAGGGCGCGCCAATCCGCGCCAGCTCTGGATCCACCGCGGCAACACCGCGGCCTTCGCCAGGATGCTCGACGACGCACGCCGCGCCGCTGCGGAGACCATGGGGCCAGCCCACCGGCCCTTGTTCATCCTTCAGCTCACGCATTCCGGGCGCTATTCGAAGCCGGGCCGCAAGCCGGCGCCCGTCATTGCGCATCATTCGAAGTACCTCGACCCGGTAATGGGCCTGCCGCCTGACTATCCGCTGATTACCGACGAGGAGCTGGAACGGCTGGAAGACCTCTATGTGGAGGCTGCGCTCTGCGCCCGGGAGGCGGGCTTCGACGGCGTCGACGTCAAGGCCTGCCACCGCTATCTGGTGAGCGAGCTCCACGCTTCATTCACACGGGAGAACTCCCGTTACGGCGGACCGGAGTTCGACAACCGCACGCGCTTTTTCCGCAACGTGGTGGAGAAGATCCGCGCCAACGTCCCCGGCATCGCCGTCACCACGCGGATGAATGCCTATGACGCCATGCCATACCCGTACGGCTGGGGCATGGCTGCCGATGGCAGCGACTGTCCCGATCTGACCGAGCCGCTGCGGCTGGCGCGCTGGCTGGCCGAACGGCAGGCACCGCTCGTGAACATCACGATCGGCAATCCTTATTTCAATCCGCACGTCAACCGGCCCTTCGACCTGCCCATCGCCGGCGCGCCGCTGCCGCCGGAACATCCACTGGAAGGAGTGGCCCGCTTCCTCCACATCGTGCGGCAGATCCAGCAGGCGCTGCCGGGCCTGCCCGTGGTTGGCGGCGGATACTCCTGGCTCCGGCAGTTCTTTCCATATGTGGCCGCGGCGGCGGTGCAGCGGGGCTGGGTGTCGCTGGTGGGCGGCGGGCGCATGGCCTTCGCTTACCCGGATTTCCCCCGCGAGCTGCTCGAGGGCCGAAGGCTCGACCCTGCCCGTGTGTGCGTGGCGTGCTCCGCCTGCACCCAGATCATGCGCGACGGCGGCCGCAGCGGCTGCGTGCCGCGCGACGCCGCCATCTATGAGCCGATCTACAAGGCCGGGCGCGCCGAAGCGATGGACACCATCCGCCGGGAAGCCGCCGCCTGCCGCCAGTGCAATGACCCGACGTGCGTCCCGAAGTGCCCGGCCGGCGTGAATGTTCCGAAATTCATTCAGGCAATCGTGGAAGGAAGATACCGCGACGCATACGAAACAATTCGCGAAGCGAATGTTCTGGCCGCCGTCTGCGGCTACGTCTGCCCTTCGGAGACGCTGTGCGAATCCGCCTGCATCAACGAGCACTACGCCGAGCCTGTCCGCATCCGCCATCTGCAACGCTGGGTGTCGCGCATGGCGCTCGAGGAGGGCTGGAGCCGCGAGCCGCGGCGGCGTGCGGCGCCCACCGGCTGCCGCGTCGCGGTTGTGGGGGCTGGCGCCGCCGGCGTGGCGGCGGCAGTGACGCTGGCGTCTCATGGCCATCACGTCGTGCTGCTCGACCGGGAGCCCGAACCGGGCGGGGTGGCTCGCGAGACCATTCCGCCGGACCGGCTGCCGGAAGAGATCCTGCGCCGGGAGCTCGAAGATGCGCTGCTCGCCTCGGGCGGCGTGGAGCGCCGGCGCTTCGAGCTCAGCCCAGGGAATTCGCTGGATTCGCTTCTCGCAGAAGGCTTTGACGCCGTGCTGCTGGCCACCGGCCTTACCCGCTCCGTCGCACTGGAGGCCAGCGTCCGCCCGCAGGGCGTCTTCGGCGCGCTCGACTTCCTGCGCCGCGTGAAGCACGGGGGCGAGCGGGTCAGCGGCACCGTGGCGGTGCTGGGCGGCGGCAACACGGCCATCGACGCGGCTCTCAGCGCCCTGCGCGCCGGAGCCCGCGACGTGTCCATCGTGTATCGCCGGTCGTTCGCGGAGATGCCTGCCTGGCCGGAGGAGCGGGATGCCGCCGTGCGCGCGGGCGTCCATTTCCTTGTCCTGACACAACCGCTGGATTATGTTTCGGACGACAAGGGCCGCCTTGCGGGCGTCCGCGTCGTCCGCACGCGGCTGGGCGAGCCGGACTCGAGCGGGCGGCGGCGGCCTGTTGCCATCGCCGGCACGGAACATGTGCTGCCCTGTGACACCGTGGTGGAAGCCATCGGGCAGACCGCGGATCCAGCGCTCCGCGAGGCGCTTGCCGGCGTGGAGTTCACGCAGCACGGCATGGTGTGGACGCGGCCCGGCACGCTGATGACCTCGCGCGAACGGGTGTGGGCCGCGGGCGACATCGTCAACGGCGGCGCCACCGTGGTGCAGGCGGTGGCCGAAGGCATGCGTGCGGCGCGCGAGATCCACGCGGCGCTGGCAGGCGCGGCCGTGTGACCTTACCCGGCGCTGCGCGCGCCCGCGGCGTCCCGCGTCTCCCGCCGCAGGTTGTATTTCTCCATGCGGTAGATCAGCGTCTTGCGGCTGATATCGAGGAAGCGCGCGGCGCGGGACTGGTTCCAGTCGCACCGTTTCAGCGCTTCGAGGATCAGGCTCCTCTCCACCGCTTCCAGGCTGACACCCTGCGGCGGAATCTCGATGTTCAGGGTATTGGCTGGCCCCGGCTGGCGCCGCAGGTTTTCGGGCAGGTCGTTCCGGGAGATCTCGTCGCCTGGCGCAAGCACCACGAGCCGTTCGATCACGTTTTCCAGTTCGCGCACATTGCCCGGCCAATGCCAGGCCGTGAAGCAGGAAACGAGCGCCGGGGGCAGCCTGAGCTCCGGACGGCCATGCCTTTCCCTGCTCTTCAGGAAGAAATGCTCCACCAGCGCTGGAATATCGTCCGGGCGTTCGCGCAGCGGTGGCAGCTCCAGCGGAATCACCGACAGGCGGTAGTACAGATCCTCACGGAACTGCCCGTCCTCGACGCGCGCCTCCAGGTTGCGGTGCGTGGCGGCGATGATGCGGACATCCACCCGCAGCGGCGCCGGGCTGCCGACCTTCTCGATCTCCCCTTCCTGGACCAGCCGCAGCAGCTTCACCTGGAGCTCAGGGGGCATCTCGGCGATTTCATCCAGGAACAGCGTGCCGCCGTCAGCCGCCTCGACGCGCCCCATCTTGTGCGCCACCGCCCCCGTGAAGGCACCCCGCACATGGCCGAAGAGCTCGCTTTCCAGCAGCGCTGAAGGAATGGCGCCGCAATTGATGGTGACAAACGGCTTGTGGCGGCGGGGGCTGTTGGCATGGATGGCGCGCGCCAGCAGTTCTTTGCCGGTTCCGGTTTCGCCGCGGATGAGCACGGTCGCCCGGCTTTGGGCGGCGCGGGCCGCTTGGTCGAGAACATGAAGAAGCGCCTTCGAGCGCCCGATGATGGCGTCGAAGCCGTACTTGCGGTCGAGCATCGAGCGCAGCGCCTGGACTTCTTCCACCAGCGCATGATGCTCGAGGGCGCGGCGGACAACGATGGCGAGCTGCTCGAAGTCGATCGGCTTGGTGATGTAGTCGAATGCGCCCGCCTTGATGGCCTCGACCGCGTTTCCGATGGAGCCGAATGCGGTGATCATGACCACCGGGATCAGCGGATGCTCCGAGCGGATGCGTCCGAGCAGCTCGAGTCCGTCCATGCCGGGCATGCGGTAATCGGTGAGGACCAGCGACAGCGGCTCAGCAGACAGCAGCGCCAGCGCCTCATGACCCGACGAGGCATCCAGCACCCCGTAGCCCATCTCCTCGAGCTGCATGCGCGTGATCCGGCGCAGGCTTTCGTCATCATCGACCACGAGTACGCGAAGAAGGCTCATGCGCTGTTCTCCCTTTTCAGCGGCAGCTCGAAGGAGAAGGTCATGCCCGCATCCGGATTCGGTTCGGCCCAGATGCGCCCTCCATGCTGCTGGATGATCCGTTGCGCCACGGGCAGGCCGAGGCCCGTGCCCGCCTCCTTCGTGGTGAAGAAAGGGTCGAACAGGCGGGCCTGCTGCCCGGGTGTCATGCCGCAGCCCTGGTCCTGCACCCGGACGACGGCGCCGCCGGGAGCCCGCCGCACGGAGACGAAGACCGCCGCGCCATCGGGCGATGCCTGAATGGCGTTGATCAGCAGGTTCAGCAGCACCTGCTTGATCTGCTCGCTGTCGCATTCCACCTCGGGCAGCGAAGGCTCGTAGTCGCGGTGAAATACGATGGAGCGCCGGCCGGCGGCGTGCACCGCCAACTCGATGACGGACTCCACAACAGGCTCCAGCCGGGTTTTCTGGAAGCTGGGCGGACGCGGGCGGGCAAAGTCAAGGAAGTTTGTCAGCAGGCGGTTGAGCCGCGCGCATTCTTTGGTGATGATCTCCAGGCAGACCTTGCGCCGCGGCTCGTCGGAAGGATGGCGCTCGAGGATGCCGGCGGCGCCGGCGATGCTGGCGATGGGGTTGCGGATCTCGTGCGCCAGCCCCGCTGCAAGCTGGCCCACGGCATAGAGCCGTTCGGAGCGCTTCATCCTTTCGATGCTGCCTTCCAGCTCGTAGTTGACACGCGCCAGGTCGCGGCTGGCGCGTTCCAGCTCTTCGCGCTGCCGCCTGTCTTTCTCAGCCAGCACGCCGACGACGGCAGCCGCCGCAAAGTACTCGACCAGGCTCAGGATGCGGCTGAGCATGTAGCCCGGGTAAGGCTGCACGATCCTCCCGCTGGCCAGATGCGGCAGATAGGAGGCCGCCGCCGCCGCGGTGGTGATCAGTCCGCCGCGCCAGCCGTAGCGCAGCGCTGCATACATGATGGGTACGAGATAGAGATGTTGCAGGGCCCCCTGCCACAGGACCTGCTCCTCGGGGACCAGCACGTGGAGGACGCTGATGACGGCGAGGCCCGCCGCGATCAGGGCAGGCCGCAGCCAGCCCTGGTCCTGCCAGCGCCGCTGCGTCCTTTCGGCCACGGTCATCCCTCAGTCTCCTGCGGCGCGAAGCGCCGCCGCAGCCATTTCTCTGCCTTCACCACAAGGTAGATGGCCATCGAACACCCCAGGATCCAGGCCCATTCCGGCGTCCCGATCGGCGCGCTGTGGAAAGCCGCGTTCATCCAAGGAGCATACGTGAACAGGAGCTGGAAGACAGCCATTGCCGCCACGCCGGCCAGCAGCCACGGGTTGGAGAACATGCCGAGCTGGAACATCGAGACGGTGAGCGAGCGGCAATTGAACAGATAGAACATCTCGCCGAAGACGAAGACGTTCACGGCCACGGTGCGCGCCTGCTCGACAGGCGCGCCGCGCATCTGCATCCACTCGAACAGCCCGAAGGCTCCCGCCAGCAGGAGCAGAGACACGAGGGCGATGCGCACCTGGAGCACCCGCGTGAGGATCGGCGCCCTGGGGTCCCGCGGGGGGCGCTGCATCAGGCCCGGCTCCTTGGCCTCCATCGCCAGCGTCAGGCCCAGCAGGATGGCGGTGGTCATGTTGATCCAGAGAAGCTGCACGGGCAGGATCGGCAGGGTCGCGCCGGTGAAGACGGCGGCCATGATCACCAGACCCTCGCCGACGTTGGTGGGGATGGTCCACGCGATGAACTTCACGAGGTTGTCGTAAACACCGCGCCCCTCTTCCACGGCCGCTTCGATGGAGGCGAAGTTGTCGTCGGTGAGCACCATGTCCGCCGCCTCTTTGGCCACTTCGGTGCCGGCGATGCCCATGGCGACGCCGATGTCGGCGCGCCGCAGCGCGGGGGCGTCATTCACTCCGTCGCCGGTCATCGCCACCACGTGGCCGCGGCTTTGCAGAGCGGTGACGAGCTTCAGCTTCTGCTCGGGGCTGACCCGTGCGTAGACGTTCACATCGACAGCCACGGCGGCCAGCTCTTCGTCACTCAGACGCGCCAGCTCGGCGCCGGTCAGCACCCGTTCGGCGGGAATGCCGATCATTGCCGCCACCGCCGCGGCCGTTTTCGCGTGGTCGCCGGTGATCATCTTCACCTGGATGCCCGCCTGTTGGCAGGCCCGCACGGCGGGCAGCGACTCCGGCCGGGGCGGGTCGATCATGCCTTGCAGGCCGAGCAGGACGAGGCCGGAGGCGACATCGGCATGTTCGACGAAATTCATGCCGGCAGGAAACTCCCGGCGCGCCAACAGCAGCACGCGCAGCCCTTCGGCGGCAAGCGACTCGACCTGCTCCATCACGGCGGCCCGATCCAGCCCGCCCGGCGCGCCGTCCGGGCCGAGCGCCGCGTCGCAGCGCGGCAGCAGGGCCTCGGCCGCGCCCTTCACAAAGGCCACGGTGCGCTCCCCGGCCTGGTGCAGAGTGGCCATGTATTGGTGTTCGCTCTCGAAGGGGATCGCGTCGATCCGCGGGAAGCGCTGTTCTTCCTGCTGGCGTTCCAGGCCGAACTTCGCCGCCGCAACAAGCAGCGCCGCCTCGGTGGGGTCGCCTTCCGCCTCCCATGCCCCGTTTTGCCGCCGCAGTGCCGCGTCGTTGCACAGCAGGCCCGCGCGCAGGCACTCCAGCAAAGCGGCATTCTGCGTGGGCGGGGACCCGGAAACGGGCTGGACCCCTCCCGCCGGCTCGTACCCTTCGCCGAGGAAGCGATAGCGTGCGCCGCCAGCCCAGACTGCTTTCACGTTCATCTTGTTCTGCGTGAGCGTGCCGGTCTTGTCCGAGCAGATGACGGTGGTGGAGCCGAGCGTCTCTACCGCAGGGAGCTTGCGGATGATGGCGTGCCGGCGCGCCATGCGCGCGACGCCGATGGCCAGCGTGATGGTGAGCGCCGCGGGCAGCCCCTCGGGAATCGCGCCGACGGCGAGAGCGACGGCCGCCATGAACATGTCCAGCCACGCCTGGCCCTGGAGGACGCCTGCGGCGAACGTGACTGCTGCCAGCGCGAGAATGACCCACAACAGGAAATGGGAGAAATGTGCGATCTTGCGCGTCAGCGGCGTGGCCAGCGCTTCGGTGGTCTGGATCAGCTCGGAGATGCGCCCGATCTCGGTGCGGTCTCCCGTGGCCACCACGACGCCGCGGGCGGCGCCGGAAGTGACGAGCGTCGAGGAGTAAGCCATGCAGAGGCGGTCGCCGACGCCGGCGTCCTCGGGCGCCGGATCCACGTTCTTCGAAACCGGCACGCTTTCTCCGGTCAGCGCGGACTCGTCCACCTGAAGGCCGCGCACGCTGATGAGGCGCACATCGGCTGGCACTTTGTCGCCCGCCTCAAGGAGAACGATGTCGCCAGGCACAAGCTCTGCCGCCTCCACGCGGCGCTTCTGGCCGCCGCGCAGCACCACAGCCTCGGTCGTCATGGAACGCGCCAGCGCGTCGATCGCTTTCAGCGCCCTGGACTCCTGGAGGAACCCCACGAACGCATTCACGAGCACCACGCCGAAGATCACGGCGCTGTCGACGTACTCGCGCAGCGCCAGCGTCACTGCGGCCGCCGCCAGCAGGATGTAGACCAGCGGCGCGTGAAACTGCAACAGGAAGCGCACCAGCGGCCCGTGCGCCTTCGGCGGCGTGAGCAGGTTGGGGCCGTGCACGGCGCGGCGCGCCGCGGCTTCTGCTTCGCTGAGGCCGCGGGCCGCGTCCACGCCAAGCTGCTCGACCACGGCAGCCGCTTCCAGCCGCCACGGCGGCAGCCCGGAAAACGGCGCCTGAACGGCGGTGCCTTGTTCTTTCATCGGGTCGCGTTCCTCCCTGTTCTGTGCGGGCTTTCTGTCAAGGTTGCGGGAGCGGGCTCCTAGGAGGGCGATGGCGGCGTATCTTCTCCGGCGCGGCCCGGCGAAGCTGCATCCCAGGGCTCGCATGGCCGCGCCAGAGCGCGCAGCAGATCATGCCGGGCGAGGATGCCCACAAGCCGGCCGCCTTCGACCACCGGCAGATGATTCGTCTCGAAGCGGACCATCAGCAGCGCCGCCTCGTACATGGGCGTCTCCGGGGAGATGGTGACGAAATCCCGCCGCATGATCTCCGAGACCCGGATGCCTCGCAGCCGGCCGTAGCATTCCTCCAGATGTTCCGGATCCACCCATGCGCCCATCAACGAGTGCGCCACCACTGTAGAAAACGGCACGCGCCGTTCGCGCAGGAACAGGTCGCGCTCCGTCACAAGCCCGATCACGCCGCCCTCGGCTCCGACCACAGGCACGCAGCCAATGCGATGGCGAAGGAATAGGCGGGCGGTTTCTTCCACCGTCGCCTCCGGAGGCACAGTAATGGGATTCGCCGTCATGAAGTCTCTTGCTGTCATCGGATTCGCCGCTTCCGGTCCAGCAGTCCCGCCGCCTTGCCAGGACAGCGGCGCTCCGGCATCATGCCGGCCGGACACGCTGCCGCAGCGCAGGCTGGCGGCGCTCGGGAGAGCAATCTGCAATTCGTCGGCCAGAATCCCGGCGGGAGAGCCACGCGAAAGTCTCCCTTTCTCAACGCGGAGCGGGCAAGCCCGGCGGGCGGGTTCCCTCCGCGGTGCCTCATTTCAGGCAGCGGCGTGCGCCCGCTGCCCCTCTGCGTCCTGCGTGTCCGGTGCGGACCGGCACAAACGGGGGAACAACCGCCCCGCGGCATGCGTATGCTGAAAGAGCCCATCGCAACCGGGCGAAAGGAGTTTGGCGTGTTTCAGCGCACGATCCTGCCTGCTGTCCTGGCGACCCTCGCGTTGATTCCGCTGCGGGCGGAGCTGCCGCCGCTGCTCGACCGCGACCTGTTTTTCGGCGAGGTCGAAATCTCCGGCGCCCAGATCTCGCCCGACGGCCAATATGTGTCCTTCCTGAAGCCCTTTCAGGGTGCGCGCAACATCTGGGTGAAAAAGGCGGGCGAGCCCTTTTCCGCGGCGCGCCCCGTGACGGCTGAAACCAGGCGCCCCATTCCGGGCTATTTCTGGTCCCGCGACTCGAAGTACATCCTTTATGTGAAAGACCAGGACGGGGACGAGAACTTCAACGTCTACGCCGTCAGTCCTTCCGACCCGGCGCCGGCCGGAGCCGCCGTGCCGCCCTCGCGCAACCTTTCCAATGCGAAAGGCGCGCGGACGATCATTTACGAAGTGCCCCGCTCCGATCCCGCGCACATTTACATCGGCCTGAATGACCGCGACCCCGCCTGGCACGATCTTTACCGCCTGAATCTCGCCACCGGCGAAAAGAGCCTTCTGCGCCGCAACACGGACCGCATCACCGGCTGGGTCTTCGACCACAAGGCGCAGCCGCGCATCGCCACACGCTCGGCGGAAAACGGCGACACCGAATTCCTCCGCGTTGACGAAAAAGGCTTCACGAAAATCTATTCCTGCTCGGTGCTGGAGACCTGCCAGCCCGTGCGCTTCGATGAAACGAATGCGAAGGTCTATTTCCTGACCAATGCCGGCGAACTCGACCTGGTGCAGCTCATGCTGATGGACCCCGCCACGGGCGCAGCCACGTTGGTCGAGAAGGACCCGCTTGGCCGGGTGGACCTTGCCGGAACGCTATTCTCCGAGGTATCGAACCGCCTCATCGCCACCATCTACGAGGACGACCGCGAGCGGCTCTACTGGAAGGACAAGGCCTTCGAGGCCGACTACCAGTGGCTTCAGAAGCAGCTTCCCGGCTTCCGCATCAGCTTCGGCTCCCGCACCGCCGACGAATCACGGTGGATCCTCACCGCGGCGCGCGACACGGAGCCCGGCGAAACGTATGTGTTCGACCGCAAGACCCGCCGCATCGCGCTTCAGTACCGGATCCGCGAGAAGCTGCCGCGCGAAGCGCTGGCGCCGATGAAGGTGATCCGTTACAGGTCCTCCGACGGGCTGGAAATCCCGGCGTTTCTCACTCTTCCCAAAGGCGTCGAGCCCAAAGGGCTTCCGCTCGTCGTGTTCCCGCATGGCGGGCCGTGGGCGCGCGACATCTGGGGCTACAACACGTTCCATCAGTTCCTGGCCAACCGCGGCTATGCGGTGCTGTCGCCGAATTTCCGCGGCTCCACCGGCTATGGCAAGCGCTTCCTGAACGCGGGCAACCGCCAGTGGGGCGACAGGATGCAGGACGACATCACTTGGGGCGTCCGCCATCTGGCCGGGCAGGGCATCGTGGATCCGAAACGCGTCGGCATCATGGGCGCCAGTTACGGCGGCTACGCCACCCTGGCCGGCGTCGCCTTCACGCCGGATCTCTACGCGGCCGCCGTCGCCATCGTCGCCCCATCGAACCTGATCACGCTGCTCGACTCGATCCCACCCTACTGGGAGCCGATCCGGAAGATGTTTTATGAGCGGATGGGAGATCCCAACACGCCCGAAGGCAGGCAGCAGCTCGTCCGCCAATCCCCGCTGTTTTCCGCCGGCAGGATCCGCACGCCGTTGATGGTAGTGCAGGGCGCCAACGACCCGCGCGTCAAGAAGCGCGAATCCGACCAGATCGTCATCGCGCTGCGCGACCGGAAATTCCCGGTCGAATATCTGGTGGCCGACGACGAGGGCCACGGCTTCGCCCGCCCCGTCAACAACCTGGCCATGATTGCGGCGGTGGAAAAATTCCTGGCGAAATACCTCGGCGGCCGCTATCAGGAGTCGATGCCTCCCGAAGTGGAAAAGCGCCTGAAAGAGCTGACCGTGGATCCGGCCACGGTGAAGCTGCCCGACATGCCCGCTCCCACGGCTTCCCTGCCCTCGCCCGCTGCGCCGCCCTCGGCCCGGCCTCACGTTTTTCAGGCGAAGATCGAGGCCGGCGGGCAGTCTTTTGCGGTGGAGATGCGCTCTGTGATCGAGGAAACGCCGGAGGGTTGGCGCGCCACGGACACAATGAAGACGCCGATGGGCGAGGCCACGGATACGGCGCTGCTCGAACGGGGCTCCTATACGCTGAAGAAGCGTTCCGTCCGGCAGGGACCGGTGGAAATCGAGTTCATGGTCGACAACGGCAGGGCGCGCGGCTCGATGAAAATGGGCGGCCAGGAGCGTCCCATCGACGCAGCGCTGGATGGCCCGCTGTTTGCTGACGGCGCCGGCAGCCTCATTCTGCTGGCGTCGCTCCCGCTGGCAGAAGGCTACTCGGCCGCCTACCGCACGCTGGACCTGCAAACGCAGAAGACGAAGCTCTTCACGCTGAAGGTGGCCGGCTCGGAAACCGTCGCCGTGCCCGCAGGAACCTTCGACTGCTGGCGCGTGGAACTGGAGCCCGCCGACGGCTCGCCCGGCAGGCAGACGCTGTACGTGGCGAAGAAGGAACGCCGCCCGGTGAAGCTGGAAGCGTCGCTGCCGCAGATGGGCGGCGCGAAGATGACGGCCGAACTCGCCCAATAAGCGGCGGCCGCGCCCGGAGCCGGCGCCAGAGGCTTGAATCGCGGGCCGGGCCGTGATGAGATTGTGCGCAGACCGATGCGAGCCAGCCGCGCACGCGCCGGCCGCACCTATCACGCCCGCATCCTCTGTTGCGGCCGCATGGACTGGGGCGACGATGCAGTAGGGCCGCTCTGCGCCGCCGCGCTCGAGGAGCGGAAGATCCCGGCCGTGGTTCTTTCCGGCAATGCCAGCGAGCTGCTGGAAGCATGGCGCGAGGCCCGTCACGTCATTGTCGTGGATGCTCTGGTCACCGGCGCCGCGCCCGGCACGCTGCACCGCTTCGCGTGGGGAGAGGCCGCCTTCCGGCCCGAAGCGGCCCGCTGCTCGCAGCGCGGGCCGGGACTCGCGCAGGCGCTGCGCCTCGGCCTCTCGCTCCGCTGCCTGCCCGATTCGCTGGTGTTGATCGGGCTGGAAGGAGGCGACTTTGAGTGGGCCTCGACGCCTTCCCGGGAAGTGGCCGCGGCCATGCCGGCGCTGGTCGACGCCGTCGCGCGGGAGTGGCAGGCGCTGCTTCCGGCCACTCCGGGTCCGCAAAAGGCTGCGGCGCGGCGGCCCTGAGCGGCCGCTCTTACTCGGATTCGAAATAGTCCGAATCGACGCGCTTGAGCCGGTATGTCTGCACGGTCGTCACGCCGATGTCGTGATCGATCATCAGCTCGGCCAGTTGGCGGCCGACGATGAGGACGATTTTCTTCTCGATTCTCTGGACGTATTCACGGGCTTCCTGGGAGAAGCGTGAAGTGGTGATGAAGACACCTTTACGGGCGCGCGCTGCGTCAAGCGCCCCTGAGAAGTCCCGCACATCGCTGACCGACACAACCCGGTCGCCCCAGCGCTTGGCCTGCACATAAACGATGTCAAGGCCAAGCTTGTCCTCCTTGATCATCCCATCAATGCCGCCATCGCCCGTGCGCCCTACTGTCCTGCCAGCCTCATCAACGGAACCGCCGTAGCCCATGGCCAGGAGAAGGTCCACCACAATCTGCTCGAATTGCGCCGGACCGACGGCTCTGAGCCTCTCCAGGAGTTCTTCGAGGAGAGAATTCCTGAGCTCTGCATACGCCGATGTCAGGCGCTCCATCGGGGTCGCTTGCTCCTGCGGTTCCAGGCCAGTGCCTGTTGTGTCTGAATGAGCCTCGCTGGGGACTTGCGGCCCTGGTCTCGCGAATGCCACGAACTCGCGGAACTTCATCAGGTCCTGCTGGGTAATCCCGTCTGGATGCTCGCGGATCAACTGCCTGCCGCGGCTGGTTATCCTGTAAAGACCCCTTTCCGTGCGCTCCAATGCACCGGCCCTGTGCAAAAAAGTCCTCGCCCAAGCCGTGCGGCTCTTGTAAACTGGCGTTCGTCCATCTGCAAGCAAAACAGCCTTGTCCTCGTCTGACAGACCGAGTTCGACTGCTACGGCATCCTGCGCCTCCTTGAGAGAATGGGGGCTGCCATCGGCAAACGCGCGCAGCGTCGGCAGAAGAAACGAAGCGAAATTAGGTAAGGCCACAGCTCTGTGGACATGAGACTACCAAATTCCCCGGCCAAGAACCATGGCGTCCGTCGCTGTGAGGGCCACCGGGGGAGAATCGCACGGAAGATTCACCCCGCCGGCTCGAGAATCGCCGTCATCGAGCCCTTCGAGCGCGGCAGGCGCGGGTCGGCGCCGTAGGCGTGAATCTGGTCGCGGGCGAATTCGGCGGCGCTGCGCTCGCAGGTCATCACGATCGTCCGGCCCGTCGTGTCCACCTCGATCGCATGCCGGAGGGCTTCGTCGACGGTCTTGAAGAAAAGCCGGCAAAGCATCTCGATGACGTAGTCGTAAGTGTGGTCGTCGTCATCGAGCAGCACCACGTGCCACAGCGGCTCGTGGGTCTCATGGCTCTTCTGTTCAACGTCAGTGCCAGGCGTGGGAAGCGCCATTGCAGGTTCGATATACCAGTGTAATCATGCGGAGAGCCGGGGGGAGGTACGGCCGACCGGCGGTATGATCGGGGACATGCGGAGATTTGTTGCGGTGTTTGCTCTTGCTCTGGCCCCTGCCGCCCTGATGGCGCAGAAGAAGGCTGTGGTTCCCGAAGGCGCCAAAGTCGCCGGCCCCTACACGCCCGGCATTGTCGCAGGAAACTTCCTGTTCGTCGCCGGCCAGGTCGGACGCGACAAGGACGGCAAGTATCCGGAGTCCTTCGAAGACGAAGTCCGGCAGACGCTCGAAAACGTCAAGGCCGTGCTCGACAAGGCCGGCTACACGTTCGCCGATGCCGTCTCCGTGCAGGTCCACCTGACCGATATCGCGCTGTTCGACCGCATGAACAAGGTGTACATGACCTACTTCCCCGAGCCGCGGCCCGCGCGCACCACCGTCGGCGGCGTGCAACTGGTGGGCCCGGCGCGCGTCGAGATCACCGTCACCTGCTGGAAGAAGTAGGGCGGAGGCTCAGCCTTCCTCGACGAACTTCCAGCCGAGCAGCGCGGCGGCGTGCTGCACGCGCGTCTTCCAGTCGCCATAAACGCTGACGCGGTGCCAGCCGAAATCCCAGCCCTCCATCAGCCGGCGCGCGTCGCGCGGCTCGGCGACAAGCTTCGTGCGGCAGGCGCGGTCTTCCTCGAGATTGTCGACGGCGCGGCTGAGGTGGAAGACGACAGTTTTTGCAGGAGCGACAAACTCCAGCGTCGAAAGCGTTTCGTTCAGCGGCAGCAGCGATCGCACGGCCGCGCCCTTGCGGTCCTCGCTATGGTCGCGGATCTCGTAGGCGCACTCCGGCCCTTCCGGTCCGTAGGGCCTCGACGGCGCCACGCAATGGGCATAGATGATCTGGTTTTTCGCCGTGTCGATGACCGGATCCGAGATGTAGCCCGGCCTGCCGGTCAGGTACGTCATCAGCAGCATGGTGGAAGCGCTGGTGAGGTCCGCCTCGCACGCGCCCACGAGCCCGTCGTTGTTCATCTGGAAGAAGCCGAGGCACGGATAGGCGAACATCTTCTGCTTGTAAAAAAGCTCGAGGCAATCGACCGCAATCGCCTGCGCGCCGTACTTTTCGAGCAGCGCCGACATGGCCAGGTACATGGCGGCGCTGTTGCGGATCTCGGCCGGCTTCGGCTCCACCACGCGGTCGGCGCGGCGGATCCATGCCTGCGCCTGCTGCCCGGCGGCCTGTGGATCAGACCCTTTCCACAGGGCGTTCAGCTCCTCGGGAGGCACGTTGACGATGGCGCAGCCGAGGCCTGTCTGGATCGCGTCGATTGTCTTCTGCATGTCCCGCAGGGTGACCAGCAGGATCTTGGAGGCGCGCATCCGGCGAAGCGCGGCGAACGTGTTGACGGCCTCGCAGACGTCTTCGATGCGTGTGGATGAAACGCCGGTCACCGGCTTGCCGGCCCGCCGGGCGGCCGGATAGTGTCCGAGGAACGAACCCGTGCCGCCGTACAGGTCGTCGATAAGCACCGTGGGCCTGCCGCTCATCGCGATGGCGCGCGAAGCGTTGGAGGGGATCCCGAGAATGTAGACCGCATATCCGTCGAATCCCCTTCCCTCATCCGCCGCCAGCATCCTCTCGGCTTCTTCCACCCAGGCCATCGAGACGGGCTCGAACTCCACGTCCGGACAGCCGCGCTCGAGGCGGCCGAGGATCATCCGCTTGCGCGACTCGTAATCATAGCCCTGATAAGGCCAGCCTTCCAGCTTCGGGTCGGGATGCACGAAGACGAGCCGGACCCGCGCCTTCTCCCTTGGCAGCAGGCTCCGCGCCGTGGCCCCTGCCGCACGGGCGCAGCCGCCTGCCAGCCACGCCGCGCATCCTGCGCAGGCGCCCAGAAACGATCTCCGCGATGGTTCGCCGATCCGTACAAGTCCTGTCGACATGGAATCCTCCCTGGCTGAAATCCGATCCCCGAGTCTGTTTATCAGATTCCCGTTGCGGCGGGAAGGGGAATCCGCAACGGGCGCTTTTCCGTATTCCGGCCGGGCGGCGGGCCCGGCCGCAGGGCAATGCACCCGCGCCGCGCTTCCGGGGCTCGGCCTTCACAACGGGAAGCCAGCAGAATAGGGAAATGCACATTGGGTAGTCCCGAATTCGGGCGCCTTTTTCGGCAAATTGGACACATCGGAGGTTCATCATTCCCCTCATTTCGAGCAGAAACTCTGCGTGTGTCGCGCGTGCGGTGTGTCTTTCGATGCTGGCCGTGCTGGTCCCTCTTTCCGCCGCCGATCTGAAGCCCGGAACCACGGAAATGCGAAGCTTTGGAGGAGGGCGCGTGCCTGCGCTGCTGCGGCACCGGCACGACCAAGGCTCTGGGCGGGAGCGGGAGCGGGCGTGACCGTTGCCCTGCGCCGCCGCGCGTGGCTCGCTGCGGATTTCGCTGTTGTGCCTCTGGGCCTGGACTCGGCGCCGCTCATGGATCCGCCGGAGCCGCTGGTCGGCTGGTCAGCCCGTGACAGGGTGCTGTTGTTCGACAGCAGCGTGCAGTGGGAGCCCGGCTCTCGGTCCGGGCAAGCGGTGCCGTATCTGACGGGCAGCATCGGATTCGGCCATGCTTCCAGCGAGGGGGACGTTCTGGTGAAGCAGGGCGCGCAGGTGGGGCAGATTCGCGAGGGGGCGCGGCGCAGTTTTGTGCGGGAGGCGGCTTTGGGATGCGCGTTTCTGTGGGCAAACAGTGGGGTCTGCGGTCGGAGGTGGCCTGATCCTCTTCTGTTGCGGCGGGCAGGACGTGACCGCGTTCCGCTTCACGGTGGGCCTGTTCTTCCAGATCCTTCGGAAGCAGTCCGCGCGGGCGCGGGCCGCGTCCCACAGCCGCGGTTGCGGCCGCTGGGCCGCGGGGTGAGGACGGGGAAAGGGCTGCCCTGGCCGGCGGAAGGGATCGGCGGGGAGGACTTCTCCGGGGCGCTGGGAGGGGCGGCCGGCGCGGCGCCCGGCACCCGGAGACGGAGGAGCCAATGGCAGAGGGAGGCGGAGCCGGCCGGGGCTTGACAAACGGGTGTCAACGAATTTACATACAACCGGATTCGGTTATCTAACTTTCAGACGGAGGCTGAGTCCTAAGTAATCCCCTGTTCGGAGGGTCATCATGGGCAGTTCTTCAGAGTTTTGCGGCTGGCAGCGGGCGCTGTGCACGGGCCTCCTGGCGCTAGCGTCAGGATGGGGACCGCTGGGCGCGGCGGAGGTGAAACCGAAGACCGTGGAGATCTCCGGCTTTGGCGGGGGGCTGTTCTGCATGGGCTGCGACGAGGTGGGGCCGTGGGCGCTTGGGGGAGGCGGCGCAGCGGTGGCACTGAGCCAGCGCGCCTGGTTTTCAAGCGAATTTGCCTATGTGCCACTCGGCAGGTCTGAAAGAATTGTGATCGAGCCTTCGGGAGCCGTGTCGAGGAGAACGACCCGCACGAGCGCGTTTTCGTTCGACAACGGCATCGAGCTGAATCTGGGCTCGATGCGGGGCCGCGCAGTGCCCTTTGTCCTGGCGCATTGTGTGATTGTAGGCACGTCCGTGCACAGTGACGTGACCACAAGCGGGACGCCGGGGCCTTCGCGGGACGTGGTCGATGTGGTGGGTACGAACTTTGGATTGGGCGGTGGATTTGGAGTGCGGATTTTTGCGGGTAATCGCTGGGGTCTGAAGCCGGAGTTCCGGGCCGTCTACTACCCGTTCGTGCCGCAACTGGTTGTCACGGGGCGCTTCAGTCTGGGTGTGTTTTTCCTGGTGGGTGGCCGCGAGTAGGCTGAAAGGAAGCGAGTCGTGGGGCGGGCTTGGGGGGCGGGGGTCGGGCGCCGGGGCCAGTTTTGCCTTTGCAGGCGAAGGGGAGCGCGTGCGGGGAGTGCGTCCGTTGGGGCGGCGGGCGCGATGCCTGCCTCCGATGAGAAGCGCGTGCGGGAGGCGACCGGAGTCTCAGCCGGTTGCGTGTCCTTGTCAGGGCGGGCTGGTTGGGGAGGCTGCGGCGGCCAGGGAGGATGGGTGGTTGGCGGATGGTTGCGAGCGGGACGGCTGGAGGGCACTGCACAGCGCATTGGATGGTGCAGGCGGACGCGATAGGGGTTGCCGCGGCGGCATGCGGCGCGTCCCAGGGTGCTCCGGGTAAATGGGCGCGAGGCCGGTGGGAGGGGCCGGGCGAGCGCGGCCTGCGGTGGCCGGGCCTTGCTGATTCCGGGCAGGCCGGAGCAGGCGCGCGGTTGCCTGTGGACAGCGGGCGGGCCAGTTGCGGGATGGGGGCCCCGAGGTTGGCACGGCGGGGGAGACGGCGGGCGGGCGCCGGAGGAGCAGAGGTAGTAAAACCCCCGTGGAGAGGTGGCAAAGAAAGCGGAGCCTGGCGGGCAGGCCAATGGTCCGTGGGCTGATCCGGCTTGGCCGCGGGGCGGGTGTTGGAGCGCGGGGCGACAGATGGGCGCACAGGGGGGGCGAAAAGGGGCGCCTGGCCGGAACGGTTGCGCGAGACATGGGCTGCGGGGGAATGGATGCGAGTCAATGCCCGGGGGACGGGTCGCAGGAACGGGCAGGCCCTGCCCGGGGGCGAATTCATGCGGGCCTGGGGCCGGAGGCGGGGGCACGGGCCTGCGGGGTTGGCTCGCTGGCGAGTGGCGGCCGTGGGCGGAGCCGGCGTGGCCGTCGCATTGCATAGCCGCGCATGGCTTGGCGCTGATTTCGCCTATTTCCCCTTCGACAGTTGCTCGGCTACCCGTACAGACATCCCTGGGAGCGTGATTGGTGGGTCCGCAAGCGGCAGGCTGCTGGCATTCGATGGCGGCGTGCAGTTCAATCTGGGTCCGCTGCAATCGAGGGCGGTGCCTTATATTTCCGGCAATTTCGGATTTGGCCATGCGTCTGCCGAGGGAAATGTAAGGGTGCAGCAGGGTGCGCAGGTCATGCAGATGTCCTACGACGCAAGCTCGACGGATTTTTCCGCCGGCGGCGGCTTCGGCGTGCGTCATTATGCCGGCGGCCGTTGGGGCCTGAGGCCGGAGATCCGGCTGGCCCGCCACGTCTCCGAAGGCCAGGACCTGACGGCGGTCCGCTTCACCCTCGGCCTCTTCTTCCCGTCCGGGAAGAAATAGCCACTCCCCGCCACGCATCCCTCCCGGACAGGTTATCCTGAAATTTCGGGCGCAGCCGCGCCGGAGAGGAGGTGATTCGAGCCATGGCGGAAGTGATCGTCCAGGAGGGTGAAACCCTCGAGAGCGCCTTGCGCCGCTTCAAGCGCAAGGTGCAGCAGGAGGACATCATCAAGGAGATCAAGAAACACTCCTACTACATGAAGCCCGGTGAGAAGCGCCGCCTCAAGCAGGCGCTGGCGCGCAAGCGCAACCGCAAGAAGCGGGCCAAGGAGATGGACTGAGGCCTCCCTCTGGCTCCTCTCAAGGGCGCCCTGCCGGGGCGCCCTTTTGCTTTTCCTGCGCCCTGCTTGCGGGCGGGCTCCGGAGCCGCGCCCGCTAGAATGGAAGAATGAGACGGACGATCGGCGCAGCCCTGTGGGCGGCCCTGCTGGGCGCGGGCCTCGCCGCGCAGCCGGCGGCTCTGAAACTGGACTCCGCACGGCTGGAACAGTTTATCCGCCATCTCTTCCTCTGGGGTCCGCAGATCCAGGTGAAGCTGTCCGAACCCTCTCCATCTCCCATCCCCGGCCTGTATGAGCTTCGCGTCACCGGGAGCTTCCAGCAGGCCAGCCAGGAAGAGGTTTTCTACGTCACCGCGGACGGCTCGCACCTGGTGCGCGGATCGGTGTTCCGGACGGATCGGGCACCCTTCGCCGCCGAGCAGGCGAAGCTGCGCACCGAGGGACATCCATCGCTGGGGGCGAAAGACGCAAAGCTCCAGCTCGTGGTCTTCAGCGATTTCCAGTGCGGCTTCTGCCGCGAGGAGGCGCGCTCCCTCAGGGAAAATCTGCCGAAGGCCTACGCGGGCCAGTACCGCCTCGTCTTCCGCGACCTGCCGCTTGAGCAGATCCACCCGTGGGCGAAGCCGGCGGCCATCGCCGGACGCTGCCTTTTCCGCCAGGGCGACGAGCTTTTCTGGAAATACCACGACTGGGTTTTCGAGAAACAGCAGGAATTCAAGCCGGACAATTTCCGTCCGAAATTGCTCGAATGGGTGAAGTCCTCGGGCGCCGACGAAGCGGCCTTTTCAGCCTGCCTCGACAGCCCCGCGCCCGCCGCCGAAGTGGCCGCGAGCGTTGCGGAAGCGCGTGCGCTCCAGATCCAGTCGACACCCACGCTGTTCGTCAACGGACGCCCGCTTACCGGCAATCTCCCCTGGGTTCAACTCAAGGCCATTCTGGATCTCGAGCTGGAATTCGCCAGAAAATCCGAAGCCGATTGTTGCACCCTGACTGTCCCGTCCCCCGTGAAATAAACCATGAAAAAGAGATTTCTCACTGCCGTTTCCGTTCTTGTGTTTGCGGCCGCGCTGGCTGCCGCCGCGCTCCGGCCGGGCGCCATTTCCCCGGAAAGCTACCGCGAAAGCGTCCGCTTCCTCGCTTCGGAGAAGATGCGCGGACGCCTCACCGGCACTCCGGAGCTCGACCGGGCGGCCCGCTGGATCGCCTCCGAATTCCGCCGGCTCGGGCTGAAGCCCGTCCCAGGACAGCGCGACTACTTCCAGCGCTTCGAGGTGACCGTCGGCGCCAGGATGGGAAAAGACAACCGCCTGACGGAAGCGGAGGGCGGCGCGAAGCCCCGCAGCCTGGCTTTCGGGCAGGATTTCCAGCCGATGAATTTTTCCGCTTCCGGCAGAGCCGCAGGAGAGGTCGTCTTCGCCGGCTACGGGATCACGGCGCCTGAATACGGCTATGACGATTACGCGGGCATCGACGTGAAGGGCAGGCTGGTGCTGCTGCTGCGCCACGAACCGCAGGAATTCGACGAGAAGAGCCCCTTTGCCGGCCGCGCCTTCACCTCCCACGCACAGGTGCAGAACAAGGCCGTGAATGCGAAGTTCCACGGGGCGGCGGCGGTGCTGTTCGTCAACGATCTGCCCAACCACTCCGGCGACGAGGACCGGCTGGACCGCTTTTCGGCGCGCGTCGGCCCTACGGCGGCGGGCATCCCGTTCGTGCAGGTGCGCGCCGCTGTAGCGGAGCGGTGGCTCCGGATGGCCGGCATCAGCCTGAAGCAGTGGATCGAAGAGACCGACCGGACGCTGAAGCCCAAGCCGGTGGCAATCCCCGGCCTCCGCGTGGAACTGGCCGCGGAAGTCGTCCGCCAGCAGCGTTTCACGCCGAACGTGGCCGCCTATCTGCCGGGTGAGACGGACGAGTACGTCATCCTCGGCGCCCATTTCGACCACCTTGGCCTCGGCGAGCAGAGCTCGCTCGCCCCGGATCTGGCCGGCAAGGCCATCCATCACGGCGCTGACGACAACGCTTCGGGCACGGCCGGCCTGCTCGAGCTCGCAGCGTACTTCGCGGGACGTCCAAAACAGAAACGCGGCATCCTGTTTCTGGCATTCTCGGGCGAGGAGCTCGGCCTGCTGGGCTCGAACTACTACGTCAACCACCCGCTGCTCCCGTTGGAAAAGGCCGTCGCCATGATCAATATGGACATGATCGGCCGCATCCAGGACAACCGTGTCTACATCGGCGGCAGCGGCACGGGCGACTCGCTGAAAAGGATCCTCGAAGAGGCCATGGCGGGCTCGCCGCTCCAGTTCGATTTCTCCGACCAGGGCGGCTACGGCTCCAGCGACCATTTCTCGTTCGTCAACCGGGGCGTGCCGGTGCTGTTCTTCTTCTCCGGGCTCCATGCCGACTACCACAAGCCCTCGGACACCTGGGAAAAGATCAACGCCATCGCAGCCGCGCAGATGCTGGAGGTGGTAGCGCGCGCGGCGGAGAAGCTGGCCAACGACGACAAGCGCCCGCAGTATGTCAAGGTGCAGATGCCGCAGCAGCCCGCGATGGCATCCAGCTCCGGCTCGGGAGCATGGTTCGGCTCGGTGCCGGACATGGGCGAGTCGAAGGACGGCTTCCGGCTGTCGGACGTGATGAAGGGCTCGCCAGCCGAAGAAGCGGGGCTGAAGGGCGGCGACGTGATCATCGAATTCGACGGCAAACCGATTACGAACCTGTATGACTTCACCTACGTCCTGCGCACGAAGAAGCCTGGAGACACGGTGACGGTGAAGTACCGGCGGGGCGGCGAGGTCCGCGAGACCCAGGCCACGCTGCGCAGCCGGAGCCAGATGCGGTAGCGCGGCCCGGCTAACGTCCGGGCCGTGTGCTGCCGATGAGTAGGATGAGCATGGCACACGCGAAACTGCCAGCGGGCCGGGTGTGGGAACTGCCGCCAGTAATCCTGCATCCGTTTTCCGATCCCTCCGGGCCTGACCAGCTTGTCGAAAGCAGCCGCGCCCATCTGATGCTGGAAGGCATCCTGCCCATGGGCGAATACACCGAGGACGAACTGCTGCGGCGCCTGCTGTCAGGTCGGCTCACCGAGGTCAAAATGCTGTTCTACGTGGGGAGGGATCTGGAGCGCTGGCTCGGCCAGTGCATGGAAACCGCGTCGCGCGATCCGGATCTGAGCGCCGCCGGCCTCGCGCAGGCCAGCTTCGCCCATCTGCTGGTCGAACACCCGCCGGAAAAAGTCCGCGCCAAGCTGGCCCGCTGGGGAGTGTCGGACTACCGTTCCATCTTCTCCCGCGCTCTCGGCCTGAATGCCGTGTTCGCCGAGCCACCGGAGTTCGACATGGTCACGCCCGGCTTCATCCGCCATTACTATCGCTACGCGGACCAGATGTGGGTGGCGCGGCAGGGCGCCGCCGCGTTTCCCACGCTCCCGCCCGATCAGTTCCGCTTCGAGCTCTACGCTTCGGCCGAATACACGAAGATGCTCGAAGAGCAGTGGGAAGACTCCTGACCTCGCCGCGCCCCCCGGGCGCCGCCACGACGGGCCGCGATCCGCGCCGCCCAGGCAGCGGTGATCGCCCGCCACGCGGCGCAGAACCATCCGTCGACCGTGCACTCAGGCCGCTGCCGGGGACCTTTTTCCCCGGCCCGGTCCTGCATGGCTGAGGAAAGAAGCGGCCCGCAGGCCGGTAAACCGATTCAACGCCCTCCTTCCCCGCCGCGCCCGCCTGGCGATATGATGTCTCAGAAGCCGGGAGACAACCATGCCTGCCACTCGCCGAACTTTTCTGATGACTACCGCCGCCGGCGCGCTCGCACAGCCCGGCGCCAATGACCGCATCCGCCTCGCTCTCATCGGTTGCGGCGGACGCGGACGCGATCTGCTGAAGATGGTTGCATCGTCGGGAGAGAACGCCGCCGTCACCGCCGTTTGCGACGTCTGGCGCGTCAACCGCGAGGCGATGGCCGCAGAGGTGGAAAAGACCTTCGGCGCCGCGCCGTTCCAGACAACCCGCTACCAGGAGGTCCTCGCCCGCAAGGACATCGACGCGGTCCTGATCGCGACGCCCGATTTCACCCACCCGAAGATCCTCGCCGACGCCGTCGAGGCCGGCAAGGACGCTTACGTCGAAAAACCGTTCGCCACGACGTTCGAGGAAGCGCGCATGGCCTACGACGCCGTCAAGCGCACGGGCCGCGTGGTGCAGGTGGGCACGCAGCGGCGCAGCGAGGCGAAGTTCATGGCCGCCGCGGCCGCCATCCAGAAGGGCGCCATCGGCAAGGTGACGCGCGTGTCGATGGAATACCACTTCTACGAGCCGCGCTGGCGCCGCGACTACCACATGATCCGGGCCGAAGACGTCGACTGGGACGCCTTCCGTTTCGGCGGACGCATCCAGGGTCCGTTCGACCCGCGCAAGCTCCGCGAATGGCAGCTCTTCAAAGACACGACCAACGGCATCCCCGGACTCTGGATGACGCACCTGATCGACCTCGCCGCCTGGTATCTGAACGACCCCTTCCCCAAGGGCGCCATGGCCATGGGCGGCGTGTATCTGTGGAAGGACGGCCGCCAGACGAGCGACGTCTTCCAGGCGATGCTCGAATACAGCGACTGCCTCGTCACCTTCGCCATGAGCCTGACCAATTCGGCCGGCGGCCGCAACCTGTGGTTCGGCACCAAAGGCATGCTCGATGCCGAGGCCAACCGCGTCACTGGTGACGGAAGCCGCGATCCTGACCGCGTCATGCAGCCCTACACGCTGCCGCTGCCGCCGGACGTGGAATCGCACATGGCCAATTTCCTGCGCTGCATGCGGACGCGTTCGACGCCGCGTGCCAGCGTCGAAGCGGGCTATTCGCACGCCGTCGCCACCTGCATGGCGGCCGTGTCGCTGGAAACGGGCCGCCGCGTCGGCTATGACCCGGTGAAACGCGAGCTGGTATGACCCGGCGTGAATTTCTCGGGGCGGCATCTCTCATGGTTCTCAAAGACGCGCCGCCCGTCCGGTCCATTGAAGCGCTGCCTGTGCGCTATCCGGTGACCGGCTACTTCCGGTTCTTCCCCAAGCCGGAGAGGCCCGCCGTCTTCGTCAAGGTCACCTGCGAAGACGGAACCACGGGCTGGGGACAGAGCGTGCCGATCCCCACGTGGAGCTATGAGACGCTCGAGTCCGTCACTGGCACGATCCGGCAGTATCTGGCGCCGGCCCTCCTTGGCCTGAATCCGACCGACATTGCCGAAGCGCACCGCCGCATGAACCGGGCCATCGCGCCGTCGTTTTCGACGGGCATGCCCATTGCGAAATCGGGCATCGACATGGCGCTGCACGACATCGCCGGGAAGCTCGCAGGGAAGAATGTCGCGGCGCTGTGGAACCGCAGGCCCGTGGAGAAGATCACGCTGAGCTGGACGGTCAACGTGCGCACGCTCGACGAAGCCGATGAGTTGCTGGAGGCGGGGCGGCGGCTGGGCTACCGCCACTTCAACATCAAGGTCGCGCCCGAACCGAAGTTCGATGTCGAGCTGGCCCGCCGCGTGAGGAAGTTCGCGCCCGATGGCTGGCTGTGGGCGGACGCCAACGGCGGCTACGATCTGGACACGGCCCTGGCCGCGCTGCCGAAGCTGCGCGATGCGGGCGTCGACGTGATGGAACAGCCGCTGCCGCCCAACCGCCTGAGCGGCCTGCGGGAGCTGAAAAAGCAGGGCGCGCTGCCGATTCTGCTGGATGAAGGCGTCGTCAGCGTCGTGGATCTCGAGGAGTTCCACAAGCTGGGCCTGATGGATGGCGTGGCGATGAAGCCCGCCCGCACGGCAGGGCTGTGGGACGCCCGGCAACAGGTGGAGTATCTGGAAAAGCACGGGCTGATGTTTCTCGGCAGCGGGCTGACGGATCCCGATGTCTCGCTGGCGGCATCTCTGGTGCTCTACGGCGCTTATGGATTGAAGCATCCGGCGGCGCTGAACGGGCTTCAGTTTCTGGCCGGATCCTGGCTGAAGCGGCCCTTCCGTCTGGAGGATGGCGGTCTGCGCGTGCCGTCGGGTCCGGGACTGGGCGTGGAAGTCGACGAGGAGAAATTGCGCCGTGATTCGCAAGGCTGAAACAGGATTTCTTCTTTTTGTTCTTGCGGCCCTGCCCGCTTCCGCCCAGATGCGGCTGGAGTGGCGCGAGCTGGAAGGCCAGCGCATCGAGGTGCTCGAGGACGGCCGGCCCGCGCTCGTTTACAACTACGGGCCTCAGCTTCCGCCCGGAGTGCCGGAAGACCGGCGCCGCTGCTGCTACGTCTATCCGCTCTTTACGCCGGGCGGCGTTTCGATGCTGGACGACTTCCCGAAAGATCATTACCACCACCACGGCCTGTTCTGGGGCTGGCCGGTGGTGGAGACGGCTGGCCGCCGCTACGATCTCTGGATGTACCGCGGCATCGAGCACCGCTTCGAGGGCTGGATCCGCCGCGATCCCGTGGAAGGCCGGCTCCGTCTGATGGCAGAGAACGGATGGCACGCCGGCGGGCAGCGCCTTGTGCGCGAGATCGTCGAAATCCAGGTGCACCCGTCGGCGGGATCCACCCGGCGCGTGGATTTCGCCTTCGAGTGGGAGGCCCTGCGGGAGCCGGTGACGCTGCGGGGCTCGCAGGAGGAAGGCAAGAGCTACGGCGGCTTCAGCGCGCGGTTCGCTCCGCGGGAAGGCACGGTGATCCGCACCAGCGAGGGCGTGGCCAGCAAGGACGAGGACCTCAACCCGCACCGCTGGGCCGAGCTCGAGGCATCCTATCAGGGCCGCAGGGCGGTCCTGCGCATCACGCCCGCCGACTCCAATCCCGGGGTTCCCTACCAGTGGTGCCTGCGGCACTACGGTTTTGTCGGCGCCTCGTTCCCCGGAAAGACGGCCTCCTCCAACGGATTCACGCTCGAACCGGGGCGCCCGCTCCGCCTGCGCTTCACCGTCGAAGCCTCCGACGTGCGCTGAGCCGCACGCCCAAGGCCTGGCTCCGGATAGACTGGGAGAAACGCCGCGCAGCGACCGCGCGTCCCGATGGAGGAGATTCCGTCCGAAACAGAACGGCGGATTTCCGTTTTTCTCGCCGGAGCCTGCGATGAAAACATTCCGCTCTCTTCCTGTTCTGCTGCTCGCCCTCGCCTCCGCCCGCGCCGACGTCGTGCTGCTGGCCAACGGCGACCGCATCAGCGGCCAGCTCGTCTCCGCCGACGCGAAGGCCGTTGTCATCCGGACGCCGTACGCCGGAGAAGTGAAGATCGACCGTTCCGCCGTCGCCGAGGTCCGCGCCGAGAACCCGCTGTACGTGACGCTGGCCGAGGGCGCCGTAATCGTTTCCCGCGTGGAAACCACCGGGAGGTCCGTCCGTCTGGTGCAGCCGGACGGGCTGGTGAAAACAGTCTCGCCGGGCGAGATCGCCGCCATGCGCAACGAGGCCGCCCAACGCGCCTTCGAGCGCGAAGAAGAACGCTGGAAGCACCCGCGCTTCAATGATTTCTGGCGTGGCTCGGTCACCTTCTCCGTGGCCAACACAGCCGGCAACGCGCGCACCGCCACGCTGTCGACTGCCGCCAACGCCGTGCGCGAGGCCGGGAAGAACATTCTCGCGCTGAACTTCACGCAGATTTACGCCACGCAAAGCACCACCGAGCCGTTCGGCCCCACCGCCAACCGCATCAGCGGCTCCATCCGCGCCGACCGCCGCGCCAACGGCCGGCTCTTTCTTTACGGGATCAACGCCTACGACTACGACCGCTTCCTCTCGCTGGACCTGCGCAGCGTCTTTGGCGGCGGCCTTGGCATCAAGCCGTGGATGAGCCGGCGCGGCTCGCTGGAGCTGAGCGGAGGCGGCAACTGGAACCGTGAGAAATTCAGCCGCGAAGAAGGGCCCCTGGTGCGCAACTCGGGCGAGGCAGCCGCAGGACAGGAGCTGACGCTTCAGCTCACGTCGCGGCTGAAGCTGTTCGAGCGCGCCGGCTTCTTCCCGAACCTGACCAACCGCGGCGAGTACCGCATCAACTTCGACGCCAATGCCGCCGTGCCGGTGATGCGGTGGCTGGAGTGGACCGTGGGCGTCAACGACCGCTATCTGTCCAACCCGCTGCCGGGAAAGAAGAAGAACGACGTTGCCGTCACCATGGGCGTGCGGCTGAGCTTCGACCAGACGCGGCGTTGACCCGCGGCGCGCCCGCCCTCAGTGGCCCTTCATCGATGGCGCTGCGGTCAACGATTCGGCCTTGCTGAACCGCGGCCACTGGAACCCGTAGTAGGCCACGAAGAGGAAGCAGAACATCGGCACGATGAAGCCGCGCGACATGTTGGAGATGTCGGCCACGTATCCCATCAGCTTCGGCAGCAGCGCGCCGCCCATGATCGCCATGACGATGAAGGATGACGCCTTTTTGGCCCGCGCGCCCAGGCCGTGGATGCCGAGCGCGAAGATCGTCGGGAACATGATCGACATGAAGAAGTAGCTCAGGAACACACAGGCGACAGAGAACCAGCCGAGCTTCAAAAACACAAGAAACGTCGCCAGCACGTTCATCGTGCCGTAGAACCCGAGCACCCGGTGCGCGGTGAACCGGCGCAGGATGGCCGCGCCGGAAAACCGCCCCGCGAGGAAGAACAGGAACGCCACCGATGCCAGGTTGGACGCGCCCTTCTCGGTGAGCCGGCAGAACGCGCCGCCCTCCACCGGAACCAGCCACCCGCGCAGCCATTCGCCGAGGATGCCGGCATTGGCGGCGAGCCGCTCCATCGCCGGATACCAGGACGCCGGCATGTTTGGCGGCTCCTCCACCATGTAGTTGATGAAGAAGCTGAAGATGCCGGCCTGCGCCGCCACATAGAGGAACTGCGCCAGCACTGCCAGCGTGAAGTGCGGATGCGACCAGATGGAGTGCGACACGCCCGGCGTGCCGTTGTCCATGTGGTACTCGTCGGCGGTGGGGATGTCCGGCATCTTCACCAGATAGAACATGAACGCGAGCACCAGCACGCCTACGGCGCTGGTCACGTAGGGGATGTAGAGCGTCTCGCTGCCTGTGCTCCGCCCCGCGGCGTCCTTCGAGTAAAAATACACGCTGCCAACCATCGGCCCGAAGATCCAGCCGAAGCCGTTCATCGATTGCGCCAGGTTGATTCGCGTGGCGGCGAACCTGCGGTGGCCGAGGACGGTCGTGTAGGGGTTGGCCACGGTTTCCAGAAATGTCAGCCCGCCAGCGATGGTGCAGACGCCGATGAGAAAGGCGACGAACGCCACGTTCGGGCCCACCTTGCCCGCCTTCGCCATGAAATGCACTTCCGTCGCAGGCAGGAACCAGAATCCGCCGATGGCCACCAGCACCAGCCCGGCGATGATGCCCGCCTTGTAGCCGTGCTTCGACGCCACGATGCCCGCCGGCAGCGCCATCAGGAAGTACCCGAGATAGTGGGCGAACTGCACCCACGCAGACTGCGCTTTCGTCAGGCCCAGCTCGTCCTGGAAATGCTTGTCCATCACGTCGATCATCCCGTTGAGGAATCCCCACAACAGGAAAAGCGAGCTGACCAGCGCGAAGATGAAGGCCACGTTGCGGCCGTCTTCGGTGACAAAGAGGCGTTCGCGGTTTCCGCTCATCCCTGATCTCCCGGAGGGTGCGTCTGTTCCGCCCTGCGTGCGTTGCGCCTGCGGGTCCGGAAGTCATTCAGGTTATCGCGGCGACGGGGCCGGGCACCACTGCCCCCGGCCGGCCACGCCTGGTCCGGGCACGGCGGTTCGATATGATTGGAGCAAAGACGGGGCTTCGATGAGACTCGCGATTGCGCTCTGGCTTGTTCTGATTCCCGCCGTAGCGCAGCCGGCCGCGCGCATTACGGTCGACTATCCGCTCGAAGGCTCGGTCTTTCCGCCCGACTTCGCGCCGCCCACCTTCCTTTTCCGCGACTCTGTCCCGTCGAACACCGCCTGGCGCGTCGTGGTGCGCTTCAGCGATGGAGGCGAGCCGCTGCGCATCGAGGCCAGCGTGCGGTGGCTTGAACCGGGCGAAATCGATTACCGCGCTGTGGCCGACACCAACGAAATGCCAAAGATCCCGCCCGAGAAGGCCGCCACACGCACCTGGCGTCCGGAACGCGCCGTTTGGGAAGAGATCAAACGCCGGTCGCTGGAAAAGCCTGCCACCGTCATCCTCGAAGGCTACAGTCCGCTGGAACCCGGAAAGACCGTGTCCGCTGGCAGCGTCACCATCCAAACATCGAGGGATCCCGTGGGCGCGCCCATTTTCTTCCGCGATGTGCCGCTGATGCCGGCGCAGCTCGAGCGCGGCGTGATCAAGCCGCTGCCGCCGGCCGCCATTCCCCTGGTGGCCTGGCGCCTGCGCTATGTCCATGAAGACTCCAGCCGCCTGCTGGTGGATGACCTGCCCGTCTGCATGAATTGCCATTCCTTCTCCCGCGACGGCCGGACGCTCGGCCTCGACGTCGACGGGCCGCAGAACGACAAGGGCCTGTACGCGCTGGTCCCCATCCGCAGGGAAACGGTCATCCAGAACAGCGATGTCATCGCGTGGAGCAATTTCCGCGGCAAGCTGGGCGGCCGCATCCGCGTCGGCTTCATGTCGCAGGTCTCGCCGGACGGCCAGACCGTCATCACGATGGTCAACGGCTCGGAATTCCAGCCAGACCCACCAGGAAAATCTGCCGCCAATGCGCCGGAATTGCCGCCCGATGTCCAGGGCAATTTTTACGTCGCCAATTTCAAAGACTACCGGTTTCTCCAGGTGTTTTATCCGACGCGCGGCATCCTGGCCTGGTACGACCGGGAAAGCCGGCAACTGAAACCGCTGCCCGGCGCCGATGATCCTGCCTATGTCCACACCAACGCCACGTGGAGCCCGGATGGCCGATGGATCGTCTTCGCAAGGGCCCGTGCGCGCGATGCCTACCCGCCGGGTACGGAGATGGCCGAGCGGGCCAACGACCCCAGGGAAACGCAGATCCAGTACGACCTCTACCGCATCCCGTTCAACAACGGACGCGGCGGGACACCGGAGCCCATCCGCGGAGCCTCTGCCAACGGCATGAGCAATTCGTTCCCGAAGGTCTCGCCCGACGGGAAATGGATCGTCTTCGTCCAGGCCCGCAACGGGCTGCTGATGCGGCCGGACAGCCAGCTCTACATCGTGCCCTTCGAGGGCGGCACGCCGCGGCGCATGAACTGCAACACGCCGCTGATGAACTCCTGGCACAGCTTCTCGCCGAACGGGCGATGGCTCGTCTTCTCCTCGAAGAGCCGCTCCCCCTACACGCAGATGTTCCTCACGCACATCGATGAGAACGGCAACGACACGCCGCCCATCCTGATCGAGAACGCCACCGCCGCCAACCGCGCCGTCAACATCCCCGAGTTTGTCAACATTGGTCCCGACGAATGGCTGAAGCTCGACGTGCCGGCCGCCGAGTTCTACCGCATCTCCGACCGTGCGCTCGCCTTCTACCGCGCGGGCAAGTTCGACGAGGCGGTCGCCGAATGGAGGCGCGCCCTGGAGCTCGATCCGCGGGACGCAGCCGCCATCAGCAACCTGGGCGCGGCCCTGCATGGGGCCGGGAGAATCGAGGAAGCGGCGCGGGAATTCGCCCGGGCGCTGGAAATCGACCCCGACAATGTCCGCGCGCACACCAATATCGGCATTGCGCTGGCGCGCTCGCGCCGTTACGCAGAGGCGGCACGCCATTTCGAACGCGCGCTGGCTCTCCGCCCGGGCGACCCTCAGGCGCGCAGCGCCTATGGCGGGATGCTGGTGGAAACGGGCGACACGGAGAAGGCGCTGGTCCACCTGCGCGTTGCGCTCGAACTGACGCCCGACAGCCCGGACGCGCTGAACAACTATGCCGGGGCGCTCGCACGCGCGGGACGGTATCAAGATTCACTCCCGTTCTTCCGCAAGGCGCTCGAATTCGAGCCGAATTCTCCGGTCCTGCTCTTCAATTACGGCCGCGCGCTTGCGGCGGCCGGCGATCTGACCGCAGGCCTCGAACACGTGGAAAAGGCCGCCCGCCTCAGCGGCGGACGGGAGCCGTTGATTCTGGAACGCCTGGCCGAGCTTTATGAAACAGCCGGGCGCCGCCCCGACGCCCTCGCCGCCGCCCGGCGGGCGCTCGACGCAGCGCAGGCGGCAGGGGACGCGCCGACGGCGCAGCGCCTCTCTGGACTGGTGCAGCGGCTCGCCCAGTGAACGCGGCAGGCCATCCGCGGCATCACACTCAGCAGCGTCACTTCCCGGCTGGCAGCGGCTTTTCCCGGTCGAACAGCCGCTCGTAGTCCTCCCAGTATTTCGCCATGATCTGCACGCGCCGCCGTAATTGCTGGGCCAGATCTGGCCCGAGCACGCGGATATTTTCCTCCTCCTTCGTTTTCGCCAGATCCAGCAGAACGTCTTTGGTCGACTCCAGCAGCCCGGCCAGCACGATGCTGTTGTCCATTTCGCGGCGGGCGATGTCCTTGATCTGCCGCCATTCGGGGATGTCGGTCAGGTGCTCCTGGAACTCGATGGGCCGCCGCAGACGGCCGCCCTTCATGAAGTCGAGCAGGTACTGATATTCGAGGCCGTCGCGGCAGTTGTCGATCAGGATGTCGAAGACGCGCAGCCGCCGGTCCAGCAGCTCGAGCTCCGCCTTCCGCTGCGGCGCCGCCGCCGCCACGGAGGCGAGCAGGCGCCGAGCCTCGGCGACGTCGGCTTTCATCCGCACCAGGATTTGCCCGCTCACCGCCGCGCCGCCCAATCCCTGATACTGGCGCGTGCCCTGGATGTCGCCGAGATCCATGGCCCGGTCCTCGCCGCGGGCCTGGAACTGGAATTTGCGGTAATATTCCCGTTCTTCAGGCAGCAATTCTTCCGGAAAAGGAACAAAAGGCCGCGTGATCCAGCGCTGGTGGACGCCGCCGATGTAGAAAAGCGTTCCGCCGAAGTTCAGGATGTCCACGTCGCGCCCGGCCCGGTGGATGGCGGACCAGGCCGTCACCAGAGGGCCTGCGGCCGTCTCGCCGACGCGCGCCGCGGCGATCGAGCGAAGCAACTGGACGCGGGAAACCTCGTCCGTTGTCGGCCTTTTCCAGAACTGGTCATAGATATCGAAATATAGGTCAGTGTTGTAGCGGTCGCCGATGAGGTAGAACAGCCGCGGCGCATCGGTCTGCGCCGCCCGTTCCAGCTCCTCGACGTAGCGCACCGGGAGCGGAATGCCCAGCGCAGGGTAGAAGGGGTAGAAGTAGTCCAGCAGGAATCCGACCACGGCCTTGTAGCGCGTCGCTTTTGGCCCTTCGAAATTGGCCACCGCCATCCCGGGTTCGAGCCGGGTCGCAACCAGCTCGGGCGTGGCCTCGCGCACCCACTCGGCATCAATCTCGAGCGGCCCGGGGCGCGCCTCCTGCGCCCCCTGCCGCAGCGCGCCGAAGAAGTCGCGGTAACGCTCGTACATCCTCTTTTCCCGTGTCAGCGCGCTGCCGTTGGGCCCCTGGTAGAGACCGGGGCTCCAGCTCATGCCGCTGCCTGAATCATTCGTGTGCAGCGAGACGACCTCCACCTCCGGGCACTGCGTGCAGAACTTCCGCATGGATTCGCGGTACAGTGCCAGCACCTCCGGGTTGTCGATGTTGGGCGCGAAGCGCGGCACGCGCGAGCGCAGCGGATGGTCGACCTGCGGCCCGCGCCAGAGCGGGTGGTCGCGGTAGACGGCCTCGGGCAGGATCTGCGGCTCGAAGGTCGTGTAGGCCGCCTTGAGACCGAGTTTCCGCAGGACCTCGCACCGCTGCCGCAGGATGCCCATGACGCGCGCGGCGTAGTCCTGCGGAAGGTATGGCCGGAGCGCCTCGGGCGTCGCCACCTTGAAGATGCCGAGGTTCGACATTGCCCAAGCCGGGTAGGGATCGCCGGGCGTGTCCAGCATCCACAGCGCCCACGGCAGGTCTTCGGCGGTGATGACAATGTGCGTGGCGCCGGACTGTTTCGCGCGGCGCGCGAACGCCTCGAAGCTCTCTAGTGAATCGGAGTAGCGGCCAAAGATCACGGTGCGGAACGGCGGGGCCGCTTCCATGACGGGCGCGGCCAGCAACAGGCCGATCGTCAGCAGGCACAGACGCATGGTTCCGGGCTTCCTCCTCTCGATAAGTCGTCCGCCTTCGCAGCGGCGGAAGTGAAGAAAGCCTATCGCAGCAGGGGCCGCGCGGGAAAGGGGAGCCGTGCGCGCTCAGCCCGCTTCCTTGACCGTGTATCCGGCCAGCGCGGCCTCCAGCACGCGCACGGTGAGCCTGCGGTCCGGCTCGCGCCCGAACTGCCCGCTCTCGCCCCAGATCACCACGCTCCGCAGGGCCGGATCCACGGCAAGCCAGCCGCCGCCAAGGACGCGGAGGCGATGGCGCTCTCCGATCAGCGAATGCAGCACCTGCGACGGATCGAAGACAACGGCCAGGCGGCCGCCATCTTCGCGCAGGCCCACCACGAACTTGCCCTCGGCCGCCGCGAGCGGATGGGGCAGGACACAATCGACGGCGCGGCCGTCCACTTCAATGCGCCTTGTCAGATGCATGCGCCCGCGCCCAATCCGCCATCGCCTCCGCAAGCCCTTCCACGGTGTAGCGCTCCGCTTCGACGGCAATGCCGAGCCCGGCTTCGCGCGCCGTGCGCGAGGTCACCGGCCCGATGGAGGCCAGCCGCACCCCCTCCAGCAGCTCCCGCGGAACGACGGCGAGCAGGTGGCGCACGGTGGAGGAGCTAGTCAGGGTGACCCAGTCCGGCTGGAGCAGCGAGAACATTTCCCGGGCCTTCTGTTCCAGGCCTTCCGGCACCACCGTCCGGTAAACCGGCACGACGTCGACAGTGGCGCCGAGCCTCCGCAGCTCCCCGGGGATCACGTCCCGCGCTTCAGCGGCGCGCGGCAGCAGCACGCGCCGGCCGGCGATGCCGAGCTGCGCAAAAGCCTGCACGACGCTTTCGGCGACATACTCCCCGGGCACGAGCTCCGGCTCGAGGCCGAAGCGGCGCAGCGCCGCCGCCGTTGCCGGACCGATGGCGCAAAGCCGCGGCCCGGGCTTCGGCTCCACGCGCCGGAAGAAGAACTCCACGCCGTTGGCAGAGGTGAAGACCGCCCAGTCGTACGAGATCCAGTCCGGCGGCGGGAAATCGAGCGGTTCGAAATCGATCAGCGGCAGCTCGATGACCTCCGCGCCCAGCGCCCGCAGCCGGGCAGAAAGCCCGCCGGCTTGCCGGGGCGCGCGCGTCACCACCACTTTGTGTCCTGCCAGGGGCAGCGCATGCGGGTTGACCGCCACGATGATGCGCCGCGCCCCAGCCTCGAGCAACGCGAGCGCCGTCTCGCGGCCCAGCTCCTGCGGCGCTTCGGCGCTGCCCTCGCGCACTGTTTCGAATACTTCGCCATTGGATGGATCCGCGACGACGGCCCGCAACCGGAGCCGTCCTTCGGCCAGCTCCGCATAGGCGCCCAGCGGCACCTGGCATCCGCCGCCCAAAGCCTGAAGCAGCGCGCGCTCGGCTTCCACGGCGCAGCGCGCCGCCGCGTCGTCCAGTTGCGCGCACACCGAAAGCGCGGCATCCGGCTCGGCGCGCGTCTCCACGGCCAGGGCTCCCTGCCCCACGGCCGGGCACATCTTTTCCGGCGGCAACACCTCCGCGATCCGTTCCTTCCAGCCGAGGCGCGTCAGCCCCGCCGAGGCCAGCAGGATGGCGTCATAGCGGCCTTCGTCGAGCTTGCGCAGCCGCGTATCGAGATTTCCGCGGATGTCCTCGATCACGAGGTCCGGCCGCAACCGCCGCAGTTGGGCGGCGCGCCGCAGGCTCGATGTGCCGACGCGCGCCCCGGCGGGCAGCTCCTCCAGCCGGCGCCCGACCACGGCATCGAAGGGCGATTCGCGCTCCGGCACCGCCGCCAGCGCCAGCCCAGCAGGCAGCTCGACGGGCAGGTCCTTGAGCGAGTGCACCGCAAGGTCGATCCGCCCTTCCAGCAGCGCCTCTTCGATCTCCTTGGTGAAGAGACCTTTCGATCCGACCCGCGCCAGCGGCACGTCAGTGATGCGGTCCCCGGTGGTGCGGATGATCTCGATCTCCGTCTCCACGCCCAGCCGTGCCAGCCGCCCGGCGATGTGCCGCGCCTGCCACAGCGCCAGTTGCGAGCCGCGCGTGCCAATCCGCAGTTTCATTGGCCCTCCAGCCGGAACATGCGGCGGATCACGCCGAGGATGCGGTCGCCTTCAGGAGCGCTGGCGGCGCGGCGGATCTCGACGATCGGCCCGTGCGCCAGCTTGTTCAGCAGCGAGCGCGCGAAAGCCTCCAGTTGCGCGGCGCGCGCCGGATCGTCGGCGCCCAGCCGGCCGCGCCAGCGGTCCAGCTCTTCGCGGGCGACCTCCTCGAGCCGCTGTTGGAGGCTCACGATCAGAGGAGCCACTTCGCGCGTCCGCATCCGTTCGAGCAGCCTCCGCAGCTCCTCCTCGATGATCTCCTCGGCCTCCAGCGCCTCCCGCTCCCGTGCGCGGCGGTTGGCCTCGACCTCGCGTCCCAGGTCGTCGATGTCGTACAGATAGGCGCTTTCCAGCTCGTCGACCGCCGGGTCGATGTTGCGCGGCACGGCGATGTCGATCAGCAGCACCGGCCGGTTCTGCCGCCGGCGCAGCACGGCCTTCATGTCCTCTTTCGTGATCAGGTAATCCGTGGCCCCGGAGCTGGCCAGCACGATGTCCATCTCGTGGAGCCGCGCCCGGTAGGTGTCGTAGTCGAGCACCTCGCCCGAAACGAGCGCAGCCATCTGTTCGGCGCGCGCCCGCGTGCGGTTGGTGACGTAGATGCGGCCGCAGCCGGCGCGGTGCAGGTGGCGCGCCGCCAGTTCCGCCATCTTGCCCGCGCCGATCAGCAGCGCGTGCTTGGTGCGCAGGTCGCCGAAGATCTGCCGCGCCAGGTCGATGGCCGCATAGGACACGCTGACGGCGCTGCGGCCGATGGCCGTCTCGCTGCGCACGCGCTTGGCCACGGCGTAGGCCCGCGAGAGGATCGATTCCAGCGCTGCCTGCACGGCCCCGCACTGCCTCGCGGCCGCATGCGCTTCCTTGAGCTGGCCGAGGATCTGCGGCTCGCCCAGCACCATCGAATCGAGGCTCGACGCGACGCGGAACAGGTGCCGCAGCGCGGCCTCGCCTGTGTAGGTGTAGAAATGCGGCCGGACGGCCTCCGCTTCCAGCCCGCGCATGCGGGCAAGCGTCTCGATCAGCGGCCCGGCCTCCAGGCTTCCGCTGTCGGCCCCGTGCGCAAGCACCTCCACGCGGTTGCACGTCGACAGCAGCATGACCTCATCCACACCCGGACACGCGCGCAGCCGGCCGAGCGCCTCGGGCAGCTCCTGCGCGCTCACGGCCAGCCGCTCGCGCACCTCCACCGGCGCCGTCTTGTAGTTGAGTCCGGTCAGCAGCAGATGGGACATCGGCCTCTCATTGCTCGAGCAGCGGCCGCAGCCCGACGTGCGCCGCCCAGGTCATCGCTGCGAATCCGAGCACGGCCAGCGACAGCATGGCCGCGCGCCGCCCGCGCCACCCGGCCCACGTCCGCAGAACCACCATCAGCAGGTAGAACGTCCACGTGACGAGCGAGATCAGGATGGCGGGCTTGCCGATCCAGCGCGCCCCGTATTCGATGGATGCCCACACCGAAGCCACCGCCACGGCGAGGGTCAGCGCCACAAAGCCGGCGTTCATCGCGCGCGTGATCAGGTTGTCGAGCGTCTCCAGCGGCGGCAGTCTCTCCGGCGCGATGCGCGCCAGCCAGCCGCCGGCGGCGTGCCGCCTCTTCAGCCTCCGCTCCTGGAGCAGGTAGAACACGGCTCCAGTGGCCGACACCAGCAGCCCGCTGATGCCGACCAGCACAAGAAAGATGTGCGCCGCCAGCAGCGCCCCGCGCAGGTTCTGCTGCTCCCAGGCCGAAGCCGGCGCCCCGGCGGCGCCGATCCATGCGAGCACTGTCACCAACGGAAAGAAGAACACGCACAGGCCGTCGAAGCGGTAGCGCCAGTCGATGAAGAGATAAACGAGGGCGAGGATCAGCGCGCACAGCGAAGCGGTTTCGAAAAAGTTGTTTGCCGCCAGTTGCCGCAGAGCGGCGCTGCGCTCGACGATCGCGACAAAATGCAGCACGGCTGCGGTCTGGAAGGCCGGCCGCGCCAGCGCGAACTGCCGTTCGCCGCGCCGCAGCAGCACCAGCACGGCATGGAAGAACGCCACCGTGTAGAGGAGCGCGGCGGCGCGCAGCCAGAGCAGGCTCAGATCAGGCATGGGTGGCTCGGGACGGGCTGCCGGAAATGGGCCGGCACGCTTTGAGTATAGCGTCCGCGGCCGGAGCGCTTCAGCTTCGGACCCGTGCCCGCCCCGGCGGCCGGCGTCCGCAGAGGACAGCGGCGCCCTTCAGCCTGCCTTCGGGTGGCAAGATGGCAGCATGAACCTGGATCTGCACGGAAAAACGGCTTTGGTGACGGGCGGGTCGCGCGGCATCGGCCGCGCCATCGTGGAGCGGCTGCTCGAGGCTGGCGCGGGCGTCGCCTTCTGCGGCCGCGACGGGGAGAGCCTGAGCCGCACCCTCGATGAATTGCGGCGGCGATTTGCGGAAGAAACCCTAAAAATCCTCGCCCGTGCCGCCGATGTTCGGAGTGAGGCTTCCGTTCGGGAGTTGTTCGAATGGATCGACCTCGAACTGGGAGGGCCGGACATTCTGGTGAACAACGCCGGCGTCGGCGTGTTCCGGGATGTGGCCGCGCTCAGTCCCGAAGAGTGGAGTGACGTGATCGAGACGAACCTCGGCGGCGTTTACCGCTGCTCGCATCACGCGATTCCCCGGATGAGGGCGCGGGGCGGAGGCTGGATCATCAACATCGGCAGCCTCGCCGGCCGCAACGCCTTCGCCGGGGGCGCCGCGTACAACGCCTCCAAGTTCGGACTCGTCGGCATGAGCGAAGCAATGATGCTCGACCACCGCCACGAAGGCATCCGGGTGGCCTGCATCCTGCCCGGCAGCGTCAATACCGGGTTCGGACACGGCCAGCAGGCGGACTGGAAAATGGCGCCCGAGGATGTTGCTGAGGCGGTGGCGGCCGTGCTCGCCATGCCCGAGAGGACTCTGGTCAGTCTCGTGGAAATGCGCCCGTCGCGCCCGCCCCGCAGGTAGGGCGTCCCGGGCGCTGGAAAGGATGCGGCTTTGGCAGAAACGATGAGAGTTCTGGACACGGCGGCCCCGGTGGCGCCCGGCTCCGGCGAAGGACGGCGTTTTCCGTTCCCGCGCAGATCGAACGGCAAGTCCCTGCCCGCCAGTCAGCTCGCAGTGCTGGACCCCGGACGTACCGGCCGTGATGCCGCGGAACTCGAGGCCGGACTGCGGCAGCGCGTCGTCGGCCAGGACGAGGCGATCGCGCAGATCGTCAACGTTTATCAGATGTATCTGACCGGCCTGTGCCCGCCGCAGCGGCCCGTCGCCAACCTGCTGTTCCTGGGGCCCACCGGCACCGGCAAGACCCGCATCGTCGAGGCCACCGCCGAGACGCTGGTCGGCACCTCGCGCGCCGTCATCAAGATCGACTGCGCCGAGTTCCAGCACAGCCACGAGATTGCCAAGCTGATCGGTTCGCCTCCCGGCTACCTCGGCCACCGCGAAACCCATCCGCTGCTGAGCCAGGAGACGCTCAATCAGTACCATACGGACCGCGTCAAGCTGAGCTTCGTCCTGTTCGACGAAATCGAGAAGGCGTCCGACGCGCTGTGGAACCTCCTGCTCGGCATCCTCGACAAAGCCACGCTCACGCTCGGCGACAACCGCAAGGTCGACTTCTCGCGCGCCATCATTTTCCTGACGTCCAATCTGGGCGCCGCCGAAATGCAGTCCCTGGTCAGCCCGCGGCTCGGCTTCCGCGCCCTCGAAGGCATCGCCTGCCCTGACAGCCGCACGGAGCGCCGCATCGAGCGCAGCGGCATTGAAGCCGCGCGGAAGAAGTTCACGCCGGAATTCATGAACCGGCTGGACAAGATCGTCGTCTTCCGCCCGCTGGGCGAAGAAGAGCTGCGCCGCATTCTGGAGATCGAGCTGGGCCTGGTTCAGCAGCGCGTGCTGCTCGCCTCGCCCGAGCGGGCCTTCCTCTTCCGCCTCTCCGACGATGCCAAGGATGCGCTCCTCGAAGAAGGCGTCGATCCCCGCTACGGGGCGCGCCACCTGAAACGGGCCATCGAGCGGATGCTTGTGCAGCCGCTGTCGAACCTCATCGCCACCGAGCAGGTCCGCGGCGGCGACCTGATCCGCGTGGAGTGGGACTCCGGGAACCGTTGCCTGCGCTTCCTTCGCGAAGAGGAAGGCATTCCGATGCAGGTGCTGGCCGATATGCTCGAGCCGCCTGTGCGGCATTGGATGCGCGCGGCAGCCGCCGTTCCGCCGCCGGCGCAGAAGGCGCCCCTGGCCCGCGGCACGCGCCGCCCCTGAGCCGCGTGTCGTCCTCCTCTGCGCGCACCGCCCGGTTGCCGGAAATGCGGTTCGCCGACCAGCGAGCGGCCCATGCCGCATGCACTGAGGACAGAAACTGCCTCCGGACACGGAAGCCGGGAAACCGCAGGCGTGCGACGGACTTTTCACGGCGGTGCCAGCTTCTGCGGGCAAGGCCGCTGCACACGTACGGCACACCTTCTGGCTGCATGCCGCCGCGTGCGTCCCGTCAGGCGCCCGCCGAGGTCAGCGTGAGCCGCCCATGCTGCACGCCCCGGGCGGCGATCAGCCGGTCGGCGATCCGCCGCACGCTGGCGCTCCGGCCGCGCAGCACCAGCACCTCCAGGCAGTGGTCGTGGTCGAGGTGCACATGCAGCGTCGAGATGATCTCGTGGTAATGGTCGTGCTGCATCTGCGTCAGCCGCTCCTGCAACATGCGCACGTGGTGGTCATAGACCAGGGTCAGCGTGCCGACCACCTCCGCGTCCGGCTCCTCGGCCCGCTCCTGAATCAGTGCGTCCCGGATCAGGTCCCGGAACGCCTCGCTGCGGTTCGTGTAGCCGCGGCGCTGGTTGCGCTCGTCGAACTTCCTGAGCAGATCCTCGTCGATGGCGACGCCAATGCGGGCCAACTCTCCCATGCGCCCTCCCTGCGCGGCCGCCCGCGAAAGGGCGGCTGGCGCGCTGTTTCCATCCTAACCGGAACCCGCAGACGGACCCGGCGCGCGCTTTGCTTCTGCCGCGCTCGCACGGCCGGAACCGCAGCCTTCTGCGGAACGGCTGCCTGCGCGGCAGGAAGCAGGCGCTGCCGGCGAGGCTTCGCCTCTGGCTCGCACCCGCGCCGCCGCCCTCGGCTTGAAGCTCCGCCTGCGGCGTGAAACAATAGGGTTTGTCCCCCACAATCCAGCCTTCCGGCACGCGAGGAGTCAGCTTGTCCAGACCGGCGATTCTCGCCCTGGAAGACGGTACCGTTTTCCATGGCGTTGCCTTCGGTGCAGAGGCGGTGCGCACCGGCGAAGTCGTCTTCAACACCGCCATTACCGGCTATCAGGAGGTCTTCACGGATCCCTCCTACACCGGCCAGATCGTCGTCCTCACCTATCCGCACATCGGCAACTACGGCGCCAATGAGAGCGACAGCGAGGCGGAGCGCCCCTACATCGAAGGGCTGGTCGTGCGCGATTTCAACGTCACGCCCTCCAACTGGCGCGCCCGGATGACCGCCGATGAGTTCCTGCGGCGCGACGGGATCCCGGTCATTTCAGGCGTCGACGCCCGCGCCCTCGTCCGGAAGATCCGCACCCAGGGCGCGATGCGCGGCGCCCTGTCTACCGCGGGCCACAGTGCCGAAGAGCTGATCGAAATGGCGCGGCGGACGCCGCCGATGGCGGGGCTCGACCTCGCCTCGCGCGTGACCACCGCCCAGCGCTACGAGTGGACGCAGCCGCTCGAGCCCTGCTCTCCTTCCGAGCACGTCAGCCTCCAGCCGCTCGGCTCGTTCCGCGTGGTCGCCTATGACTTCGGCATCAAGCGCAACATCCTCCGCTGCCTTGCCTCCATCGGCGCCCGCGTCACCGTCGTGCCGGCATCGACGCCCGCTGAGGACGTGCTGGCGCTGAAGCCCGATGGCGTCTTCCTTTCCAACGGCCCGGGCGACCCCGAACCTCTGACCGGCCCGGTGGCGGAAATCCGCAAGCTCATTGGCCGCGTGCCGATCTTCGGCATCTGCCTCGGCCACCAGCTTCTCGGCCTCGCGCTCGGCGGGCGCACGTTCAAGCTGAAGTTCGGCCATCACGGCATCAACCACCCGGTGCTCAACTACCGCACCAACCGCGTCGAGATCACCGTCCAGAACCACGGCTTCGCCGTCGATCCGGACAGCCTGAACGCCCGCGAAGTCGAACTGACGCACGTCAACCTCAACGACCAGACGCTCGAAGGGCTCCGGCACCGCTCGCTGCCGCTGTTCTGCGTGCAGTACCATCCGGAGGCCGCCGCCGGCCCGCACGACTCGCGCTACCTGTTCGAAGACTTCGCCGCCCTGATGAAGGAGTTCCACCAGTAACGAATGCCGCGCAGAAACGACATTCACCGCATCCTGATCATCGGCTCGGGCCCCATCGTCATCGGCCAGGCCTGCGAGTTCGACTACTCCGGCACGCAGGCCTGCAAGGCGCTGCGCGCCGACGGCTACGAAGTCATTCTGATGAACTCCAACCCGGCGACGATCATGACCGACCCGGATCTCGCCGACCGCACCTACATCGAACCGCTCACGGTGGAATACGCCGAGGAGGTGATCCGCCGCGAGCGCCCCGACGCGCTGCTTTCCACGGTGGGCGGCCAGACGGGCCTCAACCTCAGCGTCGAGCTCGCCGAGCGCGGCATCCTCGACCGCTACGGCGTGGAGCTGATCGGCGCCAAGCTGGAAGCCATCAAGAAGGCCGAGGACCGGCTCCTGTTCAAGGACGCCATGCGCAAGATCGGCCTTGAAGTGCCGCAGTCGCGCCTGCTCACCTCGGTGGAAGAAGGCCTTGAATTCGCCGCAAAGATCGGCTACCCGCTCATCCTGCGCCCCAGCTTCACGCTGGGCGGAACCGGCGGCGGCATCGCCTACAACCGCGAGGATCTCATCGAGATTCTCCAGCGCGGCCTCGATCTGTCGCCCGTGCATGAAGTGCTCGCCGAGGAAAGCGTCCTTGGCTGGAAGGAGTTCGAGCTCGAGGTGATGCGCGACCTGGCCGGCAACGCCATCATCGTCTGCTCGATCGAAAACTTCGATCCGATGGGCGTCCATACGGGCGACTCGATCACCGTCGCCCCCGCGCAGACGCTCACCGACCGCGAATACCAGATGATGCGCGACGGCGCGCTCGCCGTGCTGCGCGAAATCGGCGTCGACACCGGCGGCTCCAACGTCCAGTTCGCCATCAATCCCGAAAACGGCCGCATGGTGGTTGTTGAGATGAACCCGCGCGTGTCGCGCAGCTCGGCGCTGGCGTCGAAAGCCACCGGCTTCCCCATCGCCAAGATCGCCGCCAAGCTGGCCGTCGGCTACCGCCTCGATGAAATCCGCAACGACATCACGCGCGTTACGCCCGCCTGCTTCGAGCCGACCATCGACTACGTGGTGGTGAAAATCCCGCGCTGGCAGTTCGAAAAATTCCCGGGCGCCGAGCCGGTGCTCACCACGCAGATGAAGTCCGTTGGCGAGGTGATGGCGATCGGACGCACCTTCCGCCAGGCGCTCAACAAGGGCCTGCGCGCTCTCGAAACGGGCAAGGCTTCCTCGCCCGCCGTGTTGCGCGAAGACCTGATCACGCAGAAGCTCATCACCCCGAACCCGGACCGGCTCAGCTACATCCGCTTCGCCTTCGAGCGCGGCTACACGGTCGACGACGTCTACGAGATGACGAAGATCGACCCCTGGTTCCTGCGCCAGATCGACGAGGGCGTGCGCTACGAGAAGCAGCTCGAGGGGCGCGAGCTCGCCACCATCACTGCTGCCGAGATGAAGCAGGCCAAGCGCGACGGCCTCAGCGATGCCCGGCTGGCGCGCCTGTGGAACACCACTGCCGAGGCCGTGCGCGCCCGCCGCAAGGAACTCGGCGTCGCCGCCGTGTTCAACCGCGTCGACACGTGCGCCGCCGAGTTCGAAAGCTTCACGCCCTACCTCTACTCCAGCTACGAGGACGAGTGCGAGGCCGACCCCGACAACCGCCGCAAGGTGATGATCCTCGGCTCCGGCCCCAACCGCATCGGGCAGGGCATCGAATTCGACTACTGCTGCGTCCACGCCGCCTTCGCGCTGCGCGACTTCGGCGTCGAGTCGATCATGGTCAACTGCAATCCCGAGACCGTGTCGACCGACTACGACACCAGCGACCGGCTGTACTTCGAGCCGCTCACGCTCGAAGAGGTGCTCAACATCTACGACCGCGAGAAGCCCGATGGCGTCATCATCCAGTTCGGCGGACAGACTCCGCTGAACTTGGCCCTTCCGCTGAAGCGCGCCGGCGTGCCCATTCTCGGCACCGACCCCGAGAGCATCGATCTCGCCGAGGACCGCAAGCTGTTCGGCCGCGTCCTCGACGAGCTCGGCATCCCTGCCCCGCCCTACGGCACGGCCACCAGCGTGGAAGAAGCCGTCGCCGTGGCCCGCCGGCTCGGCTTCCCGGTGCTCGTCCGTCCCAGCTACGTCCTCGGCGGCCGCGCCATGGTGATCGCCTACGAAGAGGACACGGTGCGGCGCTACATGCAGGAAGCCACGCTGTACGCGCCTGACCGTCCCGTGCTGATCGACCGCTTCCTCGAAGACGCCGTGGAAGTCGACGTCGATGCCATCAGCGACGGCGAGGACGTGCTCATCGGGGGCATCATGGAACACATCGAGGAAGCCGGCATCCATTCCGGCGATTCGAGCTGCGTGCTCCCGCCGCAGTCGCTGAGCGACGGCGTGCTGTCCGTCATCCAGGACTACACGGTGCGGCTGGCCCGCGCCCTCCGCGTGCGCGGCCTGATGAACGTGCAGTACGCGATCAAGGACGGCCAGGTCTTCGTGCTCGAAGTCAACCCGCGCGCGTCGCGCACCGTGCCGTACGTATCGAAGGCCACGGGCGTGCGCCTGCCGAAAGTCGCCGTCGGCATCATGCTGGGCCAGAAACTGAAGGACCTGGCGCATCTCACCGGCGGGCGCGCCTCCGGCGTGCTCCCGGTGAAGCAGGTCTGCGTCAAATCGCCCGTCTTCCCGTTCTCGAAGTTCCCTGGCGTCGACCCGGCGCTCGGCCCGGAGATGCGCTCCACGGGCGAGGTGATGGGCGTGGGCGAAAACTTCGGCGAGGCCTTCGGCAAGGCGCAACTGAGCGCCGGCGTGCCGCTGCCCTCCGAAGGCATGATCTTCTTCAGCGTCAATGACCGCCACAAGAGCGAAGCCGTGCAACTGGCGCGGCGGCTCGCCGCGCTCGGCTTCCAGCTTGCGGCGACGCGCGGCACCGCGGCGGCTTTCCGCGCCGCCGGCCTCGCGGTCAAGACGGTGTTCAAGGTAAACGAAGGGCGGCCCAACGCCGTCGACCTCATCAAGGACGGCCGGCTGAAGCTCGTCGTCTACACGACCACCGGAGCGCACTCGTTCAGCGATGAGCGCGCCATCCGCCGCTCCGCCGTCACATGGCGCGTGCCCTGCATCACGACGATCGCCGGGGCGCGCGCCGCCGTGGACGCCATCGAAAGCCGGCTCCGCGATCCGCTGCGCGTCTGGAACCTTCAGCAGATGCACGCCTGAGGGCGTGGCGCCCGTGCGCCGCGCCTACTGCACGAGGCCGCCGCCCGCCAGCCGGCACAGCAGCGCGGCCGTGTCGGCGCAGCCGCGGCGGCCGAGGAAATCCTGCCGGAATTCCGCCAGCTCCGGTAGCGGGATTTCCGAATTGTGAATGCGCCTCAGGGCATCGAGATACCAGCACCAGCCTTCGGCTGTTCTGAGCTTCGGCGTGGCGGAAACCCGCAGCAGATAGCCCTCGAAATGGATTTCAAACTGCATGCCGAGCACGCGGACCGTGTCCAGATAGTGGCCTAGCCGCTCCGGTTCGAATGAGGACACATGCTCGAGCAGCCGGCATTCCAGCAGCGCCAACGCAGCCGCCTGAGCATAGTCCTGGGGCTGCCCCAGCCGCAGCACCGTCGCCGCCAGTTCCATCGGCTCCGGCCAGTGGAGGAAGGGGTAACAATACCAGCGCGCCACACGGCCCATCACAAGCCGGTTGAACTGTTCCATGAAGCGCGGCGCCCACCGGCGCGGGTCCGGCGGCGTCCAGTATTCCAGCAGGGCCTGGGCCAGATCCTCCGGCTGGGCCAGATGCGAGGCGATCTCCATCAGCCCCGCCTCGGCAGCCCGCCTTTCGAGCGACTGCATTTCGGAAGCCACGGTTTCCGCCGAGGGAGCGGGTCCAAAGGCCGGATACAGGCTGCCATGCACCAGCGCGTGCACCGCATCAGGCGAGGGCTCGCCCGCGCTGAGCTGGTCGAGAACCCAAACCTGACGGAGCCGCGTCTCCAGGCGGCTCTGAAGCCGATGGGCGAGGGCGCAGAAAGCGCCTGCTTCCTCCCGCTGCGCCGCCATCAGCAGCGCGCGTCCTGTCTCCACGTCGAACGTTTCCAGATGACCTCGCCGGAGCTGGGGCGGGCCGGAATCCGACTGGAACGCGGCAAGCTGCGCCTCCACCCAAGGGAGCGCCGCCAGCATCTGTGGCAGACGTTGGAAGCCAGGCTCGCTGCTCAGGCGGAACTGGCGCAGCCCCTCGGCCAGATCGACATACTGCGAGGCTCTGCGCCACAGCCTCGCCCAGGGCTCGCCGCGCAGCGTGAAACGGCACTCGTTGAGCACGATCAGCGTCCAGAACAGCACGGACGACATGGTCTCGGGCGACGGACGGGCGGCCAGCTCCCCGGCTGCCGCGCAGAGCTGTTCTGCCAGAAGCTCGGGCGTTTGCCGATGCGGGGTTGCGAGCACATCCAGCAGCTCGCGTGCGCAGTACTCCACCCCGTCGTCGAACGTCTCCGGTAGCTCTTCCTCGTCCAGCCGGAGGCAGTCGGCGAGCTCGCTGAAGATCCGGGTGAGGGGCGCAACTACGATGGTCTGTTCTCCGGGTCGGCGGGCGCAGTGCGCGCGCCCAGCGCCTCGTTGAGCGCGCCCTGCCGGTAGCCGCGCAGATCGAGCGCCGAATAAAGGAATCCGAGCCCGCGGAAGATCTCCTCGAACCGGTCGAACATTTCGAGCGAAAGGGCGCGCTCCATTTCACTCCGGTCGATTTCCAGCCGCGCCACTTCATTGTGGTAGCGGACGCGGAACTGCCGGAAGCCCAGGGCACGGATCTGCTCTTCGGCCAGCTCGATCCGCTTCAGCACCTCGGGAGTCACCGGAGTGCCATAGGGCACGCGCGAACTCAGGCAGGCGGCTGCGGGCCGGTCCCATGTGGGCAGCCCCGCCATCCGCGAAAGCTCGCGGATCTCCGCCTTCGACAGGCCGGCCTCTACCAGCGGAGCCTTCACCCCGTGCAGCTTCGCCGCGTTCTGCCCGGGCCGGTAGTCGCCCAGGTCGTCGGTGTTCACCCCGTAGACGAGCACGGCTCCACCGTAGCGGGGCGCGATCTGCTCCATGCGGCGGAACAGCTCGTCTTTGCAGTGGTAGCAGCGGTCCGGGTTGTTGGCCACATAGGCCGGGTTGTCGAACTCGTGCGAGGGAATGAACTCGTGCCGGATGCCGTAACGGCGGGCGAAATCCGCCGCTTCCCGCTTGTGCGACTCGGGAATCGAGGGCGAGTCCGCCGTGACGGCGATGGCGTTGTCGCCCAGCACTTCCCGCGCCGCCCAGGCCAGATACGCCGAGTCCGTGCCGCCGGAATAGGCCACCAGAACGCGGCCCAGGCTCCGCAGGATGCGGAACAGCCGGTCCTGCTTCTCCCGCAGCACCCGAACGTCCTGCGCCGCGTTCCTTCCCAGTGACACGAGGCCCGTCATGCCTGCATTATACCCGCCGGCGGAGGCACGGCCGCACGTCAGGCCCAGCCCCCTTTCCTGATGCAAACCGGATGCAGTGAACTCCCGCAGGGTCCCCGGCAGGGGATGCCTCCGGAAGGCTGGCGAACTGCGGATGTCGGTTCACTTTGTTCTTGACCAAAACGGTCCCAATTGGTAGACTGGCGATGAGCAGTTGCAACTGTTTTGCAATAACAAACATGATCAGCGAAAGGCGGGCCGGGGTGCCCCTTCTGCAAGCGCCCGGCCCGCCCCAGCCACCGGTCGCGGCGGCTCTTCTGATTCTAGCCTGCCGCGGGCCGGAGCAACGAGGAGGCATTCAAAATGGCACTCATAGGAAAAACCTCATCATGGCTTCGCGTGGCGGTGGCCGCCTTGCCTGCGGCCTTCTGCGCATGGGCGGGAGCGGGGGAAGGCCCCGTGCCGGATCCGGCGGCGGGCGGCCGGCCCGCCCATTGTCCTTTTGAAATCGTAGTGCAGGATCCGACGGGAGCCCGGCTTCCGGGAGCGCTCGTGCAGGTTGCCGGGCCCGTGGACCAGCGGGGCGCCACGGACGGCGAGGGCCGCTTCTGCCTGGACTCCGGCCGCAGAGGGCGCTATGTGGCGGTGGTGGAAAGGACCGGTTTTGGCAAGAGATCTGCCGAGTTCGTCCCCGGCGAGACGGCCCAGCCGCTCGTCATCGAACTTGAACCCGCACCGGTCCGGCAATCCATCGACGTGATCGCGGCCCCGGAGCTCGCGGCGGAAGCGGTGGAGAAGATCGCTGGCAGCCTGCTTGAGACACCGCGCTCGATTACGGTCGTCGATGCAAACCAGTTGCGGGAAAGAAACTTCCGGGACCTGCACCAGCTTCTGGCCTTCATCCCCGGCATGGGCCCCAACAGCTTCCGGACCGGCGGCTACCACTTTTACGCGCGCGGGTTCCGCATGGGGGCTGAGGACGTGAGGGTGGACGGCGCGACGGGAGCGGCGCAGGGCGGCAGCTACAGTGTCTCCACCTTCGGGGTGGAACAGGTTGTGGCCCTGAAGGGGCCCGCCAGCCTCCAGTACGGCCCGGCGGGATCTCCGGGCGGCTTCATCAACCTGATCACCAAGAAGCCGCAGCCGCAGCGGGCAACGCAACTCGATTTCCGGACCGCTGCCGTAGCGGGCCAGGGGCTCGGACTTGCCGACCGCCCTTCGGCGATGTTCGATCTGGATTCCACGGGATCGGTAACAGCGGACAAGCGGTTGCAGTACCGCGCGCTGTTCACGGCCGAGAACCAGCGCTACTTCACGAACAATGTGCTGGACCGCAACCGCTACATGCGCGGATCGCTGCTGTACCGACTGGACCGGAACGGGCTTTACACGGTGATGCCGCTGTTCCAGTACGGCTCCATGCTGCGCCCGGCGGGCGGCGGCCTGGTGATCAGCCCGTCTACCTCCCTTTCCACGAACGACGGGCTCGTCGGCCCAATTCAGACCGCCGATCTGACGCCCCACACGGTCAACCATTCGGCCGGGCAGCAGCGCTACTACACCTCCCAGGCGGGGTTCGACTTCCGCGCCGTTCCCTCCTCCGCCTGGACCACAAACCTGAGCTACAGGTGGATGCGCAACGACCGTCACATCAACCAGTGGACGCCGGTTGTCAGCACGGCACCGCAGATCGCCATGCTGGTCAACCAGAGCGAAGTCCTGCGGCAGCAGTCGAAGAGCGACAACCGCAACCGCCACCATGTCGTCGACTTCAACACCGGCTACGAGCATCAGGGCAGCGGCTGGCGGATGCTCAACCAGATTGGCGCCTACACGCGCGTCGTCGGCCTGGCGGCCACGTCGCTGGCCGGACCGCAGCCTGCCGCCGGGTGGCCCATTCACATCTACACGGGCGCGCAGCGGCTGGGAGCGCCGCAGGACACGTATCCGGCAATCATTCTTGGAGCCCCGCAGTTCACAACGTCCTGGAACAGTTACTGGCAGAACCGCACATGGCTGTTCGACGGCCGTCTGGTGCTGACCCTCGGGCTCGGCTACGGGCAGATGCACCCTGGCGGCCAGCCGGTGCGCAAGGGCGAAGTGTTTCCCAACTACGCCGCGCTCTTCCGGCTGCGCGACAACGTGGCTGTGTACTACAGCTACTCGCGGAGCTTCAATCCGGTGGATCCGACGCTCGAGGATTTCCAGGGCCGCCGCAACGTGTTCGATCCCATCCGAGGCTACAACCACGAGGCGGGCATGAAATACGACCTGCCGGCGCGCCGCGCCTCGGCCACGGTGAGCTACTTCGACACGGGCATCGACAACGCGCTGGTCCAGAGCGGAATCAACGACTTCAACGTCAACGGCGTGCGTTATTACGTGGCCGCCGGGACAAGGCGCGGGCGCGGCGTGGAGTCGAGCGTGGAAACGCGGCTGCTGCACGACCTGTTCCTGCGGGGCGGCGCCGCGTGGACCGAGGCCTGGTACACGGGCACCGGCCCGGCCAGCGCCGCTTCGACACTGGCGATCCCCGGCTCGCGCGCCGAGAAAACGCCCCGCTGGAGCTGGAACGCGCAACTGCTGTATGAGCGCACCGAGGGGCGGCTGGCAGGCTGGAGCGCCTCGCTGGCGCTGCTGAATCAGGGCCGCCGCTTCGGCAGCAACGGCGCCCGCACGTTCAGCGCTCCGGATCCGCTGCTGCTGCCCGCCTACACGCGCGTGGACGCCAGCCTCGGCTATCGCCTGAACCGCCACTGGGACTGGGCGCTTTCGGTGGAGAACCTGACGGACCGCCGGATCTGGATCAACGCCACGACCGGGGCTTCGATGGAGCAGGCGCCGCCGCGGTCGGCCACGCTGCGGCTCAGCTACCGCTTCTGAAGGTGGCGCTGCGGCATGAATCCGGCATTCCGTCGCTCCCCTGCGCCGTCCAGCCGGCCGGCGCCGGCCCGGCCCGGCTGGAAGGCCCGCCTCTGGCAGCAGCTTCGGCTCTGGCATTGGGTCAGCTCGGCGCTCTCCTTGGCGGGCATGCTCCTGTTCGCCTTCACCGGCGTCACGCTGAACCATGCCGGCAGCATCACGGCGCGGCCGCGGGTGCAGGTGCGGGAGGCGGTGGCGCCCCAGGCCGTGCGCCAGGCGTTGCTCGAAGACTCTCCCGCCTCGCGGGAGCTGGCCGCGGCGTGGTTCCGCCAGTCGCTGGGCTTCCGGCTGGAACGCGCCCAGCTAGAGCGGCAGGGGAGCGAGCTGATGGCCAGCCTGCCGAGCCCCGGCGGGGATACCTGGCTGACCGTCGATCTGGACAGCGGCGCCGTTCACATGGAAAGAACGGACCGCGGCTGGATCGCCTACCTCAACGACCTGCACAAGGGGCGGCACACCGGCCGCGCCTGGTCGGTATTCCTCGATGTCTTCGCCGCCGCCTGCGCCGTGTTCTGCCTGACCGGGCTGGGCCTTCTCGCCCTGCACGCGCCGCGCCGGCCGATGACGTGGCCGGCGGCTGTGGCCGGGCTGCTGCTGCCTGCGCTGGTGGCGTTGTGGTTCATTCACCGATAGGAAACATTTCCGTGGGAGGTTGTTTGAAGATGAGGAAACGCTGGGCGGCGCTGGCCGCCGCCGGAATGATGCAGCCTGCGGGCCCTGCCCGATGGCAGGCCGCCGTGGAAATCCCGCGAATCGAAGTGGCCGAATACCACCGCCCGTACGTCGCCCTCTGGCTCGAGAAGCCGGATGGTTCTTTCGTCGCCAATCTGGCCGTGTGGTACGACACCCGGCCGAAACGGGGCCAGGGCGAGGAGGGGACGGCTTGGCTGAAGGACCTCCGCGCCTGGTGGCGCAAAGTGGGCCGGGAGCTGACTTTGCCGGTCGACGGCGTCACGGGCCCGACGCGCGCGCCTGGCCGCCACGTGGCCCCGGTCAGCCCGGGCGCGCTGCCCCCGGGCGAGTACGTGCTCGTGGCCGAGGCGGCCCGCGAGCTGGGCGGCCGCGAGGTTCTTCGCGGACCTTTGCGGTGGGACGGGCGCCGCATCGAAGGCGGCCGACTCCAGGGCAGGGCGGAGCTCGGGGTGGTGGAGATTGCCGTTTCCGGGGAGAGGTAATGCCATGCTGCGGGAAAAAACATTTCTTATGATTCTTGTTGCGGCGGTGCTGCTGGCTCCGGCGGCCGAGGCGCACCGGATGTGGCTGCTTCCGTCTTCCACGGTTCTCAGCGGCACAGAGGCCTGGGTCACCATCGATGCTGCTGTCTCCAACACGCTGTTCGTGTTCGAGCACCGGCCGCTGCGGCTGGACGGGATCGTCATCGAAGGGCCGGGCGGCCGCAGGCTCGCGCCGTCCAATCTGCACACCGGCCAGTTCCGCTCCAGCTTCGACCTGAAGCTGGATGCAGCCGGCACCTACCGCATCTCCGTTGTCAACCGCAGCGTGATGGCGAGCTGGAAGGAGAACGGCGAAATCCGGCGCTGGCGGGGCTCGCCTGAACAGATGAGCGGAAGTGTGCCATCGCAGGCCGAAGGTCTTCAGGTGTCGCGGATGGAGATGCGTGTGGAGACCTACGTGACGCTCGGCAAGCCCAGCCGGGACGTGCTCAGGACCGCCGGCGCCGGGCTGGAGATCCTGCCCGAAACGCATCCCAATGATCTCGTGGCTGGCGAGGAGGCAGTATTTGTGCTGGTCCGGGATGGCGCGCCCGCGCCCGGAACCGAACTCACGGTCGCGTTGGGAGCTGGCCGGCATGCCGAGAAGCCATTCGAACAGAAGCTGGTCAGCGGACCGGACGGCCGCGTCCGGATCCGCTTCCCTGCCCCGGGATACTACTGGCTTCAGGCCACGGCGGGCGAAGGGAATCCCCAGAGCGGAGGCAGCCGCGCCACGTGCGTCGTCACTCTGGAAGTCCTGCCCCAATAGCCAGGCGGCGAGTCCTCATTCCGCAAGGCCCGCCGCCGCGGCCTCATCCCGAAGCGCGCATCGAGTTGCGGTGGCAGGGGCGGACAATGGGAACCACCTGGCAGGCGACCGCCTACGCGACGCCTGCCTGCGCGGCCAGGCACGAGGCGATCGGGCAGGGCATCCTCGAGCGGCTCGATTCGGTCGTCCGGCAGATGAGTCACTACGATCCGGACAGCGACCTGAGCCGCTATAACCGCGCAGCGCCGCACACCTGGGTGGCGGTGCCGGATGATCTGTTCCGGGTGCTGCGCGTCAGTCTCGAGATGGCGGCCGCCACCTGCGGCTGGTTCGACCCCACCCTCGGCCGCCTCATCGATCTCTGGGGCCACGGCCCGGAACCTGCCCCCGGCCTTCCGGACGAGGCGGCCTTGTCGGCGGCAGTGGACCGCTGCGGTTGGCAGAAGCTGCGGCTGGATGCAGCGCGGAAGGCAGCCTGGCAGCCCGGCGGCCTGGAGTTGAATCTGGGCGGCATCGCCAAGGGTTTTGCCGTCGATGCAGTGGCTGCATGGCTGCGGCGCTGCGGCGTGGCCGCGGCGCTAGTCGAGATCGGCGGGGAACTGTCGGGTTTCGGCGTCAAGCCGGATGGCCTCCCCTGGTGGGTGGCGCTGGAAGCTCCGTTGCACGCGTCCGGCAGCACGGCGGAAACGGTTCTTGCTCTGCACGAATGTGCGGTGGCGACCTCGGGCGATTGGGTGCAGCGCCGCTGGCTGGGTTCCCGCTCCGTCAGCCATCTGATCGACCCGACCCGGGGCGCCCCCATCGACGGGCCTGTGGCCGGTGCCACCGTGATTCACGAAAGCGCCATGGCGGCCGACGCGTGGGCCACCGCTCTCTGCGTGGCGCCGCTGCGAACGGCGAAGCGGCTGGCCGACGCGCACGGCCTCGCCGCCCGGCTGCTGTTTCAGGGAGAAACCGGCAAGTTGCAGGAATGGCTCAGCCCCGCCATGCGGGCCATGGCGGACTGACGACTCAGAGGCTCCAGACGCGTTGCGTCAGGCACATGCGGCAGCAGCAGCCCGGCCGCAGGCGGCCGAGGAGCGCGCACCACCACCGGCGCAGCCGCGGCAGCGGCGATTCGCGCACCAGTTGCGGCCGCCGCGCCACTGCGGCCGCTACCGGCTCGATCTGCGCGTCGCCCAGAAGGAACACCGGCTCCGGCGCCGAAGCCGCAGCCAGCATGGCAGGCGCTTCCTCATCCATCGCCTCCACGCGGCGGAGATCGATGACCAGCGGACGCCCGTTGCGCATCGAGGCCGCCGTCGCCGCCGACGCCAGGATCTCCGCGGCTGCACGGCGGTCCAGACGGCCCCGCACCTCGAATCGCAGCGCGTCCGGCTCATCGTGCAGATAAACGGAAGGTTCGCCCACGCTACATCAGACGCGGCGGCAGTGCCAGGCGTGACAAAATCCTCTGTCACGGAATCCCGGCGCACGCATCTACCGGGCGCAGAGAGGTGCGCAAGGATGGCTCGCGTCGTGGTGCTGGGTGCTGGCGTGGCTGGCCATACGGCGGCCGCGTTCCTCCGCCGCTGGCTGCCAAAGCGGGATGACGTGGTCGTCGTCTCGCCGATGGCCGAATACAACTGGATTCCCTCCAACATCTGGGTGGGCGTCGGCCTGCTGAAGAAGCAGCAGGTGGTCTTTCCCCTGGCGCCCGTCTATCAGCGGGCCGGCGTGGATTTCCGCCAGGCCAGGGCGGTCGCCCTGTGGCCGGAAGGCGATGCCGAAAGCCCCACGCCTGCGGTGGAAGTGGAATGGACGCGTCCGGACCGGCGCGGGCAGCGCGAGAAAATCCGGTACGATTTTCTGATCAACGCCACCGGGCCGAAGCTGAATTTCGAGGCTACGCCCGGCCTCGGACCAGGCAAGAACAGCCTCTCGGTCTGCACCGCCGACCACGCAGAGGAGACGGCGCGCGCGTTCCTCGAAGAGGTCGAACGGATGAAGCGCGGCGAACGGCGGAAGTTCGTCGTCGGCGTCGGCCACGGCTCCTGCACCTGCGAGGGCGCGGCATTCGAATACATCGTCAATCTGGAATTCGAGCTGCGAGCCCGCGGCGTGCGCGACCGCGCCGAAATCCTGTATCTGACCAATGAGTACGAGCTGGGTGATTTCGGTATCGACGGCCTGCACATCCGCCGCGGCGGCTACATCACTCCCAGCAAGATCTTCCACGAGTCGCTGTTCGCCGAGCGCCGGATCGACTGGCTGACGCGCGCCCACGTGCGGCAGGTGGAGCCCGGACGCGCCGACGTGCTCACGCTGGACGGCGAGGAGCGCGAAGTCCGCTTCGATTTCGCCATGCTGCTGCCGCCTTTCCGGGGCGTCGACATGAAGGCCCTCGCCCGCGACGGCAGCGACATCACGGACCGCGTCTTCGCGCCGAGCGGCTTCATGAAGGTCGATGCGGACTATACGCCCAAGCCGTATGAGCAGTGGAAGGCCCGCGACTGGCCGCGCTACTACCAGAGCCCGGCCTATGAAAACCTCTTCGCCGCCGGCATCGCCTTCGCCCCGCCGCACCCGATCTCGCGGCTCCGCACCAACCGCGACGGGCTGATGATTTCGCCCGCCCCGCCCCGCACCGGCATGCCTTCCGCGATGATCGGCAAGGCGGTGGCCTCGAGCATCGCCGACATGCTCCGTGGCGCGCCCGGGCCGACGCACACGGCTTCCATGGCCGAGATGGGCGCAGCCTGCGTTGCCAGCGCCGGCGCGAACCCGTTCACCGGTACCGCCGCTTCGATCACCGTGTTCCCCATCGTGCCCGACTACGAGCGGTACCCCGAGTACGGCCGCGACCTGAACTACACCTTCGGCGAAATCGGCCTCGCCGGCCACTGGATCAAGATCATCCTCCACCACATGTTCCTTTACAAGGCCAGGCTGCGGCCCGGCTGGTGGATGATTCCGGAGTAACGCCATGAGCACGAACGAGACTCTGCCGCCCCATCTGCGGCCCTGGTTCTACGCCACCAGGCCCACCTGGTGGACCCGCTTCCTGCGCACCTTCCTCCCCTGGCAGATCGTGCGCTTCCTCGTGATCAACCTGAAGATGCTCGTGCTGATCCGCCGCAGCCACAGGGGGCTGTCGCACTAGCGCGGCGGCTGCCTCTTCCTCAGCCGTTGCGCGCGCCACCATGGCAGCAGGAACAGGGCAGCCAGCAGCAGAAAGCCGGCGCTCACAATCCAGCGGAACACCGTCAGCCGCCGGCGGTGGCCCCGCAGCATGCCCCGCACGGCCAGCAGGGCGAAGCCGGCGCTGATCAGCAGATACCAGGCGGCGTAGAAGCCGGGTTGCCGCGAAGGGTCAGGGAATGCCATCCGCACGGCGGCTCCATCTCCGTTCCTTCCTGCATAACGCCCCCGCCACACGTCTGCAACCGTGCACGCCCGCCGGAACAGGCCGCCTCACCGCAGCGCCACGCCTGCTGTCCATTCCGCATGGGCGATCTTCCAGTAAGCCATATAAGACCGGAATTCGAACCGAAGGCCCGCGCGGCGCCGAACCCAGTAATGCGCCCCGGCGCTGAAACTCACGACTCCCTGTCCGTACACGGCCTCTGCATTCCGGTTCGAAGTGTTCCATCCCATCAGAAGAAAGGGCGCCCATTTTCCACCGCTTTCCCGCGGCACGAAATGCCATCCCAGCAGAATATCCATCCGGATTCCCGTTGGAATCCGCGGAAATCCGGCCGCTGAGAAATAGCGCTCTACGCCAACGTCCGCGCCGACCGTGAGCCGCCGCATGACGAACGCCTCGACTCCCGCCTGGCACACGAGTGTCCCTGCGATCGCCTTTTCGATGTGCGGCCCGCCGCCGCAGGCCACGAAACCGTGGGCGGGATAAGGCCTCCCGCCGGCACTTTCCCCGGCGGCGGCAGGCAGGAGCGCCCACAGAAGGATCAGAGGATGCGCCTTCATGATGTTCCTCCGGATTGCGGCTCCGTCCGGAAGCCGCCAGAGAGAGCGTATTCGAAAATGCGGCGCGGAACAATCCCAAATGGCGGCAGGATTTTTCCGCAAGGAGTCAATTTTTCACGAGTTGTGGCGCTCTGCGATGTTCCCGTTGGCCGCCAGGGGAGACACTGGCAGGGGCGGAAGAACCTCCCCATCCACTACACCGAAAACCTCTGAACCCGGCGGCGGCTTGCCGCTGCGTCCGCCGCCGGCCCGGGGGCCATGCAGCCCCGGCGCCAGCCGCCGACCTTCGCCGCCCTCGCCCGCGCCCGCTTGCCTGAGAACCTCGCACTCGACGGCTTGGACCCCGGCGCCTCGCTCCGGCACGGAGCTCCCTCGCCGCAGCGCGGGTGTTTCCATTGCCTCGAGCAGCGCTTCGAGGCCGTCCGCCGGGGTCCGTGGAGATGCCGCCATGCCTCGGGCAGCGCCCCGCAACTGTTCCACCTCGAAAGAGACCCCCGGAGGAACACGACGCGCCGGCCCGCGAGCCGGAAACGGCCGCGCGCCCTGCCGCCCGCCTGCGCGAGTTCGCGCGTGAAACCGGCGCGGAGACTGCCGCGTGAACGGAGCTGCGCATCGCGGCAGGATCAGGCAAATATTCCGCACAATCCGGTTCACGTCCTGCCGGGCGCGCCCGCTACCTTGGATAGCAGTGATGCCTGCAAGGATCTCCCGCACTGCTGCCCAGGCTGCGCTCTGTGCCGCCATGCTTCTCGGCGCCGCCGCCCAGACGCCGGGCGGCGACGGCCGCGCCGCGGCCAGCTTCGAGCACCTGAACCTCGTCGGCGCCGCCATCCGCATGCCGGGGTTCGACGACACGATTCTGGGCGCAGGCACGCAGTTCCGCCAGGCGCTGGCCTCGCAGGGACTGGCGTTCCGCATGAACTCCATTCCGCGCGCCAGCATGAATTTGCTGGATCCTCCGGCGCCGAAGAGCGAACAGGCCTACATCGGCCACCGCCCAACGGCCATCTGGGGCGTCCATGGCATCCTTACATCCGATCTGCGCCAGCTTGGCCTGCGCAACGCGCAATTGCATGTGGCCTTCGGCTACCGCGGCAACACCTGGCGTCCCTCCGGCCCGCCGATGTTCGGCATGACCGGGCTGCACATCTACAAGGCCTGGGGCGAGGAGCGCGTCGAGCTGAAGGCCGGCTACCACATCAACGACCTCGAGTTCATCGGCATGCAGATCGGCGGCTCGCTCGCCGCCGGCGCGCAGGGCGTCTATGCCGTCATCCCCTATCTGACCGGCATGTCGTTCTTCACGCTGCCCGCGCCCACGCTGAACGTGCGCGTGCGCCTGCCCGGCGCCTTCTACGTCAAGTCCGCCGCGCAGCGCAGCCTCGATCCCGACGGCGCCGCGGCCACGGCGCGCCGCAATGCCACCGGCTTCCGCTTCCGGCCGCACGGCAACGGGCTTTTGCAGATCCACGAGCTTGGCTTTCGGCAGGCGGCCACGGAGACCCGGCGCCAGAAGTGGATCCGCGCCGGGCTGCTGTATAACCACTCCCGCTACCGCAATCTCGCGAGCGGCGTCCGCGAGCACGGCAATCATAGCCTGTATCTGCTGGCCGACTTCCAGGTCCTTCAGCCCGACGCAGGCCGTCCCGCGCGCGGCATGTTCGCCGGAGGCACGGTGATGGGCGCGCCGGCGCGCTTCAACGCCTATCACCGCTACTGGGAGGGGCGCGTCTACTGGATGGGTCCCCGCGCCAGCCGCCCGCACGACGTCGCATCGATTGTCGTCGCCCGGCTCGGCCACAGCCCTGCAAGGCTGGAAGCCCTGCGGGTGGAGGGAAGGCCTTTCTGGGAGGGATCCTCGGCCGTCACCGCTTCGTATAGCATCCGGCTCTCGCCCGGAAACTACCTCAACGGCGCGCTCACCTGGACGCGCGGCGCCGCCATCACGCCGCGCGTCGCCGACGCCCTCATCGCCAACGTCACATGGAGCCTGTTCTTCTGAGGACTCTTCCTGACGCCCGCGCCCGGCTACGGTAATCTGAAAGGGTATAGAGGGACCTGCGATGGACGGCACGATCCGCGAAAACCAGATCCAGTTGGGCGAGCTTCCCGAGGGGCTTTTCGATCGCATCGACCGCGAAGGCAGCTTCGCGCGCGACTCCGGCATCCTGCTGACCACGGTCGACAGCGTCATCAATTGGGGCCGGAAGAACTCCATCTGGCCGATGACGTTCGGGCTGGCCTGCTGCGCCATCGAGATGATGGCGATGAGCGCCTCGCGCTTCGACATCGCCCGCTTCGGCGCCGAAGTCTTCCGCGGCAGCCCGCGCCAGGCCGACCTGATGATCATCGCCGGGCGCGTGTCCAACAAGATGGCTCCGGTCGTGCGGCAGCTTTACCAGCAGATGCCTGAGCCCAAGTGGGTCATCTCGATGGGCGCCTGCGCCACCTCCACCGGCGTGTTCAATAACTACGCGCTGATTCCGGTCAACCAGGTCATTCCGGTCGACGTCTACGTGCCCGGCTGCCCGCCGCGCCCCGAACAGCTCATTTACGCGATCATGCTCTTGCAGAAGAAGATCGAGCAGCAGCGGGGCGTCCTTCAGGAAGTGCTGAATCTGGCCTGAGCCGCACCTCCTCCAGCCGGTCCGCCCGCCTGACGCGCCCGCCGCATTTTCTCTCAAGCCCTGCGCACCGCAGCCGATGCGAACAGCGGGAGCCGCTCCCGGCTCTGGAAGGAGGCGTCCCGTGGAAGTCCGCAGAATTGATCCTCTGCCGGAGCTGACCTCGGTCAGCCCGGCCACGCCCCTGACGCCGCAGATGCGTGCCGAGCAGGTCCAGCTCGTGCGCGCCGTCGAGGCGGTCAACGAGGCGCGCCTGTTCGGCGAGAAGAGCGAACTGGCCATCAGCGTCGACCGCGAGACGCGGCGTCCGGTGGTGAAAATCATTGACCGCGAAACGAAGGAAGTCATCCAGCAGATCCCGCCCGAGTATCTGCTGCGTCTTGCGGAAGACCTGAAGGAATAGGCGAGCCGTAGATCTGAAATTCCGAACAGCAGGAAGAATGTCGCATGACGGCGAACCCATACGGAGATCATCTGGCGGAACGCGTGCTCGGCGCGGACCCTGTCGAGCTGATCGTCATCCTTTACGAAGAGTTGCTGGCCAGCCTCGGCGAAGCGCGCCGCCACCTGGCTGTCGGAGACGCCCAGGCCCGCGCGCGCTCGGTCACCCGCGCCTTCGAAATCCTCGCCGAACTCGCGCAGTCGCTCAAACCGGAGGGCGGCGCGGAGCTCGCCCAGCGGCTGCTCGCCCTGTATGACTTCCTGTTCGAACGCATCCGGCAGGGCAACTTCGAACAGCAGGACCAGCCCCTGGCCGAAGCCGAACAGGTGGTCCGCACGCTGCTGGAAGGCTGGCGCGCAGTGGCCCGGCAGCGCTACGAACCCGCGCGCGCCTTTGACCCCGCAGTGCTCGCCGCGGAGCCGCCAGCCATCCACCTCTGCGGCTAAAGCCCCGCGCCGGATCCGCGCAGCGCCATCCGGGCAGCTCCCCGGGCAGATCGCGAGGCGCGTACCCGCGGATCCGCCCCCGGCTCCCGCCGGAGACAAGCCCCGTGAATCTGCCGCTGTCACGCCACGCAGGACTCCCCGGAACCTGCACCTTCGGCCAGGACCCTTCGAAAGGCCTTTGCGCCGACTTCCCCTCAGGCGCGCTTCTTTCCGTGAGCCCGCCCGTGCGGCGCATTCACTCCAATCCGCCCTGTCTCCGCTCCGCGCGGACCCTCGGCGGACACGCCGCCTGACCGGCATGCCCCTGTTTCCGGCCATCAGTCGGCAGCATGAAACTCCTGCCGCCCGTTTCCCCTCATCCGATCACCGCCCGCAGCCGCCCGCCCGCCCGCGCCAGCAACTGCTCCGCCTCGTCCCGTCCCACGCCCAGCCGCGCCATGACAATCGCCCGCCGCACATCCATCCCCGACTCCTCCAGCGCCCGGGCCGCCCGTTCCCGCTCCACCTGCGCCACCTCCATGATGATCCGTTGCGCCCGGTCCACCAGCTTCGCGTTCCTCGGCTGCACATTCACCATGAGATTGGAGTACACGAGCCCCAGCCGCACCATCACCCCGGAGGAGATCATGTTCAACACCATCTTGGTGGCCGTGCCCGCCTTCAGCCGCGTCGAACCAGCGATCACCTCCGGCCCGGTGACGACCTCCACCGGATAGCGCACGCGCCCGGAAAGCTCGGCATTCTCGCAGCAGGAGATTCCGCCGGTCGGCGCGCCCATCGCAGCAGCCCGGTCCACGGCGCCCAGCACGTAGGGCGTGCGACCGCTGGCAGCGATGCCGACCAGAAAATCGCGCGGGCGGAACCCCGCCCGTTCAAGATCCGCGGCCCCTTCCTCGGGACGGTCTTCCACTCCTTCCACCGCATGGCGCAGGGCGTGGTCGCCGCCGGCAATGAGGCCGGTCACCAGATCCTCGGGCACGTTGAATGTCGGCGGACACTCGCTGGCATCCAGCACGCCCAGCCGCCCGCTGGTGCCCGCGCCAATGTAGAACAGCCGGCCGCCTGCCGCCAGCGCCTCTGCCGCGGCATCCACCAGCGCAGCCACGGCGGGCAGCGCCCTGGCCACGGCTTCTGCCACCGTGCGGTCCTCTTCGTTGAAGACGCGGAGCATCTCGACCGTGGGCATCGCGTCCAGCCCGTGCGAGCGCGGGTTGCGCTGCTCGGTCGTCAGGTGGGAGAGATCGATGGGGGGCTGCATCGCCTCCATCATCGCGGGAGCCGCGCCGGAAAAGCAAAAACCGGGCGGCTTACGCCGCCCGGCAGCATCTCGCGGCACGAAGAGGGTCAGGCCTGGAAGCTGGAGCCGCAGCCGCAGGTGGAACGCACGTTCGGGTTGTCGAATTTGAAGCCCGAACCTTCGAGCGTCTCCACGTAGTCCACCTTGGCGCCGTCCAGGTACAGCATGCTGGCCTGGTCGATGAAAACCTTCAGACCGTCGAAATCATAGGTCTTGTCCAGCAGCCCGGGGTTGTTTTCGAACGCCATCGAGTAGGTGAACCCGGAGCATCCACCGCCGACCACGGCGATGCGCAGCCCCGCCGGCTTGGGATCCTGCATCTCGAGGATCTCCTTCACCTTGGCAATGGCGGTGGGGGTCAATGTGATCATGAGGTTCCAAACCTCCTACAAATTTATCCTGATTCGGATTGTAGCACGCCCTTCCATGCGGCGGCTTTCATCATGTGAGATGCACGAAGGCGTGGCGGGGCTTCCGGGATCTGGTATGGTAGGGAGTGCCGGGGCCACTGGGCCCGACGCTCGCGGCGGCTGCCGCCGGCATGAGCGCTTTTCTGCTGAAACCGCATGGGTTTGGCGTGCGTCGGTCGAGTGTATGAGCGGACACGCTGGCGTCCTCCCATTCCCGGCGGGCGGAATTCGGGCTGCATCCACCGGCCAGGGTAGCACGCGAGTGGAGAACCGTCTCTCAGAAGAGGCCGCCCTCGTGCGGCGCATTCAGGAGCGCGACGAAGCTGCGTTCCGCGAGCTGGTCGAACGCTATCAGAACAAGGTTTATTCCATCATCTACGGCATCCTCCGCAACCACAACGATGCCGAAGACATCGCCCAGCAGGTCTTCACCAAGATCTATTTCTCCATCGGCAGCTTCGACTTCCGCAGCTCGCTGCTGACCTGGATCTACAAGATCACCGTCAACGAGTGCTACGACTATCTGCGCAAGCGCCGTGTCCGCAAGTTGGTTTACGAAAGCGACCTCGGCGATGAAGAGACCCCGGGCATGGAGCGCAGCGAGCCCGACACGGCGCCGCTGATCGACGAACAGCTTGAACGGCGCGACCTGGTTCTGAAGCTGCTGGAGAAGGTCTCGCCCGAGGACCGCAATCTGATGCTGCTGAAGGAAGTCGAGGGACACTCGGTGGAGGAGCTGGCCCGCATGACGGGCATGAACGAGAACACGATCAAGGTGAAGCTCTTCCGTGCGAGGCAGAAACTGCTGAAAGCAGCGGAACGTCTCATGAAGCGGAAGGGCTTGCCGCTGAAGGTCGAGCAGGGGTGAGATATGGAATCGCGGACCCGCAGCGCGCGCCGGACAGCCTGGCTGGCGGTGTGTCGCAATGGCAGGCGCCGCGGTTCGGGTAGGATGTTCGGCTGGAAGGGAGCGCACCCGCAGAGGGCGGGCGCGGACCGGGTTGCGACGCCCGCCGCGGACAGACTCCCGCAGAGGCCGGTGCCAGGGCAATGTGATTCGAGGGAAGAAATCCATGCATGAGCCAGTGGTTGACGGGCTGGAAGAGTATCTGGCAGGCACGCTCGCCGGTCAGCGGCTGGCCGCCTTCCAGCACCATGTGACAGTCTGCGGGGAATGCCGCCGGCTGGTGGCCGCACTCCCCGCGCAGCAGGCGATGTTGAGCGAGCTGCGCCCGCCGCGGCCGGTGGGCCCGAAGCCCGGCTTTTATGCACGGGTCTGGGCACGCATCGAGGCCGAGCGGGCGTCGTCCATCTGGTCGGTGTTTCTGGAACCCGCCTTTGGACGCCGCCTGAGCTACGCTGCGCTGGCGTTGCTGGTCGTGCTCAGCGTGGCCGTCTGGAACGGGCCGGGACAACCGGCCATCGATGAAACCAACCCGATGGTCGTTTTCGCCATTGATCTGCCCGATGCGCCAGGCGTCGATCCTGGCCATGACCGCGCCGTCGTGCTCACCCATCTCGTGAGCATGGGCGAGAACGGTGACGAAGCGCCCTCGCTGCCTGTATCATCGGATTGATGCCTGGGATGCACGGGGGTACGCCATGAGCGTCCGGAGCGCAGCCAGCGATTGCGGGCCTACCTGGCACACGCCCCGCGTGCTCGCCGTTCTGCTGCTGGTCTTTCTCTGCGGGGCTGCCGCAGGCGCTCTGGGAATGCGGATGTTCGCTCCGCGCGTGCCCGCAGCCGCCGCATGGAGCGCAGGCGGCCGCGAATGGACGCTCGACATGATGAAAAAGGAACTCAATCTCACGCCCGAACAGGCTGCCGAGATTGAGACGGTTCTCGACGAGTTCGTCCTTTACTACCAGAATCTCCAGGGCCAGATGGACGACTTCCGCGCGGAAGGCAAGAAGCGGATCCTCCGGGTGCTGACCCCGGAGCAGCGCGCGCGCTTCGAGAAGATGGTGGGCAAGCTCAACGCCCGCCTGCGGTGAAGACCGCTGTGCAATCCCTCCGCCCGCCTTTGGGCCCGGGCGCTCCTTCCTCTTTCCATCCGGACGATCCCGCCTGACGATTCTGCCTGGCCTTGGCCAGAACGGCAGATTTCAGGGATCGCGCAGCAGGCTGATTCTCGCCTTTTGTGTCGCAGGCGGAGCTTTGCCCGGATTCAGCCTGAGGCGCCTCGCAACGCAAGTCCGCAGACGCAGGCCAATGCTGGTTGCGTCAGCCGGAACCGTCCCGTGCGCTCTCTGCTGCTTTCCGGGGCGCTGCGCCGAAATCCCGGGCAGGGGACGGCGCCACGGCCGCGAGGGGCGGTAGAAAGCGTAGGGCGCGGCGGCGAAGCGCGCCAAGCTGAAAAAAACAAATTTCCGCATTCACGTTTTTTGCACAGGCTTTTCACAGTCGCATAGATTCAAGTTATTGTAAACAAAGGAAATAAAATTGATCCCGGACGGCGTGTTTCAGTTCGATTTCTGTTGACACTTCCCGGGGGCTGATGCATATTGGAGATGGTTCCAAGAGGTTCACGGAACAGCGAGCCGAAGGGAACGTAGCGAGCCCGGAACGATGATCCGGTGGTGAAAACAAAAAACGCCGCCGGGGAGCGATGGGCAATCGGGCGTTCCGGACGGTAAGCCGCCGAGGAAGCAAGCCTTCCGGCGCGCGTTGATCCCGAGGGGCGAAAACCCCGGAGGGGAGCGGTCGAAAGGTTCGGGCTTTCCGGGTTGGCGTCGCGCTGGTGGACAACGGGTCTTGGCCGCAGATCTCCCCGGAGGTCCTCGAGGCATCCGAGGAGGGAGGTCAAGGCGGACCGGGTTCGCTGGCAGGCGTCAATGGAGGCGAAGAGGCAGGCCAGGATCGGTGACCCCGCCGGGGCATGCCGGCAACGGCAGCGTCCATGCGGGCGAGAGAAAGGCCGCTTCGAGTTCCCGGCTTCGCGCTGGCTGAGTCGCTGGCACGGTTTCGCGCGTTGAACCGGTTCCGGGCAAATCCCGGGGCTGGGGAGCGCGAGACCAGGGGTGCCCGGTCAGCCAGAGGCGCCACGCTCAAGCCCGTCTAGACGGGTTGGGGAGCAAGCTGAGTCCGCGGGTCACTTGGAACCATTTTTGTGGGCCTGCCAGGGCTGTGCGGCTCCCCGCAAGGGTTGAGCCCGGCTGATGGCGGGCCCACAACCTTTTTGCGCGCCCTCCGGCGGCGATGCTCCGGACAGCCGGCGTTTCCCGAGTCCCGTCTGTCGGCTTCTGATTTGATTCCCTGTCCCGTCAACGTCAGTCTGCTGTGGCAGCCCGGCGCAGGGCCCCGGCCACATATTGCTCCTGGTAGTCGGCGAACGCCTGCGCCAGCTCCCTTGCTACCGTCCAGTCGTTGCGGATGGACAGGCCTTCTACGGAAGCCACCGGGAGGATGTCACGGGTCGTGGAGGTGATGAACAGCCCGTCGGCCCTTTCCAGATCGTCCAGCGTCAGCGCGCGTTCCACGATGCGGACGCCCGGCACGCGGACAGCCTCCAGCAGCAGCTCGCGCGTGATCCCCGGCAGGCAGCCCGATTCGATCGGCGGCGTGGCCGCCTCCCTGCCGAAGACGGCGAACACATTGGCAGAGGTGCACTCGCTCACCTCGCCTTTCTCGTTCAGCAGAATGACTTCATCCAGCCCGCGGGCGTGCGCCTCTTCGTACCAGACGAGGTTCATCGCCCATGAGGCAGATTTGGTGCCGGCGAAAGGCGAGGCGGCGTGCCGCGCGTGGGCGACGATGCCCAGCCGCGCGCTCTCGCCCCAACGGGTGCGCGGCGCCGTGAAGGCGACCAGCTCGTAATCCCGGGCCACACCCGGGCCCTCCCACACCGTGCCGCGGTTGCGCATCACCAGCACGCGAAGCGCCGCATCGTAGGCGCGGTTGGCTTCCACAAGCTGGAGCAGCTTCTGTTCGAGCTCCGCCGGAGTCCATGGGAACGGCACGCGCAGCATATCGGCGTCGCGCCGCATGCGGGCCCAGTGGCGGTCGAAGGCGAACAGCACGCCCCCGATCACGCGGATCGTCGAGAAAATGCCCCAGCCGGAGAACAGGCCCACCTGCCCGGGGCGCAGGCAGGCGTGGTCCGCAGGCAGGATTTCGTCCGAGATCAGTACATGCGGATGAATCACGAACCCAGTGTATCGAACGGGTCCGGCGCAACGCCGGGCGCAGGCCGCTTCCGCAGCCCGTTGGCAGGCTCCCAACGACCATTCGGAGTACAATATCGGTTGCCATGCCCAAAGGCGACAAAGGCGACACGTTCGAGCTCGAGTGCCCGTGCTGTGGCGCGACGCTCAAGGTGAATGCCTCCCTCAGGTCCGTCATCAGCTTCCGGGAGAAGCCGAAGCCGAAGGCGATCGAAGACATCCAGCAGGGGTTGAGCCTGATCAAGGAGGCCGAGAAGCGGCGCGAGGAAGCCTTCCAGAAATCCTTCGAGCAGATGAAGACTTCGAAGGACGTCCTCTCGGCGAAGTTCGATGAGCTCCTGAAGAAGGCGAAAGAAGAAGACCCCACCAAGCCCCCGCCCAAGCCCATCGGGCTGGAGTAGAAATCAGGCTCCTCTTCCACAAACCTCTTCCCTGCCCGGCTCCTCCGGCAGAGACGCGGTTGGGTGGTTCCACCGCGCCCAGCCTGCGATAGAATGATGCCACTATGAGGGGCTGGGCCACGCTGACGCTGTCTCTGTGCGCCGCCGGGCTGTCCGCACAGACCGCGCCGGACTTCCGCCGGGACATCGAGCCGCTTCTGGCGCGGCGTTGCGTCCCCTGCCACAATGCTTCCGTCTCGAATAACGGGCTGCGGCTGGATGATCCGGAAGCCATGCTGGCCGGGGGCTACTCCGGCCCGGTGATCGTGCCGGGCAGACCGGACGAATCGAAGCTTTTGCAGCGGGTCACAAGCACGAAGAAGGGCTTCCAGATGCCTCCCGCAGGCCCGCCTCTGAGTCCGGCCGAAATTGCCGTTCTCCGGAGCTGGATCGAGGCGGGCGCGCGCGTTCCCGCCCGCGACAAACCGCCGGCCGCCTCTGCACCGGCAGCGCCTGCCTCCGCGGCAGTCTCCAACACTCACTGGTCGTTCCGCCCCATCACCCGGCCCGAACCGCCTGCGGTTGCATTGCGAAGCTGGGTGCGCAACCCCATTGACCGCTTCATCCTGGCCCGGCTGGAAAAAGAAGGCATCGCCCCCTCCCCGGAGGCGCCCAGGAGCGTGTTGCTGCGCCGCCTCTGGCTGGATCTGGCCGGCCTCCCGCCGCCTCCGGAGGAAGTCCGCGCCTTCCTGGCCGACTCCCGCCCGGACGCCTACGAACACGCGGTGGAACGCCTGCTCGCTTCGCCCCATTACGCCGAACAGCGCGCCCGCGCATGGCTGGACGTGGCCCGTTACGGCGACAGCGACGGCCTCGAAAAGGACCTTGTACGGCCCTATGCCTGGCGCTGGCGCCAGTGGGTGATCGAAGCTTTCCACCGCGACATGCCGTTCGACCAGTTCACCATCGAGCAGCTCGCCGGCGACCTGCTGCCGGGCGCCACCATCGAACAGCGCGTCGCCACAGGCTTCCACCGCAACACGCTCACCAACCGCGAAGGCGGGACGGATCCCGCCGAAAGCCGCTTCGAACAGCTCGTCAACCGCGTCAACACGACGGCCACCGCATGGCTCGGGCTCACCGCCGGCTGCGCCCAGTGCCACGATCACAAATACGATCCGCTGAAACAGAAAGAGTATTACCAGCTTCTCGCCTTCTTCAACCGCAGCGAAGAGGTGAATATCGACGCACCCATGCCGGGCGAATTCGGCGAATGGATGCGAAAAAGGCCGGAATATCTGGCAAAACGCGAGGCCCTGATCCGTGAATTCGACGTCGAATCGTTGCAGGAGGAATGGGAAGAAAAACTCCGCCATGCCATGGACAACCCCGGAAAAGACCCGGACTGGGACTTCGCCGTCGCCAATACGCGGCCGATGCTGGACCGCTTCGAATATCTGATCCGGAAGGGGAAACAGCGGCGGACGGAACGGGAAAATGAGGCAGTGTTTTACCAGTTCATCAATAATCCCGGTCCCTTGACTCCCGGACGCGACGTGGACAAAATTCTTTGCCTGCGCGAATTCCGCCGGCGGCTGGCGGCGCTGGACCGGGAATATCCGCGCCTGACGCAGGCAATGACGATGATGGAGCTTGAGGAGCCGCCGCAGACCTATATCGCGCTCAAGGGAGACTTTCGCGCCCGGGGCCTGCCGGTGGAGCCGGACGTGCCGGCCTTCCTTCCTCCGCTGCCGAAGGACGCCCCGCGCAACCGGCTCACCCTGGCGCGCTGGCTCGTCTCGAACGAGAATCCGCTCACCGCCCGTGTGGTGGTCAACCGCATCTGGCAGGAATTTTTCGGCAAAGGCCTGGTGCGGACCAGCGAAGATTTCGGCACGCAGGGCGAGCCGCCTTCGCACCCGGAGCTGCTGGACTGGCTGGCCAGCGAGTTCCGGAACCAGGGCTGGAGCGTGAAGCACATCGTGCGGCTCATAGTGACCTCCGCCACCTACCGGCAGAGTTCGCACGTCCGCCGGGACCTCATTGAAAAGGACCCTGACAACACGCTGCTGGCCCGGCAGTCGCGGCTGCGGCTGCCGGCCGAAAACATCCGCGATGCGGCCCTGGCGGCCGCCGGGCTTCTCAACACACAGGTAGGCGGCCCCAGCGTCCGCCCGCCGCAGCCGGCTGGCGTCGCCGAGCTCGGCTATGCCGGCAGCGTGAAATGGGTGGAAGACGACGGCCCGGCGCGCTACCGCCGCGGAATGTACATCCTGTTCCAGCGGACCGCCCCCTATCCCATGCTGATGAACTTCGACATGCCGGACTCATTCACTTCTTGCGCGCGGCGGCGGCGTTCGAATTCCCCCTTGCAGGCGCTGAACCTGCTCAATGACCCTGTCTTCTACGAGGCTGCGCAGGCGCTGGCCCTGCGCGTGGTCCGCGAGGCGCCGCCGGAAGCCCGCATCGACCATGCGTTCCTGCTGGCTCTTGGCCGGCTGCCTGCGGGCCGCGAGCGCGAACGTGTCGAACGCTTCCTGCGGGAGGAGCAGAAGCGGTTCGACGCCGCCCCGGAGCTGGCCCGGCAGGTGTTGCCGCTCGATCCGGCGCATGCTGCCTGGGTGGGGGCGGCGCGCGCCCTGCTGAATCTGGAGGAGTTCATTACGAGGGAGTAGCCGCCATGAATGAGCGCGACTTCGCCGCACTGCATTGCCGCCGCCGTTTCCTGAAAGAGGTCGCCTGCGGCATCGGCCTGATGGGTCTGGCGGATCTGCTGGCTGCCGAAGGCCGCACCGCGGACACGGCCAACCCGCTGGCCCCGAAAAAGCCGCATTTCCCCGGAAAAGCGAAGGCTGTCATCTTCATGTTCATGGAGGGCGCGCCCAGCCAGATGGATCTTTTCGATCCAAAGCCCGCTCTCCAGAAATATGCCGGCCAGCCGCTTCCCGAATCGCTCGGCTCGCAATTGCGGCTCGCTTTTACGAAAAAGGACGCAAAAATCCTGCCCTCGCCGCGCCAGTTCCGTCCCTACGGGCAGAGCGGCATCGAATTCTCCGACTACATCCCCCACATCGCCTCCTGCGCCGACGACATCTGCCTGGTGCGGTCGATGACCACGGACGCCTTCAACCACCATCCTGGCCAGGCCCTGCTGTTCACCGGCTCCATCCAGCTTGGCCGCCCGACCATGGGCGCGTGGGTGCTGTACGGGCTGGGCAGCGAGTCGAAGAACCTGCCGGGCTTCGTCGTGCTCAGCTCGGGCGTCGGAACCAGCGGCGGCGCATCGAACTTCTCCTGCGGATTCCTGCCCTCGCATTATCAGGGCACGTTGTTCCGCAATTCGGGTGATCCGATCCTCTACCTGTCGAATCCCGCAGGCGTCACGCCAGAGCTGCAGCGGGCGGCGCTCGACCTGGCGAACGATCTCAACCGGGAGCATCTGTCCGAGACGGGCGATCAGGAAATCGCCTCCCGCATCGCCAACTATGAGCTGGCCTGGCGCATGCAATCGGCCGCGCCCGAACTGGCCGACCTCTCCACCGAGCCGCCGCACATCCGGGAAATGTACGGGCTGGACGACCCGAAAACCCGGCAGTTCGCCGCCAACTGCATCCTCGCGCGCCGCCTGGTGGAGCGCGGCGTGCGCTTCGTGCTGATGATGGACGCCAGTTGGGACCAGCACACCTACCTGAACCGGGACCTCCGCAAGAACTGCGAGCGGACCGACAAGCCCGCGGCGGCGCTGATCCGCGACCTGAAGCAGCGCGGCCTGCTGGAGTCAACCCTCGTGGTCTGGGGCGGCGAATTCGGCCGGACGCCCATCGTGGAGATCCGCAATAGCGCGGATCCGGAGAGCATCGGCCGCGACCACCATCCGAATGCCTATTCCATGTGGCTCGCCGGCGGCGGCATCCGCGGCGGCCAGGTGATCGGAAAAACCGACGAGCTCGGCTTCGGGGTCGTCGAGGATCCGGTGCACGTGCACGACCTTCAGGCGACCATCCTGCATTGCCTCGGCTTCGACCACACGCGCCTCACCTACCGCCACATGGGGCGCGATTTCCGCCTCACGGACGTGCACGGCGAAGTCGTGCGCAAAATGCTTGCCTGATTTCAGCCCGGTATCCGGCGGAAATCAAACAGCATTTCCTCGGGCGCGGCGAGGACATCCGCGGGCAGATTTTCCCGCAGCCGGTACTCCGCCGTTCCGTCGATGCGCACCACGGGCTCGCTGTGGAAAGCCAGCGTGCCGCGGCCGGGCGTCGCCCGCGTCATGCCCATGAACGCGTCGCACAGGACGGGACGGGCGAGCGGCACGGCGACGCGGTAGCCGCCGGGATCGTTCATGTCGTGCACGGCCGCGCGGTAATGCTCAAAAATGCGGACGCCGAGTTCCAGGTCCGGGTCGCGCCGCCCATGGAACTGCACGGCCTGCACGAGAAGGCTTTCGCGAAGATCCTCGCGCGAGCGCGGCTTGCCCACCTGGCGGCCGCTGGCAGAGAAAATCAGGTCGCGGTTGATGAAGTAGGGCTTGATGTCGATCACCGGCGTGCCGTCCAGGAAATCGAGCCGGTCGAGCTCCAGCCGGCGCCCTTCGCGCCGCAGGAGCCTTGCGGCGGTGAGTCCGATCGGGTTCGGCCGCGCCGGCGAGCGCACGGCGAAGACCCCGTGCAGGCCGTCGGGACCGGGATCCGTCACTCCGCGCGGCGTCACCTGCAAGACCTCCCGCTCGCCCAGCCCGCGGTCGAACCAGCCAAGAATCCAGAGATGGGAATGCTTCTCGATCTGGTGCAGTCCGGGCTCGAATTCCGGGAAGATTTCAATGCTGGCTGGCACGCCCCACACGGGCATCAGTTTGCGTTCAGCCACGCTGCAACGGACGACGCCGACGGGCTTCAGGGTCCAGGAATCCATGCTTCTAAAGCCCGGCAGGCTTGATGACAAGCTGGTTGTCGACGCCCTTTACGCCCTTGATCTTTTTGACGAGTTTCTCCGCCTTTTTCTTTGCTTTCTCGCTTCGGACAGCGCCCTTGAGCGTCACCACTCCGTTGACGACCGCGATGTCGAACGCGCCCCCTTTCACATCGGGGTCGCCTGCCAGGCGGCGGCGGACAAGATCGTAGATCTCATCATCGGTATGGGCCTGCTGCGCAGCAGCGATGGTGGCGCCGAGAAGCACCAGAACAAGTGCAAAGGCAACGGTTTTCATAGAGCACCACACCTATTATCCCCTCTCAGGCACGCAACAGCCGATGCGGGGGGACGGTGGGCGCATGGATCGGCTCGCCTGCGCGCGTCTTCGCGGCGCCGCACAGCCCGCCTAGCCGCGCGTGGCCACGTAAGTGCCTTTGCTGCCGTTCGGCGTCGTGTATTCGCCCGTGAGACGGCCGTTCTCCATCCGCCCTTTCACCTCGATGTTGCCGTCGCCGATGTAGATCTTGAAGCTGAAACCGCCGCCCTCCACCTTGCCGTCCACCAGCGGAGCCGAATCGCCGCTCTCGGTGGTGATCACGCCAGAAAGGCGGCCGCCGTCCACTTTCAGTTCAAGCGTGGAGCGCAGCTCATTGCCCTCGGAGTCCCGGGCGACCACGTTCCACTTCCCGGTGAGCGGGGTCTGGGCAGCCCCTGCCCGCTGGCCGCTGAACTTGCCCTTTTCGCCCGTGGGAGTGGTGTACGTACCGGAGACGCTATCGCCGGCGACGTTGCCCGAGACCGCGATTTCGCCGTCTCCCACAGGGATCTTGAAGCTCACTGTGGCGCCAGCCAGCCTGCCTTCCGAGATGGGCAGGGAGTCTCCGGTTTCCAGCGTAATGGCGCCGGTCAGCCTCTCGCCGTCCTGCTTCAGATCGAGCGTCGCCCGGCGCCGGGTTCCATCCGGATCCACCGCGGTGATTTCCCATTTCCCGGACACGGCAACAGCCGCGCCGCCGCCCTCGCGCTGTCCAGTGACGGAACCTGTGCTGCCATCCGGAGCAGTCAGAGTGCCGGAAATCCGGTCACCCTCGATTTTCAGGCGGAAGGGAATCGCGCCCATGTCCAGCACGAGGTCGAAACGCAGCTCCCCGTTGGCGTAAACGACGTTCTGGAGCGGCATCGCGCCGCGCTCGCTGTCGAGCACGCCCGACAGCCTGCCGTTGTCCTCCTTGACGACCAGCGTCACTTGATAGGTGTTGCCGTCGGGGGCGTTAGCTGCCAGCTTCCACCGGCCGACCGCGTCATTGGCCGACAGGCAGAACGCAAAAGTGAAGAGAACAGTTAGAGACTTCCACAGCTTCATGGATTCAGAGACCTCGCAGGGGTATCACTCCGATGATACGATCTGCCGGGTCCGGATGTTTCCGGAAAAGCACGAAGGGCCTGCCCCCAGGGCAGGCCCTCGTCCACGCAGGCAGGCAGTGCCCGCAACGCCTCAGTACTTCTTCTCCTTCGGGAGAATCACGGTGTCAATCACGTGAATCACGCCGTTATCGCAGACGATGTCGGTCTTCACCACCCTGGCATTGTCAATCATGACCTGGCCGCCCGATACCTTGATCTTCGCGGCGCTTCCCTGCACCGTCTTGGCTTCCTTCAGCTTGACCACGTCGGAGGCCATCACCTTGCCGGCCACGACGTGATAGGTGAGGACCTTCTTCAACTGCTCCGGGTTGGCCAGAAGCGAGTCGAGAGTGCCCGGCGGAAGTTTGGCAAAGGCCTCATCGGTCGGCGCGAAAACGGTGAACGGCCCGGGGCCCTTCAGCGTTTCAACAAGACCGGCAGCCTGGACTGCCTTGACCAGCGTCTGGAAGCTGCCGGCGCTGACAGCGGTTTCCACGATGTCGGCAGCCGGGGCAGCCGACACGAAACACACGCAGAGTGCGAGAACGGACAACAGTTGTTTCATTGAAGTTTATCCTTTGGCTGGCGAGAATTCTCAGGGCCTCTCGCCCTGTTTCGCTAAAGCTGATTCTGGCTGCCGACCATCCGGTGCAGATTTTTTTGATGCGGCCCAAAGACGGGTCTGCCGGCTGGGCTGCACGGCGCCCGACCCGGCATGACGGGCCTGTCATTGGCAGGTCGAGGCAGGATTGTGCCGGACAGCAACGGACCTTCCCCGCAGTAAGGGCCGCGTTCCGCCGGACCCGGTCTTTCGGCAAGCCCCGGCGCTTCACGAACGGCAGGAAGGCTGCCGGAAGAAGCCCGAACAGAAGAGAAGAAGTTTGTTTTCGCTGCCCTTTCCCGGGCCGTCGCCGCCGGAGCGCGGGGCAGTCTCCGACGCTTTGCCGGCATCCTTGCGGGCAGGCCTTTCGCGCCTGCATTCGCGGCCGCATGCGCGGGGAAGCGGGCAGCGGCCCTGCATTCCACGAAGGAGCAGGAGGCCGGCGGGACCGGACTCAACTGGCGTGCACCGCAATCGTCCCTCGAAGGGACGCAGACTCCGGCGCGAAAATGCGGGTTCAGCGGGCAGCGGCGGTGGTCCGGGCGGGGGAAGGCGGAGAAGGGGGAGTCGCCGAAGCTCCGCAGACAGCAGGGCTCGTGGAGGCAGCGTGGGTACGCCTTGCGGGAGAAGGCCCCGGCGCCGGGAGTCCGACGAAGCGCTCCTCGTACGCGTCCACGCGCTCCCCGCAACATCAGACATCCACGCCAAGGGGCTGGCGGCTCTCCGCCGGAGGTCCTGCCGCAGCGGCAAGGGCTGGACGGAGGATTGGGAGCGACCTGCTAGAATCGGAAGGGTTCAGAAACGAGCAGAGGGGCGCAACCATGTCAGAGCAAAATTTGCGGGAGCATGAGAAGAGTCTCTTTCCCGAGCCCGAGCCTACGGCCCGGCGCGGGTTCATCGTCACCAGCCTGACGGCGGGCTTCGCGCTGGCCGTGCAGCCTGTCTCCGCGCAGACGATCACGACGGACACCGAAGGCCTCGAAGCCGGGGAGGTGAAGATCCCGGCCGAGGGCGGCCTGATGCCCGCCTACCGCGCCATGCCGCAGAAGGGCGCGGCGCGGCCGGTGGTGCTGGTCGTGCACGAGATCTTCGGCGTTCATGAGTACATCAAGGACGTCTGCCGCCGGCTGGCGAAGGCCGGCTATCTGGCGGTGGCTCCGGATCTGTACGCGCGGCAGGGACGCGTCGACAACCTGGAGAGCTTCGAGGAAATCCGCAAGGTCGTCAGCCGCGTGCCGGACGCGCAGGTGATGTCCGATCTGGACGCCGCCGCTGCCTGGGCAGCGAAAAACGGCGGCAGCGGGGACAGGCTCGCCATCACCGGCTTCTGCTGGGGCGGGCGCATCGTGTGGCTTTACGCGGCGCACCAGCCGAAGCTCAAGGCTGGGGTGGCATGGTACGGACAGCTTGTATCCCGGCAGCCTTCGGAGTTGCAGCCGAAGGCGCCGATTGACGTAGTGAAGGAACTCAAAGCGCCGGTCCTCGGCCTGTACGGCGAGGCGGACCAGGGCATTCCCGTGGAGACCGTCGAGCGGATGCGCCAGGCGCTCCGCGAAGCGGGCAAGCCGGGCGAGATCGTGCTGTATCCGCAGGCCCCGCACGGCTTCCACGCCGACTACCGCCCCAGCTACCGCAAGGAGCCTGCCGAGGACGGCTGGAAACGGATGCTGGCATGGTTCAGGCAACACGGCGCCGGCTGACGGCCGCGCTCGTTCTGCTCTGGGCGCTCCCCGCCGGGGCGCAGCGCCTGGTGCTTGTTTCTTTCGACGGCCTCGGGGCCGAAACATTCTTTGAGGATCCTGTTGCGGCCGAGCTGACCGTGCTCAAGGCCGCGGCGCAGCGCGGGGCAGCTTCCCTCGGCGTCCAGCCCGCCTTCCCGTCCACTACCGCCAACTCCCATGCGGCCCTGTGGACCGGCTGCTACGGCGATGTCAACGGGATCAGCGCCAACTCGCCGCCCGTGCTGCCGCGCGCGGAACACGCCGCCACCGAGCGCGGCAACGGCTTCCGCGCCGAACAGCTTGCTGCCGAAACGTTCTGGGTGGCGGCGGCGCGCGCAGGCATCACCGCCGTCGCGCACCAGCCCACCCAGGGCTATCCGTTCACCCGCTTCAACTCCGCCCCCGGCGCCGTCGTCGTCAATGGCTACCAGACGCGGCTGCTGGCGCCCCATGCCCTGTGGACGCCTGCCGCCGGACGCCGTATGCCCGACGGGTCGTATCTGTTCGAGCACGGCCCTGCCACATTCCGCGTCGTCATCAGGAAGGGCTCCGTCCGCATCAGCCACACCGCCAGCGGGCGCACCGTGGAAGCGGGATTCGCGCCTGCGGAAAAGGATCCTCCGCGGCATCGCGCGCTCGCCCGCCATTTCAGCCCGCCGCTGCCTGTCGACGCACCCGCGCCCGCAGCGCTCTATTTCCGCCTGTTCGAGCTCGGCAAGGAATCCTTCCGCCTCTACGTGACGCCGTGGCATGAGCTGGGTTCATCCGTCCCGCTGGAGGGCATCTTCCGCGAGGCGGGCGGCTTCATTGGCAACGGTCCGACGGCGCTTCTGGACAAGGGACTCCTCACGGCGCCCGAGTATCTGGAGGCAATGGAGCTGGTCATCCGCCAGTTGACGCGGCATGCCGCGTGGCTCGAGAAGCGTTTCCGCCCGCGGCTGATGCAAAGCTACCTGCCCTTCCCCGACGAAATCGACCATATGTGGCTCCCGGCAGCGCGCGCCGGCGATCCGCAGGCGCAGGCGTGGCGGCGCTGGGGCTACATCGCCGTGGACCGCGGCGCGCAGGAGTTCTCGCGGCTCGCCGGCAAAGGCGACTACCTGCTGTGGGTCTCCGACCACGGAATGGCGCCCGTGTCGAAATTCGTCTCCGTGCCCGCCGCGCTCCGCCGCTCCGGGCTGGACGGAAAGGCCGTCTACCTGTATCACTCGATCCTCGTCAACACGGCGGACTGGAAACAGGGCGTGGTTCCGCTGCCCGAACGCGCCGCTGTTGTCGAGCAGGCGCGCCGCGCGCTGGCCGCGGTGCCGGGCATCACCGCGTTCTTCACTCCGGATCAGGACGGTCCGCTCTACGGAATCGGCGGGCCTGCGGGCGGCGATCTGTATTTCGATTTCGCTCCCGGGCACGGCCCCGCGGGCCGCGCTCAGGCCGAAGTGATCGCCGAGGGCCCCGCACGCGGCATGCACGGCTTTCTGCCGACGCGGCGGGACATGCAGGCGATCCTCGTGATGACCGGTCCGCGGATCGCCGCCGGCAGCACGCTGCCGCAGATCCGCATCATCGACATCGCGCCCATGATCGCGCAGTTGCTGGGCTTCCCTGCCCCGCCTACCTTCCGCGGGCGCCCGCCGGTCCTGCCTTCAGTGGTGCGCACGGATTCCGCCTCCGCACGTCCTGCCGCCCCTGCGCGGGCTGCGGCGGCACGCCGCTGACCGCTGCCGCACGCGGCGCCTACGGATCCACGGCTGCAACGGGCGCGCATGCCTGCACGTGCCGCTTTGATAGGATCGGCAGCATGAACCGCCGTCTTTTTCTCGCGTCTGCCGCCGCCCTTCCGGCGGGAGCCGCCTTGGCTCAGCCCGCCGAGAGCCTCCCCCGGAAGGCGCGGCTGAAGCCCGCCCTCTGCGCGTACTCGTTCCGGCAGGACCTCCAGTCGAAGGCGAAGACCTATGAGGATCTCGTGCGCGCCTGCGTGGACTGGGACGTGGACGGGCTGGACATGACCGTCTATTGGGCGCCCTCCACCGAACGCGCCTGGCTGCACTCGCTGCGCCGGCTGGCCTACCGCTGCGGCGTGCAGATCTATTCGATTGCGATCCGCACTGAGCTGACGCGCGCGGAACAGAAGGAGCGCGACGCCGAGGTGGAGAACATCCGCAGGTGGGTCGACGTCGCCGCGGCGCTCGGCGCCGGGCATGTCCGCGTCTTCGGCGGCTACCTGCGCGGCGGAGTGACCGAAGAGCAGGCGTCCCCGTGGGTGGTGGAATGCCTTCAGCGCGGCGCCGAGTATGCGGGCTCGAGCGGCGTCATCCTCGGGCTGGAGAACCACGGCGGCATCACCACGCGCGCCGAACGGATTCTCGAAATCGTCCGCAAGGTGAATTCCCCCTGGGTCGGCATCAACCTCGACACGGGCAACTTCCCGCAGGAGCCCTGGCGGCAGATGGAAATGTGCCTGCCCCATGCGGTGAACGTGCAGGTGAAGTCCGAAATGACGCACGAGGACGGAAAGCGCGGGCCGCAGGACTGGGAACGCGTCGTGAAGCTGGTGGCCTCCTCGGGCTACAAGGGCTACCTCTCGCTCGAATACGAGGCCAAAGAGCCCGCCGCCACGGCGGTGCCGCGGCTGCTCGGCGAGCTGCGGGCGCTGTGCCGGAAGTACTCGGGCTGAGGCCCTCTACAGGTTTCTCAGCACGAAATTCACCAGATGGTAGCCGTCAATGAACTTGAAGGGCGCCTCGCCCAGGGTGTAATGGCCGCACGGCAGCACGACTTCGCGGAAATCCAGGCCGTATTTCCGGCATAATTCGATCGTCTGGCGGGACAGTTCCGGCAGAAAAGTCGTGTCATATTTCGCGTAAAGGAACAGCGACTTCTTTGGCTTCCGGCTGAACTTGTCGAAATACGCGGTCGGGCTGATGCACATCCACAGCTCGCGCAGCGTGTCGAGGTCGATGTTGCCTTCGAGGCCCTGCCGCACGTGGAGCGTGGACAGGCCCGTCCAGACGACGTCGGCGAAGTAGGTCGAACAGTGGTTGAAGGCGTTCACCGCCAGACGGGCGTCGTGGGCGCTGGCCAGGAACGCATAGCAGGAGCCGAGGCTGGTGCCGACGACAGCGATGCGTTCCGCTCCCTGCTGTTGCAGCCAGTCCGCCGCGGCGCGGATGTCGATCACCGCCTGCCGGGTGGCGTCGATCGTGCGGCCGATGTTCGAGCTGACGGCGTAGTCGGCGCGTTGCAGCTCGGCAGGCATCCGGTAGTCGTGGTAGGGCAGGCTCAGCCGCAGCGCGCTGGCGCCGAATTTCTGGAACGCGCGCGCCAGCGCGTTATGGGCGTCATGGGGCGCGTTCCAGTGCGGCAGCACCAGCACGGCCTTTTTCGGATTCTTCCCCGGAAACCACTGGCCGTGCACCACGTTGTTTTCTTCGTAGGGCGTGCGCACCGGCGAGGTGAAGCGGAGCAGCCCGCCGGAAAGGTGGTAATCCGGGACCGGCGGATAGCCGAAAAACTCCTCGCTGTGCTCAATGGCGAGCCGGCTCAGCCGCAACAGCCGCTCGAGAGGCGGCAGCCCGTCCGCAGAGTCCAGATAGCGCGCCACCGGCCAGTGGGCGGTCCACTCCAGGCCCCATTCGAACGGGCGGACCACCCGGTTCGTCGCGGCGAAGCACATCCGTTCTTCCCACTGCTCCATCCAGCGGGCATACCATGACCCCAACCAGCCCATGATGTTTCGGAACTCTTCAGGGTAGCACTGTGCCTGCGGGCATCGGGCGCTGGCGCATGCGTGCACACCGGCTGGGCGGCGGCCCCACGGCCGCTCATGCTGTGCGCCTGAGCCCTTGCGGAGCGCTCCCTCCGCTGCTGGGATCATGTTGTGCCGCGGGTCAACGTTCCGCTGGCAGGATCGACGTAAACGCCAGCCCGTTGAAACGCAGGCCGAGCACGCTCACCGCGCCCGAGGGGACGCTGAATTCGAGCACGCCCCGCTTGCCGCGCATGTTGGTCATCTCCGGCCGGTCCCGGACGACGAACGCCGTGCGCTGCCGCGGGTTCAGCGGCAGGGTGAACCGCCCGATCTCTGCGCCGGCCGCGTCCCGGCCCACTACGGTCGCCGTGACGGCGGAAGAACCCGGATTCAGCACGGCCACTGCGGTCACGTAGTCCGTCTCGTCGAACACAATCGTTGCGCCGGAGGAGCTGCTGGACGAAAACGGCACGACGCCCTCCTGCGGATTCACGCCCTGCAAGGCCTGCCGGAAGATGGCGTATCCAATCACGCCATCCGGACTCTCCACCTGCACCCAGCCCTGCGTCAGCGGCCCGGCGTTGGGGGCTTCCACGACGCCCGTGCTTCGCGGGCCAAGGTTCACCGTGGCACTGGAAGCATTCAGGCCGGGCACCGTCAGCGGGGCGCCGTCCACGCCGAAGAACCGCACCGTCGCCTGAACCGGCGCCGACGTCGTGTTGTGAAGATAAACGGCCGTCGCCCAGTTGCCCAGGTCGCTGGACGAACCGAAGGCAAGCTGCGGCAGCACGCGCGTCGTGCCCGTCACCGGCGTGCCGGAGCTTGCGGTGAACGTCGCGGTATAAGTCCGGTCGCCCAGATCATTCTGCCCATTCCCGTTCGCGGCAAGACCGGACGCATAGAAAATCACGTCGCCGAAGCCCGCGCTGGCCGGCGGCGTCCACTCCACTTCCCAGCTCGCCGATCCCGTCGTGCCTGCCCGCGTCCCGGTCAGCGTGTGCGTCACCCACTGCTTGTCGCCCGATGTGCGCAACTGGTTCGTGTTGTCGATGATCCGGAAGCTGCCCGCCATCTGATCCGGGTTGGACGCAGCCCGCGCGGTCAACTGGAAACCCCATCGCGTGGCGTTCGGGTCTGACACGGTCACCCTGACCCGGACCGGCTGGCCCGGCGCCCAGTTCACCACGCCATCGAAGCGGATCTGAAGGCTGCCCGGGCCAGCGTTGGCCTGCCCATGGCAGGCCGAGCAATTCGCTTCGCCGGGCGCTCCACTGAACAGAATCTGGGCGCCGTTGCTGTTTGCCCAGGCCACTCCGGCAAGCAGGACAGCCCCCGCCATGGCTGCAAAAGGTCTCATCTCCTGATCCTCCCCTCGCTCCCTGTGTCAGGCTGGCGCGCCAATGCGCCTTCCTGATATTGAATCCCAATCCCTGCTTCCGGTTGCAACGGGGATTGGAAAATCCTGCCAGCGGCCGCCGCAGCGGATCTCCGGCCGGCCGTGATATGTTCGAACCGTAGCGGGGACCTTGAGGAGGCACCAGGCATGAGCACTTGGACACGACGGCACTTCTTCCAGGGCGCAACGATGGCGCTGGCAGCGACGCGTGTCGTCGGCGCCAACGACCGCATCCGCATTGGCGTGGTCGGCATTGGCGGGCGCGGCCGCGATCACATCCAGTCGTTCCTTCAGATCCCGCAGGCGCAGGTCACGGCGCTGTGCGACGTCAACCAGGCGGCGCGCGAGCGCGGGCAGGCCCTCCTCGCCAAGGCAGGCGCGCCGAAGGCGGAAGAGTTTGTCGACATGCGCAAGATGTTCGACAGCAGGAATGTCGACGCCGTCTCCATCGCCACGCCCAACCACTGGCACGCGCTCGCCACCATCTGGGCCTGCCGCGCCGGCAAGGACGTTTACTGCGAAAAGCCCGCCAGCCACAACATCTACGAGGCCTACAGGATGATCGAAGTGGCGCGCGAGACGAAGCGCATGGTGCAGATCGGCTCGCAGAGCCGCTCCACGCCGCACAAGATCCGCGCCATCCAGGAATTGCAGAACGGCATCATCGGCCCGCTCTACATGGCCAAGGGCCTCTGTTTCAAGCGGCGGCGCAGCATCGGCAAGACGCCGCCCGAGCCGGTGCCTCCGGGGCTCGACTGGGACCTGTTCCTTGGCCCCGCGCCCATGCGCCCCTACACGAAGAACCGCTTCGCCTACAACTGGCACTGGTTCTGGGACACGGGCAACGGCGACATTGGAAACCAGGGCATCCACGAAATGGACCTCTGCCGCTGGGCGCTCGGTGACATCGGCCTGCCGCAGACCGCCGTCTCTACCGGCGGCAAGTTCGTCTATGACGACGACCAGGAGACGCCGAACACGCAGTACGCCAGCTTCTCCTACGGGCCGAAACAGATCACGTTTGAGGTCCGCGGGCTGCTCACCGGTCCCGAGGGCGGCCAGCCAGTAGGGACATATCCGGTGGGCAACCTGTTCTTCGGCAGCGAAGGATGGATGTGGCTCGACGAGCGCGGCTACCAGGTCTACAAGGGCGAAAAGAACGAGCTGGTTGCCGATGTGAAGGCCGAACGCGGAAAGAACACCACCGTGCTGCACATGGAGAACTTCCTCCAGGCCTGCCGCACGCGCAACCACAAGGACCTCACCGCCGACATCGAAATCGGCGCCACGAGCGTGATCCTGGTCCACATGGCCAACATCAGCTACCGCGTGGGCCGGGTGCTGCATTGGGATGACCGTGCGCGCAACTTCGGCAGCGACGCCGAGGCCAACGCTCTCATCTCGCGCAACTACCGCGCGCCTTACATTGTCAGTTGAGGTGCTCCGCCATGATCCGCGGCATTGAACACACCGCCATTGCGACGCCCGACCCGGCGGCGCTGGCCCAGTGGTATGTGGACACGCTGGGCTTCACCATCAACTACCGCGGCTCCACCGCCGTCTTCGCCAAGGCGCCCGACGGCACGATGATCGAGTTCATCCCCGCCGAGGGCGAGCGCGGGCCCAACGCGCTGAAATCGCCCGGGCTGCGCCACCTCGCCCTTACCGTGGACGACTTCGAAGCCGCTTACGCCGCCCTGCAACGCAGGGGCGTGCACTTCCTCGGCGAGCCGAGTGAGAGCAAGGGCAACAAGGTCGTCTTCTTCGCCGATCCCGAGGGCAATATCCTGCACCTCCTACAGCGGGCCACGCCGCTTCCCTGAACCGGCCAGCCGCGTTCACGGGATTTCGCGGAAAATTCTTCGCCTGATTTCAGGCGGTTGGCGCGCTGACCCGACCATGCGCCCCCGTGGCTTTGCCAACTTCGCAGGCGGAGGTCCTCCAGCGTGCCGCCTGGCAGCCGCCCGTTCGATCCTTCCCGTCTCCGGCCTACCCTGATCGACCTGGCCCTCCAGGACCGTCTGGACCGGGCCGCACATCCTGATCCCTTCAGCGTCCTGCTTGAACTGCGCCACGGCGCGCACGCGGCGGACCTCCTCGAGCTGGCTCCTTCGGCGCGCGCCATCGGCTCCGCATCGCGCGGGCTGTTTGTGGCGCGCCTGACCAAGGCGGAGATCCTTCAGCTTGCCGAACGCGGCGGGCGCGTCCTCTACCGCATCTGGCTGAACCATCCGGTGCGGGCGCTGGCAGCGCTGCCAACCATTCAGGCGGACGCGGCGATGGCCGGTTTCGCGGCCACGGGAAAAGGCATTGTCTGGGCGGTGGCGGACTCCGGCATCGCTCCTCATGCGCATTTCGATCAATACGGCAATCTCGAGCTGCCGCCGGGAATCGAACATCGCGACTTCACCGGCGGCGGCGCTCCGCTCGCCGATGAATTCGGCCACGGCACGCACGTCGCCGGCATCCTGGCCGGGTGCCCGCCGCCACAGCCCTGCGCGCCCCCCGGAGCGGACCCGGCATCTCTGCGCGGCGTGGCGCCGGAGACGAAGATCGTCTCGCTGAAAGTGCTCGGACCGGACGGCGCCGGCGAGGTCTCCAGCATCCTCGCCGCGCTGGACTACGTTCAGCAGGTGAACGACCACGGCCGCCGCCTGCTGATCCACGGCATCAACCTGTCGCTCGGCTACGAGTTCGACCCCGAGTGGTTCGCCTGCGGCGCCTCGCCCCTGTGCCAGGAGATCGACCGGCTGGTTCTGTCAGGCGTGTCCGTGGTGGTCGCAGCGGGCAACTCCGGCTACGGCTGGCAGAATTCCCTGCACACGGGCGTCACGCCCGGCTGCCTCGACCTGACCATCAACGACCCAGGCAACGCCGAGCTGGCCATCACCGTGGGCTCCACTCACCGCGAGCGGCCGCACACCTACGGCGTGTCTTACTTCTCGTCCAAAGGGCCCACCGGGGACGGGCGGATGAAACCGGATCTGGTGGCCCCGGGCGAGCGCATCCTCACCTGCGCCGCTCCTTCGAAGGCCCCGGCGGGCGCGGACTGGCGGACATCTTACGTCGAAGATTCCGGCACATCGATGGCGGCGCCCCACGTTTCCGGGGCCATCGCGGCCTTCCTCTCCGTCCGCCGCGAATTCATCGGCCGGCCTCTGGACGTCAAGGAGATTTTCCTATCCTCCGCCACGGACCTGCGGCGCGCGCCGAATTTTCAGGGCCGCGGGCTTCTGAACCTGTTCCGCGCGCTCCAGCAGCGCTGATTTTCCACGAATCCAGGGAGTGACTTCCATGAATTTCTTCCGAATTGATTTTGATTTTAGCGGCGGTCTGCTGAACGCAGGCCAGCGGGAAGCATTCTTCCGCTTCCTCCAGGAGAACCGGCCCGGGCGGGTGCTGTTCGTGGCGCACGGATGGCTGAACGACGTTCACTCGAGCGGCCGCCTCTTTGCGTGGTTCGCCGAGGCGCTGCGGCCGCTGCCCGTGTGCGGCATCGCCTGGCCCTCGCACCCGCTGAAGCGCAATGCCGCAGGCCTGGTGCGCGCCGGGGTCGAGGCCACGTCGTACTACATCATGAAGGAGCGCGCCGCCGAGGTGGGCGTGGGAGGGCTGGCTCCGCTGGTGTGCACGCTGAAATCGGTGGCGCCGGAAACGGAGGTCCACTTCGCCGGGCATTCCTTCGGGGCCAGGCTGATCACCGCGGCGGCCATGGCTCTCGGCCGGCAGGAGAGCGGGCCGCTGGTCGGCAGCATGATGCTGATCCAGGCCGCCTTCTCGCAATTTGCCTTCAGCCCGGGCGGCTACTTCCGTCCGGTGGTCGAACAGCGGATGGTGCGCTCCTCCATTGCGGTGACTCACAGCGTGCACGACAGGGCCGTGGGCCTCGCTTACCCGGTCGCCTCTTTGCTGAAGCGCCAGAACGCCTCCGGCCTGGGAGGCCCCAACGATCCGTATGGCGGCCTCGGGGCCAACGGTGCCCGCGGACTGTCCGCGGAGGAGTGCATCCACCTCAACCTCGACGATACCGCCTCGCTGGCGCAGTTCCTGGGAACGCCGGTCATCAACCTGAACGCGGACCGCGTGATCCTCGGCCACACCGACATCTGCAAGCCCCAGGTGGCGGCGGCGATGCGCGTGCTGACGGGCGCGCCCGTGAAGGCGCGGTAGGAAAGGCCCGCTCAGACCCGGATGGTGCCCTTCAGGTAGAGCACTGCGCTGCCGGCGATCTCTGTCCGCTCCCCTTTCCACTCGCAGAGCAGGTCGCCGCCGCGGGCCGAAACCTGGCGCGCGCGCAAACGCCTCTTGCCGAGCCGCTGCGCCCAGTAGGGAACCAGCGTGCAGTGGGCCGAACCGGTGACCGGATCCTCGGGCACGCCCTGCGCCGGGGCGAAAAAGCGCGAAACAAAATCATAGCCTTCTGTTTCGGCTGGCGCGGTGACGATCACCGCGAACCGGTCCGCCTGCGCCAGCCCGGCCATGTCCGGACGCAGCGCGCGCACTTCGGCCTCGCTGCCGTACACCACCATGTAGTCGCGCGAGGCCCAGATCTCGCGGGGCTCGCCGCCAAGCGCCTCCACCAGCCCGGCGCACGGCGCCACCCGCTCCGGCGGGCGCGACGGAAAGTCCATCGCCAGCAGCCCTCCGCGCCTCTCCACGGCAAGCCGCCCGCTCCGGGTATCGAACAGCACTCGATTCAGATCCGGCTCCAGAAACTCGAAGATGACGAAGGCCGATGCCAGCGTGGCGTGGCCGCAAAGGTCCACTTCGGTCTCCGGCGTGAACCACCGCAGCTTGTACTCGTCCCCGCTGCGGATGAAAAACGCCGTCTCCGAGAGGTTGTTCTCGGCGGCAATGGCCTGCATCAGCGAGTCCGGCAGCAGGTCGTCCAGCGGCACCACCGCCGCCGGGTTGCCCTCGAACACGCGCCGCGCGAAGGCGTCCACCTGGTAAAGCGTCAGTTCGGCCATGTCTCCAATGTAACGGGCGGAGCCGCCGCCATGCAGGAGTTGCATACCGGAAACCCTTGATTCACTCCCTGCGATGGCGGATCATGAAAAGTCGGAATGGAGGTCGTTTTCCGCCATGCTGCGCAGAACCGCTTTGCTGGGCATCCTGTCTGCACTTACGGCCGCGTCCATAGACATCCCGGAAGCAAGGCTGCGGATGTTCCGGCCGCTGCCCCCGGCTGTGGAGAATCCGAAAAATCCCATCACTGCCGAAAAAATCGAGCTCGGGCGGATGCTGTTTTACGAAAACCGTCTCTCGAAAAGCCACAAATTCTCCTGCAATAGCTGCCACAGGCTGGACCAGTACGGCGTGGACAACGAGCCGGTCAGCGAAGGGCACAAGGGGCAGCGGGGCGACCGCAATTCGCCAACTGTGTACAATGCGGCGCTGCATTTCGCCCAGTTCTGGGATGGCCGCGCCGCCGACGTCGAGGAGCAGGCCAAGGGCCCCGTGCTGAACCCGGTGGAGATGGCGATGCCCGACGAGAAACTCGTCATCGCCACGCTGAAATCGATGCCAGAATACGTCGCCCTGTTCCACAAGGCTTTCCCCGATGACCGGGATCCGGTCACCTACGACAACGTGGCGAAGGCAATCGCGGCGTTCGAGCGGAAGCTGTTGACGCCATCGCGATGGGACCGGTTCCTTCAGGGCGACAGGTCGGCGCTCACCGACACGGAGAAGCAGGGCTTCCTCAAGTTCGTCGACTCGGGCTGCGCCACCTGCCACATGGGCGTTTGCGTCGGCGGCACGATGTATCAGAAGCTGGGCCTTGTGGAGCCGTATCCCGGGCTGAAGGACGAAGGGCGCGCCAGGGTCACCAAGCGCGAAGAGGACCGGTTCTTCTTCAAGGTGCCGGGTCTGCGGAACGTGGAGAAGACCGGCCCGTATTTCCACGACGGCTCGGTGCAATCGCTCGACGAGGCGGTCAGCCTGATGGCGCGCTACGAGCTGGGCAGGAAGCTGTCCCCGGCGGACGTGACCAGCATCGTTGCCTGGCTGAAGACGCTCACCGGCGAGATTCCGCAGGACTACATCCGCCCGCCGAAGCTGCCGCCCTCCACGTCCCGGACGCCGAAGCCCTCGGAAAGCGACTGAGCCATGAAACGCCTTCTTCCGCTTTTGTTTGCTCTGGGCGCCTCCGCGCAGGCGCCCGACCTGAAGCAGCGGGCCGCCCAGGCGGCCCGCGAACTGGGCCAGGTGCTGATGGAGCTGCTGGGGCAGGAGATGGCCCGCGGTGGCTATGAAGGCGCGGTGCGCGCCTGTTCGGAAACAGCGCAGATCGTCACCGAGGAGTTCGCGCACGAGCGCGGACTCGAGATCCGCCGCGTCAGCCTGAAGGCCCGCAACCCGAAGGACCAGCCGGACGAGTGGGAGGCCGCCCGGCTGCGGGAATGGGAGAAGACATACAGGCCCGGCCAGCCCCCGGAAGAGATCTTCGAAATCGTCGAGGAAGACGGGCGGCGCTATGCCCGCTACATGAAGCCGATCGTCGTGCAGGCCATGTGCCTCGGCTGCCACGGGCCGCGGGAGAAGATGTCGGAGGAGGTCCGCTCCCTGCTGGACGAGCGCTACCCGCGCGACCGCGCCACCGGCTACAAAGCGGGCGACCTGCGCGGCGCGTTCACCGTCACCATCCGGCTGGACGGCCGCTAGCCCGAGCCCCCGGCAGACCCGCGAAAAGCTTCCCGCGAGGGGTAAACTTCGCAACCCGCACTGCGTCTTTCCAGGTGTGGCGGCGGCGCGCCGCTGTCTGGAACTCCCACGGATCGAAGGAAGGAGCGATGAAGAGGAGATCTGCGCTGTTCGGGTTCCTGGCCTCTCTGGGGGCAGCCTGGGGCCAGAGGGGCTTCCGGGGCGGTTTCCGCGGCTGGCCGGGCGGAGCCTCCGCGGAAAGCCTGCCGTTGGCCAACTCCGAGAAAGAAAAGGCCATTCTTGCGGTGATTGAAGAGGCGTGGAAGACGGGCGCCACCTACGCCAATGTGCCCACGGCGGACGGACGCATGCTTCGCCTGCTGGCGGAAACCTCCGGGGCGAAGCAGGTCGTCGAGATCGGCACCTCCACCGGGATCTCCGGCATGTGGTTCTGCCTTGCGCTCCACAAGACCGGCGGGCGGCTGACGACCTTCGAATATGACCGCGGGCGCGCTGCCACCGCGCGCGAGCACTTCCGCAAAGCAGGGGTCGCCCCGCTGGTCACAATCGTCGAAGGCGATGCCCACCAGACCATCTCGCGCCTGAAGGATCCGTTCGACATCCTGTTCCTCGATGCGGACAAGGAAGGCTATGTCGACTATCTGAACCGGCTGCTTCCGCTGGTGCGGCCCGGCGGCCTGATCCTGGCCCACAACATCGACATGGTTCCCGATTACCTGCGGGCGGTGACCACCAATCCCGCGCTGGAAACGCAACTGTTCCGCGAGGGCGGAGGGTTGGGGATCACGCTGAAGAAGCTCTGAGCCGGCGCGCCGCCCAGGGGGGCCGCACGCGCCCGCCGGGCAGCCACGTTTCCAATGTGCGCCGGCCGGGTGAACGGCGAAGCGGAGCCGGGCGCAAACGTGCACGCGCTCCTTCCGTAAGAGCGCCAGCCCCGGTCGCCCCAAGGGCACGGCACGCCAGAGGACGGCCCTGATCCGGGGCCGGTCTGGGGAAGATGCGCACGCGGGGCAGAGTTGCGGTACACGCCATGCAGGGCAGCGCCCCCGAAAAACCCGTCAGCTCCTTGCGGAGCGAACCGCCCCTCGAATCCCACCCGCTCTCCTCCGGTCCCGCCATGCCGTGTCACGCCCTGTCTTCGGGCACGCGGCCATGAGCGACCGCCATCGCCTGACTGCCCCGCACCCGGTCCTTCGCCTCAGGGCTCCCGCCACTCAGCCCTCGGCCGGCGTGTTGTCGCCTCCGCTCTGCGAGCGGCGGTTCAGCCGGGCACTGGCCATCGCAACCGTCGCAGCGAGGGCGAACCAGGGCTGCCAATGCGACAGCACCCCTTCCTCGATGAAGAAATTGCGGGCCAGGCCCAGATCCTGCCCCAGACGCCACAGCGAGATGGCGAACAGCAGCGCCGCAACGGGCGAAAGGATGGCCGCCAGCCCGCCTTCGAATTCCTGCCGCGTCAAAGGCTTCGGGGGCTCTGGCCGGCGCACGGCCCTCGCCTCCCTATCCGCCTTCTTTCTCCACCGGAAGCGCACCACCATGATGCCTCGCTGCTTCGACTTGTTATAGAGTGTAGTGGGTCTACACCCTTCTACTCGACTATCGGCTCGAAAGGAACGATTCTTTATGAGCAAGCTGAAAGTGGCAGTGATCGGCGCCGGCTTCATGGGGAAGACCCATGTCGAAAACCTCCGCCGGCTCGGATTCGTGGAAGTGGCCGCCGTCGCCGGCGTCTCGCAGGAGGAGGCGGACCGTTTCGCCAAGGCTTACAACATCCCGAAAGCCACCGGCAATTACAAGGAAATCCTCGCCGACCCGGAAATTGCGGGCGTTCATATCTGCACTCCCAATGCCCTGCACGCGCCCGTCGCCAAGGCCGCGCTGAATGCGGGAAAACATGTGCTTTGCGAAAAACCGCTGGCCCTTTCCGCCGCGGAAGCGAAGGAAATGCTCGACCTCGCGGAGAAAAAGAAGCTCCACCACGCCACCAACCACAACCTGCGCTATTACCCCGCAGTGCAGCAGGCCCGCGCCATGGTGGCCCGCGGCGACCTCGGCGAAATCCTCGTCGTCCAGGGCACCTACTCGCAGGACTGGCTCCTCTATGACACGGACTTCAACTGGCGGATCCTCAGGAAACACAACGGCCCGCTCCGGGTGATGGGCGACATCGGCTCGCACTGGATGGACATGATCCAGCATGTGACCGGCCTGTCGATCACCGCCCTCTGCGCCGACCTCAAGATCGTCCACAAGACGCGCAAGCAGCCCAAGGTCGCCATCGAGACCTTCGCCGGCAAGACGCTCAAGCCCGAGGATTACGACGAGGTGAAGATCGACACCGAAGATTTCGGCATGGCGCTGCTGCATCTCGGCGACACCTGCCGTGGCGCGTTCACCGTCAGCCAGGTGTCGGCTGGCTGCAAGAACCGCTTCGAGTGGATGATCTGCGGCACCAGGGCCAGCGTCGCCTGGAACCAGGAGCGGCCCGATGAGCTGTGGATCGGCCGCCGCAACGAGCCGAACATGATCATCGTGAAGGATCCCAGCCTCTTCTACCCCGAGGCTGCCGCCTACGCGGACTATCCGGGCGGCCACAGCGAAGGCTACGACGACAGCCACAAGCAGCTCTTCAAGCGCTTCTGGTCGCGCGTGCTCGACCCGTCGCTGCCGGTGCAGTATCCGACCTTCGCCGACGGCCTGCGCGGCATGCAGTTGCTGGAAGCCGTGCTGGAGTCCCACAAGAAGCGCACGTGGGTGAAGTGCGCGCCCGCAAAGAGCGGACGCAGGTAGCGCGTTCCGGCTTCTCTCCCTGGCGGGCCTTCGCCGCGATGCCGCGGCGGCGGCCCGTTTCGTTTTTCTCATCGCCGCCAGGGATCGCAGGGAGCCCGCTGCTCCAGGTGGCGTCTTCGGCCGCCTCAGGCGGCAGGCGCAAAGCGCGGCGCGCGAATCCCGCAGCGCCGCACGGAATACCAGCGCTTCCGGAAAAAGAAAAAGCCCCGGCGGCCCCCGTGAGGGGAGCGCCGGGGCCGGATCAGACAGCCTGGACGGCGGGAATCAGGCCGTGCGGCTGGTTTCGCCCTTCAGGCCCGCTTCCTTCGCAATGGCCGCCTGCGCCGCCGCCAGCCGCGCGATGGGCACGCGGTAGGGCGAGCAGGAGACGTAGTCCATGCCGATGTTGTAGCAGAACTCGACCGAGCTCGGCTCGCCGCCGTGCTCGCCGCAGATGCCCACCTCGAGATCCGGGCGGGTCTTGCGGCCCAGCTCGACGGCCATCTGGATCAGCTTGCCCACGCCTTCGCGGTCGATGACGGCGAACGGGTCGGCCTTGAAGATCTTCTTCTCTTCATAGTCCTTCGAGAACTTCGTGTAGTCGTCGCGGGACAGGCCGAGCGTGGTCTGCGTCAGGTCGTTGGTGCCGAAGCTGAAGAATTCGGCCTCTTCGGCCACCCGGTCGGCGGTCAGCGCGGCGCGCGGAATCTCGATCATCGTGCCGATCATGTACTTCAGGTCCTTCATGCCGGCCTTCTCGAGCACCTCCTCGGCGACGCGCTTCACGATCTCCTTCTGGTGCTGGAGCTCTTCGATGCTGCCCACCAGCGGGATCATCACCTCGGGGATGACCTTCTTGCCCTTCTTCGCCACGTGGACGGCGGCCTCGAAGATGGCCCGCGCCTGCATCTCGGTGATCTCCGGATAGGTGATGCCGAGGCGGCAGCCGCGGTGGCCGAGCATCGGGTTGAACTCATGGAGCTGTTCCACCCGGTGCAGCAGCTTCGGCAGCTCGGTCTTCAGGCTCTTGACGTCCTTGACGAAGTTCTTGTAGCGGGCCAGCATCTCCCGCTTGGTCTTCGTGTCGGCGGTCGGCAGCTTGGCGATGTCCACCAGCAGCTCCTCGCGCTTCGGCACGAACTCGTGCAGCGGCGGGTCGAGCGTCCGGATGACGACCGGGAAGCCGTCCATCACCTCGAACAGCCCGATGAAGTCCTTGCGCTGCATCGGCAGCAGCTTGGCCAGCGCCTTGCGGCGGTCCTTCTCGTTGTCGGCAAGGATCATCGCCTGCATGTGCGGCAGACGGTCCTCGGCGAAGAACATGTGCTCGGTGCGGCACAGGCCGATGCCCTCGGCGCCGAACTCGCGCGCCGCCTTCGCATCGCGCGGAATGTCTGCATTGGCGCGCACGCCGAACTTGCCGCGGAACTTGTCCGCCATCGCCATGAACTTGGCGAACACCGGCGAGTGCGGATCCGGCTCCTTGGTGGCCGCCTGGCCCAGATACACGGCGCCGGTGGTGCCGTCGATCGACACCCAGTCGCCTTCCTTGATGGTCACCTTCTTGCCGTTGACGTCCACCACCGCGCTCTTGGCGCGCTCGTTGATGTGGATGGCGCCGCAGCCCACCACGCAGGGCACGCCCATGCCGCGCGCCACGACGGCCGCATGCGAGCTCTTGCCGCCCACGGCGGTCAGAATGCCCTTGGCCGCGTCCATGCCGTGGATGTCGTCCGGCGTGGTCTCCTTGCGGATCAGGATCACCGGGCCCTTCTGCGACATCGTCACCGCGTCATCGGAGGTGAACGCCAGCCGGCCCACCGCCGCGCCCGGGCTCGCGTCGATGCCCTGCGCCAGCTTGGTCAGCTTCTTCAGCGACGCCGGGTCGAAGACCGGGTGCAGAAGCTGGTCGAGCTGCGACGGAGCGACCCGCATCACCGCCGTCTTCTCGTCGATCAGCCCTTCCTCCACCATGTCCACCGCGATGCGGACCGCCGCAGGACCGGTGCGCTTGCCGTTGCGCGTCTGCAACATCCACAGCTTGCCTTCCTGCACGGTGAACTCGAAATCCTGCATGTCCTTGTAGTGCCGCTCGAGCATGCTGGTGATCTCCACCAACTGGTCGTAGACGGCGGGATTCCAGTTCTTCAGCTCGCTGATCGGCTGCGGCGTGCGGATGCCGGCCACCACGTCCTCGCCCTGCGCATTGACGAGGAACTCGCCGTAGAACACCTTCTCGCCCGTTCCGGGGTCCCGGGTGAAGCCGACGCCGGTGCAGGAGGTCTCGCCCATGTTGCCGAACACCATCGCCTGGATGTTGCAGGCGGTGCCCAGCCGGTCGCTGATCTTCTCCATCTTCCGGTAGTACGTCGCCTTCGGCGACCACCAGCTGTTGAAGACGGCGTTGCGCGCCAGGATGAGCTGCTCCTTCGGATCCTGCGGGAATTCGCGCTTGGCGTATTTCTTGAAAATCTTCTTGAATTCGGCGACGATTTTCTTCAGATCGTTGGCGTCCAGCTCCGTGTCGAGCTTGACGCCCTTCTTCTTCTTCGCCTCGTCCCAGACATGGTCGAAATGCTCCATGTCGATGCCGAAGGCCACTTCGCCGAACATCTGGATGAAGCGGCGGTAGCTGTCATAGGCGAAGCGCGGATTGCCGGTCTTGGCCGCCAGCCCCTCGACGCTCTGGTCGTTGAGGCCGAGGTTCAGGATCGTGTTCATCATGCCGGGCATGGAGAACTTGGCGCCCGAGCGCACGCTCACCAGCAGCGGGTCGCTCGCGTCGCCCAGCTTCTTGCCCATGTACTTCTCCAGCTTGTCCAGAGCCTCCCAGATCTGCCGGTCGACCTCGGGCGGCACCTGCTGGTTGTTGTCGAAGAAGAGGTTGCAAACCTCGGTCGTGATCGTGAACCCGGCCGGGACCGGCACGCCCGCGCGGCACATCTCGGCGAGGCCTGCGCCTTTGCCGCCGAGTTCGTCGCGCATCGAGCCGTTGCCTTCGGTCAGGTCCCCGCCGAAGAAATAGACGTATTTTTTCATAGCGCTTGGTTCTCCTGGTGGATCAGCTTGAGTGATGACTTCCTGAAATTCATCCGGTCGTTGTCGTCGTCACGATCTCCGAAAAATCGGCGATCGAGGAAACCTCGTGGAAAAGCCCGCCCAGCAGCGCCAGGCGGTTGGCCCGCACGGCTTCGTCGGGCGCGTTTACCAGAACCCTGTCGAAAAAGGCGTCCACGGCCGGCCGCAGCGTGGCGATCGCGGCCAGCGCCTGAAGGTAATCGTCCGATGCGCGCAGCCGCCGCACGTCGGCCAGCACCCGCGACGCCTCTTCGTGCAGCGCGCGCTCCTCGGCCGCTTCCAGCAGCTCGGCGCGCACCTCGCCGCCCTGCCAGCCGGCCTGGCGCAGGATGTTGCGGATCCGCTTGAAGCTGGCCGCCAGCGGCTCGAAGTTCTCCGTCTGCCGCACCAGCTTCAGCGCGTACAGCCTCGACTCCAGGTCCGGCAGCGTCCGCCAGTCGCCGGCCAGCACCGCGTTCACCTCGTCGTAGGCGAAGCCGCGCACGTCGCGGAAGTAGTAGCGGATCCGGTCGAGGAAGAACTCCCACAGCGCCTGCGTCTGCCCGTCGCCGCACTCGGCGAACAGCGCGCCGGTGGCCTTCATGCCTTCTTCCACCGCCTGCTTCAGGTCGATCCGGAGCCGCCCCTCGACGAGCACCTTCACCACCCCCTGCGCGGCGCGGCGCAGCGCGAACGGATCCTTCGAGCCGCTCGGGATCAGCCCGATGCCGAAGCAGCCTTCCAGCGTGTCCAGCTTGTCCGCCACCGAAAGGATCTGCCCGTAGACGGTGCGCGGGATCGGGTCTTCCATGCTCTGGGGCAGATAGTGGTCGTAGATGGCCGCTGCCACCTCCTCCGGCTCGCCGTCGGCGCGCGCATAGAGTCCGCCCATCACGCCCTGCAACTCGGGGAACTCCTTGACCATCTCGGTCATCAGGTCCACCTTGCAAAGCCAGGCAGCGCGTTCGGCGATCCCCGCATCCAGCCCCAGCCAGCCCGCCAGCCGTTTCACGCCTTCCACAATGCCCAGCGTCTTCTCCCAATAGGAGCCGAGCTTCGCCTGGAAGGTCACGTGGCGCAGCCCGTCCAGGCGGCTTGCCAGCGTCTTCTGCCGGTCCACCTGCCAGAAGAACTGCGCGTCGGTGAAGCGCGCTTCGAGCACGCGCTCGTTGCCCTTCACGACATAGCCCTTGCGGTCCGCCTTCATGTTCATGACGGCGAGGAACCGCGGCGCCAGCCCGCCCTCGGCCGTCTGCACGGTGAAGTAGCGCTGATGATGGCGCATCACCGTCGTCAGCACTTCGCGCGGCAGTTCCAGGAAGCGCTCGTCGAAGCGGCCCATCACCGGCGTCGGGAACTCGGTCAGGTAGACGATGTCTTCGAGCAGCGCCTCGTCGCGCACCCACTCCAGCCCGGAGCCCTTCAGCAGCTTCTTCACGCCCGCCTCGATCCGCTGCCGGCGCTTCGCGGCGCTGAGGATCACGCCGTTCTTTTCCAGCCGCTCCTCGTAGGTGGCATGGTCGAAGACGATCTCCTTCGCGCCCAGCCGCCGGTGCCCGCTGGTGAGCGCGCCAGCCTGCACTCCGGCGAAGGAGAACTCCACCACCTGGTCGCCGAACAGCGCCACGATCCAGCGGATGGGCCGGATGAACGTCGGGCCGCCCTTGCCCGTCCAGTACATCGTCTTCGGCCACGGGATGCGGCGGATCACCTCGGGCAGAATTTCCGCCAGAATTTCCCGCACGGCGCGGCCTTCCATTTTCTTCCGGAGCGCGAAATATTCGCCTTTCGGAGTGATTTCCACGCTCAATTCGGCCACTGTCACGCCGTTTTTCCGCGCAAATCCCTGCGCCGCGCCCTCCCCGGCCGACTTGGGCGGCCCGAGCACCAGCTCTTCCCGGTCCGGCTGCCGTTCCGGCAGAGCTTCGGCACGCAGCACCAGCCGGCGCGGCGTGGCATCCAGCCGCAGCGCACCCGGCTCGATCCGGTTCGCCTCGCAGAGCTCGCGGAAGATCCTCTCCATCTCGCCCAGCGCCGGGCGGATCATCCAGTGCGGGATCTCTTCCACCCCGATCTCGAACAGCAGCGGCAGCCGCGCGCTCATGCCTGCACCTCCGCGGCGGGCTGCCGCTCGAGCAGATTCTGCTGGTCCAGCCAGCAGGAGGCCACGCCCACCGCCAGCTTGCGGACGCGGCCGATCACCGCCACGCGCTCGGTGACGCTGATGGCGCCGCGGGCGTCCAGCAGGTTGAACGTGTGCGAGCAGTTCAGCACATGGTCGTAAGCCGCCAGCAGCGGGAAGCGGCTCTTCTCGCGGAAATCCTTTTCGGCGTCGAGCGCCCGGTACTCGTCCACCAGCCGCTGCGCCTCCGCCTCATGGAGCCGGAACAGCTCCCACAGCATCTTCACGTCGGCCTTCTCGAAGTTGTAAACCGAGAACTGCTGCTCCTCGAGGAAGCGCACGTCGCGGTAACGGACTCCTTCCACCCACTCGATGTCGAACACCGACTTGCGGTCCTGAAGGAACGCCACCAGCCGCTCCAGTCCGTAGGTCAGCTCCGCCGGCACCAGATCCAGGTCCACCCCGCCGCACTGCTGGAAGTAGGTGAACTGCGTGATTTCCAGCCCGTCCAGCATCACCTGCCAGCCGATGCCCCACGCGCCGAGCGTCGGCGACTCCCAGTTGTCCTCCTCAAACTTCAGGTCGTGCTGGTCCAGCCGGATGCCGATCGCCTCCAGCGATTCCAGGTAAAGGTCCATGACGTCGGCCGGCGCGGGCTTCAGGATCACCTGAAGCTGCGAGTGCTTGTACAGCCGGTTCGGATTCTCGCCGTAGCGGCCGTCGGCCGGCCGCCGCGAAGGCTGCACATAAGCCACGTTGTAGGGCTTCGGCCCAAGCACGCGGAGGAACGTCTCCGGACACATCGTGCCCGCGCCTACCTCTACGTCGTAGGGCTCCTGAATGACGCAGCCCTGCTTCGCCCAGAACCGCTTCAGCTTGAAGATCGTCTCCTGGTAGGAATCCATGCGGTATTTACAGCGCCTCCAACAGGGGAACAGTGACGAGCCTGCGCTCGATGTGCGACTCGATTTCCTTCTCCAGCGCGCGCCGCAGGTCGGCAGCCGTGTCGCGCGTCCATTCCAGCTCCGCCAGCGCCGCCACCGGCGTGGTGGCGATCGCCCGTGCCAGCCGGCGGCTGGACTCGCTCAGCGCCAGCTCGGGCAGGAAACCGCTGAGCCGCACCGCCCAGTAGGTGAAGTAGGTGGCCGCCCGCCAGACGGCAGGCAGCAGCGCGGAGGCGGCGTTCGCCCGCAGGTCTTCGAGGACCGCGTTCAGCAGCCGGTAAAATCGCTCGTTCGGCTCGGCCGGCGGCAGCAACTGCTCGCTTACCTCCGCGATGTAATCCAGCGCCACGCCCGCTTCATAAGAAGCGGCCAGGGCGAACTGACTCTGGATCAGCTCGGCCCCGTCCAGCCGGACCAGCTCGGCGTTCTCGCGCTGGTAGTAGGACACGCGCACCTGCGAGAGCCGTTCCAGAGCCGATCCGAAGGGACTCTTCATCCGGCGCGCCCGCTTGGCCGTCCCCCGCAGCTTGCCCTGATCGCGGGTGAAGAAGCTGACGATCAGGTCCCCCTCCTGATAGGGGTAAGTGCGGAGAACGTAGGCCTCACTCGAGCGGGCCGGCATCCCTGGCGCTCATTTTTCCTCTACAGGTTATCACACACTGACGTCTCAAATCCGGATTGAAATGTCAGCCCGCGCGCACCGGATTCCGCAGCGTGCCGATGCCCTCGATCGACACCTCCACCACGTCCCCGGCGCGCATCGCGCGCGTCGTGCCCGGCGTGCCGGTGAAGATGGCGTCGCCCGGCTCGAGCGTCACATAACGGGAGGCGAACCGCACGATCTCCACGCAATCGAACAGCAGATCCGCGGTGGACTGTTTCTGCACGGTCTGCCCGTTGAGCCGCGTCTCCAGCATCAGCCCGCGCTTCGGATCCAGCCCGGTGGCGATGGCCGGCCCCATCGGGCCGAACGTGTCCGCCCCCTTGGCGCGCCACCACTGAAGGTCGCGGTCCGGCCCGTTCTGCCACTGCCGCTCGCTGACGTCGTTGCCGCAGGTATAACCGAAGATCGCGGCCGCGGCCTCGGCGGGCGAGGCCCGCCGGCAGCGGCACCCCAGGATCACCACCAGCTCGCCCTCGTAATGCGCATCGGCGGCATCCGGCGGCAGCAGGATCGGCCCTTCGGGGTGCTGAAGGCAGGACACGGGCTTGTAGAACAGCTCGGGACGGGACGGCGCGGGCGCCGAACCCAGATGCGACCGGTAGTTGCGCCCCACCGCCAGCACCTTGGAAGGCGTGCAGGGATACAGCAGCTTCACCGATGCAAGCGGCAGAAGCCGCCCCGTAGGACGTAGCCCGGCGAAAAGATCTCCGGCCAGAGGCTGCACCCGGTCCCCCTCCAGCCGCCCGTAGGAGATCCGTCCGGAGTGCTGGAAGCGGACGTACAGCGCCCGGCCCGGTGCCTGGCCGGTTGCGGCCAGCGCGGCGGCCGAGCCAAGCACCTCGCGGCGGGTCCATGCGGGCATGCCTGCGATTCTACCGCCGCCGCGCCGCGCCAGGCCGGCTACTCCTTTTTCGTCGCCGTGAACTCACCCTCCACGCCGTAGGCCGGCACTTCTACGCCGCCGCGGATCTTCGTCGCCGATTCGATCACTCCCTTCAGGATCACGTCGTGTTTCTCCCCGCCTCCCTCGGAAGCGAACGTCCAGTGGATGCTCTTGCCGTCGGTCTTGCCCTTCACCTCGACGGTTCCGTTGTCCGACGCGCAGCGCCCGGACACGGCCTCGCCTTCATGGCTGAACGTGCATTCCATATTGACGTCGTAGCCCGACACGGACAGATAAAGCTGCCATTTGCCGGACAGGGAAGGCCCCTCGAGGGCGAAGGCGGGCGCTGCCGCCAGCAGCGCGGTCATCAGCCATTTCATCGGCGTCCTCGCAATGCGGGAATTCGCGGCGCTTCGCGCCACAGCCACAGCTTACTGGCACTGGGTGCCAAAGTCAACATGCAGTGTCGTTCTAGGTACCTTGTGCCGAACCTGCGCCCGGTGGTATGCTTGCGGCAGCCCCCATGAGCCCTCCACGAAGGAAGAAGCCCGCGCCGGCCGGCCGCCCCGCCGGAAGGCCCCTTCAGGAGCGCAAGCAGCAGCTCGTGCGCGAGGCCATCCGCAACGCAGCGCTCGACCTGTTTCTCGAGCAGGGCTTCGGGCAGACGCGCATCGAGGACATCGCCGCCCGCGCCGGCGTCTCCCGCCGCACCTTCTTCCGCTACTTCGCCTCCCGCGACGATCTGCTCGGCCAGGGCGTTGACCAGTTCCGGGAAATCGTCCGCAGCGCGCTCGCCTCCAGTCCGGAACGGTGCACCCCGATGGAGCTGTTCCGCCAGACGGTGGCCGAGGTGGTCCGGCGGTCTGCGGCCGACCCCCGCGCGCGCGACGTCGTGCGGCTCACGATGCAGTCGCCGGCGGCGCGCGCCGCCCCGCACGCCCGGATCAGGCCGGTGGGGGTGCTGCTCGGGGAGGGCGTCCGCGCCCCCTGCGGCCGCCACGCCGCCGCGCGGGCGG
>JANWVO010000001.1 GCA_025056865.1 Bryobacteraceae bacterium
GATCCGGAGGATGGCGATTGTCCCGGTGCTGGCGGCTGGATTGGGTGGAGGAACTGCATCAGGCCAGGATGGGCTGGGGATACATCGCGTCCTGCTGGCTTCCTCCACGGGGCGAATGAACTGAACGGTGGAGCCCGGCACCCCTCGGAGCGTGCTTGCTTTCTGAAGACAGCACTCCCTGAACGCCCGAGCCGGGTGACGGCCCCTGTACCGGTCCAGAACAGCAGATCCCCGATGCGCTGAATTCGCCGGCGGAGCGGCTACGGGATGCATCTCAAGAGCATGCCTGGGACCTTTGTGACACCAGCGGACCCCTCCTGCAACCGACAGGCGACCAGCCTCCCGCCCGGTGCGAAGGGCTTTCATCACAGCGGCGGGCCGCTGCTGTTCTCTCCTTCCATGCATCCCCTCCCGCCACCGGCTGCACGGCTCTGCTGGTTGAAGCCCGATGGAACCTCCGGAACCTGATCTGGAGAGCAGCCCCTGCCGGCACCCTGCCGCTGAACCTCAGCGGCCAAAGACGCGGCAAAGCCATCCGGCCGCGAGGATCCAGCCGGACACCCCCGCTTTGCCGGATAACCTGTCCGCCTTCGTGGGGCCGGAATGCAGGAAGTGCGCACTGACCCCGCTGACGGCAGGCCGGCGACGGCCGGCGCGCCATCTGTCCATCTGAAACCCGACGCCGCAGGACGCTACGCCGGCTGCGGGCCCCGTGCTGAGGCCGCACGCGCATCTTGCGGTTCAGCCCACGGGGGAAGGTGCTCAATGTGCAGAGCCGGCACTGCGTGGGCGAGCCCGTCGGGCTCGAGTGCTGCGGCGGGACACAACCCTGTGGGAATCGTGCTTCCCAAGAGGCTGCCACGGCAGCTCTACCTGCGGGCAGCGACCTTGGCAGCGGGCAACGGCCGCCCACGCCGCGATGACCTGCTCATGGTGCGAATTGGCACTGGCCCGGAAATTCATCCGCGGCTTGTTGTAAGCGCGTACAGGCGGGAGTAGAATGCCGCCATGAAGATTCGCTTCCCATCCGCACTCCTGTTCATCCTGGCGCTCTTCGCTCCGCTTCGGGCCGCTGACTTCACGATGGAAGTGACCGACCGGGGCTACCTGGACACGCAGGGCTTCAGCGTCATTCTCTACCACAGCACGTTCAGCCGCATGTTCTTCGACCAGAAGAACACGGCGATGGAAATGATTCTTCACGGGCGACGCATCGCCACCAACGGCGACGTGCGCCTGCTGCCCACACCGGAGCAATGGGACGCGATTCCGCAACTGAAGTCGCGGAATGCGGACCGCGCGAACCGCAGGCTGACGGCAGATGCCGGCTATCCCGAATACGACTTCCACTACCGGCTGGAAGTGGCCGCCGAGCCGGGGGGCGTGCGGGTGGCCGTGATCCTGGAGAAGCCCCTGCCCGAGCGGCTGGCCGGACGCGCAGGCTTCAATCTGGAGTTTCTCCCGGCGATCTATGCGGGGAAGGCCTACATGGTGGATGGCAGGACGGCGGGCTTTTTCCCGCTGAGCCCCCGGGATCCTGCGGTGAGCGTTCCTCCGCCGCCCGGCGAGCCGCCGAAGCTGCCCTATCAGGAAGAATGGGACCGCGAGAAGGGCTACCGGCAACCGCTGCCCTTCGCTACCGGCCAGAGCATCACACTGGGTGTCGACGAGCCCCTCTATCGCGTCCGGGTGGTCTCCGAGACGGGGCCGCTGTCGCTGTACGACGGCCGCGTGATGGCGCAGAACGGATGGTTCGTGCTGCGGACGCTGCTGCCGTCTGGCAAGACGGGAGAGGTCGTGGTCTGGCACATCCGGCCGGATGTCATCCCCGGCTGGGTGCGGCCTCCGATGATCGCGCACAGCCAGGCAGGCTACCATCCCGACTACGCCAAAGTGGCCATTCTGGAGCTCGATCCGAAGTTCCAGGGGCCAAAGACGGCGAAAGTGCTGCGGCTCGGCGAAGACTGCGCGTATCAGACGGTCTACGAAGGACCCGTCTCCGCTCCCCAACCGTGGCTGCGCTATGCCTACTCGAAATTCGATTTCTCCACTGTTAAAGAACCCGGGCTATACGCCATCGAGTACGCCGGGCAGCGCACGAGCCTGTTCCGCATTGCCAGGGATGTTTACAGCAACACGTGGCAGTTGACGCTTTCCGGATACCTGGCCACAGCGATGGATCACGTCTCCGTGCGAGAAGGCTACCGCCTGTGGCATGGCGTATCGCATCTGGACGATGCCCGGCAGGCGCCACCGAACAGGCAGCACTTCGACGGCTGGTCGATGGGGCCGGAGCTCGACTCGCCCTACAAGCCCGGCGAGCACATTCCGGGGCTGAATGTCGGCGGCTGGTATGACGCGGGAGACTTCGATATCCAGACGCGCAGCCAGTTCATGGTCATTCAGGACCTCGCGCTGGCGAGGCGCGAGTTCAGGCTGGACTACGACCAGTTGACCGTCGACTGGGAAGCCCGGTCCGTCGAGATGCACCGCCCGGACGGCGTGCCCGACGTGCTCCAGCAGATCAAGCACGGCGTCCTCCAGGTGCTTGCGCAGATCAAGGCCGTGGGCCACACGTTTCCCGTCATCAACGAGCCGACGCTGCGGCAATACACGCACCTCGGCGATGGGGCTTCAAAGACGGACAACCGCATCTACGATCCGAAGCTCGGGCCGAATGAAGTCCGCGGCGACTACTCCGGGCGCCCCGATGACCGCTGGGCCTTCACGACGAAGTCCGCTGCCATGCAGTACGGCTCGGTGGCGGCGCTCGCTGCGGCGGCACAGGCTCTCCGGGGATATGACGACGAGCAGGCCCGGGAGTGCCTGGAAACGGCGACCCGGATCTGGAACGAAGAGCATGCCAACCCGACGCCCAGCCGCCCGGGCCCCGGGGCGGGCGCACCGGGCGGGGCACAGCTCGACGAGTGGAACGCCGCCATTCAACTGCTTCTGGCCACCAACGGCGCAGAACCCTACAGGAAGCGCCTGCTGGAGATGTTTCCTTCCATGATGCAGCGCTTCGGATTCGGCGGTTGGGCAGCGGTTCATGCGTTGCCTTACATGGACGCGGAGTTCCGGAAACAGTTTGAGGCCAGTCTCCGCGCCTACGTTGCGCAGCTCGACAAAGAACTCGCTGCCACGCCGTTCGGAGTCCCGCCGACGCGCGGCGGCTGGGGCGGCTCAGCCGGCGTGATGGATCTGGGCATCCGCATGTATTTCCTCCACAAGGCATTTCCGGAGATTGTCAGCAAGGACTACACGCTCCGGGCGGCAAACTACATCCTCGGCACGCATCCGGTATCGAGCCTCTCCTACGTGTCCGGCGTGGGCACGCGCTCGCACCTGATCGCATATGGGAACAACCGGGCTGACCAGTCATACATCCCGGGCGGCGTCATCCCCGGCTACGTGGTGATCCAGCCGGATTACCCGGAGTGCATGGACGATTTTGGATTCCTCTGGTTCACGCACGAGTATGTGATCACCGCGGCGAGCCACTGGATTCTGGCGGCGAACGCCGCCGATGCGCTGGTGCGTTGAACAGAACGCCCCCGGGCTGCCCGTATACACCCGGTGCGGGCTCTGGCAGGCTGCGGCGCTGTGCATCCCGTGCTCGGGCACCTGCGGGAAAGACCCCGTGTCCGGCGCCCTCGTCCCGGACTCTGTCTCCGGGCGCAGGGGAGGTTCTCCGCGATGCCAGCGCCGCTGTTCAGGCCGTCGCTGGAAACCGGGCCTTCACCCGTGCCTGGGGTGCCTGCGTCTTGGGCCGAGGCGCCTCTGCGGACAGGGATCGGGACGTTGTTTCACGGGCTCGCGTGCATCCCTTGTGCCGGTCTGAACGCGCCCGAAGCGGATTGCTTCAGGAGGCATCCGAGGGCATCGAGGTGGTGTTGGCCCGCGCTGCGTCGTAGATTCGGTCGCGGAAGTCCATGGGTGTGCCGTTCCTTGTGATCCGGCGCCCACAACGGCTTCCGCTTGGCGGCCAGGCACGCTGTCCGGTGCTTCGTCAATAGATACTCACGCGAGTTCGAAAGTGTCCAACTGGCCTACGCGCTCAACCCTGGGTGTCCGCACGAGGAATACAGTGGGTCTCGAATAACTGAACGCGGCCCTCCTTTGTCATCGAAGACGAAGCCACGGCAAGCACCGCGTCCACTAGTTGGTCCTCAGTGAGAGTCGGATCCCAATCGTTCAACAAGAAGGTGATGGCCGCGTTCGCCGCAACGCGTTTGTTCCCGTCCACGAACGGGTGGTTGCGGCAGATGTGAAACAGGTACGCCGCAGCCATGGCGGGCATGGAGGCGTGCAGGAACTCGGCCGAGAACGAGGCTTGCGGCTGAGCGATGGCCGATTCGAGCAAAGCAAGATCCCGATCTGTCGCTCGTGGATCTCCAGCACTTCCTCGAGCGACAGGAATAGAGGTTGCACGGTGAAGCCGATTGTCCGCTATTCCGCCAGCCGCTTGAAGGCTTTGCCGTAACGCTTGTGCGCCCACTGCTGGGCGGCGTCGAACTTCTCACGACGCGCGGAGGGTGCGGCAGGCGCCACGATCAGCCGCTGCCCATCCGTGCTGATCTCGAGTGGGGTTTCGACGTCGATCTTCAGCAGGTCGAGAATCGGCCGGTCGATCACCAGCGCCAGGCTGTTCCCGTGCTTGGTAAGCTTCTTTACCACGGCGGCCTCCGTATATCCAATGTTATCACAACGGTGCAACCGACCAGACCTGTCAATGGTTGCGGGCGATAGTTTGAAAATCGCCAGACTGGCCTACGCGCTCAACCGGCCTGTCAACAAACGCGGACCTGTCAACGGAGAAAACGGAGAGTTTGGAGGGTTGAGAGAGGCCAACGAGGCGAACCGTGGCGGTTGAGCGCGTGGCCCGGCCGGAGGTGTTTCCAACTGGAGAATTGCGGGGAAACGCAAGCTCACGCGAATGTTTGAGATAACGGGCGGCCGCGCGCGGCGATGGTGTCAAGGAAAACGGGGCGGCGGAAAGTTGCGGAAATTGGGTGTGGCTCCCCGGCATGGATTCGAACCACGATTCACGGCTCCAAAGGCCGCTGTCCTACCATTAGACGACCGGGGAGTACCAGCTCTCTGACCTTAGTTTAGCGGGCCTGGCCAGTGCGTTCAACGCCTTGCCCCACGCCCACCGGGCGCACCCAATCTGAGCGGAGACCCTTCGGAACCGGCTGGCCGGGCGGGCGGCGCTGCGCGGCACGAGCAAGCCTGGCCGGGACGGGGGCGGCAGGGACGCAGGCTGGCGGACCCGGCGGGCGATCAGCGGTCTGGCTGCGGCGAGGCCATCTCCGCCGCCTCCTGTACGGCCCGCAGGAGTTTTTCCGCCTCGAAGGGCTTCGGGATGTAGCCATCCATGCCGGCACTGAGGCAGACCTCTTCGTCGCCGCGCATGGCGTTCGCCGTGAGCGCGAGGATCGGACTGCGCCGTCCCACGGCGCGCTCCAGCGCCCGGATCTGGCGGGTTGCTTCGAGGCCGTCCATTTCCGGCATCTGCACGTCCATCAGGATCACGTCGAAATGCTCGCGTTGCGCCAGCTCGACGGCCTTCCTCCCGTCCTCGACGCTCACGACCTCGTGGCCCTGCCGGGCCATCAGCAGCTCTACCAGGCGGCGGTTGACCAGGTTGTCCTCCGCCAGCAGGATGCGGAGTTTCCGTACGGCGGCCGCAGCGGCTTCGGGACGGGAGTCCCTGGCAGACTGGGCAGGCACAGGAGCAGGCGCGGGCGCCTCTCCCGCGCATGCGCCAACCACGATTTCCAGCGTAAAAGTCGAACCCTTGCCCGGCTCGCTTTCCACGCGGATCTCGCCGCCCATCAGCCGGGCCAGCCTCGACGAAATGGCCAGGCCGAGCCCTGTTCCGCCAAACCGCCGCGTGATGGATCCATCGGCCTGCCGGAAGGCCTCGAAGATGGCATCCTGCTGCTCAGGCGGGATGCCGATACCCGTGTCAGCGACGTGGAACCGCAGCATCTGGCGGCTGGCTCCGGCAGGCTCAGCCTCGACGGTCACGCTGACGCCCCCCTGCTCGGTGAACTTGACCGCGTTGTTGAGCAGGTTCAGCAGCACCTGGAACACCCGCTGCTCGTCGCCGATGACGGCGGGCGGCACGCTGTCGCTGACATCGAGCGAAAGGTGCAGCCCCTTCTCCACTGCGCGGGGCGCGACTGCCGACAGAGCCTGCTCCACAACCTGCCTGGGCGAAAAGCGCTCCTGCTGGATCTCCATGTAGCCCGCTTCGATCTTGGAAAGATCGAGGATGTCGTTCAGCAGGTGCAGCAGACGGTGGGCGGAAATCTTGACAGTTTCCAGGTATTCGCGCTGCTCCGGTGTCAGCTCGGTGGAAAGCGTGAGATCGGTCATGCCGAGAATGCCGTTCATCGGCGTGCGGATCTCGTGGGAGATGTTGGCCAGGAACTCGTCCTTCAGCCGGTTGGCGCGCTCGCTGCGCTCCTTTTCCTCCCGCAGTTGCCGCGTGCGCTCCTCGACGGCCCGCTCGAGCCGCGCCTTCTCCCGCTGGTGTCGCACCCTGGACTGGCGCAGATAGAGGCCCACGGCGGAAACTACGGCGACCAGCACGAACAGCCGGAACAGCGGATGCGCCCACCAGGGCGGATGGATCCGGAATTCGAACACCGCCGGGGTTTCGCTCCAGGATCGGGATCCGTCGAAGCCCCGGACTTCCAGCCGGTAGGAACCCGGCGGCAGATCCGGGAACTGAATTTCGGAAAGGCGGGTCTCTTTCCACTCGTCCGACAGGCCCACCAGCCGGTAGAGGTACCGCTGGGCTGACGGGCGGGCAAAGCGCAGGACGGCAAAACGGACCGTGAGCGTGTTGTCCTGGTAGCGGACCTCCGCCTTCTCGTTCAGGCGGGGCACCTGCCTGCCCAGACGCACGAAGGTGATCACCGTCCGGGGCGTTCCGGGATCCGGCTTGTGCGGGGATTCCCGGTACCGCGACAGCCCGCCGCTGGTTCCGATCCACACGGTGCCGTCCGGTTCGGCAAAGAAGGCGTCCGTGTTGCAGTCGTCCCAGACCAGCCCGTCGCCGCGGCGGTACTGGACCCAGGTCCTGCCAT
>JANWVO010000035.1 GCA_025056865.1 Bryobacteraceae bacterium
GCGGCTGGTTGGGCACGGCGCGCAGGTCGGCCACGGCTGCGCCGGTCTCGGCCGCGAGCAGCGTAAGAAGCGGATCAAGGGCCGGCGGCAGGGCCGTGTTCGAGCCGCCGTTGATCAGCAGAATGCCGGTGCGGTAACGCGGACGTTCCGGCGTGACGATGGTGAGCCAGTGCCGCCACTCGGTGCGGTCCACCTCGGAGGGCTCCAGCCACCTTTGGGATGTCAGCTCCGCCACCACCGCCGTGTATCCGGCTGCGGACGCTTTCTGCCGTACGTCGACACGGAAGGATGCGTCCTCCAGAGCCACATAGCGGTCCAGGGCCGTAGAATCCACTCCCTGGGCCGCAGCCGGCGCGCAAAGGGCGGGACAGAGGAAAAGCTGCAAGAGCCGGGAGAGCCTCATATTGCAGAGGCTACCGCGCCCGCCCGAGGAAGGAAACGGGCCCGTGCCTGTCCGGAAGGCGCCTGCGGATTCTCAGAACGAGAGGCGCAGTCCAAGCTGGATCTGCCGCGGCGGCAACTGGCTCTGGACCACGCCGAACTGCGGGTTGTTCAGGATGCGCCCCACGACGTCATAGTTCGGCGTGTTCAGGGCATTGAAGAACTCGCCGCGGAATTGCAGGCTTGCCGCCTCCGACAGCCGGAAGCTGCGCGCCGCCATGATGTCGAAATTGAGCAGCCCTGGCCCGATCACCGTGTTCCGGCCCACATTGCCGAACTGGAATGCGGGCGGGGCGGCGAAAGCGGCGGTATTGAACCAGCGCTCGGTGGTACGCTCTGCGGCGGGCAGCTTCCAATGCTGGCCGGGCACGGCGTTGGGCCGGATCAGAATCGCCCCCGTGCCTCCACCAATTCCAGCCGTGTCACCGGCGAGGTTGATGGTGAACGGGAAACCGGTCTGCATGGAGTGAATCAAGGCGAGCTGCCAACCACCGGCAAGCCGGGCGGCTGCGCCCGACTGCGCCCACCGCTGCCCGCGGCCGAAGGGCAGGGCCCAGACGGCGGAGTTGACCCAGCGGTGGCGGACGTCAAACGCCGCAAGCCCGCGCTCAAGCCGCACGTTGTGGGAGTCCTGCGGGGGAGAGTTCTCCGCGCCGCGCGCGCCACCCGCGTTGCGGAACTGCGGCGCATTGGTGATTGCCTTGCTCCAGTTGTACGAGCTGAGCCAGCTCAGTCCGCCGGTGAGCTTCTTCTCCAGACGGAAGAAGAAGGCATGGTAGTTCGACTGCGCCGCATTCGGCAGGTAGTTGATGAAGCCCACGGGGACGGATTCGCCCTGCACCACGACGTAGGAGGGAAAGACGGTGCCGGGCGCAAAACGCAGCGCGCGGTAGGGCCGGCGCGGGTCGACCGCACCCGGGCCAGGCCGCGCGTTGTTGGGCTGGGTGTTCTGTGAAAGCTTGATGCCCATCGTGGCCAGATAACCGGCCTCGATGGCGAGGTCGCGCCGCAGCTCCTGCTGCACCGTGAGGGTCCACTGCGGCGAGTAGCTGGTGCGCTGATACAGATCGATGCCTGCCTGCTGAATCTGCGCCGGACCCACGACGGCTGGTCCGAAGATGTCGAAACCGCGGAACTGCGGAATGAAGGCATTGGCGCTCAGGGTCTGCGCGATGTTTCCCGGCAGCACGGCTGCGAGCCGGAACAGCGGGTTCAGATCGTTGGCCGCATAGAAGATCCCCGCGCCGGCGCGCAACACGGTGCGCCGGGCCATCTGCCAGGCGAAGCCGGCCCGCGGAGCAAAGTTGTTCCTGTCCGTGTAGGCGCAGCCCTTCGGATAGCCCGACTGTCCGCAGATGAAGAACAGCGGCTCATAGAATGCCAGCCGGCCTTCGCCAAAGATCTGCCACGGGCTTGGGACGTTGCGGTAGTCAATGCTTCCCATCTGCTGGCGGTGATCGTAGAGCGGCGGGGCGAGTTCATAGCGCAATCCGAGATTCAGCGTCAGACGGGGGAGGACCTTCCAGTCGTCCTGCACATACAGCCCGTAGGTCTCCTGACGGCCGTCGATGCGGCTTGGACCCACCGAACGCGAGCCCTGCTGCGGCAGCCCGAGCAGCATGGAAGCCAGGATGTGGCCCGTGCCGTCGTTGGAAGCAGTACGCGAGGTGTAGCCGGCGACGAACTGATACTGGCCCAGCGTGTTGGCCGACTCGAAGCGGTTGTACTGGATCCACAGCGCTTCCCCGCCGAAGCGAAGGTTGTGCCGGCCGCGCACCCAGCTCACGTTGTCGTAAACCTGAATCGTGTTGTTGCGCACGAGCACGGTGCCGCCGCCGGTGGTGCCGGTAAAGCCGCCCGCGCCTCCCATCGTGGGGTAGCCGGCGACGACGAAGCGGGGCAGCGGCCGCTGCGCGCCGTCCACGCTGAACAGCGGCTCGGGCAGTCCGTCCTGAAATCGCAGCCGGTTGAACGCCGCACGCGTCTCGTTGACGAGGGTCGGCCGGAAAACCTGCGTCGATCCCAGCACGGCGTTTTGCGGCCGGCTGAAGCCGAGACGGTCGCGGTCTGGCACGACGTCGGGAATCCGATTGTTTTCATCCCACAACGCGTAACGGCCGAACAGCGTGAGGCGGCGCGTGACATTGGCGTCGATTCGGATGGATCCGTTGTCGGCATTCTGCTTCAGCACGCTGCTGGCATTCACATACTGGTTGGCCCCGAGGTTTGGCAGCGGCATGGCGGCCATGGCGGCGCGGGTGAATGGGTGGATGCGCGATGCCGGAATGCGGAAGTCGGGGAATGGCTGCCGTACGCCATTGCTCAAAGTGTCAGGATCGAAGATGCCCGGGCCGCCGCTGAAATCGCCCGCGCGCTGCTGCGCGGTGGGCACCGCCACGGTGGTGAGGCCGGCTGCCGCCTGCCGGATGCGGAGCCGTTCCCAGGCGGCGAAGAAAAACAGGCGGTCGCGGCGGATGGGGCCGCCCAGCGTCGCGCCGAATTGATGCCGCTGAAACTGCGGCAGCCTGGAAACGTTCAGGTTGAAGGGCCGGGCGTCAAAGACGCGGTTTCGGACGAATTCCCACGCCGATCCGTGGAAGGCATTGCCGCCGCTCTTGGTGACGACGTTGACCTGCGCTCCCGAGGCTCGCCCGTACTCGGCGCTGAACTGCGCCGTCTGGACCTGGAATTCGGCGATCGAGTCGATCACCGGCGAATAGTTCAGAGCGTTGTAGTCCGGGTCCGTGTTGGCGGCGCCATCGAGCAGGAACGCGTTGTTGTTGGTGCGCCCGCCGCTGGCGCTGAAGCCTCCTGTCTGGTTCAGCCGCACCGAGTTCTGCTGTACCGTGCGTCCGCCTGCGTTGACGCCGGGGACGAGGAGGGCCAACTGAATGAACTCACGTCCGTTCAGTGGAAGTCCGATGATCTTTTCCTCGCTGATGACGGTGCCCTGGGCCACAGACTCTGCCACGAGCGGCGACACTGTGCCGCTCACCTCGATCCGTTCGGTCAGCGTTCCCACTTCCAGTTGCACGTTCAGCGTAGCCGCCCGTGCCACCTGGAGCCTCACGGACTCATCGCGGAACGAGCGGAAACCCGGCGCTTCGACCTCCAGCGAATATTCGCCGGGCGGCAGCATCGCGAAAAGATAGCGGCCCGCCTCATCCGTCTTCGTGACACGTCCCTGTTGGGTGCGGCGGTTCTGGAGGCGCACTGCCGCGTTCTGCACTGGTGCGCCGCTCGGGTCCGTGATGGTGCCCGACAGCGAACTCACGTCCGTCTGCGGCCAGACGGCGGGAGCACAGACGCAAAAGAGAAGCGCCAGGTTTGCGGCGATGAAGCGTCGATGAGTCCTCATTCCTTTCCCGGTCCTGTGTTCGAGTCAACCCCTGCTTACCGGAGAGTAAACAGCGCCGGTCAACAGGAATTGACGTCTGTGTCACAAGCCTGTGAAATGCGGCCTGGACGGCCGCCGGAACGATGCGAAGAGGGGCAGGAAGGAGCGGAGGGAAAGGAGGGCGGAAAACGGAGGTCTCCGGCTCCGGCCCCTATGGGGGCCGGAGCCGGAGACGGTGGAGGATCAGAACTGGATGCGGGCCTGCACCTGCAACCAGCGGTTGGTGGCCGCCGTTTGCGAGGTGATGCGGCCGAAGTTGGTGTTGTAGGGATCCGTCACCGGAGCGGCCATCTGGGAGCGGTTCTGGACGTTCAGCGCGTCCAGGCGCAACTGCAAGGTGGCCGTCTCCGTGAGCCGGATGTTCTTGGCGATGTTGGCATTCCACTGGTTGGTCATGTCGGCGCGGAGGCCGTTGATGCGGGTGGGGAACACGCGCACATGGTAGGCCGCGGGGCCATTGGCCGCCACACGCTCGAAATTGTCGGTGTTGAACCAGCGGTCCCAGGTGCGCTGCACGTTCTTGATGTCGTCGAGGTTGGCGCCGTAGTAGAAGATATTGCCGAAGTCCAGCAGCGGGCCCGGCTGCCACTCATAGGTGGCCGCGATCTGCCAGCCACCAACCAGCGCATCGAGCGCCCGGTTCGCGTTGCCGAGGAACTTGCGCCCGCGGCCGATCGGGAACGTGTAGATGCCCGTGCCGGTGAAGCGGTGCGGGCGCCCGTCGTTGGAAGGCCGCAGGTGCCGCTGCGTGTCGAACTCGTTCAGGAACACGTCGGCGTCGCGAATGTACATTCCGGTGTAGGCGAGGTTGAGGTTCCAGCCCTGCGAGAACCGCTTCTCGAAGGACAGGTGCAGCTCATGCGTCTTCGTGTAGGCGGACGCCTCGCTGTTGTCGGTGAGGCCGGTCATGTGCGGGAAGGGCCGCAGCAGCCGGTGGCGCTGGATGATGCGCCCGGTGAAGAACGAGTTGGTGTTCATGTCGGTCCAGACGAGCGCCGGGAAGTCCGACTGCCGCAGGTTGCCGATGAAGAACGGGTTGTTGACGTTGCTGTTGAGCAGCGTCTGGGCGCTGGTGTCGCGCTTCAGGCCGCCCACCCAGAATTGCGACGGTACCGGTTGCATCGGCTTGCCGGGCACGTTGCCCTGCGAGGAGAACTGCGAGATGCGGTCCGAGTAAGAGCCGGAGTAGGTGGCCGTCAGCACCATGGTTGCGCCGAACTGCCGCTGGATGCCCGCCTGCCAGCGCTGCTGCCGCGGGTGCGGAGTGTCCCAGCCGGTGTAGCCGAAGCTGCGGCCGGCGTAGGCCATCGATCCGAGCGCTTCGCGGGTGGGCTGGTCAAAGCGCGTGCCGTCGGCGCGCACCGGGAACGGATCGTTCAGGATGCTGCGGAAGTTGTTCGGGTTGGCGTTGGCCGGATAGGGCGCCGACGGCGAGCCCCAGGTCTGGCCGAAGTCGGTGGAGATGATCGCCGATGTGGTGCGGGAGAAGCCGAACTGGTTGGGGCCGAAGTTGAGCACGTTCAGCGTGTCGAAGAAGATTCCGTAGCCGCCGCGCAGCACGGTCTTCGAGTTGAGCTGGTAAGCGATGCCGAACCGTGGCAGCCACATCAGTTCCGGCTTGTAGAGCTGACGGTCGATGCCGCCGACGCCGACATAGGTGGCGCCGCCGCGGACGATGAACTGCGAAGCCGGCAGCTCCGGGATGGGGCTGGCGGCGTAGGCGGCCTGAGCACCTGCGGCAAGCGGCAGTTGTGCGTTGGGGTCGAAGCGGCCGACCATGCGGTTGTAGCGCTCGGTCGCCCCGCGCTCGTACTCCACGCGCAGTCCGAGATTCAGCGTCAGCTTCGGCGTGACGCGCCAGTTGTCCTGGAAAAACATGCCGTAGTACGGCGAGTGCATGGCGAACGTGTCGTTGATGGCGATGGTGGCGCTGCTGGGGATCCCAAGGATGAAGGCCGCCCAGCTCAGGCCGAGGTCCGTGGCGGGCACCAGGCCATCATCGTCCCGGCGGACGTAGGCCTGGGTGAAGCTGAAATTGCCGCTCGTGTTGCCGCCGCCGCCGCCGGTGCGCCACTGATGGCGGTTGTCGAAACCGGCGCGGTAGGTGTGCTTGCCCCGGATGAAGGTTCCGTCCAGACGCACCGTCCCCTGCCGGTACCGCGTCCAGTTGGTGAAGCCACCCGGGCTGGCCGTGGAGTAGGAGTTCGTGCCGAAGGTCATCTGCGGCAGCAGCGCGAAACGGCCGGCCTGCTGGTCGAGATAGGCCGGCAGGCCCACGGAGCTGGGCTTGTACTCCAGCGCCTTCGGCTGGATGTTGCCCTCGCGGAACTGGTTCATCGCGATGTTGAAGTTCCACAGCGTCGTGGGCGTCTGCGTGAAGACGACGTCGATGTTGCCGCCCTTGTTGTTGCGGACCAGGCCGCCGATGTTCAGGCCGCGCGCCGTCTCATAGACCCAGTCGCCGCGGTCCTCGGGGCCGAAGTTGTTGATCGACCACCGGCCGAAGACGCGCCAGCGGGTGCTGGCCTGATAGTCGATGCGGTTCGAGTAGGCGTAGTAGTCCCAGTTGTAAGGAGTCTGCGAGGCCAGGTAGTTGTTCACCGGATCCTCGCCGGCCGGAAGCTGTACGTTCGGCAGCGGGTAGATGTTCTTGTACGTCTCATAGGCCGGATTGGCGAAGCGGCTCTTGGGAATGATGTTGCCCGGGAAGGGCGTGCGGATGAAGTTGTTCGGGCGGTTCGGATCCCGCGTGATCGTCGTGGGGTCGTGGATGACATAGCGCTGCGGGTTGTTGCGCACCTGGAGCAGGTCGCTGAAATCGCCCTCGCGGTTCTTGACCGTCGGCACGGTGCGGTTGAACTGCGTGGCGTCCTCCACCTTGACGTCCTTGAAGCCGTTGTAGGTAAAGAACCAGAAGAGGCGGTTCTTGCCGTTGAACAGCTTCGGAATGACGACCGGGCCGCCGCCGGAGACGCCCCAGTTGTTGCTCCGCCCGGTGGGCTGCTTGTCCTGGCTGCGGAGCTGGTTGGCCAGCGCCGTATTGCCCGCGGCCTCGGCCGCGGCAATGCGGCGGTAGTAGTTCTGCTTGACGAAGAACGGCGTGCCCTGCCAGCGCTGCTGCCAGTGCTGCCAGGTGAGCGTGCCGTGCAGCTCGTTGGAGCCGGACTTGGAGATCATCGTGATGGCGGCGCCGGTGGTCTGGCCGATGCTGGCATCGAAGTTGTTGGTCTCCACCTTGAACTCGGCCACGGCGTCGGTGTAAGGCAGGTAGGCAGTGCGGCGCGAAGGTCCCTGGTTGGGCGAGCCGTCCAGCGTCCAGGAGTTGCCGCCGATGTTGCCCGCCACGCTGTAGTCCGAGCCGCCGACGTTGGAGTGCAGCGCCAGGTAGTTGTTCACGCCGCCGGTCTGCACGCCCGGCGCCAGCTTCACCAGCAGGACCGCGCTGTTGCCCATTACCGGCAGTTCCATCAGCGACTTGTTGTCGATGACGCGGCCTGTGGTGACGGCGTTGGTCTCCAGCAGCGGTGCCTCGGCCGTGACAGAGACGACTTCCGTAATGCCGCCGACTTCCAGATGGAGGTCGACCTCCAGGCGCGACGAGACCGGCAGCACGATGCCCCGCCGGATCAGCTTCTTGAATCCCGGCGCTTCGGCGGAGACTTCGTAATTGCCGGGCAGCAGCAGGTTGCCTTCGTAATACCCGGTGTCATTCGTCCGAAGCTGCGTGGTCACACCGGTGTCTACGTTGCGGATGACGACGGATGCATTGACGACGGCCGCTCCCTGGGCATCGAGGACGCGGCCGAACAGCATGGAACGCGTCTCCTGCGCAGAGCACACGGACGCCAGAGCAGCGAGGGCCAACAGAGCAACAAGCACCATCCCGGTGCGCGATGTCTTCATGGAAAGATCCCCTTTCGCAAGGTTTGAAACGATTCTATGCGCGAACCCGGCACACGTCAATAGGCCCGTGCAAAAACTGCTGCACACGGCCGATGCCGCGCTGCGGCGGCCTGTCGGCGGAAGCGGCGCTGGTCCCGGTTCTCCAGCAGGAGATCAGATCCCCGCGGCTTCCTCGATGCACGCTTCCAGCGTTTCGACGGCGAAGTCCGCCTGATCGGCGGTAAGCACCAGCGGCGGGGCCAGCCGGATCGAATTCGGCCCTGCCCCAAGAATCAGCAGCCCGCGCTGAAAGGCGAGATCCACGATGCGGTCGCGCAGCTCTGGCGCGCGTTCCTTCGTCGCCTGGTCTTTCACCAGCTCGAAGCCGATCATCAGCCCGAGGCCCCGCACTTCTCCGACGTGGCGGAACTTCCGCGGCCACTCGCGCATGCGCGCCATCATCCGCTGCCCGATGCGCGCGGCATTGTCCACCAGCTCCTGCTCGAGCAGTTCGAGCGTGGCCAATGCCGCTTCCACCGAAACAGGATTGCCGCCAAACGTGGATGCATGCGCGCCTGGCTTCCACGTCATCAGTTCGGCGCGGGCCACGGTGGCGCCCAGCGGCAGGCCGCTGGCAATGCCTTTCGCAATGGCGACGATGTCCGGCTCCAGGCCGAAGTGCTCGCTGGCGAACATCTTTCCCGTGCGGCCCATGCCGCTCTGCACCTCGTCGGCCACCAGCAGGATTCCGTGCCGGCGGCAGACGGCCTGCAACTCGTCAAAGAATTTCAGCGGCGGGACGATGTAGCCGCCCTCCCCCTGCACGGGCTCGACGAACACCGCCGCCACTTCGGAAGGCGGCAGGATGGTGCGGAACAGCTCCTGCTCGAGCACCTTCACGCACTCCACGTTGCAGGTGTCCGGCGTGCGGTTGTAGGCGCAGCGGTAGCAGTAGGCGTAAGGAATGTGGGTGGGGCCTGGAAACAGCGGGGCGAAGCCCTCGCGCTGCGCGGCCTTCGACGCCGTCAGCGACAGCGAACCCATCGTGCGGCCGTGGAAGGCGCCGAGGAAGGCGATGAACCTGTCGCGCCGCTTCGAGTAACGGGCGAGCTTCAGCGCGCACTCGATCGCCTCCGTGCCGGAGTTGCTCAGAAAGACGCGCTTCGGCCCTCCGCCTGGCACGAGCTTCGCCAGCCGCTCGCCAAGCGTGACCATGTTCTCGTAATAAAAGTCCGTGCCGGACATGTGGAGGAACTTTTCCGCCTGCCGCCGCACAGCCTCGACGACGCGCGGGTGGCAGTGTCCGGTGGCGACTACCGCGATGCCCGCATTGAGATCGAGAAAGCGGTTGCCATCGACATCGACGACGATGGCGCCCTCGCCGCGCTCGATCACGAACGGGTAGCTGCGCGTGTAGGACGGGCTCATCACCGCTTCGTCCCGCTCGATGATGGCCCGCGCCCGCGGTCCGGGCAGGGGAGTGACAATCTGGGGCAAATCCTGGCGCACTGTGCTCGACATGGGCGGAATCTCCTGATTTGGAAAATGGTCGGGAACGTGATCGGGACAGAAAAGGATTGCGCGAGCGGGCAGGAGCTTAGTCGCAGGCGAACAGGAAGGGCCGCATGGCGGCCGGCGTCCGGATCACAAGACAGATTGTAAGACGGAACCGGCCGGTCTGAGAAGCCCCCGGCCGGGCCAGCCGGTCCGTCGGCGCGCGGGGGCCTCTCTAGAGCCGGGCTGCGATGGCCTGTGCCACGGCGATCAGCGTTTCGCGGCTGGGGGCGGCCGGGCCTTCGATCATCACGTAAGCGTCGCCCTTGGCCATGTGCAGCCCGACGGCCATCGGAAGCAGGTAGGCGCGGTCTCCGACGCCCTCCACTGGAGAGCTCTTCGCGCCCTGCGGCGCACCCAACAGGCCGAGCGCCAGGCGCACGGCGGACTCCTCCTGACGGGCCTCGTCGCCGTACTTCACGGTGATCTTCAGCACCTGGCCGGACTGGCCGCTGGCGCCGCTGGCGGCGACCCCCTTCATGAAGTCCTCCATCACCCGGGCGGCTTCGCGGTCGTCCTTCACGGAATTGGACCGCATCTTCTGCATCGCCTCTTCGGCCTGGGCGCGGCCCTTTTCCGCCGCCTGTCCGGCGGAGCCGAAATACAGGCAGTCGTCCTGCTGCTTCTCGGTGCGGTCTACCTGGAAGCCCGTGATGCGCGCCGCCTCAGAAGCGGGCAGCAGGCTGCACGGATCCGCCGCACGCCGGACCGCATACGCCGGGGCAGGCGCCGACGATACGCCCGCGGCTGCCAGCTTCTGCTTCACCCTGTAGGCGGCGTAGAATGCCCCTGCCGCCCCAAGCACAACCAACAAAGCAACGATGCCGCCCGCAATCAGCAGACCCTTGCCGATGCCCGTCCTCTTCGCCGGCATTGCGGAGGCAGCCGCCGCGCCGCAGCGCGTGCAGAAAGCCACCCCGGCGGCCAGCGGATTGCCGCAGTTCTGGCAGAAACTCATGGATCCTCCTCCTTCAGGAATTCCTTCCACTATACACCCTTCCGCGTCTCTGGCGGACTGGAACTTGCAATCCGCCGGGGCCGTCCTTAAAATCAGCAGACAATAGGCACTGAACTGCAACGGCCACGTCCGCCGATAAGAGGAATGGAGGGCTTTGCGGTGCAGATTCTGGGCAATCGGCGCTTTGTAGAGATCCCGGGGACAAGGACGCACGAACTGCCTCCGCTGCTGATCGGTTCGCTGTCCGAGTCGCCGCGGGCGGAAAAGACCCTGGAAATTGCCGAAGAGCTTGTCGACGATGAGGGGCTGATCCCGTTGGCGGCCGAAGAGGCTGCGCTGGCCGGGCCGATGTTCGAGCAGCGCCGCCTCGATCTGGCCATTCAGATCGTCGAGCAGTATTTCGGCCTGCTGTCGCACTGGAAACTGGGCGATGCGATCCTCGAATGGATCCGGCAGTGCGAGCAGACCTTCGAGCAGCGCCAGGAGCTGCGGCCCCTGTTGCGGCCCGACATCTGGCCGCACGCCGGCCGCTCCAGCTTCGTCACGCTGCTGCGCGACAAGGCGGTCGACACGCGCGGCCTCGACCCCGAAAAGGCCGTGGGCACGCGGCTCAGCTTCCGGCAGCCGCCGCCCCTGGAGGTGGTCACCGACCAGTTCCTGTTCTACCTGCGTTCGACGCTCGCGCAGGCCGCCTATCAGGCCTGGGCCTCGCTGACGCCGGAGCCCATCTCCTCGCTCCCGCCGGAAAGGTTCGTCTTTGAAGTGCACACGATCTGATGCCGGCAGCGGCCTGCGAGCGGCTGCCCGCCGCGCACGCGCGGCGGGCAGCGCCGTCTCAGGCCACGGTGCGGAGCCTCAGGGCAGGTCAATCACCGGCGCCGTCGTCATTGAGCCGGACGGATTGAACAGCAGCGCCAGCGCGGCGAACCCGGCGGTGGTGCCCACCGTGCTCAGCCGCACGATGCCGCGCCGTCCCGCTGTGGCTGGCCACTCGCGGGTCGTTTCGAAAGCCGTGTGCGTTCCGCCTGTCAGCATCCGCCGGTAGCTGGCCAGCAGGAGGCCATCTTCATCGTACACTTCCGCCAGCAGGTCGCACGGCAGATAGAGCCAGCGGTTGGCGATGGCCACCGATGTGACGAAGCCGCGCGTGTTGTCGTAAGCGAGAATCACCTCGTCCGAGACTCCCCATTCCAGCGGCACCACCGCTTCCAGATTCGGCCCCGAAGGCAGCACGGCCCGGAAGATCCCGTAACCGGTGATCCTGCCTGAGTCCGTCTGGAGATCGGCATAGCCCACCAACGCTGCCGCCGGCAGGTTCACCGTCTCAAGAAACATCGAGTCGCGTGGGGGCAGCACGATTTCAAATGCAAAGGCCTCGACGGTCTTCAATCCATTGGAGAGCGTCACGCGCAGCGAAGCTCCCTGGCTCGTGTAGAAGGAGAGAGTCGCCTTCGCCGTCGTCGTGGAATCCGGGTTGGCCAGCACAAGGAGGGTCCGCCAGGGCCCGCCCACGGCCACATGGGCCAGCACGCCGCCCGCTTTCGGCAGCAGGGCGTGCCGGTCTTTGCCGGCGCCGAACAGTCCGGCGGGGGGAGTTCGTTCGGGCGGCGTGTCGAGCGCGCGGAAGTCCCGCTGCGGCTGGCCATGCAATGCAAGAAGGGCGAAACCCAGAAAAGACAGGGTTTTCGGAGCGACTGCAAGAAACCTCATGCCCCGTATGTAAGCCGCGCGGCGGCTCACGGCGTGAGCCTGCCGCCGCCGCTGTCGTTGGAGCAGGCCCGGCGGCCCGACGCCGTCAGATTCTCCGCCTGGCGGCAAGGCCCTCCGGCGCCGCGACGTCCCGGGGCGGCAGCCGGCGGCGGGGGCGAATTTTCTGCGTAATACAAATCTATTACTCAGGAAACAGGGGTAGAAATCCATTGACGGAGGGCGAGAAATTCGTGGATCATATGGGAGATACACGGGGAGTTATTCATGTCTCGCTTCCTACCCTTGCTGCTCATTTGGTTCGTCTTCCTTCCGCTTCTGTCCGGCCAGGGCGGCAACGGCGTGGTCGAAGGCTGGGTCTTCGATCCGAGCGGCAGCCCCGTGCCGGCCGCCGACGTCGTGCTCGCCAGCGCCCAGACGGGCCAGGAGCTGCGCACGCAGACCGATGAGACCGGCAAGTTCCTGCTGCCCGCCGTTCCCGTTGGCGAGTATTCGCTGAAGGTGAACAAGCCGGGCTTCCGCGAGGCCGAAGTGCCCGGAATGCGCGTGCTGGTCGGCCAGCGCCTTTCGCAGGTCGTGAAGCTGGAACTGGGCGCCATCTCGGAAAGCATCGTCGTCACCGAGAAGGAGAGCGCGCTGCGCGAGACCAGCTCGAACGAGCTGGGCACTCTCATCGAACCGGTAGCCGTGCAGCAGCTTCCGCTGAACGGCCGCAACTACCTCCAGCTCGGCTACCTGTCCGGCGCGGCGCAGGAGGCGGGCACCAACCCCTCCAACTTCACCGCCACGCAGACCGGCCACCCCGACCGCACCATCACGATCGCCGGCATCCAGCAGGACTTCACCGGCTATCTTGTCAACGGCGTATCCGTCTCCGGCACGAGAATCGGGCAATTAGCCCTGAATGTCTCTGTTTCCGCGGTCGACCAGTTCAAGGTGGTGCAGGGCTTCGTACTGCCTTCCTACGGGCCGGATCCGGGCGTCGTCAACCTGGCCACGCGCTCCGGCGGCAGTGCATTCCACGGAGAGGCCTTCGAATTCCACCGCAACAGCGCCATGGACGCCCGCGACTTCTTCGAGACGCGCCGCCAGCCCGGCCCGTTCGTGCGCAATCAGTTCGGTTTCGCCCTCGGCGGGCCGCTCTGGCCCAACCGCGCCTTCTTCTTCGCAAACTATGAAGGCTACCGGCAGCGGCTGTCGGCTCCGCAGGGCGCCTTCGCGCCGCCGGCTTCCATGTTTGCCGGCGACTTCCGCGCGATGCCCGCGCCCGTCTTCGACCCGCAGTCCTACAACGCCGCTACCGGCACGCGGCAGCCCTTTCCCGACCGGCGGATCCCGGAGACGCGCATCAGCGGCGTCGCCCGCCGCCTCCTCGACTACTACCTGCCCGGCGCCGACTACAATCAGCGGCCGCTGAATGTCTTCCGCCAGCCCAAGCAGACGCAGATCGCCGATCAGGGCGGCCTGAAGGTCGACGTGCCGCTCGGCAACGCCGGCCTGCTGGCCGGGCAGTACATGGAGGAGGCCTCCCAGATCACCCTGCCCGGCGTGCACCCGCTGAGCGGCGTGTATTACACGCTGCGCATGCACCTGGGCGGGCTGCAATGGACTTCCAACCTCGATCCCCGCACGGTGAACGTTTTGCAGGCCGGCTTCACCCGTCCCTACCTGTTCTACGGCGGCATCGGCGAGCCGGGCCTGCAACAGAAGCTTGGCATCACCGGCACGGCAGACCAGAACGGCGTGCCGAGCATCGTTCTGAACGGCTTCAGCGGCTTCGGGGCGCCGCAGAGCGTCATCGGCAACATCGACAACAACTATCAGCTCCAGGAGACGCTCACGCTGATGCGCGGCCGGCACGAGATCGCCGCCGGCGTGATGCTGCGCTACATCCGCACCGTGCAGGAGAGCGCCAACTGGAACGCCCGCGGCACGCTCCTGTTCAGCGGCGTGTTCACCGCGCAGACGGCCCTTTCCGCCTCTGGGGCACCCTCGCCCGTGGCCGGCACGGGCAGCTCCTTCGCCGACTTCCTGCTCGGCTACCCGGTCAGCGGAACCGTCACGTCCATGCCGCGGACGCATTACCGCTGGACGGAGGTCCATCCCTTCATCCAGGACACCTGGCGGCTGCGGCGCGACCTGACGCTGAACCTCGGCCTGAGCTGGTACGCGGCCACCCCGCCCAACCCGTCAGGAAATGACCGGAATTATCCGCACGCATTCGACTTTCAATCCGGCCGTATTTTGTACGCCGCGCTGGGCGAAATCCGCCCGCAAATCTATTCAATGGATCGCAATAATTTCTCCCCGCGCATCGGCCTTGCCTGGCAGCCCGCGTTCTGGCGCGGCGCGGTGATCCGGGCCGCGGGCGGCATCTACTATCCTTCCCAGCGCGCCCTCTACCTGCTGTTCGGCATCACCGCGCCGGGCGTCTCCATCGTGCAGTCGATCGCCAACGATCCTTCGTCCTCCTCTCCCTACTACCGCCTCGGCCAGAACGTGTTCCCGCCGATCGCCACCGGGCAGATCACGCGCGAATTCGCCGACCGCGTCAGCGGCGCGCTGTTCGCGCTCGACGCGGGGCTGCGTTCCACCTACTCCGCGCAGTGGAACCTGAGCATCCAGGTGCCGGTGGGCCGCAGCTCCATCGCGGAAGCCGCCTACATCGGCTCTTCGACCAGCCGCCTGCCCGTGCGCTGGAACGCGAACGACTGCTCGCGGCCCGACTCGCTTGCCTGCGACCCGGCGGCCATCCGCTGGCCCCGCTACCCTTACGTCTACTTCGCGGCCCATGCCGGCCACGCCTCCTACCACGCGCTGAACCTGAAATGGCAGAAGGAGTTTTCCCGGGGCTGGAACTTCCTGGCCAACTACACCTGGTCGAAGGCGCTTTCGAACACGCAGCAGGGAGGCGCCAATCCGCCGCTCAATCAGCGCGGCTCCTGCATCGCCTGCGACAAGGGGCCCACCGGATTCAACATCCCGCACCGTCTGGCCACCGCCTTCGTCTGGGACATTCCCGCGGGCCGTGGCCGGAAGTTCCTCGCAAGGGCGCCGCGCCTGGTGGATCTGGCCGCCGGCGGCTGGTCGCTGAGCGTCATCAGCACGCTTTCCTCGGGCATTCCCGTCACGGTCACTGCGCCCAACAACACGCCGTCCGCGCTGACCAATTTCCGCGCCGACCGGCTGTGCGACGGACGGCGCGAGCTCGCCAACGCGAATCCACGCTCCAACGGGCTGTTCTGGCTCGCCCCGGGCTGCTTTGCCGCTCCGAAGCCAGGCTACTTCGGCAACTCGGGCGTCTATATCCTGCCCGGACCGGGCATCGCCAATATGGACATGGCCCTGCAAAAGGAGATTCAGGTGCGGGAGGCCATCCGCGTGGCCATCCGCCTGGAGACTTTCAATACGCCGAACCACACGCAGTTCAGCGCCGTCAACACGATGGTGGGCGATGCCAACTTCGGGCAGGTGGTCCAGGCCCGCACGCCGCGCCAGATCCAGATGGGAATGAAGCTGCTCTGGTGACCGGCGCGGCCCTCAGGCAAGGATGCCGCGGACCACGTGCGCTTTCTCGACGCCCGTCAGGCGCTGGTCGAGGCCCTGGTAGCGGTAGGTGAAGCGCTCGTGGTCGATGCCGAACAGGTGCAGCAGCGTCGCCTGGAAATCGCGCACGTGAACCGGATCGCGGACGATGTTGTAGCTGAACTCGTCCGTCTCGCCGTAGACCATGCCGCCGCGGATGCCGCCGCCCGCCATCCAGATGGAGAAGCAGCGCGGATGGTGGTCGCGTCCGTAGGTCGTCTTCGTCAGCTTCCCCTGGCAGTAGATGGTGCGGCCGAACTCGCCGCCCCAGATGACGACCGTGTCGTCGAGCAGCCCGCGCTGCTTGAGGTCCTGCACCAGCGCCCAGGAGGGCTGGTCGACATCGCGGCACTGCGAGGGCAGCACCTCGGGCAGCTCGCCGTGCACATCCCAGCCGCGGTGGTAGATCTGCACGAAGCGCACCCCGCGCTCCACCAGCCGGCGCGCCATCAGCGCGCAGTAGGCGAAGGAACCCGGCTTTTCGACGTCCGGGCCGTACATTTCCTTCACCGAAGCGGGCTCCCGGCTCAGATCGGTCAGCTCGGGCACCGAGGCTTGCATGCGGAAGGCCATCTCGTACTGCTCGATGCGCACCCGCGTTTCCGGATCGTTCCAGCGCTCCGCTTCCAGCTCATTGAGCGCCTTCAGCCCGTCGAGCATCCGCCGGCGGAGCTCGCGCGGCACGCCGGGCGGGTCGTTGATGAAGAGCACGGGATCGCCCGTGGAGCGCAGCGCCACGCCCGAGTACTCGCCCGAGAGGAAGCCACTCGACCACAGCCGCGCCGAGATGGCCTGGACATTGGCCCGCGGGTGCGAGTGCGACGCAGTGAGCACGACGAAGGTGGGCAGGTCGCGGTTCATCGAACCCAGCCCGTAGGCCAGCCACGAGCCGATGCACGGCTTGCCGGCGATCATGAATCCGGTCTGGATGAACGTGATGGCCGGCTCGTGGTTGATCGCTTCGGTGTGCATCGAGCGGATGATGCAGATGTCGTCGGCCATCCGCGCCGTGTAAGGCAGCAGCTCGCTGATTTCGGCGCCGCACTGGCCGTGCCGGGCGAAACGGAAGATCGAAGGAGCGATCGGGAAGCGGCTCTGGCCGGAGGTCATCGTCGTCAGCCGCTGCCCCTGGCGGATCGATTCCGGCAGGTCCTGGTCGAACAGCGCCTCCATCTTCGGCTTGTAGTCGAAGGTCTCCTGCTGCGGCGGCGCGCCGACCATGTGGAGGTAGATGGCCCGCCTGGCGCGGGGCGGGAAGTGGGGAAGCTGCGGGCGCGTTTCGGCGTCGGCCAACTGGGCCAGCGCCAGCCCTCCGAGGCTCTGCGCCGACAGCGACAGAATGCGGCGGCGGCTGACCAGCGGGATCATTTGTTCAGCACCTCGTCGAGATTCATCATCTGGCTGGCGACCATCGTGAGCGCGGCCAGCTCTGCGGGCGAAACATTTTCGGGCGGCTTTGTTTCCCCCTGCGAAATCAGCAGGCGCGCATCGTCGGGACGCGAATCGTAGTGGCGCAGGAAGGCGCGGTAGGCCTCGCGGACGATGTCGAGCTCGCGCGGCTCCAGCGGCCGCGCCATCAGCCGGCGGGCCATGAAGTGGAACCGCTGCTCGGCCTCCGGCTCGGCCGCCATGGCACGCGCGGCCAGCGCCCGCGCCGCCTCGACGAACGTCACGTCATTCAGCGCCGCCAGCGCCTGAAGCGGCGTGTTGGTGCGCTCCCGCCGCACCACGCAGAACTCGCGCGACGGCGCGTTGAAGATCTCCAGCAGCGCCGGGGGCGCCGTGCGCTTCCAGAAGGTGTAGAGCGAGCGGCGGTACAGGTTCTCGCCCGAGTCTCGCCGGTAGAAGCGCGTGTCGGAGCCGTGCATGGCCACCGCCTCCCAGATGCCGTCCGGCTGGTAGGGCCTGACGCTCGGCCCGCCGATACGGCGCACCAGCAGGCCGCTGGCCGCCAGCGCCGTATCGCGCACCGCTTCGGCATCCAGACGGAAGCGCGGGCCGCGGCTCAGATGGCGGTTGTCGGGATCCTTCTCGAGCTTCTCGGGCGTCGCCAGCGCCGCCTGCCGGTAGGCCGCGCTGGTCACCATCAGCCGGAAAAGATGCTTGACGTCCCAGCCCGATTCGCGGAACTCGACCGCCAGCCAGTCCAGCAGCTCCTGGTGCACCGGCGGCTCGCCCTGCGAGCCGAAGTCCTCGGCCGTTTTCACAATGCCCGTGCCGAAGACTTCCTGCCAGAACCGGTTGACGGTAACGCGCGCCGTCAGCGGGTTGTCCTCGGAAACCAGCCACTGCGCCAGGCCCAGCCGGTTGCGGGGCAGGGCGGCAGGCATCGGCGGCAGCACCGCCGGCGTGCCAGGCTCCAGCCGCTCGCGCGGCTGATCGTACATTCCGCGGTACAGCCGATGCGCGAACGGCTTCTGGTCCTGCCGCTCCTCCATGACGTGCGTGATCGCGCCGCGGCGTCGGATCTCCCGCTTCTCCAGATCCAGCCGGTGCAGCTCCTCTTCTTCGGCGGAAAGCACGGGACGGAAGATACGGAACGAAGCGAAGGCGCCGCCCTCGGCGCGCTTCGGCGTGCCGAGCACGAGCGGAGCCCGCGCCGCGAACGGAGCCTCGAAACGGGCGCGGGCGTCGCGCGTGGTGATGCTTTCGCGGCCGTTGATGACGATCCGCACGCCCAGCGGCTCGCGCGTGCCGTCGTAGT
>JANWVO010000009.1 GCA_025056865.1 Bryobacteraceae bacterium
CGCACGAGGAATTCGGCGTCCTCGGGCCGCGCGTCCCGGATGACAATCTCCTCAGGCATCTGTTTCAAACAAGCCTCTTCAATTTTGTCACACGGCCGGCCTCCACCCATTCCACCACGAAGATGTTGCCCTCCGGATCGAAGCAGGCCGCATGCGGGCAGATGAACTTCCCGGCCGGGAAGCGCTCCCGCGGCTGCTTCCGCAGTTCGCCCCAGGCGCCGGACGGGTCCTCGCCGAGATGGGCGATGAGGCGGCCGGAACCGTCGAGCAGCGTCACGCGCGCTTCGAGGTCCGGCACGAGAAGCGTGCCGCCGCGGAAGTCGAAGTGGCAGGGCAGCTTCACCACGCCTTCGGCCGCGGTGCCGAGGGGCTCGCCTTCCAGCGAAAAGTACTGAAGGCGCCGGTTTGTGCGGTCGGCGACAAGCACGCGCTCGGCCCCGCCGCGCCGGTCGATGGCAATGCCGTGCGGACAGTCGAGCCGGCCGGCCTCCTTGCCCTTCCCGCCGAAAGTGAACTTCCAGCGGCCGTCCGCGCCATAAACGTTGATGCAGGACGAGCCGTAGCCATCGGCCACGTAGATGTCGCCGCTGGAGGCGATGGCAAGGTTCGTGGGGCTGTAGCGCGGGCGCTTCCCGTCCGCGCCCGGCTGATACGCGGGCGACTCTTCCGGATATCCGAGCTCCCAGACGCGCTCCCCGCGCAAAGAGTACTTCGCAACCATGGCGCGGCGCGTGTCGCAGAAATAGAGGAACTCCTCGCTTCCTTCCCGGCGGATGGCCAGCCCGTGCGCGCCCCCTTTGAACTCGGGCCCCCAGCTCCGCACGAAGCGGCCGCGGGGGTCGAAGACGACGACGGTGTCATCGCTCTGCGAGGCGGCATGCACCGTGTGATGGATGTAGACGAAGCCCTGCGAATCGATGCAGACGCCGTGCGTGTTGCCGTACGCGATGCGCTCCGGCAGGCTGCCCCAGTCGTGCTGGACTTCGAAAAGCCACGGTCCGGTCCCGGTCACAGGCGGGCGCGAGCCGGACTTGTCCTGCGTCCAGAGGGCAGGCGCAGCCGCAAGAGTGTGGAAAAATTTGCGGCGGTGGCATAGCAGCATTCCAATGGCCCCTCCTGAGAAGGAATGTCGTCATTCTACGCCAGTTCGTGAGGGACCAGCCTCCGTCGGCTGCCCTGGCTCCAGCTGGTGGAGGCGGCAACTCTGCACCGGAAGGCGCTCGAGCATGAAGGCGGCCTCGGCGACAGCGGACTGGATCTGCCGAAGCCCAACGGTGAGGGCGGCGGGTCCCGGATGAAGCAGCGGACTGGAGCGAATCTCCCGGATCATTCCCAGCCGCACGGCGTCTGTCTGCGACCAGCCGGGGCGGGTGGTGATCATAGCGGCCTTCATTCTCCTCCCGCACCAACTGACGAGGATCAACTCCGGATTGCGCCGCGCCACCTCCCCGGGATCGACCGTGCGCTCCTGTGCGCGCCACTTTCCCCGAAGCTCAGGAAACAGCGGCACGCCTCCCGCGATTTCGACCAGCTCATCCACCCATCCAATGGCAGAAACGAGAGGATCCATCCACTCCTCACACCAGACGCGAGGCCGGCGCGGCAACCTGGCTGACTCCTGGCGCGCCCGCTCGAGGCTGGAGGCGAGCTCCTGCCGCAGCGCACACGCGGCCCGACCGGTGCCTGTGACGTGTCCGAGCAACAGGATCGTGTCCAGAATCTGGGCAATCGTTCTCTGTGTCGTTACCAGGACGTTGCAACCGGCCCGCACAAGCGCCGCGGCCAGGTCTGCCTGCACGTCAGAATAGGCCAGGACAAGGTCCGGCTTCAGAGCCAGGATCCGATCCAGCTTCGCCGTGGAAAAGGCGGCGATGCGCGGTTTGCCGGCCAGCTCGGGCAGGGCGAGGGCGTATCCGGTCACACCTGCAATGCGGCTGGCGCAGCCTAGCCGGACGAGGATTTCCGCAGACTCGGCGCTAAGACAGACGATCCGGGCCGGAAATGAAGCCGAGTTCGCGCCGCTCATCGCTGCTCAGCGAGAAAGTCCCTTGTTGCACTCACGGCATAAGCCGGAAAGTAGGATCTCGTGGCACTCGGGCAGGAAGCCTGGCGGGGCCAGCAGTTCAACCTCCGGCACACATCCTTCCATTTCGAATACACGGCCGCACCGTCGGCAGCGGAAGTGATGGTGGTGGCCGCGGCCCGCAACTTCATAGCGCAGCGCCTCGCCGCTGATCTCCACGGGAGTGAGGAACCCCTCCTCGAGCATCGCGGCCACGGCGCGGTACACGGTGGCGATGCCCAGCCCGCGCACCTGCCTGCGGGCGAGTTCGAGAATCTCGGCGACGCTCAGGGGACGCCGCGCCGCCTCCAGCGCCGCCCGGATGGCGGCCCGTTGCCGCGTCCGGCGCCGCTGCACGGGTGCGCCCTTCATGAGAAAGCCGCCTCAACTGCATTGTAGCAGCGCAGCCGCCGGCAGCCCGGAACAGAACAGGCCGGAAATGTTTGGAAATTCCGGCGCCGCCGCCGTGCTAGCATAGGTGTTTGCCAGGTTCCGGGCTCCGTGCAACGGGGCGGTCCGAACCCCGCCAGGTCCGGAAGGAAGCAACGGTAGGACCCCACCCCGTGTGCCGCGGATCCCCCGGGGCCTGGCATGGCTCTCCTGTTCCATGTACCAGGTTCTCGCCCGCAAATACCGCCCCCAGACCTTTGCCGAGCTGCTCGGGCAGGAGCACGTCCGGGCGACGATCGAGAACGCGATCGCGCAGCGGCGCATCGCGCACGGCTACATCTTCGCCGGGCAGCGCGGGACGGGCAAGACGACGGTGGCGCGCATCCTGGCCCGCTGCCTGAACTGCGTCGGCGGGCCCACGCCCAGCCCCTGCGGGCAGTGCAGCTCCTGCGTCGAAATCGCGCAGGGCAACGCGCCGGACGTCATCGAAATCGACGCCGCCTCCAACCGGGGCATCAACGAAATGCGCGAGCTGCGCGAAAACGTGCGCTACCGGCCCTCGCGCGACCGCTACAAGATCTTCATCATCGACGAAGCCCACCAGATCACCAACGAGGCCTTCAATGCGCTGCTGAAGACGCTCGAAGAGCCGCCCGAGTGGGCCGTCTTCGTGCTCTGCACCACCGAGGCGCACAAGATCCCCGCCACCATCGCCTCGCGCTGCCAGCAGTTCAGCTTCCGCAGCGTGGACTTCGGGCTGCTCACCGCGCGGCTCCGCGAGATCTGCCGCGCCGAAGGAATCGAGGCCGACGAGGAGGCGCTCGCGGTGCTTGCCCAGGCGGGCGAGGGCAGCGTGCGCGATTCGCTCTCGGCCCTCGACCAGGCCATCGCCTGCTGCGGCTCGCGGCTGGAAGGGCCGGCCGTGCGGCAACTGCTCGGCCTGTACGGGCTGGAAACGCTGGAGAAGGCGGCGGCGGCGCTCGATGGCGGCTCGGCGGCGCAGATGCTGGAAATTGTGGCCGAGCTGGAGAATTCCGGCCGCAATCTGCAATATTTCTGCCGGGAATTGTGCCGGTATTTCCGCAATCTGCTGGTGGCGAAGATCGCCGGCGCGGATACGCGGCTGATCGCGGCCTCTCCCGCCGAGCAGGCCCGGCTGCGGGAAACGGCCGCGCGGTTCCGCGAGGAGGATCTGACGCGCTGGCTCCAGCTTTCGCTCGACATCTACTCGCAGCTTCAGTATTCGCTCCAGCCGCGGCTGCATCTCGAGCTGGGCCTGCTGCGGCTGCTGCATGCGGGACGGCTGAAGCCGATCGAAGACGTCCTGGCGGCGCTGGAACCCGGCGGCGGCGCGACAGCCCCGGCCGCAGGCGGCGGCGCGGGCAGGACGGCGGCTGGCCCCGCGCCGCGCTCCGCGGCTCCGGCGGCGCCCGCGGCGGCGCCGGAGGGCTCGCTCAGGCAGCGGCTGATCGCGGCCCTGGAGGCGATGGGCGCTTCCATGAGCGCCCACGCCGTCGAGGAGAGCGAACTGCGCGAGTCGCAGAACACGGTCGAGTTCCTCGCGCCGCGCTCGGCCCGTCTTGCGTTGCAGTCGCCCGACGTGCAGAAAGCCCTCGAGCAGGTGCTGGGGCGCAGGGTCCGGGTGGTGGTGACATTCACCGAAAGCGGCAACGGCAGCGAGACACGCGCGGAGAAGGCGCCTGCGGCCGGCGGAACAATGGATGCGGCGGCCGCGCGCGCCCTCGAACACCCGGCGGTGAAGAAATTCCAGGAGCTGTTCCCGCACAGCCAGGTGCGGGACGTGCGAAACCTGAGGGAGGACTGAATGAAATTCCCCGGCGGCAACATGCAGCAGATGATGAAACAGGCGCAGCAGATGCAGCAGCGCCTTCAGGAAGAGATTGCCGCGATCCGCGTTGAAGCCAGCGCCGGCGGCGGCATGGTCACCGTCAAACTGGACGGGCTGAAGCAGTGCCTTGGCGTGAAGATCGACCCCGAGGCCGCCGGCGACGCCGAGATGCTCGCCGACATGGTGATGGCGGCCTTCAACGAGGCGGCGCGGCGCGTCGACGAGGAGTCGCGCCGGAAGACGCAGGAGATGCTCGGCGGCATGGGCCTGCCCCCGGGGCTCCTCTAGGAGGCGGATTCCGGCAATGGCAGACTTCGCCGAGCCGCTCGAGCGGCTCATCCGGGAAGTGAAGCGCCTTCCGGGCATCGGACAGAAATCGGCGCAGCGGATCGCCTTCCACATCCTGCGCGCTCCGCGCGAGGACGTCGAGAGGCTGGCGGCGGCGCTGATCGACGTCAAGGAGAAGCTCGGCCTCTGCGCCGAATGCAACAACATCAGCGATGCCGGGCTGTGCCCCTTCTGCCGCGATCCGCACCGCGACCGCCGCAAGATCTGCGTCGTCGAGGAGCCTCACAATATCCTTCCGGTGGAAACAACCCGGATCTACGACGGGCTTTATCATGTGCTGCACGGCTCCATCAGCCCGCTAAGGGGCATCGGGCCGGAGCAGTTGCGCATCCGGGAGCTGCTCGCCAGGCTGGAAAAGGGCGAGGTGGAAGAAGTGATCCTCGCCACCAATCCCACCGTGGAGGGCGAGGCGACGGCCGTCTATCTGGCGCGGCTGCTGAAGCCGCTCGGCGTGAAGGTGACGCGCATCGCAATGGGCATCCCCGTCGGCAGCGACCTCGAATACGCCGACGAGGTGACCATGTCCAAATCGCTCGAGAACCGGCGCGAGATCTGACCAGAACGCAGCAGGAGCGCGGCGCGCGGACCGCGGGAGGCAGGCACCGTATGGAGAAACTTCACCCCGCCATCACTGGCAGCGCGCCGCTTTCCGCCAGCCCCTCGGGCGCCAGGCTGCCGATACGGACATCGACAATTTCATTGGCCTCGCGCGGCCGCGCCAGCGCCACGCTGAGGTAGTTCGCCGTCAGCGCCCGCCCGCCGCCCAGCGTCACGGCGCTCAGTGTGCGCCCGATCATGCGGCGGCGGAAGGCAAGGTTCTTCTCCGCCGCAAGCTGACGCAGCCGCCGCGTGCGCTCCTTGCGCACCTCCCACGGCACGGGGCCCGGCATGGCAGCCGCTGGCGTGCCCGGCCGCTCCGAGTAGGTGAACACGTGCAGATATGTAAACGGCATCCGCGCCACGAACTCCAGCGTCTCTTCAAACTCCGCTTCCGTCTCGCCGGGGAAGCCGGTCATGACGTCGGCGCCGAAGGCGGCATCCGGCATGCAGCGCGCCGCGCGAAGCAGCCGGTCCTCGTAGTGGCGCACGCGGTAGCGCCGCTTCATCCGCCGCAGCATCGCGTCAGAACCCGACTGCAACGGCATATGGACGTGCGGGGCAATGCGGGGGCTGGAGGCCATCAGATCGATCAGCTCATCGGTCCAGTCCATCGGCTCCACGCTGCTGATCCGCAGCCTCCGCACATTGGTTTCTTCAAGAATCCGCCGCAGCAGATCGTGCAGCCGCCGACCGGCCGCGAACCCCCGTTCCCTGCCCCAACGGCCGAGATTCACGCCAGTCAGCACGATCTCGGCATACCGCTCCGCCAGCGCTCTCACCCGGGCCAGCACCTCTTCTTCCGGCATGCTGCGGCTCGGGCCGCGCACCGCCGGGATAATGCAGAACGCACAGGGATTGTTGCAGCCGTCCTGGATCTTCAGGTTCGGGCGCGTCCGGTCGCCCGGCGCGTCCTCCACCGGCGCCGAGAGGAAAGAGACCTGCTCCCGGATGTCACCGATGAGAACCTGGCCGTGGTACTCGGCAGGGATCTCGAGCCGCTCGAGCAATCCGGCGATCTCGGCCTTGTGCGAGTTGCCCACCACCCAGGCCACTCCCGGCACCTGCGCAAGCTCCTGCGGAGCGCGCTGCGCGTAGCAGCCTGTCACCACGATCCGCGCCGCCGGATTCTCTCGATGCACACGGTGGATTGCCTTGCGGGCGTCTTCGTCGGCGGCGGCGGTCACCGTGCACGTGTTGATGATCACCACGTCGGCTCCGGCCGCATCGCCCGAGGGCTCCAGCCCCCGTTGGCGCAGCAGTCCTTCCAGGGCCGCCCCATCAGCCTGCGTCGCCCGGCAGCCAAAATTCTGGACGAAGAACCGCCTCACAATTTCAGTCTAGCAGTGCCCCTCCGCGCTCCCCCTGGGCCTATCCCCCGCCGCCAGCAGGACTAAAGCGATTTCCGCATGTTCTATCCCTCTGCCCTTTCCGATAGACAGGCAGGATGGCATCGGACCGGCTGCTCAGCCAGGAGGAAATCGACAACGTATTCCGCACGGCCAAGGGGGCGCGGGCCAAGGACGACCCGGCCAAACGGGCCCAGCCGTACGACTTCCGCCGCCCAGACCGGATCGCGAAGGACCAGCTCCGCGCCATCCATCTGCTGCACGACAACTTCGCGCGCTCGCTCGCATCGAGCCTTTCGGCCTATCTGCGCGCCTACGTGATGGTGAACCTGATCAGCGTGGAGCAGCTTTCCTTCCTGGAATTCTCGCAGTGCCTGCCCGCTCCCACCTGCATCGTCAGCCTCGGCATGCGCCCGTTTGACGGCAACTCGATCCTCGAGATGAACCCGCAGATGGTCTTCCCGATCCTCGAGATGCTGCTCGGCGGGACGGGCAAGACGCCGCTGAAGGAGAACCGCGAGATCACCGAGATCGAGCGCTCCATCCTGACGGGCGTCTTCCGCATCATCCTGCACGACCTCCGCCAGGCCTGGGCTCCGATTGCCAACATCAACTTCTCCATCGAGGCCTTCGAAACCGAGCCGCAACTGCTCCAGATCCTCGCGCCCAACGAGGCCGTCGTCGCCATCGGCATCGAGATCCGCATCGGCGAGATCGCCGGCATGATGAACCTCGGCATCCCGTCGATCATCGTCAAAATGCTGCGGCAGAAGTTCGACCAGCAGTGGTCGGTCCGCAAGTCGGAGTCCACCGAGGAGGAGCAGGAGCGGATGTGGCGGCTGCTTCAGCCGGCCGAGCTGAAATTCGACGCCCGCCTGATCGGGCCGACACTGACGGTCGAGCAGATGCTGGAACTGAAAGCCGGCGACGTGCTTGCCTTCGACTATCCGGTGGAGCGCCCCCTCGTGCTGATCGTCAACGGCACGCACAAGTTCCTGGGCCGCGTCGGCACCAACGGCCGCAAGCGCGTTTTCCACATCGAAAGCGTCCTCGACAGGCCCTAGCGGGCGCGCTTAGCGCAGCGACTCGAGGATCTTCACGGCCCGGGCCAGCGCCTGCCAGCGCTGCTCTTCGCCATGCACGCCGCTCTCGACGCAGATGGGCCCGGTGAAGCCGGTCTCCCGCAGCGTGGCCATGAACTTAGGGATGTTCACGGATCCCTCGCCCAGCGGCTTCTCCACGCCCAGCGAACCCGGTCGTGTCGGATCCGGCCAGTCGCCGTCCTTGCCGTGGCAGCTCGCCACGTGCCGCCGCAGCAGCCGGAATGCGGCGATCGGCTCGCCCGAGCCGTACAGCACCATGTTGGCCGGATCGAAGTTGATCTTCAGGTTGCCGCGATCCGCGTCCTCGAAGAACGCCAGCAGCTCTTCGGCAGGCTCCTGGCCTGTCTCGAGGCAGAAGGTCATGCCGTAAGTCGCCGCGTAATCGGCCACGCGCCGCACCAGTTCGAGCACGTCGCGGTAGTCCGGGTGGCTGCGGTCGGACGGAATGCAGCCGACGTGGCAGCCGAAGCTCTTCACGCCCAGCGCGGCGGCGAAGTCGATCACCTGCCGGGTGCGCACCTCGCGCGCCGCGCGCGTCTCGCGCGGTATGAAACCCACGGTGCGCTGCACCGTCGGGATGTCGGCGTAGCTCTCGCCCTCGTAGGCGGCGAACACGGTGAACAGGTGGAAGTCGTGGCGGCGCAGCGCCTCCTTCCATCGGGCGGCGGTTTCGTCGCTGAGCGCCACCGAGCCGTCCACGCCGAGCTGCCCGGAGACGACGCCGCAGGATTTCACCGCCCGGACCGTAGCGTCGGCGTCCGGTTCGGCCCAGAAGAAAATGCCAATTTCACGGTCGCGGATTACCGGCATGCGACAGGTTCCCCCTTCTTTGCTCTCGCTTCATCCAGCAGGCGCGCCACTCGCACCGCGGCAGCCGAAGACTCAGGCGTGCAGCGTTCCGGCGCTCTGCCCGTCCGGCAGCACTCGATGAAATACTCGATTTCGGCCTGATAGCCGTCGGCCGTTTCCAGCGGAATTTCGTAATCCTTTTCCCGCCCGTACCAGTGCGGCGGACGCCCGGCCGAGCTGTATTCGATGGCGGCGTTGTCGCCCACCACCGTATACTCCATCGAGAACGGATACGCCGAAGGCAGGTGCCAGCCGCCGGTGATCGTGACCGTGAGCCCGGAGCCGTAGTGCAGGTGTCCCGTTACCAGATCGATGCCCGCCGCCAGGTCTTCGTGCCCGGTGGCGCTCACCGCCTCCGGCATTCCAAAGCAGGCCAGCGCCATGTCGACATCGTGGATCAGCAGGTCGAAGACGCCGCCGCCGCTCTGCTTCTTGTCCGTCAGCCAGGCGCCCCATTTCGGCGCGGCGCAGCGGCGGCGGAATACGGCATGGCGCACCGTACCCAGCGAGCCATCGCCGGCGGCGCGGATCAGCGGCAGGTAGGCCGGGAAGAAGCGCAGCACCTGCGCCGTCATCAGCACGCGCCCCGCCTTCCGCGCTTCCGCGATCATCGCCTCGCACTCGCCCGCGTCGAGCGCCATCGGCTTTTCCACCAGCACATGCAGCCCGCGGCGCAGCGCTTCCACCGTCGCGGGCGCGTGCATCGCCGTCGGCAGGCAGATGTCGACGGCATCGGCATCGCAGCGCCGCACGCACTCGAACGCGTCCTCGTACTTCGGCACGCGGCTGATGTCGACCGGTTCGCCGCCGATGTCGAGATTGCCCTGGATGTGGGACAGATCCCCGGCCAGCACCCGCGGGTCGTTCGAGCTGATGGCCGCGATCTCGACGCCAGCAATCCGCCGGTATGCCTTCAGATGGGTCAGGCCCATGAATCCGAGCCCAAGAATCGCCACACGCATGACCCTGACATCCTATCAAGGGCGCGCGCCGGGGCGGGCGTCCTACAATGAAAGGTTCGCGCCAGTGCGCGATTCATTCCGCAAGCCAGGAATCCAGCCATGGGTCATATCCTCCAAAGCCTGCCCGTCGGCGAGCGCGTCGGCATCGCCTTCAGCGGCGGCCTCGACACCAGCGCCGCCGTCTACTGGATGCGCCAGAAAGGCGCCATCCCGTACTGCTACACCGCCCATCTGGGCCAGCCGGACGAGCCGGACTACGAAGCCATCCCGAGGCGCGCCCTGGAATGCGGCGCCGAGAAAGCCCGCCTGATCGACTGCCGCAAGCAGCTCGTCCACGAGGGGCTGGCTGCCCTCCAGTGCGGCGCGTTCCACATCTCCACTGCCGGCCTGCCCTACTTCAACACCACGCCGCTTGGCCGCGCCGTCACCGGCACGATGCTGGTCGGCGCCATGAAGGAGGACGGCGTCCACATCTGGGGCGACGGCTCCACTTACAAGGGCAACGACATCGAGCGCTTCTACCGCTACGGGCTGCTGGTCAATCCCAATCTGCGCATCTACAAGCCGTGGCTCGACCAGGCCTTCATCGACGAGCTGGGCGGCCGCCGCGAGATGAGCGAGCTGCTCGAGCGCGCCGGCATCGGCTACCGCATGAGCAAGGAAAAGGCCTATTCGACCGACTCGAACCTCTGGGGCGCCACCCACGAGGCCAAGGATCTCGAGCACCTCGACAAGGGGATGAAGATCGTCGAGCCGATCATGGGCGTCGCCTTCTGGCGCGAGGACGTCGACATCCGCCCCGAAGAGGTCCGCATCACCTTCGAGGAAGGCCTGCCCGTCGCCCTCAACGGCCGCCGTTTCGACGATGAAGTCGAGCTGGTGCTCGAAGCCAACCGCATCGGCGGCCGCCACGGCCTCGGCATGTCGGACCAGATCGAGAACCGCATCATCGAGGCCAAGAGCCGCGGCATCTACGAGGCTCCCGGCATGGCCCTGCTCTGGATCGCCTACGAACGCCTCGTCACCGGCATCCACAACGAGGCCACCATCGAGCAGTACCGCGACATGGGACGCCGCCTCGGACGCCTTCTGTATGAAGGCCGCTGGTTCGACCCGCAGTCGCTCATGCTGCGCGAAACGCTGCAACGCTGGGTCGCCAAGGCCGTCACCGGCGACGTCTGGCTCGAGCTGCGCCGCGGCAACGACTACACCATCCTCAACACGGACAGCCCGAACCTGACCTACAAGCCGGAGCGGCTCACCATGGAGAAAGGCGCGGCCGCCTTCACGCCCGCCGACCGCATCGGCCAGCTCCACATGCGCAATCTCGACATCGAGGACTCGCGCCAGAAGCTCCGCGTGTACGCCCACGCGGGCCTGCTGGGCCCGCAGACCTTCGAAGGCATGCGGCTGCTCGACGAAGGCGACAACGAATAGCGCAGCATCCTTTGCGCCGGGCGGCGGCGCAGGCAACGGCTCTCCGCCCCGCCTGCGCCTGCCCGCCCGGGGCGGTGGCGCCGCGCGTCCCGTTGGCGCTACATTATCGAGTCATGGCGCAAGTGCCGGACTGGGACCGTTACTATCTGGAAATCTGCCAAGTCGTCGCCAAGCGCAGCAAGGACCCTTCCACCAAGGTCGGCTGCGTCATCGTCGGACCCGCGCACGAAATCCGCTCCACCGGCTACAACAGCCTGCCGCGCCGCGTCAACGACAACGTGCCGGAGCGTTTCGAGCGGCCCGAGAAATACCTCTGGATCGAGCACGCCGAACGCAACGCCATCTACAACGCGGCCCGCGCCGGCACGCCGCTGGAGGGCTGCACCATCTACACCGACCTGATGCCCTGCATGGACTGCGCCCGCGCCATCGTCCAGGCGGGCATCGTCGAGGTCGTCACCGACGAGAAGCGCTTCCGCCAGTATCAGAGCGACCAGTACAACGAGCACTTCCCGCGCGTCATGCGCCTTTTCGAAGAGGCCGGCGTGCGCGTCCGCACCATTCCCTTCGACCGCGACGGCGCATGAATTTCCTCTTCCATCCGGCTGCGGAAACCGCGCGCGTCCGGATGGGATAATGAGGGCATGGACAGAGCGAGCTGGGCCGAAAAGCGGAAGTCCGACCCCGTGCGGACGCAGATGCATTACGCCCGCAAGGGCATCATTACCGAAGAGATGCGCTACGTGGCGCAGCGCGAGGGGCTCGATCCGGAGCTCGTCCGCAGCGAGGTCGCCCGCGGGCGGATGGTGATCCCGGCCAACATCAACCACACGCGGCTCGAGCCGATGGGCATCGGCATCGCCGCCCGCTGCAAGATCAACGCCAACATCGGCAATTCGGCCACCACCTCGAACATCGCCGAAGAGCTCGAAAAGCTCCACTACGCCATCCGCTACGGCGCCGACACGGTGATGGATCTCTCCACCGGCGGCGACATCCCCGCCATCCGCAGGGCCATCATCGCCGAATCGCCCGTCCCCGTCGGCACCGTGCCCATCTATGAAGCAGTGGCCCGCGTGCGCCGCGTCGAGGACCTCACGCCGGAGCTCGTCCTCGAGGTCATCGAAGAGCAGGCCGAACAGGGCGTCGACTACATGACCATCCACGCCGGCGTCCTCGTGCAGTACATCCCGCTCACGACGAAGCGCATCTGCGGCATCGTCAGCCGCGGCGGCTCGATCATGGCCGAGTGGATGGTGAAGAATCACAGGCAGAATTTCCTCTACGAAAGGTTCGAGGATATCTGCAAGATTTTCCAGAAATACGACGTCACATTTTCCCTCGGCGACGGCCTGCGGCCGGGCGCCATCGCCGACGCCAGCGACGAAGCCCAGTTCGCCGAGCTGCGCACCCTGGGCGAGCTGACGAAAGTGGCCTGGAACTACGACGTGCAGGTGATGATCGAGGGGCCGGGCCACGTCCCCATGGACCAGATCCAGCGCCAGGTGGAAGAGGAGATGAAGTGGTGCCACGAGGCGCCCTTCTACACCCTCGGCCCGCTGGTCACCGACATCGCCCCCGGCTACGACCACATCACCAGCGCCATCGGCGCCGCCATGATCGGCTGGTACGGCGCGTCCATGCTCTGCTACGTCACGCCCAAGGAGCACCTCGGGCTGCCGAACAAGGAAGACGTCAAGCAGGGCATCATTGCCTACAGGATCGCCGCCCACGCCGCCGATGTCGCCCGCGGCCGCAAGGGGGCCCGAGACTGGGACGATGAGCTCAGCCGCGCCCGCTACCGCTTCGACTGGAACCGCCAGTTCGAGCTCGCGCTCGATCCGGAAACGGCCCGCGCCTACCACGACGAAACCCTTCCCGGCGAGGGCTTCCGCGACGCCCACTTCTGCTCGATGTGCGGACCCAAATTCTGCGCTTACAACATCAGCCAGAAGGTCGAGCAGTTCACCGAATCCGACGCCCTCAGGGTCCTCGGCGCGGAAGCGGAACGCTGACAGGCTGCCGCCTGATCCGCGTGCGGACGCACGCGCCCGAGCCGCGCCCGCAGGCCGCTGCAACGGCCGCTGGAACGGGCGCACAAGCATGGCGCGCGTGCGGAGCAGGCTGCGCCCGGCACTCGATGCGCATCGGCTGAGAGCCCGGCGCCCCCTGACGGACCGCGATCCTGACCTCAGGCGAAGCGCACTGACGCCGGGTTGCCGGAGCAGATCCGCACCGTCGTTGCACCATCCGCCTTCCAGGCCGGAGGCCAGCTCGCGATCCGGGCGGAGCTGCGTGTCCAGGGAGCTGCCCCTGGAGGCCGCGCCGGCTGCGGCTGATGCGCGGATACCAGTGGCTGAGTCCGCGGTCACCCCTTGTGCCGTTGATGCGGAAGACGGATGCCGGCTCCTTTGTGAACAGCGGGTCCAGCCCCCATGCAGGATGGCGATGCCGCCGCCATCCCCGGCGCCGGGGGCCAAAGCCCGGTCTCCGCCACCCTCGGCCACGGCGCCGCCGATTGCGTGGCATTCCCCCGGTGAGGAGCGTCAGCCGCGGGCCAGCGCCGGGACCCTCGCAGCAGGGCGTGTGCGAGGAATCCTGTGCCATCGGCTCCCGGCCTGCCGCCGAAATGCGCGTCCGCGACGGCACGGCTCGCAGTTCACGGGCGGCAAGCACCGGCACAAGACCTGCTGTCCCGGTCTGATGTCCTCTTCGGCTTCCGTCCGCGAATCCGGAGCGGGCTCTGCGTCCAACGATTCCACCGCGCTCCCCGGGAACAGCTTCGGTTGGTGCCGTGCTTCCAGAGTCCCGAAGAACGGAACGCCGCAGGGCATGGCCTGGGCTATCGCCATGGCCGCGGATGCCCGATGGGAAGCCCGGTTCTGCGATCCGCCGGCGAGGCTGGCGGGCACCGGGGCGCGCTCGGGCAGTTTGGAAGCTGCTGGCGAATCCGCTGCCCCGAGAATTGGGGCGGTCCCCAGGCCCTTTTTCGCGCCAGGGTTCCCTCATCGGCTGTCGTCTGATTTGGCCCGATCCGAGGGGTGGTAAAGTGCAACCGGATTCTGCTATACTGCTCTTCGTACGGCGCTATCGTCTAAGGGTTAGGACGGAGCCCTCTCAAGGCTCAAATACGGGTTCGAATCCCGTTAGCGCTACCACGCCGGACCGCATCCCGTCCATTCCGCCGGCAAGGGCGGACATCGGGCTCTGGCTCTACGCCAAAAACGGGGGACACCCCGGCTCCCAGAACAGTTTACGCACATAAGACCTTGACCCGCATTCTGTAATTGTCGAAGT
>JANWVO010000026.1 GCA_025056865.1 Bryobacteraceae bacterium
ATCGGGCCATCACGGAAGAAAGGAGGTGGTCCAGTCGATATGAGTTCTGGTAGTAAGTGTTCGCGCGAGGTGGTCAGCGGATAGGCTCGCTCCTGGTTTCCGTGCCACCCGCCAGAGGGCCCATCGCGGCCGGCGGAAGGAGTGGACCGGATCCAGACCACCGAGCGCTCTCCAAGCAATAGGCCGCAGGCCTGTTGACCGAAAGGCTACCGAAAGCCCCGCCGCCGGTGTCCGGCTGCGGGGCTTTTCATTTCTCCCGCCCCCGGCGTGCGCTCTGCTATACTGGGAAGAGTCCAAAGGATTTCCCAAGACAATGAAAGCCGGCATCCACCCCGCTTACCAGGAAGTCAACGTCATCTGTGCCTGCGGCTACACGTTCCGGACGCGCTCGACGCACAAGGGCGACATCCGCGTGGAAATCTGCTCCAACTGCCACCCGTTCTTCACCGGACGCCAGAAGCTGGTAGACACCGAGGGCCGCATCGACCGTTTCCAGCGCAAAATGCAGCGCTCCGCAGCCCTCAAAAAGGAGCGCGCCGACCGCCAGAACAGCAAGGCCAGCGAGAACTGACCCGAATTCCCGCCTTTCAGCAAGAGCGCGGCCTCAACGGCCGCGCTCTTTCTCTTCCTGGCGCCGTTTCGCTTCCCGCTCTTTGCGCATCCGGGCGTACTCTTCGCGCTGCTCGGGCGTCAGGATCTCATTGATTCTCGCCGTCTGCTGATCCTGCAAGGCGCGCAGTTCCGGGCGGTGCTTCTCCCGCAACTGGCGGAACTGTTCGCGCGTTTCGTCGAGGATCTGGTTGAGCCGCTCGAGCTGCTCCGGCGTCAGCTTCAGCCGCCGGTTCATTTCTTCCACGTAGGCGCGGCGGTATTCTTCAGGCGTGCGCGGCTTCTGCGCGGCCTCCTGCCTTTTCAGCACGTAGCGGTCGCCGACGACGCCAACCACGGCGCCGCTGACGAAGACGACCAGCAGGCTCAGCACGAGCCTGGCGTTGGACTTCATCATCGTTCGGGCCTCTCCGCGGGGCCGGGATCCATGGAGGGCACTCCAGCCAGCTCTACCGGAGCGAGTTCCGCGTCCGTCTGGGCCAGCAGAGACTCCACATAGGTCGATGAATAGTAGTCCGGGGCCGGGCGCGCAGCCATCTGCAAGGCCACCAGCAGGACGCTGGCCACCGCCGCAGCAGCCGCCAGCCCGTTGGCCCACTTCCACAGCCGTTCCGACCACCCCTGTTCAGCCGCCTCGATCCGCGCCCAGAGCGTCGGCATGAAGTCAGCCGACGGCTCCGGCGCCTCGCAGGCGTCCCGGTATGCCGCCAGCAGCCGGTCCAGCTCACGCTCCAGATTCTGATTCCCGCCGCTCATCGCTCGTTCCTTTCCGCGCTTCTTCCTCCCGCCGGGCCGCATAGGCGCGCAGGACCCGCTGGCGGGCGCGGAAGAGCCGCACTTTCAGGGCGTTCTCATTCACCCGGTAGATCTTTTCCAGCTCCTTCAACGACAAACCTTCCACTTCCTTCAGCGTCAGCAGAATCCGGTCTTCCTCGGAGACGCCAGCCAGCAGCGTATCCACAAACTCGCGCACCCGCGCCTTCTCCCGGCGCTCCACCTCGAGCTTCGATCCCGCTGCCGCATCGGCCATCATCACCTGCTGCTCGCTGAGATCAGCCACCCTGGCCTCCTGCTTCCGCTTCCGCCGCTTCCTCAGATAATCGAGAGCCGCATTCACCGTCAGCCGGTACAGCCAGGGTTCGAACACCTCCGGGCTGCGGAGCTGGTCCAGAGAATAATACAACCGGATGAAAACCTCCTGAGCCACATCCTCTACATCCTCCGGCCGCCCGATCAGCCGCGACACCGTGCCAAAGATCCGGCGCCGGTACGCCTGGACGATCTCGTTGAACGCCTGGGCGTCCCCGGCCCGCGCCCGCTCCACGATGTCGTTTTCCACCAGCATGCTGTCTGGGGAGCGCGGGCGCAGTTTACATTTCTTTACCTGCTTTCAAAGGCGCACCCGGCTCGTCCACAGGTTACAACAATCTCACCGACTCTCGTTCTCCGTCGTACCCGCATGGTAAAATTGCCACTTAGCCCCTCATAATGGATTTCCTCTCCGGTCTGAATCCCGAGCAGCGCCGTGCCGTCGAACACGTCGAGGGTCCGCTGCTGATCCTTGCCGGCGCCGGCAGCGGCAAGACGCGCGTCATCACGCACCGCATCGCCCATCTCATCGCCCACCACCGCGTCTACGGCCCCTCGATCCTCGCCGTCACCTTCACCAACAAGGCCGCCGGAGAGATGCGCGACCGCGTTCTGCGGCTGCTCGGCGGCCTGCCTGCCTCTTCCGGCCCGGTGGTGAGCACGTTCCACTCCTTCTGCGTCCGGCTCCTTCGCCGCGACGGCGCATCGCTGGCCGAACTGCGCCCCGGCTTCACCACCTCGTTCCACATCTACGACGAGCAGGATCAGCTCGCGCTGCTGAAGCAGATCTACAAGCGGCTCGGGCTGGACGAGAAAGCGCTGCCGCCCCGCGGCGTGCTCTCCCGCATCAGCCACGCCAAGAACCAGAAGCTCAGCCCCGAGGACTTCTACCGCGCCTCGGCCGACCCCAGCGCCGCCCGCATCGCTGTCCTCTACGAGCACTACCAGAGGGGCCTCGAAGCGGCCAACGCGCTCGACTTCGACGACCTGCTGCTCGAGGCCGTGCGCCTGCTCCGCCACGACGAGGCCGTGCGCGATCTGTGGAACCGCCGCATCGAGTTCCTGATGATTGACGAGTACCAGGACACGAACCGGCCCCAATACGAGCTGATGCGGCTGCTGACTGTGGCCCGCTCCAACGTCGCCGTCGTCGGCGACGAAGACCAGTCCATCTATGGCTGGCGCGGCGCCGACATCCGCAATATCCTCGACTTCGAGCGCGACTTCCCCGGCGCCGCCGTCATCCGCCTCGAGCAGAACTACCGCTCGACGAAGACCATTCTCGAAGCCGCCTCCCGCGTCGTGGAGCGCAACACGGCGCGCAAAGGCAAGACGCTCTGGACCAACGGCCCCGTGGGGGATCCCATCTGCTACTTCGAGGCTGAAGACGGCGAGCAGGAGGCGCTCTTCATCGCCGACACCATCCGGAAGCTGCTGGCGGCCGATCCGGCGACCCGCGTGGCCGTCCTTTACCGCACAAACTTCCAGTCGCGCCAGATCGAGGAGGCCCTGCGCCGCTACAACCTGCCCTACCGCGTGGTGGGCGGCCTCTCCTTCTATCAGCGCGCGGAAGTCAAGGACATCCTCGCCTACCTGCACCTGCTGCTGAATCCGCGCGACAACGTCTCCCTGCTGCGGATCCTGAACGTGCCGGCGCGGGGCATCGGCCGGACGACGGCCGAGCATCTGGAATCGATCGCCGTGCGGGAAGGCCTCTGCCTCTGGGAGGCCATCCGCCGCGCTCTGGATCAGCATGAACTCGGCGCCCGCGCCGGGGCGGCCCTGTCGGCCTTCGTCCGGCTCATCGAAGAGCTCCGGCAGCAGATGCAGGAACTGCCGCCGCATGAGGTGATTTCGCTGGTGCTCGAACGGACCGGATACCGGCGCATGCTGGAGGCCGAGGGCACGCCCGAATCCGAGTCGCGGCTGGCCAACCTCGAAGAGCTCATCTCGGCCGCCGCCGACGCGGCCGAACGGGGCGACTCTCTCCAGGAGTTCCTCGACACGGCCGCGCTGGTCAGCGACGCCGACGACATCGATGAAACGGCGCGCGTCTCGCTCCTGACGATGCACAACGCCAAGGGGCTCGAGTTCCCGGTGGTCTTCGTGGCCGGCATGGAGGAGGGGCTGTTCCCGCACTCGCGCTCGCTCAACGACGAGGCGATGCTCGAAGAGGAACGGCGCCTTTGCTACGTCGCCATGACGCGGGCCATGCGCCGCCTGTACCTGACGTCGGCCCGCTTCCGCCGCCGCTACGGCGGCGCGCCGCTCGAACCCAGCCAGCCGTCCCGCTTCCTGGAAGAGATCCCGCGCCACCTCGTGGAAGAGCTGCACGAGCCGCGCGCCGTCGCCGGCGCGCTCGATCTGCTCGGCGAGCGCGCCATGGTCCGCGAGGCCGTCCGAAAGCACGCCTACACGGGCAAGACGGTCGACTCCATCGACCACATCCAGCGGTTTTTCGCCGGTCGCGCCCAGCGCAGCCACGCTGCGGCTCCTCCGGCGCCCGCGCCGGCTTCCAGGCCTGCCGCTGCGCCGCAGCCTCCCGCAGGGCCGCCTGCCGCACAGGCTGCGCCCGCGCCGAAACCGCCTGCGGCCAGACAGAACCAGCGCCGCGGCATCCGGCCCGGAGCCTCGGTCCTGCATCCGAAGTACGGCCGCGGCACCGTGCTGCGCCTGGAGGGCGAAGGCGACGATGCCAGGCTCACCGTGAGTTTCCCCGGCTACGGGCTGAAGAAGCTTGTCGCCCGTTACGCCGGACTCCAGACGGAGGACTGACTTCCTGTACACTCAAGAGGACAAGTAGGAATGAACACGAAACACATCACCGACCGTGCGGAACGCAAGGCCCTGAAGCGCAAGGCTCGCAAGGAGGCGGAGCTGAAGAACCCGCTCCAGCCGCGCGACTATGAGCGCGGCTCGCGCAAGAAGAAAGTGAAGAAGATGGCCAAGGGCCAGCGCAAGCGCTAGCGCTTTCGCGTGCGGGCCGCGGGGCGCCCGGCGCGGGCGTCCCGCGGCGCCCATGCCCGCAGGAAAGGGCCGCCCCAGTGAAATCGCTGTTCCGCACCAAGAGCATCCCGGAACTGATCGCCGCCGCCGAGGAGCCCGACAAGCGGCTCCAGCGCACGCTGGGGCCGTGGTCGCTGATGGCGCTGGGCATCGGCGCGGTGATCGGCTCGGGCATCTTCATCCTCACGGGCACCGCTGCGGCGGGCGAGGTGCGCACCTACGAGTCGCTCCTGCACGTGCCCCTGCTGGACCTGCTGCTCCAGGGCGGCCATTCGAGCTTCACCTTCGGCCGTCCGGGCGCCGGCCCGGCCGTGGCGCTCTCTTTCCTGCTGACGGCGGTCGTGTGCGGCTTCGCCGCGCGGTGCTATGCCGAAATGGCCTGCGCCATTCCGGTGGCCGGCTCCGCTTACACGTACGCCTACGCCACGCTGGGCGAGTTCACCGCGTGGATGATCGGCTGGAACCTGGTGCTTGAGTATGCGGTTTCGAACATGGCCGTCGCGGTGGGCTTCTCGGCCCACATCACGCACATGATTGAAGGCGTGCTCGGCATCCATCTGCCAAGGGCGCTTACGACGCCAGCCATCCAGGGCGGGCAGTTCACTGGCGCGTGGTTCAACCTGCCGGGCTTCCTCGTCGTAATGGGCCTGACGTGGCTGCTCGTCTACGGCATCAAGGAGAGCGCCCGCGCCAACGACATCATGGTGCTCGTGAAGATCGCCGCCATCCTGGTCTTCATCCTCGGCGCGGCGCGCGCCATCGATCCCTCCAACTGGCGCCCGTTCATGCCCAACGGCTTCACTGGCGTGCTCACCGGCGCGGCCATCGTCTTCTTCACTTACATCGGCTTCGACTCGGTCTCCACCGCCGCCGAAGAGTGCAAGAACCCGCAGCGCGACCTGCCCATCGGCATCCTCGGCACGCTGGTCGTCTGCGGCCTGCTCTACATCGGCGTCGCCATCGTGCTCACCGGCATCGCCCACTGGAGCACGCTGAACAACGCCGCGCCCATCGTGGGAGCGCTGAAGAACCTCGGCATGAACACGCTGTGGAAGTGGATCGACATTGGCGCGCTGGGCGGCATGGTCAGCTCGCTGCTGGTCTTCCAGTACGGCCAGGCGCGCGTCTGGTTCGCCATGTCGCGCGACGGGCTTCTGCCGAAGTTCTTCTCGCGCATCCACCCGGTGCACCGCACGCCGCACATTTCGACGTGGATCGCCGGCTTCGCCGTCGCCATTCCCTCAGGCGTGTGGGACGTGGGCACGTTCGCCGACCTGTCTTCCATCGGCACGCTGTTCGCTTTCTTCGTGGTCAGCGCCGGGGTGCTGATCCTCCGCCGGATCCGCCCGCCGCGTGAAGGCGCTTTCCGCGTTCCATTCGGGCCGGTCATTCCGGTGCTTTCGATGCTGACCTGCCTCGTGCTGATGATGGCGCTGCCGCTGGAGACGTGGGTGCGCTTCGTCGGCTGGTCCATCGCCGGCATTGGGATCTACTTCGCTTTCGGGAGGAAGCACAGTGCGCTGGCTGGCTAGCGTGCTGGTTGTTGCGCTGCTGCCGTCTGCCGCGCAGCAGGGCGAAAGGCGGGGCGGCGGACGCGGCGAAGGCCGCGGCCTCATGCGCTCGCTCGAAGAACCGGGCCGGGCGGCGTGGCAGAAGCCGGACGAAGTGGTGGAGGCGCTCGCCATCCGCCGGGACGAAGTTGTCGCCGACATCGGCGCCGGCACCGGTTATTTCACCCGCCGTTTCGCTGCCCGCGCCGCGCGCGTCTACGCCGTGGACATCAACCAGCGGCTGCTGGACCAGATCGCCGGACTCGGCCTGCCCAACGTCGTTCCCGTTCTCGCGGAACCCGGCGATCCCAGGCTGCCGGAAGCTTCCATCGACACGGCCTTCTTCTGCAACGTCCTCCACCACATCGGAAACCGGCCGGACTACTTCGCCAGGCTTGCCCGCGCGCTGAAGCCGGGCGGCCGGATCGTCGTCATCGACTTCCACAAGCGTCCGCTGCCGGTAGGCCCGCCCGTGGAAGAGAAACTCTCCGAACAGGACCTTGTAGGGGAACTGTCGCGATCCGGCTTCCGTCTGGACCGGTCTCACGGGTTTCTCGATTACCAGTATTTCCTTGAGTTCCGCCCCCGTTGAGCTGGAATGAACGACTGGCTGGAATGGTTCCCGCTGCTTCTGTGGCTGCCCGTTGCCGCCGCCTTTCTGCTGCTGGCCGCAGCGGCCTGGCTTGCTCCGCGGACGCTGCGGCTCCGCATCGCGGCCGGATGGCGCCGGCAGGCTCCTCCGGCACGCCCGCGCCTGCGCCCCCTGCTGGCCGCAGGCATGGCCCTGCTGGCAGCGGCGCTGCTGTTTGCCGCCAGCGCCGGCGAGGAGCTGCCGGTGCGCCTGGCAGCGGTCGCTGCCGGAGCCATCGTGTCATGGATCGCCGCCGATTTCTCCTGGCGCGCGGCACGCGATGCGGCGCGCCGGCGCTCCGCCTTGCAGCGGGATTGGAAACTGCGGGCCGGGGAGGCGCGGAAGGAGCTCCTGCGGATCCTGGAGGGCGGCGAAGAGCCGGCAGCGGTTGCGTGCCGGATCCTTCATCGCCATCTGGGATGCTCGCGCGTGCTGTTCTTCGCGGCCGCGGAAGCGGGCTTCTGCTGCCGGGCGTCGGCGCCGGAGCCGGAGGTGCCCGGCGCCTCCTGGCCTGAAGCGTCGGCTCTTGCCGGCGCGCTGCGATGCCCGCCCGCGGCCCTGCCGCTCGTGCTTGCCCGGCCGGACGGCAGCGTGCGGCTCCCGGCGGCGGTGCGCTCCGCCAGCGTGCTGGAGGAAGAGGCCCGGCTGGCCGCTCTCGGCGGGAGCGCCGCTGCGCCCGTGTGGCGGGGCGAAGCGCTGCTCGGCTTCTTCCTCGTAGGCGGGATGCCCGAGGGCGGGCGGTACGGCCCTCACCATCTGGCCTTCCTCGAAGACTTCGTCCGCGCCTACGGGCTGTTGGCCGAGGCGGCGCCGCTGGCTGGCGAGCTGATGCGGAACGCGGAACAGACCGCACGCGCCGAAGCGCGCCGCGCCGCCGTGCAGCTCGCCCTGTCGCTGGTGCAGCCGCCGGAGCCGGTGGAGCTGCCCGACCTGGAGTGGGCAGGAGCCGCGGAAAACCGCGGCGAATGCCGCGTCTGGCTCGACGCCGCCGCCCTGCCGGGCCGCACCGGGCTGTTCTTCGCCGCCGAGCTCGAGGCCGGCTTCGAAGAAGCCGCCATCCGCATCGTGCAGTTGCAGGCGCTGCTGCGCACCCGGGCCCGCGCCTATCACGAAGACCTGGCCGAACTGGCGGCTTCGACGCAGCGCGCCCTCGAGGCGCCTGGCGCCCGGTGGCCGCAGGTGCGGCTCTTCCTCGCGCTGTACCGCTCCGGCACCCGGCGCCTGCGCTATGTCAACGCCGGTTTCCTGCCGCCCTTCCTGTTCCGGCGCACGATGGACGGGGCTGAAGTGCTGCGCCTGCGCCACACCGGGCCTCCCCTTGCCAGCGGAAACAGCCTCCGCTGCGAGGAGGCGGAGGTCGAGTTCGCCCCGGGCGATCTGCTGCTGGCCGTGTCCTCCACCGTGCCCGCAGCCGCCAATGCGGAAGGCGAGGCCTGGGGCGAAGTGCGGCTGATCGATTCGCTGGATGGCTGGAAGCCCGCGCCGGGCCGCGACCTGCTCGCCCGGTCCGTTTCGGCGTGGGAATCCTTCCTCGCTCCGCCGGCGCAGCGCCCGCCCAGCCTCTTTCTCCTGCTGCGGCCGAAGGCGTAAGCACGGGCTCAGCTCCGGCCGAGCACGACCCGCTCGATGGCCGCCTTCATCTTCAGCACCGCCGCCAGCTCGGCATCGAAGATCTCCTGCGGCGAAGCGCCCTCTGGCGGGCGAGCGCCGCTCTCGATGCCCCAGAAGCCATGGAAGCCGCTCTCCATGCACATCCGCAGCTTCTTCTCCAGATCCCAGCCGGGAATGTCCTTCACGCTGATCCCCCGCGCCCACGGCAGCGTCTTGCGGATGGCCTCATAATGGTCGTCGCCTTTGTTCCAGTTGCCGAGGTCGACCAGCAAACCGAACTGCGGGTCGTTCACCTCCTTCATGAGCCGGGCCAGCACGTCGGGATCCGACGATGCTCCGCCGTGGTTCTCGATGAGGATCTGGATGCCCGAGCCGCGCGCATACGCCAGCAGGTCGCGGAAGCTTTCCGCGGCCCGCGCCACCAGGCTTTCGTCCTTGCGCCAGTCGCCTTCGCCGCCGCGCATGTTGCAGCGGATGGCGCGGCAGCCGAGGTAGTGCGCAATGTCCACCCACTTGCGGTGCGCGACGGCGGCGGCGCGGCGTTCGGCCGCGTCCGTCCCCGCCGTCGGATCCTCGTCATCCACCATGATCAGCACCGGCGTCACGCCCGCGTCGGCCAGCGCCTTCTTCAGCCGCCGCAGGTAGCCGAGCGTCGGATTCTCGAAGAACTGGTTGACGAACTCGAGCGCGTCCAGCCCCGCCTTCTCGCGCACGATCTTCGGCATATCGAGGTTCTTCCAGACTCCTGCGCGGAAGCTGCGGTTGAAAGACCATTGCGCCAGCGAAATGCGGTCCCGCGCCGGCTGGAATGCGGTTTCCATCGCCGCGGCGGCGGCCAGAAAATCTCTCCGGTTGAGCTCCATGCCAGACTCCTCGCCGCGATTCTATCCCTTCGCGCGGCCGGCCGCTTGCAGCCCGCCGGGCGCATGGCGCATCCTATGGGCAGGAACGGAGGCAGCGAGGGGATGCGCATCAGCGCGGAAGAGGAACGGCGCGCCATCGAGCGCCTGATCGCGCAGATCAACGAAATCGGCCGCCAGCGCGACCGCACCGGCCGCAACGTGCTGTGGGTTTTCGGCGTGACCTTCGCCGCCGCACTGTGCCTGCTGGCGTGGGTAGCGCTGTTCGCCGGCCCGCCGGCGCACGTCCTGCGCCCCGAGGGCCCGCGCGCGCCCGCGGTGCTCCACAAGGCGCCTGTGCGCTAGCCGGCGCTTTTCTTCAGCTCCTCGATGAGCGCTGGCGCGACCTCGAACAGGTCGCCCACGATGCCGTAGTCCGCAATCTCGAAGATGGGCGCCTGCGGATCCCGGTTCACCGCCACGATGCAGCCGGAGCCTTTCATTCCCACGACATGCTGGATGGCGCCGGAAATTCCGAGCGCGACGTAGAGCTTCGGCGCCACCGTCTGCCCGGAGCTGCCCACCTGCCGGTCCATGGGCAGCCAGCCGTTGTCGCAGATGGGCCGGGAGGCGGCCAGTTCGGCGCCGAGCGCGGCGGCGAGCTCCCGCGCCAGCTCCAGGTTTCCTTCATCGCCGATGCCCCGCCCCACGGCCACGATGCGCTCGGCCGAGGACAGATCCACCGCCTGCGCCGCTTCGCGGAACGGCGCCTCCGGCTTCTGGCGGACGCGCGCCGGATCCACGTCCGCGCGCTGCACCGCCACGGGCGCGCGCTGCCCGGCGGCCTGCGGGGCCCGGAATGCGCCCGCCTGGAAAGAAACAAAATTGGGCTTCGGCGTTTCAAACAGAAACCGCCCCGTCAGTTTGCCCTGGAAAAGCTGCCGCTCGAAGACGGGCCTTCCGCCTTCCACCACGAAGCCGGTGCAGTCCGCCATCAGCGCGCGTCCGAAGCGCGCCGCCAGCGCCGGAGCAAAGTCGCGCGTCTGGTAGGTATGCGGCAGCACCACCCAGGAGGGGGCCATCGCGCCGATGAGCGCGCCCAGCGCCTCGATCCATGCGTCGGCGGCGTAAGCCGACAGCGCTTCGTGCTCCAGCGCCAGGGCGGCGGCAGGCCCGAAAGCAGCCGCTTCGGCTGCGGCGGCTTCCACGCCGAAGCCCGGCACGCATGCCGTCACCGGTTCGCCCGTGGCGCGCCCAAGCTCCAGCGCTCCGGCCAGCGCTTCGAACGACATCCTGTGCCAGCCGCCCGGGCCCCGCTCCAGAATCGCCAGGATCCCGCTCATAGCACCCTCGCTTCGAACCGCAACTTCTCGACGAGCTTCGATGCCTGCTCGGCGGCAGAGCCCTCCAGGAACTGCGTCTGCCGCACGCGGCGCGGCTGGGCCAGCCCTGCCAGGCGCAGCCCGCCGCGGCTGCCTTCCAGCTCGACTTCCAGACGCCGGATCTCCTTCGTCTTGGCCCGCTTGATGCCCATCAGCGTGGCGTAGCGCAGCCGGGCGATGCCGCTCTGCACGGTAAGCACCGCCGGCAGGGGCAACGTGACGTGCTGGAACCAGCCTCCCTCGAGTTCGCGCCTTGCCCGGACCGCGCCCTGGCCCGGCTCAATGGCCACAACCAGCGTCGCGTGCGGCCAGCCGAGCCGGGCGGCGAGCACGACGCCCGTCTGCCCCGTTCCGGTGTCATCGGACTGAAGCCCGGTCAGCACCAGGTCCGGCTGCTCCTCCCGCACGGCTGCTTCCAACAGGGCGGCAGCGGCCACGGGATCCAGCCCGAGCGCGGCCTCGCCTTCCGCGGCGACGTGGATGGCCCGGTCTGCGCCTTTGGCGAGCGCTTCGCGCAGCACGGACTGTACGCGTTCGGGCCCGGCCGACACGGCCACCACTTCGCCTCCGCCGGATTCCTTCAGCCGCAGGGCCGCCTCCAGCGCGTAGGCGTCGGGCTCGTTCATCTCGTAGCTGAGGCCCGCCTCGGCGATCCAGAGTCCGGATGGGGCAGGCTCCACCGGCAGGTCGCGCGCAGGCACCTGCTTGACGGCGACGAGTATTTTCATGGGCGTGCTCTCCCGGCCGCCGCGCGCCCGCCGGCGCGCGGACTATTCGCTGAACCGCCTGAAGATCAGGCTGCCGTTGGTGCCGCCGAAGCCGAACGAATTCGAAAGCGCGTATTCGATCTTCATCGGCCGCGCCTTGTGCGGCACAAAATCGAGGTCGCACTGCTCGTCCGGGTTGTCCAGGTTGATCGTCGGCGGAGCGATCTGATCGCGGATGGCAAACACCGTCAGCGCGGCTTCCAGCCCGCCCGCGCCGCCGAGCAGATGCCCGGTCATCGACTTCGTGGAGCTCACCGCCAGCCGGTAGGCGTGCTCGCCGAAGGTCTTCTTCAGGGCGATGCACTCGATCACGTCGCCGACCGGGGTCGACGTGCCGTGGGCGTTCACGTAGTCGATCTGCTCGGGCGTGATGCCCGCGTCCCGGATCGCATTGCGCATGACGCGGTAGGCGCCGTCGCCATCCTCGCAGGGAGCGGTAATGTGATACGCGTCGCCGCTCATGCCATAGCCGACGATCTCGGCCAGAATGGGCGCGCCGCGGCGCCGGGCGAACTCCAGCTCTTCGAGGATGAGGATGCCCGCGCCCTCGCCGACGACGAAGCCGTCGCGGTCGCGGTCCCAGGGGCGCGAGGCCCGCTCCGGTTCTTCGTTGCGGGTCGACAGCGCGCGCATCGCCGCGAAGCCGCCGATGCCCATCGGCGTGATGCAGGCCTCGGCGCCGCCGCAGATCATCACGTCGGCATAGCCGTGCTGAATCAGGCGGAACGAGTCGCCGATGCAGTGGGCGCTCGTCGTACACGCAGTCGCCGTGGCCGAGTTCGGCCCCTTGGCGCCGGTGCGGATGCTGACGTTGCCCGACGCCAGGTTCACGATCGAGGCCGGGATGAAGAACGGGCTGATGCGGTCCGGCCCCTTCTCGAGCAGCACCCTGTGCTCGCGCTCGATCACCTCGAACGCGCCAATGCCGCTGCCGATGTAGACGCCCGTCATCTCGGCGATGTCCGGCGTCACCTCGAGCCGCGCCGACTTCAGCGCCTCTTCAGACGCCGCCACCGCGAACTGGATGAAACGGCCGACCTTCTTCAGCTCCTTCTTCTCGAAGTACTGAAGCGGGTCGAAGTTTTTCACTTCGGCAGCGATGCGCGCGGCGAACTGCGAGCAGTCGAACTGCGTGATCGGGCCGATGCCGCACTTCGACGCAAGCACCGCCTGCCATGTTTCTTCCGCGCTGTTTCCCAGCGCCGAAATGACACCGACACCGGTGACGACCACCCTGCGTGCCAATGGAGTTCTCCTGTGCTGGTCCTGGGCTGGGCCCCGGATGCCGCCGCCGCGGCTCAGTCTTCCTTCTTGGCCTTGGCCTCGATGTAGTCGATGGCGTCCTTGACCGTCGTGATCTTCTCCGCGTCCGTATCGGGAATGTCGATGTCGAACGCCTCTTCGAAGGCCATCACCAGCTCGACGATGTCGAGCGAATCAGCCCCGAGGTCGTCGACGAACGAGGCGGTATCCTCCACCTGCTCCTCGTCCACGCCAAGCTGTTCCACAATAATCTGCTTCACTTTTTCGCGAACGGCCATGAAACCTCCCTTGAGACCGCAAAGCTTCGATTCTACCGGGCCGGCAGCGGGAATGCAACGAAGCTCGTCCGGTTGCAAAGCGGAGCCGGAAGTCCGCTAAGCTTCCTTTGTAGCATGATTCGCACCCTCTATCTGCACGGATTCGCCTCCTCGCCGCAGTCGTTCAAGGCCCGCTTTCTGGCGGAACGCTTCGCCGCGGCAGGCTGGCCGTTCGAAGCGCCCGACCTCAACGGCGCCGACTTCCGCCGGCTCACCGTCACGGAGCAGTTGCGGATCGTGGAACAGTGCGCGCGCGGCGAACCGGTGCACCTGATCGGATCGAGCCTCGGCGGCTGGCTGGCGGCGCTGTATGCGGCGCGCCACGATGAAGTGCGCCGGCTGGTGCTGCTGGCGCCCGCCTTCGGCTTCCCCCGGCTGTATGCCGAATCGCTGGGCCGCGAAGCGATGGAGGCGTGGCGCTCCAGCGGAACGCTGCGGCTGATGCACTACGGCAGCGGCGCGGAGACGGAGCTGGGCTGGCAGTTCATGGAGGACGCCCTGCGGTACGAAGACGAGCCGGCCATTCTTCAGCCCTGCCTGATCCTGCACGGCGTGCGCGACGACGTCGTGCCCGTGCAGGTTTCGCGCCAGTTCGCGCGCACCCGCACCTGTTGCGAGCTGCGCGAAGTGGATTCCGATCACGAACTGCGCGACCAGGTGGAGGAGATCTGGCTGGCGGCCCGCGGCTTCCTCACCGGCTCCTGACGCCCGGCTCGGCCTGCGGCCCAAAGCTGCGGCACGCCCAACAGCGAGGCCGTGGCGCGCGAAAACAGCCCGAAGCAGGCCCACGACTGATACAGCAGGGCCAGCGCCGCCGCGGGCCGGCGGCCGCGCAGCAGCCAGTAGCCGGCCAGCGACCAGAAGGAGCATCCCAGCAGGGCCTGCACAAGCTGGTACACCGTCCCGGCGGCGCACCAGGGCAGCGTCAGCATCAGCGCCATGCCTGCCAGGTTCCAGGCGAAGCCCGGCAGCCAGGCATGCCACGGCAACGGCCCCTGCTCCGGCGCGCCCAGCACGCGCGCCACCCGGGGCCGCAGCGCAACGAGCAGGCCCTGGGCCGCCGCCATTGCTGCCAAGGCGCCGGCCGCGCCCCAGCGTTGTCCCGCCTCGAGCATCGCCAGCGCCGACAGCGTCATTGCCGCGAACTGCACCGCCTCGCTGCGGAACAGCGCGCCCAGATAGACCGGGAGCAGTTGGCATTCGCGCTGATGCCGGCACGGCAGCCAGTAGCCCGCCCAGATGTCGAAAGGCAGGCTCGCCGTCGCATAGGCCATGTACAGGATCGCGAAAGCGATCCACTCGAGCCAGGGCGGCCCGCCAAGAAACGGAAAGAACGTCGCCGGCAGTTGGTAGACAAAAGCCACCAGCGAGGCGGCGGCCAGCAGGCCGCCCCCGGCAAGCGCGGCAAGCCGGCGCGACTGTTCATAAGGGCGGGAATCCATCCGACGCTTCCTTGGATGCCGTCCCGGTTGCAAGAGCGGGAAAAAGCCGCGTTGAGCGGCCCACTTCCAGCCTGCCATACTGGAAGTTCATGCGTTGCTCGATGGTCTTCCGCCTGGCCGCGGTGTTCGCGGCTGCCGCCATTCCCGCCTGGCCTTGGGGTGTGGAAGGACACCGGCTGGTGGCTGAAATCGCCGAACGCCATCTCTCCGCGGCCGCCCGGGCGCAGATCGCCAGACTGTTGCCCGCCGGAGAGACCATCGTGACCATCGCGCCCTGGGCCGACGAGATCCGTCCGCAGCGGCGCGAGTCTGCGCCTTGGCATTACATCAACATTCCCGTGGACGCTCCCCGCGGCCAATGGGAGCCCCATTGCCCGAACCAGGAGTGCATCATCACCGCCATCCAGCGCTTCGCCGCGCGGGTGGCCGACCGCAGCCTGCCGCAGCAGGAACGCGAGGAGGCCCTGCGCTTCCTCGTCCACTTCGTCGGCGACATCCATCAGCCCCTGCACTGCGGCGACAACCGGGACCGCGGCGGCAACGACGTGCCTGTCGTGTTCCGCAACCGCGCCAGCAACCTGCACTCCATCTGGGACACGCCCCTGTTGCGCGAGACCATCGAACGGCCCGGCGTCCGGGACCGCCTCCTCCAGAAAGCCGGCCGCCGGGAAATGGCGCGCGCGGCGCGCGGCGGCGCGGCGGATTGGGTGTGGGACTCGTGGGAGATCTCGAAGACGTACGCCTACCGCGCCCTCCCCCTGGAACGCCCGGCCGTCCTCGGCGAAGAGTATGCGGCGGGCGCCTACGGCTTCATCGAAAAGCAGCTCCGGCTGGCCGGGCTGCGACTGGCCGCCCTTCTCAACGAGGCGCTGCGCTAGCCCGCGCCGCGCCGGTTTTCGCCACCGCATCGCCTTGCACGCCGAGCCAGTGGTGGAAGCTGTTACGAATTTCTGGAGAGCCTCGTCTCTCCAGGCAGCGCATGCTACAATTTTTGGGAACGAAGCGGGCGGAATGACCGGCTTTAGTGCAACTTTCGCCATAAGGGTGCGTCTAAGCTGGCAGAGGCCTGTCCTGGACCATGGCAGAGGTTCCAGGGCGTTTCGTTAGCAGTCGTCATCATGCAGGCTCACGTGCCGAAGCCACCTCATGCCGGGCAGTATTCTCCGCGGCCGCACGGACAGGCCGAGGAGCCACTGGAGTCCTTCCTGACTCTCCAGGCGGAGCCGAAGCCCTGGTTCATCAATCTGATCCAGACCCTGAGAGACCTGTCTGCGATGAAGAAGCAGCCGCCTCTCATGGTCACCTTCCGTCCGCTGACCGAAGAGGAGCTGCTCAACAGTCCGGATCCCGAACTGCGGCAACTGGCCGAATCCCAGAAGCGGAAGTCCTTCTGGCAGTCCTTCCGGGAGAATCTCCAGTACCTTTTCTCCAAGGAGCCTCCCTTGCAGACCACGGTGCGCCCCCTGACGCCCGAAGAGCTGCGCGGCTCGGCATTGGCCGAGTTCGAGGAGATCGAAAAGCCGTGGTACATCAACCTCCTGCGGAACCTGAAGGATCTGATCTTCCCGCCGAAGCTTCCGCCGCTGGAAGTAACTTCGAAGCCGGTGCAGGTGAAGGAGCTTTTCGCGCCGGATCCTTACCGCGGCCGTTCGCAATTCGTCTCTCTCGTTCTTCACATCGGGCTGGTCTCTCTGGCTTTCGCGCTCGGCACAAACAGGCAGGTGCAGCAGGCGGTCAAGAACACCATCCAGCTTGTCGCCCCGGTCGAGATCTCGCCCTACGTGCCTGATCTGCCGCCTGCGCCGAAGACCGCCGGTGGCGGTGGCGGCGGCGGCGACCGTTCTCCCCTGCCCGCCAGCAAAGGCAAGCTGCCGCGCGCCGACCTGAAGCAGTTCACGCCGCCCACGGCGGTGGTGCAGAACATGAATCCGCGGCTGGTGATGGAGCCAACCATCATCGCGGATCCGAACATGCCGCTGCCGAACGTCAACATGCCCAACTACGGCGATCCGTTCGGCCAGATCGGCCCGCCTTCCAGCGGACCGGGATCGGGCGGCGGCATCGGCTCGGGCTCTGGCGGCGGCGTGGGTTCGGGACGCGGGCCTGGCGTTGGGCCGGGCGAGGGCGGCGGCTTCGGCGGCGGCGCTTTCCGCATTGGCGGCGGCGTCAGCGCACCGGTGCCGATCTACAAGGTCGAGCCTGAATACTCCGAAGAGGCGCGCAAGGCGAAGTTCCAGGGCACGGTGGTGCTGGCCATCGTCGTGGATGAGACCGGCAAGGTCACCAACATCCGCGTCATCCGCCCGCTCGGCATGGGCCTCGACGAGAAGGCCATCGAGGCGGTTTCCAAGTGGCGCTTCCGCCCGGGCTACAAGGATGGCAAGCCCGTGCCGGTGATGGCCAACGTCGAAGTCAACTTCCGCCTGCTGTAAATCCGGCGGCCAGCCTCAGCCGCCTGATTCGCGGATGACCTCCACGCCCTGCGGGGCGCGCACGTCGATGCGGTAGCGCGCGCCATCGCGCTCCACCCGGACTTCGATCATGCCCTTCGGGTGCGGAACCGCGCCGTTCAGCTTCTGCAATGGCCCGAGGTGCGGCCGGACCACGACCTTCGACCACCCTGGCCCCGCGGAGTCCACGCCGAGCACCGTGCGGAAAAACTCGATGTTCGGGCTCGCGCCCCAGGCATGGCAGTCGGAGCGCGTGTACGGGCTGTCGATCTCGGCCCAGGTGGTCAGCCCCTCCTTCAGCATGAACTCCCACGTGCCCAGACGGCTCAGGTAGCGCTCGCCAAGCCCCGCCTTCACCATTGCGCGGTCCAGGTAGTAGCGGAAGTACACGGAGCACTTCGCCAGGTTCTGCGCCGGCTCGACGCGCAGCATCAGCTCGCGCGCCGCGTCCTGCGAGGGCGCCAGCCCGGCCAGCACCGCCAGCACGTTGGCGTGCTGCGAGAAGTGGGCGTGGGCAAGGTCCTCGCTGTACAGCTTCCGCTCCTCGCTCCAGAAGCGCTGCACGGCCTGTGCCAGCGCTTTCGCCCTCTCGCGGCAGCGGTCCGCGTAGACCTTCTCGCCCAGCGCCTCCTCCAGCTCGGCGGCGTACTGCAACGCCAGCAGCCACTGCATGTGGATGGACGCGGGCATGACGTCCGGCTCCGAGGGAGGGCGTCCGTTCTGCCAGCCTTCCACCCAGTCGACGTAGTTCCACCACGGCATCGCGCCCAGCAGCCCGTCTTCGCGCCGGTAGCGCTCGTAAAAGCCCAGCACCGCGCGCACGCCGCCGAGCATCTCGCGCACGAACGCGGGGTCGTCGACGTAGCGCCAGTAGTCATGCACCATGCCGATCCACCAGAGCGAGAACGGCGGGATGTACTGCTGGAGCGTGCTGGGTGCGCGGCTGAAGGTGGCGCCTTCGTGCGTGCGCGACGCGTCGATCTGCTCGATGGCGTTGCGCGCCAGGCGCGCGTCGCCTGTCATGTAAATCGACACCAGCGCCTGGATGCGCGTGTCGCCCACATATTGAAGCTGCTCGTAGTAGGGGCAGTCCATATAGGTTTCGTGGGCGCAGAGCCTTGCCGTGCGCCAGCCCACCTCCAGCATCTTCTGGTGCAGCGGGTCGGGCGAGTCGAAGCGGGCCTTCGCCTGGAACGGGTAGCCGGTGGCCACGCCGCGCAGATCGAGGACGCCGAGCGGCTCGTCCTGTGTTTCGATCTCGACCAGCATGTAGCGGAAAGTGCGCCAGTAGAGCGGGCGGTAGAGCCTGCGGGCTCCATCGGCGATGAAGGTGTCGCCGTAGCCGATGAATTCCTTGCCTTCCACCTCGTCGCGGTGGCCCTTCATGCGGCGCGGCTTGAGCTGCTGCCAGAGCGCTTCCGCATAGCGCATCGTGACGGAGGCTCCGCGGCCGCCTTCCACTTCCAGCTCCGGAAAGGCGCACGTCAGGTAGCCCTGGTCGAGCAGCAGCTTCGCCCGCGTGCGGGCAGGCACGGTGAAACGCACGGGCCGCGCCGGGAACCCTTCTGGCGGCGTCACGCCTTCCGCCTTGCGCACGCGGGCCAGGCGCTCCGGGCGCTCTTCCATCAGCGGGATGGGCCGCGGCACCAGCATCCACCGCGTCGGCGCGTCCCGCTGCTCGCGGGAGCTGGCCGCCAGGCCCGCGCGCGCTTCGGGCCAGGCGCTGTCGTCGAAGTCCGGCTGATCCCATCCCCACGGGTAGCGGGCCGCGTCCACTTTCTCCATCGGCCCGATGGCGTAATAGCCCGTGGGCTGATAGTTCGGCACGGGCACGGCCTCGTAGGCGCGGTTCTCCAGGCAGCGCCAGCCCGGGCCGGTGTTGAGCTGCGCGTGGTCCGTGTCCGCAGCCTGGAGCAGGAATCCTGTCCGGAAGGACCACTGCGCGAGCGCCGCGTACGGTCCATCGTTCCAGACGACGGCAGCGAGCACGTTCCGGCCCGCTTTCAGGTGCGGCGCCAGATCGACGGTCTCATAGCGCCAGTGGAACAGGTCGCCCCGCGCCGGACCCCAGACAACGCGCCGCCCATTGACGTACAACTCATAGCGGCTGTCCGCGGTGACGTGCACCGTGCACTTCGCCGGCGCGGAAGGCAACTCCACGGCGCGGCGGAAGTGAAAGACACCGTAGCGTTGCAGATCTGGCGCCGGCGGATGAATCCACCGCGCTGTCCACGGCTGGCGGCGCACGTCGATCTCCGTTGCCCGGCTGAGCGCGAGCGCGGCGCTTTGAAGCAGAAAGGTCCGGCGCTGCATGGCATGCAGTCTACCGCAGCAGCAGCGCCGGCGGCCTGCGGCGCGGCGCTCCCGTCACGGCGCGGCAGCGATCCAGATGGTCCGCGGGTGGCTGCAAATGCCGTCGATGCCCGGCGCCGTAACGCAGAGCCGAATGGCGGTCTTCATCGCCTGCAGCTCTTCGGGAATCACGACACGCAGGCGGTGCAGCCCCGGACCGCTGCCCGGCTCGCGCCGGGCCTCGCGCCAGAGGTCATGGACGTTCACCCAGACGGGATCGTTGGCCAGCGCGACGCCTGTGACCTCCAGAATGGCTTCGGTGCCCGCGGCTGCGGGCGCTGCCTCGCTGTTGTCCTCGCCCGAAGCATTGGCCAGGCGCACGAGAGAGGGTGCCGCGCTCAGCAGCGGGAGCCGGTAGGGCGCGCCTGCCTCCGTGCTGTTGGAGGCGATGATTTCCACCCAGCCCGGCGCCACCGTCTCGGGAACCTGCACGAGAAGAACATCGGGCTGCGCGGCCACGACGATCGCCTCCACGCCGTTTACCGTCACCTTGGTTTCCGGTGCAAAGAATCGGCCCTGGAGTCGGATAAGCCCGCCGGGCGCGAAAGGACCGCCGAGGTCGAGGGGAACCGTCAGCGCCCCCCAGATTTCAGGCCTGGGAGGCACGGGTGGATTCTCAGGCGGCTGCTGCGGTGGCGGCCCTTCGGTCACCGTCAGCCTCACCGGAATGACGATTTTCGCGTTGGATCCCGTGGGCGAGTTCCGCTGCTCGAAAATGATTTCGGCCCGATACTCTCCCGGCGTGAGCTTCCCGGGGTCGAGATCGTAGTAATAGCTGCCTTCCAGGAGCCCTCCCGTGCCGTGGAGCTTCAGCCAGCCCTCGCCTCGGAGATATCTCGCCGATGCGGTCCATTCGATAAAGTGGCCGCCCAGGTTGCGGACGAAGAGCGCCGCGCTTTTCGGCCTTGCTCCGGCAGCAAGGGCGAATTCGGATGTCAGGCTCGGGATCACGGAGAGGCGGGGGAAGTAATCCGCGGTGCAGTCTTCCAGGAGCGTGCAATCCGAATTGGATTCCGCCGGCTGGTAGCGGGGCACGGGCGCGCCAGGCGCGGATCCGGACACTTCGGACAACGGAGCCAGGACCGCGCTGACGCGCACGATGACCCGTTCGTTGATCCGCGACACGGGCGTGAAGATCCATACCGGGATTTCCGCCGTCTCCACGGCGGAAGGATTCGCATCCCTGACTTCGTAGACGACCCAGGCCTCCGTGTCTTCCACCGTCGCTTCCCCCACTCCGTCCAGGGAGGACGGGGCAGCGCCGAGAACCGCCGTGCCGCCCGTTCCGTCGCGGTCCGCCTGAGCGACCCGGCTCAGCAGCAGCGAGCGGGGCGGTCCTGGCAGGTAGGCGCCCGGATCGGGCGGATCCTGGAAAAGCCCGGAGCGAGTGGGGGCGGCGGCATTGCGTCCTGCCACGCCGTCGGGCACAAACACGCGGCTGCCAGGCGGTAGTCCCTGGATCCGCACGAGGACCCTCGTCGCCCCGATGGCGGGATTCGCCGGATCTGGCCGTTGGAAGCTGGACGCGTAGCCTTCGGAAACGCGCACAGCTCCGGTCCACGGCTTGCGGGCGAGCACGCTTTGCCAGTTCATGGAATCCGGCAGCGGGGGACCGGCGCAACAGGCCAGCGCAGCCATCGGAGTTGTCATCAGCCCCGGAACGGCAACGCCCACCATCACGGTCTGGTTGGCCAGCAGGAACGTGGCATCCGCGATCATCAGGATGCGGGCCCGGATCGCTTCCGCTGCCTCCGCCCGGATCCCTGTCACCCGCAGCACCAGCCCGCCGGAAGGATTCGCCGCGGCATTCACCGTGTCAAACAGCAACACGCCGCCCTGAAGCCGGGCCGCAGAGGTCAGCAGCCGGGGCGGCGCATCGCTTTCCAGCCAGAGAGCCGCACCAGCCACCGAAGAGCCGGAAGGAACCGGCGGGTTCGCAATCGGGCGGTCCAGCCAGACGCCCAGCGTTATGCGCGCCGTCTGGCCGGGAGCGCCGACGCAGGAAAGTACGATATCACCCACCGGCTCGGCGAGCCCGCCCAGCGTCACCAGCGACGGACTGCCAGCCAGGTTGCATTGGAAGGACGCCTTCGCGCAGGGCGCAAGAAGAGCGGCGGCGAGCGCCGCGGCGCAGCTCCACCTCATCACCCACCTCCTCTCTTACAGCGTAACTCCGCGTACAATAAACGCATTCCCTCCCGGAGTGTTTTCGTGATGCGGATTGCCAGATGGATCGTGCCGATGACGGCTGCGGCGGCGCTGCTGGCGCAGGACGCCGCGCCAGCCTGGAAAAACCTGAAGTTCCGGCTGATCGGCCCCTACCGCGGCGGGCGCGTGACGGCCGTGACAGGCGTGCCCGGCCAGCCCAATGTTTTCTACTACGGTGCAACCGGCGGCGGCGTCTGGAAGAGCACGGACGCGGGCCGCACATGGCTGCCCGTGTCGGACGGCTTCTTCCGCACGGGCAGCGTGGGTTCGATCGCCGTGGCGCCGTCGGACCCCAACGTCGTCTATGTCGGCATGGGCGAGGGCTGCATCCGCGGCAACGTCAGCCACGGCGACGGCGTCTGGAAATCCACCGATGCGGGCCGCACATGGAAGCACGCCGGGCTGCCCAATTCGCGGCACATCCCGCGCCTGCGCGTGCATCCGCGCAACCCGGACGTGGCGTGGGCGGCCGTGCTTGGCGCGATTTTCCATGCCTCCGAGGAACGCGGAGTCTACAAGACCACCGATGGCGGAAGGACGTGGCGGCGCGTGCTGTACCGCAATGACCGCGCCGGCGCCATCGACCTCGCACTCGATCCTTCCAATCCGGATGTGCTCTACGCGGCGCTCTGGGACGTGAAGCGAACGCCGTGGTCGCTCGAATCCGGAGGTCCCGGCTCGGGGCTGTTCAAGTCCGTCGACGGCGGCGAGACGTGGACGGAAATCACCCGCAACCAGGGCCTGCCGAAGGGGCTGATTGGCCGCATCGGCGTCACCGTCTCCGGCGCCAACCCGGACCGCGTCTGGGCCCAGATCGAAGCCGAAGACGGAGGGCTGTTCCGGAGCGACGACGCCGGCAGGACGTGGCGGCGCGTGAATGACAACCGCAACCTCCGCCAGCGCGCCTGGTATTACACGCACATTTACGCGGACCCGAAGAATCCCGACCGCGTCTACGCACAGAACGTGCAGTTCTGGCGCTCCGATGACGGCGGCGCCACCTTCCGCCCTGTGCCCACGCCGCATTCCGACAACCACGACCTGTGGATCGACCCGGGCGACAACAACCGCATGATCAATGGTGATGACGGCGGCGCCAGCGTCACTGTCGACGGGGGGCGGACGTGGACCGAGCAGACGCAGCCGACGGCGCAGTTCTACCGCGTCGCGCTCGACAACGATTTCCCTTACAACATCTACGGCGCGCAGCAGGACAACACGACCGTGCGCATCGCCTCGCGCTCGGCAGACGCCTACATCGACCGCGAGGACTGGTGGCCGGTGGGCGGCGGCGAATCCGGCTGGATCGCGCCCTCGCCGAAGGACTCCAACATCGTCTTCGCCGGCTCCTACGGCGGCTACCTCACGCGCTACGACCACCGCACGCGCCAGCTCCGCGCCATCAACGTTTGGCCGGACAACCCGATGGGCTACGGCGCTGAAGGCATGAAATACCGCTTCCAGTGGAATTTCCCGATTCTTTTTTCCCCGCACGACCCCAATGTTCTCTATACGGCGGGAAATGTCCTGTTCAAATCCACGAACGAAGGCCAGAGCTGGGAGCCCATTTCCCCCGATCTGACCCGGAATGACCCCTCGAAACTGGGCCCTTCCGGCGGCCCGATCACGAAAGACAACACCGGCGTCGAATACTACTGCACCATCTTTGCCGTCGCCGAGAGCCCGCTGGCCCGCGGCATGATCTGGGCGGGCACTGATGACGGCCTCGTCTGGGTGACCCTCGACGGAGGCAGAAACTGGACCAATGTCACGCCTCCCGCCAGCCAGATGCCCGAGTGGATCCAGATCAACTCCATCGAGGCCTCGCCCCACAACCCGAAGAAGGCGTACTTCGCCGCCACCATGTACAAGCACGGCGACTTCCGGCCCTACCTGTACAGGACCACCGATGGCGGACGGACATGGACGCGGATTGTCAGTGGCATCCCGGAGGACGCCTTCACCCGCGTCATCCGCGAAGACCCCAACGTGGAAGGCCTGCTGTACGCCGGAACAGAAACGGGCCTTTATGTTTCGTTTGACGACGGCGCCTCCTGGGAGCCGCTGCAACTGAATCTGCCGGTCGTTCCCATCACCGATCTTGCAGTTCACAAGGAAATGAAAGATCTGGTCGTCGCCACGCAGGGGCGCTCTTTCTGGGTGCTGGACGACCTGCCCGTGCTTTATTCCTGGAAGCGGAAAGGCAACGGCTTCTTCCCCGTCGAGCCGGCCTGGCGGATGACCACTTCGTGGGCGCCCGTGCGGCCCGGCATGACCGTCGGCGAGAACCCGCCCGCCGGCGCGGTCCTTCATTTCTGGCTCGACGAGAAGCCTGCGGGCGAGGCCGTGCTCGAAATTCTCAACGCCCAGGGCAAGGTCATCCGCCGTTTCTCCACCACGCAGCAGCCTCAGCCGGCGGGCGAGGCGGGCGAAGAGGGCGGCGAAGGCCGCCGCGGCGGCCCGGCCCAGCCCGCCTTCCGCGCAGAGAAAGGCTTCAACCGCTTTGTCTGGGATCTGCGGCATGAGGACTCAAAGTCCATCCCGAACCTGATCCTCTGGGCAGGCTCGGTGCGCGGACCGAAGGCCGCACCAGGCAAGTACCGGGCCCGTTTCACTGCCGGCAAGGTGTCCTTCGAGACGGAATTCGAGATTCGCAAGGATCCGCGCCTCAGGGAAATCACCCAGGTAGACCTGGAAAAGCAGGAGCAATTGCTGCTTCAGATCCGCGACAAGCTGACCGAAATCCACGAGGGGATCCTGCGCATCCGCGAAGTCCGCTCGCAGGTGGAAGCCTGGGGCAAACGCGACGCGAGCCTCGAGAAGCCCGCCAGGGAGCTGGCGGCGAAGCTCACCGCGGTGGAGGAAGAGCTGTATCAGACGAAGAACCGGTCCTCCCAGGACCCGCTGAACTACCCCATCAAGCTGAACAACAAGCTGGCCGCCCTCGCTTCGGTGATCGCGAGCGCCGAAGCGCGCCCCACCGACCAGAGCTATCAGGTCTATGAAGACCTCGCTTCGCGCGCCAACGCGCAGCTCAGGACACTCGGCGATCTGCTGAAGAAGGATCTTGAGGAGTTCAACCGCCTGGTGCGCGAGAAGAACATTCCGGCTGTTGCCGTCCGTTGAGACGGACAGGGCGGGCTCTGGCCGGCGCCGGAGCCTGCCCCGGGCCGGACACAGGGATGCAGGATAGGCGCTGCACCGGGAAGGGGGGACTCTCTGTCTTCCTGCTGACGCGTCCGGAATGACGCGAAACCGCAAGGCGGCAGGGCGGGCACGCGCGCAGATACACCGGCTCCAGCCGCGGAGAGCTGGGGATCAGCAAGGGAAGGCGGGTTGGTGGACGGCATGGGACTCGAACCCACGACCCCCGCGTTGCGAACGCGGTGCTCTCCCAACTGAGCTAGCCGCCCACTCGTCGGCCTGTTTCTATTTATAGCACGAACGGGAGCCGCTGCCGCGGCGGCTACAATGAAGGGGACGGCAGGAAATGGAGCGACACGAATTGGAACGAACGCTCGACAAGATGCGCCAGGACTGGGACGAGCGCGCGCGTGAAAACGCCCGCTTCTATGTCAACACGGAAAAGACGGACTGGACCGATGAGGAGTTCTTCGAGTCGGGACGCCGCACCGTGCGCGAGGAGATCCTCACCGACATGATCAACATCTGCCAGGGGAGGGACCCGAAGCAGATGAAGGTAATCGAAATCGGGTGCGGCGCCGGCCGGGTGACGCGCGCCCTGGCGGAGATCTTCGGCGAGGTGCACGGGGTCGACGTCAGCGGAGAGATGGTGGCGCTGGCGCGCGAGGCGCTCCGTGACATGCCGAACGCGCACGTCTACCAGAACAACGGCATGGACCTCGACGTGATCCCGCCCGGCGAGTACGACTTCGCCTTCTCGAGCATCGTCTTCCAGCACATACCCAGCCGCGAGATCATCGAGAACTACGTCCGCGAAGTGCACCGGCTGCTGCGGCCGGGAGCTCTCTTCAAGTTCCAGGTGCAGGGCAACCCGCAGGTGGAAAGCGACCCCGACGACACCTGGCTTGGAGTGCCATTCACCGTCGAGCAGGCCGAAGCGATGGCCGCGCGCTGCGGTTTCGAGCTGCGCTACCACCACGGCGCGGGCCAGCAGTATTTCTGGCTCTGGTATTTCAAGCGATAGCCGTCCGCGCGTTCACGGCGCAGGATCTGCCGGGGCCTCGGAAACCTCGGTGATCCGCGAATCGGTCTGGAACTTCCGCCAGTCTTTCCAGAAGACTTCCACCTCTCCGCGGAGCTTCTTCACCAGTGCCAGCCGCGCGCTCAACTGCATCCGCGCGTGCGAGGGCAGCCAGACTTCGCCGTGGATGCGGCGCTGCTCGAAGACCATCTTCGCGCCGGGATCGAGCTTCGCCAGGATCCACCCGAAGCGCACCGGAGCGATGGTTTCCGCTTCGACGCGCACCCACTGGTAGTCTTCCTTGTCGATCCAGAGCCGCCCGCGGAACTTCGGCAGCAGGTCGGCGCGCCGCGCGCGGCCCTTGTAGCCGGGCTTCGGCTCCGCCTCAATGACCCACACGGAGCGTCCGTCGAGCACCTCCTCGCCAGCCAGCCGGAAAGTGAACGCCTCCGGAATCTCGCGGGCGAACTCGCGGCCTTCCTCGCGGCGCTTCTCGGCTTCCCTGCGGCGGCGCGAGCGGGAGGCCGGGTCCTCCTTGCGCCGCCGCTCCAGCTCGCTGTCCAGCTTCTCCTGCTCGCGGCGCGCCTCGGAGGGATCCAGCGGACGGCCGTTGCGGGCAATCAGCTTCTCATACGGGACGCCGTCGATGACGATGACATCGTAGGTACGGGACTCGCTCTTCCTTACGCGGCCCTTCTCGTCGAACTCCCGCTGCTCGGTGTGCTGGACATAGCTGTAATCGTTGGCGCGGCGGAAATTCAGCCGGTCCTGCTCCACGCTCCGGCGCACGATCTCCACCGGGTCCGGCGTCTGCGCCAGTGCCATCGCAACGCCGGCAAAGAGGCACGCAGCAGGGGACGCAAACCTCATACACACATTGGACGGCGGGCAGGGCGCTCCGATTGCAAAGATTGCACGTCGCGGTTCACTCCTCCGGCAGGGGCGCGCGGATGGTGAAGACCGCGCCGGCGCCCGCGGGGCGGTTGGCCGCGCTCGCCGTCGCGCCGTTACCTTCCACCAGCGTGCGCACAATGTGCAGCCCGAGTCCCGCATGCCGGGAACGGGTGGAGAAACGGGCGGTGAAAATCCGCGGCAGGATCGCCTCGTCGATGCCCGGCCCATCGTCGGCCACCTCGACGACGAGGCTGCCGTCTTCGATCCGCGAATTGACCTCAATGGTGCCCCCGCCACGGTCCTTCATCGCCTGCGCGGCGTTCAGCAGCAGGTTCATGAAGACGCGCTCCCAGTCGCTGCCATTGCCCGGCAGGCGGTGGTCCCTGTCAATGTGCCGGTGGACGCGGATCTTCGTGCCCGCCAGATGGCGGAGGAAATCGCGGAGGAAGGTCTCGGCGCGGTCGACGATTTCGCCCAGATCGGTGCCGGCGCGGCTCTGGTCGGCATAGACGCCAACGATGCGCCGGCCGCAGTCGACGCTCCGGGCCAGCGCCTCGGCCACTTCCCGCCAGCGGTCGTCGCCTGCAAGCAGCTCGGCCGCTTCGGATATGGTCTCGAAGACGTTGTTGAGGTCGTGAACCAGGCCCTGAAGGGTGAGGTCTCCGCCCTCGCGGGCGCCAGGATCGCTCACGGCAACCCCTCTCAATCGGCGATCTCTCGCAGTTTACTCCAGAATTCGGGGAAAGACACCGAAGCCGCCTCGGCGCCCTCGATTTCCACGGGGCCGTCCGCCGCGAGGGCGGCAATGGCGAAGGCCATGGCGATGCGGTGGTCGCCAAAGCTGGAGACCATGCCGCTGCGGAAGCGCTGCCGGCCTTCCACGCGCAGGCCGTCGGGCGCGGTTTCCACCCGGACGCCCAGCCGCCTCAGGTTGTCCGCCACGGTTTCGATGCGGTCCGTTTCCTTGACGCGCAGCTCGGCGGCGTCGCGCACCGTAAGCCCTTCCTCGCTGACCGCGCCCAGGACGGCCAGCACGGGGATTTCGTCGATCAGCGCCGCCGTCAGCCCCTTCTCGATCACGCCGCCCGCCAGCTTCGATCCGCGCACCCGCAGCACCCCGATGGGCTCGCCGTGGCGCATGCCAATATCCAGGATTTCGATCCGCGCGCCCGCCGAGGCAAGGAAGTCAATGAGCGCGGCGCGCGTCGGGTTCAGCCCGACGCCGTCGATGACCAGGTCCGACTCCGGCAGCATGGCCGCGCCGACCAGGAAGAACGCAGCCGAACTGAGGTCGCCGGGCACGGCCAGCTCGCGCGGCTCCAGCCGCGCAGGCCCTTTGACGCGGGCCCAGCCGGGGCCGGTTTCGACCTCTGCGCCGAATTCACGCAGGGCGACTTCCGTGTGGTCGCGCGTGCGGGCCGGCTCGCGCACTGTTGTGACGCCTTCCGCCATCAGACCGGCCAGCAGCACGCAGCTCTTTACCTGCGCGCTGGCCACCGGCGTCTCGTACTCGATCGGCTCGAGCGGCCCGCCGCGGATCAAGAGCGGCGGGAACCGGCCCTCCCGCGCCTCGATGGCGGCGCCCATGCGCCGCAGCGGCTCCATGATCCGCTGCATCGGGCGGCGCGACAGGCTTTCGTCGCCGCCAATGCGCGTTTCAAACGGCTGTCCGGCCAGAAGCCCGCTGAGCATGCGGATGGTGGATCCGCTGTTGCCGGCATCGAGCTGCTGCGGCGGCTGCCTGTAGCCGTGCAGGCCGCGGCCGTGAATGCGCACCTCGTCGCCCCGCGCTTCCACCTCGATGCCCAGCCCGCGCAGGCAGGCCAGCGTCGAGTGGCAATCGGCGCCCGACGAGTAATTGCGGATCGTCGTGATGCCCCCGGCCACCGAGGCGAGCATCGCGTAGCGGTGCGAGATCGATTTGTCGCCGGGCAGGCGCACGCTGCCATGCAGGCGCCGCGCCGGCTGGATCACTTCAACCATCCAGACAGTCCTTTCGCGGAATTCATTCGATCGGATACGGCCCGCTGCGGTCCAGCGGATACCAGCGCTGCGTGCGATCGTACATCTCCAGGCGGATGGAGACGGCGCGCGCCGGCGGCAGCGACTGAAGCATGAAGGCCGCCTCGTCGCCCGGGTTCAGCTCCTCCGGCTCCAGATCCGTGCGCCGCGTGGAAACCACCCTGTTGTCCGAGGAGAGGAACTGGAACACGAGCACCGGAAAGCGCACCGCCATTTCGCCCTTGTTGCGCACGCGCCCGTCGATCCAGATCCGGTCCTCGTTGCGCTGCGCCTTGAATTCGACGACTTCGAAACGGGGCGGCTCCGGCTTGCGCCTTGCCTGTCCGAAAGCCCAGAATAGGGAAACTGACGCGGTCAGCACCAGCAGCCGCGGAATCATCAACGAACAGTGTAGCGAACAGCGAGGATCGGAGAGAAATGCGCAGAAGAGACTGGCTGATGGCCAACGCCGCCCTGCCGCTGGCGGCCCGCGCGGCGCAGAATGCCGGGCCCGGACCGACAAACCTGGTCGTGTCGAGCGCGAACGGGCTGAAGGCCTGCGCGAAAGCGATGGAAGTCCTGAAGGCCGGCGGCGACACGCTGGACGCGGTGGTGGCCGGCGTCACCCTGGTGGAGGACGACCCGAACGACACCAGCGTCGGTTACGGCGGCCTGCCCAACGAGGAAGGCGTCGTGGAGCTCGACGCCAGCGTCATGCACGGCCCCACGCGGCGGGCGGGCTCGGTGGCGGCTGTGCGCAACATCAAGAACGTTGCGAAGCTGGCCAAGCTTGTGATGGAGCAGACCGACCACATCATGCTGGTCGGCGAGGGCGCGCTGCGCTTCGCCCGCGCCTGGGGCTTCGAGGAGACCAACCTCCTCACCGAACGCGCGCGCATGGCATGGATCGCCTGGAAGCAGTCGCTGCGCGACCGCGAGGGCAACAACAACTGGACCGACGGGCTCGACTCGCCCGCCGCGCTCCAGGCCGCCGAACGGCTGAAGAAGCTGTTCCCCTCCGCCAGCGACGAGCTGATCGCCTGGGCGCTGGACGTGGCCGCCCACCCGCCCACCGGCACCATCAACTGCCTCGCGCTCAACGCAAGGGGCGAGATCAGCGGCGTCACCACCACCAGCGGGCTGGCCTGGAAAATCCCCGGCCGGGTGGGCGACTCGCCCATCATCGGCGCCGGCCTTTACGTCGACCAGGACGTCGGCGCGGCGGGCTCCACCGGGCGCGGCGAAGAGAACATCCGCATCGCCGGCGCCCACACGATCGTCGAGCTGATGCGGCAGGGGATGACCCCGCGCGAGGCCTGCCTCGAAGCGCTGCGCCGCATCGCGCGCAACTTCCGCAACAACACGGAGCTGCTCAACCGCTTCGACATCAACTTTTATGCTCTGCGCAGGGACGGCCTCTATGGAGCGGCCTCCCTGTGGGACGGCCGCATGCGCCGCGGCTACTGGGCGGATTCCCAGTTCGCCGTCAATGACGGGAGCGGCGAGTCGAGGCTGGAAAAATGCGCCCATCTTCTGGAAAGAAAGCGCGGCTGAACCGCTGTGCTGCCGGCCGGAAAAGAATAGATGATTCGGCAATAATCACGGTTCTTGACAATCCGAATATCAGGGTGATATCCAAAGATTGAAGGCGCTGTTTTCCGGCGGCGAACGCGCCAGAAGGGGCAGCCGGCTTCGTCAAGACGCTCTTTCCAGGGCGGCTCTCTTCCCTTCCGCCGGCCTGCCGATGCGGAATCCGTCCGGCGCACCCGGCCCCGGGCGCGCGCCGCAGCCAGCCCGCCTTCCGCACATCTTGCTGACAAGGGAGGAGATTCAGCGGGATGTCTTCCGCCGTTCAGACCGCCTTCGCCCAACTGCCGCCCCCTGCCGCGGTCTCGCTGAAGAAGATTGCGGTGGTGGGCAACTATCTGCCGCGGCAGTGCGGAATTGCCACGTTCACCACGCACCTGTGCGAGGCGCTCGCCGCCGTGGCACCGGACCTGGCCGTGATCGCCATCCCGGTGAACGACCGGCCCGAGGGCTACGACTACCCGCAGAGGGTGCGCTTCGAGCTCGAGCAGAACGAGATCGCCTCCTACCGCAGCGCCACCGATTTCCTCAACATCAACAACATCGACCTGGTGTGCCTCCAGCACGAATACGGGATCTTCGGCGGGCCGGCCGGCAGCCACATCCTCGCCATGCTGCGCGAGCTGCGCATGCCGGTGGTCACGACGCTGCACACGGTGCTCCGGGAACCGGACGAAAACCAGCGGCGCGTTCTGGCCGAAATCGCGCAGCTCTCGGACCGGGTGGTGGTGATGACCCGCCGCGGGGTGGAATTCGCCCGCGATATTTACGGAATTCCCGAGGAAAAGATTGATTTCATTCCGCACGGAATTCCGGATATGCCGTTCGTGGATCCAAACTTCCATAAGGACCAGTTCGGCCTCCAGGGCAAGACGGTGCTGCTCACTTTTGGGCTGCTGTCGCCCAACAAGGGCATCGAGCACGTGATCCGCGCGCTGCCGGAGGTGCTCGAGCGGCACCCGAATCTCGTCTACGTCGTGCTGGGAGCGACGCATCCGCACGTGCGCCTGCACCACGGCGAAAGCTACCGCTATTCGCTCGAGCGGCTGGCGCGCCAGCTCGACGTGGACCGCAATGTCGTCTTCCACAACCGGTTCGTGAGCGAGGAGGAGCTGCTGGATTTCATCGGGGCGGCGGACATTTACATCACGCCGTACCTGAACCCGGCGCAGATCACATCAGGCACGCTGGCCTACTCGGCAGGCGCGGGCAAGGCGGTGATTTCCACGCCCTATTGGCACGCCGAGGAGCTGCTGGCGGACGGCCGCGGGGTGCTGGTGCCGTTCGCGGATCCGCATGCGATCGCGCAGGCCTTGCTCCGGCTGCTGGACAACGAAGCCGAGCGCCATGCGATGCGCAAGCGCGCCTACCTGGCCTGCCGGGACATGATCTGGCCGAACGTGGCGGCGATGTACCTGCGCTCGTTCGAGCGGGCGCGCGAGGACCGGAGCCGCAAGCCCCGGCCGGCTTTCACCGCTGTCACGCTGCGCGAGCGCGCTGTGGAGCTGCCTGCGCCCCGGCACGATCACCTGCGCACGCTCACCGGCCCGGCGGGCATCTTCCAGCACGCCATTCACACGGTGCCGAATTACTCGGAGGGCTATACGACGGACGACAACGCCCGCGCGCTGGTGCTCAGCGTGATGCTGGAGAGGCGCGGGCTCGAATGGCCTTACGCCCCGCGCTACCTTGGCTTCCTGCACCACGCGTTCGACCGCTCCACCGGCCGTTTCCACAACTGGATGGGCTTTGACCACCGCTGGCTGGACGAGGTGGGTTCAGAGGACTGCCATGGGCGGGCCATCTGGGCCCTGGGCGTCGTGCTCGGCTCGAGTTCGCGCGACGGGCTGCGCGGCGCAGCCGGCCAGTTGATGGAGGCGGCGCTGCCCGCAGTGGGGAAATTCACGAGCCCGCGTGCCTGGGCCTACGCGCTGCTGGGGCTGAATGAATACCTGCGCCGGTTCCCCGGGGACCGCGCGGCGCAGGCGCTGCGCGAGGATCTGGCCGGCAGGCTGATGCGGCTGTACGAGATCGTCCGCACCCCGGACTGGCTGTGGTTCGAGGACATCCTTGCCTACTGCAACGCGAGGCTCAGCCAGGCCCTGATCGTCACCGGCCGCATGCTGAACCGCAGCGACTGGCTGGAGGCGGGCCTCGAGTCGCTGGACTGGCTGGCCCGCGTGCAGACGGCCGAGGGGGGCCACCTGGTGCCCATCGGCTCCAACGGCTTCTGGCGGCGCGGCCAGGAGCGGGCGCGCTTCGACCAGCAGCCGGTGGAGGCGCACACGATGGTCTCGGCCTGCCTGGATGCCTGGCGCGCCACCGGGGACGAAAGATGGCGGACGGAGGCGCGCCGCGCCTTCGACTGGTTCCTCGGGCGCAACGACCTCGGGCTGCCGCTGTATGACGCGGCCACCGGAGGCTGCCGCGACGGCCTGCATCCGGACCGGGTGAACCAGAACGAGGGAGCAGAGTCGACGCTCAGCTTCCATTTCGCGCTGGAAGAGATGCACCACGCGGGCGACATCATCGGTTCCTGAGTTCCGCGATCGTGCCATGACGGTAGAGCTGAACAACAAGCACGAGATCCTGTTCCACCGCTATCGTCACAACCCGATCCTCCGGGCCGAAGATTGGCCCTATCCCGTGAACAGCGTGTTCAATGCGGGCGCGACGAGGCTGCCGGACGGCACCACGCTGCTGCTGTGCCGCGTCGAAGACCGCAGCGGCATCTCGCATCTGTGCGCCGCCCGTTCTCGCGACGGGATCACCGGCTGGGAGATCGATCCCGAGCCGACGCTGCGGCCCGACCCGGTGAACCACCCGGAGGAGATCTGGGGCATCGAGGATCCGCGCATCACTTTCGTGCCCGAGCTCAACAAGTACGCCATCGCCTACACCTCGTATTCGAAAGGCGGGCCCGGCGTCTCGCTGGCGCTCACGGAGGATTTCCGCCACTTCGAACGCTACGGCGTCATCATGCCGCCGGAGGACAAGGACGCGGCGCTGCTGCCCCGGCGCATCGGCGGCCACTGGGCGCTGATTCACCGCCCGGTCACCACCTGGCGCGGCGCGCATATGTGGATCAGCTACTCGCCCGACCTGCGCCACTGGGGCAGCCACAAGCTGATCCTTCGCGCCCGCGAAGGGGCCTGGTGGGACGCCGGCAAGATCGGGCTGTCGCCGCCTCCGATCGAGACCGAGCGCGGCTGGCTGGTCATCTATCACGGCGTGCGCCACACGGCAAGCGGCGCGCTGTACCGGCTGGGCCTCGCCCTGTTCGATCTTCAGACGCCCGAGCGCTGCCTGCTCCGCAGCGACTCCTGGATCTTTGGCCCCGAGGAGCCTTACGAGCGGCAGGGCGACGTGGCCAACGTCGTCTTCCCGTGCGGCTACACGATGCAGCCGGACGGCGACACGCTTTACATCTATTACGGCGGCGCTGACACCTGCGTGTGCCTGGCGACGGCGAGCGTGCGGGCGATGCTCGAATGGCTGGACCGCCACGGCCGCCCCGACACCGGCGGCTACGCGTGAGCCGCGCCGTCATGCCCCCATCAGGTCGCGCACGCTGAGGATGACGAGCGCCACGGTCAGGCCGATCAGGATCACCACGCTCGTCCAGCCGACGAAGTTGTAGAAGCGCGTGTTCTTCCACTTCTTCATCAGCCGCTCCTTGTTGACGAGCAGGATCATGTAGATCAGCACGAGCGGCAGCAGCGCGCCGTTGATCACCTGGCTGAGCAGGATCATCTTCACCAGCGGGAAGCCGGGGATCAGGATCACGCCGCCGCCAATGACGATGAGCAGCGTGAACAGCCAGTAGAAGACCGGCGCTTCGCGGAAGCCCTTGTTCACGCCCGACTCGAAGCCCAGCCCTTCGCAGACGGAATAGGCGGTGGACAGGGGCAGGATGCAGGCAGCGAACAGCGAGGCGTTGAACAGCCCGATGGCGAAGAGAAGGAACGCATACTGGCCGAACGGCTTCAGCCCGAGCGCGGCGTCGGCCGCGTCCTGGATGTCGCGCGGAGCGACGTCATGAATGGCGCCGGCGCAGGCGACGATGATGAAGAAGGCGATCGTCGTCATGGCAATGCAGCCGACGATCACCTCCAGGCGGCTTTCGGTGTACTCCCGGGCCGTGACGCCTTTCTCGACGACGGCCGCCTGAAGGTAGAACTGC
>JANWVO010000039.1 GCA_025056865.1 Bryobacteraceae bacterium
ACCGGTGAAAGCCGCCGAAGCGGCCGCCCTACTGAGGCTGTCCGGTCCAAGCGGGGCGACTCTGGCCAGAGATTCGCATCCCCGCAACAAAGAGTCTCGCACGCCCGCACAAGCATCGGCCTGCAAGTGAATGATTCCACAGGCGCAATTCTCTGTGACGAGAGAAATGCGGGCACGCTCGTTCCACCGGGCCCCCGGAGCGCGGAGCAACAGCGCCGGATGCCCGGGGGCGAGAGACCGCGCCATTCGCTGCCGGGACGCCGAGCGGCAGTCGCGCCGGAAGCTCAGGGGCGGGCGAGAGAGGGAGCCGTCACCCGGCCACGAAGCGGGGTGAGTGCCGGACGCGCGGGGTGAGGAAGAGAGGCATTCACCGCCGGGGCATGGAGCGGCAGAGGCACTGCAAGTCCAGGAGCAACGGATAGCGGACGCGCATCAGGCCGTCTCCGTTTCCAGCATGAGCTGCACCTTGCGGCGGATGGTTTCCGCCGCATCCGGGACGTGAAGGACGTCGCATTCCGAGCCGAGGATGAAGGGGTGGCCGGTGGCGCGCATCCGCGCGATGAGCTCCTGCACGAGGCGGCGGACTTCCTCATCGGGCATGGCCGAGTCCGAGTAGAACTGCCGGGTGGGCAGGTTGCCAAACAGCACGGTGTCCGGCGGGAGGAGCGCCGCGTCCTCCCAGAGCCTGCGGCTCGAGCCGAGGCTCAGCATGGCAGGCCGCAGCTTCCAGGCGAGCGCGCGGACCAGCTCCGCGGTGAGCTGCCCGCAGTCGTGCAGGATCAGGTCTGCGCCGGCGCCTTCGATGGATTCGCGGACGCGCTGCAAAGGCGTCAGCACGAATTGTTCGAGCAGGTGCGGCGCCCGTGCCATCATGCGCGGGGACAGATAGGCGGTGCTGACGGCGGGCTCGCACAGGATGACGGCGCGGGCTCCGGCGCGGATCTGGGCGCGGACGGAGCGCAGCACCGCCGCGAGCGACAGCCGCAGGGCGGCTTCCGCGAGAGCGACGCTTTCTTCTTCCCGGGCGGTTGCGCCGCCGGCAGCGAGCGCGAGCGGCGTGATTGGATCCGCGAGCAGTTTTGTCAGGAGGGAAAACGGGCCGATGGCCATGCCGATGGGCACGAGGTCCGTCTCTTCGGCGATGTAGCGAAGGGCTCCCTGCTGCGCCTGCGAGCCGGGCGGAAAGGGCCGGGCCTCTTCGCGCTCCACGGCCCGGATCTGCGCCTCCTCCGGCGGCGCAGTCAGGTGGAGGCCGTCCACGCCGGCGGCGGGCACGCCAAGAAGGCCGAGCAGATCCGCCTTCTCGAGGCGCAGATCCATCAGCGGGAAGGCGAGCGGCGTGCGGTAGCGGCGCGCGGCGCGTTCGATGACGCGGCCGAGGCGGACGGGATCGAGCCGCGCGGCTTCGGGGCCGGGCTCTTCGTGCAGGAGCAGGTCCGTGCCGATGGGCATCCGGAGGCCGGCGGCGGCCAGTCCGAGCAGCAGGGGACGGATCATGAAAGCCTTCCCGGCGCCGCGGTCAGCGCCTGACGCCGTTGAATTCGTGCACGGCTTCGATCATGGCGGCGATGTTTTCGACCGGCGTGCCGTGCTGCACGTTGTGGACGGCGTTGAAGACGAAGCCGCCGCCGGGCGCAAAGATTTCGCAGCGTCGCAGGACCTCTTCACGCACCTGCTGCGGCGTGCCGAAGGGGAGCGTCTTCTGCGTGTCGACGCCCCCTCCCCAGAAGACGAGCCGGCCGCCGTAGCGCCGCTTGAGGGCGGCGGGATCCATGCCGGCGGCGGAGCACTGCACCGGGTTGAGGATGTCGAAGCCGGCCTCGAGGAAGCTGTCGAGGAACTTCTCCACGCTGCCGCAGGAATGTTTGAAACATTTCCACGGAGTATTGGCGTGAATCCAGGAACAGACCTCGCGGTAGAAAGGCAGCCACAGCTCGCGGAACGTCTTCACGGAGCAGAACTGCGAGGTCTGCGTGCCGAAATCCGTGCCGCAGACGAAGACGGCGTCGGCCGAGTCTCCGACAGCCTCGCGGATGCGGGCGAGGTTGGCCAGAGCCACCTCGCACTGCCTTTCGAAGACGCGCCGCACGTACCAGGGCCGCGAGACGATGCTCATGTACCATTCGGCGACGTCGCGGATGCCGCGCGGGCGCTTCAGCGACGGGGCGGGCACGAATGCGATGTCGCCGAACGACGTGCCTCCGAAAGAGGCGAGAATGCCGGCTCCGGAAGCCTCCGCTTCGGCGGCAGCGCGCCGGAAGTGCGCCAGGTCGGCTTCCGACAGCGGCTGGAACTCCTCGCAGTTGTCCTCGGGATCGAGACGGTCTTCGTCGATGGGCGGCTGGCGGATGATCGAGTCGAAGAAGGGGCTGCCGACGGGCATGCGGGCGCTGGGCGGCGCCGACAGATCGCCCTCCGGGTAGATCAGCAGCGTGCCGTCCGGCTCCACGGTGGTGCGGAAGCCGGCAGGGACGAGGACTTCGAGTCCCCGGAAGTTCCATTCGCGCCAGCCGGAGTTTTCGAAGCCGAATTTGGTTTTGCGCGGAAAGATGCCGACGACGTCGACGCCCATCGCCTGGCGCAGGTCGTCGTCGATCCATCCGAGCATCTGGTAGGGCTCGTGGACCCGGACGGGCCGCTTTTCGAGCCCGTAATAATCCCGCAGCGCCGCGACACAGGAAACATGCATTCCCGTGACCGCGGAGGCGCCGAAGTCGATGGGGACGCGGTCCGGTTCGCGGTGCGACAGCGCCGCGCGGAGCCTTTCGCGCGAGGTGGGCATGGCTGTGCCTTCCGGCGGGAATCCGCCACGCCAATGCTACCCTAGAATTTGCAGGCGTTCCAGCGGATGGAGATCTTCAAGGAGTTCACCTTCGAAGCGGCGCACCGGCTGCCGAACCTGCCGCCGGAGCACAAGTGCTCCCGGCTGCACGGCCACTCCTTCCACGTGCGGATCTGCGTCAGCGGCGCAGTGGACGGGCACAGTGGCTGGGTGATGGACTTCGGCGAGATCAAGGCCGTCTGCAAGCCCGTCATCGACGAGCTGGACCACCGTTACCTGAACGAGATCGAGGGCCTGGAGAACCCGACGAGCGAGCGGATCGCCGAATGGCTGTGGCGCCGGATCAAGCCGCTGCTGCCGCAACTGAGCGCGGTGGAGGTGCGCGAGACCTGCACGTCCGGGTGCCGCTACCGGGGCGAGTGAGGCGGCGGGGAAGCCTGTCTGTAGGGCGCCGGGGGCGGGACGCGGGGAAATCCAGATAATCGGGTCTTGAAGTATGGCATAATGACGGGTAGACTGATCTGGACAGCCGCATGAAGCCGCGTTCGACGCCCCACGAGCAGCCTGCGCCTCCCGTGCCCGCCCCCCGAAAGCAGGCGTCCGGCGGGAAAGCCGCCCTGCCGGAGCCGGCGGCGCTGCCGGCGGGCCTGCGGGAAGCCCTGGAGAAGCGCCGCAGCGTGCGCGAGTACTCGCGCGAGCCGCTGCGGCTGGAGGAGCTTTCGGCGCTGTTGTGGGCGGCGCAGGGGATCACCGCGCCCGGTGGGCTGAGGACGGCGCCATCGGCTGGCGCGATCTACCCGGTGAAGAGCTACGTCGTCGTGTCGCGGGTGCAGGGGCTTGCGCCCGGCTTCTACAGCTTCGATCCGGACACCCGGTCTCTGACGCTGCTGGCGAAGGGCGACCGGCAGAAGCGGCTGGCGAAGGCGTGCGGCGACCAACAGTGCGTGGAGGATTGCGCCGCCGGGCTGCTGCTGACGGCCTGGTACGGCGGGCTGCGGAAGCAGTATGGAGACGCCGCCGAAGCGCTGGCGCTGCTGGAGGCGGGCCACATCGGGCAGAACTGGCATCTGGCGGCGGCGGCGCTGGGGCTGGGGTCGGTGAGCATCGGGAAGATCGATCCTCCCGCGCTGAAGCTGCTGCTGCCGATTCCCGACGACGAGCACCCGCTCTACCTGCTGATCGCCGGCAGGCGCTGACGGAATGCCGCGGGGCGGCAAGCCCGCTCCCCCATTTGGGGCTAGGCAAGAGCGCGGATTTCTGCTAACATTTACGGCACTTTCAGCGTGCTGGGTGTCATCCTCCTCTCTTCTCTCAGCCTGTGCCTCTTCGCTCAGAGCGCCGCCGCGCAGAGGGTGCTGCTGAGCGTCCCCGCGGGCGGCACGCCGCCGGCGGCTGTCCGGCATGGCGGGCAGGAGCTGCCTCTGCGCACGAGCCCGGCGCGGCTGGAAGACGCGCCGTCTGTGGTGGTGCTCGCCGACTGGCTGGAGGAGGAGGAGCGGAAAGAGCTCGCCGCCTATCTGAAGAAGCGGCTGGCGCAGACGCGCGACAGGGAGCGGGTGGCCCTGGTCGTGGTGCGGGGCCTCGAGCCGATCCCGCTGCCGCCGTTGCGGACGGCGGCGCAACTGGAGCGCGAGCTGTCGCTCGCGCTGGAGCCTGAGGCGGGCGGAGGCGCAAGGCCTTCGGCGGAACAGCTCTACGATCTGCTGCTCGGCATGGCGCCGGAGGGCGGAGAGGCGTGGAGGGAATGGATCTGGGCGGGCCGGCTGCCGGTGTTCGAGGATCCGCTGGCGCAGGAGTATCTGAGGGGGCGCCTGCAACAGACGCTGGGCAGCGCCCGGCTGCGCCTGACCGTATGGCCCGAGCCGCCGCAGTGGATTCCCGCGGCGGAAGAGGCCCGGGGCAGCCGCCTGTACGAGGCGGAATGGGAGGCGCCCCCGGCGGGCGAGGGATTCGAGATCGTGCGGGTGAAGCTGGAGGACGCCGAGTGGCCGTGGGTGGCGGCGGCTCCCGGCTTCCGCCTTCCCGGCATCGCCACGCTCATGCAGTTTCTCCACACGGTGCGGGCGGCGGCGGACAGCAGCGCAGGCGAGAAAGAGCTGGCCGCGCTGCAACGCGGAATGGACGTTTTCCCCAACCACCTTCCGGCGCTGGAGGCGGGCGCGGCGCTGGGCGAGCGGCTGGGCGATTTCCGCGGCGCGGCCTTCTTCCTCGAGCGGCTGACGGCCAGGCGGCCCGCCGAGGCGGCGCTGTGGAGGCGGTACGCCGCGGCGGCGTGGCGCGCCCGGCTGCCGGAAGCGGAGCGCGCGTTGCGGCGGGCGCTGGAGGCGCTGCCGCGGGACGCGGAGCTGCTGGAGTGGCTCGGCCGGGCGAGAATCGCCGCAGGCGACAACCGCGAGGCCTACGGGCTGATCCGGCAGAGCCTGGAGGAGCGGGCCGACAACACGACCCTGTGGTGGATTGCCGCCGACCTGGCGCGCGAGCTGGGCGATGAGTTCGGCGAACGGACGGCGCTGCGGCAGGCGCTGGACCGCGAGCCGGGGCGGGCCGACCGCCGCGCGCGGCTGGTGGCGCTGAGCCGGAAGGCGGGCGACGGGCCCGTGCTGCAACGCACGCTGGAAGAGGCCGAGGCGCAAGGCGGCGAGGAGAAGGACATCGGCATTCTGGAGCAGTACGCCGAGGGCTGGGAAGCGCTGGGCGACAGCGGACGCGCGCTGCGGCTGTGGTCGAGGACGATCGAGCTGGACGCCCGTTACGAGAAAGGCCACCTTTCTGTCTGCCGTTTGCTGGAGGCGCGGAAGGACTGGCCGCGGACGCTGGAGGCGGCCGAGCGCGGCCTGGCGGGCGTGCCGGAATCGGCCGGGCTGCATCTGGTGCGGGCGCGCGCGCTGTGGAACACCGGCAGGCAGCAGGACGCGCGGCGGGCGCTGCGCGAGGCAGCGGCGGCGGTGAAGGACGTGCGCGTGGCGGAGGCGCGCGCGGAGACCGAGGACCTGTTTGGCGGCGAGGGCGCGCTGGAGGCGTGGCGCGAACTGCTGGCACAACTGGACGCGGCCGGCGCGGAGACGGCCCGGAAGGAACAGGCGCGGCGGCGGGCATTGCGGGCCGCGCTGCGCGACGGGCATCCGGAGGCGGCGAGCCGATATCTGGAGCTGCCGCATGCGCCTGCGGACGCCGTGCAGGGAGAGTCCGGGAAGGGCGGGCTGCTGATTCCTGGCGGCGTGCAGGTGCTGCGGTTTCTGTCCGGCATTGGCGGGCCGGATGACGCGGGCGAGTATCTGAGCGCTTTTGCGCGCGCCGTGGTGCAGCGGTCGCTGTTCCTGAAGGAGAAGGAGTGGGAGCGCTACTCCGAGCCGCTGCTCGAGCATTACGAGCGGCTGGCGCAGTTGCGCAAACCGTTCCCGGCGGCGCGCGGCGGGACGGAGATCGTGCTGAGCGCCGAGTCGCAGAAGCAGCGGCAGCAGACGCAGCGGGTGCTGGAGCTGCTCGGCTACCGCCTGCGCACGGGGCGCGGGCGGCTGAGCATCGAGATGCAGACCAAGGGGGAGAGGGCGAAGCGGCACACGCTGGCGGCAGCGCTCGACCTGGACGACCGCGCGGTGGAAGAAGCGCTGGCGGGCGGGAAGGCGTACACGCTGCGCATCCGCGACGAGCTGGCGCGGCCCGTGCTGGGCGAGAAGGCGTGGGCCGACGTGCTCAGGCGCCATCAGAACCCGCTGGGCTTTGCCGGAGCGCTGCTGCGCGAGCCGAGGCTTGCGCAGGTCTATGCGGGGCTGGCGTCAGCCGGGCCGGCGGCGGCCGAGGCGCTGGCGGCGCGGATCGGCATCCGGCGGCTGCTGGACGATTACGGAATGCTGCTGTTTCTTTACGGGCCGGCGATGACGCTGGACGAGCGGGGCCGATGCCCCGTGCCCGGCGGAGAAGCGGCCGAAGCGGCCTGGGCAACGCTGGCAGGCGAGCATCCGCGCGATGGCGCGAAGTTTCTGGAGGCGCTGCTGCGCAAGGACGACGGCATGGTGCTGGCCTTCTTCGCCATGCTGCACGGCGTCACCTTCGAGCGGCAGAGATGGTTCCTTCAGAGCGCCGAGCGGGCGCGGACGTTCTACCGGCTGATGAAAGACGCGCCGGAGTGGGAGGGGAGGGCGGACCGGCTGGTGCGCGGGAGTTCGATTCTTGCGCTGTTCCGCGAGCTGCCGCTGAACGAGGACGGCAGCGTGCGGTTCCCCGGCGGCCCGCAGGTGTGGCAGGTGGCGCGGGGGACGAGCGACCTGGACCGCATTCAGCGGCTGGAGCGGCGGGCGCGCCGCGCCCGGCCCGCGGAAGAGGAGGAGATCCTCGAGCGGATGGCGCGGGAACGCTACAGCGCGAACCGCGAGCGGTTTTCGCAGCTCGACAATTTCCTGATGGTGGCGCGCATCGAGCAGGCGCTCGGCCGGGAGCTGGAGCCGCGGGAGGCGCTGATCCTGTCGCAGCAGTTCGCGCGGTATGAGTGGGCCTATCCGATGCTGATCCCGCTGCCGGGTCTGGGAGAGAAGGAGTTTCTCGCGTTCTTTGCGTGGGCGGAGGCGCTGGACGGGCTGTCCAGCACGGAGAAGAACCTGAGCATCGGGCTGGTCAGCCATGTGGCGCTGCTCGAGGGGCTGCTGGTGCGGGCGGGGCGGCTGGACGGAAAGGCGGCCGCGGAGATCCTGGCAGAGCTCTGCGCGGGGATGAAAGGGGTGCAGGATTTCGCGCGGATGGCAGAAGCGGCGCGGAACGCGCTGCGGCGGCTGGCGGCGGCGCTGGAGGCGAAGCCGGGCGGGCTGGGCAGCGCGCTGGAGGCGGCGCTGTTCGGTCCGGAGGAGACGCCGGCGGGCAGCCGCCGGCGCAGCGAATTCCGCGGCGTGCTGGCAGCGCAGAAGATTCCGCCGCTGGACGCGGTGCTGGAGGCGCTGGACGCTGCCGGGCGCGCCGGGACGGACGCCGGCGCGGCGCAGGCGTCCGCGGCGGCGCTGGAACGCGTGGCCGCGCAGCTCGAGGTGCTGCCAATGCCGAAGACGATGAAGCCGCCGGCGGCGCTGAAGGAGCTGCTTTCGCTGTGGCGGACGCGGGAGCTGGCCGAAATTGCGCGGGAGCTGCGGCAGAAGGCGGCGCGGAAGAAGCCGAACCCGAAGGATTTGCAGAAGCTGGGCGCCGATGCGCGGCGCGAGCTGGCCCCGTGGCTGGAGCTGTCGCTGCGGGGCCTGACGGCGGGGTTTTACCTGCGGCCCTCCGATCTGCCGGTGAGCGAGGATCCGTGGCTGCTGCGCAAGTACTGGTATGCGGACACGTCGCAGTCGGCCCGCGGGAGCTTCCCGTATCCGGAATTCCGGATCGACAGCGCCGGGCCTGGCAGCCTGATGCTTGGGTCGCCGGGCGGGCTGCCGCTGGTGGCGGCGGAGATTGCCGTGGCGGGGCAGAAGGCCGCGCTGGGGTTTGCGGGCGCGGTGGAAGTGAAGCAGATCGCCTCGCTGCGGAACACGCTGTGGCTGCGGCTGCGGGAGCAGGACCTGCGCGCGGCGCGGCTGGCGTGGCTGGCGGGGCGGGAATGGGTGTTGGACGCCGCCTTCGACGCGGACGCGGCGGCGGGGCTGGAACGCGCGGCCACAGGGCTGCTGGCTCCCGAGCGGCTGGCGGCGGCGGAGCGGCTGTTGCGGCGGCTGCGGAACCTGCACTCGCTGATGCCGGCGGCGCGGCCGTTCCGCAGCGAGTATGAATCGCTGTGGCGGTCGGTGTGGGAATGCTTTTCCATGTCGGACCTGTTCTGGCTGGGGCGGCAGAGGCGGGACGCGCCGGCGGAGGCCGTGGCGGCGAAGGCGCTGGCGGCGCTTCCCGCGGGGGTGTGGGCAGGGCCGGCGGAGGAGCTGGGCCCGCTGCGGCTGGAGATGGCGCGCAGCGCGGCGCCGCAGCTTGCGCCGATGCCGCCGTACGAACATTTCGCACAGGAATTGTTGCCGGGGCCGCTGGGCGAGCGGCTTTCGGAGTTTTCGCTGGCCCTGGCCGCAGCCGCCGATGAGGCGGGACTGCCGCCGGAAGCGCTGGCGCTGATTGCGGAGCCGCTGGCGCGCCGCCTGCTGGAGCGGCTGGAAATGACGGATCAGGCCGACTTCCGTGCGGCGGTGGAGCTGTGGAAGTCGATTACGGCCCAGGACGTGTTGCGGGCCTGGCAGGAGCAGATGGAGAAGGCGCCATGATTCTTTCCCGGAGAAGCATGCTGGCGATGGCGGCGGCAGGGAGGCTGGGCGCGCTGGCGCCGCAGCCGCCGACTTTCCGCGCGGAGGCGCGGCTGGTGGAGATCCACGCCACGGTGTTCGACCGCCGCGGGAGGCACGTGCCCGGACTGCGGCGCGAGGACTTCGAAATTGTCGAAGACGGCCACGTGGAGAAGGCGGAGATCTTCGAATCCGAAGAGAGTCCGTTCTCCGTGGGGCTGCTGCTGGACGTGACCGGCAGCATGGAGGAGGCGCTGCCGGTGGTGAAGCAGGCCTGCCTGCGGATGCTCGACGAGCTGCGCCCGCAGGATCACGTGGCGGTGTTCGCCTTCAATGACCGGTTCACGCAGGCAGTGGATTTTACGGCGGACCGCCGTGCGGCCGCGGCGGCGATCCGCCGCTTCACGGCCGTGGGCAGGACGGCGCTGTTCGATGCGCTGGCGCGCGCGTCGATCCGGATGGCGGAGCGCAAGGGCAAGAAGGCGCTGATCGTGCTGACCGACGGCAACGACAACGCGAGCACGCTGACGCTGGATTCGGCGCTGCGGCGCGCGCAGCGGGAGGCGATTCCCGTGCACTGCATCGCCCAGGGCGAGGCGCTGCGCGCCGGCCGGCTGATGGACACGCTGGAGAAGATCGCGCAGGTGACGGGGGCGAACTCGTTCCGGCTGGAGAAGGTGTCGAAGATCGGCGAAGTCTTCGCCGAGATCACGCGGGACCTGGCGGCCTCGTATCTGCTGGCGTACCGGCCGCGGCCCGGCTCGGGCGAATGGCGTCCCATCCGGGTGCAGGTGCCGCGGCTGAAAGAGGCGCGCGTCCGCTGCCGCCAGGGTTATTATGCAGGCTGAGGGCCGCGCGGGCGGCGCAGGCCCTCAGCCCGCAGAGGATTTCATTCCGCGGTGAAGCGGTAGGTGCCCGAGCCCGTCTCGAAGAGCGTGCAGCCCTTCTCGACGCGCGCGGGGGCGAGGCCGCCGGCTTCCACAACCTTGCCGGTGGAAGGCACGCAGATGGTGGCGGAGGTGTTCGGCGGAATGGTCACTTCGAGCTGAAGCCTGCCGCCGGAGCGGCTCCAGGAAGAGGAGATGGGGCCGTGGAGCGAGCGGTAGGTGGCCTTCACGTAGGAGAGCCCTTCCAGCGGGTAGGGGCGGATGTGCACGTGGCGGAAGCCCGGCTTTTCGGGGTCGGGGCGGATGCCTGCAAGGTATTCATACATCCAGACGGCGAGGTCGCCGATCTGCATGACGTGGTTCATGGAGTTCATGGCCGGGTCGGCGGTGTCGCCGTTCCAGAGCTCCCAGATCGTGGTGGCGCCTTTTTCGACCATGTAGCCCCAGCCGGGGTAAGTGGTCTGCGTGGCGATGGCGAGGGCGACATCGGGGCGGCCATTGTCAGAGAGCGTGCGCATGAGCCACTGCGCGCCCACGAGGCCGACGCCGACGTGGTTGTTGCTTTCCTTTTCGATCTTCTCGACCAGGCGCTGGAAGACGCGCTCGCGGTCTTCGGCGGGCACCATGTCGAAGGCCAGCGGCAGGACGCTGGAGGTCTGGGTGCCGTTGTCGAAGCGCGCCTCCTCGCGTTTGTACCAGGTGCGGAGGAAGGCGTCGCGGAGGGAGGCGGCCAGCGCGTCGAGCTCTGCCGCTTCGTCCTTCCTGCCGAGCATGCGGGCGTTGGCGCTGACCAGTTTCACCATCTGGTGGTAGTAGGCAGTGCTGAGCAGCGCGCCGGCGGTGATGCGCGCGGGATCTTTCGAGTGGATCAACCTGGGATCCTCGGGCGGGACGCACCAGTCGCCGTAGGTGTTGCGCGGCATGATGCCGTCCTTGAGGAACTGCCGCATGTAGTCGACCCACTTTTTCATCGCCGGGTAGTGGCGCTCGATGATGCGGCGGTCGCCGTACTGGCGGTAGACCATCTGGGGCGCCAGCACGAAGGTGCTGGGCCAGACGATGCCGTCGTTGTAGAGCACCCAGTAGGTGGGGGCGACGTCCGGAATGCTGCCGGTGGGCCGCTGGGAATCCTCGATGTCCTGGATCCATTTCGTGTAAAAGGCGGCGACATTGAAGAGGTAGCTTTCGCTGAGGCTGACGACGCTGCGGTCGCCGAGCCAGCCCTGCTTTTCGTCGCGCTGCGGGCAATCGGTGGGAATGGAGCGGTAATTTCCGCGAATGCCCCAGTAGATATTCGAGTGAATTCTGTTGAGAAGCGAATGCGAGCTTTCCCATTCGCCCGCTTTTTCCATGGCGTCATGGACGACGCGGCCTTCGATGGCGTCGAGGCCGGGCCTGCCGGGGTAGCCGGTGAGCTCGACGTAGCGGAAGCCGTGGTAGGTGAAGCGGGGCTCCCAGATTTCCGGCCCGCCGCCTTTCAGGATGTAGACGAGCGTGGCGCGCGCCGAGCGGAGGTTGTCGACATAGAGGCTGCCGTCCGGGCGCAGCGACTCGGCGAGGCGCATCTGCACGCGCGTGCCGGCGGGACCCTGCACTCTGAGCCGCACCCAGCCCACCATGTTCTGGCCGAGGTCGTAGATGAAGACGCCCGGGCGCAGCTCCTTCACGGACTTCGCCGCCAGCGTCTCCATCACGCGCAGCGGCTCGGCCATCTGCGCGCGCAGCGCGCCCGGCGGGCCATCCACCACCTGGGCGGGCTCCCACTTTGAATCGTCAAAGCCGGGCGCGGCCCAGCCGGGCATCTCCATGCGGGCGTCGTAGACTTCGCCGTCGTATTCGTTGTTGGCGCGGATGGGCCCCTCGGTGGTGAGTTTCCAGGTCTCGTCGGTGACGATGGTCTCCTTGCGGCCATCGGCGTATTCGAGTTCGATCTGCGCGATCGCTTTCGGATAGCCGTAGCCGCGCGCCGGCAGCGGAATGCGGCGGCGCGGCTGCCAGTAGCGGCCGTTGCCGAGCCAGAGTCCGGCGGCGTTGCGGCCGGGCCGGAGCATGGCGGTGATGTCGTGCGTCACATAGAAGACGCGCTTTTCGTATTCGGTGAGCGCGGGCGAAAGCACATGGTCGCCGGCCCTGGCGCCGTTCAGATACAGCTCGCTGAGGCCGAGCCCGGCCACGTAGGCGGTGGCGCGGCGCAGCCGCGGGCCGACGGTGAACTCCTTGCGCAGCATGCGGGCGGGCAGCGCCTGCTCCTCGCGGAGGCCGACCTCGCCCCACGGATCCATGCCGTACGGGCCAAGCACCTTCACGGGCCGCCACCCTTCGTCTTCCCTGCGCAACGACTCCCAGGAGCTGCCGGTGGTGAAAAGGAGCGGATCGCCGGAGGCGAATTCGACGCGCAGCGTGCCAATGAGGCCGGCGGAATCCTCGCGCGTGTTGCGGGCGGTGACGAGGATTTCGTTCGCGCCGGGCCTGAGCCACGGGGCGACGTCGATGATCATGGGCAGCGAGACGTTGTTGCCGCGGCCCGCGTCCTGGCCGTTGACGGCCAGCTCGAAGGAGTTGTCGGCGCCGAGGACGAACATGGCGGTTTTCAGCGGGCGGTCCTGCGGCAGGTTCAGCGTGGCGCGGAAGCGGCGCGTTTCCGCCGGGGCCTGGCGGGCGGGGTCGCCTTCGTCGAACCAGATCCATTGCGCGCCGCGCAGCCACTGGAAGGGGCTGTGCGGATCCTTGTAATAGGTCTTTTCGTCGCGTCCGATCCACTTGCCTTTCCAGTCTTCGGTCCGCAGCAGCCCCATCGACCAGCGCGCCGTTTCGCTCCACTCCGAGGGCCTGCCGTCCTGGTCCCACACCATCACGCGCCACCAGACGGGCTGGCCGGAGACGAGCGGCCTGCCCTGATACACGATGTGGACGTTGTCGCTGCTGGCGACTTTGCCGCTGTCCCAGAGATCGCCCTTGCCGGAGGAGGCCAGAGCGGCGCTGCTCGAAACGATGATGCGGTAAGCGGACTGGCGGAGGTTGCGCGCCTTCGGATCGGCAGCGGCGAGCTTCCAGCTCAGCCTCGGCTGGGTTTCATCGATGCCGAGGGGATCCTTCCTGTATTCGGTGCGGAGATCCACGGGCCTGAGCGACGCTGCCTGGGCGAAGGCGGCAGCCAGGATGAGACAAGGTAACGCGTGCTTCATAGGAACGGACTCCTCCCTCGCCGGAACGGGCCGCATGCGAGGGCCCGGCCGGCCTGCGGTCGCTGTGCATCTTATCAATCCGCAGAGGACGCGGGGACGGCGCAGCGGCCGCGGCGCCAGCAGCCGGGTTCGTGGGCGTCGACCATGCCGGCGGCCTGCATGAGGGACTCGACGGTGGTTGGGCCGACGAAGGTCCAGCCGCGGCGTTTCAGTTCGCGGGCGAGATCGGCGGGCGGGCGTGAAGCGAAGGACCAGAGATAACGGTCGAGCGAACCCGCCTCGTGGACAAGCTCGCAGGCGCGGCGGGCGTTGTTCAGCACGGAGGCGATCTTGCCGCGGTGGCGGATGATGCCGGGCTCGAGGAGAATGCGTTCGGCCTCGCGCCCGCCCCACGCGGCGAGGACGCGGAAATCGAAGCCGGCGAAGGCGCGGCGGAAGGCTTCGCGCTTGCGGAGGATGGTGAGCCAGCTCAGGCCCGCCTGAAAGCCCTCGAGGCAGATTTTTTCGAACAGGCGGATGTCGTCATGGACGGGCACGCCCCATTCGTTGTCGTGGTAGGCGATGTAGTCGGAGGCGGCGCCGCACCACCAGCAGCGCCAGCGGCCGTCGTGTCCGAGGATCAGCCTGCCCCTGTTCTCCATGCCTCTTCCCAGCATGGCAGAGCGCCGTGCACGCTTTGCACGGCCCGGGATGCGGGCGGCGGCGCATTCCTGCGCGCCGGCCATCCTTCACGCCGGAGGCGCCGAGTGAGAATGAGGCCGCCAGAGAGGGCGGACCTGGCGGAAAGATGCGGGAGCAGAACGAAAAGGCGCTGCGATACGCACCGGGGCGTCATGCCAGATGTCTGCCGGCGCGAGCCTGCAAGGACCGCGCGAGCGCGTGGATTCACCGGGCTGATAGGGGCCGGGCCAGAGTCGTCGCCCGCAAGCGCGTCTGTGATAGAAGGATGCGGGATGGCCTGGTGTCAAGCGGGCTGCCTGGAGGGCGTGCCGGACAGGGACTGCGGAAAGAGCGCCTGCCTGATCCGCGCGGCGCGGGACGGCGAGCGGGAGGCGCGGGAGAGGCTATTTGCGAGGCTGCTGCCGCTTGTGCGGCAACAGGCGCGCCGGTTGTGCGGGGGGCAGGCGCGGCAGGAGGACATCGTGCAGACGGCGCTGCTTCAGGCGCTGGCGCACCTTTCGGAATTGCGGCGCCCGGAGCGGTTTGCAGCGTGGGTGAGGCGGATTGTGACGAACGCATTCCTGATGGAAGAGCGCAACAGGCAGCATGAGCCGGGCGGCTCCGGCGAGATGCGGGAGACACTGGCGCGGAGCCGCGCGTGCGAAGAGGAGATGGACGCGCGGCGGGAGCTGGCCCGGATCCTCCGGCTGGCGCCGAGCCTGCCGCCGGTGCTGGCGGAGACGTTCCGCCTTCGCGTGGTGGAGGGGTTGTCGACACGGGAGGCTGCCGAGCGCCTGGGCGTGAGCGAGGAAGCGGTGCGCGCCCGGCTGTCGCGGGCGAGGAAGCGGCTGCGGGAGCCGCCGGGCTGACGGCGCGGAGAGGGGGCCGCTTCAGGCCGCGCCGCTGGCGGGATTGGCGGGCTGCTGGCGGAGCATCCGGCGGATGATCCAGATGACGAAGGCCAGGCCGACGATGCTGGCGGCCACGGGGATCGTGTAGGCCCACAGGCGCAACTCTCCTTCGGGCTCCATCAGGATGCGGGCGCCGTACTTTGCCTTGTAGAAGTCAAGGATTTCGCGATCCGACTTGCCTTCAGCAACCATGCGGGAAATTTCCGCGCGAATTTCGGCGGCGATTTCGCTGCGGTGGCTGGCCACGCTTTCACTCCAGCAGCAGGGGGCCACCAGCTTTTCCTGAAGGCTCCGGGCCCTGTCTTTCGCCTGGCCCCAAAGGCCGGCGGCCAGCAGGATGAATGCCGCGAGCAGTCCCAGTTTTCCGCGCATCTTGACTCCTATCGTCTCACTGATCCGTGGCGCATGCGCCCCGGCGGCGCCTGGCGGGCGGAACGCAGCGGGACGGATGGCACGGGCAGGCCGGCGTCAGGCGTGAGCCGCGCGGCGGCGCCCGCGAATCCCGTCGTGGGTTTGCGAGTTCTTCTCATCAGGCAGCCAGCAGCGTTTCCACAGCGTCCCCGCTGGCGCCGGGCGTGCGGAACAGGCACGGCCACGCCCCGCACGGAGGGAACTCCGCCCAGAACGCGGAATGCCTCGCCCACTCTGCGAGAGCCAGCCTGGAACGGCGGATCTTTCTTCATTATCGCTCCTGGATCGCGCTGGCAGGCGCTGTTGCGGACTCTTTCGGGCTGGCGGAGCGGCTGCCCGCGGCGGGAGCCGATCGGTCAGGCAGCCGGTCGGCGAGACGGACCATTCGCTACACTCATAGTTTGGAACTGGGACGACCGGCCGGAGGACGCAGGATTGCCTGAACAGTGGAAAGAAATCCTGAGCGCGGCGCCGCAACTGACGTTCACGAGCGCGCTCGACATCCTGCTGGTCGCCACCATCATTTATCAGGCGCTGCTGCTGGTGCGGGGGCGGCGCGCGGCGAGCGTGCTGTTCGGGGTGACGATCGTTTTTGCGGCTTACGCGCTGGCGGTGACCATCGGGCTCACGGTGTTGCGGTCGGTGCTGGAGGCGCTGGCGCCGTACACGGCCTTTGCGCTGATCGTGATGTTCCAGAACGAGATCCGGCGGCTGTTCACGCGGATCGGCGAGAGGAAGTGGGCGGGCTTCGGCGGGCGGGTGGAGTCGCGCGAGGTGGCCGACGAAATCGTGCTTGCGGTGTCGCATCTGGCGGCTCACCGGATTGGCGCGCTGATCGTGATCGAGGGAGAAGTGGGCCTGCGCACGTTCATCGAGAGCGGCGTGCCGATCGACGCGCGCGTGACGCGGGACCTGCTGCTGGCGATCTTCCAGCCGGGCGGGCCGCTGCATGACGGCGCGGCGATCGTGCAGGGCGGGCGGCTGGCGGCGGCGAGCTGCTTCCTGCCGCTGACGATGAACCCCGAGCTTTCGCGCGTGCTGGGCACGCGCCACCGCGCGGCGATCGGCATCAGCGAGGACAGCGACTGCCTGGCGATCGTCGTCAGCGAGGAGCGCGGCGTAATCAGCGTGGCGCAGGCGGGCGAGCTGGAGAGCGACGTGACGCCCGAACGGCTGGCGGAGCGGCTGCGGCAGCCGGCGCGGACCGTACGCGCCTATCCGCAGGCGGCCAAGGAAGGGGCGCGGCGATGAAGCGGTTTTTCACGCACAACATCGTGCTGAAGCTGCTCTCGCTGGCTCTCGCCTTCATCCTGTGGTTTGTCTACAGCGGCTCGCGCGAACTGACGACGGCGATTTCCGTGCCTGTCCAGTACCGCAACATCCCCACCGACCTGGAGATCGGGCCGAACCTGGTGGAGGAGGTGCGCCTGATCGTGCGCGGGCCTTCGCCGCTGCTGAGCAAGGTGTCGGCCTCGCCGGCGCCGGTCATCCTGGACCTGGGGCACGTGCGGCGTCCCGGCCTGACGACGTTCTCCATCCACCGCCAGAACGTGTCCCTGCCCACGGGCGTGGTGCTGGAGCGGGCCATTCCGTCGCAGATCCAGATTCTGACCGAAACACGGGTGACCAAGGAAGTGGAAGTCCATCCGATTTTCCAGAATATTCCCGCGGGTTTCCGCGTAGTTTTCTGGAGCGCAACGCCACGCGTGCTGACTCTGTCCGGACCGAAAAGCCGGATGGATTCCATCCATCACGTGAACACCGATCCGATTGACCTGCAACTGCACGGCATGGCCGGGCGGGTGAAGACGACCGCCTTCGCCGGCGATCCGCAGGCGCATTTCACCGAGTCGCCGGAGGTGGAGGTCGAATTCCGCCTGGAGAGGCTGCCGGAAGCGGCTCCGGGGGGCGGCGGGGAAGGGCGGCGCTAGCGATGCGGAGGCTTTTCGGGACGGATGGCATCCGCGGGGTGGCGGGGCAGGCGCCGCTCGACGGGCGGACGGTGTTCGCCTTCGGGCGCGCGCTGGGCGAATGGGCGTGCCGGCATCCGGAGCGCCGGGTGCTGATCGGCCGGGACACGCGCGAGTCCGGGCCGGCGTTGGCCTCGCTGGTGGCCGCGGGCGTGCGGGAGGCAGGCGCCGAACCGCTTTCGGCAGGCGTGGTGACCACTCCGGCGGTGGCTTTCCTGACGCGCAGCGGCCCGTTTTCGGCCGGCGTGATGATTTCGGCCTCCCATAATCCGTGGCAGGACAACGGGCTGAAGGTATTCGCGCATGACGGCTTCAAGCTGCCGGACGCGGAGGAGCTGGAGCTGGAGGGGAGGATTTTCGAAATCCGCGAGTCGATCCGCGGAAATCCGGGTGGAATTCCTCCGGAAGAAGACGATTCTCTGGCGAGGAAATACCAGGAATATGTATGTTCGGCCGGCCTGCCGCTGGCCGGGGCTGCGGTGGTGCTGGACTGCGCCCACGGCGCGGCCTTCCGCCTGGGGCCGGCGCTGTTCCGCGCGCTGGGCGCGCGGGTGGTGGAGATGGGCTGCGAGCCGGATGGACGCAACATCAACGAGGGCTGCGGCGCGCTGCACGTGGAGGCGCTGCGGCAGCGGGTGCTCGGGGAAGGGGCCGCGTTCGGCGCGGCCTTCGACGGCGATGCCGACCGGTGCATTCTGGTGAGCGCCTCCGGCAAGGTGCTGGACGGGGATCACATCCTGCTGGTGGGCGCCAAGGCGATCCGCCCGCGCGCAGTGGTGGCGACGGTGATGTCCAATCTGGGACTGGAGCGGGCGCTGGCCGGGCATGGCATCGGACTGGTGCGCACGGCCGTTGGCGACCGCTACGTGCTCGAAGAGATGCTGCGGCAGGATCTGCCGCTGGGGGGCGAGCAGAGCGGGCACGTGATCTTCCGGCAGTTCAGCACGACGGGGGACGGACTGCTGACGGCGATCCGAGCCGCCGCCATCGCGCGCGAGGCGGGCGCGGGCTTCGACGAGCTGACGCGGGAGTTCACCGCGTATCCGCAGCGGCTGGTGAACGTCCGTTTCCGCGAAAAGAGGCCGCTGGAAGAGCTGGCCTCGGTGCAGCGCGAGATCCGCGAGACCGAGCTGGAATTCGGCTCCGCGGGCCGCGTGCTGGTGCGGTTTTCCGGGACCGAGCCGCTGGCGCGGGTGATGGTGGAAGGGCCGGAGGCGGAGCGGGTGGAGTACCGCGCGCGCCGCATTGCGGCTGCGATTGAGGCGGAGCTGGGCTCCGCCGCGCGTCAGTAATTCCTGTTGCGTTCGTGGCGCGCCCGCTGCGCGCGCCCCATCGCCTTCACGCCCGCCAGGGACGGATCCGCGGCGGCGAGCCTGCCGAGCTGCGTGGCGACTTTTTCAATGGCGCGCGCGATGTCGCGGATGTCCTCCTCGCTGCCGAGGAAGCAGAACTGGAAGAGCCACACGGCCTCCTCGTAAGCGGCGCGCTCGGCCACCGGGCAATGGCAGCGGGAGTAATCCTCGCGCAACTGGGCGCAGTTGTCCGGGGTGGCGTAGAAAAGGTCGCTGCGGTAGACGGCCTCGTAGAAGCGCCCGTCGCAGGGGATGCCTTCGGCTTCGATGGCGGCGACGAAGAGGTCGCGGTGCGGCGCGGGGCGGTCCGGCTCCGGGCGGTACCGGAAGACGTAGCAATACATCGTGGGCGATGTCATCTCCGGCTGCGGCGGCAGGAGGCTCACGGCGGGCAGCCCGCCGATGAGCGACTCGAGCAGCGCGGCGTTGCGGGCGCGCCGCTCGCGCAGCTCCGGCAGGCGCTCGAGCTGGCCGAACAGCAGCGCCACCTGGAGATCCGTCATCCGGTAGTTGAGGCCGAGGAAGCGCCTGCCGAACTGGTCGGTGAGCGAGGCGCGGCCGCAGTTGATGATGGTCTGCAACGCCTCGTAGTATTCGAGCGAGTTCGTGGTGAGCAGGCCGCCCTCGCCCGACGTCATCAGCTTGCTCTCCTGGAGCGAGAAGGAGCCGATGCCGCCGATGGATCCGGCTCCGCGGCCTTTCCACGCGCCGCCGTGGGCGTGCGCGCAGTCTTCGATGACGATGAGTCCGCGGGCGCGCGCGAGCTCCATCAGCCGGTCCATGTCGGCGAAGCGCATGGCCAGATGCACGGGGATGACGGCTTTTGTTTTTTCGGTGATGGCGCGGCGGACGCTCTCCACGTCCAGGCAGTAGGTGTCCGGGTCGACGTCGGCGAAGACGGGCACGCCGCCCATGGCGAGCACGGCGGTCGCCGTGCCGTCCCACGTGTAGGCGGGCACGATCACTTCGTCGCCGAAGCGGACGCCGGCCGCCATCAGCGCCGCCGTGAGGCTCACGGTGCCGTTGGCCACAGGCAGCGCGTAGCGCGCGCCGTGCATTTCGGCGAAGCGCGCGCAGAAGTCCTGCGCCAGCGGCGTGGGATAGGGGAATCCGCCCCAACGGCGGCTTTCCACCGTGCGGCGGAGCCGCTCGAGATCGGATCCGGAATACTGCGGCCAGGCCGGAAAGGGCTTCCTGCGCACAGGTTCGCCGCCAAGGATTGCCAGCTCGCTCATCCGCGTGCTCCTTCGAAAATGAAAAACAATTTCAGTTTTTAGCCAGCTTACGCTATAGTAATCGGGAAGGCAAACCGGCCGCAGCGCCGCTTCCCTCCGCCATCATGCGCCAGACTGTCCTGCTGATTTTTCTGGGTTGCGCTGTTTCCGCGCAGGTGTGGACCGTTCGCATCGAGGAGCCCACCGGCCTTTACCGCCGGACGGGCGAAGTGGCCGCGGTGCCGCTGGAACGGCTGGGCGGGCGCAGGGCCGGCTACACCGTGACGGACCCGCGGGGCAGGGAAGTGCCGCATCAGGTTTCGGACGGCGAGCTGCTGTTTCCTGTCTCGGTGATGCCGGGCGAGCTGCCGGAATACACGGTGGCATGCTGCGCGGGCGCGCCGGGCGCGTTCCGCAATCCGCTGGTGGCGCGGCGTGTTGGAATGCAGCGGGTGGAATTCGGCAACGAACATTTCCTTGCGGTGATCGACACGCGCACGGCGGCGTTTGTGGAGGTCTACACGCTCCGCGCGGAGGAGCACCGGCGGCTGAATCTGGTGGAGCTGACGCCGGAGGACCGCGAATCGCTGAAGGGGGACATCCACGAGGAAACACCCGAGGCGCAGCGGATTCTGCCGCCGCCGGTGCCCGGAGTGGAGGGGGCGAACACGGGCTGGACGTCGCTGGGCGGACGCGGGGCGTTTACGGGGGTCGAGATCGTGGAGTCCGGCCCGCTGCGCGGCGTGATCCGGCTGTCCCGCGAAGGAGAAACGTGGGAGATCGTCTGGCACGCGGGCAGTCCGGCGTTCCGCTGGCGGGCGGGGCGGGGCTTCCGCTTCGCAAGCGTTTCGGCCGAGCCCTACCTCCCCTTCAACCGCTGCACGGACGGCAGCGAGTACCGCTGGCCGACCGGACCGGGCGAGGGCGAGCCACCGCTGAGCCGCGTCGCGCCGCGCGAATGGCGCAGGCTGCCCGGCGGGCACATGGTTTACTACCGCCGCGAGGAGAACTACGGAGCGCTGGGCATTGTGGCGCTGGACGGCGGGCTGGAATGGCAGGGCGCCTGCTCGCGGAGATTCATCGCGGAAAAAGCGCAGGGGCAGACGGAAATTGCGGTGACATTTCCGGCCTGGAAGGGCGGAGAAACCGTGCTGGAAGCGCGGCGGGAGTTCCGCGTGGTGACGCAGCCGGCGCTCGTGACGGTGCGGCCGGGGGCAGGCTCCGCGCCGCGGGTCCGCGCGCCGGCCGGGCGCGAGCCCCGCACGGAGTTCCGGCAGTCTGCGGCGACGCCATACCGGCAGATGGAAGCCCCGCTGAGCGGCGAGTGGGATCTGATGTGGGCCGAAAAGGGGCAGGGGCCGCCGCAGGCGGGATGGCGGCGCGTGCGCGTGCCGGGCACGGCGCACGTGCAGTGGCTGGAGCCGTCGCAGATCTACACAAAGGCAGCCGAATGGGTCAGCTCGAAGGAGTGGTGGTACCGCCGGCGTTTCCGGACGCCCGAAACATTCCGCGGCAAACGCGTTTTCCTGTGTTTCGAAGCCACCGACTACTACGCCGACGTTTACCTGGACGGACGTTGGCTGGCGCGGCACGAGGGCTACATCGACCCGTGGGAAGTGGAGATCACGGAGCACGCCTCCGGCGAACGCGAACACGAGCTGATGGTGCGCGTGTGGACGCCGGTGCACTATTACTGGAAACACCGGCCGTACACGGTGAAAGGCTCCTACGGGGCGGTGGACCAGAAACCGGACGACATCACCGCGGTGGGCATTCCGCGGCCGGTGTGGCTGCGGGCCTGGGACGGGCCGCGGATCCGCGACGCGGCGGTGGCCACGCGGCTGACGGCAGAGGGCGCCGAGGTGGAAGCCGCGCTGGAGTGCGACCGCGCGGAGGAGAGGCTCGAGTGGGAGCTGACGCTTTCGCCGGCGAATTTCGGGGGCGCGGCGCCGGTGCAGGCGCGCCGGCGGAACACGGGACGCATCGTGATTCCGGTGAAGGAGCCGCGGCTGTGGTGGACGTGGGACACGGGGCGGCCCCACCTGTACCGGCTCGACATCCGGCTTCTTGGCGCGGGCGGCCGCGCGCTGGACGGACGGACGCTGCGGATTGGCATCCGCGAAATCGAAAAAATCGGGTGGAATTTCTACCTGAACCGGCGGAAACTGTTCATCCGCGGGACAAATTACTACTACCACCTGTTCCTTTCCGAAATGGACCGCGCGAAATACGAGCGCGATCTGGAGCTGATGCTCGGGATGAACGTCAACATGATCCGGCTGCACTGCCACTTCACGAATCCCGAGTTCTACGACCTGGCGGACGAGCGGGGCGTGCTGCTGTGGCAGGACTTCCTCGAGGCGTGGTATCCGCACGACCGCGGCTTCAGCCTGCGGGCGGCGGCGCTGTATGACAACCACATCCGCTATGCGCGCAACCGGCCGAGCGTAGCGCTGTGGGCGGCGAGCGACGAGGAGGACTTCGAGAATTACCGGGACCTGACGAAGCATCTGGCGGCGCGCGCCGCGCTGCTGGATCCGCAGCGCCGCCCGGTGGTCCGCTCCACAGGACGATTCGGCGACAGCCACGTGTACTACGGCTGGTACGGAGGCAGCATCTGGCAATATGCGCGGCTTGAGGATGAGTTTGTGTCCGAGCTGGGCGCCACGGCGCTGCCGAATTACGAGACGCTGAAGACCTTCATGGACGGGAAATGGCCGTTCACGAAATACCGCGAGGAATGGGAGTGGCGGCGTTTGCAGATCCCGGAGGCGCTGCGGGCGTGGGGTTCGCCGGAGGGGACGACAATGGAGGAGTTCATCCCGCGCACGCAGGCCTACGTGTCGCGGCTGTTCCAGCTTGCCATTGAGCGGATGCGGCGGCGCAAGGCGGAGGGCGCGGGCGGGATTCTGCATTTCCATGCGATCGACATCTGGCCCAGCGTGACGATGGCGGCGATCGATTTCGAACGGCGCCCGACGAAGGCGTACGACACGGTGCGCCGGAGCTTCGCGCCGGTGGCGGCGCTGTTCGAATACGACCGCGACCGCTGGCGGGAAGGCGAGACATTCCGCTGCCGCCTGTGGGCGGTGAATGACCTGTGGAAGCCGATGCCGGGGCTGCTGCTCCGCTGGCAGATCCTCGGGCCGGGCGGGGAGCGGAAAGCCGGCGGGTCGTTCCGCGCCGACCTCGGCGAAGATTCGGTTCTCTTCGCGGGCGTTGCCGAGTGGGCGGCGCAGGGGACGGGCCCGCACCGGCTGGTGGCGGAAATCGCCGGGCCGGACGGGAGACAGATTTCAGAAAACATCTACGAATTCGAGGTCGTTCGACCGTGAAATCCGCAATTCTTTTTGCGCTGCCGGCGGCGCTGGCCCTGGCGCAGCCGCTCCGCGTCGGCGTGTTTCCGCAGGAGTCGCGCACGGAATTTACTACCGCGCAGGGGCTGCCCTCCAATGACGTGCGGCGGGTGTGGATCGATGCGCGGAGCGGGGTGCGCGCGCTGACGGCGGCGGGCGCGGCCCGCTTTGACGGGGCGCGATGGATTCCGGAAGCAGCGGAGCCGCCCCCCGCGCACATCGCGCGCGGGCCCGACGGGACGGTGGCCGAGGCGCGTGCCGAAGGCCTGTTCCTGAGGCGCAGGGGACGCGCGGCGGAGCGGCTGTTTCCTTCCGACGGACGGCGGAGCTGGGCGGTGCGGGACGTGCGCGGCGTGGCGTTTGACGCGCACGGCAGGCTGTGGTTCTGCTCGCCGCAGGGGGCGGGCGCGCTGGAAGAAGGGCAGTGGAAGCTGTACACGCCCGCCGAAGGCCTGCCGTACGACGATTTCACGGCGATTGCCGCGGGAGGGGACGGCGCGGTGTGGTTCGGGACGAAGATCGGGGCCATCCGCTTCGACGGCCAACACTGGGCGTACCGGCAGGGGCGGCGGTGGCTGCCGCATGACGAGGTGCGCTCGATCGCCGTGGAAGCGGACGGCACGGCGTGGATCGCCACGGCGGGCGGGATCTCCCGGATCGCGCGCAAGCCGATGACGCTGCGCGAGAAGGCGCGGTTTTTCGAGGAGGAGATCGACCGGCGGCACCGGCGTACGCCGTACGAATTCGTCCATCCGGTGATCGTGGCCCGCCCGGGCGACGCCTCCGCGTGGACGCATACCGACAGCGACAATGACGGGCTCTGGACCGCGATGTACGGGGCGGGCGAATGCTTCGCCTACGCCGCTACCGGCGACGAGGCCGCCCGGCGGCGCGCCAGAAAGGCGTTCGAAGCGCTGCGGTTCCTCTCGCAGGTGACGCAGGGGGGCACCCATCCGGCGCCGAGGGGATTCGTGGCCCGGTCCATTCTGCCCGCCTCCGGGCCGGACCCCAACCTGCGCGATTCGCCCGAACGGGACCGCCGCCGGCAGGCCGCGGACCGCCTTTGGAAGGTCATCATCCCGCGGTGGCCGCTGAGCGCGGACGGCCAATGGTACTGGAAAAGCGACACGAGTTCCGATGAGCTCGACGGCCATTTCTTCTTCTACGGCGCGTATTACGATCATGCGGCCCGCACGGAGGAGGAAAAGCGCGAGGTGCGCGAGCATGTGGCGGCCTTGGCGGACCATCTGCTGACGCACAACTACACGCTGGTGGACCACGACGGCCGGCCGACGCGCTGGGCCGTCTTCAGCCCGGACGAGCTGAACCACAACCGCGACTGGTGGCAGGAGCGGGGCATCAATTCGCTGAGCATCCTGTCCTACCTGCGCACGGCGCACCACATCACCGGGGACGCCCGTTACGAGCGCGCCTACCGGGCGCTGACAGAGCGGCACGGCTATGCAATGAACGCGATGATCGTCAAGTCCCACCAGGGGCCGGGGGGAGGCAACCAGAGCGATGACGAGATGATTTTCATGAACTATTACAACCTGATCCGGTACGAAACGGACCCGGATCTGAAAATGAAATACCTGCTCGGATTCCGTCATCATTTCGAGAACGAAATGCCCGAAATGAATCCGCTATTCCATTTCCTCTACGCGGCCGCCGGGCTGGGGGCGCACTTCGAGGACGCTTTCGGGCGGGTGGATCTGAGCCCGCCGCCGGGCTGGCTGGAGGACGCCGCCGACACGCTGAAGCGGATCCCGCTGGACCGCTTCGACTGGGCGCACCGCAACAGCCACCGGAAAGACATCGTGCGGCTGCCGGCGCACCTGAGAACGGACGGGCAGCGCGCCTATGGAAAGCGGAACAACGGGAAAGTGCTGCCGGCGGATGAGCGGTACTTCAGCCACTGGAACCACGACCCGTGGCAGCTCGACACGGGCGGCGAGGGCCGGATCCTGGGCGACGGCGCGGTGTTTCTGCTGCCGTATTATCTGGGGCTGCACCATCGCTTCCTGGCGGAGTGACCGCCGCGTCAGGTGCGCGCCCTGGCCGTCGAGGCGCGGAGCACGACCTCTGGTTCGAGGACGATTTCCTGACCGGCCACGTTGGGAAGGTCCCTGTCCGGGACGAGGGCGGCGAAGGCGAGGCGGCCGATTTCATCGCGCGGGATGTGCACGGTGGTGAGGGGCGGCTCGCAGTATTCGGCGAGACGGATGTTGTCGAATCCGGTGACGGAGACGTCTTCCGGGATGCGGAGGCCGCGGTCGCGGAGCGCGCGCAGGACGCCCACGGCCATGATGTCGTTGACGCAGATGATGGCGGTGGGCTGAAAACCGCCGGAGAGGATGCGCAGCGCCGCCAACCGGCCGCCTTCGAAGCTGTCGCGGTCGGCCTGCGTGCGCCACTCCATTTCCGGGAAGCGCTTGACCGTGTCGAGGAAGGCGATTTCGCGCTCGCTGGTGGGGCCGAGCGTGGAGTGGTGGCCGACGAAAGCGAGGCGCCGGTGGCCGAGATCGTGCAGGTATTCCACGAGACGCTCGATGCCGCGGCGGTAGTTGACGCGGATGTTGGCCATGCGCTCCTGCGGCCGGCCGACGTCGTAGAAGACGCAGGGCGTGCGCGCGGCCCTGAGCTCGTTGATGAGCGAGGCGTCCATTTCCGAGACGACCACGGCGAGCCCGGCCACGCGGCGGCCGATCATCAGGCGCACGCTGCGCACGAGCCGTTCGGGGTCGTAGTCCGTGTGCGCGACGACGACTTCATAGCCGTGGGCGCGGGCTTCGGAATCGAGAGCGCGGAACACGTCGAAGAAGAACGGGTTCTCGAGGTTCGACGCGATCATGCCGATGGTGTTGCTGCGGCCACCGGCGAGCGTTCTGGCGTGCAGGTTGGGATGGTAGTTCAGCTCGGCGATGGCCTTGAGCACCCGCGCCCGCGTGGACGGCTTGACGACGTCGAGGTTGTTGAGAACGCGCGATACGGTGGCGGTGGATACGCCGGCGCGTCTGGCGACTTCTTCGAGGCTCATGGATGCAGAGTCCTTACATATTAACTCCGCCCATGCCGCGAGGATCAACGGGCCACGGTGAGCTTCACGCTCTTCAGGTCGCGGCTGTTGGGGCCGGTCATGATCGTGAAGGTGCCGGGCTCGACGACACGCTTCATGTCGGCGTCGAGCATGGACAGCCCGGCCGGGGTGATGCGGAAGCGGACGGTGCGGGACTCGCCCGCTTTCAGGTGAATCCGCTGGAACCCTTTCAGCTCCTTCAGCGGCCGCGTGACGCTGGAGACGTCGTCGCGGATATAGAGCTGGACCACTTCGTCGCCGTCGCGCGGGCCGGCGTTGCGGACCTCGACGGAGACTTCCGTTTCGCCGGCGGGCCCGATGACGGCCTGGCTGAGCTTCGGCTCCGAGTATTCGAACTTCGAGTAGCTGAGGCCCCAACCGAAGGGGAACAGCGGCTCTTTCGAGGAAAACAGATAGCCGCGGCGGCCGCTGGGCTTCTGCGAATAATAGCCGGGAATCTGTCCGGCATTGCGGAGGATGGTGACCGGAAGGCGGCCTGCGGGGTTGTAGTCGCCAAAGAGGACGTCGGCCACGGCGTGGCCGGTCTCCTGTCCGAGGTACCAGCCTTCGAGGATGGCCGGAACATTTTCCGCGATCCACGGGATGGCGTAGGGCCGCCCGTTGAGCAGCACGACGACGACGGGCTTGCCGAGCGCGACGATCTTCTGCGCCAGTTCGTTCTGGCGGCCGGGCAGATCGATGGTGTCCATGTCGCCGAGGTGGTTGGCGGACCAGGCTTCGCGCGAGACCTCCTCGTTGCCGCCGAGCACGAGCACGACGGCGTCGGCGGTGCGGGCCGTTTCAACGGCGGCGGCCACGCGTCTGGCGTCTTCGGCGGGGTCTGGCAGCTTCACCTCGTCCCTGTACCAGCTTCCGCCCGGCTCGGTGATGCGGCAGCCTTCGCTGTGAACGACCTTCACGCGGGAGCCGACTTTGGCGCGGATGCCATCCAGCACGGTGACGAAGTAGCCGGGGTCGTCGCTGTAGCCGCCCAGCAGGACCTTGTCCGCGTTGGGCCCGATGACGGCGAGCGTCTTCAGGCGGCCGGCGTCGAGCGGCAGCGTGTTGTTGTCGTTCTTGAGCAGGATGATCGCCTCGCGGGCGGCGCGGCGGGCCAGCTCGCGGTGGGCCGGGCTGTTGGTGACCTTCTCGGCGAGATCGGGGTCGGTGTATGGGTCGTCGAACAGGCCGGCGAGGAACTTGGCGCGGAGGATGCGCGCGACCGCGCGGTCGAGCGTCTCCATGCTGATGCGGCCGGCGCGGACCAGATCGGCGAGGCGCCCGTAGGCATCGATGTCGGGCAGCTCGGTGTCGACGCCTGCTTCGAGGGCGCGGACGGCGGCCTCGTCCCTGTCGGCGGCGACGTGGTGCAGGGTGTGGAGCTGCGCGATGGCTTCATAGTCGCTGACGGTGAAGCCCTGGAAGCCCCATTCCTGCCGCAGCACGCGCTCCAGCAGCCAGCGGTTGGCGTGGGACGGCACGCCGTCGATTTCGTTGTAGGAGGGCATGACGCTCATCGCCCCGCCGACGCGGATGCCCATTTCGAAGGGATAGAGATGCTGCTCGCGCAGGGTGCGCTCGCCGAAGGGGGCGGGGCCGGCGTTGGTGCCGGCTTCGGGCTGCCCGTGCGCGGCGAAATGCTTCAGCGTGGCGAAAATGCGGTCCTTCTCGAGCGCCGGCCCGGGGCCCTGGAAGCCGCGGATGCAGGCCAGCCCGATCTGCGCGACAAGGTAGGGATCCTCGCCGTAGGTTTCCTCCACGCGGCCCCAGCGGGGATCGCGGGCGAGGTCGAGCACCGGCGTCAGCGCCTGGCGCGCGCCGCGGGCGCGCACCTCGCGGGCGACAGCGGCGAAGACCTCTTCCACGAGGGCCGGATTCCAGGTGCTGGCGAGAGCAATGGCCTGCGGGAAGTGGGTGCCTTTCGGCGCGGCGTGGCCGTGGAGGCACTCCTCGTGGAACATGACGGGGATGCCGAGCCGCGTGTTCGTCATCACCCACCGCTGGATGGCGTTGGTGAATTCCGCCATTTCGCGCGGGCCCTTCTTTTCGCTGGGGCGCGTGATCTGGCCCATGCCGTGGCGGAGCACGGCGGCGGCCTTTTCCGGAGCGAAGTTGCCTTTTTCGTCGGTGATGAGAGCCTTCTTCTGCCACAGCGCCTGCGTCTGCGCGACCTTCTCTTCGAGCGTCATCCGGGCGAGCAGGTCGGCGACGCGCTGTTCCACGCTGAGGCGCGGGTTCTTGTACGGGGGCATGGCGTCCTGGGCGAGGGCGGGGATCAGGAGAAATACGATCAGGCTGAACCGCATGCCAATATCTTATGGCGGGCGCGCGGCGTCTGCTATCGTGATAACGTCATGGCCCGGATTCTGGATGGCAAGGCGATCCAGCAGCAGATTCTCGAGGAGCTGAAGCCGCGGATCGCGCGGCTGGCGGCGGCGCGCCGGCCGCCGGGGCTGGCGGCGGTGCTGGTGGGCGAGAATCCGGCCAGCCAGATTTATGTGGCGAGCAAGGTGAAGACGTGCCGGGAGCTGGGCATGCACAGCGAAGAGCTGCGGCTGCCGGAGGCGACGACGACCGAAGAGCTGCTGGAGCGGATCGAGCAGTACAACGAGCGCGAGGACATTGACGGGATTCTCGTGCAGATGCCGCTGCCGAAGCAGATCGATTCGCGGCGGGTGCTGCTGGCGATCCGTCCGGAGAAAGACGTGGACGGCTTCCATCCGTTCAACGTGGGCCAGTTGGTGGCCAACGCGCCGGCTCCGCGCGCCTGCACGCCAGCGGGGGTGATGGAGCTGCTGCGGCGCTCGGGCATCGAAGTGGCGGGCGCGGAGGCGGTGGTGGTGGGCCGCTCCGACATCGTCGGCAAGCCGATGGCGCTGCTGCTGATGCACGCCCATGCGACGGTGACGATCTGCCATTCGAGGACGCGCGACCTGCCGGCGGTGTGCCGCCGCGCCGACATCCTGATTGCGGCGATGGGACGGCCCGCGTTCCTGACCGCCGAATTCATCCGCCCCGGCGCCGTAGTGATCGACGTGGGGATCAACCGGATCACCGACCGCGCCGAGGCGGAGCGGATCGCCCGCGGAGCGCCTGCCAAGCTGGCCGCGTTCGAGAAGAACGGCAGCGTGCTGGTGGGCGACGTGCATCCGGGCGACGTGGCGGAACTGGCCTCCGCCTACACGCCCGTGCCGGGCGGCGTGGGGCCGCTCACGATTGCCATGCTGATGGCCAACACCGTGGAATGCGCGGAGAAACGGCTCGGCTGATTCATGCTGCGCGTGGGCCTTACTGGCGGTCTGGCATCGGGCAAGAGCTTTGTCGGCGAAGCGCTGGCGTCGCTGGGATGCCATCTTCTGAAAGCCGATGAACTGGGGCACCGGCTGCTGATGCCGGGAACGGCTGTCTACGACAGGGTGGTGGCGGAGTTCGGGCCGTCGATCCTCGACGCGGAGGGCCGGATTCAGCGGCGCGCGCTGGGCTCTGTCGTGTTTGCCGATCCCGAGAGGCTGGCGAGGCTGAACGCGATCGTCCACCCGGCCGTGATCGAGGAAGAAGAGCGCTGGATGCAGCGCGTGGCGGCCGAGGATCCGCATGGAATCGCGGTGGTGGAGGCGGCTATATTGATAGAGACCGGAAGCTACAGGCGCTTTGACCGGATCGTGCTGGCGGTCTGCGCGCGCGAGCAGCAGATCGAGCGGGCGATGAAGCGGGACGGGCTTTCGCGCGAGGAGGCGTTGCAGCGGCTGGAGCGGCAGATGCCCCTCGAGGAGAAGAAGAAATTCGCGGACTTCATCATTGATACGTCCGGCGAAAAAGAACAGACGCTCGCGCAGGTGCGGCGCCTGTATGAAGAGCTGAGGAGACTGGCTGCATGAAACCGAGATTTCTCCTGCTGGCCGCCCTGTTTGTGGGCGGCTTTTTCCTCGGCATGGCGGTGCTGAAGCGGGGCGGCGCTCCGGTGCGCCTCATCACGGACGCGGCGGCGCCGCTGTGGTCCGGGCCTTCGACGGCGCAGGGCGCGGGGCTCGGCCAGGACGAGCTGAACAACATCGAAATTTACAAGCGCGCCCATGAGGCGACGGTGAACATTACGAGCACGGTTTACCGCCAGAACTGGTTTCTGGAAATCTACCCTTCGCGGGAATCCGGTTCCGGATTTTTCATCGACAGCCAGGGGCGGATCCTGACCAATAACCATGTAGTCAGCGGCCGCGCCCCGGAGATCATGGTGACGCTGTTCGACGGGAAGAAGTACCGCGCCAGCGTGCTGTACCGCGATCCGTCGAACGACCTGGCGCTGCTGAAGATCGATCCGCGCGGGCCGGTGAAGTTCCTGCCGCTGGGCGACAGCGACGCGTTGCAGGTGGGCCAGAAGGTGCTGGCCATCGGCAATCCGTTCGGCTTGCAGGGGACGCTGACCACGGGCATCGTCAGCTCGCTGGGGCGCGACATCGCCGATGAAAGCGGGCGCGAATTGCAGGGGATGATCCAGACGGATGCGGCCATCAATCCCGGGAATTCGGGCGGGCCGCTGCTGGATTCCAACGGAAATGTGATCGGGATCAACACGGCCATTTACGGGCCGGGGGCAAATATCGGCATCGGTTTTGCCATGCCGATCAACCGCGCCAAGACGATGATCGAGGACTACCAAGCCAACCGCCGCTACGGGCGGCCGCGGCTTGGCGTCGACGTCATTTACGTGCGCGGAGACCTGGCCGAGGAACTGGGCCTGCCGGCCGAAGGCGGGCTGCTGATCCAGAACGTGGCTCCGGGTTCGGCTGCCGAGGCGGCCGGGCTGCGGGGCGCGCGGCGGACGATCATCATCGCGAACTATCAGATCGGCATCGGCGGGGACCTGATCATGGCGATTGACGGCAAGCCGGTGGACCGGCTGGACGCGCTGTCGCGCGCGCTGGCCCGCAAGCGGCCCGGTGATAAAGTGGAGCTGACGCTGTTCCGCAATGGGAAGCGCGTCAATGTGACCGTCACGCTCGGGGAGGCTCCCACGCTATGATCCGCCTGCTTGGTGTCACGCTGCTGGCTGCCGCGCTGCTGCCCGCCCAACAGGGCTTCCGGCCGCTGTTCAACGGGAAGGACCTGACGGGATGGAAGCATGTCGGCCCCGGCGAATTTGTTGTCGAAGACGGGATGCTGAAGACCGTCGGCGGCATGGGGCTGCTGTATTACGAAAAGGAGAAGCTCGGCAACTGCGTTCTGCGCGTTGTTTACAAGACGGCCTCCGACCACGCCAACTCGGGCGTCGTCATCCGCCTGCCGGAGCCGCCGCCGGATCCATGGTACGGCGTGCACAACGGTTACGAGGTGCAGATTGACGCCGGCGGCGACGATTGGCACTCGAGCGGAGCCATCTACTCGATTTCCAGGGTGAGCTCGCGGCAGCAGAAGCCGAAGGGCGAGTGGAACGTGATGGAGATCGAGCTGCGGGGGCCGGTGACGCGGGTGACGCTGAACGGGGTGCTGGTGAATGAATACCGGGAAGGGACGCCCGTGCCTCCGCGGAAGATGTGGTACGAGCCGGTGCGCGGGCCGCGGCCCGACGCCGGCTACATCGGCCTTCAGAACCACGACCCCAACTCTACGGTGTATTTCCGCGAAGTCTCGGTGAAGCCGCTCGGCTGAGGGGTGGCCGCCGTGCCGGAGGCTGCTTCCGCTGTGCCTGAGAGCCCACGTCCGCGCGACCGCGAGCTGACGAGGCGCGCCATCCTGGAGGCGGCCGCGCGGCTGCTGGCCCGGGACGGATTTCAACGCTTCGGCGTCTCTGCGGTGGCGCGCGAGGCGGGCGTCGACAAGGTTCTCATCTACCGCTACTTCGGGGGCGCGGAAGACCTGTTGCGGGCGCTGGCCTCCGAAGGGGGGATCTTCCCGAGCCTCGAGGATCTGCTTCCGGCGGACCTGGCCGGCTCGCCGCGCGCGCTGGCGCGCCATGCGCTGATCTGCTATGCGCGCTGGCTGCGCCGACACCCGTATGCGCTGGCGCTGCTGCGCTGGGAGATGCTCGAGTCCAACCACCTGACCGCGGCGCTGGCGGCATGCCGCGAGGAGTTCGCCCGCCGGCTGCTGGAGCGGCTTCCGGCGCAGCCGCCGCTGGACCTGCCGGCGCTGGCGGCGATTCTCGCCGCGGGGGTCACCTACCTGACGCTGCGGACGGCGCCTGGGAGTGCGTTCTGCAACGTTCCGCTGGAGGGCGACGCCCACTGGGAACGCATCGAACAGGCGCTGGCGCTGCTGGTGGACTCGGTGCTTCCGGAGGCGTGAGGGGCGGCGCTCACTGGCCGCCGGTGCGGTAGCTGGCGGCGAGCTCGTCGCCGGGCTGCGGCGTGCTCACGCTGAGGAAGGTGACCGTATTGCCGCTGAGGACGTAGTCAACGGAAGGCTTCTGAAGGATGCCGTTGCGGTAAAGGTGGAGGCTCGCGGCGGGAGACGGCGCCTGGCTGAGCAGGAAGACGCGGTTGATGCCGTTGATCGGTCCCTGAGGCGCCTCCATGTCGACGAAGCCGATGTTGGCCGCGCCCCCGCAGGGGCCGGCGGTGCCGTTGGCGCGGACGCAGTCGCCCGGCCCGCCGCTCACCGCGGCGATCTCGCCCATCGCATCGATGAACGCCACGCGGCCCGGGGCGAAGGCGATGCTTTTCGCAGGCCGCGCGGCCAGCGCCTCGCTGAGGCCCATGACGTCGGAGATCTGGACGACGCTGGGGGGCGGGGTCACGTTGGAGCCCGGCGGCGAGGGGATGCGGATGTCGGCGACGCGCACCGGGGTCGCGCTGGGGGGCACGGCCCACAGCTCGGTGAACTGCGTGCGTCCTTCGGCGTTGAACCTGACGATGTAATAGGCGGTCTCGCGCGCGTTCGTGGTTGGAACCAGGCGCACGCGGAGCAGGCCGCCAACGATCTGCACGGTCACCTGGTTGGTCGGGATGTTGGAGGCATCCGCGGCCGTAAAGGACCGCCACGAGATGACGGCCGAGCCGTTGAACGGCGTGCCATCGGCCTTGTAGAGCACATCGTGGATCTGCGTCAGCGGCGGCGCCGCCCATGCCGCGCCCGCCCACAACCAGGCTGCCGCCATTCCTGCTGCCCGCCGCACCCAAGCCATTTGCCCGTGCACCTCCATCGCTTCTTGCCGGAGAAGTTCCAGCCGGCGATACTGTACTGCGGACAGGGAAGCGCCGGACCCTGCCTCTTTTCGCCCCTGAAGCCTAACGCCGTGCAAAACCGCAACTTCTGATTCGCGTATTTTTCTTCGAACTCGTGTGAACGGCGGCGCCGCGCGCGTCGAATTCCGCCCGCCATCCGGCCCGCGGGCCGCGCGCCAGAGCGCCATGCGGCTGCGGGCGAGGCAGGGCGGAGGGGTGCGGCGGGCAGCGGAGGGAAGCGCAGGCAGGAAAAAGGCCCGCCCCGGCGGGATGGCCGGAGCGGGCCTGGTTGCGGTTTCAGCCCGGATCAGAAGTAGTACTTGAGGCCGAGCTGCACGTTGCGCGGGCCGACCTTGGTGCCGGTGATCTGGCCGAAGTTGGAGGCGCCGTAGCTGGCGGCCGGGTCGCTGAAGATCGGCGTGTTGGTGGCGTTGGTCGCCTCCAGCCGGAACTCCAGCCGCTGGCCCTCCTTCGTCGTCCAGTTCTTCAGCAGCGCGGCGTCGATGGTGCGGATGCCGGGCCCGCGGTAGTTGAGGTAGCGCGGCGCGGTGCCGAAGGTGTCCGGATCCGGCCGCGAGAACGCGGCGGGGTTGAAGTAGTTGTTCAGCCGGTCCTGCATGCGGCCCGAGGTCGAGGGGTCGCCGATGAGGTTCGGCCGCTGCGTGCCGTTCCAGAGCACGCCGCCCGACTGCGACACCTGGAGCGGGTTGCCGCCCTGCAAGAGCCAGAAGGCCGAGACCTCCCAGCCGCCGATGAAGGCGTCCACCAGCCGGTTGACGTTGCCGCCGAACTTCTTGCCCTTGCCGAACGGGAGCTGATAGGCGCCGCTGAGCACCGCGCGGTGGGCGATGTCATGCGCCGAGAGCGACTTCTCGAGCTTGCGGTTGAGCGGGTTCTGCATGGCGGTGCTGCCGCCGAGCCAGGCGTAGTTGCCGCTGCCGATCGAGGAATCGTCGATCATCTTCGACCAGGTGTAGTGGCCGAGGAAGGTGAAGCCGTGCGAGAGGCGCTTCTCCCACTTGAGCTGCAACGCATGGTAGAAGCTCGAGCCCGCAGCCGGTTCCGCCGTGCCGCTGGAAGTGCCGTCGAAGTGCGGCATCGGCCGGAGCAGCCGGAATAGCTGCACGGTCGAGCGGTTCAGATTGACTGCCCGCGAATCCCGGATGTAACCGAAGAACGGGTTCGGCACAAACGACTGGAGCGTGTTCCTGCCGAGCGACCAGTACTGCGGATCCAGCGGCGAGAGACTCGTGAATGGCACGAAGAGATGGGCGCCGCGGCTGCCGGTGTAATTGACCTCGAGCAGCGACTGCCAGCCGATCTCGCGCTGGATGGACAGGTTCCAGGAGTAGTATTCAGGGTTCCGGTTCCAGCCAGGGACGGTCGTGCCGACGCCAAGCCCGATGAGCGTCCAGTCGCCCTGCGAGCTGCCCGGCGGCAGGACCATGCCGTCCGGGTAGGGGTTGCTGAGCCGGGCGTACAGGGTCGCATTCGAGTCCAGCGAGAAAACGGGCGTGGAGTTGCTGGTAAAGCCAGCCGTGGGTCTGCCGTACACGGTGGCCCGGGACAGTTGGTACAGCAGCGCCCAGGCGCCACGGATCGAGGTCTTGCTGTCGAGGGCGTATGCGAAGCCCAGGCGCGGGCTGAAGTTGTTGTAGTCGCCGTCAAAGTCGGAACGGCGGTCCTTGCCCACGAAGCCGAGGACTCCCTGCAACGGCAGGAAGCCGGGCACCTGGAACGGGGCCGGGGCATCCAGCCGCCAGTAGCTGTACCGGTTCTGGAGCTCCCAGCGGGGCACGTCAAACTCATAGCGCAGCCCGAGGTTCAGGGTGAGCCTGCGGCTGACCTTCCAGTCGTCCTGGATGTACATGCCGGCATAGCGGGAGCGGGAGAAGACCTTCGGCTCGATATGGAACTGCCCCCCCGTGCCCCAGCCGAGCAGCATGGTGGCCAGGCCGTTGCCCTCGTAGTTGCTTCCGACGTTCTGGAGCCGCCGTGTGACCTGGGCCGAGAAGGTGAACTGGCCGGAGGGGTATCCGGGCTGCTGATAGTCGAGGTAGTTGAAGCGGTATTCGCCGCCGAACTTCAGGTTGTGGCCACCGGTGAGTTTAGTGACCGACCCGGTGAGGTGATGCACGCCCTCCTGGCGGTCCATGATGAGCCAGCCCTCGGTTCCGATGTCGGTGTAGCCCTCGGGAGCGATCGTCGGGAATACCAGGTGGGAGGCATTCTGCTTCATGTACTGGGGGAAGCCCAGCGTCGTGAGGTCGAAGGGCTCCATGGGATCGCGGTTGTAGGTGGAATAGGTGTGCCCGTAGCGCAGCGTCCAGACCAGCGTCGGGGTCTCGGTGCGGGTGAAGTCGAACACGCCCTGATGCGTGCGCCACCAGTTGGGCCCGTCATTGAAGGTGTAAGCCGGATTGCCTCTGCCGAAGAGGTTGGGCGGGTTGCCGGCGCCCCGCACGTAGCTGTAGCGCAGGCCGAGGCGGGTCTTCTCATTGAGATTGTGGTCGCCTTTGGCCAGCAGGTTGTGGCTGGGGCTCTCATTGATGCCCTGGGCAAACCAGTTGTTGGTATTGGTGATGGGGTTCGTGACCTGGTTCTGCTCCGGGAAGTACCTCAGGGAAGCCCTGGCTACAGGATCCCACCGGGACTCAGGGATTACGTTGCCCGGGAAAGGCCGGCGCTCGAGGTTCCCTGCGGAATTGATGAAGGTGTCGAAGGGGTCGTAGATCTGGATGAGGCGGCCATCGCCGAAGAAGGTTTTCGAGAAGTCGCCACGGCGCTGCTCGGGAGTCGGGAAGGTGGCCGTATACTGCAACGGGCTCTTCGCCTTCGTGTACTCATAGTTGGTGAAAAAGAACGTCCTGTTCTTCCGGATCGGGCCGCCCAGCACGCCGCCGTACTGGTCGCGGCGGTAGAAGGGGCGTGTGCTGCCGGCGCGGTTGGCGAACCATCCGTTGGCGTTCAGATTGGAGTGGCGGTGGAAAGAGTAGCCCGTGCCGTGGAACTCGTTGGTGCCCGAGCGGGTGACCATGTTGATGACGGCGCCGCCGGTCTGGCCGTATTCGGCCGGGAAGAAGTTGGTCTGCATCTTGAACTCCTGCACTGCGTCGACGCTCGGCTTGTACTTGAGATCGGTGATGCCGGAGTTCTGCTCGACCGTCGTGGAGGTCACCCCGTCAATGAGCACATCCGAGGTGGAGTTGCGCGCGCCGTTGGCGACGAAGTTGGTATTGGTGTCGCCGCGCCTCCCGGCCGCGCCGACGACGCCGGGCGTGAGGTAAGCCAGCACCAGCGAGTCGCGGCCGAGATTGGGCAGCGTCAGGATGTATTTGTTCTCGACCACCTGGCCCAGCGCTGCGATTGTCGTGTTGAGCAGCGGCGCCGTGCCAGTCACTTCGACGGCAGTGGTCACCTCGCCGACCTGGAGCTGCACGTCAATGGTGGCCTGCTGCTGCACGGCGAGGGGGAAATCGCTTTGCACATACCTCTTGAAACCGCTGGCTTCCACTGTCAAGGTGTAGCGGCCCGGCGGAAGGGCAGTGACGACGTAACGGCCCGCTTCATCGCTGACCGTGGTGCGGGGAATGTTGCGCTCGGCTTCGGTGACCGTCACTTTGGCTCCGGGGACGGCAGCCCCGCTGGCATCCGTGACGGTTCCACGGATGCTTGCGGTATAGGACTGGCCGAGAGCGAGACCCGCCACCAGGACGGTGAGCAGGAGCAGAAACGGGACTCGGGCGAGTCTGTTCATGGAATCGACCTCCGTCAGCATTCTTCGCATGGGCGGGATGCCCTTACAGCACCACGCCACCAGAGATTCTGTTCGATCAGGTACTTCGGGTCAAGCAGTATGAATGTTTCGATCTGGTGATTCCTCCGGCGCAGACCGGACCCTGGACGGGCGCGCGGAGCGGGACCGCTACAATGGGCTCGATGTCCGAAAAGAAGCGCATTGCGGTGATCGGCGCCGGAAACATGGGCGCGGCGATGATCGGCGGCATTCTGAAGGCGCAGGTGGCCGAGCCAGGCGAAGTGGTGGCGACGACGCGCTCGGCGGAGCGCGCCTCCGAGGTGGCGGAGCGGTACGGCATCCGCGCCCGCGCCGGCGGCAACCGCGAGGCGGCGGCCGAAAGCGACCTCATCCTGCTGGCGGTGAAGCCGGGGGTGCTGGGCACGGTGCTCGAGGAGATCCGGGACGTGCTGCATGAGGGGCAGATCCTGATCTCGCTGGCGGCGGTGGCGCCCATCCGGCTGATCGAGAGGCTGATCGCGCGGCGGATGCCGGTGTTCCGCGCGATGCCCAACATTCCCGTGGTGATCGAGGAGGGGGCGACGGCGGTGAGCGCCAACGGCGTGGCCACGGCCGAGCACCGCGCGCTGGTGGAACGGATCTTCCGCGCCGTAGGGGTGGTCTGCTTCGTGGACGAGGAGGCGATGGACGCGGTGACGGCGCTTTCGGGCAGCGGGCCGGCCTATGTCTACATGGTGATCGAGGCGCTGATCGCGGGCGGGCTGAAGATGGGCCTGTCGCACGAGGTGGCCACGCGGCTGGCCGAGCAGACGGTGCTGGGCGCGGCGCGGCTCGTGAAGGAAACCGGCATTCATCCGGCCATTCTGCGCGACCAGGTGATCACACCGGGCGGGGTGACCATCAGCGCCATTCACGAGCTGGAACGGCACGGGCTGCGCGCCATGCTGATCTCGGCCGTGGAGACGGCGACCAACCATGCGCGCTCGCGCAGCCGGGCGCTGCTCGAGCAGTGGAAGACGGCCGGCGACTGAGGCGGCTCAGCCGAGCGCCTGGCGGATGTCGGCGATGATGTCCTCGACGGCTTCGATGCCCACCGAGAACCGGACAAGGTTCTCGCGCAGCCCCATGGCGGCCTTCTGTTCGGGGGGCACGTCGCGGTGGGAGGCGATCCAGGGGTAGAGCACCATCGTGTGGACATCGCCGAGGGAGGTGGCGCGCACGCACAGCTTCAGCCGGTCGAGGAACGCGAAGACCTCCGCGCGCCGCGCGCCGCGGATCTCGAAGCTCACCATGCCGCCGTAGAGGCCTTCGGGCAGGAGCCGGCCGATGACGGCCGAGTCGGGGTGGGCGGGGTCGTCCAGGTAGAAGACGCGCTCGACCTGCGGCTGCTGGCGGAGCCATTGGGCCAGCGCGGCGGCGTTCTGGCACTGGCGTTCCATGCGGAGCGGGAAGGTCTTGATGCCGCGCATCGTGAGATAGGCTTCCATCGGGCCCATCACCGGGCCGTTGACGCGTGAGAAGCGCCGCATCGTCTCGAAGTGCGCCTCGTCGCTGACGATGAGGCCGCCGAGCGTGTCGCCGTGGCCGCCCAGATACTTGGTGGAGCTGTGCACCACCAGGTGCGCGCCCCGCTCGAGCGGGCGCACCAGCAGGGGCGTGGCGAAGGTGTTGTCGACGATCAGCGCGACGTTGCGCGCGCGGCAGAGGCGGGCCAGCGCCTCGAGATCGGGGACGCGGAGCAGCGGGTTGGAGATGGTTTCCACGAGCAGCGCGCCGGGCTGGAAGCGGTCCAGCGCGGCTTCGACGGCGGCCGTGTCGTTGGCGTCCACCAGCTCCGTCTGGAAGCCGAACGGGCCCATGACGTCGTAAAGCAGCTTGAGCGTGGCGCCGTAGATGTCGCGGGCGCAGAGGATGCGCTTGGGCCGCTCGAGCAGCGCGCACCACAGCGCATGCTGAAGCGCCATCATGCCGGAGGAGCAGGCCAGCGCCCCGTGGCCGTTCTCGAGCGACGCGACCAGCTCTTCGAGCGCGTCATTGGTAGGGTTGCAGTAGCGCGAGTAGGCGTAGCCCTTCTGCTCGTGGGCGAAGATGCGGTCCTGCTCGGCCTGGTCGGCGCAGATCCAGGAGGCGGCGAAGTGGACCGGCGTGGAAACGGGGATCTGCTGCTGCGGGCGCTTGCGGTCGCCCGCGTGCACGGCTTTCGTCTGGATCTTCATCGGCTTCTCTGGCCCCTCTGCGGCAAAACTATCTGCGCTTCCAGCGGACGCCGTCGCGGGTGTCCTCGACGACGATGCCCTTCTCGAGCAGCATGGCGCGGATCTGGTCGGCGCGGGCGAAGTCGCGGGCCTTCTTGGCTTCGGTGCGCTCCTTCAGCAGCGCCTCCACCTCCTCGTCGCTGAGGGCGCCTTCGGCGAGCGTCGGCCGCAGCACGTCGAAGACGAGGTCGAAATCCCCGAGCAGCTTCTTCGCGCTGGCCACGTTGCCGGCGCGGAAGCGGCCCTGGTCCATGGCGATGTTGGTTTCGCGGATGAACTCGAAGACGGCGCCGAGCGCGTCGGCAGTGTTGAGGTCGTCGTCGAGCCCCTCGTGGTAGTCGGCCAGCGCCTTCGCCGCGCGCTGCTCCTGGTCTTCGTCGATGCCGGGATCGAAGCGCTCGGTTTCCAGCCGCGTCTGGAAGTTGCGCAGCCGCTCGATGGCGGAGGCGGCGGCCTTCAGCCCGTCGAAGGTGAAGTTGAGCTGCTTGCGGTAAGGCGCCGAGATCAGCAGGTAGCGGATGGCTTCCGGCGCCCAGCCGCGGGCGAGGATGTCGCGCAGGGTGTAAAAATTGCCGAGCGACTTCGACATCTTCTGCCCTTCCACCATGAGGTGCTCGGCGTGCAGCCAGAAGCGGGCGAAGGGCTTGCCGGTGATGCACTCGCTCTGGGCGATCTCGTTTTCGTGGTGGGGGAAGATCAGGTCGACGCCGCCCGTGTGAATGTCGATGGTCTCGCCCAGATACTTCATGGCCATCACCGAGCACTCGATGTGCCAGCCCGGGCGGCCCGGGCCGAGGGGCGTGTCCCAATAGGGCTCGCCCGGCTTGCGCGCTTTCCACAGGACGAAGTCGCGCGCGTCCGCCTTTTCGTATTCGTCCACGTCGACGCGCGCGCCGGCGAGATTGCCGCTGAAGTTGGTGTGCGAGAGCTTGCCGTATTCAGGGAAGCTCGAGATGCGGAAGTAGACCGAGCCTTCGCTCTCGTAAGTGTGCTGGCGCTCGGCGAGGCGGCGGATGGCCTCCACCATGTCCGGGATGTGGTCAGTGGCGAAGACGAGCTTTTCGGGCCGTTCCAGCCGCAGTTTCGCCGCATCTTCGAGGAAGGCCTCGGTGTACGGCGCGGTGTACTCCCTGAGCGATTTGCCCTCGGCCACGGCGTTGCGGATGATCTTGTCGTCGACGTCGGTGATGTTCATCACGTGGAACAGCTTCCAGCCGCGCATCCGGAGCACGCGCCGCAGCACGTCCTGGAAGCTGAAGGTGCGGAAGTTGCCGATGTGGACGTAGTGATAGACGGTGGGACCGCAGGTGTACATCCGCACGGTGTGGCCGTCGAGCGGCCGGAACTCCTCCAGCCTTTGCGTGAGCGTGTTGTAGAAGCGCAGTGCCATGGGGGGCTAAACTAGCTAGTTTAACCCTTGCAGGCGATCCGATTTGAAATTCAGGCCGTTTGTCCGGAGACCGGCGCGCGCGCGGGCCTGCTCCACACCGCCCACGGGACGGTGGAAACGCCCGTCTTCATGCCGGTGGGGACGCAGGGCACGGTGAAGGGGCTGACGCCGCGCCACCTGCTGGAGGAGCTGGACGCGAAGATCATCCTGGCCAACACCTACCATCTGTTCCTGCGCCCGGGCCATGACCTGATCGAACGGATGGGCGGGCTGCACGGCTTCATGCAGTGGCCGCGGGCCATTCTGACCGATTCGGGCGGCTTCCAGGTGTGGTCGCTGAGCCAACTGAGGAAGGTGCGGGAGGACGGCGTTCTGTTCCGCTCGCATCTGAACGGCGACGCGCACCTGTTCACGCCTGAGTCCGTGGTGGACGTGCAACTGGCGCTTGGCAGCGACATTCTGATGATGCTGGACGAGTGCACGCCGTATCCGGCGTCGCACGCCGAGGCGAAGGCGTCGATGGAGCTGACGCTGCGCTGGGCGCGGCGCGGGTGGCAGCACTACCGGCGCCGCATGGAGGAGCAGCCGCGGCCGCAGGCGCTGTTCCCCATCGTGCAGGGGTCGATGTACGCGGACCTGCGCCGGCAGTGCGCGGAAGAGCTGGTGGCGCTGGGGGCGGACGGCTATGCGATCGGCGGGCTGAGCGTGGGCGAGCCGCGCGCGCTGAGCCTGGAGATGGTGGAGGCCACGGCTCCGCTGCTGCCGGCCGACCGGCCGCGGTATGTGATGGGCGTCGGGCTGCCCGAGGAGCTGCCGGAGTACGTCGCCCGGGGCATCGACATGATGGACTGCGTCATGCCCACCCGGAACGCGCGCAACGGGTGCCTGTTCACGAGCGAAGGCCGGGTGATCATCAAGCAGGCGCAGTACCGCGACGACCCGCGCCCGCTCGACCCGGCGTGCCGCTGCTACACGTGCCGGACGTTTTCGCGGGCCTATCTGCGGCACCTGTTCCAGGCCGGCGAGATCCTGTTCAGCACGCTGGCGACGCTGCACAACCTGACCTATTACCTTGACATCGCCCGCCGGATGCGAGAGGCTATTTTGCTTGGGACGTTTCCCGCGTACCTGAGCGCCGTGCGTTCTTCCGGCCAGGCGTCCGGCCCGGACCGGGCCGCCGGGGACAGCGGCGTTAGCTCGCCGCGGACGGCGTCCACGCGCGATCCCCGGCATTGAACGGACCGCCCATGACATTCCTCCTCTTCCAGCAGTCGCCGCAGGCGCCCAGCCCTCTGTTGCAGTTCCTGCCGATCCTTCTTATCTTCGCCATCTTTTACTTCCTGCTGTTCCTGCCGATGCAGCGGCAGAAGAAGCAGCAGCAGAAGATGCTGGCGGAGCTTCAGCCTGGCGACGAGGTGCTCACCAACGGCGGCATCGTCGGCACGATCGTGGCGATCCAGGGCGACGACACGCTGGTGTTGCGGGTGAAGCCCGACAACGTGAAGCTGACCTTCGCGCGCGGCGCCGTTGCCAGCAAGCTCGGTGCGGAGAAGAAAGCCTAGCCTGACGAGAGCGAGAACCGACATCCCATGAAAAGCCTGAAATGGAAAGCGGCTCTGATTGTGGCCATCACGCTGGCCTGCCTGTATGGCGTATTCGGCCTGCCGAAGTCGAAAGACGAGCTCATCGCCAACTGGAACCGGAACATCCGGCTCGGGCTCGACCTGCGGGGCGGGTCGCTGCTGGTGGTTCAGGTGCAGTTGCAGGACGCCTTCAAGGTGGAAGCGACCACGCAGATCGAGCGGCTGAAGGAAGAGCTGGGCAAGCAGTCGATCCCGTTCCAGTCGATTGCGCACAACGACCCGCAGACGCTGGCCGACGCCGACAAGATCGCCATTGAGGTGCGCGGCATTCCAGCCGAGAAGTCGCAGCTTTTCCGCAACATCGTGGCCGAGCTGCTGCCGAGCTGGGTGCTGACGCCGCTGAGCTCCACCGACTACCGGCTGACGATGAAGCCGACCGAGGCGCTGGCGCTGAAGGAAGACACGGTGCAGCGGGCGATCACGACCATCGAGAGCCGCATCAACGGGCTGGGGCTGGCCGAAGCCAGCGTGCAGCGGCGCGGCGGAGCGGGCTCGGAGGCGGAGATCCTGATCTCGCTGCCCGGCCTGGACGACCCGGCGCGGGTGAAGAACATCCTTCAGACGGCGGCGCTGCTGGAACTGTACGAAGTGAAGGACGGGCCTTTCCCGCGGCAGGAAGACGCGCTGGCCAAGTACGGCGGCGTGCTGCCGCTGAACACGAAGCTGATGCGGAGCGCGCCGCGGCCGGGCGATCCGGCGGGCGAAGGATGGTACCTGGTGGCGCGCACGCCGGTGATCACCGGCCGCGACCTCCGTGACGCACGGCCCGCGCAGGATGAATTCGGCAAGTGGGAGACGGCGTTTGTGCTGTCGCAGGAGGCCAAGGGGCGGTTTGCGCGGTTTACGGAAGCCAACATCGGCAACCGTCTGGCCATTGCGCTCGACAACCAGATCCGCAGCGCGCCAGTGATCCAGAGCCGGATCGAGGATCAGGGGCGCATCACCGGAGCGGCCTCGCACCAGGAGGCGAGCGATCTGGCGCTGGTGCTGCGCGCGGGCTCGCTGCCTGCGGGAATCGTCTACCTCCAGGAGCAGACGGTGGGGCCGTCGCTTGGGGCGGATTCGATCCGCAAGGGGCTGATCGCGGGCATCATCGGGCTGGTTTTCGTCGTCGCCTTCATGCTGGTTTACTACGCTGGCGCCGGGGTGAACGCCGTGGTGGCGCTGATCCTGAACGGCGTGATCCTGATCGGCTGCCTGGCGTATCTGGGCGCGGTGCTGACGCTGCCGGGCATCGCCGGCATCATCCTGCTGATCGGCATGGCGGTGGACTCCAACGTGCTGATCTTTGAGCGCATCCGCGAGGAGCTGCGCGCCGGCAAGCCGACCATGGCGGCCATGGACGCGGGCTTCAGCAAGGCGTTTCTGACCATCATCGATACGCACGTGGCCACGGTGGTCAGTTGCGCGTTCCTGTTCATGTTCGGCACGCCGGCCATCCGTGGCTTTGCGGTGACGCTGGTCATCGGCCTGTTGGCGAACGTGTTCACCTCGGTCTTCGTGTCCCGCGCCCTGTTCCAGTTTGCGCTGGCGCGGCAGGGGTTCAACCCCCGGCTGAGCATCGGAATCTGATTGCGGCGGGGCGCCGGAGCGCCCCGTGCCACAGACGGGAAGCTACATGGAGCTATTCAAGAACACCAACATCGACTTCCTTGGCAAGCAGAAGTACTTCATCGGCCTGTCGCTGGTGCTGATCGCCATCAGCGTAGGGAGCTGGGCGGCCAAGGGCGGGCTGAAATACGGCATCGACTTCACGGGCGGCGCCAACATCAACGTGCGCTTTGCCTCGAAGCCGCCCATCGACCGCATCCGCGCGGCGGTGAGCGCCCGCATCCCCGGCGAGATCTCGGTGCAGGAGGTGACCGGGGAAAACGAAGTCATCATCGGCATCCCGCTGAAGGAGGATGTGGCGCTGCAACGGGAGCGGCAGGCGGTGGTGGAGACGCTGACGCAAACGTTCGGGGAGAAGACCGACCGGCTGGACCTCAACAACGCCAACGCGCAGGAGCTGGCCGAGCGGTTGCGCGGGCCGTTCCAGCAGGCGGCGATTCCGATGAACGACGAGCAACTGCTTGCGCTGGCCCGGCGGATCATGGAGTTCAAGAACACGCCGCCGCGCTCGGGCGTGCTGACGAGCTTCGATCAGTTGAAGGAAGTGGAGGGCGTCACGCCGCAGATGCTCGAGGTGATCCGGCAGCAGTGCTATCTGGCGCCGTTCACGATCCGGAGCGCCGAGGTGATCGGGCCGAAGATCGGCGCGGAGATGCGCAACAAGGCGGTGCTGGCGGTGCTGTATGCGCTGGGCGGGATGCTGGTGTACCTGGCGCTGCGGTTTGAATTCGTTTACGGCCTTGCGGCGGTGCTGGCGGTGTTCCACGACGTGATCATCACGCTGGGCTTCTTCAGCCTGACGGACAAGGAGATCAGCCTGAACGTGGTGGCGGCGCTGCTGACGCTGGTGGGCTACTCGATGAACGACACGATCGTGGTGTTCGACCGGATCCGCGAGGTGCTGAAGCTGTCGCGCAGGGAGTTGACCCCGGCGATCGTCAACGATAGCATTAATCAGACGCTCAGCCGGACAGTGCTGACATCGGGGCTGACCTTTATCTCGGCGCTGGCCCTGTGGCTGTTCGGCGGGCCTGTCCTGAACGGGTTTGCATTCGCTCTGGTCGTGGGTGTGATCGTCGGCACATATTCGTCCATCTTCATTGCCAGCCCGATCCTTGTCTTCTGGCATGAGAAGTTGCAGAAGAAGGGCCGGGCGGCGGCGCCGGCGGCAGCCAGGTGAGCGGGGAACGGAGACGTTGGCTGGCCGGCGCGGAGGAAATTTCCCGGAGCGGCGGGGGCGTTGGGAACCTCCGGCTCCGGACGGTGTCCATAGGGTTGTAAACGGTCTCGGCCCGCGTCTTGCCGGCAGCCTGGACCGAAGGAGAAGGAAGGCAACATGTTTGAACAGTCCCTCGTTGAAGGTCGCGCCAAAACCAACAAGGGCTGGACGGTAATCATCTCCACCATCCTGCAGGTGCTGCTGGTGGTGGTGGCGATTATCATCCCGCTTCTGAATCCGGAGATGCTGCCGCAGACGGCGCTTCAGTCGATGCTGGTGGCTCCGCCTCCGCCGCCTCCGCCGCCTCCTCCGCCGCCGCCGGCGACGCAGGTGGTGCGGGTGCAGAAGGTGATTCCGCGCCAGTTCGACGGGTCGCGCCTGATGGCGCCGAAGCAGGTGCCGAAGGAAATCGCCATCATCAAGGAGGATGAGCTTCCTCCCGCCGCCGGAGTGGGCGTGGTGGGCGGCGTGCCGGGCGGCGTTCCCGGCGGCAGCCCCGGCGGCGTGATCGGCGGCATCATCAGCAGCGTTCCAACGGCTGCTCCCCCGCCGCCTCCTCCACCCGTCAAGCAGGAAGTGAAGCCCCAGGCGCCGAAGCGCATCACGGTGGGCGGCAACGTTCAGCAGGCGATGCTGATCTATCAGCCCAAGCCGGTGTATCCGCCGCTTGCCAAGCAGGCGCGCATCCAGGGCACGGTTCGTTTTACCGCCATCATCGGCCGCGACGGAACCATCCAGAACCTGACGCTGGTTTCCGGACATCCGCTGCTGGTGCAGGCGGCGACCGAAGCCGTGAAGCAGTGGCGCTACAAGCCCACGCTGCTGAACGGCGAGCCGGTCGAGGTGGTCACCCAGATCGACGTCAACTTCACCCTCAGCCAGTAGGGCGGTTGGCGGCGGTCGCTAGAGAATCGTAGTTCGTTTCACTCAATTCAACTCGCAGGAGAGAAAAGAAGATGCTTCTTCAATTGCAAGTCTGGTCGTTCCTGTTGCTTCAGGAAGCCGGCGCCGTCGGGTTCGACCTCCGCTCGATGTGGAACCAGATGGGCTGGATGGCGAAGGCGGTCGTCATCATCCTGTTCATCATGTCGGCCTGGTCCATCGGCGTGATGATCGACCGTCTGATCGTTTACAACGCGGCCCGCAAGCAGTCGCGCCTGTTCGCGCCGGCCGTGGCTGGCGCCCTGCGCGAAGGCAAGCTCGACGAGGCGATCAAGATCGCTGACCGCTACAAGAAGTCGCACCTGGCGAAGGTGGTCGTGGCGGGCCTTCAGGAGTTCCGTGCGCACGAAGTGAGCAACGAGATTCCTGGCGATATCATCGAGGCGTCCAACCGCGCCCTCGAGCGCGCGCAGGCGATCGTCCGTTCCGAGCTCGACCGCGGCGTCAGCGGCCTGGCAACGATCGGCTCGAGCGCCCCGTTCGTCGGCCTGTTCGGCACGGTGGTCGGCATCATCAACGCGTTCAAGGGCATTTCGACGGAGAAGTCGACCGGTCTGGGCGCGGTGGCCGGCGGTATTTCGGAAGCGCTGGTTGCCACGGCCATCGGCCTGTTCGTCGCGATCCCGGCAGTCTGGATGTTCAACTACTTCAACGAGCGGCTGAAGGCGTTCGACGTGGAGATGTCGAACTCCAGCTCGGAGCTGATCGACTACTTCATCAAGCGCATCCGCGCCGGAGCCGTGAAGTAAGCATCTTGGCCGGCTTTCGGCCTGGGAAGTGATCGTCCGGCGAGTTGAATCTGCCAGTGCGGGGGGCGCCTCCGGGGCGTCCCCCGCGCCGGAGGGCCGGACATCCTCAGAGTTCAACAGGAGGCCAGAAGATGGCTAGGAAGAAGCCCGCGACGCAGGCGATCTCGGACATCAACGTCACGCCGATGGTGGACGTGATGCTGGTGCTGCTCATCATCTTCATGGTGGTCACGCCGATGCTTTCCAAGGGCGTCAGCGTCGACCTGGCGAAGACGATGAACCCGATCGCCATGAATGACGCCGACAAGGAAGACGCCGTCGTGATCGCGGTGACGCGGGACGGCAAGGTCTTTCTTGGATCGAAACAGATCAACCCCGCCGACCTGGCGCCGAAGGTGAAGGATCTGCTCGCCAACCGGCTGGACAAGACCTGCTACATCAAGTCCGACGCGCGCGCCCGCTATGAGCGCGTCGTCGAGGTAGTGGACAACCTGCGCGCCGCCGGCGTGGACAACATCGGTCTGCTGACCGAGCTCGACGCGAAGGCCAAGGCCCGGATGGAAGCCATGGGCGCGGCGGGCACCAGCACCCCGGCCCAGTAAGCGGGAGGTTGCAACCCGGCTGTCCGGCAGACGGAGGCCGGCAAGGGGTTCGGAGACGGCCCCGGGTGGAGAATCTAAAGGAGATTTGCTATGGGAATGGCAGTTGGCGGCTCGGGCCACGGTCCGAAAGCCGACATCAACATGACGCCGCTGATCGACGTCCTGCTCGTGCTCCTCATCATCTTCATGGTGATCACGCCGCTGACGCCCAAAGGGCTTGAGGCGCTGATCCCGCAGCCTCCGCCGCCGAACGCGCCGCCGCCGGAGGTCGACCGCACCGTCGTGATCATCATCAACAAGGACCGCTCGATGATGCTCAACACGGAGCCGATCAGCGAGGAGCGTCTAGGCGACCGGCTGCTGGAAGTGTTCAAGACGCGCGCCGAGCGGGTCGTGTTCGTGAAGGCGGACCCGGATCTCGAGTTCCAGTATGTGGCCAAGGCGATCGACATTGCCAAGGGCGCGCAGATGGACAAGGTCGGCCTGATGACGGCGAAGGTCGAGGCGGGCGAGTAAGCCGGAGGTACGCTGGATGAAACGCAACATCCTCATCACCCTCACTGCGGCCGCGGTGCTCCTGCTGGCTGGCGCGTCCGCCGGCTGCAAGAAGCTGGAAGCGCGCGACAACCTGAACAAGGGCGTGGCTGCGTTCAAGAGCGCCAAGTATGCCGACGCCGTGGAGTTCTTCAAGCGCGCCATCGAGCTTGATCCCACCTATCCCACCGCCAAGCTGTACCTGGCGACCGCCTACATGAGCCAGTACATTCCTGGCGCGGAATCTCCCGAGAACAAGGCCTTCGCCGAAAACGCCATCAAATACTTCAACGAAGTGCTGGCGGAGGACCCGAAGAACATCACCGCAATCAAGTCGCTGGCCTCGCTGGCCTACCAGCAGTCGAGCGGCGCGCCGACGATGGAAGAGAAGCTGGCGCGGCTCGACAAAGCCGCCGAATGGTACCGTAGGCTCATCGAGGTGGATCCGAAGGAGAAGGAAGCGTATTACTCGCTGGGCGTGATCACGTGGGCGAAGTTCTATCCGAAGTGGATGGAGGCCCGCAACAAGCTGGGCATGAAGCCTGACGAGCCCGGCCCCTTCAAGGACAAGAAGCTCCGCGAGGAGATGCGCAAGCAGTACTGGCAGATGATCGAGGACGGCATCGCCAACCTGCGCAAGGCGCTGGAGATCGACCCCGAGTACGACGACGCGATGGCGTACCTGAACCTGCTGTACCGCGAGCGCGCCGACCTCCAGGACGACGTGGCCGCCTACAAGAAGGACATCGAGGAGGCGGACCAGTGGATCAACAAGACGCTGGAGACGCGCAAGATCAAGGCGGAGCGCGCGTCGAAGTCCACTGGCGGCATCGTCTCCGAGCAGTAGTGGCCGCGCCCCCTTTGCCGGGGGACTGCGGAATGAATCCGATACAATGAAGGCGAGGGGTTCCCCTCGCCTTCCGTCTTTTGGCGGCGCCGGAACGTGACGAAACGACAGGCCTCACCCGCAACCGTCAGCGAGTCCACCACACCGGGAGAGGCTTGTGCTGCGATTCCGGCGGAGGTGGCGGCCGCCTATGAGCAACTGGAACAGAAGCTGCGCGAGCGCCGCCCGGGCGAGGACCTGACGCTCATCCGGCGCGCCTTCGAGTTTGCCGCCCAGAGGCATGCCGGCCAGAAGCGCGCCTCCGGCGAACCGTATATGGCGCACCCGCTGGCGGTGGCGGATATCCTCGTGGAGATGCAGATGGACCAGGTGTGCCTGGTCACGGCGCTGCTGCACGACACGCTGGAAGACACAAGCGCCACGCTCGAGGAGATCCGCAGGCAGTTCGGCGAAGAGGTGGCCCGCTGCGTCAACGGCGTCACCAAGCTGAGCAAGATCGAGATGCACAACCGCGAGGAGCGGCAGGCGGAAAGCGTCCGCAAGATGCTCCTCGCGATGGTGGAAGACATCCGCGTCATCATCGTCAAGCTGGCGGACCGGCTCCACAACCTGCGGACGCTCGATTCGCTGCCGCGCGAACGGCAGGAGCGGATCGCGGCGGAGACCCTGGAGCTGTACGCGCCCATCGCGCACCGGCTGGGCATGGGCAAGCTGCGGGCCGAGCTCGAGGATCTTGGCTTCCAGTACCTCGACCCGGATACCTGGCGCGAGGTCACCCAGGCCATTGAGGAGCGCCGGCGCAGCAGCCAGCTCGATCTGGACGAGATCCGGGCGCACATCGAGAAAAGGCTTGCCGAGGAAGGCATCCCGGCGCGCGTGGAGGCGCGCATCAAGAGGCCGTGGTCGGTGTACCAGAAGCTGCGGCGGCAGAAGATCACGGTCGAGCAGGTCTATGACCTGCTTGGCGTGCGGATCATCACGGACTCGGTGAAGAACTGCTACGCGGCGCTGGGCATCATCCACCAGGAGTGGCACCCCATACCTGGCCGGATCAAGGACTTCATTGCCATTCCGCGGCCGAACCTGTACCAGTCGCTGCACACTTCCGTGATGGGTCCTGGCGGGGTGCCGTTCGAGGTGCAGATCCGCACCGAGCAGATGCACCGGCTGGCCGAAGAAGGCATCGCGGCGCACTGGAAATACAAGGAAGGCAAGAAGGGTCCTGCCGAAGACGACCAGCGGATTGCGTGGCTGCGGCAACTGGTGGAGTGGCAGCGCGAAATGCGCGACCCTTCCGACTTCATGTCGAACCTCAAGGTCGACCTGTATCCGGAAGAGGTCTACTGCTTCACGCCGAAGGGCAAGATCGTGGTGCTTCCACGCGACGCCACGCCGGTTGACTTCGCCTACGCGATTCATACGGACGTCGGCCATACGTGCGTAGGGGCGCGGGTCAACGGGCGGATGGTGCCGCTGAAGCATCCGCTGCGCAACGGGGACGTGGTGGAGATCATCACGCAGGCGGGAAGCCGCCCCAGCCGGGACTGGCTGGCCTTCGTGAAGACGGCGCGGGCGCGGAACAAGATCCGGCACGTGATCAACGCCACCGAGCGCGAGAAGGCCATCGAGCTTGGCCAGCGGCTGCTGGAGCGCGAGGCGCGGCGGCTGGGCGTGACCCTGAGCCGCATCAGCCGCCAGCAGATGGAGGCGGTGGCGGCCGAATACGGGTGCGCGAAGATCGAAGACCTGCACGCGGCGCTGGGCTGGGGCAAGTTTTCCGCGCGGCAGGTGCTGGGAAAGCTTTCGCCCGAAGCAGCGCAGGCGGAGCCGCCGGCGCCGGCGCCGGAGACAGCGCCGCCGAAGGAGAAGCCCGGCGAGGCAGGCGATTACGTCATTCAGGTGAAGGGCGTCAACGACCTGCTCACCTACCGCGCCAAGTGCTGCAACCCGATCAAGGGCGAGCCGATTGTCGGCTACATCACCCGGGGCAAGGGCGTCGCGGTGCACTCGAAGAGCTGTCCCAACGTCCAGAACCTGATGTACGAGGCCGAGCGGCGCATCGAAGTGGAATGGGCGCGCACGGCGAACACGAATTTCCATGTCCGCCTGGTGGTGCGGACCGACGACCGGGCGGGCATGCTCAATCACCTGACGCAGATCCTGTTCGACGACAACGTGAACATCCGCAGCGTGGAGGCGCACGCCGACGACAGGAACTTCGACTCAGCCGTCGTCGAGATGACCATCGAGGTGCGCGACAAGAAGCAGCTCGAGCGGCTCGTCCAGGCGATGCGCCGCGTGCCCGGCGTGCGCGACATCGAACGGATTCACTAGCGGAACGCCATGACTCTCTGCACCGACCCGCAACACATCGCCGTTTCGAAGTCCCGCGGAGTCACCATCGACTGGGCCGACGGGCACCAGAGCCACTACAGTTGCGAGTATCTGCGCGATCACTGCCCCTGCGCCACCTGCACGGGAGCGCACGGCACAGAGCCGCAGCCTTCCAGCTACTCGAAGCCGCAGGACAATCCGTTCCCCATCTTCCGGCCGAAGCTGAAGATGGACCGCATCGAGGAAGTGGGCACGTATGCCTTCCGCGTGGACTGGAACGACGGGCACAAGGCGGGCATTTACAGCTACGAATACCTGCGGCGGATCTGCCCGTGCCCGGAATGCGAAGCGGCACGGCGCGAAGGCCGGCTCTAGGCGGCGCGCCCTTCAGTAACGCCAGCTTTTCAGATCCGCGCCGGGCGGATGGTTGCGCTCGATCCGCTCGAGAATGCGGGGCAGGTACATGGTGTTGTAGCGCAGGCGGCTGATCGCGTTCGGCAGGTTGGGATCGCCGTTCCAGCAGTGTTCGAAGCGGTCGCCATAGGCGACCGTGGCGTCTGCCGGAGGGTCTTTCAGCCGCTTCAGGGCCTCCTCCATCAGGTAGACGGCGTTGTTCAGGTAATAGTTGTCCATGTCGCCGACGTATATGTGGATCTTGCCGCGGAGCTTGTGGCCGATTTTGGGCCAATCGCGCTCCAGAATATGGCGCAGGTCGTAGTTTTCGCGCCAGTATTCAGCCACCTTTCGATTGATTTCCCCCGTGATTTTGTCAAAAATCCGGGCCGGATAGCCGTCGGGGCCGGGCGGGGAGTAGACCGCCTCCCAGATGTCGAACTGCTGGCCGCTGCGGGACTTCGTGCCAAGCGCCAGCTCCATGCGGTTCATCTGCTCCAGCGTGATGGAGACCTCGCCCAGCCAGTTGCGCTTGCCCGGGCGCGGGACGCGCAGGTGCGGGCCTTCGACATGGTAGGCATTGCGGTCCTCGTAGATGTTCACCAGCGTATAGGCGCGGAAATCGATGGGATCCGGGCAGGCGGCGAACGTTCCGTTGAAATCGTCGGGGTAGAAGATCTGGGCGGCGAGGGCCTCCCAGCCGCCGGTGGAGCCTCCGTAGGTGAAGCGGGCCCACCCCTGTCCGATGCCGCGGAAGCGGCGCTCGATTTCCGGGATCAGCTCGCGCATGATGGCGTCCCCGTACGGGCCGAGATTGGCCGAATTGACCGCGTAGGAGTCGTCGTAATAAGGGTTGGCGTGCTGGATTTCCACGACAAGAAAACGCGGGAAACCGGGCGAGATCCACTTCCTGTAGAACTCGTAGGCTTCCTGCTGCTGGATGCGGTTGTAGCCGTGCAGGCGGAAGCGCTCGCTGTAGTCGGGCTTGAGGTCCGGGTCGGGCGGCTCGGTGCGGAATCCGCTGAAGTCGTGGGGGAAGTGGCCGTGGAAAACCATCAGCGGGTAGCGCGCCTCGGGATGCTCCTCGAAGCCGTGGGGCAGCAGCACGTGGGCCCCAAGGTAGACGGGCCGGCCCCAGAACTCGCTGAGCAGGCGGCTCTGGATGCGGACGTGGCGGATGTACTTCGTATCTTTCGGCGGCTCGATGGGCGGCATGGCCTGATCGAGTTCGATGCTGATGCGGGCGCCGCGGCCGAGCGCGATCTCGCGCGGCCTCGAATAAAGGTTGCCGGGGGCGCGGTTCCACTGCCGCCCCTCGCCGCGGTCGACGGGCAGCTTCAGGACGCGGCCGTCCTTCAGCCGGTAGGTGTCGTAGATGTCGAGCACCGCCTGGACGAAGTACCTGCCCGGCTTCAGATCCTCGAACCGTTCGTAGGGGTATCCGGGCGTGTCCGGCTGGAAGCGGAGGCGCGAACCCGGCTTCCAGCCCTCCACGTCCTGGCCGAAGACGATCTGCGTCTTCGGCCCGTCCGTGATCTGGAAGCGCGGTTCGGAGGAGGGATCAGTGGAAAGGAGGAGCAGGAGACGGCCGTCGAGCGGCCTGTCCGCCCGGGCGGCGGGCAGGGAGACCTCGAAGGTCTGCCCCGCCGCCGCGAGGGCGAGAAGGAGAGCGATTACCAGAGTCTGCATTGCTTTTCGGGCGGGCGCACCATCGGGTCGCCCGGCTTGCACCCGAACGCCTTATGGAATTCGGGCATGTTCTGCAAGGTTCCGATCGCCCGGAAGCGGGGCAGCGGGTGCGGATCGGTGTTGAGCCGCAGCCGCATGGCTTCGGGCCTGTCCACGACCGCCCAGGTGCGGGCGAAAGAAAGGAAGAAGCGCTGATCGGCGGTGAAGCCGTCCAGCACCGGGCCTTCCTTGCCCTTCAGCGAGCGCCTGTAAGCGCGGTAGGCGAGCGTCAGCCCGCCGAGGTCGCCGAGGGCTTCGCCCACGACGAGCTTGCCGTTGTGCCGCAGCCCTTCGCCCACGTCGAGAGTGTTGAACTGATCAATGACGCAGGCGGTGCGCTCTTCGAACTTCTTCCGGTCCTCCGGCGTCCACCACTCGCGGAGATTGCCATCGGCGTCGTACTTCGAACCCTGGTCATCGAAGCCGTGGCCCATTTCGTGGCCGATGACCGCGCCGATGGCGCCGTAGTTGACCGCGTCGTCAGCCTCCATGTCGAACAGCGGGGGCTGGAGGATGCCGGCGGGGAAAGCGATTTCGTTCATGGTGGGGTTGTAGTAGGCGTTCACGGTGGGCGGAGTCATGCCCCAGTCGTTGCGGTCGATCGGCTTGCCGATCTTCGACATCTGGTAGCGGCGGTTGAATTCGCCCGCCGAGCGCACGCTTTCAAAGTAGCGGTCCCGGCGGATCTCGACGCCGGAGTAGTCGCGCCAACGGTCGGGGTAGCCGATTTTTGCGTAAAAGGCATTCAGCTTGGCGATGGCATTTTTCTTTGTTTCTGGCGCCAGCCAGTCAGCCTTTTCCAGCTCTTCCCGCAGAGTGGCGCGGAGGTTTTCCACCATTTCCTGCATGCGCTTTTTCGCCTGAGGCGGGAAATAGCGGGCGACGAATTCGCGGCCGAGCGCATCGCCCAGCAGGCGGTCCACCGTGTTCGAGCACTGCTGCCAGCGCGGCAGCGGCTCCCTGACGCCGGTGAGGACCGTGCTGGAGAAGTAGAAATCCTCGTCGCGGAACGGTTTCGACAGGTGGGGCGCAGCGTTCTTCGCGACCCGCCACCGGAGCCAGGTTTTCCAGTCCTCCAGCGGAACGGCGGTGAGCTGCTCGTCAAGCTTCTTCAGGAATTTCGGTTCGGAGACGTTGACGGGCGTGGATTCCGGCAGGTGGAAGAGGCGGAACGCTTCCCGCCAGTCGTAGTTGGGCGTCAGGGCGTTGACGCCGGCCAGGTCCATTTTGTGATAGCGGGCATACGGGTCGCGGCGCTCGACGTTGGTGAGCATGGCGCCGGCGAGCTCCTTTTCGAACGCCATCACTTTCCGCGCCGCTTCGGCTGCGCGGTCCTGCGGCTCGCCCAGCAGGACGAACATGCGTTCGACGTGCTTCAGGAACTCCTCGCGGATCTTCTGCGAGCGCTGGTCTTCGCGGAAATAGTAGTCGCGGTCGGGCAGGGAGATGCCGCCCGCGCCGATGTTGGCGATCATTTCTTTGCTGTTCTTCAGATCGGGCAGCGCGAACAGCGAAGCCGGGGCGAGGGCGGTCATCTGGAGCCGGGTGAGCGTGGCGCGCAGGGCGGCGAGGTCGGAAATCTTCGCGATCTGGTCCAGCTCCGCGCGGATGGGCTCCACGCCGCGCGCGTCGAGCGCCGCCGTGTCCATGCAGGCGGCGTAAAGATCGCCGATCTGGCGGATGTGCGGGGCGGCAGGCTGCTTTGCCGCGGCGGCTTCTTCGAGAATCGTTTTCAGCCGCTCGCGGTTCTTTTCGTTCATCACCGCCATGGTGCCCCAGCGCGCCTGCTGCGGCGGGATGGGATTGCGGTCGATCCACCCGCCGTTGGCATAGCGCCAGAAGTCCTCGCAGGGCTTGCAGGAAGGATCCATGTCCTCCCGATGGATGCCGCTCTTCTGCGCGGGCACAGCAGGGGCCAGCGCCAGAGCGAGAAGGAAAATGCCGGTCAGCTTGCGCATGCCTTCAGTTTACCGGCGCGCGAGGCCGAACACCTTTTCGGCATATTCGCGGCTGATGCGGAGGCTGTCCTCGAGCGGCCGGGTGATCTTCGTCTCCCTGTCCCAGGCAAGCTCCACGGAGAGGTATCCGGTGAAGCCCGTGCTGCGAAGCCAGGCGGCCACGGCGCGGTAGTCGATATCGCCATCGCCGAACTCTTCCATCCACACGCCTCCCCGGGAATTGCGCACATGAAGGCCGCGCAGGCGCGGACCGCATTCCCGCAGCAGGGTCATGACGTCCAGGCCGGCGCGGTAAACCCAGTGCGTATCGAGGCACACGCCGAGGAAGCGGCGTTCCGTGTTGGCCAGTATGAAGCGCCATTCGCGGCCGTTGGCGGCCAGCTCCGGCGCATGCTGGTGCAGCATGAGTCGGACGCCGGAATTCCACAATGTCCAGCCGAGCGTGTTCAGCGCCTCAGCCTGGACCCTGAGTTCCTCCTCCGTCTTTTCGCGGCCGATGGGGTTGGGGTTGAAGACAATGGCGTCCAGAGGGCGGTTGCGGAGGATCCGCTGCGCGAGATCGACCGTGGCGGCGATGGTCTGCCGCGCAGCCTCGGGCGTGTGCATGGGGCCGCCGTTGTAAACGGTGGAGCAGGCCAGTCCTGTCTGCTCCAGGGCGCGGAAGGTGATGCGGTCGAGCCCCGGCTCAAAGAACAGGCTCATCAGCTCGACGTCGCGGTAGCCGGCGCGGGCGAAGGCCTGGCAGATCCCGGGGATGTGATCCTGGGCGCGCTGGCCGATGCGTCCGTAGTGCTGGGTCCAGACATAGACTCCTGCCTGGAGAATGGGATCGTACTCCGGCGCTCCGCGCGCGGCCAGAGGCGCGGCGGCGAGGGCGAGAAAGCGGCGTCGCTGCATGCGGGCATCCTCCGCAGGCAACAACTATATCCGACGCGGCGCGGCCGCGCCAGCTATTCCGCCGCGCTGGCGCGCGGCACGAAGCGGAGCGCGGCCGAGTTCATGCAGTAGCGCAGGCCCGTGGGCGGAGGGCCGTCGGGGAAGACATGGCCGAGGTGCGCTTCGCAACGAGCGCACAGAACCTCCACGCGGACCATGCCGAAAGAGTAGTCCTTCTCCAGACGGAGGTTGGCCTCATGCAGGGGCTGGAAGAAGCTGGGCCACCCGGTGCCGGAGTCGAACTTCGCGCGCGAATCGAACAGCGCCGTGCCGCAACAGGCGCAGCGGTAGATGCCGTCCTCGTGGCAGTCCCAGTATTGGCCGGTGAAGGGCGGCTCGGTGCCTTTGTGCCGGGTGACGAAGCAGACCTGGGAAGGCAGCTCCTGCCGCCATTCGTCGTCGCTCTTGCGCACCGGCGGGAGATCCGCGAAGCCGGTGAAGCGGCCCGCGTCATCGAATTCGGCAATCCGGATGCGTTTGGGTCCGAACCACAGCCTGTTCATGGCAGCTCCATGGGTAGGAAAGATTGCGCCCGGGCGGGCCTGTCCCTATTTTTTGCGGACGAGGCGGGGGCAGGCCTTTTTCAGCTTTTCCACCTTGGGCACGGCGTTGAAGAAGATGTACGGGTTGCCGGGATTGTTGGCCGCGTAGTCCTGGTGGTAGTCTTCCGCGGGATAAAAGGCCCGGAAAGGGGAAAGCTCGGTGACGATCTTCGACCGGAAAACTTTCGCCTCTTCCAGGGCGCGGATGTAGGCTTCAGCGATGCGCTTCTGCTCGTCGTTCATGTAGAAGATGGCCGAGCGGTACTGCGGGCCGACGTCCGGCCCCTGGCGGTTGAGCTGCGTGGGGTCGTGGGCGACCTCGAAGAAGACGCGCAGAAGCTGGCCGAAGGTGACCACCATCGGGTCGTAAGTGATCTCGATGGCTTCGGCGTGGCCGGTGTCTCCCATCGAGACGCGGCGGTAATTGGCCGTTTCTTTCGAGCCGCCCGAGTAGCCCGAAACGACGTCCTTCACGCCGTCAATCAGCTCGAAGACCGCTTCGGTGCACCAGAAGCAGCCGCCGGCGAGCACGGCCTTGCGCAGGCCGGGCGAGGGCTTCTCGTCGATGGGCGGATCAGGGAACTGTGCGGCAGTGGCGTTCACGGTCATGGCAAGGATCAGGCTGCTGAGCGCAGGCCACCTCATACGTGTTTGGATGGAGCCCCGCGGCGCGCAGGTGCAACAACCGCTGCCCGTTCAGGCGAAGCGGGGCGGGCGGCGGGCGAAGCCGGTACGAGCCTCGAGGGCGGCGCCGATGCGCAGCAGCAGCGGCTCTTCCCACGGCCTGCCGATGAGCTGGCAGCCGACCGGAAGCCCCGCCGAAGACAGGCCCGCTGGCAGGGAGAGCGCGGGCAGGCCCAACAGGTTGATGCCGCGCGTCAGGCGCGTGGCGGCGAGCCGCGTGTCCTCCATCTGTCCCCGGATTTCCACCTCTTTCTGGCCGAGCAGAGGGGCGGTCATCGGCGTGGCGGGCACGAGCAGCGCGTCGACCTTCTTCAGGATGTCGAGAAAGACGCCGAGGATGCGCCGCCGCAGCCGCTGGGCCTGGACATAGTCGACCGCCGGGATCAGACGCCCCATGTCAAGCAGCGTGCGGACGTCTTCGCCGTAAGTGGACCGCCGCTTGCGGTAGTAAGGCTCGTGCACGGCGGCGGCTTCGACGAGCAGGGTGGTGTGGGCGAGCGCGTTGAGCTGATCGCCGTCAGGCACGCGCATGCGCTCGAGCTCGGCGCCGAGATCCTCCGCCGTATAGGCCATGAAGTACACGGCGGCGTCAACGTCCCTTTCGATGCGCTCGAAGAAGAAATTGCGGGGCAGCCCGATCCGGACGCCCTTGAGGGAGATTGCTCCTTCCGGCGGAAGGCAGTGAGGCACGGGACGGTCCACCGAGCTGGAATCCCGGGGATCGTGGCCGGCCATGGCTTCGAACAGGAGCGCGGTGTCGCGGACGGTGAGGGCCATCGGGCCCATGTGGTCCAGCGTGTAGCCGAGCGGGAGCACCCCGAATTTGGAGACGCGCCCGAAAGTAGGCTTCAGTCCGGTGATGCCGCACCAGGAGGCGGGCACGCGGATGCTGCCGCCGGTGTCCGTGCCGGTGGCGCCGAGCGCCATGCCTGTGGCCACGGCGACCGCGCTGCCGCCGGAGGAGCCGCCCGGGCTGCGGGCGGGATCCCACGGATTCCGCACGGGCCCGTAATGCGGGTTTTCCGACGTAATGCCGTAGGCGTGCTCGTGGAGGTTCGTCTTGCCCACCATCACCGCGCCGGCGTTGCGCAGCCGCTCCACGACGGCAGCGTCGAACTCTGGAATGAAGCCGGCGAAGGTCTTCGAGCCGCCGGTGGTGCGGACGCCGCGGGTGCAGAACAGATCCTTGTGGGCGATGGGGATGCCATGCAGCGGGCCGCGGTCGAGACCGGAGGCGAACTCGGCATCGGCGGCGCGGGCCTGTTCGAGGGCGGTCTCCGCCGTCACCGTGAGGAAAGCGTTGAGCTCCGGATTCCACTTCTCGATGCGCGCCAGGCAATCGAGGGTCAGCTCGACGGAGCTGATTTCGCGGCGGCGCAGCGCTGCGGCAGCCTCTGCGATGGTCATGGGTGCGGCTCCGGCTCGCTGGCGTCCACCCGGAAGATCGCTGCGGGCTCTTCGCCCCAGTCGAGCATCCCGCGCAGGCCGAGCAGCGTGCGCGAGATGTCCCGCAGGCGCTCGAGCGCAGCTTCCGGCAGCTCTACCCGGTGGGCCTCTGCCAGGGCCTTCCAGTCGGGAAGAAACAGGGACGGCATGGTTTAATGATGGCATGCCGATTCATGACCTGACGAGTCCGGGGCAGGCCGCGCCGCTGCTCGTCTGGAACGAAGAAGAGGGGATGTTCCGGGATGCCGTGGCCGAATTTGCGCGGAAGGAGATTGCTCCACGCGTGCGGGCCATGGACGAGGCCGGGCGGCTGGATCCTGCCCTGCTGCGGCAATTATTCGAGATGGGACTGATGGGGATCGAGATCCCCGAAGAGCTGGGCGGACAGGGGGGAACGTTCACGCAGGCGCTGATCGCCATTGAAGAACTGGCGAAGATCGATCCATCGGTGGCGGTTGTCGTCGACGTGCAGAACACGCTCGTCAACAATGCCATCCGGCGGTGGGGCACGGCGGAGCAGCAAAGGCGCTGGCTGCCGCGGCTGGCCACGGACACGCTGGGAGCCTTTGCGCTGAGCGAGGCTGGGGCGGGTTCGGACGCCTTCGCGCTGGCGGCCCGGGCCGTGCGCGACGGCGGCGAATATGTCCTGAACGGGCGGAAGCTGTGGATCACCAATGCCGCGGAGGCGGGCCTGTTCCTCGTGTTCGCGAACTCCAACCCCGATGCGGGCCATCGCGGCATCACCTGCTTCGTGGTGGAGCGCGGGGCGAAGGGGCTCGGAGTGGGCCGCAAGGAAGACAAGCTCGGCATCCGCGCCTCTTCCACCTGCGAGCTGATCCTGGATGAGGTGCGCGTGCCTGCCGCGGACGTGCTGGGCGAGCCGGGCATGGGGTACCGGATCGCGATCGAAACGCTGAACGAAGGGCGCATCGGCATTGGCGCGCAGATGACCGGGCTCGCCGCGGCCGCGCTGGAACATGCGGCCGGGTACGCCAACCAGCGGACGCAGTTTGGACAACCGATCGCGGCGTTTCAGGCTGTGCGGATGGAGCTGGCAAAGATGGCAACAGATATCGAGTCGGCGAGGTTGCTGGTTTACAATGCGGCGCGGCGGCGGGAGTGCGGCCTGGATTTTGTGAAGGAAGCCGCGATGGCCAAGTACTGGTCTTCCGAGATCGCGGAGACGGTGGCGTCCCGCGCGGTGGAGATCTTCGGCGGCGCAGGCTTCACGCGGGACTACCCGGTGGAGAAGCTCTACCGGGATGCGAAGATCGGGCGCATCTACGAAGGCACCACGAACATGCAACTGCTGACGATCGCGCGTCAGTTGCTGGGCTGAGGGCTGGAACGGCACGCCGCCCGCGGACATCTACAGGAGGGAGGAGCCCGGAATGAAGTGGCTGGCAGGCTTGCTGCTATGGGCCGCCCGATTGCCTGCATGGCAGGCGCCCGACCCGAGTCCGGATGAGATTGAACGCATCATCCAACGGATGGCGGAGAAGGAAACGGAGTTCGCGCGCGCCCGGGAGAATTACACCTACCGGCAGCGCTACCGCTTCGAAGAGCTCGGCCCGGACCGCCGGCCGGTGGGGCGGCTGGAGATGGAGGCGGACATCATCTTCAACAAGGAGGGCAAGCGGATCGAGCGCGTCACCTACGCGCCGATGAACACGCTGCGCAACATCATCTTCACGCCCGAGGACGAGCAGGACATGCGCAATGTGCAGCCGTTCGTCTTCACCCTGAAAGAACTGCCCAACTACCGGGTGCGCTACATCGGGCGGGAGAAGATCGACGAGATCGACTGCTTCGTCTTCGCCGTGAAGCCGAAGACGATGGTGGAAGGACAGCGCTACTTCGCCGGGATCGTATGGGTGGACGACCGCGACCTGCAAATCGTGAAGACCTATGGCCGCGGCGTCGGCACGGGAAAGCGCGTGGCCGGGCAGCGGTTCCCGAAGTTCGAGACGTGGCGCGAGCAGATCGACGGCAAGTACTGGTTTCCGACTTATACGGTCTCGAACGACGTGCTGAATTTTGAAAGCGGAGCCATCCCCATCCGGCTGGTCATCACCTACCGGGACTACAAGCAGTTCAAGGCGGAGACGACAATCACCTTCGAGGGCGTGGACGAGCCCGCTCCCGCGAAGCCGCCGGCGAAGAAACAGTAACGCGCCATTCAACGCCATTTTTGCGCCGTTCAGAGCTGTGCAGACGCCGTTAAGCGCTGAATCTTACCGCGCCCGGCGGGCGTCAGAGATAATAACAGGTAGTTCATGCCAGACCACGGGTTTCGCGCCCGCCGAGACTGGGCAGCACTCAAGAGACGACTGCGCGAGCTGAAGATGATCGCCTGGGGTGCGATCCATGTGGAGCACCCTGTCATGGCGCACATCGTGCCGATCCGCCGTTGCAACCTCGCGTGCGCCTACTGCAACGAGTTCGACGACGTGTCGAAGCCGGTCGACACGGACGTGATGCTGGAGCGGATCGACCGCCTGGGCAGGCTCGGCACGTCGATCATCACGATCAGCGGCGGCGAGCCGCTGCTGCACCCGGACCTCGACCAGATCATCGCGCGAATCCGCCGCAATGGCGCCATCGCCGGGCTGATCACGAACGGGTATCTGCTGACGAGCGAACGCATCGAGCGGCTGAACCGCGCCGGGCTCGACCATATGCAGATCTCGATCGACAACGTGATGCCGGACGAGGTCTCCAAGAAGAGCCTGAAGGTGCTCGACAAGAAGCTGCAACTGCTGGCCCGGCACGCGCTGTTCCATGTGAACATCAACTCCGTGGTGGGGGGCGGCGTGCGGCATCCGGAGGACGCGCTCGTGATCGCAAAGCGGGCGCTGGAGCTGGGCTTCAGCTCCACCATCGGCATCATCCACGACCACACGGGGCAACTGAAGCCGCTCAGCGACCGCGAGCGCGAGATCTATATTCAGGTGAAGGCGCTTGAAAAGCGCAACTACTCCCAGCTCAGCTTTTTCCAGGAGAACATCGCCAGAGGGCTGCCCAACCGCTGGCGCTGCCGCGCCGGCGCCCGGTACCTCTACATCTGCGAGGACGGGCTGGTGCACTACTGCTCGCAGCAGCGCGGCTATCCGGCCAAGCCGCTGGCCGAGTACACGCTGGAAGATTTCCGGCGTGAATATCTGACCGAGAAGGACTGCGCGCCCCACTGCACGGTGAGCTGCGTGCACTACGTGTCCTACTTTGATTTCTGGCGTGCTCCGCAAACGCTGCCGGACCCGCGGCGGTCGCTGGATGCGCAGTCCAGCCAGCTTGTCCAGATCACGGCAGCCGGACGCTGAGCGGAGTGATCCGCAGGCCCTCAGGAGGCCAGGCCAAAGCCAGAGGCGATCGCCTGCGCGCAGCGTGAAGCCGCTTCACCGTCCCACAAATCCGGCACGCGGGCATTGGGCCGTTCCAGCCCGTGACGGTTCCATGCGGCAAGGATCGTCTCTTTCCGTGTGCCGGCCAGCACGTTGGTGCCCTGCTCGATGGTAATGGGCCGTTCCGTGTTGTCACGCAGCGTGAAGCAGGGGATGCCGAGCACAGTGGTCTCTTCCTGGATGCCCCCGGAGTCAGTGAAGACGGCGGCGGCGCGGGCCATGAGGCTCAGGAATTCCAGGTAGGAGAGGGGATCGAGCAGCCGGATGTGGCCGTGCTTCCATGCCCTGGAGCTTTGGAGGCGGTTGCGGGTCCTCGGGTGGACAGGGAAGACGAGCGGCAGCTCGCCACTGATGTCTGCCAGCGCCTCCAGGATGCTCTCGAGAGCCTCTGCGTCGTCCACATTGGCGGGCCGGTGTAGCGTGACGACGCCGTAGCCGCGAGGTGGCAAAGCAAGGCGGGAAGGGAGGTCGGCGGCCTCCGCCTTCTCGAGATGGCGGCGGAGCGAATCGATCATCAGATTGCCCACCAGATGGATCTTCGAGCCGTCAATGCCCTCGCGGCGGAGGTTGGCCACGCCGCTTGGCTCGCTGACAAGCAGAAGTTCCGAGATGGCGTCCGTGAGGACGCGGTTCACCTCTTCGGGCATGGTGCGGTCGAAACTTCTCAGGCCAGCCTCCACGTGGACCACAGGGACGCAAAGCTTGGAGGCGACGAGCGCGCAGCCGAGCGTGGAGTTGACGTCGCCAACGACGATTACCGCGTCCGGGCGCACATCGAGCACCACCGGTTCGAAGCTCCGGAGGATCTCGGCTGTCTGCTGCGCATGGGAGCCGGAACCCACGCCGAGGTAGAAGTCGGGGTCGGGCAGACCAAGGTCGCGAAAGAACGCGCCCGACATCTGATGGTCGTAATGCTGGCCCGTGTGCACAAGCAGCGCATGGAAGCGGCTGTCGGAACGCAGTGCCTCCATCAGCGGCGCGAGCTTCATGAAGTTGGGTCTCGCGCCGCCGACGCACAGAACCCTGAGCGAGGATCGCTTCCCTGTCGGTGACATCAGCACGAATCTTCAGTTTGCCACGACCCTCGCGGCAGTCGCGTCCGGGAGTGAGAAAGGCCCGCCCGGCATCAAAGACCGGGCGGGCCAGGAGTTGATTGCGCCATCCGGCGGAACTACTTCTTCAGGGTGCGGATGAAGGCGATGACGTTGTCAAGGTCGCCGGGCTGCAACGTCTTCACGAGCGCCTTGTGGTTGGCCGCCTCGTTGAACTTCTTTGCGATCTCGGCGTCTTTCATCGCCTGCACTTCCTTGCCGCCGAGGGGCAGGAGTTTCTCGCCAAACTTCTTCTGCATGGCTGGCGTGCCGGCGCCGTCTTCCGCGTGGCACGACTTGCAGCGCTTCATGTAGAGTTCCTTGCCCTTCTCGGCGTCGCCAGCCCCGAAGGCAGGGACGAGGATGATTGCGGCAAGAACAACCGGAACGAGGAGACGCAGGGTCTTGAGCATGAATCGGACCTCCATATCCATTTATACGCGAATTCTCGCCGTGCGGTTGCCTGCGGCGGCCTCTGGGGCCAGGCACCCTGCGTGCTGCGGCGAAGGGCTGTTACCCGCGTGCCCGGAGCGGCCGGTGGAGTGGCGTCGGCAGGTTGCAGCCGATGCTGCGGGGGCAGCCAGGCCGGAATGCCCACGCCGATACCGATTGACCGGAAGAGGAATGCTCCTCGCCGGAACCCGGTCCTGCCGTCAGCGCAGGCCGCCCGAAGGTGCGGTGTACTGGATCTCCCGCATGCCTTCCTCCAGCCCCACAATCCGTATTGTGTGCACCCGCGGAGCCGGGGGAGCCTGGTTGCGATTCGTAGCAACAGACGGCGGGGAGGGGTTGGCCGCACTGGCCGGGCTGGCGGCGTTCTGTGGGGAAAGAGCGCCTCCCGAAAGCGCCGATTCCAGCGCTCGCTTCCCCAGCTCGAGAGCAGCCGCCCTGGCCTGTTCCATGCCGGCCTCCAGTTCTGCTGCGGGGATGTCCAGGGCCGCGATAACCTGGTTGCCCTTCATGCCCACCTGAATGCGTTTGAGCCATGCGCCGGCGTCCTGACCGCTCGCCGGAGCAGCCACCCGAAACATGCCGGCCAACATCCGGGCAGACTCGGCGGAGTCTGCTGTCAGTGCGGCCTGAAGGCGCAATCCGCGCTGGAGCGAGACGAGCAGATCCATGGCACGCAGCGAATCGAGCGGGCCACGGACTGGCACCGTTCCGAGCGCACGGGCCGTGTCCGCGACGGCCAGCCAGATCTCAGCTTCCATCGCCAACCGGGCCGCCCTCCCGTACAGGCTGGCATCCCTGGCTCCGCCCTTGCCCTCCAGAATCAATGCCAACGAAGGGCGGTCGCCAATCAGCATCCACCGCGTGCCATGGACGGCGATGAGCGGCTCGCCTGGTTTCGAGCCGGGAGGAACGTAAAGGTCAGCGCCCCGGAGCCGCTCCATCGCGGTGCCGGGAGGCATGGACTTCTTGAGCTTTGCGCGGTCGATAGAACCCTCAATCGCGACGACCAGCCCCTGCGGATCAGCCGAATCCTTCATCTCCAGCCCGACGCCGGAAGCGATTATGCGGTCGACGGAAGTCACGGCCTGGAGCCCCAGGCCGGAAGTCTCCAGCCGGCTTTCGGCCCCCTGAAACTGCCGGGCCAGGATCCGGCCTGCTGGGGAGTTTCGCGCGCGGACCCAGTCCACCCCCAGGATCCAGTTCGCTCCCGGGTGGACCAGCTTCCAGGGGTCGGAGCCGAAATTCGGCTGGTCCGCCGGCAGCGGCTGCATCGAGACCAGCAGGCTCAGCCCCGTGAGACCAACGGACGCGGCGAGCGATCGCATGACTTTCCTCCAGTCATCCATCGGCCGCCGCCGCGGCTTTCTTTACACGGTGCAGCACGCGGGTAGAGGCCCGCAGCGGCAGCCGGCAGACGGATGGAAGAATAAGAGAAGATCGAAGATCCCAGATCCGATCTGCAAGGAGTCTGATCATTGGCTGAGCGAGCGCATCCGTGCGACCCCGGCTTTCAGGGGACTGCTTACGAGCAGCAGATGCATTTTCGTTACCGCTTCGCTGCCCGGTTCACCCGCGGAAAAGATGTCCTGGATGCCGGGTGCGGCACCTGCTGGGGGTGGATCCATCTGGGAGATGCACGGTCCCTGACGGGGTTGGATGCCGATGCGGAGGCGTTGCAGGACGCCCGCCGGATGGGATTCGCCGACAGGGTGGCTGGCGGAGAGATGCGCTGTCTTCCTTTTCGCGACGGCTCTTTCGATGCTGTCGTGTGTCTCGAGGCGATCGAGCACGTCACGCCCTCCGACGCAGCGGCCTTCCTGGAGGAATGCGCGAGAGTCCTGCGCCCGGGGGGCCTCGTCGTGATCTCCACGCCCCTGCGCCAACAGGGGCGGCATTCGGGGAACCCGTGGCACCTGGTGGAGTATTCGCAGCCCGAGATTGGCGGGCTGCTGGAGAGGGTGCTGGAGCCGCTGGAGGTGCATGTGGAGCCGGGGCAGGACGCTCCGGTTTTCCTCCTCGCAGGCAGGCTGCGCCCGGAACGCAGCCCCGCAGCCGTCTGCTGGGACAGCAGCCAGGCGGGGGAGCGCGCCGCGAGATGGCTGGCAGAAATGGCGGACGGCGACGGATTCCGGTTTGCCCCGGGCTGCCCCACCACGGTAGGAGCCACTTCCATGGGCGTGCTTCTGGCCGAGGGGCTCGGTGCTCTGGCTAGGCTGCCCATGCCGCCTCAGGCAGCCGCCGCGGCAATCCAGAAAGCGCAGGATGCGGAAACCGGCCTGTTTCTCGAACCGCTCCTCGGGGAGATCCCTCTTGAAGGGGATCTCCACGACGAGGAGTATTTCCGCTGGACGACCACCTACCTCGCCCTCCATGCTCTGGATGCGCTCGGCGAGAAGCCCCTTCACGGCCTTGCCTTCCTGAAGCCTTTCCTCGAGGAAGGGAGGGCCGCCGCATGGCTGGAAGGGCTGGATTGGTCGAACCCCTGGCGCGAAAGCAACCGAATCATGCACCTGCTGTCGGGTCTGCTCTTCCTGCTCAAGTGGGAGGGCCAGACCTCCGCAGCAGCCGCCTACCACGAAGTTCTCGACTGGCTGGACGCCCACCAGGACCCCCGCACTGGACTGTGGGGCACGGACAGGGGCGCGTCCCTACTGAACGCCGTGGCCGGGGCCTATCACTTCGTTCCGTTTTACCGGTATGCGCGGCGGCCTGTGCGCGGCTGGTCAAGAATCGTCGATGCGTGTCTCCAGATCCAGCAGGAGGACGGGCTGTTCGGCCCCGCGCCGGGCGGCGGTGCCTGCGAGGACACGGACGCTATTGACCTTCTCTGCACCGCAGCGCGCGTGCAGAAGCGCATTAGTCCCGAGATCCGCCGGGCGCTGACGCGCGCCTTCTGGGCCATCTGGAACATGCAGCGGGAGGACGGAAGCTTCCCCTACGCCAACGTCGGGGGCGAGGCCACGTACCGTTACTCGAGCTGGCCGGCGATGGAGGCCCGCGTGAACGGGGGCGACCTGTGGGCCACCTGGTTCCGTCTCGCCGCCCTCCACACGATCCGTACGCTGCTGGGCGAAGATCTTCCGCCCCTGGGCGCCTGGACGTTCCGGCGGTTTCCGGCGCTCGGGTTTCATCTTGCCGACACCGCTGTGCCACAGGATGCAGAAACCGCGCATCGGCTCATCTGGTTCCGCCCGCTGCCCGCTCCGCCCCCATCTCCCAAGCCGCGCGTGGCGGCCGTTGTCACGTGTTACAACCTCGGCGAGTACATCTTCGAAGCGCTGGCCAGCCTGTGCAGGCAGACGCTGAAAGATCTGGAGGCCGTGATCGTGGATGACGGATCCACGGACACGTTCACTGTGGCGCGGCTGGACGCGCTCGCGGAAGACGGATGGCGGGTGATCCGCACCATGAACCGGGGCCTGCCTGCGGCGCGCAACCTCGGCATTGCTGCCACCCGGGCCCCTTATGTCTGCTGCCTCGACGCCGACGACATCCTGCGGCCCGAATATTTCGAAAAAGCCGTGGAGACGCTCGATGCGAATCCCCGCGCCGGCTTCGTAAGCTGCTTCTACAGTCTTTTCGACGAGGCGCAGGGCGCCTACCGCTATACGCGGCCCCGGCTGCCGGAGATGCTGGCGCGCAACGAGGCGGTGGTGGCCAGCGTTTTCCGCCGTCAGGCGTGGGCGGAAGCGGGTGGCTACTGCGAATCGCTTCCGGCCATGCAGGATTGGGATTTCTGGATCTCCATCCTGGAAAAAGGCTGGGAGGGCCGGGTCCTTCCGGAAGTCCTGTTCGAGTACCGCATCCGCCACGGGTCAATGTATTCCACTACGAGGAAGCCGGCGAATTTTGCGCGAATCAGTGCGATGATCCATGCACGGCACGCCGAAATTTACCAGAAGTATTTCCTGGACGTCCTGCGGCTGAAAGCACGGATCTTTGCGGAAAAAGTGGATTATTGCCTGAAACTGGAAACGGACTTCCGGCAGGCCCTGAAAGAGGCGCGGAGAGAACACGGGGCGGCCCGCGGAGTGCCGGCGGCATCCGGCGAGCAGGCGGAGCAGGCCGTAGGGAGGGCCGCAGTTGCGCCGCCGCCCGTGGCGATCTTCCCCACGCCATCTCTCTGGCAGACGGCAAGGTGGGTCTGGCGCCGGCTGGGCGACCCGGGCGAGGGGATGCGGCCATGGGCGAACCTCCTCCTGTTTCTGCGGGTGCTGCTGAGCGCTTCGAAGCGGCGCCTGTGGTACAGCCAGTTCAGGCCGCTGGAATACATTGCCTGCCATCCGGAAGTGGCGCACGCGCGCATCCACGCCTCCGTTCACTATGCATTCGCCGGGGCGTGGGAAGGAGCCAACGCAAGCGGGGAGTTTTCCTCGTTCCTGTACTGGCTGCGCAACCCGGACGTGGCGGCCGCAGGCCTGAACCCGCTGCTCCACTGGGTCGTGCACGGCCGGGAGGAGGGGCGCCGCCCCATCCCTCACCGTGTTGGCATGGCTCTCTGGGATTTCCCTGCCGAAATGCTGGCCGATGGCAGCGAGACTGCCGAGCCCGTGATCTCCGTCGTGGTCCCCTGCTTCCAGCTTGGCCGCTATGTCGAAGAGGCGCTGGCTTCGGTCATCCGCCAGACGTTCGCCGGCCTCGAAATTCTCCTGGTGGAAGGCGGCTCCACGGACGGCGAGACTCCCGCCAGAGTCCGGCAGATTGAACGCGCCCGGATCCCCGGGCTCCGGACGATTTACAGAGACCGGCCCTGCCTGGCGGGCGACAACCGCAATTTCGCCATCGGGCAGGCCCGCGGCCGCTATATCTGCTGCCTGGATGCCGATGATCAGCTCGATCCTGTCTATCTCGAGACTGCGTTGTTCCTGGCGGAATTCGGGGGGTATGACTTCGTCTATCCGTCCGTGCGCCTTCATGGGGACGGGCAGGGGCAGTGGCGCGTGCGGGATCCAGAATGGCCAGAAATTCTCCGCCACAACCTTGTATCGACGGTGGCGCTGTTCCGGCGGGAGGCGTGGGAGGCCGTTGGGGGGTACCGGGACTGGGGGACAGGCGAAAACTACCTTCCCGAGGACTGGGATCTGTGGGTCCGGATGTTGGCGGAAGGTTTCCGGGGCGCGGCGCTGCCAGAGCCTCTGATGCACTACCGCATCCGGGAGCGGAGCCTGTCCCGCCATGAGACCGGCGGCGAGAAGGCGCTTTCCAGCCGGCTCGCGGCGGCCAATGCCGGGCTGTTCCGCTTGCCGAGGCCGCGGCCACGGCCTCTTCCCCCGCCGGAACGCCTTCGCTGGAGCTGCCTCGAGTCGACACCCGGCGAGACGGTAATGCTGGTCATCCCGTTTTTCAGCGTCGGCGGGGCAGAACGGATCTTCACCGCGCTGCTGGAAGAGTGGCGCCGCCGGGGCGTGCCCGTGCTTGCCGTGACGACCCGGCGGCCGGACCCCGGCGCGCCGGACCATACGGACAGGCTGCGGACGCTCACCCGCCATGTTTATCCGCTGGAAGGTCTGTTTCCGGGCCGGCAGGATGTCCAGCGGGATTTTCTTTATTTCCTGCTTCGCCGGTACAGGCCCCGCTGCATTTTTGCTGCGGGCAGTGATTTCTTTTACTGGGCCATGCCTGCGGTGCGGCGATATTTCCCCGAAATAATCATCATCGACCAACTTTTCAATGACCAGGTATTCGTCGGAAAGAATCGCGATTTTTCTGCTTTTCTGGACTGTACCTGCGTTCCTTCCCGTGCGCTGGCGCAGAAGCTGGCCGGGCAATTTCAGGAAACAGATGAGCGGATCGCCGTGATCCCGCATGGCACGGTTCTGCCGGATCCCTCCCATTACGCCGCCGGCGCTTTCCCTGCCGGTTTCCCTGCCCATTTCGCGGGACATCCGGTGGTCGGCTTCTTCGGCCGGTTTTCCCCGGAGAAGGGAGCGCTGGATTTTGTTCAGATCGCGACTCTTGTCCACCAGCGTTTCCCTCATGTGCGATTCGTGATGACTGGCGAGGGGCCGCAGGAGGCGGCCGTCCGCGCCGCAGTCCGCAAGGCGGGGCTGGCGGATGCCTTCGCGCTGCCGGGTTTCGTCGACGACGTGCATGCCTGGATGGCGGCAGCCGAAGTGGTCGTGGTGCCCTCCAGGCTGGACGGCATGCCGCTGATCGTCTTCGAGGCGCAGGCGCTGGAAAAGCCGCTCGTCGCCTCCAGCGTCGGCAGCATCCCGGAAGTCATCGAAGATGGCGTAACCGGAGTGCTGTGCGAACCGGGCAATCCGGCTGCTTTCGCCGAAGCCGTCTGCCGACTGCTCGAATCCGAGTCCCTGCGGCTCCGCATGGGCCGGGCGGCGCGGTCGTACGCGTTGCGGGAGCACAGCAGGGATCGAATGCTGGAACGCTACTTCCGTCTGTTCGAGGAGCTTGCGGCGCGCCATGCCGCCCGGAGCCGATGAGGCCGCGAGCGGTGCTCGCCATTGCCTGGATCGGCCTGACGGCCGCGCCGGAAGCCCTGTGCTGGGAGATCCGCCGTGGCGGAGCCGTGAGGACTGCGCACGCGGGCGCGTCCGTGCGCATTCTCTCCTGGAACATCGAGCGCGGCATCCGGCTGGAGGAGATCCGCCGGTTTCTGGACCAACGGCAGGCAGACCTGATCCTGTTGCAGGAGGCTGACTGGGAGGCACGGCGCAGCGGAGGCCACCGCATTGCGGCGGAGCTGGGCGCAGCGTTGGGGCTGGAGTGGGCGTTTGCGCCGGAGTTCCTCGAGCTGGGACAGCGGATTGGCGGGAGGGACGCCTGGCATGGGCAGGCTACGCTGTCGCGGCTCCCGATCCGCGAAGCGCGCCTGTTTCGGTTCCGCGCGCAAAGCGCAAGCTGGCGGCCCAGGCCGTGGCTGCCTGCGTGGAGCATCTTCCAGCCGCGCGAGGGAGGCCGCATTGCTCTCGTCACCGTGCACGAGGCCGCCGGTGCAACAGTCATCGCATACAACGTCCATCTGGAGAGCCGGGAAGCGGAATCGCTCCGCGTGGCGCAGATCCGCGAGGTCCTCGAGGACGCGGCCGCCCAACCGCCGCACGCTGTCCTTCTCCTCGCCGGGGACTTCAACACAAAGAGCGGCGCGGACAGCCCGGTGATTCGGGAAGTGGTGGCGGCCGGATTCCGTGCAGCCGCAGGCGGAGTGGTGACGACGAAGCGGGGGCAGGCTCTGGACTGGATCTTCGTTCGCGGTCCTGCCAGAGCCTCCGACCCCCGTGTGCGCCGGGACGTTCGGCCCGCGGACCACTATCCCGTCGAGGTTCTGCTCGAGCTGCCCGTCAGCGGCAGCGCCTCCCCGCCATGAGGCCGCAGTCCTGCACTTGTGCCGGATGCCGCTGGAGGCATAGGATGAACGGGTTGGCGCAAAGGAGGTCTCCAATCGCATGTTCCGCTTCTTTCTGTCTTTCCTGATCTGCCTTCCGCTGCTGCCAATGGCAGCGCAGGATGCCATTTCCGTCGATGAGCTCATCGAAAAACACATCGCCGCGATGGGCGGCCGGGAGGCGATGTCCAAAGTGAGCAGCCTGGTGATGACGGGCTCGTTCGAGCTGCCCGCCATGGGGGCGAGCGGAACGATCACGATCTATCAGAAAGCCCCGAACAAGCGGCTTGCCGTCATCAATATCGACGGTTTCGGCGAGATCTACCAGGGTTTCGACGGCGAGCGCGGATTCAGCGTCAGCCCGATGGGTTCCATCGACATGAGCGGGCAGATGCTCGAAGATGCCAAACGGGATGCCGTTTTCCATCCAGAATTGCGGCTGAAGGAGCTCTACCCGAAGATCGAGGTGAAGGGAAAGGGCAAGGTGAACGGGCGCGATGCCTGGATCGTATCGATGACACCCGAGAAGGGCAACCCTGTCACCGCCTATTTCGACGCCGAGACATTCCTGATGGTGAAGAATTCCGCCGTCCGCATGACCGATCAGGGCGAGGCGGAAATCGAAAGCGAGTTCGGCGAGTTCCGGGAAGTGGCTGGCACGGGCGTGAGAGCTCCGCACCTGATCAAGCAGAAAATGCCCATCGGCGAAATCATCCTCCGCATTACGGAGATCAAGCCGAACGCCGAAATACCCGATTCCAGATTCGCGAAGCCCTGACGCCGGCCGCCTCGGGCCCTGTTTGTGAGCGGGCGCGCCGAACCTGTCTAATGGGAACGTGGGCAGTTTCTCCGCGCTGCTGAAGGGGAACCGGAATTACCGCAACTGCTGGCTGGGCCAGGTTGTCAGCGAGATCGGCGACCACTTCAATTCCATTGCGGTGCTTTCCATGGCGCTGCACCTGACCGGGAGCGGCGCCACGGTCGGCGGAGCCATGCTGGCCCGCGTGGGGCCGGCCCTGCTGGCGGCGCCGCTGGCGGGCGTGCTGCTGGACCGGATGGACCGGCGGCGGGTGATGATCGCCTCCGACCTGATCCGCGCCGCCGTGGCGGCCGCGCACCTTCTGCTGCTGGTCTATCCGAAGACCTGGCTGCTGTACCTGCTGAGCGCGCTGCTGACCTTCGCCGCCCCCTTCTTCAACAGCGGCCGCGCCGCCATCCTTCCGCGCATCGTGTCCCGGGAGGAACTGCACGCCGCCAACGCGTTGACGCAGACTACCGGCTGGCTGACGGTGGCCCTCGGCACCATGCTCGGCGGGCTCAGCACAAGCTGGCTTGGCTACCGGGGCGCGTTCCTGATCAACGCGGCCAGCTTCCTCTGGAGCGCCTGGGCCATTTCCACGCTGCATGCCGAAGGAGGTTTCACCGCCGAAAGAGGCAGGAAGGGGCCGGGGCAGTCCGGCCTCGCTGAGTTTCGGGAGGGGATCCGCTACATCCTGAGCCGCCCGCTGATTCTCGGCATCCTGCTGCTCGGAGCCGGGTGGGCCACAGGCGGCGGCGCGGCGCAGATCCTGTTCACGCTTTTCGGCGAGCAGGTCTTTGCGAAAGGGCCTGCGGGCACCGGCTTCCTTTGGGGGTTCGCCGGATTCGGGCTGGTGGCCGGCGGACTACTTGCGCGCCGCTGGGAGGGCCATCTGAACTTCCGGCTTTACAAGCACACGGTGACCGTCACGTTCCTGCTGCACGGGCTGTTCTACATGATGTTCAGCGTGGCGCAGGGCATCTGGCAGGCGGCTGCGTTCATCTTCCTGTCGCGGCTGTGCGTGGCGCTGAACTCGGTGATGAACCGCACCATGCTGCTGCTCCACGTGCCCGACCGGCTGCGCGGCCGCGTGTTCACTGCGGCGGAAGGGATCACCAACGGCGTGATGATGATCTCGATGGCCGCGGCTGCGGTAGCAGCGGCGCAGTACAGCCCGCGGCAGATCGGATTTGTGGCCGGGGCGTTGAGCGCCTCAACGGCCCTGTTCTGGGCCTGGGCCAACGCCGCCGGCAAACTCCCCGAACCCGAACAGGACTGGCAGGAGCCGGAGGGCGAGTTTCGGGATCCCGTGACAGCCGCCTAGGCAGCCGCCCAGAAGGTGTAGAGATTCTCCACTCTTACACGCACCGATTGCATTCAAGATAAAAAGATCGTATGGTATGAATACCGGGGATTGTCCCGGGCAGTTCGAACGGGGAGGTGAGCCATGAGCTCCTACGGCTGGCTGCTGGATCCCAAGCGTTGCATCGAGTGCGGCGCCTGCGAAGCGGCCTGCAAGCAGTGGAACGATGTCCCGGTCGGCGTCAACGTCCGCTGGCGCAGGGTCTTGCGCCAGGAGACCGGCCGGTTCCCGGACGTCCGCGTCACCGCGCTGTCGATGGCGTGCTGTCACTGCGAAAACGCCCTCTGCCAGAGGGTCTGCCCGGCGCGGGCGATCTGGCGGCGGGATGACGGCATCGTTCTGGTGGATTCGGACCGGTGCATCGGGTGCGGGCAGTGTTACGCCTTCTGCCCGGTGGGTGCGCCGCAGAGGAACGCTTCCACGCGGAAGACGACCAAGTGCACCATGTGCTTCGACCGGATCGAGCAGGGGCTTCAGCCCGCCTGCGCGACGGCGTGTCCCACCGGCGCGCTGCAATGGGGCGAGTGGAAGGACATCGAGGGCAAGGGCAGCGACCGTCTGCCCGGGTTCGCCTATCCGCGGCAGATGAGGCCGCGGATCCGTTTCGTGACGGAAGCCTGGCGTTAGAAAGGAGGCGCGCGATGATTACGAGGAGAAGCGTTCTTCAGGGAGCCGGGGCCGCGGCCACGCTGGGCGCGCTGCCCTGGCGGGAGGCCTTTGCCAGCTACTTCGAGAAATCCGCGTCGGTCGCCTATCCGCCCGATTCCATCATCACCTCCTGCGGCATTTGCGATTCGGCCTGCGGGATGCGGGCCACGGTCAGGGACGGCGCCATCCGCTTTCTTCAGGGGCTTCCCGAGGATCCGCACAACGAAGGGCGGCTTTGCGCCAAGGGCATCGCTTCGGCCTTCATCAAGAATGACCCGGACCGGCTGAAGTTCCCGATGAAGCGCACCAATCCGCGCAAGGGGCTGGAGGAAGATCCCCGCTGGGTGCGCATCAGTTGGACCGAGGCGCTGGATCTGATCGCCGCGAAATACACCGAGATCCGCTCGAAATACGGCCAGGAGGCGCTGCTGGCGGTCTCGCGCGCCAGCCCGCCGTGGTTCGCGCGCCTGTTCAGCGCTCTCGGCATGGAGCGCGTGGACCACAACGACCAGTGCTATGGCGTGGACATCGTCGTTTCGCAGCGCACCATCGGGGCGCACAGCTTCGCCTGGGATCTGGAGAACGCGAAGTACATCGTGCTGTTCGGCTGGGACATGATGGCGCGCGCCAAGCTGGTGCTCGCCAACCGCCTGCTGCACGCGAAAGAGAACGGCGCCCGGGTGGTCAACTTCAACCCGCTCTGGACGGCGACGGCCCGGTTCAGCGACGAGTGGTACCCGGTCCGGCCCGGCGGCGACCTCGCCGTGGCGCTGGCGATGATCCACGTGCTGCTGAAGGAAAATCTGTACGACAGGGACTTCGTCGAAAAGTATTCAAATTTCCCGCAATACGAAGTGGAAATCCGCCAGCATTTCGAAAAATACACGCCGGAATGGGCGGAAAAGGAGAGCGATGTTCCGGCCACGGCCATCCGGCGCATCGCCCGCGAGTTCGGCTCGAACCGGCCCGCGGTGGCGCCGCTGCACAAGAAGACGCTGGCGGCCAACTATGAAAACGCCGCGCCGATGTGCCATGCCATCGCCATTCTGAACATCCTGGCAGGCAACATCGACCGGCCCGGCGGGCACTACTTCCCCCGCACCATCTCCATTCCCGCCCTGGACACCATCTATCCGCCGCCGGCCTACCCGTCCCTGCCCTCAAAGCGCGTGGACGGCCGCGAGAAGCTGCCGCTGGCGGGCAGCTACGGCATGTTCTCCACGCTGGCCGACGGGATGCTCAACAAGTATCCCGGCCGGGTGAAGTTCCTCTTCTGGAACAACTATCACCTGAACAGCTTCCCGCAGCCGAAGCTGCTGGCCGAGGCGCTCAAGACCGTGGAGTTCATGGTGGTGGTCGACATCCTGCCCATGGACGCCATCTGGTTCGCCGACGTGGTGCTGCCCAACACGATGTTTCTGGAGGGCAGCGACGTGATCTCGCGGACCTACGCCGCCAAGTCTCCGTTCGTCGTGGTCAGGCAGCCGCTGACGGCTGCGCCGTTTGAAACCCGAAGCTCCGCCTTCATCGCCATCGAACTCGGCAAGCGGCTGGCGCCGGAGTACTTCCGTAAGGCGGATGGCTCCTGGATCAGCTCCAGCGAGCTGCTGGACGAGCAGGTGAAGCGCGCGGGGCTGGCCGAGAATTTCGCCGAATTCCGCAAGATCGGCTTCGTCCGCCGCGATCAGCCGTTCACGCCGCGCACGACGTTCGCCACCTCCAGCGGCAAGTGCCAGATCTACATCCCCGAGTTTGCGGCGAGGAATTATGAGCCGCTGCCGAACTGGCGGCCCAAGAAGGAAATCCCGGACAGCCAGTTCCCCTACTATCTCATCACTTACCTGCCGGGCGACCACAAGCGCAATTCCACGCAGAACGTGCCTGTTCTGGACGAAATCAACGGAGAGTTCTGCGTCTGGCTCAACCCGGCAACCGCCGCACGCCACGGCATCCGTCAGGGCGCAAGGGTTCTGGTCCGCTCCAGGTACGGGCAGGTGGAAGGCCCGGCGAGGCTGAGCGAGACGATCCGGCCCGACGTAGTGGCCATTCCTCACGGCTTCGGGCACAAGTCGCCCTGGCTCAGCGTCACCGGAGGGAAGGGATTCACGGACAACGACCTGATTCCGGCCCTCGACATCAACGAGATGTACCGGCGAGGCAACTGGCTCGGATCCGGCTGCATCATGGATGCCGTGGTGACGGTCGAACCGCTGCGGTAGCGCATCCGCCTCAGCACGCCGGGCGGCAACAGGGCCGCCCGGCCTCTGCTCCTGAACCAGCGGGACGCCCGGACTTCAGGCTTCCTGCCGCGCACTTTCCAGCTCGAGCGAGGTCTGTTCCCACTCGGCGAGGACCTCTTCCAGCTCGCGCCGCCGCTGCTCGAGCAGCTCCATGCGCCGCCGCGTCTCTTCGGCGCTGACGAAGGTCTGCAACGCCTGTTCGAGCTCCGCGATCTCCTGCTCGAGCCGCGCGGCCGTTTCCTCCAGCTCCCCGGCCCGCTGCTCGAGCTGGCGGAGTTTCATCGGATTGATGCGCTTCCTTGCGGGCGGCGCTGCGGTTGCGGTGTCCGGCAGCGCTGCCGCCCTCGCTGCAACCGGCGTTCCGGCGGACCGCGGCGGGCTGGCGGCAGGAGCCGCCACGGTCTGCTTGCGGTACAGGTAATCTTCGTAGTTGCCCGGATAGACGTTCACCCGCCCGTTCTCAATCTCGAAGACGCGGGTAGCGAGCTGATCGATGAAATAGCGGTCGTGGCTGACGAAGACGAGCGTCCCGGTGTAATCGCGGAGCGCGTTCAGCAGCACGTCCTTGGAGCGCAGGTCGAGGTGGTTGGTGGGCTCGTCGAGCAGCAGGAAGTTGGAAGGGTTCAGCAGCATGCGCGCCAGCGCGTACCGGTTCCGCTCGCCGCCGCTCAGCACACCCACGGTCTTGAAGACGTCGTCCTCGGTGAACAGGAAGCAGCCGAGCAGCGTGCGCAGTTCGGTCACGGTCTTGCCGTTGGCGACGCTCATCAGGTCATCGAGAAGCCGGGCATGGGGGGCGAGCGCCTTGTACTGGTCCTGCGCGAAGTGCTCCGGCTGGACGTTGTGGCCGAGGCGGTACTCGCCGGAAGTGAGCGGCTCGAGACCCGCGAGCAGGCGGATCAGCGTCGACTTGCCGGCGCCGTTGACGCCGACAAGCGCCACCTTCTCTCCGCGCTCGATGACGAAGTTCACGTCGCGCAGCACCACGCGGGTGCCGTATGCCTTGGTCACGTTGACGAATTCGGCCACGATGCGCCCGGAAGGCTTCGGCTGCGGGAAGCTGAAGTGAATCGCCTCCTCCTCAGGCGGGATCTCGATGCGCTCGATCTTCTCCAGCTCCTTGATCCGCGACTGCACCTGCCGCGCCTTGGTGGCCTTGTAGCGGAAGCGGTTGATGAACGCCTCCAGATGCTGGATCCGCTCCTGCTGGTTCTTCCACGCGGCCAGAAGCTGCTGCCGGCGCTCTTCCTTCTGCCGCAGATAGGCCTCATAGCCGCCCGTGTAGAAATGAATGGACCGGTTCCAGAGCTCGGCGATGCGGCGAACGGTGACGTCGAGGAAATAGCGGTCGTGCGAGATGAGCACGAACGCGTACGGGTAGGAATTGAGATAGTCCTCCAGCCAGTTGCGCGCCTCGAGGTCGAGGTGGTTGGTGGGCTCGTCGAGCAGCAGCAGGTTGGGCTGCTCCAGAAGCAGCTTGGCCAGGGCAATCCGCATCTGCCAGCCGCCGGAAAAGTGTTCGGTGCGCCGCGTCCAGTCCTCTTTCGGGAAGCCAAGCCCGGTGAGCACGGAGCCCACTTTCGCCTCGAGCGCGTAGCCGTCCATGTTGCGGAAGTGGGCCTCGAGCCATGCATAGCGGCTGCTGGCCGCCTGGTATTCCGGATCGTCCGGAGGCAGTTTCGACAGCCGTTCGAGCGTCTGCTCCATCTCGCGCTCCATCGCGCGGAGCCTTTCGAACACGGACAGGCATTCTTCGAAGACGGTTCTGCCGCTGAGCGTGAGGCCGTCCTGCGGGAGGTAGCCGGCGGTGATCCCCTTCTGGACATTGCACTCGCCGGTATCGAGCGTTTCCAGCCCGGCGAGAATCCTCATCAGCGTTGTCTTGCCAGTGCCGTTGGCGCCCACCAGTCCGATGCGGTCCTGGGGCGTGATGAGCCAGTTGACGTCCTCGAACAGGACCTTCGGCCCGAAGCGCTTGCCGGCGCGGACGAGGCTGATCATGGCTGGACGGTTCCGGAGCGGTGGCGGAGGATGCGCCCGCCGCGCGCGTCCGTCAGCCTGCCTTCCTCCACCATCACGACGCCGTTGACCAGGACGTAGTCGAATCCTTCGCTGTACTGGTGAGGTCGCGTATAGGTGGCTTTGTCCTGGACGCGCGCAGGATCGAAAACCACGATGTCGGCGGCGAATCCTTCCCGCAGAAGGCCGCGGTCCCGGAAACGGAACGTGCGCGCCGGCAGCGAGGTCATGCGGCGGATGGCGTCTTCCAGAGTAAGGATGCCGCGCCGCCGGACATACTCAGCCAGCACGCGCGCGTTGGTCCCGTAGGAGCGCGGATGCGGCATTCCTTCGCCGAAGACGCGCACGCCGCCATCACTGGCGATGGCCGTGTTCGGATACCGCAGAATCCGCTCGATGTCCACGTCGCCCATCGAGTGGTAGATCATCTGCGCGCCGCCGTTGAGCAGGATGTGGAAGATCGTCTCGATCTGGTTCGCGATCGTCGGCTCCAGCCCGCGCAGGCGCGTGATTTCGGCGATGTTCCTGCCTTCCCATGAGTGGTCCTTTTCGAAGTAAGCCACCGTGGCGTAAGAGAAGTCAGGGTGGCCGAGATCCTTCAGCCGCTGCTGCATTTCGGCCACGATGCGCGAGCGCGTCTCCGGATTCGAAAGCCGCTCGCGCAACGCGTCGGTTCCGCCGGCCAGCGCCCACGCAGGCAGCGTGATGCCGAGGTTGGTGGAGGCGTGGTCGTAGGGATACTGGTCGACGACCACGTCCACGCCGCGGCGGCGGTACTCCTCGACGAGCGCGATGGATTTCTCGCTGAAACCCCAGATGCGCGGCGTGTCGATCTTGAAGTGCGAGATCTGCACCGGCATGCCCGCCTGCTCGCCCACGCGCGCCGCCTCGTGGATCGCGTCGAGAATCTGCGCGCCTTCGTCGCGCATATGCGAGGCGTAGACGCCGTCGTACACAGCGGCCGATTTGGCCAGCTCCACCACTTCCTCGGTGGGGGCGTAAGCGCCGGGGATGTAAATCAGTCCAGTGGAGAATCCGACGGCGCCCTGCTGCATTGCGGCATGGACGAGCTCCTTCATGCGCGCCAGCTCTTCGGGCGTCGCGTGACGGTTTTCAGTGCCCATCACCTGCCGGCGCACGGTGTTGTGGCCAATGAGGGTGGCGACGTTGACGCCGACGCCCAGCTCTTCCAGCCGCTGGAACCAGGCGGCGACATTCTGCGCGCTTCCGCCGCAGTTGCCGGTGACAATGGTGGTGACGCCATCCAGCAGGAAATTGTCGGCGCGCGGCACTTTCTCGATCGCGCCTTCCACGTGCGTGTGCACGTCGATGAAGCCGGGTGCAGCGACGCGCCCGCCGGCATCGATGACCCGCTTCGCGGTCGCGCCTTCCAGGCGGCCGATGGCCGCGATGCGGCCCTCGCGGATGGCAATGCTCGAGTGGAACCACGGGTTGCCCGTGCCGTCGATGACGCGCGCGTTGCGGATCAGGATGTCATATTGGGCCGGGGCGGAAAGGGCGGCAAGGAGGAACAGGAGCGCGACTCTCATTGGGCGAGAGGACCGCAGAAGAAGTCGAGCGCCCGGGCGATGAACCCGCGCAGCTCGCTCCGCTTCACCACGGCATCGAGGAAGCCGTGTTCGAGGACAAACTCCGACCGCTGGAAGCCTTCGGGCAGCTTCTGGCGGATGGTCTGCTCAATGACGCGGGGCCCGGCGAAGCCGATCAGCGCGCCCGGCTCGGCGATGTTCAGATCGCCCAGCATCGCGAAGCTGGCCGTGACTCCGCCCGTCGTCGGGTCCGTCAGCACGCTGATGAAGGGAACGCGCTCCTGGTCCAGCCGCATCAGCAGGGCGCTGATCTTGCCGAGCTGCATCAGGCTGACCGCGCCTTCCTGCATGCGCGCGCCGCCCGATGCGCTGACGATGATGAGCGGATCGCGCGTCTGGATGGAGCGCTCGATGGCGCGCGCGATCACTTCCCCCACCACCGCGCCCATCGAACCGCCGATGAACTTCAGCTCGAGCGCGCAGACGTGCACGGTGCGGCCGGCCAGCTTCCCGGTGACGGAGATGATCGCGTCGCGGAGCCCCAGCTCCTTCTGCATGGCCGCGAGCCGTTCCTTGTAGGGTTTGGAGTCGACGAACTCGAGCGGGTCGGTGGAGACGAGGCCGGCATCATGCTCCTGCCACGCCGGTTCCGGGTCGAGCAGGTACCTGAGCCGGGTGCGCGCATCGATGCGGAAATGGAAGCCGCACTTCGGGCAGCAGTGCAGGTTCTCCTCAATCTCTTTCCGCCAGATGATCTGGCGGCACGAGTCGCACTTGACCCAGAGACCCTCCGTGCGGACGTGGCGCTCCTCGGTAGAGGCTTTCTCGATCTTTTTCGCTTTAAACCAATCCATGGCGGGCCCTGGCGGCCATCTCCCACCGTAACAGGATTGCCGCAATGGACTCAAGGGCTCGGGCAAGGGATACTGTGGGCGTGAAGCTCTGGCTGCTGTACGTGGGCCGGGCCCGGGATGCGCATCTGAATGCGCTCGCCGCGGAGTACATCCGGCGCAGCTCGCGCTACATGCAGTGCGAGATGCGGGAGATCGATCCGCGCCGCTATGATCCGTTCGCGCGCCATGCGGGCGGGCGGAAGGTTCTGCTCGATCCGGGCGGAGAGGAGCCGGATTCGCGCGAGTTCGCCCGGCTTGTGGAAACGGCCGAGCGCGAGGCCCGCGACCTGGTCTTCGTCGTGGGCGGCCATGACGGGCTGCCGCCGGACTGGAAGGCGAAGGCGGACCGGCTGATCTCGCTCTCCCGCCTGACGATGCCGCACGAGCTGGCCCGCGCCGTGCTGGCCGAGCAGATCTACCGGGCGCTGACGATGCTGCGCGGGCATCCTTACCCGCGGTGAGCGCGGCTCAGGCTCCGGCGCGCGAGGCCAGCCGCAGAATGTGGTCTGCGGCGCGGACGCCGCGATGGAGCGCTTCTTCAAACAGCGACAGCGCGCTCAGGTCGCTGTTGGCGAAGACGAGCGTTCCGGCAGGCTCCGCCCTGCGGCGGCGCTCCTCGTGAAAGATCGCGCCCGGAGCGGGGCGTGGCATGGCGTGCCCGATGCGGAAGATGTCGAGCCGGCGCACGCAATGGCGGATGTCCGGGTGGACGCGCTCCAGATCGGCCAGGACGGCCTCTTTCCACCAGGCATAATCGCCGCCGAGCAGCAGGCGGCGCTGGTCGGCGGCGCGCCCCGGAGCCAGCGCCATGTACCAGGTCCAGACAGTTTCCGGCTGAAATGTTTTGACGCTCTGGTGCGTGGCAATGACGTAGCCGAGCGACGGCGAATTGTAAAAGACGTTGTCCCAGGCATAATCCAGCCCGCGGTTGGCCGGCCAGCGGCGCAGCGTCAGGTTGGCCACCACCCACGGGGCATACTCGAAGGGCCAGCGCGCCGGGGGCGGGTCCATGATCCACGAGGCAAGCCACGTCGGCGCGGCGAAGATCACGAACCGCGCCTCCCATTCTGCGTTGCCCGCCAGCACGTGCCATCGGCCGCCCGCGCGGCGGATCTGGCGCGCCATGGCGCCCGTGTGCACATGGCTGCCCACGCGCTCCAGCAGGCGCTGCACGATCCAGCCATTGCCCTCGGGCCAGGTGAGCGGGCCAAGCTCGTGCGGCTCGCGGGCTGCAAAGTAGTGAAGCCCGGCCCACGCGGAAATGGTATCGAGCGGCGTGCCGTAGTCGTCGCGGGTGCAGTAGTCGAGATACCAGCGCAGGTAAGGGGAGGAAAAGCCGTGGTTGTCCAGCCACTGGCTGAACGTCATCTGGTCCAGGCTGCGGATGGCGGGCGTCGAGCGCGCCAGTCCTTCTTCCATCGGGATGCGGAAGGCGCCCGTCTGGCGCAGCTCGCCGACGATGGAATGGAACGCGTCGAATTGCCGGATGTCCTCCCTGCCAAGTCCGACGGCAGGCTCGATTCCCTCCTGCCAGCGCCCGTGGATGTAAAGCCGCTCCCGCGGCTCATGACAGAGGTGCCGCTCGCTCCATTGGCCGTTGTCCAGCAGTCCCAGCTCGCTGCACAGTTCGCGCGTGAGCTTCTGGCGCGGGTCCGGAACCGGGAGATAGTGCGCCGCCCAGGGGAAGCGGGACACTTCGTTTTCTCCCCACCGGGCGTTGCCGCCCGGCTGCTTCTCCATTTCGAGCACTGCGAAGTCGCGGTAGCCCCGGCGGTGCAGGCGCCATGCGGCAGACAGGCCCGCCACGCCGCCTCCGATGATGAGAGTTTCGGTTCGTTTTGCAGATCGGGGGGCGGGGAAGGCGGCGCGGTCTCGCAGTCGGTGGCCGAGGTCCGGGCCTTCGGTTTCCGATTCGAACACAAAGCCGCCTTCGATGCGCGCCTCCGACCTGGGCAGAAGGCCGAGGATCGCAAAGCCGAACTCACGCCGGCTCGGGCCGCTCATCGCACGATCTCGCGCCATTCGCGGTCGTAGGTGCGGACCAGCACCTGGTCGAAAAGCCGGTTGGGCGCGGCGGGCACGGGCGCCAGATCCGGCGGGAACTCGAAGAGGGAGGCGACGTTCTGCACCGTCAGGAAACGGAGCCCCCGGGGCAGGCGCTGCGGCGGCTGCCAGTTGCCATGCGTGGCCAGCACGTAACCCCACTCGCCGAAAGAAGGCACGTAGGCATGGTACGGGTAGGTGCGGAATCCGGCAGCTTTCAGCGTTTCGTGGATGCACCAGAACGACTGCCGCGCGAACATCGGCGAAGTCGACTGCACCGAGGCGGCGCCGCCGGCGGCCAGGGCGCGCTTCAACAAGCGGTAGAAGGCCGTCGTGTAAAGCTTTCCGAGCGAATAGTTGTTCGGGTCGGGAAAGTCGGCGGCGATGAAGTCGAACGTGTCGCGGTTGGCTTCCAGCCAGGGGAAGGCGTCGGCGTTGACGACGCGCACCCGGCGGTCCTTCAGCGAGCCGCCGTTCAACTGGACCAGCAGAGGGTGCGTGGAAAACAGCCGCGTCATTTCGGGGTCGAGATCGACAAGCGTGACGGACTCGATGGTGGGGTAGCGCAGGATCTCGCGCACGGCGAGGCCGTCGCCTCCGCCGAGCACGAGCGCGCGGCGCGGCAGCGCGACGGAGGCAAGGCCGGGATGGACCAGCGCCTCGTGATAGCGGTACTCATCGCGGGAGGAGAACTGTAGATGCCCGTTCAGGTACAGGCGGTAGTCGTCTTTCCAGTGCGTGAGGACGATGCGCTGGTAGGGCGTGGTCCGCGCGAGGATGACATCGTCGGAATAGAGAGCGGCGTCCGCGGTGTCGGTAATGCGCTCTCCGAAGGCGAGCCCCGCGCCGAGGGCGAGCACGACAAGCGCCGAAGCGGCACGCTGCACCAGCGGCTGCGGGAGATGGCTGCGGAACAGCCACGTGGACCACAGCGCCACCAGCGCGTTGATCAGCCCGAACAGCATGGCGCCGCGCACCAGCCCGAGCCTCGGCACCAGAAAGAGCGGGAAAACGAGCGAGGCGCCGAGCGCGCCCAGATAATCGAACGTCAGCACGTTGGCGACGAGTTCGCGCAACTGGTAGCGCTCGCGCAGGATTCGCATCAGCAGCGGAATCTCCAGCCCGACGAGCACGCCGATGGCGAGGACCAGGCCGTACAGCAGCGGGCGGAAGCCGGCGGTGTGCGCGAAGGCGAAGAACAGCAGCGTGGAGGAGAAGCCGCCAAGCAGCCCCACCATCAATTCGATGGTGATGAAGCGCGCCACGAGCTGCCGCGTGAGGTAGCGCGACAGCCAGGAGCCCACGCCCATCGCGAACAGATACGTGCCGATGACCGTGGAAAACTGCAAGACGCTGTCGCCAAGCAGGTAGCTGGCCAGGGCGCCAGCGATCAGCTCGTAGACGAGCCCGCAGGCGGCGATAAGGAAGACCGACAGGAAAAGGACGAATGCCATTTCCCACCGCGCTCCGGCTAGTGGACCGCCGCGGCGACGATGATGGCAATGCCGAGCGCCATCAGCCCCGCGAAAATCGCCAGGGCGGTGTTGTGCTTCTCGATGATCTCCTTCCAGAGGTCGTAGGGCGTGATCTTGTCCCACAGGACGAAGGAGACGACGAGAATCACCACGCCGAGCACCGCGAAGATGACGGCGTTCAGAAGAGCATCCAGATGCACGATGGAACTCATGGGTCACTTTCCTCCAAACCAGCGGGGCAGCCAGTGGTAGTGCGAGCGGTAGACGCCCGGGTTTTCCCGGATGGATCTCGGCACATTGCGAAGCTCGGTGGCGGACGAGGCGAACCAGCCGGAGCGCGCGGCGTGGTTGGCGCCGGCCAGCAGCAGCAGTCCGTACAGCAGATAGGGCAGCGAGAGTCTCATCTTCTCAATCCGCGGAATAGCCTGGGATAGTGCCGTAATCGCTTTCCGACCAGCGCGCGGATTCCACGCCGAGGGCGCGGAGGGAGCTGAGCGCCGGCGGAATCAGGAGCAGCGGCAGAGCGAGGAAGAACAGCCACAGCCGCGGCACGTCATGCCGAACGATGACCTCGTAATTCATGTTCATCCCGGCGGAGGAGCCGAAGCTGGCTTGCGCATCCATCTCCGGCTCGATGCGCAGGTAATAGCGGCCGGCGGGCACGCGCGCCAGCGTCGCCGAATCCGAGCGGCTGCCTTCGCTCCAGCTTCCATCCGGGTCGCGCCCGTGATAGTAGCTGATTTCGCGGCCGAAGTCGAAGCCGCGCGAGCCGTCTTCGGCCAGCAGGGCCATGTTGAAGTAGGCCCAGTTGTTGTCGAGGTCCGTGCGGATCTCGATCTTCACATTGCCCTCGCGGGGCACGGTGAACACATCCGTCACGAGGGAGTGTTCGCCGGGCGAGCTGGCCGAGAAGCGGTAGGAACCGCGGAACAGCTCCCGGTTGGCAGACAGCGCCAGATGGGCCACGAGCGCCGCCACCCAAAGGACGCCGAGCACGGTGAAGGTGCGCCAGGCGCGCCGCATCCTTTCCAGATGGGGGTTGGGCTGGTTCGCGTACACGCCGTGCGCCGCGGGCGGCGCGCCCGGCAGCGCGAAGGCCTTCCAGACCTCGGAGCCTTCCATGTAGACGCCCTGCGACCAGTTGATCTCCCTGCCGTCGTGCTCGGCCGAAAGAACATACGGCGGCGCGACGTAATCGTCGGCTTTCACCGCTTCGCCGACGCGCACCGCCCACGGGAACTCACCCATCACGAACGTCGTGACAGCCTGCGCGCTCTGGAAGTGCCTGTAGGTTCTGCCCTCGAACCGCACCGCTTTGCGCCCCTGCGCGCTGGTGAATTCCGGCAGCGCCCGCACGGTGGCGACGAAATTCCAGTGCCCGTCGTAATGGGTGAGGTAGCGGAAGCCGGCGTAGGGGTTGAAGAGAAGATACTCGTGCCAGCTATAGGATGTGCCCTCGACCTGGATGGTGCGGACCTGGAAGCCGATGACCTCCCATTTCTTCCCCTGGATCTGGCCGCGCGTGCCGAGCGGGATCAGCGGACGCACGCGCAGGCGTTCGTCGAAGCGCTGGAGGATCCTCAGCTCCGGCGTGGCCGTGTCGAGCACGGTGCAGCACTGGAGGCAGACGGCCGAGCGCGTGTGCGCAAACCCGCGCAGCTCGATGCGGCCGCCGCAGTTCGGGCACGAGACGGGCTTCGGCGCCGGCACGCGGTTCTGGGTCACCATCCTTCAAACTCCCGCAGGTTGGACAGCCGCAGCTCGTCAAAGGCGGCGAAGCGCCCGGCGAACAGCAGCGGCGGCTGTTCGGAGTAGTCGATGGTGGCGAAGCGCGCATCGAAGGTGCGCAGGTCCGCGGTGAGGAACTCCGAGCGGTCTGCCGTCGTGAACGGCAGCTCGCCCTCGAAGCCCACATAGCGCACGCGCGTCAGGTGCGTCACGTAGAACGCCGCGCCGGAGATCTGGAGGATCCTGCCCGGCGCGAGCTGATCGGGAGGCGGCAACTGCGCCGGCGGCTGGACCAGGAAGCTGACGGCGTATTCGGCCTGCGCGTCGCTGAGCCAGCCGCTGGTCTGGTCCTGGAACAGCAGGTGCCATTCGTTCCAGGCGCCCTGCTCCCACTCGTAGCGGATGCGCCCGATCACCGTGAAGCGCCGGTTGTCGAAGATGCCCTCAGTGAAAAGCTGGATGGGGCTCGCGTCCGGCGGAAGATCGGCGGTGATGCCGACCTTCTCCAGATTCACGTCATGGCGGACGAGAATCGAGTGGCAGTAGGGGCAGGCGGTCTGCACCGCAGCCGACCAGGCGAACTGCACCGGAGCGCCGCAGGATGGGCATTCCGCCGTGCGCCTCACGGCAGGCTCCTTTCGAGAGACCGCACGCGGACGCTGGAAGCTCCGAAGCGCCGCGCGAGCTCCGCCGGGAAATCCCACGGCGGGCGCGGGCGGCAACTGTAGAGGTTCAGCGCGAGAAAGCCGTGCTCCGGATAGGTGTGCACGGCGAGGTGGGACTCGCTGAGCAGCACCATGCCGGTGATGCCGCCCGCGCCCGGGAACTTCTGCCAGACGGGCGGCGACACAGGGTGCAGATCCAGCGCGGCGATCATGTCCGCAAACAGCGACTCGAGCGCGGACTGCGAGGCCAGCCGTGCGGCATCGCAGCCTCCTGCTTCCACAACCCACTCGAGGCCGGGCGTCATGGCAGTGGCCTGCGGAAAAGAGGGTTCACGCCTGCGGTTTGCCGCATTCGGGGCAAAACTTTGCCGCGCGCGGGATCTGCTGGCCGCACTCCATGCAGAACTTCATCGCCGCGGCTGCGGCGGCCCCGGCTGCGGCTCCCGCGGCCGCGGCTGGAGCGGCAGGCGCTGCCGGGGGCGCACCGGCCGGAGGCGGAGCCTGCGGGGGCTGCGGCGGCGGCTGCATCTGCGCGCCCATCGACTGCGCCATCACGTTGCCGAGGCCGAGGCCCGCGCCGAGTCCGACGCCCAGCCCGGCCAGCCCGCCGCCGCCTTCGTTGGCCGCGGCGATCGGCAGCGATTGCGCCGCCTGGTACTGCGTGTACTGCTGCATGTTGCCGATCATGTTCATGCCGACGCGCGTGTCGAGGAATTTCTGGAGTTCCTCCGGCAGCGAGAGATTCTCGACGGCGAACTGGTCGAGGGCGATGCCGAGCTCGGCAAACACCGGCGCAACCGTGGCACGGATCCGCTCGCCCACCTCCAGGTAGTTGGCGGCCATGTCGAGGAAGGGCAGGCCGCTCTGGGCGAACGCATCGGAGATGTGGGCGACGATGATCTGCCGGAGCTGCGGCTCCACCTGCGCCAGCGTGTATTTCTCGCCGAAGCCGCTCACCTTTGTCAGGAAGAGCTTCGGGTTCTCGATGTGCCAGCTATAGACGCCATAGCCGCGCAGGCGGACGGCGCCGAAGTCGCGGTCGCGGATGGTGACCGGCTGCGCGGTGCCCCATCGCTGGCCGATCTGCTGCCGCGTGCTGAAGAAGTAGACGTCGCTCTTGAACGGGCTCTGGAAAAGCTTGTCCCAGTTCATGAGGTTGGTGAGCAGGGGCAGCGTGTTCGTGTTCAGCGTGTAGAGCCCCGGGCCGAAGATGTCGGCGCAGCGGCCTTCGTTGACGAACATTGCGGCCTGGCTCTCGCGGACGGTCAGTCTGGCACCGTTCTGGATCTCCATGTCCTGCATGGGATACCGGTAGACGAGGACGCCCTCCTCCTGGTCCGTCCACTGGATGACGTCGATGAACTGTTTCTTGATAAACGAGCGAAGCTGGTCGCCCAGGGCCATGGTTGCCTCCGTTTCGCCTTAGTATACGGGATCGCCGCTCCGGCTGTTCCCGGAATCGGCACGGCGCAGTGTGCGATGATCGAGGCGATGCGGCGCGTCGTCACCGAAAGGGACCTGCCGGCGCAGGGCGTGTTCCGCGTGGAGCGGGGCGCGCTGTGGACGCCCTCGGCGCGCGACCTGGCCCGCGAGCGCGGGCTGGAAATCCTGGAGCTGGATGCGGACGAGCTGGCGGCGGCGGAGCCGGAGCGCACCATCGCCATCGGCGCCGATCATGGCGGATTCGCGCTGAAAGAGCGGCTGAAGCCGCTGCTCGCGGAGCTTGGCTGGCACGTGGACGATGTGGGCGTATATGAGGAGAAAACGGCGGATTACCCGGACATCGCCCATGCCGTGGCGTTGCGGGTGGCCGAAGGGCGCGCGGCGCTGGGCGTGATCGTGGACGGCGCGGGCATCGGCAGCGCCATGGCGGCCAACAAGGTGCCGGGCATCCGCGCAGCCCTATGCTATGATAGGGCTTCCGCGCGGAACAGCCGCGAGCACAACCACGCCAACGTGCTCACCCTGGGCGGCCGCATGCTGACCCCGAGCCAGGCGGAAGAAGTGGTGCGCACATGGCTCGCCACGCCGTGCGGGGGCGGCCGGCACGCCGCACGGGCCGCGAAAATCACGGAAATCGAACGGCGGTATTCATCGTGGACTCCGCAGAACTCGAAAGGATAGCGGCGGAAATTGCGGAAGAGCTGCTGGCGGGCGCAGGGGGCGAAGGCGTCGCCGGCTGCCAGGACGTGTGCCCCGGCTGCGTGCAGCGCTGCGTGCAGATGTGCGCGGAAAAGACGCGCGCCATCGTGGCTGCCGGAGCCGACCGCGTATCGGCAGGCGAGCGGCTGACGCGCGTCGACCCGGCGCTGGCGGCGCTGATCGATCACACGATCCTGAAGCCGGAGGCGACGCGGGAGGACGTTGTGCGCGTCTGCCGCGAGGCGCGCCGCTATGGGTTCGCCAGCGTGTGCGTCAACCCGCACTGGGTGCCGCTGGTGGCGCAGGAGCTGCGGGGCTCGCCGGTGAAGGTCTGCACGGTGGTCGGCTTCCCGCTGGGCGCCACGTCCACGGCGGCCAAGGTGTGCGAAACGGAGCTGGTGTTGCGGGACGGCGCGCAGGAGGTGGACATGGTGATGAACATCGGCGCGCTGAAGAGCGGAGACTACGGCGTGGTGGAGTCCGACATCCGCCTGGTGGCCGAGGCCTGCCACCGGCGCGGCGCGATCCTCAAGGTGATCCTGGAGACGGCGCTGCTCGATGACACGGAGAAGGCGATCGCCTGCGCGCTGGCGAAGCTGGCTGGCGCGGACTTCGTGAAGACGTCCACGGGGTTCGCCAAAGGCGGGGCTACCGCCGCTGACGTGGCGCTGATGCGCCGCATCGTGGGGCCGCAGATGGGCGTGAAGGCCTCCGGCGGCATCCGCACGCTGGAAGACCTGAAGGCGATGACCGCCGCCGGGGCGACGCGCATCGGAGCGAGCGCCAGCGTGAAGATCGTGGAGGCGGCCTCCCGCTAGAGCGCCATGGAAGAGGAACGAAGGAGCCGCGTCCGGTTCCGCGACCGCGCCGAGCTGCTCGATTTCCTGCTCGAAGTCTCCTCCATCGCGGGCGAGACGCTCGACCTGAACGAGCTGATGGAGAGCGTCGCGTCGATCGTGCGGCAGGTGATCCCGCACGAGCTGTTCGCCATCCTGCTGTGGAGCGACCGCCGGCAGGGGCTGCGCATCCGTTACGCGGTGGGGCACCGCCGCGAAGTGGTGCAGAACCTGGTCATCCGGCTTGGCGAAGGGCTCACGGGAACGGCGGCGGCGACGCGGCGGCCGGTGCTGGTGGGCGATGTGCGCGAGGACAGCCGCTACCTGAACGCGATGGACGCGGTGCGCAGCGAGCTGGCCGTGCCCATGGTGCTGCACCAGAAGCTGGTGGGCGTCATCGACCTTCAGTCCACCGCGCCGAACGCCTTCACCGAACAGGACCGGGCGCTGCTTCAGCTCATCGCCTCGCGCGTGGCGGCGGCGGTGGAGAATGCGCGCCTGTACCGCCGCATCGAGCGGCAGAGCCGCACGCAGCGGACGCTGGCGGCGATGGCGCAGGAGTTTTCGTCGATCCTCAAGCTCGACCAGCTTCTTGAGAAAATCGCGCTGAGCATCAAGCGTCTGATCAACTACGACGCGTTCATGGTGCTGGTGGTGGACGAAGAGGCGGGCGTGCTGCGCAACCTTTACAGCCAGCGCTTCGACCGCACCGCCGCCAGCGAATCCCTGCCGCTCGGCAAGGGCATCACCGGCGCGGCGGCGCAGTCCCGGCAGCCGGTGCTGGCGCCGGACACGTCGGCCGATCCGCGCTACGTGGAGTGGCACCCGGGCATCCGCAGCGAGGTGGCCGTGCCGCTGATCGTGAAGGACCGCGTGATCGGCGTGATGGATCTGGAGAGCCGCCGCCTCGGCTACTTCAACGACGACCACGTGCGGATGCTGTCGCTGATCGCGCCCTCGGTGGCGATCTCGATCGAAAACGCGCGCCTCTATGAAGAGCTCGCGCAGCGCGAGCGCGAGATCCAGCAGGACCTCCAGGCGGCGCACAACCTGCAATCCGTGCTCCTGCCGCAGACGCCGCCGCCGGTGCAGGGCCTCGAGGTGGGCATCCGGATGAAGCCGGCGCGGCTGGTCAGCGGCGATGTGTTCGACTTCTTCGACTACGACGACGAGAGCATGATGATCGCCTTTGGCGACTCGAGCGGAAAGGGCGCCGCAGCGGCCCTTTATGGCGCGTTGTTCACCGGCATGCTGCGCGGCGCGGCGCCGCGGCGGCGCAGCCCGGCGCAGCTTCTGCGGTCGCTGAACGACACGCTGATGGAGCGGCAGGTGCCCGCCCGCTATGTCTCGCTGCTGCTGCTGCTGTGGCGCGCGCGGCGGCGGGAGTTCGTGATGGCGAACGCCGGCTCGACCACCCCGGTGGTGTGCCGCGGCGGGCAGATCCTGCAACCGCACGCTGCGGGAGTGCCGGTGGGGCTGCTGGAGGACGTCGACTACGACGAGACGGTGTTTGAAGCGCAGCCGGGCGACGTCGTCGTGCTCGTGAGCGACGGCGTACAGGATCAGGCCAACCCTTCCGGGGAGGAGTACGGGCGGCGCAGGCTGCGCCGTTTCCTGGAGGCGCACTGCGGGCTGCCGGCGCAGGAGATCGCCGACGGGATGATGGCGGATCTCGAGCAGTTCCGCGAAGGCCATCCCGTGCATGACGACCAGACGGTGATCGTGCTCAAAGTGGAATGACGGGGGCTGGATGAACGGAGCGTTTCATTACCGGGACGGCGTGCTGCACTGCGAAAACGCCGATCTGCTCGAAGTGGCGGAGAAGGCGGGTACGCCCTGCTATGTGTACTCCTCGGCGGCGCTGATGGGGGCCTGGCGGGAGTTTGAAGAAGGGCTGGGCGGGCTGCCGCACCTGGTGTGCTTCGCGGTGAAGGCCAACGGGAACCTGGCGCTGCTGCGGCTGCTGGCGCGCGCCGGAGCGGGCTTCGACATCGTCAGCGGCGGCGAGCTGTTCCGCGTGCTGCGCGCCGGCGCGGATCCGGCAAAGGTGGTCTTTTCGGGCGTCGGCAAGACGCGCGCCGAAATCGAGGCAGCGCTCGAGGCGGGCATTCATTCGTTCAACTGCGAAAGCGAGCCGGAGCTGCATCTGCTGAGCGACCTTGCCGTGCGCACGGGCAGGCGGGCGCGCGCCGCCATCCGCGTCAATCCGGACGTCGATGCCGCCACGCATCCGTACATCTCCACCGGCCTTCAGCGGCACAAGTTCGGCATCGCAATGGAGGAAGCCGAGGCGCTCTACGAGCGCGCCGCCACGCTGCCGGGCATTGCGCTGGAGGGCGCAAGCTGCCACATCGGCTCGCAGCTTCTCGACATCGCTCCGCTGCTTGAGGCTGCCGAACGGATGGCGGCGCTGGTGCGCCGGCTGCGGGCGAAGGGCATCCCCATCCGGTTCCTCGATCTGGGAGGCGGGCTGGGCGTGCCTTACCGGAAGGAAGACCCAAAACCAGACGTGCGCGGTTATCTCGCGGCCGTGAGGCGCCTTGCCGCGGAGCTGGAGGTCGAACTGCTGCTCGAACCCGGCCGCTACATTGCGGGGCCGGCCGGAGCGCTGCTGGCGCGCGTGCTCTACCGGAAGCGCAGCGGCGGGAAGGAGTTCCTGATCGTCGACGCCTCGATGACCGAGCTGATCCGGCCGGCGCTGTACGAGGCGCACCATGAAATGCTTCCGCTGCGGCAGTCCGCCCGCGGCAGGATCACCGCCGACATCGTGGGGCCGGTGTGCGAGAGCAGCGACTTCCTGGCCGAGGAGCGCGAGATCGAAAATCTCCTGCCGGGCGACTATCTGGCGGTGATGACCGCAGGCGCCTACGGGTTCGTGATGGCATCCAACTACAACGCGCGGCCGCGCCCCTGCGAAGTATTGGTGGAAGGCAGCGCGTGGCGCGTGGTGCGCCGCCGGGAGACGTACGAGGACCTGATCCGCGGGGAAGAGCCGTAGGGGTTCGAGCTCAGAGCGCCTTCAGGATCACCTGCTCGAGCTCTCTGATGTCCACTTCTCCGGGGAAGACGCGCACCTTCTTCCCCGCGCGGTCATAGACCACAGTGAACGGCAGGCCGCCGGACCATTTCGGATCCACCATCGAGATGAATTTCTCGTCGTTCTGGAACCGCTTGATGTAGGCGGGCTGGGGCACCTTCGTCTTCGTGACGAATTCAGCCGCCTTGGGCGCGTCGCTCTCCTCGTCAATGGCGACCGTGACAAACTGGAGGCCCCTGGCTCGATACTTCGAGGCCAGCGCCACCAGCTCCGGCATCTCCTTGCGGCAGGGAGCGCACCAGGTGGCCCAGAAGTTGACCACCAGGACCCGGCCTTTGGCGGAAGCCAGGAGGCGCTGATAGCCAGCCTCGTCCAACGGCTGGAGATCCGCTCCGTGGACGAGGCTGGCAGCCAGCAGAAAAATGGCAGCAACAGGCTTGCTCACGTGGACTTCTTCACCCGTTTGATGGTGCAGCCGAAGGCCTTCGTTTCCGTATACGGCAGCGGCTTGCCTTCGAGGGCGGCGTTGAGCACGTCCTTCAGATAGGTCTTCGTGACCTTGTCGGCGGGCCGGGAGTCGTCAATGGCGCCGCGGTAGATGACCTCCGAGTTCCTGCCGATGACGAACACATGCGGCGTGAACTCGGCGGCGAAGCGGTCTGCTTCCACGTTATTGATGTCCTTGAGAACCGTGAACGGGAAGCCGTTCTTGCGGGCGTGCTCGGCGGCGTCGGCCGAGGACTCGGTCGAGTTGGAGTTCAGAAAGACGAACTGCACGCCTTTGCCGCTGAACTCGTTGTAGAGGGCCTTCATGCGCTCGTTGTAGTCGTTCGAGATGGGGCACTGCGTCGAGATGAAGATCACCGCGGTGATCTTGCCGGCGGTCTGGATCTCGACGGGCTTGCCGTCGAGGCTGGTTGCCTTGATGACATCCACCTTGCCCGGTGCGCCCAGCAGCACCAGGGCGGCTGCGAATGCGGCCAAAGTCGTCATGGCTGTTTCTCCTCTTGCTTTTCCTCTGACTTGGACTGCTCCTTCTTTCGATCCAGCTTCAGGTTCACCACGGCGTCGAGCCGGGTGTCGAAGACAGACAGGGTCCTCCTGGGGCTTTCCAGATCCTTGTAGGTAGCGGTGAGCTCGTAATCAATGCTGGTGGAAAGATTCTGGAAGTTGTACTTGCCGTCCTCGCGGGTGATGAAGGAGCGGATCTGGAGCGTCTTGAGGTTCTTGAGCTGGACGACCGCGCCGCTGGCGGGCGAGCCGTCCGGGAGCGTGACAATGCCGGAGACGTTGCGGATGGTGGGGTCGCGCGGTTTTTCCTTCTTCTGGTTGGTCCACTGCCAGGCGGAAGCCAGAAGGGAAGCCGCAAACAGCAACGCAATCAGGCGCCGGGCGTTCTTCATTTCTGGTTGCTCCCAGCCGGTTTCAGCGTCAGATACACGTCTACCCGCTCCGGTCCCCCGGAGAGGCGGACGACCTTTTCTTCCATGACGTAACCGCGGGCGCGCGCCGTTACCCGGTACTCGGCCGGCTCTGGCGGCACCTGGAAGGCAAACTCGCCCCGCCCGTCGGTCCTGGACCGCAATGGCTTCGGACGGCGGCCGCTCTCTGGAGGAGCCACCCGGGCCACTTCCACTTCCGCGCCGGGGAGGGCGAAGCCGGGGTCGCGGAAGACGGTTCCCGCGATCACGGCAGGTTCAGGCTTCTGCCCCGCAAGCCCGGGCAGGGAAAGCGCAAGAAGGAGGAGCGCGAAGCGGCTAACGCCAGTCTTCGTCGTCTTCCTCCTCATCCTCCTCCTCCTCGTCGAAGTCCTCCTCGTCTTCGTCGAACTCTTCGTCGAGGTCGAAGTCGTCGTCCTCGGGCTCCAGCTCGAGCGGGTCGACGGAGGCGACGAGAAAGCTCCGCCCGCACTCCTCGCAGAGGATGGACTCACCCTCGTCGAGCTCGTCTTCTTCCACGTCGATGTCAGCGCCGCACTCGGGACACTCAATCATGACCGGTTCACCTCGTCCCACCAGGGGTGTTGAATGCGTTCAGTGTGAATTGTCGCCAAAGAGAGGGAGGGAATGCAACGGGAAAAATCAGCGCGCCGAAGCGGCCCGTTCCCGCTCCTGCTCCTCTTCCTGGGCGATGGCCAGGCTGTGCCGGACCAGATCGTCGTAGGGCACGGTGACCAGGACCTTGTCCATATCCTCCCAGGTGGAGATCATGTGGCGGACATGGCAGCCGGCCAGCCGGATGACCCACGGATCGGTCAGGGGCCGGCCGCGTTCGGCGGCCACTTTCAGGAGATCCGGATGGCGGAGGGCCACCACCAGCTCGCGCTTCTCTTCCCCGCAGGAGAGGTAGTACTTGCAGTCCACCGCGTCCGCGTGGCGGATGGAGATGGCATTCTGCTGCCAGCGGAATTCCACGTCCCATGTCCTGCCGAACGGGTCGGTCACCTGGAAATGGCGGATGTCCTGGCTCATGCTACCTACCATCCTAGCGGATGAGCCCGCGCGGGCAAGCCGGGCTGTGCCGGCGCAGCTCTACCAGCCCGCCAGCCCCTGATGCCGCACATGAGAGAGGAACTCGTCGCGCGTCTCCTTGCGGCGGCGGAACTCTCCGAGCATGGCCGAAGACGTCGTAGAGGAGTGCTGTTTCTCAACGCCGCGCATCATCATGCAGAAATGCCGCGCCTCGGTGATGACGGCCACGCCGAGCGGGTCCAGCACCTCCTGGATGCAGGCGGCGATCTGCTGGGTCATGCGTTCCTGCACCTGGAGCCGGCGGGCGAAGACGTCGACGATGCGCGGAATCTTGCTCAGCCCGATGATCTTGTTCTTCGGAATGTAGGCCACGTGGGCCTTGCCGTAGAACGGCAGCAGGTGATGCTCGCAGAGGGAGAAGAACTCGATGTCCTTCACCACCACCATCTCGTCGCAGCGCTCGTTGAAGATGGCGCCGTTGACGATCTTGTGGATGTCCGCCGTGTAGCCGCTGGTCAGGAACCGCAGCGCCTTTTCGGCGCGCATGGGGGTGGCCAGCAGGCCTTCGCGCCGGGGATCCTCGCCGAGCTCGCGCAGGATCTCCCTCATGTGGGCAGCAATGGGGCCCTCCTCGCGCTTGTGCTCAAGCACCTTCACGACGGCTTTCGACGATGACTTCATGGCTTTCCTGTTCTCCGGGTTCCGCCTGCGGAACCAACACTTCAAAGATGTTGTTGCGCGTCTCGTGGATGCGAACCTTCTCCAGCCGCACTGGCAGCGCGCCAAACCAGTGCGGCCAGGCTTCGCCGAGCCGCCGTGCCGCCACGGCCGCCAGATTCTCGGTGGTGGGCACCAGGGCGGCGAATTCGGGCAGGTCGAGGTTCAGGTTGCGGCGGTCCACCTGGCCCAGCCAGACCCGCTGCACGAACGCGTCGAGCAGATCCAGCGGCACAAGACGGCCGGAAGCGGCATCCACCCTGCCAGCCAGCACGATTTCCATCACATAGTCATGGCCGTGCCCGAAGGGGTTGTTGCACTTGCCGTAGACTTCGCGGTTGCGCTCCGCCGACAGCAGCCCGGAGTGCAGGCGGTGCGAGGCGGAGAAGCGGTAGCGCCTGCCGACGCGTACCAGCGGCCCGTTCTGCTCAGCGGCCCTCATATTCGACGAAAAGATCCTCGGTTTCGTACAGCCGGACCGCCTTCAGCCGCGCCGGCCCGGCTTCGAAGCGCGGCCGGAGGCGGCGCCAGATTTCGACAGCCAGATTCTCGGTCGTCGGCACCACGCGGTCGAAGGGCGGAACCTCCTCGTTGAGGTGTCTGTGGTCCATGGGGGCGACGACTTCCTGTTCGAGCACCGCCTTCACGTCTTTCAGGTCCACGACCATGCCCGTGACCGGATCCGGTTCTCCTTCGAGCGTGACTTCCAGCACATAGTTGTGCCCGTGGCCGCGCGGATGGGCCTCGTCGCCGTAAACGGCCCGGTTCTCGGCCTCCGACCAGTCAGGCCGGCGGCAGACGTGCGACGCGGAAAACTCAATGCGGCGGGTCAACAGCATCCTCTCGAACCCAAGAGGTGAGATGCGGCGGGCCGGTCCCTCGATACAATTATAGGTTCCAGCCTTTATGACGAATCGGAAACTGCTGGTGTCGATCCAGACCGCAGCGGCGCTCGTGCTGGTGGCGCTGTGCTTCATCGTGGCGGATTCGCTGCGGGAGAAGGTGGTGGCCGTGGGCGACCGCGCGCCCGCCTTCACGGTCGTCACCGATGACGGCCGCCGCATCTCGGCCAAGGACTTCGGCGGGAAGGTGCTCGTGCTGAATTTCTGGGCCACATGGTGTCCTCCGTGCGTCGACGAAATGCCCTCGCTCGATGCGATGGCGAAGCAGCTTCAGCCGAAGGGCGTGGTGGTGCTTGGCATCAGCGTGGACCGGAACGAAGCCGCCTACCAGCGGTTTCTGAAGCAGATGCGCGTGAGCTTCCTGACCGCGCGGGATCCGGAAGCGCGGATCAGCTCGAGCTACGGCACTTTCAAGTACCCGGAAACGTACGTCATCGACAGCCGCGGGCGCGTGCGCCAGAAGCACATCGGTCCGCGCAACTGGATGGAGCCGGAGCTGATCCAATCCATCGAAGCGCTGCTGTAGCCTGAAGGCAGGGAGGGGCGCCATGCCCGACTGGAAGCGCGAGCTGGCCGCCATTGTCGGCGAGCGGGCCGTTCTGGACCGGCCTGAAGACCTCCTGCTGTACGAATACGACGGCGGCGTGGACAAGGGCCGGCCGGACGTGGTCGTTTTCCCCCGCAGCGCGCAGCAGGTCAGCGCGATCGTGAAGCTGGCCCGCCGCCACGGCATCCCGATTGTAGGCCGTGGCGCGGGCACGGGGCTGAGCGGCGGCGCCATCCCGCGCCAGGGCGGCATCCTCGTCTCCTTTGCCCGGATGAACCGGATCCTGGAGATCGACCCGCTGAACGAGCGGGCAGTGGTGGAGCCGGGCGTCGTGAATCTGGACATCAGCCTCGCTGCTGCGCCGTACGGCTACTTCTTCGCGCCGGATCCCTCCAGCCAGCGGGCGTGCACCATTGGCGGCAATGTGGCCGAGAATGCCGGCGGGCCGCACACGCTCGCCTATGGCGTGACCGCGAACCATGTGCTGGGCCTCGAGGTGGTGCTGCCGGACGGCGGGATCGTGCAGACGGGCGCGTTCTGGCCGGATTCGCCCGGCTACGACCTCACCGGGCTGATCACCGGCAGCGAGGGCGCGCTCTGCCTGGTGACGAAGGTGATCGTGCGGCTGATGCGCAAGCCGGAGGCGGTCGAGACGTTTCTCGCCATCTACGACACCGTCGACGACTGCGCCACCACGGTGAGCGAGATTACGGCCCGCGCCATCACGCCCGCGGCGGTGGAGATGCTGGACGGGTCGATGCTCCAGATGGTGGAGGAAGCGGTGCACGCCGGCTATCCGCTGGACGCGGCCGGCGTGCTGCTGATCGAGCTGGAAGGCGTGCGGGAAGCCGTGGCGACCCAGGCCGAACAGGTGCGTCAGGCCTGCGCGCAGTGCCGCGCGCGCCAGATCCGGCAGGCGCGCGACGAGCAGGAGCGACAGCTTCTGTGGAAGGGCAGGAAGAATGCGTTTGGCGCGATTGGCCGCGTCAGCCCCTTCTATTACGTGCACGACGGCGTGGTGCCGCGGACGAAGATCGCGCCGACGCTGCGCTACATCGAAGACGTCAGCCGCCGCAGCGGGCTGGCCATCGGCAACATCTTCCACGCGGGCGACGGCAACATGCACCCGATCATTCTTTTCGATGCGCGCCGCCCGGGCGACATCGAACGCGCGCAGAAGGCGGGCTTCGACATCCTGGAATATTGCGTGGAGGCAGGCGGCTCCATCACCGGCGAGCACGGCATCGGCATGGAGAAGATCCATCTGATGGGCCGCCAGTTCACGGAAGAATCGCTCGAGATGATGCGCCGGATCAAGGAGGCTTTTGATCCGGCGCGGCTGTTCAACCCGGGCAAGCTCCTGCCGGAGCGCCGCGGCTGCGCCGAACTGCGAGAGCCGCCGGTCATTCCCGGCAGCTCCATTCCGGCATGAAACCACCCTGCAAGGAGGAACCGATGCAGGACCGCAGAGCTTTCCTGCTTCAAATGGCGGCCTTTGCCGCGCCGGCCAAAGGGGGGATGACGCCCAAGGAACGCGTGAACCGCGTGCTGGCGGGCCGCGCGCCGGACCGCGCCCCTTTCACCTTCTGGCACCACTTCCATGACGAGAACGAGCCCGGACGGAAGCACGCCGCGCTCACGCTGGACTTCGCGCGCCGTTATCAGCTCGACATCGTGAAGGTGATGAGCGACTATCCTTACCCGAAGCCGCAGGGCGGCGCATGGTACGAGCTGAAGCCGGTGGACAATCCGTTCCCGGAGCAGATCCACGCGCTCGAACTGATCCGCGACGGCCTTGCCGGCACGAAACATTTCGTCGAGACCGTGTTCAATCCGTGGAACCAGGCGACGAAAGTGGCTTCCAAAGAGGCCGTGCTCGAGCTGATGCGGACGCGGCCGCAGGCGCTGCTGGACGCTCTGGAGGCGATCGCGCGCTCGGAGGCGAATCATGTGCGCCGCGCGCTGGAGGCCGGGGCCTCGGGCATCTTCCTCGCCGTCGACAACGCCCAACAGGGCGTGCTGACGCTCGACGAATACCGCAAGTTCAGCGAGCCCTTCGACCGCATGGTGCTCCAGGCTGCCGCGGACGCGCCGCTCAATATCCTGCACCTGCACGGAGCGAAGGTCTACCTGGATCACTTCTGGAAGGGCTGGCCGGTCCAGGTGATCCACTACTCCGCCCATGAAACGGGCGTCTCACTGGCGGCTGCCCGGAAGAAGACGGACGCCGTGTTGATGGGAGGCCTGGACCACCGCCGCGTGGTGGGCGCGCCGGCGGCGGAAGTGAAGAAAATGCAGGCAGAGGCGCGCGCTGCCGGGCCGAAGTGGATCTGCGCGCCGGGCTGTTCGGTGCCGGATGAATCGAAGCGGCAGGACCTGCTGGCGCTCAGCCGCCTGCTGCGCGGAGTGGCATGAACTGGCGCATCCGGCGCTGGGATCTGTACGCGCCGCTCTACGACCGGTTCATCTCGTTTGCCGCGCCGCGCCGCCGCTCGCTGGAGCTGGCCGCCCTGCGGGCGGGCGAACGCGTGCTGATTGCGGGATGCGGCACGGGCCTCGACCTGCCGCTGCTGCCTGCCGGGCTTTCCGTGCATGCCGTGGACGCCAGTCCGGGCATGCTGCGCCGCGCGCTGGCCCGTCCGTGCGCCTCGCCCGTGCGGTTCGCGCTGATGGACGCGCAGCAGCTCGCCTTTCCTGATGCGTGCTTCGATTGCGTCGTGCTGCATCTGATCGTCGCCATCGTGCCGGATCCGCTGGCCTGCCTGCGTGAAGCGGCGCGCGTGCTCAGGCCGGGCGGACGCATCGCGCTGTTCGACAAGTATCACGACGGACGGGGCAGGCCGCGGCTCGTGCGGCGCGTGCTGAATCCGCTGATGAAGCTGCTGGCGACCGATCTCAACGTGCCGCTGCCGCGGCTCGCGCCCGAGGCGGGGCTTCAACTGACGCACGAGGAGCCGGCGCTGATGCGCGGGCTGTTCCGGGTGGCGCGGCTCGAACGCGCGCCTCAGATGGGCGTGAACTCCAGCGTGTGATCGAACGGCGTGAAGCCGCAGAGGTAGACGCTCTGGCCGGGCGGCTTCAGTTCCGCGCCCCGCACCTGCGTGTAGGAGTGCAGCGCCAGGCCGGGGCCGAAGCGCCAGCCGCGGCCCTCCTGCCGGACTTCCGCAAAACCATTTCTCAGCAGGAATGATTTTTCGGCGGCGGCCGCGGGCTCCACGCCGCGCAGCTCCGCCTCGCCGCGGAGGATCACCTCCACCGCCAGCGGCACGTTCGCCGTTCCCTGGGCGCGAATGCGCACCGCCACGCCTTTCGCCGTCTCCGTGACCACGGCTTCATAGTCCAGCCGCTGGATTTCGGTGCGCCGCCGCCTCGGGAGCGAAGCGCGATAGTCCTCCATGCCTGCGCCCACAGGGCCGCCGAGCGGCTGGCAGTACCAGCCTTCGAGCTGTTGCGCAAGCCGGTAGCCGCCCGGCACGGGCTGCCACCGCTCGCAGCGGAACTGCCCTTTGCCGAAGAAGGCGGCGGCAAAGCGCACCCCCTCCACGGCGCAGGCGCCGTGGCGCAGCGTGAGAAAGCGGCTGTTGCCGTTCATCAGCACGGTGGCGTCCCATGCGCCGCGGCGGATGCGCGCGATCCGGAGCGACTTCATCAGCCGGTGGTAGTGCTCCGGCAGCGGCTCGGGCGCGGGCAGCGGACGCCGCAGTTCCGGATAACGCAGATACTCGCTGAGCGAAGCGGCGCGGTCTTCGATGGACCGCACCAGAGCCGCCCAGCGGCCGTTGCCGTCGTGCAGCGCCAGATAGCGCAGCGGAAACCAGTAGCGGTCCATTGTGGCGCGCGTGAACTGGTCCTGGCGCGTGGAAATCTCCGTCACCACTTCGCCGCCGGGATGGAGCAGAAAGAGCATGGAGTCCAGGTTGCGCCGGACGGGGTCGAGCAGCTCTGGCATGGAAGCGCGCAGCGCGGTCACCAGCAGCGCCTTGTCCGTCACGGGATTGTAGACGCCGGTGGAGCGTTCCGAGAACTGACCATCTTCGTCGATATCGACGCCTTCGGCCAGCCACTCCCGGATGCGGCGCAGGCAGCGCTCGTCCTGCCCGAGGTGATGCAGCATCGCCAGCGCCTCGCAGACCACCCAGCGGTGGTTGGGCGTGTGGACGCCGCCTTCCAGCAACGCGCCCTTGGCCCTGCGGAGGAACGGTTCCAGCGCCGCCTCAGCCTCACGCGCGCCGCCCAGCCGGGCCAGCTCCACCGCCGCGGCCACATGATGCATGACGAAGCCCAGATCGGGCGGCGAGTGGAAATTCGTGGTGAGCAGGTCAATCGTGCCGTCTTCGTGCTGCGATTTTCGCAGGAACTCGGCCGCAGCGCGGGTGCGCCCGATCATCAGCGGGTCGCGGTGGAACCTCGAACCCGGGCAGGCGAAGGCGGCCATGCAGGCATGGGCCACCCACGCTGCCGAACCCGCGTGAAAGAGGCCGTACTCATCGGCATAACTGCCAAAGCCCGGCAGGCGCGGATCCATCTGCTGCCTGGCCAGCAGCTCTTCCACCTGCCGGTCATGCCGTTCGATGACGGCCCGGGGAATCTCTCCGGTGCTTCCCTGAACGGCCAGCAGTGCGGCCAGCTCTCTGCGCGTAAATTTCATCATGATGGGAATGCCTGTGTTTATAATGCCCTGTTGAGCTTCCCGTCATGAAACGCACGCTGGCCTTCCTTGTTTCCGCCCTGTCCGTGCTGGCCGCTCCGCCCGCACCTGAGCCGGGCCGCGCCGGCATGGACGCCGCGCAACTGAAGCGCATCGCGCCGGTGTTGCAGGAATTCGTCGACCGCGGCCAGATGAGCGGCGCGGTAACGCTGGTGGCGCGCCGCGGCGCGCTGGCGCACTTCGAAGCGACGGGCTGGCAGGACGCGGAAGCGAAGAAGCCGATGCAGAAGGACACGATCTTCCAGATCATGTCCATGACCAAGCCTTTCACCGGAGTGGCCATCCTGATGCTGGCCGAGGAAGGCAAGCTGCGCCTCCATGACCGCGTCGAAGACCACCTGCCGGAATTCCGCGGCCAGATGGTCATCGAAAGCGAGAAGGACGGCGTCCGCGTGCTGAGGAAGCCTTCCCGGCCCATCACGATCCGCGATCTGATGACGCACACTTCGGGCCTGGGCCAGGCCGCGCCGGGCATCGGCGACATCATGGTCCGCATGGACCGCACGCTGGCGGAGGCCTGCCTGATCTACTCGCAGCAGCCGCTGCTGTTCGATCCCGGCACCCGCTGGATGTATTCGAATCCGGGCATCGCCGTGCTGGGACGCATCGTCGAAGTGCGCTCCGGGATGAGCTTCGAGCAGTTTCTCGAAACGCGCATCTTCCAGCCGCTCGGCATGACGGACACGCATGTGTTCCTGCCGCCGGCCAAGCGTCCGAGGCTCGCCCCTGTTTACACGGTCCGCGAGGGCAGGCTCGTCAAGGCGGGCGATGACATTCTGGGCGGCGATCCGTTGAAATACCGCGAAGGGGCAAGATATTCCGGCCCCGAGCACTCGCTCTATTCCACTGCGTGGGACCTCGCGCAGTTCTACCAGATGATGCTGAACGGCGGCGAATGGAACGGGCGGCGGCTGCTGGCGCCTTCCTCGGTGGAGTTGATGACACGGCTGCACACCGGCGAGCTTGCGGCAGGGCACAATCCGGGCACGGGCTTCGGCCTCACCTGGGAGGTAACGAAGGATGCGGCGGGCACGCTCACCGGCCAGAGCATCGGCACCTACGGCCACGGCGGCGCCTTCGGCACGTATGGCTGGGTGGATCCGCAGAAGAAACTGGTGGGCGTGTTCCTGACGCAACTGACCGGGCGCCCCGTCCTGCCGATGCGCGACGCCTTCATCACAATGACGAATGCCGCCGTGCGGGAGGCGGCGCAGTGAAGCCCGCGCCGCCGGAGCAGGACGCATTCGTCGTGCTCCAGCGGGCCGCAGCCCGGCTGATGGACGGGGTGGCCGAGCTGCTGAAGCCCTACGGGCTGCGTCCCGGGCAGTACAACGTGCTGCGCATTCTGCGGGGAGCGCATCCGGAGCAGCTCGCCTGCCACGAGATTGCGGCGCGGATGATGACGCGCGAACCCGACCTCACGCGGCTGCTTGACCGGCTGGAAGCCGCGGGGCTTGCGAAGCGCACCCGGCAGGCGTCTGACCGGCGCGTCGTGCGCGTGGGCATTACCGCTTCCGGGCTCGAGCTGCTGCGGCAGCTCGACGAGCCCATGCTGGCGCTGCACCGCAGCCAGTTCGCGTGTCTTGGCCCTGCCCGCATGGCCACGCTGACGCGGCTGCTGCGGCGGCTGCTTGCATCCTGAGCCCCAGGGCGCACATCCTACGGAATGGTTGTTGTAACAGATATTCCGGGGAGGCCCCATGATCCGCCTGCGTCCCGCCAACGAACGCGGCGCCACCGTCACAGCGTGGCTCGACAGCCGCCACTCCTTTTCCTTCAACCGCTACTATGATCCCGAATGGATGGGATTCCGCTCCCTGCGGGTAATTAACGAAGACCGGATTGCGCCAGGCGGGAAATTCGAATGGCACCCCCACCGCGACATGGAGATCCTCACCTGGGTCCTTTCCGGCGCGCTCGAGCATGAGGACTCCACCGGCGCGCGCGGCGTGCTGCGGCCTGGCGACCTCCAGAAGATGAGCGCCGGCACGGGCGTTTATCACAGCGAGGCGAACGCTTCTGCTTCTGAGCCGCTGCATCTTTTGCAGATCTGGATCCATCCCTCGGAGCGGGGGCTGCCGCCTTCCTATTTCGAGAAACACTTTCCGCTGGAGCAGCGGCTGAACCGGCTTTGCCTGCTGGCCTCGCCCACGGAGCGGGACGGAGCCCTGCCGCTGCATCAGGCGGCTGAACTGTGGACCGCGGTGCTCGACCCGGGGCACGCCGTGGAGCATGCGCTCGAAGAAGGGCGCTCCGCATGGCTCCAGGTGGCGTCGGGTGCGGTTGAGCTGAATGGCCTCGAGCTGCTTGCCGGGGACGGGGCGGCAGTCACCGCCGAGCCACGGCTGGTGATTGCCGCGAGGGGCCGCGCCGAGATCCTGTTGTTCGACCTGGCCTGAAAGCCCGGTTCAGCTCTTGCGGCTACGGAGCCACGCCCACATCGGCATGAGCGCGAAGTCCTGCCGGAGGGTCTCTGGCTTTTCGCCCCGCTGTTCGATCCACTCAGGCTCCACCGGGCCCAGATGCTGAGCCATCGAGAGGGAGGGCACGAGCGATGGGTCGATTCCCATGAGGCGGCAGCAGGTGGCGTCCACGGCCACCAGATTGGTTCCTGCCACGACGATTCCCGCCTGGCGCGGCTTGCCCTGGATGGGGCCGTTGCCTTCCATGCCGGTGATTCCATCCACGATGGCCACTGTCCTGCGCGCATAGGTCTCGGCCAGCTTCACGATGGCCCGATCAATGCCATACAGGTGCAGCACGTTCTTGGGCCAGCCATACAGGCTGCCCGGGACGGTGCCGAACAGGTTCTTCATGGAAAGCGTGACGCCTGCCCAGTGGTGAGTCTTGAGCTTGGGCAGCGATACGATGAGGTCCGCCTCCCAGAGCGATTTTGGGGCCCACAGCGGACCCCATTCGTCCAGGCTGCCCGCCTCGGTGACCTCGTCCCGGTTGAGATCGACGAACAGGTTCTCGAAGCGGGGGATGGCGTCGAAGTAGCCGGCCTCTTCGGCCAGAACCCAGGTATCGCGCCGGTGTCCGGGGCCTTCGCCAATGAGAACCTGCGCGGCGCCCAGTGACAGCAGGGCCTCCCGCACGGCGGCCACGAAAAGGGGATGCGTGTTGATTGCGGTGGCGCGGGAGAACTCCACCAGGTTGGGCTTCAGCAGCACCCGTTTGCCGCGGACTGCAATGCCGGCTTCCTGAATCGCACGGCGAATGGGTCCGGCAAGCTCGCCGCCGTAGCTGGCCGCCTTGAGCACGAAAACCGGCTCGCGGCGAGACCACGGCCGGGTCTGCCGTTTCACGCAGGCTGCGCCTGCGGCGCCGATGCCGGCGACGAGCCACTGACGTCGGTTCATGAGGCATTCCCTCCCTGCCACAGCTTCCAGGTACCCTGCGGCTCGCCGATCAGGGCGAGTGCCAGAACGGATGTCTCCGTCCGTGCGGTGACCCGGACGGGCCTGTCGTCGAATGCAGCCCCGTGCATCCGGAAGGCGATGCGCAGGAGCGCCTGCGCCAGGCCGCGGGGCTGTCTGCTCCAGTGCTGGAACGCGCAGGCGATTCCTCGCTCCACGGGCGGGCCGCCGCGTCCGGCCAGGCCGATCAGGGCCAGCGCAGTGCACTCGGGGAAGGACTCCAGATCCTCTCCCAGAACGCGTTTGTTGCCGTAGTTCCATCCGCCGTCCCGGCACTGGCGGTCAAGGATCATCCGGATGCCATGGCCGATCCGCTCCTGCACCGCAGGATTGCCGGCGGCAGGACGGCAGAGTTGCAGCGCACGCACCGCGTGCACGGTGGGCTCGATCCAGCCCGAGGTGCCCGGCGTCCATGGCCAGCCCAGCAACTGGTGATCCTGAACCACCGCGGGTTCGCGGCGCAGCAGCCTGTCCAGCCAGGAAGGCGTCGGGCCGGGCCGCGCCGGATGGCCCAACAGCCAGTGCATGCCGCGCTGCCAGCCTTCGTCAAATTCACCGCGAATGCATTTCAGCAGCACCACAAGCGAGGTGACCCAGGATTCGCGCTGCGTTTGCGGATGGGCGGGCCACCCTCCGCCGGGCATCTGCTGCCCGGCGAGCCATGCCATGGCGCGGCTGGCCTGGGGCCGGCCGTGCAGCGCCAGGGCAGCCCATGCCGTGGGCTCCACCCACGAGCTTTGTCCGGCCGCATGGCCGAAGCCGCCATCCGGATTCTGGCGGGCCAGCAACAGGTCCAGCGCCTGCGCGGCGGGGTTGGCAGATGCCTGATTCATGGCCGGAAGGGGGGGATGACCAGCAGGACTTCAATGGGCGTCGGCGCGTTGTCCCGCATGGCCGGCCGGAAGACCCACCTGCGCAATGCATCCAGAAGAACATCCGCATCGCCGCCTGTCTGGATCGCCCGCAAGCCTTCGAGCCGCCCGTTGGCATTCAGGACGGCGTGGAACACCTGATGGGCCGGCTTTTGCCAGAATCGCGGCGGAGGAAGATGCGCCTCCACCACATAAGGCGCCTTCAGCGGACTGGGAGCGCTCAGGGTGACCACTGCATGGCGGCGCTGAACGGCCGCCTCCCCGCCCGCCACGCAATAGTGCAGGATCCACTCCACCGGGAGTCCGACATTCAGGTATGCGGTATAGACCGGGGTTCCCGACAACGCCCGCGCGCTCGAAGCCACCGGCTCCGGCAGCGGCGCATCTACCACGACGACGTCGAATGCCCCGCCCTGGGGGTAGCTGAGGACAACGGAGCCATCCGCCCCCGTGTTGGCGCGGATTTCCCCCATCGCGGTGCGGATGATTCGCGGCGCGGCGGCGGACCCCGCCGCAGCAGACGCCGCTTCCGCCGAACCTCCGGAAGCCGCGGAGGCGGCGGCGCTCGCCCTTTCCGGAGCAGGCTCCGCTTCCCTGTCGCTGCGGGAGGGGGCGCCGTTCAGGCGCGGCGATGCCGGCTCGTCCCGCGCGGGCCCTGCGCTGCGCGCAATGCTGGAGCGCGCAGGGGGCGGCACGCTCAGGCGCTGGGTCGTTCCATCAGGCGGCGGGGGGGCCGTGCCGGTTCCCGAACCAAGCACGACCAGATTGCCCGGCGGAACGGGAACCGTTTCCCCCGGCCGGGGCCTTTCTGGCGTGATCACCACAAACGCGGCTGGCTTGCCAGTGGTGGCGGCCGTGACAGGAAGCTCGGGTTCCTGAAGCCACTGCCTGAGCATCGCTACCGGACTGGCTCCTGACGGGGGAATGTAGACCGGCCCGCGCCCCGCTTCGGGCAGGGCAGGAGCTGGTACGGGCAGCCTGGGCGGAGCCGCCACAGGCTCGCCCCGGACAGAACGGTCTGAGGCAGCCTGCAAGGGATCGATGCCGGGCTGGGCGGCCCCAGCGGTGATCGGTTCGTCCACGCGGCCGGGATTCGGGCCGCTCCAGACAGCCACCGTCTTGAGCGGGGGGATCTCCCGCGGCGGCTCGACCTGCGCTCCCGGCTGGAGAACAACCGCCGATGCCCGAACCACCGGCTGCGCCTGACCTGCCGTTCCACCCGGAGAAGCTCCGCTGTTCGGAAGGGGCCGCACCGCACGGCGAAGCTCGCGTTTCGAGGAGCGGACGGCTGGCAGGTTCCGCTGCGGCGGAGTGTCAGGAATCCGGATCCACAGCGGTTCTTTCCGGCTGTTGCGGGCGATCGCCCGTTCCAGCCCCTCGGGGCGGAACCTCCAGTTCAGGCCTCGCTCCAGCACGGGCAATCCGGCGGGGATGGCCAGCATGTGCAGAGCCACTGATGCCGTCAGCGGCAGCAGAAAAGAACGTCTCCGCGCAGGCAACAGCTCAAACATGGAGGCCATTTCCTGCGCCTGCCTGGTGGATTGCCTGGGAATCGTGCGGATGATGATCCGCATCGCCACCTACCCGGCCATGGCGCTCCTCGCTGTCTGGTTCCAGCCATTCTGGGTGCCAACCAACAGCGTGCGCAATCCCCGGCGTCCCATGGGCGCAGGACTGACGCTCTTGCGGCTCCGTGCCGGCTCCACGCAGCTAAATTCCCCATTGGCCAGGTTGCGCAGGCCGAACAGCGCCAGCTCGAACCGGTCCTTGGCGCCGACTTTCTGGAACAGCCTCGACAGATAAACCTTTACCGTGCCCTCGCTGAGGCCGAGCTGGTAGGCGATTTCCTTGTTCTTCAGGCCCTGAACCAGCAGGGTGACGAGCTGACCTTCCCGTGGCGTGAGCCGGATGGCCTTGGGGCCATGCAGCGTAGAGGGTTCCGTTTCCGGGAATACCGCCTCCCCGCTCAGCGCGCGCTCCATTCGGCGCACCAGCTCGGCGACAGGAACCCTCAGATCGAGCAGCCCGCGGACCCCAGAGTCCCGCGCCTGACACACCATCTCGGCCGGCACCTGCCGGGTCAGGAGGATGACGCTGCGCGGAGCCATGCGGCGGGAAAGCTCTGCAATGCGGCTCCAGTCGACCAGACCGCCACATTCGATCACAATGTCGGCTTTCTCACCTTCGGCTGTCCGCTTCAGGACTTCGTCGCAACCCAAGCCCGGCACGACCGGATCCACACCGGGGATCCTGCTCAGCAGCGCCCGCAAAGCCTCCGCATAAAAAGGAACCTCCGAGATGAGGAACACCCTCCTCAAAGATTCTCCAAACCGCAACTCCTCCATGGGAAACAAACCTCCGATCAATCAGGTCGCTGAAAGAAGCGTCGGAACAAGACATGTTGGAACTGCTTTGACCGTCTGTCGAGCAGGACGCCGCTCGGGGACAAGACCTGCACCAACAGGAGAGGCTCCCGTACTCGAGCCTGGAGGAGATGGTACCGGCCGATCCCCCGTTACGGCCCATCCGGGCGATGGTGGACGAGGCGCTGCTGTAGAGGCTCGACCACACCTTCGAGTAGATCTAAGGGGAAGTGGGGCAGCCGTCGATCCCGCCGGAGCGGCTTCTACGGGCCTGCTGCTGATGCTGCTGTATACAATCCGAGCGAGCGGGTGCCCGCTCGAGCAGTTGCGCTACAACCTGCTGTTCCGATGGTTCGTGGGGGCCGGGGTGAACGAGAAGCTCTGGCACGCGAAGGTGTTCTCGAAGAATCGGGATCGGCTGCTGGAGGGGATTGTGGCGCGGGAGCTCTTCGCCTGGATCGTGCGGTAGGCGAAGCAGCGGGGTCTGATGTCAAGCAGGCATTTTGAAGTGGACGGGACGATGGTGGTGGCGTGGGCGAGCCAGAAGAGTTTCCCGCCGAAGCGGGAGGAGGCGACCGAGGACGAGCTGAGAGGGGGCGAGCGGAATCTGGAGGTGGACTTCCGCGACCAGCGGCGGCGGAATGAGACGCAGGAGTCGGTGACGGACGGGAAGGCGCTGTTGTGGCGGAAGGGCCAGACGGCAGAGGCGAAGCGGGGCCACCCGGGCCATGCGCTGGGGGCGAACCGACATGGGCTGATCGTGAACGTGCGCGTGACGAGAGCCCACGGGCGAGCCGAACGGGAGGCGGCGGTGGAGATGGTGCGGGAGATTGCGGGAGGGACGAGGCGGGTGACGCTGGCAAGCGACAGCCGATACGACACGTGAGGGTTGTCGAACAGAGAAGAGCACCGGAAAGTGACGCCGCATGGGGCGCAGAACGGCAGCAAGGGTCGGCGCAGCGCGGTGAATGAGCGGACGAGGCGGCACGCAGGATCCTAGGTGAGTCAGAAGAGGCGGAAGCTGGTCGAAGAGTTTTGGGGGGCGGGCGAAAGGGGGCGGGGCTGAGAAAGGTGAAGTTGCAGGGGAGGGAGAAAATTACGATGGCTGTTGACGCTGGAGGCAGCGTATGACCTGGTGAGGATGAGGAACCTGATGGCGGCGACCTTGTGAAAGGGCGCAGAAATGGCCTTCTGGCGGCCGGGGAAAGTCCGCCGGAGGGCGAGCAGCTAGCTGGCAGACCCGGTATGGGGACCTTCCACTGAGGCCGAAATCGAGCGTCCGGGCAAATTTCGGCACAGCCAAGGCAGTTTTTTCTGCGACCCGTTGGATTCTCCCGGATTTCGCCCACCTGGGCGGAGTCAGCCAGGCAGTGTCATCGCCATGCCCCAGGACACATTCATCGACTACTACGAGCTGCTGCAAATCAGCCCCAACGCGGAGCTGGAAACCATCCACCGCGTGTACCGCATGCTGGCGGCGCGGTATCACCCGGACAACCCGGAAAGCGGCGACGCCGAGCGGTTCATGCTGCTCAACGAAGCCTTCAGCGTGCTTTCCGATCCGCAACGGCGGGCCGATTACGACATCCTGTACCACTCCCGCCGTCTGGAGCCGCTCAGCGTCTTCCACCTGCGCGAGTTCGCCATGGGCATCGATGGCGAGGCGAACCGCCGCATGGGAGTGCTCTGTCTGCTCTACAGCCGCCGCCGTTCCAGTCCGGAAGCCTGCGGCATGAGCGTCCTCGAATTCGAGAACCTCATGTCGCTGCCGCGCGAACACCTCTCCTTCACCCTTTGGTACCTGCGGGAAAAGGGACTTATCCGGCAGGCCGAAGGCAGTGATTTCGTGATCACCGCGGAGGGCGTTGACTGGGTAGAGCAGCACCTGCCCCGGAACAAGATCCTGTACCATCTGCTCAAAGCCGCCGAGTCCGGCAAGGCCCACAGCGCCTCGCCGGAGGATCTTCTGTCTCGCTCCGAGGCAAGCGGATCGGAAGGTGACCAGCCTTCCTGACATCCAGCCTACCACGGAATAGATCTATAGTTCTAGTACCAAAGTTCCAGAAGTTCTCTCGTACTTTCCGGGATGCTTCCCCCCTCGCCTGGTGACATCGGAAGATTCCGGGGCCGGATCCCCGGGCGTGGGCGTCAGGTCCAGTAGCTCCGGTCGAGGCTCCGGTACTGCACGGCTTCGGCCACGTGCCGTGCCTGAATCTCCTCGATCCCGGCGAGGTCGGCGATGGTGCGCGCCACTTTGAGGATGCGGTCGTGCGCCCGTGCGGAGAGCGCCATGCGCCGGACGGCCTGCTCCAGCGTCCGCTCGCCAGCGGCGTCAAGCGGGCATAGCTCGCGCAGGCGCCCGGGCGGGATCTCGGCGTTGACGAAGCCCCGGGCCCGCTGGCGCTGCCGCGCCTCGAGGACCCGCTGCCGCATCTCGGCTGAACTCACTCCGCCGTTGCGCGTGCGCAGCTCCTGAAAAGGCACAGCGGGCACTTCGATGTGGAGGTCGATGCGGTCGAGCAGCGGACCGCTGATCTTGCCCAGATACTGCTGGATCTGCGCTCCCGTGCAGCGGCACTCGCGGGTGGGATCGCCGAAGTAGCCGCAGCGGCACGGGTTCATGGCGGCCACCAGAGTGAAGCCGGCCGGAAAGCGCAGCGTCAACTGCGACCTCGCGATCACGACGGCCCGCTCTTCCAGGGGCTGGCGCAACAGCTCCAGCACGTTCCTCGGAAATTCCGGCAACTCGTCGAGGAACAGCACGCCGTGATGGGCCAGGCTCACCTCGCCCGGCCGGGGCATGCCCATGCCGCCGCCGACAAGCGCCGCATCGGAGATGGTATGGTGAGGAGCGCGGAACGGACGTTTCCGCAACAGGCCCTGCCCGCCGGGCAGAACGCCGGCGACGCTATGGATGCGCGTCGCCTCGAGCGCCTCCTCCAGCGTCAGCGGCGGCAGGATGCCCGCCAGCCTCCGCGCCAGCATCGTCTTGCCGGAGCCGGGCGGGCCGATCAGCAGTACGTTGTGCCCGCCGGCGGCGGCCACTTCCAGAGCCCGTTTGGCGGTCGTCTGCCCCCGCACGTCGCGGAAATCGAGATCCTCCTCCGGTTGCCACGTCTCCAGAGGCGCGGCGGGCAGATCCGGCTGGAAGCGTTCCGGGTTTGCGAGCAACCCAACGACTTCGTTCAGGTGCGCAACGCCGTAGACCTGGAGGCCCTCGACGACAGCCGCTTCGGCTGCGTTTTCCTTCGGAACGGCAACCGCCCGCGCTCCCTGCGCCCGCGCGCAGGCTGCCACGGGGAGCACGCCCCGAACCGGACGGACGCTGCCGTCCAGGGAGAGTTCTCCCACGAGGACCAGGTCGTCGCGCGCCGGAACCCTGCCCATCGCTCCGAGGATCGCCGTGGCGATGGGGAGGTCGAACCCGGCGCCCTCTTTGCGGAGGCTCGCTGGCGCGAGATTCACGGTGACCGTCTGGCTGGGCGGCGGAAAGCCGCTGTTGGCAATGGCGGAACGAATCCTCTGGCGGCTTTCCCTGACCGCCATGTCGGGCATGCCAACGACGTAGAAGTCGCGCTCCGATCCTCCCGGGTACACGTCGACTTCCACATCCACGGGCCGGGCTTCAATGCCGACCACGGCGGCGCTCAGCGTGCGGAAAAGGGCCATGAGGGCGCGGCGGCCTCCCGTTGTTTAGTGCCGCATCCGCGCCGCTTGTCTCACTCTGTGAGGAGAACTCCCGCGGCAGCCTATCGCTCCACCCGGAAGCCGGCCTGCGCCTCGGCCGTCTGTCCGCCTACCTTGTCGCGCACCGTGACCACCAGCGTGTATTCGCCTGCCTGTACGCCCTCGGTGATGCTGAGCGTCAGCATCCCGTTCAGCAGCCGGCGCGGATAGAACGGTTCGCCCTCGTCGCTGGCCGCTTCCTCCTGTGCGAACAGCTCCCTGCCGGAAGAGCCAAGAATCCGGAGCCCATATCCGACTGCGAAGCGGTTCTTCTCGCCCAACGCGAATCCTGCCACCTGAAACCGGGCCACCAGCATCTGGCCTGGCCGGTAGACAGGCTCCGCCATCGGCTCCCGCTCCGCCTCGTCAGCATAGAAGCCGAGGTTCAGCACGGTGAGCTCCTTCACCTGAGGGAAGGGCCGGCCCCCGACGCGGAAAGGCACGTCCTGTTCCGCGCTGGCCTGCGCGAACTCATCGGCGACGCGGATCTTGATCCGGTAATCGCCGGGAGGAAGCTGGCCCGGCAGGGCCAGCGTGTACTGGACGCGCGGCAGCCAGTTCCGGTCCTCGTAACTGACCTCCTCCCGGATGGCGCCGCTGGCGGGCGGCTCCAGAAGGCGGCCCTCCGGGTCGGTGGCATAGAGAGTCCATCGCAGGTCGACCCGATCCTTGACGACACGGAAGCCCGAGATGCGGAAGCTGAGATACAGAAGTTCGCCGGCGTAGTATTCATAGCCGGGCCGGATGGCAGGCCCATCCTCCTGCCGGTAGTGCAGCGTGGCGCCGGTGATCGCCAGCCTGGAAGGCTGCGCCTGGCCCAGGCACGGCGCCGCGGAGACAAGCGCGAGCAGCCAGATCCAACCCACGCCTCTATTCTGATCCCTTACTGGGACGGAGGCAGCCCCGGTTCTACTGCCGGCTGCGCTCCGGGCGCTTCGACGCGGTAAGGCAGGTCGATCAGCGCCGTTTCCTCGCGATCCACATCGCCGCCGCTCGAGACCCTCAGCCGGTAGTCGCCAGGAGGCACATCGAACAGAAGCACGCCTGTCTCCGTGCGCGTGCTGGGCACGCGGCGCAGCAGCCCAAGCCATTGTGGCACTCCGTCGCCCTTGTCGAGCTCCATGAATTGCCGCCCATCCTTGCTGATCAGCGTGAGCAGCGGCGCGTTGTGATCTTCCGGGCCATTGTTGGTCACGCTGATGGAGACAAGCAGGAAGCGGTGCTGCGGCTTGCGCGGACCCATGTCCGTTTGCAGGTCGTCGCGCCACTCCGTGCTGATCACCGTGTAGCTCAGGTTGCCGACGATGACGGGCGTCCCCATGAGATGCACCACGTCCTGCTTCTTTCCTCCGCAACATGCCAGCAGAAGCGCCACGGCGGCAAGACCGGCCGCGGAAGGCAATCGGGGCCGAAAAGCTATGACCATTCGGTTCCTCTCTGAATCCGTAATAGTGTGCAACATATCGCATCCTGGCGGCCTGCGCAAACCGGCCTTCTGCTTGTCCTGCTTGCGGCGTCCTGCGGCGCCGAAGGCCCTCGGCATCCTGTCACAGGGCGCGTCATTGCGCCCGTCATGGGCGCTGCCGGCGCCCCCTGGCTGGACCGCTCGGAACGGGAAGCGGAGGAGCGTCCCAGCCTGGCGGTGAAGCTGCTGCGGCTGAAGCCGGGCGACACCGTCGCCGATGTGGGCGCGGGCACCGGCTACTATACGGAGCTTCTTTCACGGGCCGTAGGACCGTCAGGCCGCGTGTATGCTACGGAAATCCAGCCGGCCATGCTGCGGCTTCTCGAGCAGCGCATCCAGCGCAGGAAGCTCGCCAATGTGATTCCGGTCCTGGCTTCGGAAACTGATCCGCACCTGCCACGGGAGTCGCTGGACCTGGCGCTGCTTGTCGATGTCTATCACGAACTCGCGCATCCGCAGCAGATGCTGCGGCGGCTCCGCGAGGCCCTGAAGCCGGGCGGGCGCCTGGTGCTGATCGAATTCCGCAAGGAGGATCCCGGAGTGCCCATCCGCGAGGAGCACAAGATGAGCGTGGCCGAAGCCCGCGCCGAAGTCGAGCCCGAAGGCTTCACGTTCGAGCGCGTTTTGAACGACCTGCCCTGGCAGCATATCCTGATATTTCGCAGGTGAAGGACGCGCGCTTTCCCCCGGAACTGTCCCGCAGCGCAGACCCGGCGACGGGCGCGCCCGTGTGGCAGCTCACCGCGGCGCCCTGCATCAATCACCATGCGTATTTTCTGAATCCCTCGCTGACACCCGACGAAAGCGCGCTGATTTTCTCCAGCAACCGCAGCGGTTCGTGGCAGCTCTATTCCATCGAGCCTTTCCCCGAGGGGGAAATCCGCCAGTGGACCTGCGGCGAGCCCATCCACCCCTTCTCGCCCGCCATTCATCCCGGTGGCGACCGGGTCTTCTTCGTGCGCGGCGGCTCCGTATGGGAGATCCGCCGGGACACGCTCGAGGAGCGTCTCGTCGCGGGCCACGCCGACGGCCAACTGGGCGAGGTCTCGCTTTCGGCGGATGGAGCATGGCTGGCAGCGGCAGCGAAGATCCGCGGCGAACACGGCCTGGTGGCCGGGCGCGCTGACGGTTCTGCGTGGGCTTTCCACCGGTTCCCGCGGACGGTCATCCACCCGCAGTTCCATCCGCTCGAGCCCGAATGGCTGGAGTTTGCCGCCGATCCGGCGCCGCGCATGCACCGCATGCGGCGTGACGGCGCGGGGCTTGAGTGCCTCTATGAGCATTGCAACGACGAGTTCGTCGTTCACGAGACATTTCTCGGCTCCACCGGCGATCTCGTCTACGTCGAGTGGCCGCGTGCCCTCTGGCGCATGAGCTGGACGACCCGCGAACGGCGGCGCGTGTGCGAATTCAATGCATGGCACATCGCGCCGAGCCGGGATGGCGCGCGAATCCTCTGCGACACGAACCATCCCGATCTCGGCATCTTTCTCATTGACGCGGACACGGGCAGCCAGCGGCTCGTATGCCTCTCGCAGAGCTCGAACCGCGGCACGCAGTGGACGAAATCCCGCTACGCGCTTGCGGACGACTTCGCCGCGGCCCGCCTGGCTCACCCGGAGGCGCTGAGCTGGATGGAGAACGCCGCCGACACCGTCTACGGCCCGCAGTGGACGCATCCTCACCCTTCTTTCTCGCCCCGGGAGCGGTTTGCCATTTTCACGAGCGACCGCAGCGGGCATCCGCAGGTCTACGCCGTGGAGATCCATGGATAACCTCACGCACTCGCTCACCGGCGTGCTGCTGGCCCGCACCGGACTGGCGCGCCGCGTGCCTTACGGAACGGCGCTCGCGGTGGGCGCGGCCAATTTCGCCGACATCGACATCATCACCGGCGCCAGGAGCTGGATCTGCTACCTGCACCACCATCGCGGCTTCACGCACTCGCTTCTCTGGCTGCCGCTCGTGGCCGCTGCGCCGCTGCCGCTGTGGTGGCTGCTGGCGCGGCGGCGCGGCCCTGCCGGCCGTGCGGCGTGGCTTCGCGCCTATCTGGTTTCCCTCGTCGCCAGCCTCACGCATCCGCTGCTGGATCTGCTCAACGTTTACGGCGTCCGCATCTGGACGCCGGCCAGCGAGCGCTGGCATCACCTGGACCTGCTTTTCATCGTCGACATCTGGGTCTGGGCGCTGCTGCTTGTCTGCGTGCTGGGGCCGATGCTGGCGCGGCTCGTGTACTCCGAGATCGGCGCGCGCGGAGCGCCCGGCCGCGGCATGGCCTGGCTCGGGCTGGCTGGCCTTGCGGCCATCGTCGGCTTCCGCTCCATGCAGCACGGCCGGGCCCTCGCGCACCTGAATGCACGCGTCTACTCCGGCGAAGCGCCGCGGCGCGTCTTCGCCACGCCGACTCCCGCCAATCCGTGGAAATGGGTAGGCGTGGTGGAGACGCGGTCCTTCTGGCGCATGGTTCCCGTGGACCTGACGCACGCCGCCGATCCCGTGGATCCGGACGCGGGTCCTACTTTCTACAAGCCCGACGCTGCGCGCTTTCTGCCCATCATTGCCGCGACGGAAACAGGCCGCGTGTTCCTGAACTTCTCCCAGGCCCCCTGCTGGAGCGTGACGCCGGCCCCGGAGCCGGAAGGAGCCACGCTGGTGCGCATCTCCGACCTCCGCTTCGGCCCGCCCGCCGGCAACGCTTTTACGGCAACGTTTCTGATTGACGCGGCGGGGCGCGTGCTGCGCGAGGAGTTTTCCTTTGGCAGGATGGGACCGAGGAAGCGCTGAACGCAGGTGTGCGAGGAGGCTGCCATGCCTTTGCCCGAATACCCGATGATCATCGGAGGCGCTGAGCACCGCTCGGATACGCCCCTGACCGTCGCCGTTCCTTACGACGGCCAGCCGTTCGCGACGGTCTACGCCGCCGGCCAACCGCATCTCCAGATGGCCGTGGAGGCGGCGAAGAAGGCCGCGCCTCTGATGCGCGAGATGACCCGCGCCGAGCGCGCCGCCATCCTGCTGCGCGCCCACGCCCTGCTCGGCGAGCGCAGGGAGCTGTTCGCCCGAACGATTGCCAGCGAAAGCGGCAAGCCGTTGCGCGAGGCCCACACCGAAGTGGAGCGCGCGCTGACCACGCTGTTCTTCTCCGCTGAAGAGGCGCACCGGCTCGCGGGCGAGGAGGTGCCGATGGACGCGGCGCCCGCGGGCGCCGGCCGCATGGCGATGTTCATCCGCGAGCCACTCGGCGTCATCGCCGCCATCACGCCCTTCAACTTCCCGCTGAATCTCTCCATGCACAAGATCGGGCCCGCGCTGGCTGCGGGCAATGCGGTCATTCACAAGCCGGCGTCCGCCACGCCCGTCACCGCGATCCTGCTGGCCCGGCTCTTCCTGGAGGCGGGCCTGCCGCCAGGCGCGTTGAACGTCGTCACCGGACCGGGCGGCTCCATCGGTGACTTCCTCGTCGAGCATCCTGATGTCCGCATGATCACGTTCACGGGCAGCGCGGACGTGGGCACCCGCATCCGGGCGCGCGCCGGCATGAAGCGGGTCACGCTGGAACTCGGCAACAACTCCGCCGTCATCGTCTGCGAGGACGCCGATCTGGAGGACGCCGTGGCGCGCTGCGTCCCGGGAGCCTACGCCAACTCGGGCCAGGTCTGCATCTCTGTCCAGAGGATCTTCGTAGGAGAAGCGGTGCACGGCGAATTTGTAGAGAGGTTTTCCGAGGCAGCGCGCGCTCTCCCCATCGGCCATCCGCTGGATGAAAATGCGGCGGTGACCTCGCTGATCACCGAAGCCGAAGCGCAGCGTGTCGTCTCCTGGATTGGCGAGGCCGTGGGCGCGGGCGCGAAACTCGTCTCCGGCGGAGGAAGGCAGCGCGCCACCGTGCAGCCTGCCGTGCTGGCGGATGTGCCCCGCGACGCCCGCATCTTCTGCCAGGAAGCGTTCGGCCCGGTGGCGGGCATCAACCGCTTCCGCGCTCTCGACGAAGCCATCGAGGCGGTGAACGACTCGCCCTACGGCCTTCAGGCTTCCATCTTCACCAGCGACATCGGGAAGGCCTTCCGCGCCGCGCGCTGCGTGCACGTCGGCGGCTTCCTCATCAACGACGTGCCGCAACTCCGCGTCGACCAGATGCCCTACGGCGGCGTGAAAATGAGCGGCATGGGCCGCGAAGGCCCGCGCTACGCCATCGAGGAGATGACAGAGATCAAGCTGATCTCATGGCGCGTGAGCTGAGGCGTGCCCGTCAGGCCGCCTCGTCGATCATCGCCTTGACGACGCTCTCCACTTCCTGCGCGATCGGCTCCAGCCCGGCATTTTCGAAAAGCTGCATCATCGCCGTGGGCAGGAACGTGGAGATGACTTTCTCCTCGCCCCTCTGATAGACGGAAATCCGGCAGGGGAGTACCGTGGAAATGGCGGGATTCGCCTCCAGCGCCCTCTTGGCCTGGTGCGGATTGCAGACCTCGAAGATCATGCATTCGCGGTCGAAATCCACCCCTTTTTCCTTCATCGTCTTCTGGAGATCATGCACGTGGATCACCCCGAACCTGTGCCGCGCAGCCGCGTCGCGCAGGGCAAGTTCGATTTCAGCCATCGATTTCTGGGATGTCTTCTCGTACAACATGGACGGCTTCACCTTCCCCTAGGATAGATGCCTTCCTGCGGCGGCGGGGTGACGCCGCTCACTCGTCGGAGGGGATTTCGAAGCGGATGATGTCGCGGCGGAAGCCGCCCGTCTTCCATGCGCCGTAGGCGACGCCGAAGGCCAGCCAGGCGAAGCCGGCGATCTTTGCGATCCAGCTCAGGCTCAGCCACAGATAGAGGCAGACAAGGAAGCCCGCCGCCGGGGCGGCGAGGTGGGACCAATGGCGGTCGCGTCCGCGGAGGTAGTAATGCACGAGGCTGGAGATGTTGACGCCCATGAAGCCGATCAGTGCGCCGAAGTTCAGCAGCTCCGCGCCAGTCTGGTAGGAGATGGCGAAGGCCCCGGCCAGCGCCAGCGCGCCCATGAAGGTCACGTTCCGGCTCGGCACGCGCGTTCTCGGGTGAAGGTATCCGAAGAACGCCTTCGGGATCGCGTTGTCGCGCCCCATGCCGTACAGCAGCCGTGCGCCGGCCAGCAGCGCTCCCGAGGCGGAGCCCACGGTGGCGACGATCAGCGTCCAGGAGAGAGTCTGGAACAGGATCTCTCCTCCGGCGCGGCGGGCCACGGCCAGGTAGGCAGTGTCCGGGTCGGGGTACGGCTCGGCCGCAGGCCAGACGAGCTGCGCGGCGTAGACTTCCACGGCGCTGAGGACGCCGATGATGAAACAGGTGGCCACCATCGCGCGCAGCACGTTGCGGCGCGGGTCCTTCACCTCCTCGGAGAGCGTCGCCAGCCCGTCGTAGCCGATGTAGGTGAGCACGGCGATCGAAGCGCCGTTGGAAAGCGCGCGCCACGAGAAGCGCTCCGGATCGTAGAACGGCGTGAGAAAACGCTGCGCATCGAGATCCGGCAGATGCATCAGGTAGCGCGCGCACGCGCCGAGCGTCCACAGGATCACAACGCCCATCACCGCCGTCAGCACTTCGTTGGTCCGCGCCGTCGCCGTGATCCGCCGCAGGTTCAGGCCGGTGAACAGCAGCGCAAAGGCGCACGCCCACAGCCAGAACGGCGTGCCCGGGAACAGCCCCATCATCGCTTTCGCGCACCAGATGACGCAGATGAGCGGGTTCACCAGGTAGTCGAGCAGCATGCTCCAGCCGGTGAAGTAGCCGAGCGCCGGATGCAGTTCGCGCGCCACATAAGTGTAGGCGCTGCCCGCCGCCGGATAGGCGCGCGCCATGCGGCCGTAGCTGAGCGCGGTGAGCATCATCGCTACCATGGCGATGAGCACGGTGGTGACCACATGCCCGTTGGCCCCGGCGCTGATGGCTCCAAAAGGCGGCATCGGCGCCGTGGGCTGCACCATGATCACGCCCATCACGATGAGCTGGAACAGGGTGAGCGATCGCAGCAGGCGGACCTGCCCGGTGGCTTGCGCGGACATGGGAGACAAGCGGCCATTATGACAGAATGAGACCAGCCGCATGATGGACTGGTGGCGGGATCCGGCCTCGGGCGCGCGGCGGTGGCTGGAGCACCGCATGCGCGAGCGCATCACCACGCGCGGGATCCTCTTCCTGGCAGCAGCGCTGCTGGTGGGCGGGGCGGGCTTCGCCTCCGGCAACAACCTGCTCTTTCTGCTGCTGGCGGCGATGATGTCCGTCCTGGTGGTCAGCAGCTTCCTCAGCCGCCTGGGGCTGGCGGGGCTGGAGCTGGAGATCCGCCTGCCGGAGCACGTTTGCGCGCGTCAGTCCGTGCCCGCCCGGCTGGTCCTGCGCAACGTCAAGAAGCGCATGCCCTCTTTCTCGATCCGCCTCTCGGGCGCCGATCCGGAGGTCTTCCCGGCAGACCTGTACTTCCCGGTGATCCCAGGCGGTGCCGCAGTGGAAACTACGGTGGAAGCGCGCTTCCCCCGCCGCGGGCTGCACGCTGAGGACAGCTTCGTCTTCTCCACCACGTTCCCGTTCGGCTTCGCCGAGCGCCGCGCGCGCGTTACCATGCGGCAGGACCTGCTCGTGTACCCTTCCCTCGAGCCGCAGCCGGGTTTCGAGCTGCTGCTGGCCGAGGTCTCCGGCGACGCCGAGGCGCTGTTCCGCGGGCTCGGGCACGATTTCTACCGCATCCGCCCCTACATTCCCTTCGAAAGCGCGCGCCACGTGGACTGGCGCGCCACGGCGAAGACCGGCGAGCTTCAGGTGCGCGAGTTCGCCCGCGAGCAGGAGCATCTGATCACGCTCGTGCTCGACCTGGAGGTGCCGCCCGGGCAGGACGAGTGGTTCGAGCGCGCGCTGGAATGCTGCGCCTGGCTCGCCTGGCGTTTCGCCGCACGCGGGGCGCGCATCCGCTTCCGCTCGCAGCATTGGGAGACGCTGGTGCCCGTGGAAAACGACGTCTACGCTATTCTGAAGTATCTGGCGCTGGTCGAGCCCCGCCGCCGCGCCGCTGCCCTGCGTCCCCTCGATGAGCCGACCGTTGCCGTGGTGTTTTCCGCCTCGCCCGCCCGCCTGGAAGAGCATGGCTGGGTGGATGCTCGCATCGTCGCTCCTGGCCATTGGGCAGTCGCCGGCGCCGCCCGCTCCTGAACCGCTGCGCACAACCGTGACGGTCACCGCTGCCGTGGCGGCGGAAGCCGCCGCGCATACGACGCTGCTGGATGCGCGGCGGCTGGAAGTCCTGCCCGGTGTCAATCTCGACGACCGGCTCCGCATGGTGCCCGGATTCACGCTGTTCCGGCGCACCTCTTCGATCAGCGCGAATCCGACCACGCAGGGCGTGAGCCTGCGGGGGCTCGGCTCGACCGGGGCCAGCCGCACGCTGGTGCTTTGGGACGGAGTGCCCGTGAACAGCCCGTTCGGAGGCTGGGTGTTCTGGACGCGGCTCGACCCGGAGCTGGTGGAACGCGTGGAGGTGGTCCGCGGCGCGCCGACGAGCGCGTTTGGCGACAAATCGATGGGCGGAACCATCTCGCTGTTCAGCCGCGACCCGGCGGCACGCGCGGCGTGGCTCGGGTATGAAGGCGGCAATGCCGGCACCCACCAGCTTTCCGGAGGAGCCGAAGCACGGGCAGGCGGTTCGTGGGCGCTCGGCGGTTCTGTCCGTGCGCTCCACACAGACGGGTTCTTCATCGTGCCTCCCGAGACCCGCGGCGCCGTCGACACCCGCGCCAATGTGCGTTTCACTGCGGGAGTGCTCCGCGCCTCGTTTGCCCGGGGAAGCCAACGCGCCTCTCTTCGTGCAGATGCACTGGCAGAAGAGCGGGACAATGGCACGTGGCTGACCCGGAATTCCACCTCTGCCGGGACGGTATCGGCGAACTTCTGGCAACTGGCTGGCGGTTCGGCCTGGAACGCGCTGGCGTGGCACGCGCGCGAGGAGTACCGCGCCACGTTCAGCGCCATCGGCGCCGGGCGTCAGACCGAAAGGCTGACTTCGCGGCAAAGCGTGCCCGCTGATGCCACCGGCGGCGCGCTGCTCTGGCAGCGGAGCGCGCCCCGGTGGAGCGTGCTGGCCGGGGCTGACGCTGTGCATGCCTGGGGCGAGTCTCGGGAGACGCTGTTCCCCGCCGGATTCCGAGTTGGCGGCGGCTCGCAGACGCAGTACGGTCTCTTCGGCCAACTGTCCCTGGAGACGGGGCCGCTGCGGTGGACCGCAGGACTGCGCCGCCACGATCCTGGCGCCGCAGCGGCGTTCTGGATGCCGAGCGCCGGAGTGACCGCAGGCGCGGAAAGATGGCGCGCCCGGCTGTCCGCCTACCGCGCGCTGCGGGCTCCGACGCTCAATGAGCTGTACCGGGATTTCCGCGCCGGCAACGCGGTGACGCTTGCCAACCCGGCGCTGAAGCCGGAAGCGCTGCGCGGCGTCGAGGCGGGTTTCGACCGGAGCGGGGCGCGTTGGCGTCTCAGCATCACAGGGTTCCACAACACGCTGGCGGACCTGATCACCAACGTGACGATCAGCGCGACGCCGCAGCTCATCACGCGGCAGCGCGGCAATGCAGGTGCTGCACGCGTGCGGGGCGCCGAGGCATCCGCCGCCTGGCGTGCCGGCGCGGTCTTCGCGGAGGCCGCATGGCTGCTGGCGGATGCGCGCTTCACCACCGGCGAGCGCATTCCGCAAACGCCCCGCCATCAGGGGACTTTCCTCGCCGGATGGCAGCGCGGAGCAACTTCGGTGGCCGCTGGGCTGCGGGCTTCGGCCGCGCAGTTTGAAGACGACCGGAACCTCTTCCTGCTGCCGGGATTCGCGGTCTGGCAGGCGGCCCTGCGGCAGCGGATGACGGGCCGCGTGGAACTCCACGCCGCCGTGGAAAATGCCGCCAACCGCCGCGTGATCGCAGGCTACAGCCCCACGCCTCTGCTCGGCAGCCCGCGGCTGTGGCGGGCAGGCCTGCGCTGGCGCCTTTTCTGAGCGAATCTTGACAGGTCGCGAATTCTTTGCATCGGCCGCGGCGCTGCATGCACCTTGATAAGCGCAAGCGGATCTTTCCCAGAGATCTTGCGTGAGATTCCCTGCAAAAAGGAGTGGAAATGAAACACCTGTTGTGTGCAATCGCGGCCCTTTCTCTGGCCGCGGGTACGGTTTTCGCGCAGGGCACGAACGCGCGCGTGCGCATCGTGCATGCTTCGCCGGACGCCCCGGCGGTGGATATTTTTGTCAACGGCAGCAAGGTGCTGGAGAATTTGCCTTTTCGCGAGTATTCCGAGTACCTTTCTCTCCCGGCCGGCACCTACAACGTCGAGATCCGCGTCACCGGTACCAATACTGTGGTGAGGCAGCTCTCCGTGCCCGTGCAGGCTGGCCGGGACTACACGGCCATCGCCGTCGGCTATGCCGGTTCAGGCCGGACGCCCGGTTTCGACGTGATGCTCCTCGAGGATGACAACTCGGCCCCCGCCGATGGCCGCATCAAGATTCGCGTCGCCCACACCGCTCCTGGCGCTCCCGCGGTGGATGTCTATGTGACCACGCCCTTCGAAACGCTCGACGGCAAGCAGCCCGTTTTGACCAACGTTCCGTTCAAGGCAGCGTCGGGCTACCTGTCGGTTCCGATCGGCATGTATCAGGCGCGCGTCGTCGTGGCGGGCACCCGCACCATCGCCATCGACAGCCATCGCCTGGTGACTTGGGGCGGCATGATCCGCACCATTATCGCTGTGGACAACCGGGGCGGCGGAGCTCCTTTCGATCTGATCCTTCTGCCGGACCGCAATTAGAAGCCAGGTCCCTTTCTCCACTTTGGCGCGGGAAATTCCCGCGCCATTTTTTCTTTCAGGGCATCGATCCCCACGAGGGCCATCGGGGCCGCCGCTTTTCGCGCAAGGCCGCGAGTCCTTCGGCGAAGTCGGGGCTTTCCAGCGCCGCGTACAATCGGCGGACCGCTTCCTCCGTTTGGGGATTCCGCGCGAACTCGAGTCCGGCTCTCACGGCCTCCGGGCTGAGCGAAGCGATGCCGGAAGCCACCTGGAAAGCCCTGTCCTCCAGCTCGAACGGCGGCGCCACCTCGTGCACGAGCCCCCAGGCCAGCGCATCGGCGGCGGAAAATGCCCGCCCAGCCAGGGAGAGCTCCCTCGCACGGCGCTCCCCAAGCGCGGCGGCAAGAGCTTCGTAAAACGCGTACGGCCACACGCCTGCATGGATGTCGGTCACGCCAAACTTCGTGCCGGAAGCCGCCAGCACGAAATGGCACGCGGCCAGCAGGCCAACCCCCGCGCCGACGCATGCGCCGTGCACGGCGGCCAGCACCGGTTTGGAGGCTCCGGAAATCAGCGGGAACAGGCGGAAAAGATCGCTGAGAAAGGCGTCCCGGCAGGGTGGCTCGCGGAGTGCCTCGTAGTCGATTCCTGCGGAGAACACATCGCCCTTCTGAAGGAGGAGCACGGCCCCTGCCCCCCGGTCATGCAGGGCACGGCCGAGCGCCTGGAGAAGCCCGCGCACCGTAGGCGGGTCCAGCAGATTCCTCCGTTCGGGGTGGTTCAACCGGATCCACGCCACGCGGCCTTCGAGCCCGGTTTCCAGGGGTTGCGATGGGGGAGGTTCATGCGCCGCCATTCGAGGCCAACCATACCACACGGCCGGAGGGTGCCGCCGCCCGCGCCGGGCGCGGCAGAAAGCCTCTGGTGGTGGTTTCTGCCCGGAATCGTACTGCCTTTCCGGGATGCAAGAATCTTGCATCCCGGGCGATGCTGGGAGAGTCCCTGTAAGTAGCTGGCCGCCCGATCTTTCGCAGTGCCTCGTCCGCTCCGGACCGGAAATCCCCGTCGATGACCTGGCAGGCGGATCGTGTACGGCTTCGATGTCTGAATCAGGAGATGAAGTTGTGAGGGAAAAGGGTGTTGTGAAGTGGTTCAACGCCGCCAAGGGCTATGGTTTCATTCAGCGGAGCACCGGCGAGGACGTCTTCGTGCATTTCTCCGCCATTCAGATGCAGGGCTACCGCACGCTCGACGAAGGCATGGAAGTCGAATTTGAAGTGAAAACCGGCCCGAAGGGACTTCAGGCAGAGAACGTCGTCCGGCTTCAGTAGGCCAGCGCCGGCTCCAGCGGCATCCCGGCCCGCGGTATGGTGGAAACCATGCAGAGATGGGCCGTCGTTTTGTGCCTGGCCGGACTCGTGCACGCTGCCGATCCCCGGCCCCGGGCGCGCGAGGCGGGCATCCAGCCGGGGCGCCTTCCTACAGGACGCTGGAACGCCATCACCGATGTGGCAGGCGTCCTCGTCGGGCACTCCACGCTCATCCGCGGCGCAAACATCCGCACCGGGGTCACGGTCATCCTGCCGCACGGCGGGAACCTCTTCCGCGAGAAGGTTCCAGCCGCGGTGTCGGTATTCAACGGCTTCGGCAAGCTGATGGGCTTCACCCAGATCGAGGAGCTCGGCGAAATCGAGACGCCCATCCTGCTCACCTCCACCCTGAACGTGCCCCGCGTGGCGGACGCCCTGCTCGACTACATGCTGGCTCTGCCCGGCAACGAGAACGTGCGCAGCGTGAATCCGGCCGTGGCGGAAACGAATGACGGGCTGCTGAACGACATCCGAAGCCGCCCTGCCGGGCGCGAAGAAGTCTTTCACGCCATCCGCAGTGCGCGCGATGGCCCGGTGGAAGAGGGCTGCGTCGGCGCAGGCACCGGAACTGTCGCGTTCGGGTGGAAAGGCGGCATCGGCACGGCGAGCCGCCGCGCCGGGTCCTGGACCGTGGGCGTGCTCGTCCAGACCAACTACGGCGGAGACCTCATGATCCTGGGGGTGCCCGTCGGCAGGCTGCTGCGCGCGGGCACGGAACCATCCCGGGATGGCAGCGTCATCGTCGTCATTGCCACGGACGCCCCAGCCGATGCCCGCAATCTGAAGCGGCTGGCGGCGCGCGCGGCTCTGGGTCTCGGAAGGACCGGAGCGGCGGGCAGCAACGGCAGCGGCGACTATGCCATCGCCTTTTCCACCGCCAGAAAGCCTGGGGAAACCCTGTCCAACGAGGCGATGTCCCCACTGTTCGAAGCGGTGATCGAGGCGACCGAAGAAGCTGTGTACAACTCTCTGTTCCGCGCGAGTTCCATGGAAGGGAACGGGCGGAAAGTGGAAGCGCTGCCCGTGGAGGACGTCCTTCGGCTGCTCCGTGCCCGGGGAGCGATTGCGGCCCGCTAGGCGGTGGACTGTTGGATTTTCCTGCATTGAGCCTCGCCGGAGTCAGCAGGGGGGACGGCTGAGAGTCCAGATGGAGGCAGTTTAATCAGTTTTGCTGCAAATTCCCTCCGCAGCCTATTGCATTTTTCATCAAATCGGAGTTAAGTAGAAGTAGACCTGATTGGCTGAATTGGTTCCAGGGTCCTCCTGAATCCGGCGCCACCTCCTCCGCCGCCGGGCAACGGGCCATCCAGCCTGTCGGACACTGCCGAGGAGCGATCGAAGCCCCCTCCTTCGATTCGCCTTCCTGAAACCACGGCCCGGCGGCTCCTCCTCCGCCGGGCCGACGTGTTCTTGGGACCCTGTCCCGGACCCCGATCCCGCCTCCGGCCTGCTCTTCTTCACCCGCTGCGGCGGGCGGTGCGCCCGAGTCGGTGACGGATTCCTCCTCAGAAGTCGCCGCGGACCGTCGCAACGAATGCCGGCGTCAGCGCCGCCCCGGCCATTGAGGGCGGATGGCTCCGAGCAGCGTGGCCGCCATTTCGCGGGCCGCCTGTCCGGCCACGTCGGCCACCCTGTCCGGCGCTGCCTCGTAACTCTGCGACCAGACCGGGATTCCGCGCCGCAGGCTGACCAGCCGGATGCCGATGCGGACCACGCCGCCCCGGCGTCGCACCGATCCCGCCGCCAGCACCGATGCGCCCAAGCCAGCAGCAGCCTTCTGCGCGTCACCCTCCGATCCCCGCAGCAACCGGGTCTCCGTCCAAGGCAGCACGTGAAGGCCCCGGACCTCCGCCAGCCGGCTCTGGAGCTGCCGGGGCAGCTCTTCGCAGAGGGGCTCGAGGCTCCGGTCGCCGTCCTCATTTTCGAACCAGGCAACGGCTACCGTAGCAGCCGGCGCCTCGCGCAGCCTGCGCATCGAGGAGGCCTGCCACAGGCCGAGTCCGATGCCAGCCAGCGCCAGCAGGGCCACGATGCCAGCGAGCCGCCAGCCCCGCGGCATCGGGGTGAGCTCATCCGGCCGGGTGACCTGCTTCGGGCTGCCGTCGTCAGGCTGTCGCATCGGGGGCCTCATGGTCCGGAGCTGCGGTGGGGCCGGCGATGGCTCGCTGGCCGGGTTCAGTACCTCATCCAGTAGTAGGCCAGCTTCAGGTACTCGTTGTAAACGCCCAGAAAGCCGTGTTCGTTCTCCCACCAGCGGTCCACGCGGTAACGGCGGTCGGGCACGGAATACATCGCCACGCGCACGCGCCTGCCCTCCAGCGCTTTTAAGAAGATCCGGCGGGCGCGCCGGGTGTGAATCGCGTTGGTCACGATGAGGACGCTCCGCGCCGGGTGCGCTTCCAGATACTGCCGCAGCGCTTCGGCCTCGTCGCGGGTGCTCGTCACGCCGCCGGGGAAGGGAAGCTCGGCGATCCGGTTCCTCGGGACGCCCATCTTTTCCAGCATCACGATGGCGAGGTCTGTCACGTTGGGCACCAGCCCCATCTCCACCGCCCGCGAGGACTCGCTGCGCGCAATGGCCACAAGCGGCGCAAGGCCCTGCCGCCACAGCTCCGCCGCGGCAGCCGGGCGCGTGTCCAGATCCCCGTTGAGCAGGAAGATCAGATCCGCGCGCTGTACCGGGTCTGCATCCACGAGGAACGAGCCAGCCAGCGCGAGCAGTCTCCAGCGGCCCGCCCACAGGAGGGCGAGCGCCAGCACCAGCATTGCGAGGATGAGCCATCGCCTGCGCCGACGCATCTCTCCCAGCGTAGCTTCCGCAGCGCTTTCCGGCCAAGCGCCTGCCCGGCGCACTGCGTGTCTGCAAACAGGCGGGGCATAATGAGATTTGATCCCAGACAGCGACATCCAGACAGCCCGCGAGTGGCTGGCCGGGGCGTCCCGCGTCGCAGCGCTCACGGGCGCGGGCATCTCTGCGGAAAGCGGCATCCCCACTTTCCGCGGCCCCGGCGGCCTGTGGCGCAATTTCCGGCCGGAAGACCTGGCCACCCCGGAAGCATTTCACCGGGATCCGAATCTCGTCTGGGAGTGGTATGACTGGCGGCGCGGCCTGATTGCGCAGGCCCGCCCGAACCTCGGCCACTATGCGCTGGCCGAGCTCGAGCAAAAGATGGGCGGCCGTTTCATGCTCATCACCCAGAACGTGGACGGGCTGCACAACCGCGCCGGTTCGCAGCGGGTGCTGAAGCTGCACGGCGACATCTGGTGGACGCTGTGCACGGCCTGCGGCGACGTGACGTCGGACTACCGCGTGCCGTTGCCCGAACTGCCGCCCCGGTGCGCGAAGTGCGGCGGCCTGCTGCGCCCCGGCGTCGTGTGGTTCGGCGAGGCGCTGCCGGCGCGGACGTGGGAACAGGCGGAAGAGGCGGCGCGCTCCTGCGACGTCCTGATTGTGGCTGGCACCAGCGCCGTCGTGTACCCCGCGGCCTCGCTCGCGCCGCTGGCGAAGCGGTACGGGGCGCGCATCATCGAGATCAACACGGAGGAAACACCGCTGAGCGGCGCCGCCGACCTGTGCCTGAGAGGGGCTTCCGGCGAGCTGCTGCCGCGGATCATCGCATCATGAGAATCGCCTACTTCGACGCCTTTTCCGGCATCGCCGGGGACATGACCGTCGCCGCTCTTATCGACGCCGGCGCCGACGCGCAGGCCCTGTTCGATGTGCTCGGCTCGCTTGGCACCGGAGCGCGCTTCCGCGCAGAAAAGGTCAAGCGCCGCGGCATCGCCGCCACGCATTTCGCCGTCGAGCACGAGGACCAGAAGAAGCACCGCCACCTGCCTCACATCGTGAAGATGATCGAGGGCTCGCGGCTTTCGGACCGCGCGAAACAGAACGCCATCAAAGTGTTTGAAACGCTCGGCGCCGCCGAGGCCGAGGTCCACGGCGTGCCCATTGAGAAGGTTCATTTCCATGAAGTGGGCGCCGTGGATTCGATCTGCGACATCGCCGGCGCCTGCCAGGCGCTGGACCTTCTGGGCGTCGAGGACGTCTACGCCTCCCGCGTCAACACCGGCAGCGGCACGGTGGAGGCCGAGCACGGGGTCATGCCTGTGCCGACGCCCGCGACGGCGCTGCTGCTGCGCGGCGCTCCCGTGTACGCCCGCGGTCCGGAAACCGAGCTCACCACGCCCACCGGCGCGGCCATCCTGGCCGCGCTATGCCGCGGCTTCGGCCCCATGCCCGCCATGACGATCGAGCGGTCGGGCTTCGGCGCGGGCACGCGCGACTTTCCGATGATGGCCAACGTGCTCCGGGTGCTCGTGGGCTCGCGCACCGGCGCGCGCGAGGCCACCGCCGTCGCCGTGCTCGAGGCCAATATCGACGACTCGACCCCGGAGCTGCTCGGCCATGCCATGGACCGGCTGCTCGAAGCCGGGGCTCTGGACGTCACGCTCGAGCCGGTCTATATGAAGAAGCAGCGGCCGGGGGTGCGGATTTCGGTGCTCGCCACGCCGGAGGACCAGGAGAAGATGGCGGCGGTGCTGTTCGAGGAGACCAGCACCATCGGCGTCCGCTTCTGGCACGCGGAGCGGCGCGTGCAGCCGCGAACGCTGGTCGAGGTCGAGACCGCCTATGGCCGCCTGCGGATGAAGGTGACGCCCTCCGGAGCCGCCCCCGAGTTTGAAGACTGCCGGCGCCTGGCTGCGGCCTGCGGCAAGCCGGTGAAGGAAATCTACGCGGCCGCCATTGCGGCCTACAGGAATTCGCAATGAGCGACAAGTTCTACATCACTACGCCGATTTATTACGTCAACTCCGCGCCCCATCTCGGCACGGTCTACTGCACGCTGGCGGCGGACACGATCCGGCGCTACCAGGCGATGCTGGGCAGGCGCACGCTGCTGGTGACCGGCAGCGACGAGCACAGCCAGAATGTCGAGCGCGCGGCGAAGAAAAAGGGGCTGTCTCCCTACGACTTTTCCACCGAACTGGCGGCGGAATTCCAGCGCGAATGGAATCTTTTCGGAATTCCATACCGCTTCATCCGGACGTCCGACCCGCGGCACCACGAGACTGTCCAGTGGCTATTCGGGCGCTGCCGCGCCAATGGCTACATCGAAAAGGGCTCCTACACGGGCCAGTACTGCTTCAACTGCGAGCTCTACGTGAACGACGCCGGCCCCGGCGACCCGTGCCCGGACTGCCAGCGGCCCACGGAGACCGTCACGGAGGAAAACTACTTTTTCAAGCTGTCGAAATTCGAAAAGCCGCTGCTTGAGCTTTACGAAAAGCAGCCGGATTTTGTCGTGCCGGACTACCGGATGAACGAAATCATTTCCTTCGTCCGCGGCGGCCTGCGCGACCTCTCCATCACGCGCTCGAACCTTCAGTGGGGCATTCCGGTGCCGGTGGAGGGCCACCATGTCTTCTATGTCTGGTTCGACGCGCTCATCAGCTACCTGACGGCGGTGCGCGACGAGGGCTGGTGGCCGGCCGACGTCCACCTCATCGGCAAGGACATCCTGCGCTTCCACGCCATCTACTGGCCTGCCTTCCTGATGGCCGCGGACCTGCCGCTGCCGCGCCGCATCGTCGCCCACGGCTGGATCCTCAAGGATTCGGTGAAAATGTCGAAATCGCGCGGCAACGTGGTGCGGCCGGAGCCTCTGCGGCAGGTGATCGGAGCCGACCCGCTGCGCTACTTCCTGCTCCGCGAAATCCCTTTCGGGCAGGACGGCAACTTCAGCTACGATGCGCTGATCACGCGCCTCAACGCCGATCTTGCCAACGGGCTGGGCAATCTCGTGTCCCGCACGCTGACGATGATCCGCCAGTACCGCGGCGGGCGGATCCCGGCAGGGACACCCGACGAGGCCATCCGTCAGCAGGCGGAGGAGACGATCCGCGCCTGGCGTGCGGCCTTCGACGCCTTCGAGTTCCACCGCGGGCTGGAGCAGCTCTGGTCCCTGCTCGGCGCCGTCGACAAAGCAATTGTCGCCTATCAGCCGTGGATCCTGGCGAAGAAGGAAGACGCGGAAAGCCAGGCGAAGCTCGACACGATTCTGTCCACCGCCGCCGAGGTGATCCGCATCGCCGCCGTCCTGCTGGCGCCGGTGATGCCGGAGGCGGCGCAGAAAATCTGGTCGCAGCTCGGCATGGCGGGCATCGTGGAAAGTGAGAGGCTGGACCGGCTGGCCTGGGGCGGGCTGGGCAAAGACCAGGCCATCGGCGAGGTGGAAGCGGTGTTCCCGCGCCTGGACATGGCGAAGACGATCGCGAAAATCGAGCAGATCGACGAGGCGGAAGCCGCGCGCATCGATGCGCTGCTCGGCCGGGCTCCGGCGGCAGAGTCTCAGCCTGCCTGGCAGCGTCCCGAAGGCGTGCCGCCGCTGGCGCCCGAGATCACCATCGACGACTTCGCCCGGGTCGACCTCCGGGTGGCGAAGGTGCTTGCGGCGGAACGCGTCAAAGGCGCGGACAAGCTGCTGCACCTCACCGTGGACGTCGCCGAGGAGAAGCCGCGCACCATTGTGGCAGGCATCGCGGAGAAGTACGCGCCCGAGGAGCTGGTCGGCCGCAAGGTAGTCATCGTGGCCAACCTCGCGCCGCGCAAGCTGCGCGGGCTGGTGTCGCAGGGCATGATTGTGGCCGCTTCGCTGGAGAACGGGCCTCCGGTGCTTGTCGGCCCTTGGGAAGACGTGCCCGTCGGGGCAAGGCTCAAATGATGGCGGCTTTCATCGACACGCACTGCCATCTCGACTCGCGCGCTTTCGATGCGGACCGCGAAGCCGTGATCGAACGCGCCCGCGCCGCCGGCGTTGCCCGCATGATCGCCATCGGTACGGGCGACGGGCCGCCGGATCTGGAAGCCGGCATCCGGCTCGCCGAACGTTACCCGTTCATCGACGCCACGATCGGGGTGCACCCCCATGATGCGTCGAAGGCCACGGAGGAAACCTGGGCGGAGCTGGCCTCGCTCACCGCGCACCCGAAAGTGGCTGCCTGGGGCGAAATCGGACTGGATTACCACTACAACTTCTCTCCCCCGGAGGTGCAGCGGGCGGTCTTCGTCCGGCAGATGGAGATGGCCCGCGAGGCGCGGCTCCCCATCATCATCCACACGCGGGAGGCGTGGGAAGATACGGTGGAGCTGGTCCGCCGCCACTGGGATCCGCAGCTCGGCGGCGTCTTCCATTGCTTCTCGGGTGGCCCGCGCGAGGCCGAACAGGCCCTGGAGCTGGGCTTTTTCGTCAGTTTCTCCGGCATCGTTACGTTCCCGAAAGCGTCCGGCGTGCAGGAGGCCGCGCGCCTCGTGCCCGATGACCGCCTGCTGATCGAGACAGACGCCCCCTATCTGGCCCCGGCGCCTCACCGCGGCAAGCGGAACGAGCCGGCCTATGTCGTGGAAACCGCGCGTTTCGTGGCCTCGTTGCGCGGCGTCGAGGCCGGGGAGATCGCCCGCCTGGCCACGGAGAACTGGAGCCGCCTGTGTTTGCAGGGAACCGCGACGAATCGTTAAACTTGAGGCATTCGATGCCTGCCGGAAAGCTGGGCCTGGCCCTGACTGCGCGCGAGGTCACGTCGCTGGTTGCGGACGACCTGAAGCAGGTGGAGTCCGTCTTCCGGCTCGAGTCCATCGGCAGCGTCGATGCGGTCTCCCAGATTGCGCGCTACTTGCAGGGCAATGGCGGCAAGCGTTTGCGCCCCATCCTGCTCCTCGTCAGTTGCCGCCTCTTCCAGGATCCGCCGCCGGAGGCCATCCAGTTGGCCGCCGTCGTCGAGTTGATCCACACCGCCACGCTCGTGCATGACGACGTGATCGACGACGCCAAGACGCGCCGCGGCAAGAGTTCGGCCAACGTCGTCTGGGGCAATCAGGTCTCGGTGCTGGCCGGCGACTGGCTTTACATGCAGGCGTTCCAGATCGCGCTGCGGCTGCGCCGCTTCGAGATTCTCGACCTGCTGATCACGCTCACGCAGCGCATGGTGGACGGCGAGCTGCTTCAGCTCGAGCGGCTCGGACGCATCAGCCTCACCGAGGCGGACGCGCTGGAGCTGATCGATCACAAGACCGCCAGCCTGTTCGCCGCCTGCACGCGCCTCGGAGCGCTGGCCGGCGGGGCTTCCGAAAAGGATCAGCTTCTGCTGAGCGAGTTCGGCTGGAACCTCGGCATGGCGTTCCAGATCGTCGACGACATCCTCGACTTCACCGCGCGCGAGTCGGTGCTCGGCAAGCCGGTGGGCAACGACCTGCGCGAAGGCAAAGTGACGCTGCCGCTGTGCTACGCGCTGGAAACCGCTTCGCCGGAGGAGCGGGCGCTGGTGGAAGCCGTGCTGGCCGACCGCGCCTACGAGCGCGTCAGCTTCGACCAGATCCGCGCGCTGCTCGTCCGCCACGGGGGCATTGAACGCGCCCGCGCGAGAGCGTCCGAGTTCACTGCCCGGGCGCGCGCGCTGCTCGAGCATTTCGCGGAAAGCCCCGCCCGCTCGGCGCTGGCTGCTGCCACAGATCTGGTTGCCGAACGCGACCGCTAGGGCGGCCTGATATCATCAGGTCGACATGGCGAGCATCCCGCGCCGCGCTGTCCTGTTCGCGCCGGCCGCGCTGGCACGCTGCCGCCGCGAAGCCGCTCCCGCCACAGGCTGGACGCCCGAGCTGGACCGCACGCTGATCCGCAAAGCCGTGAGCGCCCGCGATCAGCGCTTCGACCCCGCTTACAACATGCTGCGGGTGCTGCTTGGGCCCGAGTACCGCTACCACACGCGGCTGCGCGAGTGCCAGGCCCATCCGACGCGCGACTCGTTGGAATACGCGCTCTACCTGCTGGAGGAAGGCACGCCGGAGCGCTTCGTGCGCGCGCTGCGCGTGCTGGAACGCGTCGTGCCGCTTCAGGTGACTGACCCGGCTTCCAGATGGTACGGACTCTGGGGCTGGTATCTGGAAGAGCCCCCGGACCGGATGGCACCCGCGGATTTCAACTGGGCGGACTTCAACGGCGCGCTGCTGCTGCTCGTCGAGCTCCGCCACGGTCCGCGGCTGCCGGACAGCGTCCGGCAGCGGGTGCGCGCGGCCATCGGCCATGCGGCGCGCTCGGTCATGCGGCGGGACGCGCCGATGTCCTACACAAACATCGCCATCCTGGGCACCTTCGTGACGCTCGCCGCAGGCGAGCTGTCCGGCGAGCCGGAGCTGACCTTGTACGCCCGCGAACGCATCCGCCGCCTCTGCCGCGAAATCGACCGCACGGGCAGCTTCGCCGAATACAACTCGCCCGCCTATGCCCGCGTGTCGCTGGTGAACCTGGCGCGCATCCGGATGTACGTCAGAGACGGGGAAGCGCGGCAGCGCGCCGCGCGCCTCGAACGCCGCCTGTGGCAGCATCTGGCCGAGCATTGGGACGCCGCCCGGCTTCAGTTCTGCGGCCCCATGAGCCGCTGTTACTCCACCGATCTCGGCTTCCCGCTTTGGCTCGAGAAGGCCCTGGGCGGCAGGCTCCGGCTGGCCACGCCCGACAACCGCACCGGCGATGACGACGGGGAGACCGCCATCCACGACCTGCGCTGCCCCGAAGATCTGGCGGCGCGGTTTCTCGAGCCGCAGCCTGGACGCGAGCATCGCGAGTGGTACAGCGCCGAACCGTCCGTGTCGGGCACAGTCTGCTTCTCCCGCGATTTTTCCCTGGGCAGCGCCAGCAGCAGCGACTTTTGGGTGCAGCGGCGCCCGCTGCTCGGCTATTTCGGCGACGCCTCGCGCCCGGCGCGCACCGTGCAGCTCCGAGTGATCAAGGACGGCTACGACTTCGCTTCCGCCATATTCCACAGCGTGCAGGAGCGCGGCCGCGTGCTGGCGCTGATCAGCTTCCGCGATCCCGGCGGCGACCGCCACATCTCGCTCGATCCCATCCGCGGCAGCCGCTTTGAGTGCGGAAGGCTGTTTGCCGAGCTGCACATCTCCGGCCTGCCGGAAGGCTACACGCACTCGTTCGCATCCGACCGGCTGGAGCTGGACAGCGCACGCCTGCGGCTTGCCTTCCAGCTCATCGGCGGCCGCTTCGGCGGGCGTGCGCTGCGGCTGGCAGCGCACCCGCACGCCCGGGACCTGACGGCGACTATCGATTTCAAGCCCCCCGAGGCGCCCCGGCTGGTCATCTGGCCGCAGATAAGGCAGGCGTTCGCCGCCATTGCGCTGGAACTGGCCGACGCCGGCGCGCCGCTGTCCGCAGATCAGCCCGCGCTCCGCCTGCAAGCGGATGTGGCGGAACTGGCCTGGGGTTCCCTCTGGCTGCGGGGGCTGGTGCGCCCTGCGCCCGTCGAAGAACACGAGAAAGCCTTCGAAGCCCGCATCGCGGGCAAGCCAGTCCCGCTGCCTCGGCTTTCAGATGAAGTGCTGGCGTAGCGGCGGCGCGGGCGCCCGCTGCCGCCCGTTTCGCGCCCGTCATTCGCGGCTCAGGGGAGAATCCGCACGCGCCCCCGCGCCGTCGCGCCCTTCATTCGCGCTGCGGAGCGCGCCGCCGTTGGGAAGCACCATCAGCGTCAACCGCCGGAAGCCCGCCTTCTGGCCCAGCCTGTCGATCACGTTCAACTGCGCGATGTATTCGCCGGCCGGGAGCTTCAGCGGCATCTCGATCCACACCGCCGCGGAACGGGTGCGCGCGTCCCGGAACGACGTCAGTTGCAGCGGGCGCGACTGATAGACGAGTTGCCCTTCGCGGTACACCGTGAGAGCCGCGGCCAGCGACGGCCGCTGCTGCGCCTCGTCGACATCCGGATCATACGCCTCGGCGAAGAAGTACACGGTCTGCCCTTCACGGAAGACGCGCGTCACGCTGGGCAGCAGCTTCTGGCCCTCGCGCACCAGCGGATGCGTGTCCTGCTTCTTCACCAGCTTCCTGTCGGCCGCTCCCACGGCCTCCTGCACCGGCACGCGCTGCGCGCCGGCTACCAGCGAGCTCAGCCGCAGCTCGTCGCGGACGCTGCCCAGATCGGGAATCGTGAAGCGGGTATCAAAAGATCCCAGCTTGCCGGTCAGGTTCTCGCGCACCACCATGCGCATCATGTACGTGCCGGGCGGCAGCGTGAAGCCGGTGTCGTAGATCAGGCTGCGCGAAGCGAGCTGCCCCGCCTTCTGGTCACGAAGCTGGATCCGGATGGAGTCGCGCACCGTGGCGGCCACCGAGCCTCGGGCGTCTTTCACCTGGCCGATGAAATCGAACGTCGTCGTCTCGGCCGATCCCTGCTTCTTCAACGGAATCTCGGAGCCGGGGATCTTCACCGCCACCGGCACGAAGTACTGGCTGCGGGCGATGCGGAACCAGTTGACCTCGAGCGCCAGCCGGATCTGCGTCGCCGGATCGCCGGCGAGCAGCGCCTCTTCGAGCTGCCGCTCCTTGTCGTAACTGGAGAACGCGGCGAAGTCCTTCTCGGCGAAGTAGCCGCGGCGGTAGTCGAGCCGCGCGCGCAGCCGCGCCTGCACCGCTGGGGCGAGCCTCACCTCCACGCGGCGGAACTGCCCGTCGCGGCGCTCATCGCTCGAGTAATAGCCGAGGATGTAGTAGCTCTGGATGTCCCGCTGGGCGCGCTCGATGCCGAGCACCAGGTTGTTCGTGTCGAACAGCGCCCTGCCGCCAGTGTCGGAGGCGAGCATCTCCAGCGTGTCCTGCGTGTCGTAGCTGCGCTGCCGCTGCCGCGCCTGCGTCTGCCCGCTGTAAAGCCCCGTGCCGGACACGCTGGCTGTCGTGATGCCGCCGCCGGGCGGCTCCGCCTGAAGTCCGCGCACATCCACCGGGTAGAAGCTGACGTTCGCCCGCACCGCGGCGTTGACCGCCGCCCGAAGCTGCGCCTCATTGTCCATGCCCGTACGGTTGACGCCCGCCGAGAAATACACCACCGCCTTTTTCTCCGGCAGCGCCGCCAGCGAGCGCGCCAGATCCTCCAGCGCGGCCAGCTTCCGGTCCGTGTTGAAGATGTTGAACTCCGTGTCGTCGGCAGCGAAGGCGGCATCGTCCGCCGTGCTGGCTTCGGTGGCGCCCTCGGCGGCCAGCTCGCTCATTTCTCCGGTGTGGAACTTGCGCACGGCTTCGATCAGCGCGTCTTTGTCGCCCGTGAAATCGACCACGGTGCGCAGGCGCGTGCCGAAGGCGGCGATCCGCACCAGGTCCGCCGGCGTCATCTTCGTGCGGATCCATTCCTCAGCCGCTTCTTTCGCGCGCACCTGCTGGGCTTCGTCGAGCGACGACCAGTCGAAGAACAGCACGATGAGCCGGCGGTCGCGGTAGCGCACCGGCAGCACGGCGCCGGTCTCCTGCGGCTTCTCCGCTGCCGGCGCGGGGGCCGCTTCCGGCACCGCTGCGGCCGAACCTGCGGCGGCGTCCTCGATCTGCTGGAACTCGAAGACGCGGATGGTCTGCGGACGGCCGTTTTCGGTCACGACGAAATCGTCGCGCGTCAGGCCCTTCACCGGCCGGCCCTGCGCGTCCCGCACGAAGACGGTGACGATGACCAGGTTGGCCGACGTGCGGAACACCGGCGTTTCGTCCTGCTTTTGCGCGAGCAGAGCCGCGCACACCGCCAGACTGAGAAGGGTGCGTCGCATGGCTAGAACCGGAACCTCGCTACGATCTGCACGCTGCGCATCTGGGCGGCGGCGGTGGGCTGGCCGTAGTTGGCCGCGTTGACCACCGTGCCGTAACTGGTCAGGTTGACGTGGTTGAGCGCGTTCTGTGCTTCCATCCGGAGCTCGAGCCTGCGCCGCGCGCTCTCGCCAAGCTGGAAGGAGCGGCCGAAGCTCGCGTTCAGCACGATGCTGCCGGGGCCGGGAATCGTGTTGCGCCCCGCATTGCCATACCGGTCCGCGGGAGGAACGGTGAAAGCGGCCGTGTTGAAGTACCCTGTGCCGCTCTTGACCGGAAGCCCTGTGGCATCGGCGCGGGCGCTACCCGTGGCGCCGCTGCCGCCCGGGTCGGCCACGCTGCCGAGAACGCGCGCCGTCAGCGGGCGTCCGGTGTTGGCATTGAGCTGAAGGTTCAGGTTCCAGTCCCGGATCGCCGTGGTCCACCGGTTGCGTTGCCGCAGCCAGATGCCCGCCGGGCCGAAGGGCGAGGCAAACATCCCGTTGAACTGGAACTGGTGGCGGACGTCGAAATTCGACAGGCCGCGCTCGGCGCGCAGGTTGTTCTCATCCTGCACCACGATGCTGCCGGCGCCGCCAATGGAGCTGGCGTTGTCAATCGATTTCGAGAACGTGTACAGCGCGCTCCAACTGATGCCGCGCCGCATCCGCTTCACGACGCGGAGATGGCCGGCATGGAAAATGGAGCTTCCCTCCGGGCTGTCGTAGGTGAAGCCGGTGGCGTAGGGGATGGGCCGCCGCAGCTCGCTGTCGACGGGCGAGCCTGGCGGCGCGCGGTTCGGAATCCGCTGGATCACCAGCGCCGTGCCCTTCGTGCCCATGTAGCCAACTTCCACGACGTAGCCCCGGACGTCCTGCTGGATGTTCAGGCTCCAGGTCTGCGCGTAGGGCGTGCGGTAGTCCGGGTTGACGGCGAACGAATTCAGAATCGTCTGCGTCTGCGGCCCGCGGAAGGGCTCTGCCAGCGTCAGCCGCGCCGCCGTGGAGGTGTTGAATGTGGCCGTGGTGGCGAACGGCGGCTGATACACGAGCCGTTGCGCGATGCGGTTGAAGATGCTTGCGTCGTAGAAAACGCTGTAGCCAAGCCGCACGATGGTGCGATGCTTCTGGCTGGGCCGCCACGCGATGCCGATGCGCGGCGCCACGTTGTTTCTGTCCGGGCGGATCAGCCCGTCCGGCGCCGTCCCCAGCCACGGACCCGTGCTTCCGGGCGTAACCACCGCCGCCCCGGTGAAGCCGGGCGCGAGATCCAGGTTCGCCATGCGCCCGTACTTCTCCGTAAACGGCAGCCAGACGTCCCAGCGAAGGCCTGCATTGATCGTCAGGTTGGGGCGGGCGCGCCAGTCGTCGCCGGCGAACACGCTGAGCACGCTCTGCCGCAGGTAAGTGTCCGGCTGCCCGAATCGCACGCTGCTCTGCTGCACGTATCCGAGCAGGAAATCGGCGAAGTCGTTGCCGGTGCCCTGAAGGGGCCTGCCCGCCGCGTCCAGCGCGCTTGTCAGCAGCCCGCCAAAGAAGAGCGTGCCGCGGCCGTTCGGGTCCTGAAGCGCGTTCTGCTGCGTGCGGGTGAACTCGAAGCCGGCCATCACCGTGTGCGTGCGGCGCACGAGCGTCCAGCCGTCGCTGAAGTTCCAGGTGTGCACGGTGCGCTGCGTGCGGTTGCCGTCGGCCAGGTCGCCGTAATTGGTGAAGTTCAGGTTGGGCGGGCCGAAATTGGCCGGGTCGCGCGAGGCTCCGGCGATGCCCAGCCGTCCGGCCACGTCCTCGCCATAGGCGAAGTAGGGGATGAGCGCGTTGTAGTTGCGGTTGTAGCGGGCGCGGATGTTGTGGATGAGGCGCGGCGTCAGCGTCTGGCTCCATTGCACGCCGGTGTTCCAGCCGCGCCCGCGGTTCGGGTCGCGCCAGCCGAACAACTGGATGTTTTCCGAAAAGCGCCGTTGCCAGGCCAGGTCGAAGGCCAGCCGGTTGCGGCGGTCGAGCGTCCGGTTCAGGCGGAAGTTCAGATTGTCGGTCGACTGCGGCTGTGCCGCCGAGATCGTATAGTTCTGCACGGCACCGGGGCGGTTGGGCAGCGGAATGTAGCGGAGAAGCCCGCGCGCGATCGGGCTGATCCGCGAGTCAGGAATGCGGTTGCCGGGAAACGGGGCCCCCGACAGCGGATCGTAGATCAGCGACGCCGGCAGTGGCGCAGGCGCGGAGAAGTCGCCCGCGCGCACCGCTTCGTCCGGCAGCACGGAGAAACCGTTGTAGACCGTGTTTCCGCGGGCGGCGTTGTAGTTGAGGAAGAAGAAGGTGTTGTCCGCGCCGAACAACCGCCAGAGCCGCAGCGGCCCGCCGAGCGAGCCGCCGAAGTTCGTCTGCGTGTACTGCGGCTTCTCCACCGGCCGGCCGTTGACGCCGTAAGGCGCCGCGTCCAGCGCATCGTCGCGCAGGTTGAACATCAGCCCGCCCATGATCTGCTGCCGGCCGCGCTGCGCCCGGTTGCCAAAGCCCTCGCGCGACAGCGCGCCGCCGAAACGCTCGGCGAACTCGCGCCTCAGCTTCTCACGCTCCTCCGGACTCATGTTGCGGAACTCTTCGGGCGACATCCGTCCCATGCCGCCCGGACCCATGCCGCGCATGCCCGGTCCGCCGGGCGGCCCTCCTCCCATAGGTCCCATTCCTCCTCCCCGCATGCCGGGTCCCCCGCCCGGTCCGCCCATCGGCGGTCCACCCATCGGGCCTCCTCCGGCCGGGCCCCCCGGCATCATGCCCGGAGCGCCAACGCCCGGCCCGGGTCCGCCTGCCTGCGCCATCTCCGCTCCGGCCGGCCCGCCCGCCATGCCGCCGGGGCCAAACATCCCCGCCATCATCGGGGCCGCAAATCCAAATTCGAAGAAGCCAGGCCGGCCCGCCTCCTGCAAGCCGCGGCTCAACGATCCCTGCACCAGGAAGGACTCGCCGGCTTCCGATGCATCCGCGCCCGTCACCGCCGCAGGCTGCAACGCGCGGCCGATCTGCGTCTCCAGCGTCTCCACCGCTGCCGGGGTGCCGCCCGCCGCGCCATTGCCGGCGCCGCCGTTGCGCGCCGCGGGCATCGAAAGAGACAGCTCCAGCCGCGCCCGCTCATTGTCCTCCACCGTCCGCTTCAGCGGCTCGAAGCCGAACATCCTCACTTCGACTTCCGCCTTGCCCGCGGCAGCCTCCCTGACCAGGAACACGCCGGACTCATCCGTCACGGCCGTGAACTGCTGCTGTCCCTGCCGGACCGTCACTACCGCGCCGGGCACCGGCTTTCCGCGGTAAACCACGCGTCCAGACAACCCCTGCGCCGGGGTCTCGTCCGACGCGAAGGAGCATAGGGCGAAGATGGCGAGTGCACCGAGAATTTTCTTCACTGCACCTATCCAGACGGCCGCCGCAGAGGCCCGGATTACGGGGGAAGTGTAAACCAATGTAAGGAATCAGGGCCGGCCTTTCACGTCACCGGAGCGGGATTGAACAACACGAGGCTGTTTTCCAGCCCGTGCCGTTCCGTCCACGTCCTGCGTCCGGAGGCCGTGTCCAGAATCAGCCGGAACAGTGCCCAGCCTGCCTCTTCGAGGGTCATCCCGCCTGTGGCGATCGGCCCCGCATCGAAGTCGATCAGGTCCGGCCAGCGCCGCGCCAGCGACGTGCGCGTGCTCACCTTGATCACCGGGCACGCCGGCAGCCCGTAGGGCGTGCCCAGGCCTGTGGTGAAGACGTGCACGTTCATTCCCGCGGCCAATTCGAGAGTTCCGCAGATGAAGTCGCTCGCCGGACCCGCGAGGAAGAGCAGGCCATGGCGCGCCGCGCGCTCCCCCGGAGCGATCACTCCTGCCAGCGGAGCCCTGCCGGACTTGGCCACGGAGCCCAGCGCTTTCTCTACGACATTGACCAGCCCGCCGCGCCGGTTGCCGGGCGTCGGATTCGCGCTGCGGTCGGCTCCGCCCCGCGCAAGGTACGCATCGTACCAGGCGAATTCGCGCCGCAGGTCCTCGACGACATCCGCCGATGCCGCGCGCGCCGCCAGCAGGTGGGCTGCGTCGCGCACTTCGGTGATCTCGCTGAAGATCACCGTCGCGCCCGCGCGCACCAGCAGATCCGCCGCAAATCCGACCGCGGGGTTGGCGGTGATTCCGCTGAACGCATCGCTGCCGCCGCACTGTAGGCCCACGACGAGACCGGAAGCAGGGCAGGGAACCCGCCTGCGCGCATTCAGCCGCTCGAGCCGCTGCTCGGCCAGCTCAAGAATCCGCCCGAGCAGCGCTTCAAAAGAGCCGTCGGGTGCTTCCTGAAGGCGCACCAGCGGAAGCTCGGCAGAAGGCAGCTCCAGCCGCTGCGGCTCCAGCTTCTCGCAGCCGAGGCTCACCACCAGCAGCTCGCCGCCGAAGTTCGGATTCAGCGCCAGGTTGCGCACCGTGCGGATCGGAATCTCCGAGTTCGGCGCATCGATGGCAACGCCGCACCCGTAAGCGTGCGTCAGCGCCGCTACGCCGTCCACGTTGGCGTAGCGGGGCAGCAGCTCGCGCCGGATGCGCGCGGCGGCATGCTCCACCACCGCCGCCACGCATTGCACCGTGGTGGTGATGGCCAGCACGTTGCGGGTTCCCACGGTGCCGTCTGCATTGCGGTAGCCGTCGAACGTGAATCCTTCCAGCGGCTCCAGCTCTGGCGGGGGCGCGTGCGGCGCGCAGAGCTTGTCGAGCGGCGGAGGCTGCGGCAGCTCCAGCATCTCCTCCCGCACCCGCGCGCCCGCCTCGATGCTGCATAACGCGCGGCCGATCACGGCGCCATAGCGGCGCACCTCGCCGCCCTGTGGAATCGGTTCGAGCGCCACTTTGTGCCCCGCGGGGACGAATTCGCGCAGCGCCGCGCCGCCTTCCAGCGGCGTGCCCGCAGGGAGCCCCTCCTCGGCGGCGGCCACCGCCACATTGTCCAGCGGATGCACGCGAATCAGCGTTGCGCCGCTCATGCCTCCAGCCTAGCCCGCGCCATCCCGCCGCAAAAGCGCGGTTCAGCTCCGCCGCTGCCGGTAGTGGATCTCGCTCTGCTCCCGCAGCCGCGCCGCCGCCAGCTCCGGCGTGATGTCCCGCTGCGGCATGGCCAGCATCTCGTAGCCGACGAGGAACTTGCGCACCGTGGCGGAGCGCAGCAGCGGCGGAAAGAAGTGCGCATGCAGATGCCATGCGGGATTCCGCTCCCCGGCGGGCCGCTGGTGGAAGCCGAACGAGTACGGGAATGACACTTCGAACAGGTTGTCGTAGCGTGTGGTAACGCGCTTGAGGATGTCAGCCAGGGCGGCGCGCTCCTCGCTGTTGAGCTCGTCGATGCCAGTGACGGCGCGCCGGCTGGCGATCATCGTCTCGAAGGGCCACACCGCCCACCAGGGCACCAGCGCCACGAAATGATCGTTGGCGCACACGATCCGCTCGCCCAGGCGGAGCTCCAGTTCGATGTAATCCTGAATCAGCGTCCGGCCGTGCGACCGCCAGTATCCGGTCTGGGAGCCGTCCTCGCGCTCCACCTCGTCCGGCACCACGCTGCTGGCCCAGATCTGGCAGTGCGGATGCGGGTTCGAGCATCCCATCATTTCGCCGCGGTTCTCGAAGATCTGCACATAGCGCAGGAAAGGCTTCTCCATCAGCTCCCGGAACTCCTGCACCCAGGTGTCGACCACGGCTTCCAGGTCCGCCGGCTCCATCTCGGCCACCGTCAGGTCATGCCGGGGAGAAAAGCAGATGACGCGGCAGATGCCGCGCACGCCCTCCGCGCGCAGCATCGGATGCGGCGAGGCCTCCTGCTGCGGCGTGTCCTCGAGCAGCGCCGAAAAATCATTCGTGAACACAAATGTTTTTTCGTACTGCGGGTTGCGGCGCCCGCCGGCGCGTTCATTCCCCGGGCAGAGGTAGCAGCCCGGATCATAGGCCGGCCGCTGCTCGGGCGGGAGCTTCTCCACCTGCCCCTGCCAGGGCCGCTGCGTGCGGTGCGGCGACACCAGGATCCATTCGCGCGACAGCGGGTTGTAGCGGCGGTGCGGATGCGTGCGCAGATCCATCATCTCAACTCCCATCCTAGGCAACTGCCCTCGCCCGCGGCTGCGGCGGCGATATCATCGAGCCATGCGGTTGCTTGCGTGCCTGCTTCTCGCCCTGCCAGTGGCGGCGCAGAACACCCCGAAGCCTGCGACGGAAGTGTTCCACGGCGTGGCCGTCACCGAGGACTTCCGCTGGCTCGAGGATCCTGACTCGCCGGAGACGCGCGCCTGGATCCGCGAGCAGAACGCGCGCACCCAGGCCTTTCTGGCGCGCGTGCCCCAGCGGCCTGCCATCCGTGCACTGATTGAGAAGCTCTATCAGTTCGACCGCTACCCCACGCTGGGCGGCTATGCGGCGTGGTACACGCGCGGCGCGCGCCAGTTTTATGTCCGCCAGCGCGGCCTGGAGAATCAGCCCGTGCTCTACGTGCGCGAGGGCGGCAAGGACCGCGTTCTGCTGGACGCGAACACGCTGTCTCCCGACGGGACTGCCGCGGTCAACACGTTCTCCATCTCGCGCGACGGCCGGCTGCTGGCTTATGCCGTGGCCCGCGCGGGCTCGGACTGGGTGACCTGGCGCGTGCGCGACGTGGCCACGGGCAAGGATCTCTCCGACACGCTCGAATGGTCGAAGTTCTCCGGCGCGGAGTGGGACGCCAAAGGCGAAGGGTTCTGGTATGGCCGCTATCCCGAGGCCCGCGAAGGCGACAGGCTCCGCGCGGTGAACGAAAACTTCATGCTCTGCTACCACCGCATCGGCACGCCGCAGGCAGAGGATCAGATCGTCTACCGCCGGCCCGACCAGCCGCGGTGGAGCTTCACGCCGCACCTGACTTCCGACGGACGCTACCTGGTGCTGGAGATCGCCGCCGGCACCGCCGTGGAGCGCCAGATCCACTTCATCGATCTTCAGTCCGCGGAGCGCACGCCAAGACCGGTCATCAGCGAGTTCCGCTTCGCTTACCGTTTCGCCGGCAGCCGCGGATCGAAGATCTACCTGCTCACCAATGACGAGGCGCCGCGCTACCGCGTCATCGAAGTCGACCTGCTCGCGCCGGAGCGCGCACGGTGGCGCACGGTGGTTGCGGAAGCGGAAGACACGCTGCGGCAGGCGCGCGTCGCCGGCAACGAGCTGGTGCTGAACTACATGCGCCATGTCTCCGGGCTGGTGAAGGTCGTGCCGTTGGCCGGCGGCCCTGCCCGCACCGTCCCGCTGCCGCAGAACTCTTCCATCACGCTGGCCGAGGATTCTTCCACCATCTTCTCGGTCACCAACTTCACCACGCCAGAGACGCTTTACCGGTGCGAAGCCGAAGGCTGCCGGCCGCTGTTCCCGCAAAAGCTGCCGTTCGATCCCGCGAAGTATGAAACGAGGCAGGAGTTCGCTGCGAGCAGGGACGGCACGCGCGTGCCCGTCTACATCACCCTGCGGAAAGGGCTGCCGCTCGATGGTTCGCATCCGGCCATCCTGTATGGCTACGGGGGCTTCAACATCTCCGTCACGCCCTCCTTCAGCGCGGCGACGATGGCGTGGCTCGAGCGCGGCGGCGTCTACGCCTCGGCGAACCTGCGCGGGGGCGGCGAGTACGGCGAGCCCTGGCACCGCGCCGGCATGAAACAGAACAAGCAGAATGTGTTTGATGATTTCATCGCTGTCGCGGAACACCTGATCGCCCGCGGCTATACGAATTCCCGGAAGCTCGCCATCCGCGGCGGCTCCAACGGCGGGCTGCTCGTCGGCGCGGTGCTCAACCAGCGGCCGGAGCTGTTCGCCGCCGCCGTTCCCGCCGTGGGCGTGATGGACATGCTGCGGTTCGACCGCTTCACCATCGGCCACGCGTGGACCAGCGAGTACGGCTCGCCGTCGAACCCCGAAGAGTTCCGGGTGCTGTACAGCTACTCGCCGCTGCACAACATCCGGCCCGGCACGGCTTACCCGGCGACGCTGGTGCTCACCGCCGATCACGACGACCGCGTCGTTCCGGCGCACTCCTTCAAGTACGCCGCCACGCTCCAGAACGCGCAGGGCGGGGAGGCGCCGGTGCTCATCCGCATCGAAACGGCGGCGGGCCACGGCGCGGGCAAGCCAACGTCAAAGATCATTGACGAAGCCGCCGATGTTCTGGCCTTCCTCGAGGCCGTCCTGTTCCCCGAGCCGCAGCCGAAGATGTACCGCGTCCACATCGACCAGGACCGGCTGGCCGGCGCGCCTGACTTCTCTTTCCTGAACCGCCCGCTCACCAGCGAAGACCGCATCCGCGTCAGGGACGGGCATTTTGTCGATGCCCGCGGCCGGCGCGTGAAGTTCTGGGGCGTGAATCTCGCCTTTGGCGGCAATTTCCCGGAGCCCGCCGATGCCGTGCGCATCGCGCGCCGGCTGCGCCGCCTCGGCGTAAACCTCGTGCGCCTGCACCATATGGACACGAGCCCGGATGCCGACCCCGGAAACGCGCGCTCGCTGCTCACCACCGGGCCTTACCCGACGCTGAATCCGGTGTCCGTCCAGCGGCTGCGCACGCTGCTGGACGCTCTCCGCGAAGAGGGCATCTACGTCAACCTCAACCTGCATGTGGGCTACACGTTCCGGCCCGGCATCGACACCGTGCCCGATCCCGGATATCCAATTCCGGCCATGTCCAAGCCGGTGCACATCCTCAATGAGCGCATGGTCGAGCTGCAATGCGAGTATGCACGGAAAGTCATCGAAGCGCTGCGGCTGAAAGACGACCCCGTGCTTGCGATGGTCGAGATCAACAACGAGAGCTCGCTGCTGTACTCCTGGCAGACCGGCGCCCTGAAGAAGTACTGGCCCGAGGCTACGCTTGAGGAGGTGATCGCCCGCGACAAGGCCTACCTGGACCGGATCGCCGCCGCCGTGCGCGAGGCGCTCGGCGCTCCAGTGCCCATCACCGGCACGCAGATCGAGTTCGGCGGGCCGTTCCTCTTCGACACGCACGCCTCGCTCGACTACATCGACGAGCACTTCTACATCGACCACTACAACTTCCCCAACCGCCCGTGGGATCAGACCGACTGGCGCATCCGCGACTCTTCCGGAGCCGGCTCCGGCTATCTCCAGTACCTGCACAAAGCTTTCGCGCGCCAGGCGAACAAGCCGTACACGGTGAGCGAATTCAACCAGCCCTACCCGAACCGCCAGGCAGCCGAACTCGACCCGACTTTCGCTGCCTTTGCGGCCTTCCAGGACTGGGACGGCGTGATGCACTTCGCCTACTCGCACGGCCGCAACTGGGACCGCAACGCGCCCTCGGGCTTCGATCTCGACGGCGACTTCACCAAGCTCGCCGCCTTCGGCCAGGCCGCCTACATCTTCCGCAAGGGCCTGGTGCGGCCTGCCCCGCGCGAGCTGGTGGTGCCCCTGCCGCGCGCGCTGCGCGAGAAGGCCACGGCTGAGCGAATGCAGTTCCAGCTTGCGAGATTCTTCGAGAGCATCGGCGTGGATCCCAACACGGCGTTCACGCGGCGCGTGGCCGTGGATCCCACCGTGGAGGCATCCCCGCAGACCGTGAAGGAACAGCCGCCCTACCGCGCAGAGGACGGCGACATCACCTACGACCCGCTGCGCCAGCTCTTTCTGATCCACGCCGAACAGGCAGCGGGCGTATTCGGGTTCGTGCTCAGGGAGCCTGCCACCGCCGGGCCGATGTCGGTGACGCTCGTGCCGGACGCGCGCGGCTTCGCCTCCATCCTGCTCACCGCGCTGGATGGCAAGCCGCTGGAGTCCTCGGCCCGCCTGCTGCTGACGAATCCCGGATTCACGCTGGGCGAGAGCCAGCGGCTTGTCCGCTACCGGAAGGACCCGGCCTGGTTCACGCTGGCGCCGGCGGACAACGAAAAACCATCTTCGCCCTTTTCTGTTTCGGGACCGGTGAAGATGGAGCTGGTGGACGCCACGGTTGTTCTGAAATCGAAGGTGGCGGGGCTGACCGTTTATCCGCTGGACAGCAGCGGCCGGCGGCAGGCCGCCATCCCCGTAGAGAAGACGCCGCAGGGATACCGCTTCCGCCTGAACGCCGAAACGCCCTGGTACGAGATCACCACCAACCGCCCCCTGCCCGGCGGCCTGTGAGGATCGCGCAGCCGCAGGACGCTGCGCTTTGTATAGAATGGCAGGGCCATGGTCGAGGGCCCTGCGCTGCTCGTGCTCACGCTCGGCGCCGTGGTCCTGCTGCTGTTGCTCATTCTCGTCTTCAAGCTCCACGCGTTCCTCTCGCTCCTGCTCGTCAGCATGGCCCTCGGCCTTGGCTCGGGGATGGCGCCTTCGCGGGTGCTGAAGTCCATTCAGGCCGGCTTCGGCGACGCCCTGGGCTTCATCGCCGTAGTGGTCGCGCTGGGCTCGGTCATTGGCCGCCTGCTGGAGCACTCCGGGGGAGGCCGGGCGCTGGCGCAATGGCTGCTGGAAAAGACAGGCGAGCGCCACGCCGTATGGGCCGTGTTCTTCGCGGCATTTCTCATCGGCCTGCCCATCTTTTTCGAGGTCGGCTTCATCATCCTGGTGCCGTTCGTCTACAGCCTGGCGCGGCAGTCCGGAAAGAGCCTGCTCTACTTCGGCCTCCCTGTGGCGGCCGCCCTCACCGTGACGCACGCCATGGTTCCGCCGCACCCCGCTCCGGCCGCTGCCGCGCAACTGCTGGGAGCCGACATGGGCAAGGCGATTCTTTATGGCGTGGCCCTGTCGATCCCGATGGCGCTGATCGGCGGCATGGGCTATGGCGTCTGGATCGCGCGCCGGATATTCGTTCCAGTGCCTGAGGCCGCGGCGGTGGGCCCGCAGCCGGAGGGCGGCCGCGCGCCGCATCCGCTGCTGGTGGCGCTGCTGCTGGTGCTGCCAGTGCTGCTGATCTTCGCGGCCAGCATCGCCGAATCCGCGCGGCCGCCGGCGCTGGCGGCCTGGCAGTTCTTTGGGCATCCCTTCACGGCGCTGATGCTGGCCGCGCTTGGCGCCATCTTCCTCTTCGGGCTGCGGCGCGGACTGAACCGCGATGCCGTGCAGAGACTCGCGGAAGAAGCGCTGAAGCCGCTGGGCAGCCTGCTGGCGATCATCGGCGGCGGCGGCGCGTTCAAGCAGATCATCGTCGACAGCGGCGCCGGAACCTATGCAGGCCGCCTGCTGGCAGACAGCGCCATCTCGCCGCTGCTGGTGGCTTACCTCGTCGCCTTTGCGCTGCGCGTCGCGCAGGGTTCGGCCACGGTGGCCATCATCACCGCCGGAGGCATCGTGGCGCCGCTTGTGCGCGGACTGAACGGCTACTCGCCGGAGATCCTCCTTCTCGCCCTGTGCGCCGGCGGAACCGCGCTCTCTCACGTGAATGACGCCGGCTTCTGGCTGGTCAACCAGTGCCTTGGATTGAGCGTGGCGGACACGCTGCGCACGTGGACGGTGATGAAGGTGATCACCTCTGCCGTTGGCATCCTGTGCGTGTTTGCCGCGCACTGGATGCTCGGTTAGACTGGGCGGGGTTGGAGCTTCCATGAAACGCGCCATTGTTCTCGCCATGCTGCTTGCTGCCTCCGCGTGCCGGCGCGGCCCCACCGTGGAAGAGGCGCGCCAGTTTCTGGACAGGGCCGAAGCGGATCTGCTCGAGCTGGCCAACGAAGCCTCGCGCGCCTCCTGGGTGCAGTCCACTTACATCACGCTGGACACCGAGGCGCTCGCCGCAAAGGCCAACGAGCGCTACATCACGGCGGCGGTCCGTTATGCGAAGGAAGCGGCCCGCTTTGAGAAGCTCGCGCTTCCGGACGATCTGAAGCGCAAGATCCATCTGCTCAAGCTGGCCACGACGCTGCCGGCTCCTTCGGATCCCGCGCTGGCCGCCGAAATGACGAAGCTCGCCGCCGGGCTCGAGTCGGCCTACGGCAAGGGCCGTTATTGCCCGGGCGGGGATCAGGCAAAGTGCCTCAACATCGACGAAATCACCCGCATCATGGCGACGAGCCGCGATCCGAAGCAGCTTTACGACGTCTGGAACGGGTGGCACTCCATCGCTCCGCCCATGAAGAAGGATTTCTCGCGGCTGGTGGAAATCGCCAATCAGGGCGCGCGCGAGCTGGGCTTCGCCGACACCGGAGCCATGTGGCGCAGCGGGTATGACATGCCTGCTGATGAGTTCGCGAAGGAGCTCGACCGGCTCTGGGAGCAGGTGAAGCCGCTTTACGAACAGCTCCACGCCTACGTCCGCTGGAAGCTGCGCGAGAAATATGGCCCCGCAGCCGTGCCGGAGAAAGGCCCGATCCCTGCCCATCTGCTCGGCAACATCTGGGCGCAGCAGTGGGACAACCTGTATCCGATGCTCGCGCCCGCCGGCGCCGACCCGGGATACGATCTCGGCGCCATTCTCAAGCGCCGGAAGACAACCCCGGTGGAGATGGTCCGCTACGGCGAGCGCTTCTTCACGTCGCTCAGCTTCGAGCCGCTGCCGCCCACCTTCTGGGAGCGTTCGATGTTCACCCGCCCGCGCGACCGCGACGTCGTCTGCCACGCATCGGCATGGGACGTGGACAACGTCGAGGATCTGCGCATCAAGATGTGCATCGAGATCAACGCCGACGACTTCAACACCATCCACCATGAGCTGGGGCACAACTTCTACCAGCGCGCCTACAACAGGCAACCCTTCCTTTTCCGCGCCGGCGCAAACGACGGCTTCCATGAAGCCGTTGGCGACACGATCGCGCTGTCCATCACGCCGGAGTACCTGGTGAAGATCGGGCTGCTCGACAAGGCGCCCGGCTCGAGCAAGGATCTCGGCCTGCTGCTGGCCCGCGCGCTGGACAAAGTCGCGTTCCTGCCCTTCGGGCTTCTCATCGATCAGTGGCGGTGGAAAGTCTTCTCTGGCGAGGTGAAGCCGGACCAGTACAACCGCGCCTGGTGGGAGCTGCGCCGCCGCTATCAGGGGGTCGCTCCCGCAGGCGAACGCGGCGAGGAGTGGTTCGACCCGGGCGCGAAATACCACGTCCCGGCCAACGTTCCTTACACGCGCTACTTCCTCGCGCACATTCTCCAGTTCCAGTTCCACAAGGCGCTGAGCGACGCAGCCGGCTGCCAGGGGCCGGTCCACCGCTGCTCGATTTACGGCAACAGGGAGGCCGGGCGGCGCCTGAAGGAGATGCTCGAAATGGGCGCGAGCCGGCCCTGGCAGGAGGCGCTTGAGAAGATCACCGGCACGCGGCAGATGGACGCGTCGGCCATCCGCGCCTACTTCAAGCCGCTGGAGGACTGGCTGGTGGAGCAGAACAGGGGAAAGCCGGTGGGATGGTGATGCCGCGGCGCGCGGCGCGATAGAATGGCGCGCGTCATGCGAAGACGCTCTTTTCTGGCCGGCAGCGCCGGCCTGCCTGCTGCTGCCATGATGCAATCCTCCTCGCAGAACACGAGTCCTGCCATCGTCGAGCTCCGCTACTTCCGGCTCCGCAACACGCTGGACAACCAGCGGGGGAGGCTGAGCGAACATCTGGGCAAGTCGGTGATTCCCGCACTTCAAAGAGCGGGCGCCGGCCCGGTGGGGCTGTTCTCCAGCACCATTGCGCCAGACTCGCCTTTCCTGCTGCTCGTCGTCCAGCATGCGTCGCTGGCTGCTTTCGAGCAGTGCTGGCAGAAACTGGCCGCCGACGCAGGTCTCCGGCAGGCCACGGAAGCCCTGTACAAACAGGTGGCCCTGCCGTATCAGCGCATGGACGTGCACCTGCTGCGTGGCTTCCGCAAGTTCCCCGCCATCGAGACGCCGCCATCCGAGGCCGGCCGCGCGCCGCGCATCTTCGAGCTGCGTACGTACGAGTCGAACACGCCGGAGTCGCTGGCGAAGAAGATCGGCATGTTCGAGGACGGGGAAATCGACCTCTTCCGCAGGTTCGGCCTGCTGCCGGTTTTCTTCGGGGAAATGATTGCCGGCGCCAAGATGCCGAATCTCACCTACTTGGTGGCTTTCGACAACCTGGCCGCGCGCGAGGCCAACTGGCGCGCCTTCGCCACCAGCCCGGAGTGGAAAAAGATGGCTGCCACGCCGGGCCTCAGCGACGGCGAGGTCGTGTCGAACATCACCAGCGTGATCCTTTCCCCGGCCGCGGGTTCGATGATCCGATGAGGGCGTGGCGCACGGCGGTTATGGCTGTGGCAGCCGCGATGGCGGCATGGCCGCAGCCGCCGCGCGGCTACTCCATCCCGCTGGTCGACCTCGCGGATGAGACGCAGCGGCAGGTGACCGTCGACCGCGAGCCGGGGCAATACCTCGGCCATCCCACCACCGTGCTGCTGGAGGACGGCCGCACGGTGCTGGCCGTCTACCCGAAGGGCCATGGCCGCGGGGCCATCGTGCTGAAGCGGTCCCGCGATGGCGGGCGCACCTGGTCCGGGCGGCTGCCGGTGCCGGACAACTGGGCCACTTCGCAGGAGACGCCCACCATCCACCGCGTCGTCGATGCGCGGGGCGTCCGGCGCCTCATTCTGTTCTCGGGCCTGTATCCCATCCGCATGTCCGTCTCCGAAAACGACGGCGCCACGTGGACTCCTCTCGCCCCCATCGGCAACTTCGGCGGCATCGTCGCCATGGCCAGCGTCGAGCGGCTCCGCGATGGCCGCTACATGGCGCTCTTCCATGACGACGGACGCTTCCTGCGCGGCAGCGGCAGAGCGGACCGCTTCGTCGTCTACAAGACCCTTTCGCGCGACGGCGGCCTCACCTGGAGCGAACCCGTGGCGATCATCTCGCATCCGCAGGCCCATCTGTGCGAGCCTGGCCTGGTGCGCTCGCCGGATGGCCGGCGCATCGCCGTTCTGCTGCGCGAGAACAGCCGGAAGTTCAATTCGTTCGTCTCCTTCTCGGACGACGAGGGGGAAACCTGGTCCGAGCCGCGCGAACTGCCCGGCGCGCTCACCGGCGACCGGCACACCGCGGTCCGTGCGCGCGACGGGCGGCTTTTCATCTCTTTCCGCGACACGGCGCTCGAAAGCCCCACGCGCGGCGACTGGGTGGCCTGGGTGGGCCGCTTCGAGGACATCGCCACGGGCCGCGAAGGGCAGTACCGGGTGCGCCTCATGAAGAACCACAAGGATCTCGACTGCTGCTATCCCGGCGTCGTGCGGCTCCCGGATGACACGATCGTCACGACAACTTACGGCCACTGGACGCCCGGCGAGCCGCCCTACATCGTCAGCGTGCGGCTGCGGCTCTCTGAACTGGACCGCAGGGCGCGCAGCCTCCGGAAGTGAGCCGCGCGCAGGAGTAGAATCGCATCGTCCGCCCTGCCGCGGAACACCTGCGAGGGTCATCATGCAAGGACTTGCCATCTTCTCCTTTCTGACACCTGCTCTCGTCATCGCGCTTGCGCTTCCCGCAGGCGCGCAGCAGAGCTACGCCGTGCGCTCGCCCGGCGGGCGCGTCGAGGTCCGCATCCGCGCCGGCGAGCGTCTTTCTTATGACGTGCTCGTGCGCGGGCGCGCGGTGATCGAGAACGCCACCGCCTCCATCGTCATCGACGGGAAGCGCCTGGGGGCGCCGTTTCCGGTGCGCGCCGCGAAAGAGCGGTCGCAGGACGCAGTGCTCGAGCCGCAGGTCAGGCAGAAATTCGCGCGCATCCGCGAACGCTACAACGAGCTCCGCCTGGAATCCGCAGGCGGCCTTGCGGCGACCTTCCGCGCCTATGACGAAGGCGCCGCCTACCGGCTGGAGACATCGCTGCCGGGCCAAAGCGTGAAAGTGGAGCAGGAAGAGGCGGTCTTCCGGTTCCCCGCGGATTTCCCTGTCTACTACCCGGCGGAGGAGAGCTTCTTTTCGCACAACGAGCGCAGCTACGCGCCCCGCCGGCTGAGCGAGCTGAAGCCGGGCACGCTGGCTACGCTGCCGGCTGTGGTGGATGCCGGCGGCGTGAAAGCGGCCATCGCCGAAGCCGACATCGAGGACTACCCAGGGCTCTGGCTGCGCGCCACCGGCTCGAACGCGCTGGAGGCGGCCTTCCCGCCCTATCCGTTGAAGGAGGCGCTCCAGAAGGACCGCGACTTCCGCGTGGTCGAGGCCGCCCCCTATATTGCCGAAACGGCAGGATCGCGCGCCTATCCGTGGCGCGCCGTGGCCATTGCGGAAAAAGACGGCGAGCTGATCACCAATCCGCTTGTGTGGCTGTTGCAGAAGCCCTCGCAGATTGCGGACGCCTCATGGATCCGCCCGGGCAAGGTCGCCTGGGACTGGTGGAACGCTCTCAACGTTTACGGCGTGGATTTCCGCTCCGGCGTCAACACGGCGACCTACAAATACTTCATCGATTTTGCCGCGAAATACGGACTCGAATACATCATCCTCGACGAAGGCTGGTACAAGCTCGGCAATGTGCTCGATGTCGTGCCAGAGGTCAACATGGAGGAGATCACCGCCTACGCCCGGCAGAAAAACGTGGGCGTGATCCTGTGGGTCGTGTGGAAAACGCTGGCCGACCAGATGCAGGCCGCACTCGACCAGTATGCGAAGTGGGGCGTCAAGGGCATCAAGGTGGACTTCATGCAGCGCGACGACCAGAAGCTCGTCCGCTTCTACCACGAGCTGGCGCGCGAGGCGGCGAAGCGGAAGATGCTGGTCGACTACCACGGCGCGCAGCGTCCGGCGATGATGACGCGCACCTGGCCGAACATCATCAGCGTGGAAGGGGTGAGAGGGCTGGAGTGGAGCAAGTGGAGCCGCGAAATCGAGCCGCCGCACACGGTGCTGCTGCCTTTCACCCGGATGCTGCTGGGGCCGATGGACTTCACGCCCGGCGCCATGCGCAACGCCGCGCGCGGCAACTTCGCGCCGATCTTCCAGACGCCGATGTCGAGCGGCACCCGGTGCCATCAGCTCGCGATGTACGTCCTTTACGAAAGCCCGCTCCAGATGCTTTCCGACAGCCCCTCGAACTATCTCCGCGAGCCGGAAATCATGGAGTTCCTCGCGCCGGTTCCGAGCGTGTGGGACGATACCGTGGTGCTGGACGCGAAGATGGGCGAGTTTGCCGCCGTGGCACGCCGCAACGGCAGGGACTGGTATGTGGGCGCAATGACGGACTGGAACGGGCGCGAGCTGGAGCTCCGCCTTGATTTCCTCCCGCAGGGCCAGTTCACGATGACTTCCTACGAAGACGGCGTGAACGCCCACCGTGTCGGCAGCGACTACCGCATGAAGAAGTCGCGGGTGAACCGCCAGACCGTGCTGAAAATCCAGCTCGCCCCGGGTGGCGGCTGGGCGGCGCGGATCGTGCCGGCGCGTTGATGCGGGCCGCAGGCGCCTCTCCGCTATCCTGCGGGTATGGCAGAGGAAAGCCGCGCGGAATCCGGCACGGGCGCAGGCAGCCGCCCGGCGCTGCGTTTCGTCGTACTGCTGGGACTGGTCAGCCTGTTTGCCGACATGACCTACGAGGGCGCGCGCAGCATAGCCGGGCCCTTCCTGGCTACGCTGGGGGCGACCGGCGCCGCCGTCGGCCTTGTGGCAGGATTCGGCGAGTTCGCCGGCTACGCGTTGCGCCTGGTAGCGGGGCTGATCACGGACCGCACGCGCCGTTATTGGACGCTGACGATTCTCGGCTACTGCATCAACCTGCTTGCCGTGCCTGCCCTGGCGCTGGCCGGGCGTTGGGAGGTGGCAGCGCTGCTTCTGATGGCCGAGCGAGTGGGCAAGGCGCTGCGCAATCCTCCGCGGGACGCCATGCTGTCCTTCGCTACGCGGCAGATCGGAGCGGGCTGGGCCTTCGGGCTGCATGAAGCGATGGATCAGATTGGCGCCATCCTCGGCCCCCTGCTGGTGGCGGCGGTGCTCCACTGGAGGGGCGGATACCGGGAGAGCTTCGCGCTGCTGCTGGCTCCTGCGCTGCTGGCTCTCGCGGTCCTGGCGGTGGCGCGGGCCGGGTTTCCGCGTCCGCAGGAGCTGGAGCCGCGCTTCAGCCCGCTGGTTGCGGAAGGCCAGCCGCGCCCCTACTGGATGCTGGTGGCTGGCGCTGCTCTGTGCGCTGCGGGCTTTGCCGACTTCCCGCTGATCGCCTTCCATGCGGAGAAGGCCCGCCTGCTCAGCGATGCCGCCATCCCCGTTCTGTACGCGGCGGCGATGGGCGTGGATGCGCTGGCCGCGCTGCTGCTCGGGCGCGTTTTCGACAGGCTGGGACCGGCGGCTGTGACGGCGGCGCCGCTGGCCGCGCTGCTGTCGGCGCCGCTTGCGTTTCTGGGCGGCCCGGGGGGTGTCTGGGCGGGCATGATCCTGTGGGGCGTGTCCATGGGAGCGCAGGAGTCCGTGCTGCGCGCCGCTGTCGCGCGGCTGAGCGCCCCGGAACGCCGGGGCACTGCCTACGGCATCTTCCACGCCGTTTTCGGAACCGCGTGGTTTGCCGGCAGCGCGGCCCTCGGGATTCTGTACGACCTCTCCATTCCAGCGCTGGCGTTGGCCGCGGCCGCGTTGCAGGCCGCTTCTGCCGTGGTTCTTCTGCTGGCCGGAGCAGACGCGAAGCGGGCCGCCTGAGCGGGCCTGCCGCCGCGCCATGGTAGGGCGGCGCGCCCGGTCGCCGGCCGCGCGGCGGGCCCGTCTTCCCGCGGGCCGGCCGTATCAGTCCTTCGGGGCGTAGTAGCCCTTTCGCACCTGCACCCGGTAGTCGCGGTTCTTCGTCCTCACCTCGATCCGCCGGAAGCTGCCGTCGCGCGCCTGGTTGGTGGGGGCGTAGCCGATCGAGTACTGGCTGCGCAGCTCGGTCTGGATGGTATCGTAGATGTCGTCCAGGGACTCGCGGCGGCTCACGCGGAACACGCGCCCGCCGGTCTCGTCGGCCATGCGACGCATGGCGCCTTCGCCGGAAACGCCTCCGTACTGCCAGGACGTATACCGCGGATCCTCGAACAGGATCACGTAGACAATCGCGTCGGCGCGCTGCGCCTCTTCGATGGCCTGCTCCAGCTTGAGCCGGCTGCCGACATCGACTCCGTCGGTAATGACAATCAGCGCCTTGCGGCCCACTTCGTGCCGGAGCTTCTCGCGGGAGGCCAGCCAGACGGCGTCATAGAGCACGGTGCCCCGCGGCCCGCCCGGCAATGGTACCGGCGAGCCGGTCGGCGACATGCCGCTGACGCCCGCATTCAGCCGCAAACGGTCCAGCGCCTTCGCCAAAAGCACGGGCGAGTTGGTGAAGTCCTGCAACAGCTCGGCGTCCACGCCAAAGCTGATCAGGAACGCCATGTCCTTGTCCCGCAGCACGCGCTCCAGAAACCGGGCTGAAGCGCGCCGCTCCAACTCGATCAGCGCCTCCTGGCTCCGGCTGACGTCGACCAGCAACCCCAGCGTCAGAGGCTGATCCGTCTCCCGGGAGAAAAAGCGGATCTCCTGCGGCTTGCCGTCTTCGTAGACGGTGAAGTCGTCCTTGCCAAGCGTGGAAACGTAGGCGCCTTTCCGGTCGCGGACGCTGAAAAACAGATTCACCAGGTTGACTTCCACCCGGATCACCGGCTCTTCCGGCGGCGTGGGCGGGGGCTGCCGGGGCGGCTGCTGGGCCAACGCGGGAATCACGGCGAGCGCGGCCAACAAAAGGGCGAAGATCATGGCGCTAACTGAAGGATGCCGCCGCTCTCCCCGCTGTTACAGGCACATGAGGGCTGCTGTCTGTCGGACTGCGACAACCCGGTGCTTGGGCATGCCCGAGTCACGGGGCTGGTGCTGTTGGCGATGACTGCGATGAGGATCGCAAAATCGTCGAGGTTCGCAACAAGGGGTGTTGTGGCTTTCAACAGCAGCTTTAACCCGGCTGTCTGCAACCACTTTCGCCGATTTTCCACGTTACGCAGGCGATCGGACTGTTGAAGATTGCAACAGGGGAGTTCCGGGCGCTTTTTCATTCTTCCAAAGAAATCAATCACTTGCGGGAATGTTGCGATTGGCCCTCGGCGTGCCCTACCAGTGGTGCGGGCCGGCTGGAAGACTGGCGGCCGGCAGAGAGTTCAGAAAGGAGAATCATGATGGTCGTCCTACTCGTCATCGTCACATTCGCGATTTTCATCGCCATTGACCTGCTGCTCAGCCGGCAGAAGGTTCCCGTGGTGGCTGCCGAAGCGAGGGAATCCGAAGCCGCAGCCATGGGTCAGGAAGTGCTGAGCGGGTTCCACATCCCGATGAATCTCAAATATCATCCGGGCCACACCTGGGTGCAGAAGGAGCGGAAGAACGTGCATCGCGTCGGCGCCGATGAGCTGGCGGCGGTGCTTGCTGGACCGGTGGACCGCATCGAGCTCCCGAAGCCCGGGCAGTGGGTGCGCCAGGGGCAGAAGGTGTTCGCCTTCTACCGCGGCGACGAGAAGATCGAAATGATCTCGCCGGTGGAAGGGGAAGTCGTCGAAGTCAACCGCGAGCTGGCGGAGAACCCGCGCCTGCTGCTGGAGGACCCCTACGGGAAAGGCTGGCTGATGACGGTGTTCTCGCCCGACGAGGAGTCCCCTTCCCGCAACCTCCTGCCCAGCTCGCTGGTTCCTGCCTGGATCCGCGAATCTGCCGAGGCGTTCTACAGATTCCAGCCGCAGTTTGCGGGCGCGACCGCCGCTGATGGCGGCAGGGCGTCGAAGGACGCAACGGCGGCGCTGCCGGTGGAGCGCTGGAAGGAAGCGGCGAAGGTCCTGCTGCTCAGTTAATCCCGCTTCATTGTTGAAAATCAGAACAGAAGACCTGAAATTCCGGTATAGAATAAAGCTGGAGGCTGACTGAGCCGCATGGCGAGAGCACTGTTGTTCGACAGCACGCTCTGTATCGGCTGCCGGGAATGCGAGCGGGCCTGTTCGGAAGGCAAGCATCTCCCCTATGACGAGAAGATCGCGCAGGAGGAGAAGACTTCGGCCCACAAGCTGACGGCGGTCCGGACCTATGGAGAGCGATTTTCAAGGAAGCTTTGCATGCACTGCCTGGATCCGGCATGCGCTTCCGTCTGCCCGGTGGCGGCCTTGCAGAAGACCGCCGCCGGGCCGGTTGTTTACCTGCCGGAGCGCTGCATGGGGTGCCGGTACTGCATGGTGTCCTGCGTCTTCGGCGTGCCGACCTACGAATGGCACTCGCGCCTGCCCTACGTGCGCAAGTGCGACCTGTGCGCCGACCGCGCGCCGAAGAAGGAACCCACGCGCTGCGCGGAAGCCTGCCCCACCGGCGCCACGACGTTCGGCGACCGCGAGGAGCTGATCGCGGAAGCGAAGAAGCGCATTGCCGAAAAGCCCGACGGCTACTATCCCGGCATTTACGGAATTGAGGAAGCCGGCGGCACTTCGGTGCTCATTCTCTCGGCGGTTCCGTTCGACCAGATCGGCTACCCGGTGAACGTCGAAAAAGTGGCGCTGCCACAGTACACCTGGGCGGCGCTGAAGCACGTGCCTGACGTTGTGGTGATGGGCACGGTGCTGCTGGGCGGCATCCACTGGCTGACACACCGCAAGGAGGAAGTGGCGCGGAAGGAGGGCCGGCCATGATGGAACTTGCACGGAAGTATTTCTGGCGCGCGCTCTTTGTGGTGATCATGGCGGTCGGCGCCTATGCCACCTTCCTCCGCTTCTGGGGCGGGCTGGGTGCATCCACCAACCTGAGCGACCAGTTCCCCTGGGGCATCTGGATCGGGTTCGACGTGCTGTGCGGCGTCGGCCTGGCGGCTGGCGGATTCACGCTGGCGGCCACGGTGCACATCTTCAACATCCGGTCCTACCGCCCGGTGGTCCGCCCGGCGATCCTGACCGCGTTCCTCGGCTACCTTCTCGTGGTTGTGGCCCTCATGTACGACCTCGGCCACCCGTACCGCATCTGGCACCCGATCATCATGTGGAACCCCCGCTCGGTGATGTTCGAGGTGGGCTGGTGCGTGACGCTCTACACCACCGTGCTGTTCCTCGAGTTCCTGCCGGTGGTGCTGGAGAAGCTGAAGTGGCGCACGGCGCTGAAGGTGATGAAGGCCGTTACGCTGCCGATCATCATCGCGGGCGTCATTCTCTCCACGCTCCACCAGAGCTCGCTGGGCAGCCTGTTCCTGATCATGCCCAACCGGCTGCACCCGCTGTGGTGGACGCCGCTGCTGCCGGTGCTGTTCTTCCTCTCGGCGGTGGCCACCGGCCTGGCAATGACAATCTTCGAGTCGTGGCACAGCTCGAAGGCCTTCGGGCGCCAACTGGAATACGGGCTGGTGTGCCGGATGACGCGCGTTCTGGCCGTGCTCACAGCCGTCTACCTGACGATGCGTTTCCTGGATCTCAGCCACCGCGGCGCCCTGGCTTCGCTGAACCAGCCGGGCATTGAACGCTGGATGTTCGGCCTCGAGATCGTGCTGATGGCCGTGCCGATGCTGATGTTCTTCCGGGAGAAGACGCGCCAGCATCCGCTGGCCGTCTACCTCGGCGTCGTCATGTGGCTGCTGGGCTTCGTCACCAACCGCATGAACGTGAGCGTCACCGGGCTGGAGCGCAGCGCCGGGGTGCACTACTTCCCGAAGTGGAGCGAGATTGCGGTGACGCTGGCCATCATCGCGGCGGGCTTTGCCATCTTCCGGCTGGCGGCTCATTACCTGCCCGTGTTTGAAGAGGAGCATGAGGAAGAGAAGGCGCTGCCGGCGGGTCCGGGGCGCGTTCCGACCCTCGAAGAAGTCCGCGTTCAGGGGGACTAAGCACGCATTGACGCTTCACGCCGTCCGACTCCCGAAGCTCGGCCTGGCGGCGAAGCTCGCCGCCTGGCTCACAGCGGGAGTGGTTGTGTGTTTCGCGCTGTTTGGATATGCGCACCAGCGGCTCGAGCAGCAGCATCTCGAGTCGCTGGTGTCGCTTTCGGCGCAGCGCGTGGCGGACGTGGTGCACTTCTCCGCCTGGCAGGCGATGCTGCGCAACGACCAGCAACTGCTGTACACAATGATCCGGGACGTCGGGCGCGAGCCCGGCATCCGCCGGCTGCGGATCATCAACGAAGTGGGCCTCGTGCGGCACTCCACGGATCCGGCCGAGGTCGGCACCATGGTCGACAAGCAGGCCGAAGCCTGCTATGCCTGCCACGCGCAGGCGCGGCCGCTGGCCCGGCTCCACCGGAAAGACCGCACGCGCATCTTCCGCGGGGAGGACGGTCGGCGCGTGCTCGCCGTCATCCTGCCGATCGAAAACCATCCGGATTGCAGCTCGGCCGCCTGCCATGCGCATCCGCCCTCCCGCCGCATCCTCGGCGTGATTGACGCCCACCTCTCCCTCGAGGCCGTCGACGAGCAGCTCGCCGAGCACCGCGCGCAGATGTACGCGTTCACCGCCGGCGCTGCCGTGATCGGCTGCCTGATGGCGGCCGCGTTCGTGTGGTTCTTCGTTCACCGTCCGGTGCACGATCTCATGGTGGGGATCATGCGGCTGGCACAGGGAGACCTGGGCTGCCGGATCGCCGTGCACTCGCGCGACGAGCTGGGCGTGCTGGCCGAGTCGTTCAACCAGATGGCGGAGGACCTCGAGAAGACGCACGCCGAACTTCGGCAGTGGGCCGAGACCTTGGAAGAGCGGGTGCGTCAGAAGACAGCGGAGCTGGAAGCGGCGCAGAAGAGCCTCATCCACACCGAGAAGATGGCCTCGCTGGGACGGCTGGCCGCCACCGTCGCCCACGAAGTCAACAACCCGCTGTTCGGCATGCTCACTTACGCGCGGCTCGTGCTGAAGGATGTCCAGAAGCCGGAGCTGGACGAAGCCACGCGGCAGCGGATCATCGAGAATCTCCGCATCATCGAGCGCGAAAGCCGGCGCTGCGGGGACCTGATGAAGAACCTTCTCGCCTTTGCGCGCCAGTCGACGCCGCAGCGGGTCCGGATTCAGCTCAACCAGGTGGTGGAGCGCGCGGTGCGGCTGGTAGCCCACCAGTATGAGCTGGCGCAGATCTCGCTGCGGCTGAAGCTCGACCCGGAGCTTCCGGAGATCGACTGCGATCCTGGCCAGATCCAGCAGGTGCTGATCGTGCTGCTTTCCAATGCGCAGGAGGCGCTTGGCCGCGGCGGCGAGGTGGAGGTCCAGACGCGGCGCCGCGACGGCGGCGTCGAGTTCCTTGTGCGGGACAATGGCCCGGGCATCCCGAAAGAGCTCCAGCTTCAGATCTTCGAGCCGTTCTTTTCGACCAAGGATGACCCGCATCGGACCGGGCTGGGCCTCGCCGTGGCCAAGGGCATCGTGGAGCGCCACGGCGGCACCATTACGCTCAACTCCGAGCCGGGCCGCGGAGCGGAGTTCATCATCTTTTTGCCCTTCGAGCCGCAGGAGGCCAGGGGCGAGGAGGAGACGATCCTGAAGGGAGAAGCCTGATGTCAGCCCCGAGCATTCTGATCGTCGACGACGACATCGTGGTGCGCGATTCGCTGGGCAAATGGTTCGAGAGCGAAGGCTTCGAAGTCTCCATCGCGCCCGGCGCGGCGGCGGCACTGGAAATGCTGGCCGGCCGGCGCTTCGACCTCGCGTTGGTGGACATCAAGATGCCCGGCGTCGACGGCATCGAGCTTCAGGCAAAGCTGCGCGAGATCGACCCGTCCATGCCGGTGATCATCATGACCGGTTTCGCCAGCGTCGAGACGGCGGTGAAAGCCCTCAAGAATGGCGCATACGACTACATCACCAAGCCCTTCGATCCCGACGAGCTGGTCCATCTCGTCAACAAGGCCATCTCGCACAGGCGCGCCGAACGAGAGGTCTCGCGCCTGAAGGAGAACCTCGAGCAGATCTTCCCCGAGACGAAACTCATCGGGCAAAGCCCGGCGATGAAGCGCGTCATCGAGCTGGTGGAGACCGTCGCGCCCACCGACGCCACCGTGCTCATCACCGGCGAGAGCGGCACCGGGAAAGAGGTGGTGGCGCGCGCCATTCATGCGCTCAGCCCGCGGCGTTACAACCCGATGGTGGTCATCCACTGCGGCGCTCTGACGGAGTCGCTGCTCGAGAGCGAGCTGTTCGGCCACGAGCGCGGCGCCTTCACCGGCGCGCAGGCGCGCAAGAAGGGCAAGTTCGAAGTCGCTGATGGCGGCACGGTGTTCCTCGACGAAATCAGCGACATCAGCCTCAAGGTGCAGACCGAGCTGCTGCGCGTGCTTCAGGAGAAGGAAATCGTCCGCGTCGGCGACACGATGCCGATCAAGGTCGACTTCCGCGCCATCGCCGCCACGAACAAGAGCCTCGAACGGCTGGTCGAAGAGCGGCTGTTCCGTCCCGATCTCTACTACCGTCTCAATGTGTTCACCATCAACCTGCCGCCGCTGCGCGAGAGGAAGGAAGACATTCCGCTGCTGGCGAACCACTTTCTGGAGAAGCTGGCGAAGAACATGAACCGTCCGGTGCAGCGGCTGGCGCCGAAGACGCTCGAGCTGCTGATGCGCTACGACTGGCCCGGCAACGTGCGGGAGCTGGAGAACTCGATCGAGCGCGCCCTGCTGATGCGCCGGGAGGGCGACCTGAAGCCGGAGGACTTCCCCTTCCAGCTTCATCCCACCGGGCCGCTCATCGCCACCGGGCAGCGGCTGGAAGATGTCGAGCGGGCGCACATTGAGAGGATCCTCGCCGAAACGCACTGGAACCTGTCGAAGGCGGCGCGGATTCTCGACATCGACCGCACGACGCTGTACAACAAGATCCGCAAGTACGGCCTGCGCGAGCCCGCGGGCCGCTGAGGCGCGCCGTGGTCGAGCGGATCCACTTCGTCCCGCTGGGGCTGGCCAACTCCGACGGGGTTCCTCCGCTCGAGCTCGTCGTCCGGCTGGCTGCCGAGGCCGCGCGCCTGCTGGGCGCGTCCTGCCACGTCGACCCGTCTCCGCTCGACGTCACCTTCAGCTATGACGAGCTGCGCCGCCAGGTCTGGTCCACGCCGGTGCTGGCGCGTCTCGCTTCCCGCCCGCATCCGCCCGGCGCCGTCGTCGTGGGCGTCACCAGCCTGGACCTCTTCGTGCCCGTCTTCACGTTCGTCTTTGGCGAGGCGCAGGTGGCCGGCCCCGCGGCCGTTATCAGCCAGCACCGCCTGCGCGAAGAATACTACGGCCTGCCGCCCAACCCGGGCCTCCTGCTGGAACGGCTGCTGAAGGAGCTGCTCCACGAGCTGGGCCACACCCAGGGGCTGCGTCACTGCGCCGACTGGAGGTGCGTGATGAGCAGCGCCCATACGGTGGAACGGATCGACGTGCGCCAGGCCGCCTTCTGCGCCGACTGCGCGCGGTTCCTTCACAACCGCAGCCGCGGCTGAACCGCCCAGCCATTTTCAGACCGCTGTGGTTGAATGGGAGCATGGCAGAAACGGCAATTCTCATTGCGAACGGGGATCTCAGGCTCTCGGCCAACCAGGTCTGCTGGCCGGCGCAACGGGAGGTGGAAGAGAAGGTCATCCAGGCGGTCCGCAGCCTTGGATATCCGATCGAGCGCGGCCATCCTTACGACGAGAACAGGAAGCACGGATTCATCGACAGCCAGAAGTACGGCATGGAGGTGTTCCGCCGCATTCCGCCCACGGCTCCGCTGATTGTGGTGGAAGCGGTCTGGCAATATTCGCACCACATCCTGCATGGGCTTTACACCCACCAGGGGCCCATCCTCACCATCGCCAACTGGAGCGGACAATGGCCCGGTCTTGTCGGCATGCTGAACCTCAACGGATGCATGACCAAGGCAGGCATCCCGTACTCCACGCTATGGAGCGAGAACTTCGACGACGAGTTCTTCCTCTCGGGGCTGAAGCGCTGGCTGGAAGGGGAGAAGATCGTGCATGACACGCGCCATGTGCGCCCGCTCGGCGCGTTCCGCCTGCCGGCCGACTGCGAGGAGATGGGCGTCCGCATGGCCCGCGAGCTCTACCGCAACAAGGCGATCATGGGCGTCTTCGACGAGGGCTGCATGGGGATGTACAACGCCATCGTCCCCGACGAGCTGCTCCACCGCACCGGCGTGTTCAAGGAGCGGCTGTCGCAGTCCGCGCTGTATGCCGAGATGCTCACTGTCAGCGATGAGGAGGCGCTCGAGGCGCGCCGCTGGCTGGATGCGAAGGGGATGAAATTCGTCACCGGGCCTGATCCGGAAACCGACCTGACCGACGATCAGATCCTCCAGCAGCTCAAGATGTACATTGCCGCCGTGCGCATCGCCGACGATTTCGGATGCGACACGATCGGCATCCAGTATCAGCAGGGATTGAAGGATCTCGCTCCGGCATCCGACCTCGCCGAGGGCCTGCTGAACAATGTGGACCGGCCGCCGGTGCGGGCGCGCGGCAACGGGCGCATTCTGTATGAAGGCAGGGCGCTGCCTCACTTCAATGAAGTGGACGAGTGCGCCGGCCTCGATGCGCTGGTCACCAACCGCATCTGGACGGCGCTTGGCTACGACCCCGAAACAACGCTGCACGATGTGCGCTACGGCGAGCCCTACGGTGGTGAATACGTCTGGGTGTTCGAAATTTCCGGAGCGGCTCCGCCCCAGCACTTCATCGGCGGCTACGCGGGCGCCGTCAGCGAACGGCAGCCGCCCATGTACTTCCGCCTCGGCGGGGGCACCGTCAAGGGCATTTCCAAACCCGGAGAGATCGTCTGGAGCCGCATTTTCGTCGACGCCGGCGTGCTGCGCGCCGACCTCGGGCGCGCGAAGGTGGTCGAGCTGCCGCGCGAGGAGACCGAACGCCGCTGGCAGATGACGACGCCGCAATGGCCCATCATGCATGCGGTGCTTTACGGCGTGACGCGGGACCAGATGATGGCGCGCCACAAGGCGAATCACATCCAGGTGGCGTATGCGCCGGATGCCGCCGCAGCCAACCGGGCCCTGGCCGTCAAGGCCGCCATGCTGCGCGAGATGGGCATTGACGTCAACATCTGCGGCACGCATCACGGGTTGGAGTAACTTGGCCGCGTTCCCGTGCCGTCCCCGGGCCGGCCGGAAATGGCCGGCCCGGCGGCCCCGTTTCCTCCGGCTCCGGATGCCGGGCGAATTATGATGCAGGAAAAGGAGGAGGATGAACCATGATCGAGACGGGGCTTCACGGAAAGGTGGTCATCATCACCGGCGCCGCATCCGGCATAGGCCATGCAACGGCGCTCCGTTTTTCTCTCGAAGGCTGCCAGGTCTCGGCATGGGACGTTCAGCGGTGCGAGCACTGTCCTCCGGACTGGCTCGGATTGCAGGTGGATGTCGCTGACCCGGACGCGGTAGAGAAAGCAGCCCGGGCGGTGGCCGCGAAATTCGGGCGCATCGACATCCTCGTCAACAACGCTGGCATCCTGCGCGACGGGCTGCTCGTGAAGTGGAAGGACGGCGCCGCTGTTTCCCGGATGAGCGACGAGGATTTCAACCGGGTCATCGACGTCAACCTGAAGGGCGTTTTCCACTGCACGCGCGCCGTTGTTCCTTACATGATCCGCGGCGGGGGCGGCGTCATTCTGAACGCCTCTTCCGTCGTCGCCCTGTATGGCAATTTCGGCCAGACGAATTACATCGCCTCCAAGGCGGGCGTCATTGGCATGACCAAAGTGTGGGCGCGCGAGCTCGGCAGGCACAATATCCGCGTCAACGCGGTGGCTCCGGGCCTCGTCGAGACGGCCATCCTGAAGGACATGCCGGAAAAGGTCCTCGAGGAGATGAAGCGCCGCACGCCGCTCGGCCGCCTCGGAAAGCCTGAGGAGATTGCCGAAGCCTATGTCTGGCTGGCCTCGGACTCCGCCTCGTTCATCACCGGCGCCGTGCTGAGCGTGGACGGCGGAATCGTGACCGGCACATGAGGAGTTCCGCGGATGAAGAAAATCTACATTGCCGCATATCATCAATCGAAATTCGGAAAGCTGATGGGGATGACCGTGCCGGAAATCCTCCGCGCCGCCGTGGAAGGAGCCTGCCGGGAAATCGGAGCGGATGCCGCAGCGCTCGATGTGGCCAGCGTCGGCGCGGCCTGCAACCAGAGCCTCAACGAGCAGGGGCTGCTGGCCGGCCTGGTGGCGGAAACGCCCGGCATGGAGGGCAAGATGATCGAAGGCGTGGAAAACGCCTGCGCTTCCGGCGGCCAGGCCGTGCTCAGCGTGGCGATGAAGCTTCAGCTCGGGCTTGGCGAGACGGGCATCGCCATCGGCTACGAGAAGATGCGCGGACCGGACGGGAAAGTGGACGGGAAACTGATCGGAAAGGTTCTCGGATACTACTCCCATCCGGAGGAAAGACCTGGCAAGACGTTCGTATTTCCGCACATTTTTGCGGAAATCATGCAGCAATACATGGCGGAATACGGAGCGACGGAAGAGGACCTGGCCTGGATTGCCGTCGAAGAATACGGCTTCGCGAAGCACAACCCTTACGCGCAGATGCAGGGCGTGGAGGTGACGCTCGAGCAGGCGTTGCGGATCGAGGGCGTCAACCGCTACGTCGTCGAAGGGCTCCCGCTGAAAACCTACGACTGCTCGCAGATCACCGACGGCTACGCGGCGCTGATCCTGGCCACCGAAGAGGGACTCGGGCGGCTGGGCGTGAAGAAGCAGGATTGCGTCGAGCTGGCCGGCTACGGGCAGGCCACGGACCCGCTTGCGCGCGCCGGCCGGGATGTGCTGCGCCCGCGTGGGGCGCAGAAGGCGATGCAGCAGGCCTACGGCATGGCCGGCCTGTCCCCGGCGGACGTGAACGTCGCCGAGATCCACGACTGTTTTACGGTCATGGGCGCCATCGGCACGGAGGTCATCGGCATGGCGGAAGCTGGGGGCGGCGCCCGCTTCTGGCGCGACGGCCACGCCCGCCCGGGCGCGCGCTGCGCGATCAATTCCTCAGGCGGCCTCATCGCCAAAGGCCACCCGGTGGGCGCCACCGGCGTGGCAATGATCGGCTGGTGCTTCTGGCAGCTCACCGGGCGCGCGCCCGCGCCCTTGCAGGCGCCTGCGCCGCGCGCCGCCGCCACCTTCAACATCGGCGGCCCCGTCTGCGCCAGCGTCTGCACGGTGCTGAAGCCTGCCGCCTGAGCCTGGGCGGCTCCGCGCTAGACTCGGTTTCATGAGGGTCTTCCTTACCGGAGCCACCGGCTATATCGGTTCCGCCATCTGTGATGCCCTGCGCGCCGCCGGCCATCAGGCCATCGGACTGGCGCGCTCCGAAGAGAAGGCAGCGATGCTTGCCGCCCGCGGCGACCAGCCCTTGCGGGGCAGCCTTGCGGATGCCGGCACGCTCAAAGACGGCTGCCGGCAGGCGGATGCCGTCGTACACTGCGCCCTCTCGTTTACGCCGGATGCCGGCGCCGTCGACCGTGCCGCCGTGGAGGCGATGCTCGATGCGCTCGCCGGGTCGAACAAGCCGTTTATTTACACGAGCGGCGTATGGGTCTACGGGGACACGGGCGACCGGATGCTCGGCGAAGTGGCGCCGCTGAACCCTCCTGCGCTCGTGGCCTGGCGGCCCGCCGTGGAGGAGCTGGTTCTGGAGGCGAAGGAGCGTGGCATCCGCTCGATGGTCTTCCGTCCCGGCATGGTCTTCGGCCGCAAGGGCGGCTTTCTGGCCGGCTTCTTCCGCGATGCCCGCACGCACGGCGCGGTCCGTGTCGTTGGCAACGGCAAGAATTACTGGTCGACGGTCCACGCCGACGACTTCGCGGATCTCTACCTCCGCGCCCTGCTCCGGCCCGCCGCCGGGGAGCTCTTCGTCACCTGCGGCGGAATGCCCCAACAGGTGAACCGGTTTGCGGAAGCGGTGGCCGAGGCCTGCGGCATCCCCGGCAAAGTCGAACACATCCCGCTGGAAGAGGCGCGGGCGCAGATGGGCCCCATCGCCGACTGCCTGGCAATGACCTGCAAGGCGGGTTCCACCAAGCCGGCGCGTTTCTTCGGCTGGACCGTGCGCCGTCCTTCCGTTTTCGACGAGATTGCCTCCGGCTCCTACCTGGAATCTGGCATCTGAAGACTAAATTTTTTTGAGAGAAACGGCCTCCTGTCCCCACTATTACATCGAGCCTTCAGAACATCATGTGGTTTTCGCCCCTTATTCGCGTGCGGGGCTTGCGTTGTGATTGGGAACGGGGAGGTCTGCGGTTGGATGACGGATCTATACTGGGACGAGGAAGACGGACAGGAGGGTCTGTTGACCAGGCGTTCTTCGGAGTTCTGCCTGAGCGCGCAGGAGATCGAAGACTGCCTGTTCAACCGGCTCTCTGGGGTGACCCGCGAGGCAGTGGAGGAACACCTGCTGTTCTGCCAGAGCTGCCTGGCGAAGGTCGAGGAAGAAGAGCGCTACATTGAGGCAGCGCGCTCGGCGGCTGAGAAGCTGGAAGCCGAGTCGCTGCTCCGCCAGTTGGAAGGCCATTCCGAAGGGGGGCAGCCATCTCGACAGCCAGGCCGCCTGCCGCGCTGGATGGCCGCTGCCGCCGCTGGCGCATTGCTCCTGATTGGCGGCAGCGTGACCTACCGGATTATGCATCCCGCGCCGGCGCTTCAGGTGGAACTGCGGGTGGAGCGCAGCGGGGTATTGAATGCGCAGACGCCCGTGGCAGGTCAGCGGTTGATACTGTCTCCCGATCTGCGGGGTCTGCCGCCCCTGTCCCAATACCGGTGGAGCATTGTCGACTCGCTGGGCGTTCCGGTGGCCGGCGGCATGATGGAAGTCCGCGCGGAAACCGGCCGGATCGAACTGCAAAAGGGGCTGCCGGCGGGCATGTACTGGGTCCGGCTGCTGGATCCGGACAGCGGAGTGCTGCTGCGGGAGTTCGCGTTGATGGTGAGAACGAAGGGCCAGTAGGCCGTGGCGCGGGACGAGCGGGTCAGAACACGCGCCGTTTCAGACGTTCGACCGTGAATTTTGCCGTTTCCGCCACGGCCATTACGGTCATCACTCCCGCCTGAACCGGGTCGGTGACCACCAGATCGGCTGCGTCCGGCACGCTGCCGGCCATGTTGAGGCTGACGACGAGCAGGCCCTGCTCGCGCACTTCCCGCACCGCCTTTTCGATCTCCCCGCCCATCAGCGAACCGGCCAGCACCAGCGCCTTCGCGCGCGGCAGCCGGGCGACGGCGCGTACGGCGGCGGCGAGGGCCTTCTCTCCGACCAGCGGGATGGTGTCCACGCTGATGTGCTCGCCGCGGATGTTGTGACGGTCGGCCTCGCTGATGGCTCCGATGGCCACCTGGCCCACCTGGGCGCCGCCGCCCATGATGATGATGCGCTTGCCGTAGATCTTCTGGAGGCTCGGCTCCTGCGCCACGTGCAGCACCGCCGGCACGGCGCGGAGCTCTTCCAGCAGGGGCTCCGGCTCGCTGACCCGCTCGAGCTCGAAGTAGATCCTTGAATGGCCGGAAACCGCGCTGCCGAGCATTTCCACGCTGGCAATGTTGGCCTGCCGGCGGGCGATGACGCCGGTAAGCTGGTGCAGCACGCCGGGTTCGTCCCGCGCTTCGATGACGACGCCGATGCGCTCCTCGCTCATGGCTCAGATCACCTCGTAATGACGAAGGATTTCCTCCCACCGCCCCTGTGCGTCCAGAATCAGTTCGGTGGCCTCGCGCACCGCTCCGCTGCCACCCGGGGCGGCGGTGACGTAGTGGGCCATCGCTTTCACTTCCGGCGCCGCGTTGGCGACGGCGATGGCCAGGCCCACGCGTTTCATCAGGATGGCGTCCGTCAGATCATCGCCGATATAGGCGATTTCTTCCGGCTTAAGGCCGGAATCGGCGAGAATTTCCTGGAAAATGGGCAGCTTTTCCGTGTTGCCCATGTAGCAGTAGGCCATGTGGCTGCTCCGCGCGCGCTCGCGCGTCGATTCCGCGTCGCGGCCGCTGATCAGGCCGGTCCGGATGCCCATCCGGTGCAGCCATTGCAGCGCGATGCCGTCCTGCGAGTCGAACATCTTCACTTCGAACAGCCCGCCCTGAGGATTGGGCACGTGAAAATACTTCCCGTCGGTCAGCACCCCGTCGACGTCCATCAGTACGAGTCGGATGCGCGCGGCGCGGCGGCGGATTTCGTCGGTGGTTTTTGGCGGCATTTTTCGTCCGGATTCCGTGCAAATATCAGGTGAAAGAATCGCCCCTCTTTTTCTGCGCCCGAATCCCGGCGGCCGGAGGCCTACAATAAGAACGGGTGCTGGTAGAGAGAGTTCGAGGGACTATTCTCCGTTATAGCATGGCCCCGGAGGGCGCCCGGCTTGGCGTGGCCGTATCGGGCGGCGCCGACTCCGTCTTCCTGCTTGAGGCTCTCCGGGAGCTTGGCTACGAGCTCCACGTCCTTCACGTCAACCACGGGCTCCGCGGAGAGGAATCCGAGGGCGACGAGCGGTTCGTCCGGGAACTCGCCGCTGCGCGGGGGCTGCCTGTCACGGTGCACCGGGCGTCCGCGCCCGCGCCCGGGGACAACCTTGAGCAGGCCCTGCGCCGCATCCGCTACCGTTTCTTCGAAGAGGCCCGGGCCGCGCTTCATCTCGAGCGTGTCGCCACCGGCCACACGCGGTCCGATCAGGCCGAGACGGTGATCCTGCGGCTGGCCCGCGGGGCCGGCATTCAGGGATTGTGCGGCATCCATCCGGTCACGCGCCATGGCATCATCCGCCCGTTGATCGAGACAGGCCGTGCAGAGATCCGGGAGTGGCTGCGCAGCCGGGGGGTGTCCTGGCGCGAGGATTCCACAAACAGGGATTTGCAATGGCGGCGCAACCGCGTGCGGGAGGAGATTCTGCCCCTGCTGGCGGCCTCGCTGAATCCCCGGATGGAAGAGATGCTCGCCCGCCTTGCCGCTCTGGCCTGGGAGGACGAACGGGACTGGGAGCGCCGTGTGGAAGAAGCGTTGGAAACGGCCGGGGTTGGCGGTCCGCCCTTCGTGCTGGAAACGGAGTGGCTCCGCAGGCTTGGGCCCGCGCTAGGAAGGAGGGTCTTGCGGAAGTTGCTGGCCCGGGCGGCTGGAGCGGAGCCGGGGCCCTCGTTCGGGCATGCGGATGGTGCGTGGAGCCTGATTGCGGGGCCGGAAGGTTCTGGGAAGGTAGTAGCGCCGGGCGCGGTAGCGTGGAGATCCTTCGGCTGGGTGCGGATTGACCGGTTTCCCGCCCTGCCTCCGGGCTCGGCGGAGCCGGTTGTGATGAAGCAGTCCGGACAGGTCCGGTTCGGTCTGTGGAAGATTGCGATCAGTAGTTCGCCGGAGCTGCCTGGGGCGGACCGGTATAATGAGGTCAGCGAGCTGGCGGCTGGCGCAGCGGAGTTTCCGCTGACGGTTCGTAGTTGGCGTCCCGGCGACCGGTTCCAGCCGGCGGGGCGGACGGCTCCGCAGAAGCTCAAGGAACTGTTCCAGCGCGCCCGGATCCCCTCATGGGAACGGGCCGAATGGCCGATTGTGGAGGCAGGGGGCCGGATCCTCTGGTGCCGCGGCTTTGGCGCGGCGTCCTGGGCGCGGCCCGCGCCCGGCCAGGCAGCCGGGTTCTGGATCGGGGCCGTTCGGGAGGAATAACTTCCGGCGGCGGAATTGGTTAGGCGCGGAAGCGGTTGAATCGGACCGGCCTGCGGCCGCGTCTGAAGTAGTGTAGAGTGCTGGAAAAGGGGCCGCGATCGCGTCTTCGGAGGTCCGGCGCTGGAGAAAGAATGAACTCAAACGTCAAGACAGCCATCTTCTGGGTCGTTCTGGTCTGCATTGCGGTTCTGCTGTGGACCGTAGTGAAGACCAATACGGGGCGCCAGATCAGCGATCTTTCTTTCACTGACTTCGTCAAGCAGGTCGAGGCGGGCCGGGTGGTCGAGGTCACGATCTCGGGCACGGAAGTCAGCGGCAAGTTGCAGGGAAACACGGAGATCCGCACCGTCATCCCCGCCGGCTACGACAAGATCTACGACCTGCTGACAGAAAAAAATGTCGTCACCCGCATCAAGGAGCCGAGCTCGGGCAACTGGGTGACAATCCTCGTCAATGCGGTTCCTTTCGTGCTGCTGCTGGCGTTCTGGATCTTCATGATGCGGCAGATGCAGAGCGGCGGCAATAAGGCGCTGTCGTTCGGCAAGAGCCGCGCCCGCATGCACAGCTCGCAGCAGAAGAAGGTGACTTTCAAGGATGTCGCCGGCGTTGAGGAGGCCAAGGAAGAGCTCCAGGAGATCATCGAGTTCCTGCGCGAGCCGCAGAAATTCCAGAAGCTCGGCGGCCGGATTCCGAAGGGCGTGCTGCTGATCGGCCCTCCGGGCACCGGCAAGACGCTGCTGGCGCGCGCCATCGCCGGCGAGGCCAACGTTCCCTTCTTCTCGATCTCCGGTTCGGATTTCGTCGAGATGTTCGTCGGCGTCGGCGCGAGCCGCGTTCGCGACCTGTTTGAACAGGGCAAGAAGAACGCGCCCTGCATCATCTTCATCGATGAGATCGACGCGGTCGGCCGCCACCGTGGCGCCGGGCTCGGGGGCGGGCACGACGAGCGGGAACAGACGCTCAACCAGCTTCTTGTGGAGATGGACGGTTTCGAATCCAACGAGGGTGTCATCCTCGTGGCTGCCACCAACCGTCCCGACGTGCTGGACCCGGCGCTGCTGCGGCCGGGGCGTTTTGATCGCCGCGTCGTGGTCAGTCTGCCTGACGTCAAGGGCCGCGAGCAGATTCTCAAAGTGCACACGCGCAAGACGCCGCTTGCCGATGACGTCGACCTTTCGATCCTCGCCCGGGGCACGCCCGGATTCTCCGGCGCCGACCTGGCCAACCTGGTGAACGAAGCGGCGCTGCTGGCCGCGCGGCAGAACCGCAAGGTCGTCACCATGATGGACTTCGAGCTGGCCAAGGACAAGGTCCTGATGGGGGCCGAGCGCCGCTCGCTGATGCTCACCGAGGAAGACCGCAAGGTCACCGC
>JANWVO010000041.1 GCA_025056865.1 Bryobacteraceae bacterium
GCGGGAGAGCGAGCTGTGCTGGCTCACCTGGAGCGACGTCTGCCTTGAGCCGGGCCGCGAGCATGTCGTGGTGCGCGCCAAGCCGGGCTTCACGCCGAAAGACTACGAGCAGCGCGAGGTGCCGCTGCCGCCCGTGCTGGCTGGCATTGTGCCGTGCCCCGCACCCCCACCGCGCCTGGCCTTCGCGTCCTTCCGCGGTACTGCCGCCTTGTCACGCCTTTACGGCCAAGACGAAAATGCGCGCCGCGCTTGCGGGGGGCTTCAGGGATCCACCGAACTCTGCGTCGCTGGCGCATACGGTGCACAGACCGCTCTCTGCCAGCCATTCCAGGACCACGGCGGGTTGAAACAGACGCTCCACGTGACTTTCAATCCTCGGAGCGAATCCGGGCCGCTGGAGGATCACCTTCACCGCCAGCAGAAGCTCGGGCTTTCTCCATTCGAGGATCTGGGTCAACCGCCAATTCCGTGAGATGGCGTCCAGGCGGACAGGTCTCCCGGGCGGGAATCCGGGGCAAGGGGTGAGGAAGTCGAAGAAGAACTTGCCCCGGGGACGCAAGTGCGCTGCGGCGCGGGCAATCATCTGGCGTGCGCCGCAAGGCCGGGTGAGGTGATTCAGGGTGTCGAAGTTGCAGGTGACGAGATCCGTCCGCAGAGGCAGCCGAAACTGCGAGATGTCCGCCTGAAGCAGCCGCACAGGCAAGCCTTCGCAGTTACGGGAAGCCACGCTCAGCATCGCAGGAGACAGATCCACCCCGGTCACTGGAATCCCCCACCGAAGCGCGAGATACCTACAGAAGAGGCCGGTTCCGCAGCCCAGATCCAAGGCGTCGCGAAAATGGAGGCAGAATCGCCGCACCATTGCCTCGAAGACATCCCGAGTCCTCAGGAAGACAGGCCAGCCGATGGTGGCGTCGTAAGCCTGGGCCAATGCTGTGTAAGGAGCCGCTGGGACACTCATGCCAGTGTTGGGATCATCGGCCTGGATGCGGCGGCGCGCACCGCCCCCGGAATCGCTTCCCGCATCTCGCAGCGCACACCAGTCCGGCCGGCCCCTCCATCGCTGCCATGAAAGACCGCTCCACCGCGCCGCGCGCCGCACTGCGGATGGGTAGCTGCAACCCCTGCGGCACACGCCACCGGTGCATCTTGGAATCGACAGCCTCGTCCTCGCGCCGCTTCACCCGCTGGGCGACGGATCGCCGCGGGGGCGGGCTCGGCGGGGATCTGCGCAGGATGTCCCCAAGGCCTCATTTCAAGAACTCCTGGAATGCCGTCGGACGCGGGCCCCTGTCCGCCGCCCGTATGGCCCGGCCGTTGATGCGCGGCGGGAACAGCGCAGGCGGCGAAACTCGCGGCGGCTCCATCAGACCGCCCCGGGCATGGATTTCCCCGTACGCACCACAGCCACAGAATCGCCCGCCATCAGGCGGCCCGCATTTGCCAGGAAATGCGGCGGGAAGGTGCGCCACCACCTTATTCCACTCCATCAGCTGCGCGGTCCCATCGGAACTGCGCGCCAGAAATCCGCTTCGCGGTTGAGGATCTCCACCCCGCCAGGCTCCAGCACCCATTGACGCCTTCCGCGCAACTCCGGCCGGTCTTCGGGATCAAAAGGAATCGCGCGGAACAGTCCCAGCCTCCTCATCCTTTCGAAGGCCGTCTCGGGCAAGGCGGTCAAAACCAGCGCAGGTCCGCCAGCTCTCGGCGAACGCTGGCTGGCGCGAATCGCGAAAAGCCTGGCGATATCCCGGTTCGACATTCCAAGCACGAAGAAGCTCCGCTGCGGCGCCAGGCCCTGCTGTCTCGCGATCGCCTGCGCCCGCGCGAGCGTCGTTCCGTGCAGGAGCAGCACCCTTCGATCCTCCGGCGGTTTCCGGGAAAATGGCAACGGCGCGCCGCCGAGCGGCGGTATCTGGCCGATGTAAGCCATGGCGCACCTCAGGCCGAGAGCGCCGCGCCTCCCTTCCGGGGAGGCGGCTGCTGAGCCGCTCCGCCCTCCAGCCTCCCGAGCCACGCCCGGATCTCTTCCAGGCGTCTCTGAAGGGCGGCAGCCTGATCGGTGCTCTTGCCGATCAACTCAGTCAGCCGGTTCTGCTCCCTGACAAGCACCTGTTTCAGTGCAGGCGACTGCTCCTCGGTATGGCGCTTCAGGAACTCACGGATGAGTTGCTCTGCTTCGTTCAGCGCCCCGCACTGATCATCGAACTGCGCCCTTTGCTGCTTCCAGCCGTTCAGGGCGTTCAGAACGGCGCCACCCTCGAAGCTGCCGCCAAGAAGCGAGTCGAGGAACAGCCGCTCCGCCTCCCGCCTGCGCACGGCAATCTGCTCCAGCGACGCAGCGATCCGGTCGATGGCGTCGAAGCATTTCTGAATCCTGTCCATGACCGCCTGGTCGGCGGCCGTTGTCATCGTGGCTGCATTGGACATGGAATCGTCTCCCTCGTTTTGATCGCGGACTCCTGCTATACCGCTTTCCGCCGCCAGTAAATCTCCCACTCATCCAGCATCCGCTCCGCCTGGTAGCCGCGGGCCAGCAGCAACTGGGAGACCCATTGACGGACCTCAGGATCATGAAAGGCACAGGCCGGAGGACGCACTGCCCAGAGCTGGTCTTCCGGCGTCCGCCCCTGCAGCAGCGCCTGCCAGCGCCTCAAATCCGCAGACGCGCGCCGCCATCTGCGCATCCTCGCCCACAGGGCGGCGAAGCCCCTGCGGCTCCGCTCTTCGTGCATATCGTAGAGAACCTCCTCGCGGGACAACCGGAATTCCCAGGGCTTCAGATACCGCTCCGGGATCGACGTCCGTTTCTCCGGCGCCGGGGCGCCAGCCGTAGGGCGAGCCGCGCCAGTCGGGTCATCCAGGACGATGACATGCAGGTACCGGATGGCTGAGGCATCCGGGCGCGGCGGCACTTTTCTGGTCAGCCTCAGCCGCTCGGCCAGTGCGCGCGTCAGCACGGTGAACTGCCCTTCTGGCTGATTCTGGCCGAACACGGCGGCGGCCAGCTGCACCGGCTGCAGCGGCCACGGCGCCTCGTACACCTGAATGGCGCAGGTCACAGCCGCATTCTCCCCGATCGACTCCGGAGACTTGAGCTGCGGCTCGAGAAGCCGACGGAACTCGCCGAAGGGCAGTTGCCTGACCAGGCTCGCCGCGAGCAGCGGCTCGACCAGATCTCGCTCCTTCGGCGGCATGTCTTCAAACTCCGCCTCTTCCGCTTCCTCGGAAGTCCGCCGTGCCATCCGGGGTGCGGGCGGACCCACTGATTCGCCATGCTGCAGAGGCTCCTGGCACAGCTCGAGCCAGGCGCCCCGAGGACGCCCGCCCGCCAGAAAAGCCGATTGCAGCAGCTCCATCGGTCCCGCCGCGAAAATCACTGGCGGCGCCTCCCTCTGGATACTGACAAAGACAACCCGCGGCTGGCTTGGCGCCGGCTCCGCGAAGGCGTACGGATGATAGACGCGCATCGGATAGCGGGCGGGATTCACGGATGGTTCCTCCTTACCGGGCAAGATGGATATGGTCGCGATGGGCTCTCAGAAGGCTGTCGCTGATGTGTTTCCACGGGCCTTCGGTTCTCGTCCAGGGACCGAATAGCTGAATCGGGTAGCCGTACGGCTGCGCCCAGCGGCCGTAGATCTGAAGGGCTTTGTAGAGCCGCCAGCCGAGATTCGTCATGCGAGCCCGGTTGAGCCAGCGATGGCGCTCGCGGGGCAGCCAGGTGGCGCAGGCCTTGCGGTGCGCTTCGTCCCAAAGGGCCTTCCAGCGGCCAATGCCAAGTCCGCCCACGCCATAAATGTCGGCCGCCCGCCCCACCTGATGATGGCCGAAGAAGCCGCGGCGGAACTCCACCGATACCGGACGGGCGCGCGTGAAGCCGGATTCGGCCGCAAACCGCTCGAGCACCCGGTGCAACTCCGCCGCCAGTTCCGGCGTCACCAGCGCCTCCTCTGGCGGCGAGATGACACGGTATCGTTCTCCAGACGGCACGGGCGTCAGGCATGGCCTAGAACCTCTGTCGCACGGGATCGCCATAAACGGGGTTGTACCAGTAGCGGCCGAGAATCCTGCCGCCGACGCGGCTGACGGTCGGGGGACCGGGCACGGCCAGCCCGCGCACGGCGAACTCCAGCACGGCACCATCCTCCAGCCGGATGTGAACCGGAAAGCTGCCGAATCCCCAGGGATTCAGAATCACCGAGAAGCCGACATACGGGTACAGGGGCCGACCATTGACGGCGAGCACCCATTCGAGGTCCGGCGTCTCCGCCCTCGCGGCCGAAGTTGAAAAAGAATCGGTGAATTGCGCGAAATACTCGAGCACTCCGCAGTACTGCGGAGGAAGCGCAAAACGGGCCAGCACGACGCGGTGCCCAGGAGCCGGCGCGTCGGCGAAGCCGGACTCGTCGAAATGCTGGGAGTCCACGGGCACACCGCAATTCACGCAGATCGCCGGGGCAGCACTGGACGTGAGCCGCGTCATCGCCTTGCTCTCCGTGCACCGGCCGGGATGACCTCCGATGCAGCGCTTTCCGCCCTGGCGCCTGTCGGCGTTCCTTCGCCTCCCAGCACCTTGTAGCCATGCAGTGAAACATGCAGCACGCCCTTCGTCGTCTGCAGTTCGGTCACCTGCATCCGGATGGTCGTGCGCGGCTCAAATACGATGGGAACGGCGAATTGCCGGAAAGGCCGCACCCCGTGCGGGTCGCCCAGCCCGGCGGTGTTCAGAATGGGTTCGCTCTGGAATTCACGCCCACTGCCGGCGTCGGAGATGGCGTAAAGGAACTGGATTTCCTCCGGCGGCGGACCCACAATCTCAAACAGGCGCGGAAGCAGAGAATCGTCAATGGCGTTCGAGGGGCCGCCCAGCAGCACCTGGCGCGCAATCTCCGGATTGAGCCGGAAGCCTGTCTCAAACACGGCGGCCACGGCGTCGCCGGCCAATTCCGGAAAATCCCGCGCGCCTTCGCCGCGCTGCCGGCGGCGCTCCTGAAGTTCGCCAAGGCGTCTGGCTGCAAGCCTCAGGACGCTTTGGAGGCTGATCCGGTCCAGCGAAACCGCCGCGGTCTCATCCGGCGGCGCGGATGCTGCGAAAGCTTCCGACGGTGCCCTCGGCGCTGCACCCCCGCCGGGAATGCTGAAGTCCTTGCGCTCGCCCCCGAACACAATCCGTCCGGTCCTTGGGCGGAACCCGTAGCCAATAGACGTTGCGATGAACGCCCCTTCGACGCTGACCTCCACTTTCGCCACCGCAATCCGCTCAGGTTCGCCGCGCAATTCAAATGTAAAGCTGTAGTCGAACGGAATGGTGCGGCGTGGAGCCGCTCCGGCCTGCGGGGGTGGGACAGGGATGGCAGCCATGGCTCAACTCCGGCGCCGCAGGGTCTTGTACCCGTGGAACACGATGAACAGCCGCCCGCGGCCGTTGCGTTCCTCGACGTCCACGCGGATGGTGGTCCGCGGGACGGCGCGGTAGGGGCGCGGGAAGACCCGGAATGGCCTGCTTCCATCAGCGCTGCCAAGTCCGGCGATGTTGTTGATGGGCTGGTTCTGCAGATCGCGCCCCCGGGCTGTGTCGTGGATTCGATACCGGAACGCCACATCGTCCGCACGGTTCATGCGCTCGAAGAGGCTGCTGGCCAGCTCCGCAGGCAGAGACCTGTTCAGCACGGAAGGCGCTTCAAAGGCCACGCGCAGCATGGCCGGATGGATGCGGATGCCATCGCGGAGCGCGTCGGGGGGGAAGATGCGGAGCGGCTGGAGGCCGAGGTCGAGCCGCTGCGCCTGATTGCCGGCAAACAGCAGGTGGCGCGGCTCCACTCTGACCGGTGGCAGGGCGACGCCATATCCGATGGAAGTCGCGAAGTAATCGCCCTCAACGTTGATCGCAATTTCGTCGGAGACGATGTTGCCCGGCCTCCCGGTGAGCTCGAAAGTCGTGACGTAGTCGAATGGAATCACGGGCCCGGCAGGCAGAGCCTCCGGCGCAGGCGTGGCCGTGCGCGCCGCGATGGCGCGTGCCTCCGCTTCCGACAGCCCTGTCACCCCCGCGATCATGTAGCCGGACAGGACGATGAACAGCTCTCCCACCGAATCGAGGCTCTGCTCGATGACCTGGAGCCGCAGGTTCGAACGCGGCAGGAACGCGACGGGCCGCGCAAGCTGGCGGAAAGGGCGCTCGCCGCTGGCCGCTCCCAGCGAAGCGATGTTGTGAACCGGCGTGTCCTGCATCTCGCGTCCCGTGCCCGTGTCGACGAGGTTGAAGAGAAAAGACAGCGGGCCCGGTGTGCGCATTTTTTGAAAAAGGCTTCCGGAAAAAGCCGCGGGGATCCACTCGCCCTGCGCGCCCGGCGGTGCAAAATCGCCATTGGCAGGAAAAATGAGGTGATCGAATTTCGGATTCACCCGGAATCCGCGGATCAGCGCATCCACTGGAATCCTGGAAATAGGAAGATCGCCGGGGAGGATGTCCTTTTCTGCCCCGGCGGCCAGCGTCCGGGCAACGTCGTCCGCCGCACGCTCCGGTTCGAAGCCGTAGCTGATTGTCGTGGCGACGAAAACGCCCTCGGGCCCGACGTTGATCACATCCTGCACGATGTTGCCCGGCCGTCCCGTCAGCCGGAACGTCGCAGCGTACTCGTACGGAAGAACCGCCTCGGCAGGCGGGGCGCCCGCCGCCGGGGCGCCCCGCCCGGCCGCTGCAGCGGCTGCGGAGCCGGATCTCCGTCTGCTTCGGCCCATGATCATGGCGATGCACCCGGTCGCAGTTACTGGACGTCGCGAGTCATGAACCCGTCCAGGACCACCCAGATCTTGAGCGGCCCGTACGTCTTCTGCAGTTCCTTCAGCACGTCCGAGTCGGGAATCTCGATCTCCACCCGGAAATTCTGCTGCTTGTCAATGAAAATCGGCTCCGCAAAGCGGAATGTGGCCAGCGGCGACGGCTCGCCGTGCGTGATTGCATGCAGCGTGTCCGAATGCGGGCCAGCGCCGGAAGGGAAAAACCAGGTGGGCATCTGGATCATCACTTTCTCGCCCACGAAAAACGTGGTCACTGTGTTGTAGATCAGTTGCGAGATCAGGTTGCCCGCGCCGTTGTTGGGCCGGAGCTGATGCTTGGGCGGCGCCTTTTTCTCCAGGCCCTTGGCCATTGCCTCCAGATCCTCCACCGAAAGCGAAATGACCCCGCCTGCGTTGATCTTCTGCTTGGGCGAGGTGCCATCGGTTCCCGGCGTGGCGGAAATCACCAGCGGATTGCCGTCGGCATCCACCAGTTCCACTCCCTCATCGCCAGGCTTCAGCTGCGCATCTTCCCCGCTCTCGCGCGCTTCCTGAAGCAGAGACATGATCTCGCTGAGCGGGAGCTTGACGTTGGCGAAGACCAGTTTGTTGGTGGCCGAAGCCGTACCCGTTCCCACCACCGTTCCATCCTGGAGGAACTGGACCGGCTTGGCGGGCGGCGTGGGGTCGTTCATCACGGGAACCGGATCCTCGGTCTCACCTTCGGCGTCCTCGCTGGGATACTCCGGCGGCAGGTCGCTGATCACAACGCGCATCGCGCGCGCCTCGAATGTGTTGTAGTGCGGCAACAGCGACGCCGACTGGAGATTGGTCTGCAGCTTCGTCTTGTTCTGGACATTCACGAAGAATTTCAGAATGCTCGATGACTCCACGTCGCGGAGCTGCTTCTCCGGCTCGACGCTGATGCTGTCGTAAATCGGAAGATGTACCTTTTCTCTGACACCCTGGACTCTCGCCATGATTCAACCTCCAAGACCGTTCTCACTCGACTCGCTCACCACAGCGGCCGCAATGTGTCGGGAAGCCTCGCCCGTCGTCCTGCGGGCGGGTAGAACGTCGGACAGACCGGATTGACACGCCGCGGCGGCTCATAGCCGGCCAGGTCGCCTTCCTCGTAGCCGTTCAGGCTCCAGCAGCCCACCCGCGCGTTGAATGGAGGGATCCGCCTCGCCGGAACATATCCCGCGAAGCCGGGATGCGCGGAATATCCGTAACCTGACAGCGGCTCGTATCCGCCGTAGCCGACCATCTCCGGGCCGGCATAGTAGCCGTATGGATCCTCCCTGTAAGGATCTTCGCCGTAGTAGCCGTAGGGGTCCTCCCCGTAGGGATCCTCCGCGTAGTAGCCGTACGGGGCCTCGCCGAAAAAGCCATAGGGGTCCTCTCCATAAGGGTCTTCCCGGTAGCCAAAGCCGCCGTACGGCCCACCGGCATAATATCCATACGACGCGCCGGCGTAGGTGCCGTAAGGATCTTCCCCATAGCCGGCGTAATAGCCGACAGGATCGCTCTCTCCGATGATGTCCTCCCCGTACGGATCTTCTCCGTAGGGATCTTCTCCGTAGGGATCTTCTCCGTACGGATCTTCTCCGTAGGGATCTTCGGCCATCATCTCTTCCCCATAAGGATCCTCGCCGTATGGGTCTTCTGCATAGGCATCCTCGCCGTAGGGGTCCTCGGCCACCATCTCCTCAGCCAGCTCAGCTTCGCCGTAAGGGTCTTCCCCGTAGGGATCCTGGGCGACGGGGCTGGCAAAGGGATCCTCCGCATAGCCAGAAAATCCGGGATTCATGCGCCTTGCTCCTTTGTCATTCAGTGGGTCGCTGGGGTTGACGATAAGAACCTCGTCGAAACCCGGTTTGTTCCGTTTCACGGCGTCACCTCCTGCTCACCCTTCGATCCCGAAGGGCGTCACCCGGTAACTGCCGCCCAGAATGAACAGGCGGCGGCCCCGCGCGTCGCTGGCGAGCGCCGGCGGATCCTGCATGAAGTGAATGAACGATCGCGGCCGGCCCGGCCGTCCCCGATCCGAAGAGTACACGAGGGCCCTCAGCTCGCCCAGCCGCACCAGCACCCTCGGAACCGTGCGCTCGAACTGCTGACAGATGATCCTTTCCGGCGCAAATCGGTGGAAGCGGCGGAACAGCGAAGCGGCTGCGCCGATCTCGCGTTCCACGAGGCTCTGTTCTCCGGATGCCGGATGGGAGTATCGCTTCCATAGGTAGCTCACGGTTCAGGCCATCTCCGGGATTGGACGGGATCTCCGGTCAGCGCCGACGCCTCCTTCTTCGCCGTCCGCTCATGGCTGCAGCAGCAGCTTGCGCCGCTTGCGCGGCCGCCGCTGCGGGCGTCGCCGCCGGAGCTCCGGGGGGGGGCGGCAAAGGGGGCCGCGCCCACGGGGGCGGCGGGGGCCACCGCAACGAAGGCCGCGGATAATACGGCGGGTACAGCGGACGGGGATAGTACGGCGGCAGCGGCTGCGGAGGCGGGATGGGAAGCTGCCTCAGAAACCGGGTGCCCTGCTGCGCAAGCCCGGGCAGCCTGCCCGCGATGCTGGTCAGCCCTCCGGCGGCCCGCTGCAGAAGCCCACTGGCGCGCTGGGCCAGGCCCGGAAGCGCTCTGGCCACGCCGGGGATGACGCGGGCTGCCAGCCCCGGCAACAGGCTGCCCGCCGCCTGGGCCGCAAACGGCAGCGCGGCAGCCAGAATCGGGAGCCCTACCGGGTTGCCGAAGCCGTCGTAAATCACCCCGTCGGCTTCGTAAAGCTGGTCTTCACCCACGTCGTGGATGTAGCCTAGTCCGTCTTGAACGAGCATTGAATTCCCTCCTTCGTCAATTCACAGATTCGTTTCCATATGGCCGGTGGGGCGAACCCCATGGGCCGGGTGCGCACGGTGGCGTCGATGGGTAGCCAACGGCCGGCGACGTGCACTTCGGGGTAGATGTGCGAAAAAGAATGCGGCTTCTCGGGCCGGAAACCAGCCAGCACCAGCCGCACAGGGTGTCCTGTCGACAGCAGCATCGCGCCAAGCACGATCGTCATGTCGTCGCAGTCGCCAGCCCGCAGCTCCAGCATCCGGCGCGCCGTGTGCAGCAGCTCCACGCGGAAAATGTCCCGCGTGTAGCGGATGTTCCGCCTCACCCAGTCGAACAGCGCGCACACCTCGCCGAACCGGTCTTTCGGCGGTACGCCGTACTCCCGGAATATCCGGATTGCCGTCTGCCGGACGTAGAAATCCTTCGCCCCCTCGACGATCAGGCGGCCGATCATCTGTGCTATCCGCAGCGTGCCGCGGCGGCCGCGCGGAACTTTCAGCCGGAAGATTTTCGGCACTACCAGGCGTGGCGCAAATCTCATCTCCGTGACTCATGCTCTTGCCGGGGTGGAATCAGTTCTTCGATGTTCCTCAATGCCACCAGCACAGGCTGGCGGTCGGGTTTCACGCGCACCATCAGGTAGGGACCGCCGTCGAGCCCATCCTGGATGAAGCACTCGCAGACGCCATGCAGCATCAGCTCGCGGCAGAACAGGTCGTGCACGGCGGCGAGATCCGGATGGACCACTGACCCCACCCGAAAGGAGACTCGATATCCTCGGAAGTCCACGATCCATCGCTCTCGTGCCGGTTCCCTTCGCAATTGCTCCGCCACTCCGTATCCCGTTGAAGAATATGCAGGGCATTCAAGACGGCCCGGAAGGAATTTTCCAGAACTGGAACGGAATTTCCGGCATCGGCCTTCCGGTATGCTGCGGCCCGCCCCGCCTGATCCGGCGCATCCTGAATCGCTGGCGCAGCAAGGATGGAAGCCCATGCTCGCGGCAGCAGGGAAAAGAGCGCGCCGGCACGCAGCGGCCGCATGGCAGCAGGCCCGCGCCGCCGGACCGCCCGCCCCGCTTCGATCCGCCCCATGGACTCTTCGGCCCCGCAGACGTCTGCCGGGGGCCGGGTCGCCAGGGAATCCGCCGGGCAGACCGGACCAAGCAGCCCGGCGAGGACAGCGGCGATGCGCTATCCCGCCAGCCGGTGCTTCCGGATCTTGTTGTAGATGCTCCGCGCGGTCAGGCCCGTCAGCCGCGCGGCCCGGGCCTGGTTTCCGCCGGAACGGCGGAGCGCCGCCTCCAGCAGTTGGCGCTCGCAATAGTCGAGCGAGCGCGCCAGATTGCCCCCGAATCGAAACAGCAGCTCCTCGAAGTAGGACGCCCCCCGTGAGCTCCCGGAGGCGTGGGCGGCTGCCTCGGGCCCGGTGCTCAGACCCGTCCAGATCTCTGGCGGCAGGTGCTTCAGCCGCAGGGGACCGCTGTCTTCATGGTGGGCAAGAATCCAGCGGATGAGGTTTTCCAGTTGCCGTACATTTCCCGGCAGCCCGTGCCGCGACAGCGCCTCGGCAAACTCGGGGGAAGCCTCGCGTGGGGCACTGCCGGTGTCCTTCCCATGTTTCTTCTGGAAATGGCGCACCAGCGGAACAATGTCCTCAGGCCGCTGCCGTAGCGGCGGAATCCGGATGACGATGACATTCAGCCGGTGGAACAGGTCCTCGCGGAACGCACCGGTGCGCACCAGCTCCGCAAGATCCCGGTTGCTGGCAGCGATCAGGCGCAGATCCACGCGGACGCTTTCTTCCTCCCCAACGGCTGTCACACGCGAATCCTGAATCACGCGCAGCAGTTTCGTCTGCATGGCGGCATCCAGTTCGTTCACTTCATCCAGAAACAGAGTGCCCTCGTCGGCTGCCCGGAAGAGTCCCCTGCGGGCCTGCTCCGCGCCCGTGAACGCGCCCTTCCTGTGTCCGAACAGTTCGCTCTCTGCCAGCGCCGCCGGAATGGCGCCGCAGTTGACCGCCACCATGGGGCCGGTGCACCGGCGCGGATCGAGGCTGTGAATCGCTCGTGCAATGACTTCTTTGCCGGTCCCGGTTTCGCCAGTGAGGAGGACAGGAAGCTCGCTGAGTCGGCTCACCCGGAGGACAGTCTGGAAAATGTCCAGCATCGCGCGGCTTTCGCCCACCACTCCGAGCCGCGCCATTTCCGCTTTCGCGCGCGTATCTGCATCGGCCCTTTCCCTCTCTCGCCGGAACAGCTGCGCCAGATGTTCTTCCAGGTCCGCAAGGAATCGGGCCGAACAGGCATCGAGCAGGTCCACCGCGCCGGCCACCAGATACTCGCACCGGCGGGCAATGGGCCAGGCAGCAGCCCCGTTAGCGTAAACGATCAGGCGCACTCCCCGATCCCTGAGCCCGGCAATCTGCCTCGGAGGCAGGGGCACGCCATCATCGTCGAGTGCTGCCAAGGCAAAACAGGACGGGTGCGCGCTGCGCACGAAATCCTCCATGCACGCCAGACGCGCCTTTCCCCCGCCCCGTTCGACCGCTTGACAAACAAGGGCCCGCCTGGCCTCGTCCCCGTCAATGAGGACGACTTCCCGCCGCTTCTCCGTGGGTTCCTGCGCCGTTGCGACAGGATCGTTGCCCGAGATTGGCATCCCGGCTCTCCTCCCCGAGGCCAGACCGCTACGCGGTATGCTGACTCAATTGCGCGCATCGTGGAAGACCCCTCCAGTCCTCTCCCATCGATGGGCGGATACTGGGGTAAGGATAATACAACTCCTCAGAAATGGGACCGGAAAAAATGGCGCCGGCAGCTCGCATCCCCTGTTTTTTTGCGTCACTGTCCAGTGCCATCCCGTGCCGGGGCGTCTCTTTCCCTGATTTTCGGCGAACAACTTACGATCAACACCTTACCGGCGAACGGTGCGTTCCGGCCGCGCAGCATCGCCTCGCAGACTGTTTTCCCGTTTCCTTCTCCATTCCACCCGCGAACACAGGCCAGGCAGCCGGGGGAATTCCGGCAGGCGCGGGTTCACGCATATGTCTCCCTGCCCCTTTTCATCTGCCTCCTTGTGCAACTGCCATTTGCGTGGAATAAAATGTAAAAACAGGCACCAATTCACAGATAAACTGATCTGCTTTCGAGCCGATCCGTTCCGTGTTTGGCCTGTACGGCCGCAATTTCTTCGCTGATCAGGAAACCGCCGGCTCCGCGCTCGGGCACGCCCTCAGGCCTCGCGCTTCCCCAGCCCTTGCCCGGCTGCCCTGAAGCGCGGCAGCCGGATGCCCTCCTCCAGCCGGCACGGGGAAGATGCAGGCTCCCGTCGGCGGTAGGCGGACTCTGCCGGAATGGCGGACCGGGGCGTGGTTCCCGGGAAGCTCCCAGCCGGGCCGCACAAGATGTTGGCAGCGGCATCCGGGCAATCGTCCGCACGACCGCTTCGCCGTGATCAAGCCATCCCGCGGCACGGCTGACCGCAACTTTTCACCGGTTCCCCGACACCTGCCGCACAGCTCTCCCTTGTCAGCGCTCGCAGCCAGATGCGTATGCTTTGGTACTGCATGGACGGCGCACTTTTCCCGGTGGATCGGATACGTCTCCACCCGCTCGGCTCTGTAGTTGACGGGACACGCGGGAGCCTCGTTCACGCGACCGCCGGCCCTCATCCGGCTGCCCTGCGCCCCCTGTTCTGATGCCGCTTTTTGTCGAATCACAACACACAGGTCTTGGCGATTTGCGAGGAATTCGCCGGCAATCTCGAAGAGGACGCTGAACTTGAGGTCCTGCTCACTCCTGCTCTCGCCCCAATGAGACAGCACGGACAGTTCCGCAGATCAGGCTGACCTGTCCTGTACCTTCCCGCAAGGAGTCGCGCACGATCTGTGGCCGGGAGGACCTGCAGCTCGGAATGGACTCGCCTCGCGAGCGGGGAGGATGAAACGCGTGCCGTGGCATATGTCCCGAATTTGCGCTTCGAGACGGGTCTGATCCCGATCGCGTCTGGTGGCAACTACGCCGTGATCACCGAAAGGGACGAAGCCAGACGCCGCGAACCGGCCAGACTCTTCGTAACCCGGACCTCTGCCGGTCATGTGCCGGACAAAGCCCGGATGCTGGACTGGTCCTCACTGACGGCAAGCAAGGAGGAGTGAACGGAGGGGGCGTGCCCGTGTGTTGCGTCAAGGCTGGTCCGGCCCGGCTCCATTCGCGGAGACTCGCGGCAGGCATGGAGTGCGCGCGTTGCCCGCCAATCCGTTTGCCAGTTGCCGGTGGCTGAGTCCGACAACTCCTTACATGATCGGCTGCAACGCCTGTCCGCCACAATGGACCCCCGACTGAGCTCCATCTCGCACTGCGAAAGCCGCAGATGCAGCGGTTCAAATTGCAGACGACTCAGCCTGGCAGCCTTCGCATCATCTGGGCCGACCGTCCGACTCCCGCGTCAGGCGGTCTGGGCAGGATGCACAGCCAGCAAGCCAGAACGCCTGCACCGAGACGCCGCGTTCGCCATGGTCACGCTGGAAGCGGGCCACATCGCCAGAATGCAGCAGGAAGCTGAACCGGCCGGATCTGCACTGGTTCGTGCACGCCCGGATGGCCCCGGTGCGCGGGAATGGGGATCGGCAGATCTGTGTCCCCGCCCCACAGACGCTTCGGCTTTGGAACGCCGAATCTGCGGCGCGATGCACGAAGCAGAAGGATGACGCGGATGGGGAACGGACGCCCGGGACGATCCCGCCTTGACAGCCAGGCGTGGCGGAAGTCGCAATCCGGATTCCGCCGGATGCAGGCCCGATCGAGCAATCCCTGGTGGTGCGCGTCGGGGGCGCCGAATCCGGCCCTCGCGTCGTGCAGGTTCAGTGATGGCCTGAAACGGGGAAGAGCCGGCGCGTTGCGTCCCGCGCGGGGGATAGCGCCAGACCGGCAGGGCGCCTGTTGTCGTGCGCCTTGCCGGAGGCTGGCGGCACCCCAGGCCAGATGGCGTGCCGGGCAGGAGCGACGCCGCATCTAGCGGGCCGGGAAGTAGCGGACGCGGACGGTGACGGGGAGGGTCTTCCCAGGGAGGGGTTCGGGAAGAGGGTGGGAGGCGGGCAGGCTTTCCAGGAGGGAGAGTGCGAGGCGGTCTACGGAGGGGTTGCCAGAGGATGCTTCCAGGCGGAGGCGGACAATCCGCCCAACAGGATCGAACTCCGCCGCAAGGACGGCAGTCCCGGGACGCCCGAGATCCCGGCGGTCCGGCATCAGCTCGAAGCTCGCACGGCGCAAACGGGAGACCGTCCTGCGGAGCCAGTCTTCCATGGGCGAAGTAATCCGCGCGTCGACGATGCATTCGAGGCTGATGCCCACCCGGGCGGGAGAAGCGGGGAGTCTCATTCCTTCTCCGGCGCCGCCCCCGGCAGCGCTGGCGTCTCCGACGCGAAGGCGAGTGAACGGGGTCTTCTCCGGGCGGCGCTCCCGCGTGTTGCTGGGTGGCACCAGGTCGAACGGAGTGGCTGCTCCTTTGCCCAGGTTCTCCGGAAGCGCCCCCGCCGGCAGCGCCCCCCCTCCCCCGCCAGGCAGAGCAATCAGCGAGGAAACCGAAGCAGTATCGGCAAGCCCCTGCGGAGCAGCGGCAGCATTGTTGTCTCCGGGCCTGGCTTCGGCCAACGGCGCGGCTGCCAGCAGACGGCGCAGGTCCGGCTCGTAGAGCTTCTGTTCCGGAACCAGCGCCGAAAGGGGAATGTTGCGCCCGCGCCCTCCCGTAGCGTCCCGGCCCCCGATTTCAAACAGCGGCGAGACCAGCAGGATCGCCCGGCCAAACTGCGATCCGGCCCCGAAACGCATGCTGTAATCCAGCACAATCACGCCTGTCTGGATGATCGAAGCGGCAAAGACGGCGTGCAGGAGAAGCGAAAAGGCCTGGGAGCCCCACCACAGGCCCGCGCTGCGCTGCTGGAGCTCTTCGCAACTGGCCAGCAGCGGGACCTCTCTGGCGCCGGCGGGGAGGGCCTCGGCCCTTCCTCTTCCCTTTCTCCGCCGCATTTCTCAGCTTGCCTGGGACAACAGCTCCCGGATCTTCTTCTCCATGTCGGAAGGAGGCTTGCTCTGAAGGGCCGCCTGGAGCTCGGCGCGCGCCTGCGCCTTCTGGCCCTTTTTCAGCAGAACCGCGCCGAGGTGGTAGCGGAAGGCCGGCTCCTCGGGATATTTCCTCACCAGGTTCTGGAAAATCTGAAGCGCGGAATCGAGATCGTTCTTCTTGTAGAAGACCCAGCCCAGCGTGTCGGCGATGTACTGCTGCTGCGGAAGGCGTTGCAGGGCAAGCTGGGCGAGTTTCTGCGCTTCGTCAAGGTCGCCTCCATGCTCGCTCAGAAGGTAGGCCAGGTTGTTCATCGCAATGGGCGTGTTGGGATTGATCTCGAGCGCCTTGCGGTAGGCGGAGATCGCTTCGCGGATCTGTCCGGCCGTCTCATGGGCGTAGGCGAGCCGCAGGGTGGCCTCCAGGCTGTTCGGCGTGATCTGCAACGCACGCTGGAAGGCGAGGATGGCCCGCTGAAGGTCGCCGTTGAGCTGATGCGCCTGGCCAAGGAGCAGATAGATGTAGTCCCAGTTCGGGTCCCGCTCGGCGAGGCGGATGAGCTCGCGCGCAGCCAGCGGGTAATCGGCGACGCGGAGCGCCGTGCGCGCCACCAGCAGACGGATGCGCGCGTCTTCCGGATTCTTCGCCAGCTCGGCCTGTGCGAGCGCGAGCGCCTCTTTCTGACGGTTCTGGGCAAGCTCCACTTCCACGCGGCCGTTCAGCGCGCGCACATCCCTGGTCTTTTCGTAAAGGTCTTTCAGCCGGGATTCCGCCGCCGCGAAGCGTTTCTCGGCCAGATCGAGGTAGGCCATCTGGAGATGCGCCTCGCGGTAATTCGGAAATTCCTTCAGCAGTTCCAGCAGGATTTTTCGGGATTCCTCGTAATTGCCGAGTCCGGTGTAGGCAGCCGCCCGGAAATACCGGCCCTCGGGGTGGCGCGGATTGATGGTCAGGACGTCGGCGGCGGTCTGCTGCAACTCGCGCCACTGCTCGCGGTCCATCGCCATCTGGGCCAGCGCAAGCCGCGGCTCGAGGTAGTTCCGCTGCATCCGCGCGGCTTCCAAAAAGGCGGTTCTCGCCTCCTCCTGCTTCCGGTTGGCCAGCAGCGCCAGACCGAGGTTGTAGCGGATCACCGGATTGCCGGGCACGTCTTTGGCCAACTGCTGGAACTCCTTCAGCGCGGCGGCGGCATCCCTGTCCAGCAGCAGCAGCGCGCGCCGGGCGCGGCTTTCTGGATCCTTGGGCGCGTCCTCCAGCACGTCGGCATAGGCCTTCTCCGCCTCGTCCCGCTTGCCTTCCAGCAGCAGCAGGCTGGCGAGCCGCTTGCGGTATTCGGTTTTCAATGAAGCATTGGCTGCCGACTCCTTCAGGCCGGATTCGTAGAGCGCCCGGGCGTCGGCCAGACGCCCGATACTGCGGTAGAAATCGCCGGCGATGAGCTTGCCGTTTTCGTACCCGCCGTCCGGGCGCAGCATTGGTTCCAGTGCGGCCTCCATCTCCTTCGGCTTCTGATGGCGGAAAAAGTGGCTGGCCAGCATCAGCCGGCCAACCGGGTCTTTGGGGTTCTTCTCCATGCGCAGCCGGCAGACGGCTTCCGCATCGGCAATGCGTTTCTGCCGCACCATGGCCAGATAAAGGGCGTCCCAGGCGGGGCCAAGCCGGGGATCCAGATCCAGGGCTTTGCGCAGATTCTGTTCGGCTTCGGCTTCCTGCCCCAGGCCCGCCTGCGTGATCCCAATGCTCGCAATGGCCAGAGCGGAGTCCTGCTTCTGGGCGCGGGCTTTTTCAAACCAGACCAGAGCATCTTTGCGCTTGTTTTCGAGCAGCGCAACTTGCCCTGCCAGCATCTGGCCCTCAAAGGAATCGGGTTTCCGTTTCAGCAGGCTCTCGGAGATTTCGCGCGCCATTTTTAGGGGCATGTCCTCGATGGCGCCATGCTGGAGGTAAGCGACGATGTAGAGCCCGGCAAGGCGTACCTTGACGTCTTCGTTCTCCGGCATGAGGGACATGGCCTGCCGGAGAGCCTGGAAAGCCCGGTTGATGTCGCCGCCTGATTCCAGGTCGCACAGCGCAAGCCGGTAATAAGGCTCGCCCCACTGCGGGCTCTTCTGGATGGCCTTGCGGAAAGCGAGGGCTGCCTCGGCATATTTCTTTTTTTCGAACAGTTCGATGCCCTCGCGGTAGTACCGTTCAGCCACGAGGCGTTTTGCCGGCGAGCAGCCAGCCGCAAGCAGGAGCAGAAGGAGAACTGTCGGCACCGCTGCCCACGCCGTAAGCCGGCGCGGGATCGTGCCTTCCAATGAGGCGACCATTCCGTAGGCAAACCTCCTGATACTTCTCATTGCCTTGATTCTACCCGGGAAGTGTGTTCGCGCCCCAGACTCCGCGCCATGCAGATGCAGCGGCGTGGAGAGTCATGCTGAGGGATTGGGGCGGGAAGTAATGCATTAGCTGCCCCAACCGGGCAGCCTCATGGCGTCACGCTACGCAGACATGATTAGAGGCGAGCGTCCCGTTCGCCCCGGCAAGCCTTCGCAGTCGGTCAAGATGATCGGCTCTTCGATCCCCGCATCGCCCTGCGGCGCAGGAAGTAAAGTGCCATTCCAACTGAAGCCATAAGGGCAAACGTGGAGGGTTCAGGGACAAACGCAAGGTTGCCGCCAGAAATACGGATTGGATTAATTGGTGATCCGGCCTCCCAATGGAGGGTAATAGTTTGCTTCTTGCTATCATACGTGCCAACTATCAGGTAGGAGTTGATTGTTCCATCGTTTTGATCGGTTGCCACGAAACCGTAAGTCAGGGCACCAGAGAGCGTGTCCAATATGGTCGTTGGATTGCCGCAGAGGAGCCGGACACTGTTGTTTTAGGTGTACCGCACCCGATTTCTTGGACAGGTTTTTGAATTATCGTCATGCGGCAGG
>JANWVO010000031.1 GCA_025056865.1 Bryobacteraceae bacterium
GACGGGCGCCGCGAGGAGCTTGACCACTGTGACGAACAGCAACGCCGTGCCGACGGCAGCGGCGGGTTCCATGCCAAAGCCGAGGATCAGAATGGGCGTCATCAGGACGCCGCCGCCGACGCCGGTGAGTCCGACGGCGAGCGCGACAAGAAATCCGGCCAGGGTGATCATGGGTCAACTCTCTCTATCGAACGTGTGGATGCCGCACTCGAGCTTGGCCCCGCCCCAGCGGCCAGAGCGTGGATTCGACGGATCGACGGGCTTTGCCGTGCAGGGCTGGCAGCCGATGCTTGGATATCCCTGATCGTAGAGCGGCAGCAGGGGAATGTCGTTGGCGGCGCAGTAGCTGAGCACGTCTTTCCAGGTCCAGAAAGCCAGCGGATTGAGCTTCACGATGGAGCGGCCGGAAGGCAGCGCATGGGTCTCCTCGATTTGCAGATCCGCTCTGGTGGGAGACTGCTCGCGGCGCAGTCCGGTAATCCAGAGATCGTAGGGCTCGAGGCCTTCCAGCAGGGGCTCCACTTTCCGGAGGCGGCAGCAGCGGTGCGGGTCTGACTGGTAGAGCAGGCCGAACTGCGCTTCCTGCTGCTCCCGCGACAACCGGGACCGCAAATTGAAAAGCCGCAGCCCCCATTCGCGCGCGATGCGGTCGCGATAGGCGATGGTTTCGGGGAAATGGTAGCCCGTATCGAGAAAAAGAACCGGCAAATCCGGCTGGAATTGGCGGGCCATGTGAAGCACGGCCATATCCTCGGCCTGAAAGCTGCAAGTGAGGCAGGCCGTCTGCGGGAATCGGGCAAGGGCGCGTTCGAGCGCGCCACGCGCCTGGTCGAGAACGTTCACGCTGCCACCTCCTTTTCCGCTGCTTCGATGAGGACTTCGGCGAGCCGCCGCGCTTCCTCCCTGCGGCCTTCGCGAAGAAGCGGAATGGCCTGCGAGTCCACGAGGGAATACCAGAGCTGCCGGCGGCGGGAGAAGTCGGCGATGCGGCCGGAAATGCGGGGCCGCCATTCCTCGCAAAGCTCCAGGAATTCCGCATACGCGGCATCGAAAATCGAGGCGAGGCGCTGCCGGATGCGCACGGCCAGCGCGGGGCAGCGGCCGCTAGAGGATACGGCCACCACGAGAGCGCCCTGCCGGTGCACGGAAGGCAGCAGGAAGCGGCAGTGCGCGGGATCGTCGGCCGCGTTGAAGAGGACGCCGGCCCGCTCGGCGGCCTCAGCGAAAGCGGCGTTGTCTTCGCGGCTGGCGACGGCGCTGATCGCGAGCCGGAACTCCGCGAGGTCTTCCGGCCGCGGGTGGCGCTGCCGCCACTCGATGGCGCCATGCGCCGCCAACTGCCGCAATGCGGGCGTGGCTTCTTCGGCGATCAAAACGAGGCGCGCGCCAGTGCCTTCGAAGAGGCCCACCTTTTCCTCGGCCATTGCGTTGCCGCCGAGAACGGCGCACGGCCAGCCGCGCAAATCGAGCATGACGGGGAACAGGGCGCTCATGCGGACACCTCCAGGAAGCGCTCGCGCAGGGCGTCGACGCCCGCGCGGTGGCAGAAGTCACCGAAGGATTCGCCGGAGCGGCGTTCCCGCACCCACGCGTCCAGCAAAGGCCGGAGCACGGCGCCGATGCGGTCCTGCGGGATGTTGTGCGAGTAAAGCACGGCGAGGCGCGTGGCCAGAGGCGAGCCGCCCAGATAGATCGAATACAGCCTGGGGCTCTGGCCGACGATTCCGATTTCGGCGGTGTAGGGGCGGGCGCAACCGTTCGGGCAGCCGGTCATGCGGAGATGGATGACCTCGCCGGCAGCGCCGGCGGCGTCCGCCTGGCCCTGGATGTCGGCCGCAATGTCCGGCAGGACGCGCTCGCTGTCGGTCAGCGCGAGTCCGCAGGTAGGCAGGGCGGGGCAGGCCATCGAGTGGCGCAGCACCGGCGGCAGCTCGTGCGGAAAGGCTGCGCCGCGGCGGCGGAGAATGCCTTCGAGCGCGGGCCGCGCTTCCGGCGGCAGGTTGGCGAAGATCAGGTTCTGCTGAGGCGTGAAGCGGACTTCCGGCTGCAATTCGGAGACGATTTCCGCCACGGTCTCCAGGAGTGCGCCGCCAAGGCGCCCGCTGACGACGCGCAGGCCGAAGAACCAGCGTTCGCCGCGGTCGTCCTGCGCGTGCCAGCCCAGCCAGTCCGCGTGCCGCGTCCAGGCCAGCGGCCGGGGCGGCTCAGGCTGCCAGCCGATCCGCCGCGCCAGCTCTTCGCGGAACCACGCGAGGCCGCGCTCTTCGATGACATACTTCAGGCGGGCATGGCGGCGGTTGGCACGGTCGCCGAAGTCTCGGTGGATGGAGACGACCGCGCGGGCCACATCGAGAACGCGTTCCGGAGGGATGAAGCCGACAGGATCGGCCAGCCGCGGATGCGTGTTGCGGTCTCCGTTGGTCTGGCCCATGCCGCCGCCGGCGAGGAATGTGAAGCCCGCGACTTCGCCGTTTTCGATGTGGGCGACGAAACCGAGATCGTGAGCGTAAATGTCGACGGTATTATCGCCCTCGCACGTGAATCCGATTTTGAATTTGCGCGGGAGGTATGTGTCGCCATAAAGAGGTTCGGACTCTTCGGCCGCATCGACCAGCGAAGCGGCGCGTTCGCCGTCGAGCCAGATTTCCGCGTAGGCGCGCGTCTTCGGCTTGAGCGAGCGGTCGACGAGCCGGACCCATTCGAGGAGGCTCTTCTGTCCGGGGGTGTCGAACGGGGCGGCGGTGCAGACGACATTGCGCACGACATCGCCGCAGGCGGCGAGCGTGTTCAGCCCCGCGGCGTTGATGGCGCGGATGAGATCCCGCAGCGAGCGTTTGCCAACGTAGTGGTATTGCACGCCGCCGCGCGAGGTGATGCGGAGCGTCCCGTCTCCGACCTGGCCGGCGAGGCGGTGGAGGGCGAGGTACTGCTCCGGCCGCAGCACGCCGCCGGGCACGCTGACGCGCACCATGCAGGAGTATTCCTTTTTCGCTTCCGCACGGCGCAAATCCCGGTCATGCTGCTGGTAAATGCCGTGGAATTTCAGCACCAGCGTGGCGTCTTTGCTGAAACTGGGCGCATCGCTGGCGAGCTCTTCGGCGAGGGTGCCGCGCAGGCGGCGGCTGGCCGCCTTGACGAACTCGGCGCCCGAAAGCTTCTTTCCGTTTTCTGGCATGGCTAGATTCCCTCCCCGGACAGGAAGGCGTCCCTCGGGATCAGGACGCCCCTGCGTTCCAGCTCTTCCAACACGAGCGCGGCGGCGCGTTCGGGATCCGCGCCGGCCTCTTCCGGCAGCGCAACCACAGGGAAGCCGCGGCATTCCGAATCCGGCGGGGCAATCACGAGAAGCCCGGCGCGCAGGAGCGGCTCAAGGGGCACCACACGCTCATCGAGGAGGACGACGTCGGCGCCGTGTTCAAAGAGGCGGCGCTCCAGCCAAAAGGCGGCTTCGGAATCAGGCCGGGCGAGGATCAGGGCGCCGGAGTGCCCGCTGCGCGTGCGGCGTTCGCCAGCGGTGAGACGGCCGGCACGAAACACGGGCCGGCGGCGCTGCCGCCGCTGCTCGTCGGGATCTTCGACGGCAGCTTCGATCATGCCGGCGGCGATGGTGCGGTTGGAAATGGGATCGATGAGGATGAATGCGCCGTTGCCGCGGACGTCGCGGTAGGGGTCGAAGGCAAGGGGCCGCGAAGTTTCCCAGACCACGAGGCCGATTTCGCTCCAGCCGAGCGTTTCGGCGGCGCGGGGCTCCAGGGTTTCGATGTCGACGGCGTGCCGCAGTTGGACGGCCCGGGCCTGCACCTCGAGCGGACCATGGCGCAGGAGGTAGGTTTTGGACGGGGAGAGCGGCTCGGAGCTCATCCACACCGTGTGCGCCTCGAAACGGCGGGCGAGGCGGGGAGGCGCGGAGGCGGCGGCCAGAAGCGACCCGCGGGAGACGTCCAGCTCGTCTTCCAGCGTGAGCGTCACGGACATTGGCGCGACGGCTTCTTCGAGATCGCCGTCGAAGGTGACAATCCGTTGGACGCGGCTCTGACGGGCGGAGGGCAGCTCCAGGACGGGATCGCCGGGGCGCACGCGGCCGGAAACGATCTGGCCGGCGAAGCCGCGGAAGCCGTCGCGCGGGCGGATGACATACTGCACGGGCATGCGGAACGGGCCGGCAGCCGCCGCGGCCTGCGGCTCCACCGTCTCGAGGAATTCGAGCAGCGAAGGACCGCCGTACCACGGCATGCGCGGCGAGCGCTCCACGACGTTGTCGCCTTCGAGCGCGCTCACGGGAATAAAGGTGAGGCGCGCGCCGCGGAGCCGCGGCTCGAGGGCGCGGAACGCGGCCGCCGCCTCTTCGAAGGCGGCCTGGCTGTAGCCGGCAAGATCCATCTTGTTGACGGCGACGACAAGCTCGGGTACGCCGAGCAGCGCCGCGATGAAGGCATGGCGGCGCGACTGGGGCAGCACGCCCTTGCGCACGTCGACCAGAATCACGGCGGCGTCGGCCGTGGATGCGCCCGTGGCCATGTTGGGCGTGTACTGCTCGTGGCCCGGCGTGTCGGCGATGATGAACGTGCGGCGCGGCGTGGAAAAATAGCGGTAGGCGACGTCGATGGTAATGCCCTGCTCGCGCTCGGCACGGAGGCCGTCGGTGAGCAGCGAGAAATCGATGGCAGTGCCGGAGCGGTTGATGGGGCTTTTCCTGACGGCCTCGATCTGGTCTTCGTAGACGCTGCGCGTGTCATGCAGCAGGCGTCCGATCAGCGTGGACTTGCCATCGTCGACGCTGCCCGCGGTGGAGAAGCGAAGCAGCGAGCGCTCGCCTGGCTGGCGGAGGAAATGGGCCAGCGGGAGCGCGGGCGCGAGAATTTCCGGAGCTGCGGACATCAGAAATACCCCTCCCGTTTTTTCAGTTCCATGGAGCCATCCTGGTCGTGATCAATGACCCGGTTTTCGCGTTCCGAGCGGCGGAATTCCTGGAGCTCGGCGATGATTTTTTCCACCGTATCGGCCTCCGAACGGATGGCTCCGCTGCATGGCGTGCATCCGAGCGTGCGCATCCTGCACATGATGATTTCGGGCTTTTCTCCGGGCAAAAGGCGCACGTTGGGCTGATAAGGAATGAGCGTGCCGCCGCGCACCAGAACAGGCCGCGGCCGCGCGAAATAGAGGGGAACAATCGGGATTTTTTCGAGCGCGATGTAGCGCCAGACGTCCATTTCCGTCCAATTGGAAAGCGGGAAAACGCGCATATGCTCGCCGGGGTCGACGCGGCCGTTGTAGATCGACCAGAGCTCGGGGCGCTGCGTCTTCGGGTCCCAGTGTCCGTTGCGGTCGCGGAAGCTGAAGATGCGCTCCTTGGCGCGGGAGCGCTCTTCGTCGCGGCGCGCGCCGCCGAGCGCGGCATCGTAGCCGCCCTCGCGGATGGCCTGCACCAGAGCCTGGGTGCGCAGAAGCTGGCAGCACTTGGCGGTGCCGAAATCGTAGGGATTCGCCCCAAGGCGGATGGCTTCGCGGTTGGTGTAGACGCGGAGTTCCGCGCCGATTTCGCGCGTGAAGCGGTCCCGGAACTCGATCATCTCCGGGTATTCGTAGGTCGTGTCGATGTGGAGCAGGGGGAAGGGAAGCGGCCCGGGATGAAAGGCCTTCCGGGCGAGGTGCAGGAGGACAGAGGAGTCCTTTCCGATGGAGTACAGGAGCACGGGACGGGCAAACTGCGCCGCTGTCTCCCGCAGGATCTGGATGCTTTCCGCCTCCAGCCAACGCAGGTGGGTGAGCGCAGTCTGGGACGAGCCTGTCATGGAGACAGGGTACAGGATCTACATAATCCCTAGCAAGATTATCCAGATTTGGCGCATTTGAGCCGAAGGGAAAAAGTGCGCCCGGGCGGGCCTGTCCCCATTTTTTGGACGTAAGACTATGCTAGGTAAGCTATTGGAAAGAAGTGTGTTATTAGTAGACGCGGTTCACGCGCGGGGCGTTGTCGGGCCGGCACTCGCGGTGCGAGGTCGGGATAGGAAAATCGCGCCCGGGCGGGCCTGTCCCCATTTTTCAGAAGAGGCGGAGGGTGTAGGAGATGCGGATGCCGCGGCCCATTTCCGGGGCGATGTCCTTCACGAAGCTCAAGTGGTTTCGATAGAGGCGGTTGCCGAGGTTGAACGTGGTGACGTTGAACGTGTGCAGCGTGTGGCCGCGCGTGAGGGTATAGGAGGCGTTGACATGCGCCACGGCGTAGCCCGCCGTGGGCGTCTCGTTCGGGGCCACCTGCCATTGCCGGTTTACGAGGAGCAGCTCGGGGCGGACACTGAGGCCCTTCCAGAACCAGTCCAGGCCGAGGCGGCCGCGCGCCGGGGGGATGCGGGGGAGGTTCCAGCGGGAACCCGAGGCGAGGTTGGCGTCGACATAGTCGAATCCGGCCAGCAGCCACAGCGGGCCGCGCACACGTGCCTGGAGGCGCGCCTCGGCGCCGGCGAAGCGGGAGTCGGCCTGGGAGAAGAGGTAAACGGGCAGCCCATGATCCACCTCTCCGGTGGGCAGGTAGTAGACGAAATCGTGCATCTGGTAGCGGAACAGGTTCGCCTCGGCGCGGAGATTGCGTCCCTGGTGGCGGAGCGAGATTTCGACGCCGTCGCCGGCTTCCCGCACGAGGTCCGGGTTGCCAATCTCGTAGGCCAGGTTGCCTGGATGGGGTCCATAGTTGTAAAGCTCTTCGAGGGCGGGCGCGCGGTAGGAACGGATGTAGTTGGCGACGAGGGCGCCGCTGCGCCAGAGGGGAATCCACGCCCCGGCGGAGGCGGAGGCACCAGAGAAACGGCGCTGGCGCAGCCCTTCCGGAGAGTAGCGGTTCGTCTCCCAGCGGCCGCCGAACTGGAGCCGCAGGCGCTCCCAGCTCAACTCCTCGAGGCCGAACAGGGCGAATGCATTCTGGGCGACAGGGGGCGCAAGCGCCTCCGCGCCGCGCGTTTCGTAGTCGCGATGCAGGCCCCACAGGCCGAAGCGGCCTGACCATGGGCCGCGGCGGCGCTGGTCGAACATGCCGGAGTAGACGAGCTGTTTGTTGAAGAACTGCGTCCCGGTTACGCCGTCTTCGATTTCGCGGTGCGTGTAGTCGGCGTAGCCGAGGTCGAACTGGAACTGTTCGAAGAGGCCAAGGCGCTTGAGGGCGCCGTTGAAGCGGGCATTGGTGCGGCGCATGTCCAGAACGGGCAGCTCGTGGCCATGGCCGTGTGCGTCCATGTCCTCATGACCGTGATCCTCTTCGCCGTGGGCGTGGCCTCCGGGCACGCCGTAGGTCATGTCGATGCGGTGCACGACGGCGTTCCAGCTCAGCCTGTCGCCGTAGCGGCCGATGCCCGCCTTGGCATTGGTCATCTCGGTGAAGGAGTTCGCAATCCGGCCAGCGGGGGTGCTGTAGTCGCCGGTGCGCATGCCGCCGCCGCTCCCATAGAAGAGCCAGTCTCCCTGGCCATACTCGAATGAGCCGCTGCCGCCGCCCTGCGCGTTGGCCGTGCCGCCGGTTCCAGTCAGCGCCATGTGCAGACCCTGGTGCGGATGCTGGTTGATGACGTGGTGATCGGTGAGCACGTTGACGACGCCGCCGATGGCGTTGGAGCCATAGAGCAACGTGGCAGGGCCTTTGACGACTTCGACGCGCTCCAGATTCATGGGATCCACCGGTTCGCCGTGGTCGCCGGACTGCGAGGAGATGGTTCCGGTGCGCATGCCGTCCTGGAGGACGAGCACGCGGTCGCCGTCGAAGCCGCGGATGACCGGACGCGTGGAGCCCGGGCCGTAGCTTCTTTTCGCGACACCCGCTTCGTCGCCAAGCAGATCGCCCAGAGAGGAGGAGGCGCTGCGGCCCGTCAACTGATAACCGTCGAGCGAAACGACGCTGAGAAAAGCGTCGGCAGCCGACTCTTCGCGGCCGGAAGCGGTGACCGTGAGGGACTCCTTGAGCGGGCTGATCCGCAGTGCAAAGTCCACCGTGGCAGTTTCGCCCGCCTGCACACGCACCGTCTTCTTCTCATCCGCAAGCGCGTGGACGTGGGCCAGCAGGGTGTATTCGCCCGGCGCGAGCCCCTCGAAACGGTACCGGCCAAGATCGTCGCTTTCGACGATGCGGCCGCCCGGAGACAGCAGAACGGAGGCGCCATGAAGCGGCTCTCCGTTGCCAGCGAAGGTCACGGTTCCCTGGATGATGGCACCGCTGGGGGCCTGGCCGAGGACGGCCGGGCAGAAGAGGAGCGTGATGGCCGTAGCCAAATGAAAGCGGATTCTCATTCCCATCCCTCTTTCATTCTGGAGGCGGGGGCGTGGCGGTCCTTTCTCCGGCGAGCAGACGGGACGAAAAAGGAGATAAGCGGGCCGCCTGCGGGGCCGAGCGGGACTTTTGGCGCTGAAAAAAACCGCCCCGGATGGCGCGCGTGCGATCCTGAGGAGAAGAAGAGGGCAAAGGGATGAAGCTTTTCGATGTCCACTCCGCCCGGAGCCTGCTGCCCGAGGTGCGACGTCTGCTGGCGCAGGGGATGGATGCCCGCTCGAGGGAGGTCGAAGTCCGCAGGGTGATGGCTGCCTTTGCCGAAAGGGCGCAGCTCATGGGTGGAGCGAGGCTCGACCCGGAGCAGGCGGAACAGTGGCGGAGGGAGCTTGCGGTGGCGGCAGCCCTGATGCGGCAGGCGGTGAAGGCGCTGGAAGGGCTGGGCGTTCTGGTGAAGGACCTGGACATCGGTCTCGTGGATTTCCCGACCCTGTATCGAGGGCAGGAGGTGCTGCTCTGCTGGCGGTATGGGGAGCCGGACATCGCCTGGTGGCACGGCCTCGAGGAAGGCTTCAGGGGCCGCAAGCCGGTGGACGAAGATTTCCTGCGGAACCACCGCGGCGGGTGAGGGCGGGCTGGCGGCGTATGATGAAGAGAAGTGCGTGGCAGCAGAGCAGTACGCGCTTCCACCGCCCGGCCCGGTGCTGGCCGGGCCGCCCTGTGGGTAATGGCCATCCTGTGCGGCCTGTTGCCCGCGCCTGCGCAGCCAAGGTCCCGGCAGGAGCCGGCGCGGGTGCTGATCCTGCACTCCTACGATCCCTCCTACAACTGGTCTGTCGAAGTCACGCTGGGGCTGCGGTCCGTGCTGGAGGCTCTGCCCCGGGAACTCGATGTCTGGATCGAGTACCTGAACGTGCGGAAGCTGGGAAAGCAGGAGGCGTGGCGATGGATGGACCAGACGCTCGAGCAGCGCCACGCCGCCCGCCACTTCGACCTCGTTCTCGCGTGCGATGACGCTGCTGTCGAGTACATGCTCGAAGGCAGCCCGGCGGCCCTGCGCAAGACCCCGGTTGTTTTCTGCGGCGTTGGACGCCGGGATCTGATCGCGCGCCTGCCCCGCGACCGGTTTACGGGAGTGGAAGAGCTGTCCACGGCCTCCGACTTCCTGGACGAAGTGTTGAAGATGCTGCCCGCTCCACGGCGGGTGGTTGTAGTCACCGACAACTCGCCCACGGGCGCGGAGCACCGTCAGTTCTACGGCGAGATTCAGAAGCAGAGGCCGCGGCTCGCTTTCGAGTTTCTGGATGGCAGTGCGCTGGAGGTGGAGCAGATTCTGGACCGGCTGCGGCGGCTCGATTCGAGCTCGCTGGTCGTGCTGACCCACTTCACCCGGGACTGCAACGGCCGCTATGTGAGCCCGCGGTGGATGGCGGCGGAAGTGGCGCGCGTGAGCGCGGCGCCGGTTGTCAGCCCGCACGTCCGGATCCTGGGCCAGGGGATTCTGGCGGGCAACACCAGTGCGGGATTCGCGCACGGCGAGATGGCAGGCCGCCTGGCGATTGAGGTGCTGGAAGGCGTGCGTCCGGCTGATATCCCTCTGCGCCGCCACGGCAACATCCGCCTGATTGTGGACGACTCGGTGGCGGCGCGATGGGACATCCCGCGCTCGGCGATCTCGCCGGAAGCCGAGATTGTCCATCCGGCGGGTGGATGGCGGGCGCTGTCGAGCGCCGACCGGCGTCTGCTGGCGGCGGGCGTCGTCCTTGTCGGACTTCAGATGCTGCTGATCGCCGGACTGCTGGTGACGATCTGGCAGCGCCGCAGGGCCGAACGCGAGCTGAAGGCCAGCCGCGAGATGCTGGACCGGGCGCAGCGCATCGCACGGATTGGCCTGTGGACGCGGGACCCGCGCACGGAGAGGCTGCACTGGTCCGACGAAGTGTGCCGGATGTTCGGGCTGGACGATTCCGCACAGCGTCCCACGATGGAGCAGTTTCTCGCCTTTATCCACCCGGAAGACCGGCTGCGGGTGGAGGCGATCATCCGCGCCAGCGACCGGCAGCGCCGCAGCCGGGTCATCGAATTCCGCATTGTGCGCCCGGACGGGGCCGTGCGCCATGTGCGCAGCGTGGGCGAATGGACGTCGGGACCCAATGGCGAGCCGCTGGTTGCGGGCATGGTGCAGGACATCACCGAGACGAAGCACCTCGAGGAGATGCTGGCCCAGGTGCAGCGGGTGGAAGCGCTGGGGACGCTGGCGGGCGGGGTGGCGCACGACTTCAACAACCTGCTGACGGTGATCAACGGCTACGGGCAGATGCTGGCCGCGGCGCTGCCGCCGGACGATACGCGGCTGCCCTATGTGCGCGAGATCCAGCGCGCGGGCGAGCGGGCCTCCGAGCTGACGCGCCAGCTTCTCGCCTTCAGCCGCAAGCAGATCCTTTCGCCGCGCCTGCTGGACCTCAACCAGACGATCGAGGAGAACCTTGGCCTCCTGAAGCCGCTGCTTGGCGACTCGATTGCTTTGCGTCTGGAGCTTTCGCCGGGGCTGAGCCCGATCCACGCCGACCCGGCGCAGCTCGGGCAGGTTCTGATCAATCTGGCGGCCAATGCGCGCGATGCCATGCCTGCGGGTGGTACGCTGACGATCCGTACTGCTGTCGACGTGATGCAGGAGTTCTCCCGCTCTGGCGAGGAGAGCATTCTGCCCGGCCGCTATGTGGAGCTGACGGTTTCGGACACCGGCTGCGGGATGGACGAAGAAACGCGGCGGCGCGCCTTCGAGCCGTTTTTCACGACCAAGCCGATCGGCAAGGGGACGGGGCTCGGGCTGGCCTCGGTCTATGGAATCGTGCGCCAGAGCGGCGGCTACATCACGGTGGCCAGCCGGCCCGGGGAAGGCGCAACTTTCCGCATCCTGTTCCCGGCGGCCGAGGGGGCGATTGCGGCTGCGGGGCGGGACATGGCCGCGGCGTCCGAGAGAGTCTCCGGCAGGATCCTGGTGGTAGACGACGAGCCGCAACTTGGCGAGATCATGCGGCTGGCGCTGCGGCAGGCAGGATACGAGGTCGTTGTGGCGGCCAGCGGGACGGAGGCCCTGTCGATGGCGCAGAAGGCGCTGCCGCAGTGGGCGCCGGACCTGCTGCTGACCGAGCTGGATCTGCCCGGCCTGGGCGGCAAGAAGCTGGCCGCGCGTCTCCGCGCCTCTGTTCCGGGGCTGCGCGTGCTTTACCTGAGCCACCCCGACAAGGTGGAAGGCCCGTGCGCGGACGGGCTGGACGCGCCGGTGCTGGAGAAGCCTTTCACGCCCGCGGCGCTGGTGGCGGCGGTGCGGCAGGCGCTGGCCGGCTGAAGGGCGGCGCGGGCCTCAGGGTGCGAGTTCGAAGCCGGTTTTCTCTTCCACGGCGCGCGGCCCGGCCACGGAAATGATCCGTAATTCGTAATCTCCCGGTGCCAGATTTTCCAGGGAAATGACGCCGAAATAGGGATAATTTCCGTCCGCTGAACCCGGCAATTCCAGCACGGCGCGCGCCACGGCCCTGCCATCCTTCAGGATCTCCGCCGCGGCTTGCGGCCGGACGCCTGCCGGCGCGTACGCCACAAGGTAGAAGCCCAGCTCCCCGCGGACCGCGCGGTCCAGCCGGGGCGTGACGGCGCCGCCGGAGAAGCGCAGCGGGCTGGGCCCGCGGTCGTCGGCCTCGCCGTAAGAGGCCTCGGGCGGTGGCGAAGGATCCACGCGGCGCACCAGCACGATGCTGCTGAGGGCCGGCGCATCGGGCGGCAGGGCGGGGACGAGGAAGGAGATGCGCTTCGTGCCGACGCGCTCGCCCAGCCGGTCAGCGACGGCGCTTTCCATCACGTAGCGGCCGGGCGGAAGCGGAAAGTGATCGTTGTAAATGAAGTCGCCGGCCCGGAAGGCTTCCAGCTTTTCCAGCGGGCCGGAGAAGGGGACATCGCGCGTCGCCTTGCGCACGGCCCGGCCTTCGCCGTCCTTGATGAAGACGAGAAACGAGGCGTGAATTTCATAAGTCCCGGCGGCTTCATTCTTGCGGACGCTGAGATTGCGGATGGGAATTTCGATCTGGAAGGCGCACTGCACCCTGCCCTGCGGCGCCGGGCCGAAGCGGAACATTCCGGCGCGGTAGTCCACCTGGCGCGGCATCGGGCTGGAGCTGAGCGCGCGCAGCAGCGGAATTTCATGAGGAAACAGCAGCGCCTGCATGCCGGGCGGGAGCGCGAAATAGCCGCTGCGGGCCTGCACGGCGACGCCCGGCCGGCGGACGCGCAGCTCCAGCCTGCGGAAGCGGCCGTCCCAATGGGTGTTCTGCGGCGTGTAGCTGGCCAGGTAGTAGGCTGCGGCGTCTTCGGCGGCCTGGCGCAGCGGTGCGCGGAGGTCGTTGGTGCCAGCGATGGCAAGGCCGCCGGTAGCAGCGGCGAGTTCCTCGAGCAGGGGCGCCTGCGCGGGCGCAAGCGAAGGCGGGGCGACCGGGTCGGCGCCGGCGGGCAGAGCGCTGCCGGCGCGCAGCCCGCGCGTGTCCATGGTGTAGAAGGCCACGTTGTTGCGGTTGGCCTGGGCGATGACGGCGCGGGCGAGGCCGCCGGAGGCAGGGATGCCTTCGCTGAACAGAATGGCGTTCTTGCGGCCTTCGAGGCGGCGCAGGCCAAGCACCATCGACAGCAGGCCGTTCAGGGCGTGCGAGCCGCGCTGCTCGCGCTCGAGCTCGGCGAGGCGGCTCTCCATTTCGGCCACGGCTTCTTCCATCGCCTGCGCTGCGTAGTCGCCGGCGGTGGCCGTGCGCGTGGGCCTGCCGATCTCCGGCGCGCCTTCGGCGCGCACGGTTTTCGCGCCGGTGGCGCGTTCGGCGGCCCATTTCACGAGGTAAGGCTCATTGGTGAAGGGCTGGAGGATGCGGAAGGACGGTTCGAGCGTGGCGACGGCGTAGTAGGTGTTGGGCGGAATGCCGTGCCGCACCAGGTCTTCGACTGCGCGGCGCGCCAGCTCGCGCCCCCCGGCGCTGAGCTGGTCGAAGACAAGGAGCATCAACTGCACGTTGCGCGACGGGTCCAGCCGGCGTTCGCGCGAGCCGGCGCCGGCCGGCTGTTCGATGGCGCGCAGCCCTTCGACGCGGCGCAGGACCTTGAGCCGCTGCGGGATGCCGTCCTCGAGAAGTTCAACTTCTTCGAGCCGGAGGTCCGTGACCTGCCTTCCGCGGCGGTCCCGCACCACGAAGTCGACCAGCACCTCTTCCGCTGACGTGCGGAACTGCGGCGGTTCCTGCGCCGGCAGGAGCCCGCACAGCAGAAGCAGCGCCGCCCCGCCTCTCATTTCGAGACCCCCGCGCCCGTGCGCAGCGCTTCGCTCTGCTTTTCGATATCGGCGCGGATCCTGAGCTGCCTCTCCGCATCCGCAGCGCGGCCGGCGCGCGCATAGGCGTTGGCGAGCACGGTGTGGCACTGAAGGCACTCCGGAGCGAGCCGGACGGCCTGCTCCAGCTCGGCGATGGACTCTTTCAGCCGGCCCAGATCGAGCAGCAGCCTGCCGAGGATCTGATGGGCGACGAAATCCTCCGGCGCGAGCTCCACCGCCTGTTGCGCGTAAGGCAGCCCGCGCGCCGCCTCGCCCTGCTTCAGCCAGTAATTGGCCAGTTGCAGGCGCGCCTGCACGTGGCCGGGCGTGACCTCCAGCTCTTTCTGCATCTCGGCCGACATGGCGTCGTCGTCGGCTGCCAGCAGATGGACATAGCCGAGCGTGTAGTGGACGTTGGGGCGGCCGGGGAAGCCCGCGGCCAGCGCTTCGGCTGCCCTGCGCGCGTCCTCATGCCTGCCTTTCCAGGCCAGCAGGACGGCGCGCCCGGCCAGCTCCACGGCCTCCCTGTCTGCCGGCGGGACCTTGCCCGGCAGATGAGGCAGCCGCAGCAGATTGATGCCCGCGGCCTGGATGAGCAGCGGCGTTTCCGGCTTTTCCCGGGCGAACTCCTGAAGGAGCACATTGGCGAGGTCGTGGCGGCCAGCGCGGTTCAGCAGAGCGATCAGATGGAAGCGCGCCACCGTGTCCATCTCCGTGCCTGCGGGCAAAGGCTCGCGCGCGGTCTTGGCCGCCAGCAGGTGCTTCAGCGCGAGGTCGTACTTGCCGTTCTGGTATTCGGCGAGGCCCAGCATGGCGAGCGCCGCGCCGTGCTGGGGGTCGAGGATCACCAGCCGCGCGAAGGCGCGCTCTGCCTCCGCATAGTTGTCCCTGTCGTAGTGGGCCAGCCCCAGATACCACCACGCTTCGGCTTTGCGCGGCGCGAGCCTGACGACCTCAGAATAGATGCGGATGGCTTCCTCGAGCAGCTCGGCCTGCCGTGCGGCTTCGCCGTCCTTCATGAGCTGCTCGATGCGCGCTGCCTGGGCGGGGCGCGGCGCGCTCCGCGGAGGCGGCTGCGGCGCCACCGCGAGCGCCAGCCACAATGCCAAGACCACGATGCCCATCCCTTCCACTATGCACCGCCGGGAGCCGGGCGGCCAGCCTGGGAGAGATGGCGTAACGCTCCGGACTGGAGCGGTTCGGAATGCCTCGGCAGGCTGTAACGAAAGATTAAGAAGCCTTGTTTCAGAGGAGGGGCAATGCTAACCTTTCTTCATGCAGGGGTTGCATACAACCATGTCAAGAAAACCAACTATCCCCATGCTCCTCGCTTTGCTTGTGCTGCTGGCCGTGTCCGCCAGCGGACAAACCATTACTGGCGCAATCACTGGCACCGTGACGGACCCTTCGGGCGCCATTGTCCCGAACGTGCGCGTCACGGCGACCAATGTGGCTACAAACCTCACCTATGACACCCAGACCAATGAGGCGGGTGTGTACAATCTGCTGTTCCTGCCGGTGGGCGATTACACGCTCACGGTGACGGCGCAGGGCTTCAAACGCTCCACGCTGGGTCCGTTCAAGCTGGAAGTCAACCAGACGGCGCGTGTCGACGTGCGGCTGGAAGTCGGCGACACGACGCAGACCGTGGAAGTGCGCGACATCGCGCCGATCCTTCAGACGGAGTCCACGCAGACGGGCGACACGCTGTCCTCGCAGAAGCTGACCTCGCTGCCGCTGAAGGGACGCAACTTCGTGTCGATGACGCTGCTGATTCCGGGCGCCGTTTCACCGAATCCGGAAGCGACCAACAACCGATTCGGCGCGCGTCCTTTCGTCAACGGCAACCGCGAGCAGACGAACAACTTCATGCTCGACGGCATTGATATCAACGATTCGATCGACAACCGCGTCGGCTATTCGCCCAACGTCGACGCGCTCGAGGAAGTGAAGGTGCTCACCGGCAACATGGGCGCCGACTACGGCAACGCCGGCGGCGCGACGGTGATGCTCACGATGAAGAGCGGCACCAACCAGTTCAAGGGCAACGTATTCGAGTTTTTCCGCAACGAGAAGCTGGACGCCAATGGTTTCTTCCGCAACCGCAACCCGAACACGGCGCGCCGGCTCGGCTTCAAGCGCAACATTTTCGGCGGCACGCTGGGCGGACCCATCCGCCGGGACCGCGCCTTCTTCTTCGTGAACTATGAAGGCACCGAGCAGCGGACCAGCGGTCCGGCCTCTGCGAGCGTTGCGCCGCAGGCGTGGCGGCAGGGCGACCTGAGCCAGTTCCCGAACGTGATCCGCGATCCGCTGGCCGGAGGCGCGCCGTTCCCGAACAAGCAGATTCCGCAGTCGCGCATCGTCAATCCGGTGGCAAGGAAGCTGTTTTCAAGCCCAGATCTGTATCCGCTGCCCAACCAGGCAGGCGCTGGCGCGCTGGGCGTCAGCGGCAACTATGCGGCGAGCTCGGCCAGCACGCTGAAGAACCATCAGGGCGACGCGAAGATCGACTACCGGCTCACGGACAAGGACAATCTCTCTGGCCGCTTCAGTTGGGGAGAGTATGAGAGCTACGGCAGCCGCGCAGCGCTGCCAGTGCTGATGACTTCGGGCCAGCTTGGGCCCACGCGTTCGGGCGTCATCAACTGGGTGCGGACGTTCACGCCGGCGATCGTCAATGAGGCGCGCGTCGGCTTCTCGCGCATCATCATCAAGGACACGACGGTGGACTGGTCCGGCAAGCTGGGCCTGAACGGCAACCAGAGCTTCGGCATTCCGGGCGGACAGCCCGTGGCGGGGCTGAGCTCGGTGAGCCTGGGCAGCGGCCTGACCTCGGTGGGTGCCAGCGGCATCTTTTCCAACACCGCTGACAACAAGTATCAGTACTATAACAACCTGACCTGGCAGAAGGGCCGGCATCTGCTGAAGATGGGCGGCCAGTTCATGCGCTACCAGCAGAACCGGTATTATTCCGGCAACAACGGCGTGCTGGGCATCTTCAGCTACAACGGCACCTATACGGGCCTGGATTACGCGGACTTCCTGCTGGACCAGCTTGCCAGCAAGGGCCGCGGCTCGGCCACGGGCACCTGGGGCCACCGCTTCTGGCGTTCGGCGTTCTTCATCCAGGACGACTGGAAGGCGGCGCCGAACTTCACGCTGAACGTCGGGCTGCGCTACGAGTACATGCAGCCGATCTACGAGGTGGCCAACCGCCAGGTCAACATCGACACGTTCAACGGCGTGCTTCAGTACGCGGGCCGCGACGGCAACAGCCGCGCCCTGTACCGGCCGTACAAGAACCAGTGGATGCCGCGCATCGGATTCGCTTGGACTCCGGGCATCCTGAGCAACAAGCTGGTGGTGCGCGCGGGCTGGGCCTACATGAGCTTCATGGAAGGCACGGGCGCCAACCTGCGGCTGCCGCTGAACCCGCCGTTCTTCATCGAGACCAACTTCAACTACGACGTCAACGCGCCGGGCTCCATCGCGACCGGCTTCGCCGACGTGGTGACGGCCGACATCCGGCTGGACATGCCGCGGCCTGCGGGCACGGTGGTGCCGCAGTTGCAGGGGCGCGCGTGGCATCCGGACCTGCGGCCGCAGACGACGTCGCAGATCAACTTCACGCTGGAATACCAGATCGACAACGCGACATCGATCTCGGCCGGGTACGTGGGCCAGAAGGGCACGCACCTGGTGGCGCCCGTCGAGGCCAACCAGCCGCTGCCGGGAACGGGCCCTGTGTCGACCTGGCCGAACCTGAACCTGCGCCGGCCGCTGATCAACAAGCTGCCGAACGTGGGCAACATCGCGCGCACCGAATCTTCGGCCACGATGGACTACCACTCGCTCCAGGTTTCCGGACGCCGCCGCTACTCGGGCGGGCTGGAGATGCTGGCCAGCTACACTTTCGGCAAGACGCTGACCGACAACCTCGGCTATTACGGCAGCGCGTTCACGCAGGGCGAGGGCGCCTATTGGCAGAACGCCTATGACCGACGCGCCAACCGCGGGCGCGCCTTCTTTGACGCGCGCCACAATTTCACCCTGGGAGCGCTGTACGACCTGCCGTTCGGCAAGGGCAAGAAGTTCGCATCGAACATGCCCAAAGCGGCGGAGCTGCTGCTGGGCGGCTGGAACATCAACAGCATGCTGATGGCGCGCAGCGGATTCCCGATCACCGTCCGCGCCATCGACCGCACCAGCATGGCCGTGCGCGGCAACGTGCGCGCCAATTATTTCCGCAAGCTGGTGAAGGACTCCTCGCTTGTCAACATCGACAACTTCTTCGGGCTGCCGGTGGACACGGCGGCGCGCACCGCCTTCTTCTGCCCGGCGGGCGTCGATGATGGCAAGTGCCCGTACGGCAACCCGGGCGACGGCCTGTTCGGCACAGCGAGCATCGGCACCGAGCAGGGGCCGAGCTTCTTCTCGCTGGACTTCTCCATCGGCAAGAAGTTCTACGTCAGCGAGACCCGTTACTTTGACTTCCGGACGGAGTTCTTCAACGCTCTGAACCACGTGAGCTGGGCTCCGCCGCCGGCCAACATCGGCTCGCCGGCGACCTTTGGCGCGGTCACCGCGCAGGTGCAGTCGCCGCGCAACATCCAGTTCGGGCTGAAGTTCTACTTCTAGCCTTCCGCTGGCCCTGAAACCGCAGGCGCCCTCTCCCGCCACGGCGGGGGAGGGCGCCTGCATTTTGCGGGCGTCCTGAAGGCGGCTGCTGTAACAGAAAATACGTTCTCTTTCTCTGGAATACGTTGTCTTTCCCTGGAAAATGCCAGAGGATTCTTTCCCGAGCGCAGCGCTGCCGGGAGCGAATTCCCGGCAAGAAATCTGCCGCGGCGGCCCCGTTGGCGGACTCTTTGCAGTAGACTATACCCCATGAAGACGACTGCTACTGTTGTTCTGGCCCTCTCGCTGGCCGCGCCGGCCGTGATCGCCGCGCTGGAGGATCCGCCGCCCCAGCATGTGAAATGGATGAAGGAGAGCGCCGAGCTCCAGGACAGGATCCGCAACGGCCAGGACGTGCAGGCCAGCGCACGGCGCATGGAGGCGCTGTACAAGGAGGTGGAGGCCTTCTGGGCGAAGCGCAATTCGGAGGTCGCCGTGAAGGCGTGCCGCGACATCCAGGCGGCCGCCGCGAAAGTGGCTGCCGGCGACGCGGGCGCGGGCCGGGCGATCGGCGCGGGCTGCCGGTCCTGCCACGACCAGCACCGCGAGAAGATCTCTGACACGGTCTACAAGATCAAATAAACCGGACTGGCGCAGCGTCCCGGAGCGTCTCAGTCCGCGCCTTGCAGCCGCAGCCAGCGGCCGCCTTGCCAGTAGAGGATCACGGAAGCCTTGCCCAGGGAATGGGACTCGATCCCGTCATGATCGACAGGAGGCAGGTCCGGTCCTCCGTAATTCTGGTGGTAACGGCGGATGTCGGCTGGCGAGGCAGGCGTAATCATCCACGAGAAGCCTGCCGAGGCGCGGTCGAGCATCTGGAAGGACTGGATCTCCAGGTTCCCGCGCAGGGTTTGCGGCGATACGTCGTCCGCACTGGGAAAGACGAGCAGCCGCACCAGGCCCTTTACCGAACAGAGAGCGGCCCAACTTTCCTTGTCTGCCGAAAAGAAGCTCCCGCGGATGAGGTTGGCGGGGCCGCGGCGGTTCGGCAGTTCGAAAGGCTGCGGAATTTCGCAGCCCATCTGTTTCAGGCCCGCAGCCACGCCGGAGGGCAGATCCGGGAAAGCATCGGGCGCAAGCCGGCGCATTTTCCTCCAATGGAGATTGATCACGAGCTGTTGGTCGAACAGCGGTGGCACGGCGTCCGGCGGCGATTCTGCGTTCGGACCGTGAACCGGAGGTTCAAACGCGGAGTCTTCCAACTGCGGGCTGACGAGGCGCGCGCGGCGCATGGCGGCGCGCGCCACCGCTTCGAGGCGGTGCCGGACCCGGTCCGCGGGCTTGGAATCCCGCAGAGCGGCCCGCGACTGCCGTGCCGCAGCAACGAGCAGCTCGGGGTTCAGCGAACTCTCCACCAGGCTTCGGGCCAGACCGGCATTTTCCGTTTCCTCTGCAATTTGCCGCACGCACCAGCGGGCGAGCGCCTCGATGGCGGACCGGTAGTCCGGCTGCGCGTCCAGAGCCGCCTGCAAGAATTCCACATGCTGCCGAGGGTTCAGCGGCTCCGTCCAGCGTGCGGCGTTCATGGCGATGCGCGGATCCCATGGGCGCGACGCGATGGCGCGCCGCCAAAGCCGGATCAGCCCGGCGACATCGTCCTGCGGAAGCTCGCCTGGAGCAAAGCGGGCCGGTGGCCAGTCGAGAAACTCTGATTCCGGGGCGTTCTGGATCAGCCATTCCACATGACCCGCGCGCTCGCGCGCCATGCCGGACCGGTTCTGATGCCAGAGCCACGCCATGAGAATAGCGCGCGTCCGCACATCCGCCGGAGACGCGTCAAGTTGACTGCGGAGACGGGCTGCCTCCTGCGGAGGAAGACGCGCGGCTTCCTCGAGAAGCGCCGAGGAGTAGGGCAAAGGCGGCGCCTCGGTGGCGGCTCGAGGCTGCGGCGCCTGCGGGGAAAAACCCCCTCCGGGCCTTCCGGCACGCTCTACTCCAATCCAGACAAGCCAGGCTCCCACGAGCAGAACTGGCAGCACGATTGCGTACCTGCGCAGCATGGCCCAATTTTGCCATGAACGGATGCCGGGCAGAAGCCAGGAAGCTTGCTTCATGGGAGTGGAGGCCCGAATTTAAATGGCCATGCGAGACCTGCTGAATAGGAAACCTGGAGGATGATAGCGCTAACGGGATTCGAATCCGTATTTTGGCATTGAGAGGATTTTGTCATCATCCTAAAATGGTAGCGGTAAACATACGACAGCGTCCCAAAATTTCGCGGCCTTATACTGCGCATACTTTGGCTGCTGCCCGGAGGAGACGGGCGCGTGCTGTTCCCGCAAACGCAATGCCGACAGGCTGACCGCCAACTACCCGGCGAAGGATTCCGTCAATGCCAGGCGTCATGCTGAAGGCTTCCGTGTTCGAGAGAAGTTCATCGACGTCCGGGCTGGCCTGCCTCATTTCTAAGAAAATAGAAGCCCGGAATCCTCTCGGAATCCGGGCTCTTAAGACTGATTGTTCGGGCACCCATGAGGGTGCTATCTCACCGCACGGATTAATCAAAGCCCAGCGGATCGGGCGGGCGGATCGGACGGATCTCCCGATCGAATCCCAGCGGATCAGGCGGGCGGATCGGACGGATCTCCCGATCGAAACCCAGCGGATCGGGCGGGCGGATCGGACGGATCTCCCGATCGAAACCCAGCGGATCGGGCGGGCGGATCGGACGGATCTCCCGATCGAAACCCAGCGGATCCGGTGGGCGGATCGGACGGATCTCCCGATCGAAACCCAGCGGGTTCGACGAGACAATGGCCACCATGTTGTCGGACGGGAGCACGGCAGCCGAAGCTGCGGCCCCTGCCACAACACAAAGAAGGGCAACCAACAGAGTTGTTGTCCTCATCACATGCACCTTCCGAGAAACCCGGCCCTCAAGAGAAGAACAGTTCTTCCCCCGAGCCGAGCCTAAGATCTACACCTGAGGCTAAGGCTAAGGGTCCCCAATCAGGGCTAGGATATTTCCGATGCCAAAGACCGGGCCTTATTCCTGGATCCGGTCCGGGATTTGACCGGGAGAATTTGTGAAATCCGATTCGAAGGATGGCTGACCCGCAAGAAATTCCGGAACCAGAATCCGGGAGGAGAACAACCGGCTGTGCAGGGTGCGGGGCTTTCGGGGCGGCCTTCGGGCGGGAAAGGAGCGTTTTCAGATCGCGCCAGAGAAGGACGGCCAGCACGGGCAACAGTCCTTGGCGGGGCGCGCTTTATGACACCTTCTGCGCCGGGATCGCGGTGGAAATTTCCCGGTAGATTTGCGGAAATCCAGCCTGGCGGGGGGAGCTGGGGCAGGAGCCGTGCAGGAAATCAGGGGGAAGTCTCGGTAGGAAGCAGCGGTGGCTGTTCCTCGCCGGCATGGCGTGGATAGCGCAGCCGCCCCGGCATGCCCGGCCATTCCAGCCGCATGTCCAGGCAGACTTCATCCAGCATGTCCACCGTGGTCTGCCGGCATTCGAGCGCGAACGCGGTGAGAAGCAGGTTGTCGCAAAGCGCGTTGATGACGCGGGGAATGCCCTGGCTCCTCAGGTGGATTTCCCGAAGCACGTCTGGCGGGAAGACCTTCTGCTCCGGCATGCCGGCGCGGGCAAGCCGCGTCTGGATGTACTCTGCCGTCTCCTCCGCGTTCAAGGGCCGAAGCATGCAGCGCAGCACGATCCGCTGCTTGAGCTGCCTCAGGCCGGGGGATTCCAGCTTCCGGTCGAGTTCCGGCTGGCCGGAGAGGATGATCTGAAGAAGCTTGCCAGACTTGGGATTTTCCAGATTGGTAAGGAGCCGGATTTCCTCCAGCACGTCCTGCTCCAGATTCTGGGCTTCGTCGACAATGAGCACCGTCGTACGTCCGGCCGATGCCTCTTCCAGCAGCAGATGGTTCAATGCGAACAGCACCTCGGTCTTCGACCTGCGGTCGCACCGCAGGTCGAGATCGTAGGCGATCATCTCGAAAAACTGGTCCGCATTGATCCTCGAATTGAAGATAAAGGCGAATTCAATGCCCTGCGCATCCAGCTCGTCGCGGAGGCATTCGAGCAGCGTGGTCTTGCCGGTGCCGACCTCGCCGGTCAGAACGATGAAGCCCTTTCGCCCGTGGACTCCGTAAATCAGGTTCGCCAGCGCCTCTTCGTGCTGCGGACTCCTGTAAAGGAACGCCGGATCGGGGCTGAGATTGAACGGACTTTCGCGGAATCCGAAGAAGGCGTTGTACATGCTCCTCCTGCCAGCGGCGCGCAGGACGCGGGCCCCGGACTCTGGCTGCCTGAGGCCATTCTAACATCGTCTCCCGCCGGGCCTTCTCCGCAGGGTGGGCGTCTTACTGCGGCAGCCGCGCCTAACGGCCGCCTTCCGGTCCGGCGATGGCGAATTCCACCCAGCCGGGAAGCGCGGCCGGCTGGTCGTTCAGGAACACCACCTGGCGCGTCTTGGGGAAGGGAAGTCCGGTACGGATCTGCTCGCGGTAGACGGGCAGCAGGCGAAGAAGCTCGTGATAGGGCCCGCTGGCCGTGTCGAGGCTGGCGGATTTCGACAGCAGGCCGGTGCCCCAGCCGATACAAAGCAGGCAGGCATTGTTCCCGGCGCGGATCTGCTCGAGCCGCTGCTCGAGCTGGGCCATGGAGTCGGCCACGGCCCGGAGCCCGGTGGCCTCGGCGTAGCGGCGGTGGAGCGCGAGGAGCTGGGCGGCGGCACGGTTGGCGGCCGCCATGGAGCGCTCCCAGTCGCACGGCTCGCCGTTCCACCGCAGGGCCTTGCGGATCCGCTCCTGCCTGGCCGCGCTGGCCAGTCCCAATGTTCCCTCAAAGACGGTGCCCGGCATGGCCATTTCCGCAAAGTGCGGCGTGGAGTCGCCTGGCCTGCGGCTCTCGACGGCGCCTCGGGGGCTCATCTTCCAGCCCAATTCCAGGCGGCCGCCGCGCTGCACGAGCGTCGCAGTGCGCAGAAGGCAGATGCGCGTCCGGCCCCCCGGCGGCAGGGGATCGGAGTCGGAGATCATGAGGCTCCGCAGCCGGTCTGTGGAGGAAGGGCCGAGCGCTGCCTCCTCGAGCGGGCCGGCCGGGCGGCGCGGGGCCCTCTCGGCCCTCTGTAGGACGTCGAGCGCCTGCTTCCAGTGGTGCGCGGAGAGGGAGTCGAGCAGGACGGCGCGGCGGAGGGCGCCCTTGATGACGCTGCCGGGAACATAGATGGCGCCGCCGGCGGTGGCGGCGAAGGTCGGGATGAAGAGGTGTTCGGCCGAGGTGCGCGCGTAGTAGGCGGCCAGCGACGGATGCTCGAAGGGGATGCGCCGGCTGGCGTAATTCTGCGCGTATCCGCCCCAGGAGGCGAAGTCGAGCTTCTCGGCGCGGCGGATCTGGTTGAGGTAGGTCTCCAGCCGCGGACCACGCGCCAGCAGGCGGAAGATGCGCCGCTGGTCGAGAACGTTCACCTGGTCCTTCCAGACCATGTAGTCGATCGGCGCCAGCTTCTGGCCGTCGCCGGCCAGGAGCGGGGTCAACACGGTGAGTCGGTACCTGGTCATGCGTTCCCCGGCCATGGAATCGGGATTGCGACGGCATGCCCCGCCCGCCAGACCGGGTGGGGGCAGCCTTCCGGCGCGACGTTCTGCACCGTTCCGCGGGGCGGCGCGGCGCTGACGACGACGGAACCTTCGGCGAGGGCGCGGGAGATGCGCTTGGCCAGTCCGCGGCCCTCGCGGCTGCCGATGCGTCCGCCGCGCTTGAGAATCTCGTAATGGCCCTCGTCCCAGCGGACCGGATCCGCGCCGGAAGGGATCATCAGAGACAGCAGCCACCAGGCGCTGCCGGAACCCGGCACGCCTTTCGGGCCGAACAGGATCTCGGAGAGCAGCCCTGCCTGGAAGTCCACGCTGCGCGCGCGGCCGAAGCCCCGCGAACGCATGCCGCCGATGCCGCTGTCGCCGAGCAGGCGGAAGGCGGCCTGAAGGCGCGGAGCCCAGACGGCGTAGGCCGTCGGCGTGGCGAACTGCGCGGCGCACCAGAGGCCGGAGGCAGGGGCGAACTGCACGCACCCGGCCACGTAGGGCATCACCTGGCCGCCGGTCATGCGGTCCACGGCGGCCATCGAGCGGAGCAGAAAACGGAACGGGCCGGTGGCCGAGCGGCTGCCGGCGGGGATCAGGCAGGCGCTGAAGCCGTCCACTTCCCAGGCTTCCTCGTCGAACTTCTCTCCGCGCAGCAGCGAGCCCACCAGCCTGGAGGGTACGAGCCGGGCGCCTTTCCACCGGCCTTTCGAAGTGGCGCCTTCCGGCGGCCACAATCCCTTCGGCGGGGGAACGTAGAGCAGGTTCCGCTGCCAGGGGAAGGCGGAGGTGAAGCGGACGGAGGGCTCCCGCAGGGGATCCGCGGTAGCGGCCAGCCATTCGTCCATCCAGCCGAGCTGCTCCAGGGCGAGCGTGACCGCCGAGTAGACGGCGTCGCTGTGCAGCACGGCGGCCGCCTCGCCGAGGGACCCGGACTCTGGTCCGAGCCGCCAGGGCGTGGACGGGCGGATGCGGACGAGCAGCGCAGGGTTCATTGCTTGCGCCTCGCTCAGACGAGCTTCTCCAGGAACTCGGGGCCAGCGGCGGCCTGAAGATCGGCGGTGGACTCGGCCTTTTCGATCAGCGTCTGTTCGCCTTCCGTGCCCGCGTAATAGCCCCGGTTGCGCCAGGCGACGCGCCATTTGGCGAAGCGGACGCGGCCGCTGCCGCGCGAACCGCCGCCGCCGAGGGCGTCGTCCTCCAGCAGCCGCAGGCCCTGGAGGAAGGCCGCCACGAGCTCGCGGTCTTCAGGGCAGAGGATGTCGAGCACGAAACGGACGCGGAAGCGGGCTCCGGCGGGCACGCGCTCCAGGGTGCGCGCGCTGGACTGCGCAGTGATGCGGTCGATGGCGTTCTCGCTCTTCACCTCGGTGAGCTCGTCGTCGAGGTTCTCGCGCATCTGGGGCGTGATCGATTCCAGATCGAGCGGCGCATCGTAGACGGTGAGCCGCGCCGGCGTCGCCGCCGAGGGCTCCAGCGCGTCGCCGGCCACGCGCTCCATGCGTCCGGGATTGCGGCCGAACAGCAGGCAGATTTCGTCGCCCGGATCGTCGCTCTGGTGGATGCGCACCTCCTGGCCGCGGCGGCGGGACAGATAGACGAGATCCTCGGGGCCGACGAGGCCGGCGGCCTGTTCCAGCAGGCTGCGGATGCGCCCGCGCAGGCTGCTGCCGGGCACATAAGGCCGGCCGAAGGCGTCCTTCACCACCGGATTGTCGGCGCCGCCAAGGTCGAGCGAGCCCTTGCCGGCGCCGATGTGGAGGCCGGTTTCGCAGATCAGCTCTCCGTCAAACAGCAGCTTGCCGATCAGGCCGAGCTTGGTGGTCGCGGTGTGTGAACTCATGGGTGTCTCCGCTGTCTGGCAGTCTTATTCGTTGTAGGCGACGATCGCCTCGAACAGGTCGCGGAAGCGCTCATAGCCGCGGGCGTCGTTCTTCCGCGTCACCTGGAGCAGAAGCTTCTCCAGCGGGTCGAGGCTGCGCAACTGATGGCGCGCAATGGTGTAGGCCAGCCGCGCGCGCAGCATCACGAAGGCGTGCTGCCGCTCCGGCTCCTGCGTGCGGCAGGCGCGGCGCACCGCGCTGAACAGCCGCCGCAACTGGCTGCGCGTGCCGGAGTCCATGTCGCGCATGCGGGCGACGATGGCGTGCGCCTGGTTGTCCAGATAAAGGCTGTCGGCGATCAGCTTCTCGAGGTCGATTTCAATCGGACCCTCGGGGCCGCGGCCGCGCTCGGCGCGGGCGCCCTCCCGCGCCGGGCCCTGCGTCCGGGCGCGGTCGTTCGTCTTCGCGCCGCCCTGCCCTTTGCCCCGTTCAGCCTGCGCGGCCCGCTGCGCGGCGCGGGCGTTCCTCGGCTCCTGCGCCGATCTTGGCGCGGCGGGACGTGCCGCTGGCGCAGGCGGTTGCGCTGGGGCTTCGGGCTCCGCCGGCGGCTCCAGGGCCGCCGCGGGTTCCAGCTCCGGCTCTCGGGGCGGCTCCGGCAACGCCGGTTCAGCGGCCGCGGCCTCTGTGGGAGGGGCTTCCGCCGCGGGCGTCTCCACGGCCTGCGTCTCGGCCGTCTGCGCTTCCTGCGGGGTCTGTTGAGGCTCGAATTCGTTCATCGGCTAATCCACCTCTTCCGTCATACGCGCCCATTCCAGCGCCACCCGCCCGGAGGGCTTCAGTTTCAATTGCGCCTGCCCGCGGGTGAGAAACGCCGCGAGCACCGCCTGGCGGGCCTTTTCAAATTCGCGGTGGCGCTCCGGGCCATCGAGCACGCGGTTCAGCCGGCGGTGCAGCCGCCAAGGCCGCTGCTGCGTCTCCAGCAGGCGCCGCGAGCTGCGCGCGGGCAGCACGCGATCCGTCTCGCGGTAGAAGGCGCCGAGCTCGCCCAGGAACTGCGGCGAGCAGCCGAAGCGGTCCACCATCCGCACCATCACGTCCTTCAGCTCGGCCGCCTCGGCCACCTGCTTCCAGTCGAGCACCTTGCCGAAGACCGCAATCGAGTCCCTGCCCGTGCTCTTGGCGGCCTCCATCTGCCGCCCGGCCTCCCGGTAAACCACCGCCGGCTCGAACTCCGGGTAAGGCGCCAGCGCGATGCCCATCGACAGCGTCTTGCCTTCCACTCCCGGAAATTCCTTCAGGAATTCCTCCACCGAGCGGCGGAAGACGCGCTCGATCGAGCGCGCGAAAGGCAGCAGCGCGTCCCAGCTCCCGGCAAGGGCGAATTCATCGCCGCCGGTGTACAGCACCGTCACCTTGTCGCGGAACTCTTCCTGTCCGCACAGCACCTGCACTTCGCCGGCGAAGAACTGCTTGTAGAAGACCGAGAGCTGGATGTACTCCTCGACCGATTCGGCCTTGTTGAGCCGCGCCTGAAACTGATCCACGTCGCCGCGCAGGATGCCCCATGCCTTGCGCCCGCGCGACCGCGCCGCCAGCTCTTCCACGCTGGCGGGCCATCCGCCCGGCATCTGGGCGAAGTGCGTCGCCAGCCAGTGCGCTTCGCCTTCCCGGCGCAGCATGCCGGGCGAGTCCGGATCCCAGACAGCGGCAGCAGAATCCGGCAAGCCGAGGAACAGATCTTCCAAGAAGGAGTCGTCGCCGGCTTCGTCGTAAGGCTCGAAGAGCCCGTCCGGCTCCAGCGCATTCAGCCCGCGCCACTTGCGGAAGCCCGCATCCAGGCGCTTGCGGATATCGCTCCACGCGCCGAGATTCTCCGTGCTCGACCAGGCGAGCCGGAGATCATGGCCGGAGAACGCGGCCAGCCGGCGCGTGGCATCGACGAGGAATTCGTTAGCCTGCGCCAGGCTCTCCCCGGGCAGCACCGCGAGGAACTGCCCGCCGCCGCAGGAGCCGAGCAGCTCCGGCGCAAGGCCCAGCCGCTCCAGCAGCGCCCGCGGCAGCGCTTCCGTCAGAAGGGAGACATAAAGGCAACGGCCGGCGAGCGCGGCAAAGCCGCCCCGCGCGCTGTGGACGAACGGCTCGATCCCCAGCAGCTTCCCCTGCAAAAAGACTTGCACGCGGACTACCTCAGCGAGAGCCTAACCCTTAGAATCTAACACAATGCGGCGCGGCGGGAATGCCTGGTTTCCCGCTGCCCGCGCCGCAAGGGCGCGGGAATGCGGCGGCGGCAGCCACGCTCCGCGGCGGCTCAGTCCGCGGCACCGGCGGGATCGCCGTTCTTTGCAGGTCGGCAGATGCGGGCGCAAACCGGGATGCCTGCCGCCATCCGCTTCTCCGTCAGATCTCGTTGCCGGGAAAGACAGGCCGCACTTCCATGCCCGCCTGCAAGGGCCGGTCCACGGGCAGGGCCACGGCGTCTCCAGGCTTCAGGCCGCTGCGCACTTCGGCGTCCACCTCGCTGGTGGCGCCGATCTGCAAGGCTTTCCAGACGAGCCGGTTGCCTTCGAGCACATAAGCGCCGAGCTCGTCGCCCTGCCGCCGCAGCGCTGCCTTGGGAATGGTGAGCGCGTTCTCAATCACATGGGCGCGGATGCGGACGTTGACGTTGGCGCCCGGCGGCAGGTCGAGCGAAGGGTTGTCGCACATCGCCCATACCTCGCCCACCATGCGGGTGCCCATCGGCACCACCTGCGTCGGCATCCGTTCTACCTGTGCCTGCCAGCGCCGGTCCGGCAGCGCGTCCCAGGTGATCTGCACCGGCAGCCCGGCACGCACGCGTCCGAGTTCAGGCTCGTCGACGAAGATGATGATCTTCAGCCGGTCCACCTGTCCGACGCGGGCTACCAGCGCGCCGGCCTCCAGCCAGTCGCCTTCGCGGACCGGAAGGTCGTAGACGACGCCCTCGCGCGGCGCGCGGATCCGGGTCTGTTCCATGCGCAGGCGCGCGGCGTCCAGCGCCGCTTCGGCATCCCGCAGCCGGGCGCGCGCGGCCTCGAGGTCAGTCTCCGCCACCAGCGCGGCCAGCCTCCTGCGCTGCGCCTCCCATTCGGATTCGGCCTGACGGGCTCGGTCGCGCGCCTGATCCAGCTCCGCGCGCGCCGCGGCGCCCTTCTCCACCAGCCTTTCGAGCGCGGCCGCGTCGCGCCGGGCCGCTTCCAGCTCCACGGCGAGTTTCGCAATGGCTCCTTCCAGTTGCGCGCGCTCGGCCGCCCGGCCGCCTTTCTCGAGCAGCCGGACTTCGGCCCGCGCCGCTTCGGTCCGCGCCTCGGCCGACGCCAGCTCCGTGCGCGCCGGGGCGTCGTCGAGCTGCACCAGCAGCGCGCCGGCGGCCACGCGGGCCCCGCGTTCCACCGCAACGCGGCGCACGCGCCCGGCCTGCGCAGCGCGCACCGGCTCCCACGAGGCGGGCTCCGCGCGGCCATTGGTGGTCAGGATGCTGACCAGCGTCTCCTGCCGGGCGCGGGCGAAGGGCACTTCGGGGGGCGCGGGTTTGCGCAGCGCGAGCCAGAGAACGGCGGCCGCCACAACAAGCGTCGCGGCGAGGGCGGCGAACCAGCGTTTCATGGCGCGGCAGCATCCTTTCCGGGCATCGCCATTATCCTCGCACGCCCAGGCACCATGCGAACAGCAGCCGCCATTCGGCCATCTGCACCGCCCTCGCAAGGCGCTCGGCGTCCGTGCCGGGTTCGCGGCGGGCGCGGGCGCAGAAGCGGATGAAATCCTCGGGATCCCACCGGGATGCGGGCTTCCAGTGCGCGCCGGGGAAGGCGGCCGCCAGCCGCTGCGCCTCGGCGCACAGCGCCTCATGAATGGGATGCGCGCCGGCGGCGCGGAACCAGTAGCCGGCGTTCCAGTCGTCCGGCTCCTGGCGGTGGAGGATGCCGTGCCAGTAGCTGCCTTCCGGCGTTGGCAGATCCTGCGCCACGCGGTGGCAGGCGTCGAAGTGCTGCAAGTAGAGCCAGAGACCGGCGAGCGCGCCTTCCGGGCTGCGGGCGCCGGGGAAGAGCGCGGCCGCCGAGGCGCCCCGCAGAGCATCGACGGCGGCGCCCTCCACGGGACGGCGGCAGACGAGCGGCATTTCGTAGTTTTCGCCCGCGGCCTCGAGGGCGGCGGCCACGGGGCCGGACAGCGGCAGACCGGCGGTCCAGTTCATGGCGGCGGACATGGGAGAAATCCGGGTGAATTCTCAGGAAATCCGGCTGGAATTCAGCCGTTCAATCCGGCGAATGCCTCTTCAATTTCCTTCTTCGCCTCCGGCTTCAGCGGGGCGAGCGGCAGCCGGCAGGGGCCGCCATAGTAGCCGTTCAGGTCCATCGCGTACTTCAGGCCCGGGATGCCGTATTTCACCGTCACGAGCACCGCCGCGCGCGCGATGCGCCGCTGCCAGTCCATGGCGGCGTCGAACTCGCGCTGGCGGTGGGCCTCCCAGATGGCGATCACCGAATAGGGCGCGGCGTTGGCGTAGGCGAGCACCGCCCCGCAGGCTCCGACGGCGAGCGACGGCGCCAGCGTTGGAGCCGAACCCACCAGCACCTGGAAGCCCGGGCGGCACTCGCGGATCATCTGCATCACTTTCTCGATGTTTCCGCTGCTCTCCTTGATGGCGATGATGTTCGGATGGTGGCTCAGCTCGGCCACGGTGTCCGCCGGAATGTCGACGCCGGTGGCCTGCGGCCAGTTGTAGATCATCACCGGGATCGGGCTCTGGTCGGCCACGGCGCGGAAAAACAGCGCCTGCGCCGCGCCGTTGTTGACGAGGTTCTTGTAGTAGTGCGGCGTGCGCACCATCGCCGCGCGGTAGCCCATCTCCGCGGCACGGCGCGTCAGCTCGAGCGTTTCTCTCACGCTCTCCATCCCCGTGCCGCAGATCAGCAGCTTGTCCGGGGCGGCGTGCTTCGCCACCAGCTCGAACATCCGCAGCTTCTCTTCAAACATCAGGTGGACGCTTTCCCCGGTGGAGCCGCAGACGACGTAGCCCGCCAGCGCCGTGCGGTTCCACCGCCCCACGTTGTGGGCGACCTTGGCCTCGTAGATCTCCCCGTCGGCGTTGAAAGGGGTCGTGATGGGGGGGAAGATGCCCTGGAGCTTCATCACTTCCTAGCGTAAAAGACAGGAGGGCCCGGCCAGAAGCCGGGCCCCCACGATGACGCGCCGCCGGCGCTGTCAGCGTCCGATGTTGACGAACGTGAACAGGGCCAGCGATTCGATGAATGCCAGACCCAGGATCAGCAGGATGCGGATGGCGCCAGCCGCCCCCGGATTGCGGGCGATGCCCTCCACCGAAGCGGCGATGGCCTTGCCCTGCGCCAGGCCGCAGATGCTGGACGCGATGGCCATGGCGAACGCGCCCGGCAGCACGAACACGCCGCTGGACTGCCCGCTCTGCTGGGCGAACGCGGGCGCAGCCACCAGAAGCAGCGCCGCGAGGATCAGAAGGTTGCGAACTTGCATGGGTCGTTTCTCCTTGTGCTATGAACTGGCCCCCAGGAGGTGGTTGCACACCGTGCGTTGGGACGCCGGGGCCTCACACTGAAGGCCGATGATGCCGGTATCAATGCCCCTCATGGGCGACGGCTTCGCCGACGTAGACCATGCCGAGCATCGTGAAGATGAACGCCTGGATGAAAGAAACGAAGACGTGGAGCCCCATGAAAATCACGGGCACCACCCACGGGATCAGGGCGAGGAATCCGATGGTGACCTGCTCGCCAGCCAGCATGTTGGCGTAGAGTCGGATGGTGAGCGAGACCGGACGGATCAGGTGGCTGATCACCTCGAGCGGGAACATGAACCAGGCGATCAGCAGCACCGGGCCCGCGAAATGCTTCAGGTGCCCCAGCAGCCCCTGCTCCTGGATGCCCTGCCCGTTGTAGTAGAAAAACATCGCAATCGCCGCGCCAGCCGGGACGAAGTAATACATGGTCGGCGACTCGAAGGAAGGAATGATGCCCAGCAGGTTGGACGTGAGGATGAACAGGAAGATCATCGCGAACCAGGGCAGCCGCTTGCGGTAGCCGTGGCCGATGATGTCCTGCGCCTGCGCGGCAAGGAAATTGTAGACGCCCTCGATGACGAGCTGGAACCTGCCGGGACGGTCCACGCTCAGCCGCGCGCGCAGCAGCAGCGCGGCGGACATCAGGATGAGGATCACGAGGACCTCCATGGCGATGTAGTTCGACCAGGGCCTGGAAGGATCCTCGGTGTGATAGCCGACCAGTTGATAGAGGGCGTTGACCGGCGCGGCCAGGTATTTATTCAGCAGCGCCGTGAACCACAGCTCATGCTCGTGCATAGAACAGCTCGATGAGGACTTCGATGGTGGCGGCCGTCACGGCAACGGTGAGGCCCGAAGCAAGCGCGATTCGCCCTGCTCCGCAAAACTCCAGGATAACATAGGCCGCTCCGCCAAGAATCAGCATGCGGAAGGCGTGCACGAAGAAACGGACCTTTTTCACCGGGCGCCCCTCGGCCGCCGCCTGGAGGTCGTCCACCAGCCGGTGCAGCAGGAAGAAGGAGAGGCCGGCGATGGCCGCGCCGCCGAGGAAGCTGAGCATCGGGCCGGAGCCGGCAAACAGCCGCCACGCCGCCGCGCCCGCGCCTGCGAGGATCAGGCAGAGCCAGCCGATGCGGCGGACGATGCGGCCGTAGTCGAGCTCCTTCATTTCTGCTTCCTGTCCAGCCCCTCGATGCGCACCGCCTGGCGGAAGGTTTCATACATGCCCGCCGCGCAGCCGACGATCAGCCCGACCAGATACAGGTAGGACGTGCCCCAGCTCTGATCGAGCCACTCGCCGATCTTGTAGCAGACCCATCCGCTGATCGGAGTGACGAAGGCCAGCCCCGCGTAGGCGCCTGCCTTCGCGTACGGACTCAGCCCCTTGCGTTCGGGCTCCTGCTGCTCGCCGCCCACAAGTCCAGTGTACGGCTTCCGCCGCCCGGCGCGCCGCCGCGCCGCGGGGCCGGTGCTACAATGTGGTTCGGAACAGCCGCTGGCGAAGTGGCGGAACTGGCAGACGCACCAGACTCAAAATCTGGCGAACCTTTGGGTTCGTGTGGGTTCGACCCCCACCTTCGCCACCATCCAAATTGATTTTATCTTCAAAAGCTTACAAGTTCCTCTCCGGTCGGTTGTACCAAGACCGTACCAAGCGGCTGGCTCAGCAACTCCAAACCATCCGCTTCGCCCCCCGGGGCCACTGCGTTCTTCCCTCCCTCATCACCCCTCACTGGCCTCCCATCGCCACGACTCTCGGAGTCTCCCCCATGCCATCCCAGGCCCGCCGCACCGCCTCTTCCAGCCGCGCCTGCCGCTCCTGCACCCAGGGAGCGTAATGCTTCTCGGTGACCCGGATCGACTGGTGGCCGAGCAGCACGCTGACGACCTCGAGTGAGACCCCGTTTTCGAGCAGCCGCACCGCGAAGGTGTCGCGGAAACGGTGCGAATGGCCGTCCGGCAGCCCGGCCCGGAGGAAGATTTTCCGCAGCTTGTTGGACCAGACCCTCGCCGCGGCATCCGGCCTGCTGGTGCCGGTCCAGAAGAAATGCCGGGCGCTTTCCGGCTCGAATGCCTCCAGGGCGCGCAACACCACCGGAGGCAGGGGCACCCAGACGGGGGTTCCCGTCTTCTGGGTGTAGAGAAAGAGCTTTCCATCGCGAATGCGGTCGCGCGCCAGAGTCACCGCGTCCATGATGCGCAGGCCGCTGTAGCGCATCAGAAGCACGAGGGCCCGCAGCTGCGAGCCTTTGCCGGGGAAGCGGTCGCAGGCGGCCAGGATCCGCCGCATCTCCTCTTCGGAAAAAGGCAGCGTAGGAGTCAGGGAGACCCGCGGCGGCCTGATGCCGGCTGCAGGGCTCGAAGACAGCCATCCCTGCTCGACCGCGAATCGGAAGACGGTCTTCAGTCTCTCCAGCTGCTTGACCGCGGCCAGCCTCTGCCAGCGCCACGTCTCGCGGAAATCGCGAACCACGGCGGGCGTCCAGCGGGACAGCTGACGCGTCTCATGCTGCTCGGCGAAGCGGAGCATGTCGCGGAACAGGCCTTCGTACTTGCCGATTGTCGAAGGCTTGAGTTGCCTGGCGCGGGCATCGGCGAGAAACGCGCGGGCCAGATCCTCCACCCCGGGTTCGGGCCCGGCGGGCTGCGCGGTCAGTCCGCCAGCTTCGAGCATCCGGATCCTCGTTTGCGCCTCTTCCAGGCTGCGGGTGCGGAGTGAGCGGCGGAAGCGGCGTCCGTCCAGCTCTCCATCGCACCACAGCGGGCAGGAGCAGCGCAGGAAGGCCCGGCCTTTGGCTTTGTGACGGCAATCCGGTCGGTGGCGGCGGTACACGGTCAGCATGGGCGATCCTCTCCGCTCAGCATGCCACGAACGCCGCTCCTGGCGAATCAGGCAGGCCGGAAAGTTCTTGCATCACTCGGAGTGCCCCTGACCGGGGTCGGCTTGGCCGGCCCCACGCTTCTGCCTCTTTCTCAGGCCGGCCAGCCACTGCCTCCTGTCAGCGTCGGCGGCTGCATCAGCGCGTTCCGGCCCCGCCGGAGCGAAGCTTTTCGGTCCGCGCAACTCGCGGTGGACCTGGCGCAGGACCGAGGCGGGAATGCGGAGTGTGACGTAGGCACGCCGCCCGGAGAGCCCTAGGCTCCTCAGGTGGAGGACGCTAGGCCGGCCCCGGAACAGCCTTCGCGCCGATTCGCGGCTGATGCCCCAAAGCTTGGCCACTTCGGCCAGGCTGTAATGGCGCTCCAGCGCGTCGGGCTCATCGCCGCAGCCATTCGGCTGGGCGGCGGAGCCGGTCACAGACAGAACCTGAAGGTTGCGGGAGTCGTTTTCTCTCGTCATCACCTGCTTCCCCTTCTAGTGTGTAATTCCTCCGTCATTCGATTCGGGCACGGCCTGCTGGCCTGTGCTTCGATCAGGCGCCGTGAGATACTCCAGCCTGTAGACGCCGGTGTTGTCTGACCGGCCCATGCGAATAAGCTGGAATGGGCCGAAAACGTTGCCAGCCCGCGCGGACAGTATGCGCCCGAGACTGACAGGGGTTTGACGGCCTTCCGCGACACCCGATTCGCGCGCGAGCTCGACGAGCTCGCAAGCCTGCACCGGCCTCCTACCGAACCGCTCATGCCAGCTGCGGAGAAACGTTAACCACATTTCGCTGGCCTGTGTGGTCTCCCGGTCGACGTTCCCGAGGAAGCCATTGACGCCGTTTACCTCGAGGATGCCGCCGACGATCGCGCTCCATCGTTCAAACGACGGCAGACGGCGGGCGCTTTCAGGCCGTCCGGCCTTCTGCCATCTCAACACCAGGGCCAGAAGCGCGGCCAGCAACCGTGTTCTGTGGCGTCGCGTCCAACCCGGCAGATCGAAAATCCTGAAATCGGTCCGCGTCCGCGGATCCGGACCTCGTGGCGCCAGGTGGATCGGCACGATGCGCCGCGAGATTTCGGGGCCCAATCGAACGTTGTTGCCGACGACAACAATTGTTGCGGTATTTTCAGAGGTGAATATCGTTGACCTGCCGATGAGACGATCCGTGTAGGTTTCGGCAGTCAGAATCGCAGCCAGAGAGGGCGATGCCAGGTCGTCCCAGTTGTCAAGAACCAGGCAGGGGGGCTGATCCCGCAGGGCCGATGTGAGAAGACGGCGAAGCTCGGCGCCGTCGTTGCGGTTGGGCGGCGGAATCACCGGAAGCGGGCCGCCGGTGAGGATCGTAGCCGCCGTTTGAACCAGCAGGGTGCCGCCAAGCCCCGGGGCTGGCTTGTTTACGCAGAAAAGCGGCACCGGCCCCCGGAACAACTCGCGCAGAAGCGGAGTGAGCATCAGGCAAAAGAGGTGTGCGTTGCTGGAATCATCCTCAAATGGGAAATCGCGAAACGGCTCGATGAGAATCTCTAAAAGCGCAACCTCTGGCAGTCGGGCAAGCTTACGGGCGACGCTCCACACGTCCGTGTAATCGGTGGCAAGGTAAACCCTGTTTTGCCCGTCATAGCCCGCTCGGAAAACCAGCTCGCCGGACGATCCGAAAAAGGGGAAGCCGGCGACTCGGCGCAACACGGGCAGCGGAGCGTTGCGCCGCGAACTCATATTCTTTATCATGCTTTCCGGCGGATAACTCCCCCTGCCCCGTGCTCCCTTCCTCCAGATGGCTGCTTCCGTCAGCAGGGCGCGCAATCCGTCCCGCGATAAGGGCTCGATGTGAACGCCGCCTTCCGCCGTGTGGATCACGCGCACGAGCTGTCCTGTCCCCGCGTGCACGAATACTCGGGGCGGTCGGTTGAATTCCTTGAGCACTTTCCATGCGGCGGCTTCCAACTCGTTTGGGAGCATGGCCAGATCCAGCGTCGGTCTCACGGCTTGCTCTTCTGGATCGGGCTCAAAAATCCTTGGATTCAGACTGATCGGCATCGGGCCTCTCTCCTTGGTAGCGTCAAGCCCATCCTCCGCGGGTTGCCATGTTGCTTCAAGTGGAATTTGAGGAAACATAGCAAGTATCAGAATTTGTGGAGTTTTCTCGCGTCTGGAGAATCCCGCGCTTTACTGGTGATAGAATCTCTCCGTATCCCAGCCTCCGGGACGAGGGGTTTTCCGTGACTCAGAGAAACAGGTACAGTAAGCGGGAGAAGCCCGTTGTGGCTGCTGAGGCGGGGGCCTGGTTGGAATTTCTGCGCTGGCGTCAGAGGGCGCGCTCCCTGGCCGAGCGCTTCGACCAGTTGCTGCCGGAAGCAGCCGAAATGGGGCAAAAGGGAAGGATTGCCAGCGAGAAGTATGAAGCTATGCTCCGGGAGTGGAATCAACGGGTTGATCCGGCCACGATGCAGCCTCGCGAAAAGTGTCCGGAAGGTCCTCCCGAACTCTTCCTGAGTTCCCTGCCCGAACAGCAGAGAGAGCTTTTTCTGGCTCATTACAGCCTCTGGCTGAAAGGGGGGCCCCAAAAGTCGGACTCAGCACAAGGGAAGCGTGAACCGGACAGCGGAACTTTTCAGCGCTGGCTGGAGTTTCCCAGAGCGCCGGTGGGGTCGCTTGTTGCCGAACAGCGGTCGATTGACGAATGGCACGCCCGCAGAAGCTCATTGGAGGGAGAAATCGCAGAATCTTGCGAGCAGCTCGCCATGCTTCTGCCAACGCTGAGGAACTCCATTCGGATGATCGCCGTAAAGGAGAGCAGACGCAACAGGGGCGCCGCCGAGAGCGTGCTCGAGGCCTTCGATCGTGTGACGCAAAGGCTGGGGCATAGGCCGACACGGGGACCGACCATGTTGAAGGAAGCCCTGGCGGAGGCCGAACAAGTCGTCGCTGCATTGTGGAATTCCGAATATGGCTCGCAGCTCAGCCGGGAGCTTGCCACGCAGCTCTTCCAGCAGGCCCTGAGAACCGGGCAGCTCCGGATGCAGGGCCCCAAGGGCATTCGGCAGGCCCAACTGGCAGCGCTGCTGGACCGCGAAGGCATCCCCGTGCCGCAACACCTCGTCTTTGCCGCTCCGACCTGGCAACAGGCCTTCGAGAAGGCAGGGAGGGAGTCCGCTCTGCGATCTACATTGTCGAAGTGGTGGAGTGACGCGATCACACCCGGTCTTTCCCCGGGGGATCTGCTCTGAATACGCTGGACAACGCTGGAATCTCCGATGGCTGTTTGGCCTCCTGCCCGTGATCGGGCTTGAATGACCCGTGCTAAACGCGCGGACAATTCCGGATCTCCGCACAACCGGCCCCGATATTCCAGACTTTGGCTCCGATTTCACTTCGTGCTGCCGCCCGCTCTGGGCGATGCCAAATGGGCAAGTCCGTTAACGCAACCCGGATGCCGTGGGGTGATCCGTGAAGGCGCAGCCCAGGGCTGCTGCGGGAAGGCCTAACGGCCCGTCCAAACCCCCCTTGTCAGGACACAAGACTCGTTGAGCCAGTCTCGATGAGAGTTGGTTGTCGGCGGACTTCGGCATCCCAGGCCTGCCGCTTTTCCCTCTCGCGAGAATGCCCGCTCGATTTCCGGCCACGAAACAGTGCGGCGATCACCGAGGCTGGCGCGGATCCATTGCCTGGCTCGCAGGGGCTGATGCGACAGCGTCTGTGTCAGGATGCCCGTCAGCCGCGTGAGCTTTGATGCGGGAACCGCGACGTGCACGCTGCCGGAAGGGAGCTCTTTGGGGCGGTTCTGTGTGTTGCGATTTCTCCTGCGAAATCCAACTACCAAAGCCAGGCGTTGGGAATGTACACGCGGAGAGTTTGCGCGATATCGCCAGCGGTAAAACGACGCACCGATCACGTGGTTTGGCGCACGGCTGTTTGCTCCTGTTGCCACCTTGTGCACCCGACCGGGCCTGGATCTTGTGGCTTTCAATCCGCCTTCCCGGCGGCAGTGCGTTGAAAATGGGCTGGTTCGGGAGATGAGGGAGACAGGGAGATGCTCCCCCCGAGGAAATAATGAAAAGGCAGGAAACAAAAACGGAAAGGAAGGAAGAAAAACAAGAATGGTGTGGCCTATTCCCCTATCTCCCCCTACTCCCGATCTCTTTCCCCAGCAGAAGCTTCCAGCCGGGAGACCGTCGGGGAGAACCACCTTCTCCCTGTTGACCTGCTTGACTGGGAATACACGTGCCAGCTTCGACGCCGGTGGAGTTGAGGCCTCCGACAGGAGGCCTGTTGGTCGGAGAGTCGGATGTGACCCCCAAGCACACGGGCCTGAGTGGAAAATTCCCGAGAAACACACTGCGGCTGGCCTCCGGCTGATTCCTCGCATCTCAACATGCATGGCCGGCCCCGCGAGTCGGCAGCCTGTGTCTCGTGCCGGCCGCGCCGGCCCGGGGGCGTCAGCCTGCGCGAGGAGATGGCCCGGCAGGTGGACCGGCTGGCCCGGGCCCTGATGAGCGGCGGCGAATGGACCGCCTTTGTGGAGCATTGAGCGTGTATTTCGTGGTGACCTACGATG
>JANWVO010000034.1 GCA_025056865.1 Bryobacteraceae bacterium
GGTCGCACCGGCCCTTGCTGCGCAGCCGCACGCTGCCACAGTGGGGGCAGGCTGCGGGTCCGGCATGCCGGACCCGCAGCCTCACCTCCCCAGAGGCACGCTCGATCCCGGTAATCTGGTAACCGGGCAGACCCAGAACAAGCTCAGAGTTGATCAAAACGTTTCTCCCAAGATTGTTTTATCAATCCTGAGAACTCGGGCTGCCCCCGTTTTTGATCAAGAGCCTCGTCATCCCCGTGCACCCGCAATAAATTGACCTGCCGCCGCCGGCATGCGGTGGGCACCTGCGTCATGATTGTCTGCTCGCAGAGCAAGCGTGCGTAGAGCCAGCGCACGAGGGAACAAGTGCCAGACTCAGCCGTAGAGACGCAGCAGCGTGTGGACAGGGGATGCGGGCAGGTTGCCGGGCGGGGCTGCGGGTGGTGGTGCCGGCGGTAGGATTTGAACCTACGACCTACGGATTATGAGACCGTCGCTCTAACCACTGAGCTACACCGGCACTCTTTACTTCCAGCTTATCGGGCTGTGGCGCGGCGTGTCAACGCACGGAAGAGGGCCGCGCGGGGCTGGCGCGGGGCCGCGCAGGGCAGGGGGCGGGGCGAAGAAAAGGACTCTTGACTCCGCTACGTGGCGGGTGCATATTGTAGGCAGAGAACGGCTCCCCTTGAGGAGCCGGACTCTCTCGGCCGGAACCGCTCTCCGGCGGGGAAAGCCGGGATTTGCCTGGTCGTTCGACTGGGCTAACCGAGGAGGTCAACCCATCGAAGTAGACCACAAGACAGGGCGGCTACCAGCTAGCTGACCCGCCTGTGCGTGCGCCTCCGGCGTTATTGCGGCTCGCGAAATGGGGAGCCCAGGCGCGCGGAACTTGCACCGCTCCACAAAGAGGTTCAACACGCACAGCCGATTGGGTGACTGGAAGAGATCCGGAAACCTGCGGGAAAGGAGCTGGCGGCCGCCCTTCGTTTGTCTTCGCGCGGCTGCCAGCCCTGGGAGGACGCGCGCCGGCAGGAGTCCGGCGCGGGAAGCGTGCATGCAGCCGTCAACCCGCCGGCCCGGCGATTGCGTTACAGTCAGTAATGTGCGCGTCCCGGAGCGCGGACGCGCCCCCACAGCGCAGTGAGCCTCATCTCATTTCAGGGCGTTTCCAAGAGCTACCCGATCTATGCCTCGCCCCGCGACCGGCTCAAGGAGCTGCTCACCTTCAACCGCCGCCGCTACCACACGGACTTCTGGGCGCTCCGGGACGTCACCTTCGAGGTCCGGCGGGGAGAAACGTTCTGCATCGTCGGCGAGAACGGCTCCGGCAAGAGCACGCTGTTGCAGATCGTCGCGGGCATTCTCGCGCCCACCGAAGGCAAAGTCGAGGTCCGCGGCCGCGTGTCGGCGCTGCTTGAGCTGGGCGCCGGGTTCAACCCCGAATTCACCGGCCGGGACAACGTCTATCTGAACGCGGCGATCCTCGGCTTCTCCACCGCCGAGATCGACCGGATGTTCCCGCAGATCGAGGCGTTCGCCGAGATTGGCAGCTTCATCGACCAGCCGGTGAAAACCTATTCCAGCGGCATGCTCGTGCGGCTGGCTTTCGCCGTCGCGATCCACACCGAGCCGGAGATCCTCATCGTGGACGAGGCGCTCGCCGTCGGCGACATCTACTTCCGCCAGCGCTGCATGCGCAAAGTGCACGAGCTGCGCAGCCGCGGCATCACCATCCTGTTCGTTTCGCACTCGGCTGGCGACGTCAAGGCGCTCGGCGACCGCACGATGTGGCTCGATGCGGGCCGCATCCGCGCCATCGGCGATACGGATCGCGTGGTGGCCCAGTATCTGGCGGCGATGGTGGAGAAGGACACCGCCTACCTGCGCCTTCATCAGCGGGAGGCGCCGCAGCGCGACAGGGCCGTGAGCGCCCCGGAGGTCGTCACCGAGATTCCGAACATCGACCACCGCTACGGCGACCGGCGCGCCGAGGTGCTCGGCATCGCCATCCTGGATCCTTACGGGCGCAAACTCGGGCTGCTCCAGCCGGGCGAAACGATCGTGGTGCGGATCTCTGTCAAGGCGCACGACCATCTGTCGCAGCCTAATGTGGGCTTCATGTTCCGCAACCATCTTGGCATGGACTTCGCCGGCACGAATACCACGCGCGAAGGATACGCGCTGCCGCCGATGATCCCCGGCGACGTTTACACGGTGGACTTCCATGTGCAGCTCCCCGTGCTCTACCCGGCCTCGTTCTCTTTCTCGCCCGCCATCGCCGACGGGGATCTGCTCAACTACCGCATGTGCGACTGGATCGACAATGCGGTGACGCTTCAGATGGGCCACGCCGACGGCCCCGTCTACGGGTACATGCACCTGCCCTGCAAGGTGGAGGTCAACAGCCGGCTGATGAAGCCGGCGCCCGAGGAGGCGCCGCGTGCCTGAAGCGCTGCCGCCGCGGATGGAGTTCACCGGCGAACGCATCGTGCCGGGACAGGTGGAGCCTGACCTGTTCCATGAGCACATGGCGCGGTATGCTTTCGCGCGGCGGCTCGCCAGGCACAAGCGGGTGCTGGATGCCGCATGCGGCACGGGCTACGGAAGCGCCGCGCTGGCCGAGGCCGCGGACTTCGTCGCGGCCCTGGATATCAGCCGCGAGGCGGTGGAGGCGGCGGCGCGCGCCTACGCGCGTCCGAACCTGTCGTTCGTGGTGGCGCGGGCCGAGCAGACCCCATTCCGGGACGCATCGTTCGATCTCGTCGTCGCCTTCGAGGTCATCGAACATCTGGAAGACTGGCGCGCGTTGCTGGCCGAGGCCCGCCGCCTGCTGGCTCCCGGCGGCCAATTCATCGTCTCCACGCCCAACCGGCTCTATTACGCCGAGAGCCGGGCGCAGTCCGGGCCGAATCCATTCCACGTCCACGAATTCGATTACGCAGAGTTCCGCGCTGCGCTGGCCGAGTTCTTTCCCTCGGCGGCGATTTACCTGCAAAACCATTCCGGCGCGATCACGTTTTCTCCAATGTTGCCTGGCGCTGCCGCTGCCGCCGAGCTGGCGCCGGGCCACGAGCCGCCCGACCCGGAGGCCAGCCACTTCTTCCTTGCCGTGTGCGCAGCCCAGCCGCAGACGGGCGCGCCACTGTACGTGTATCTGCCGTCCTCGGGCAACGTGCTGCGCGAGCGCGAAGAGCACATCCGGAAGCTGGAAGGCGAGCTGCGCCAGAAGGACGCATGGCTGGAGGAACTCAAATCAGCCCATGCGGCACTCCAGGCGGCGCACGAGGAAACCCTCCGGGAAATGGAGAAGCAGGTCGCGTGGGCGGAGCGGCTGGACGCGGAGCTCGAAGAGGCGCGCGCCACCATCGAGCGCCAGCAGGAGGAGCACGCCGCCGAGCAGCGCGCCACCCGGGAAGCCTACGAGGGGCAGATCCGCGAGCTGAATTCCACGCTGGAAACGCTCGCCGCGCAGCACCGCGAGAAGCTGGAAGAGCTGGCCCGGTGCGTTCGTCTGCTCGACGAAGCCGAGGCGCGCGTGGTGGAGCGCACGCGGTGGGCCCAGCAGCTCGATGCCCGCGTGCAGCAGCTCGAGCAGGCGCTCGCAATGGTGCGCGCATCGCGCTGGGTACGGCTGGGGCGAAAACTCGGAATGGGGCCGGAGCTGGAGTAGGGAATGAAGCCGACGCTGCTGCGCGTGCTGCGCCAGTTGCCGCTGGCGGCGCTTTCCGTAGTCTTCATGCCGCTGGCGTGGGCCCTGCTGTGGGCGGCAGACGCGCTGTTCCTCCTGTTCGGAAAAAGGCAGCCGCGCGCCGATTCCATGCCGCGCCGCCATGCCGCCAGCGTGGTCATTCCGAACTGGAACGGGCGCGATCTGCTCGAAAAATACCTCCCGCCGCTGGTACGCGCCATGAGCGGCCATCCCGACAACGAAATCATCGTCGTCGACAACGGCTCCACCGATGGCAGCGCCGCGTTTGTGCGCGAGCACTTCCCCGAAATCCGTCTGCTCGCCCTGCCGGAAAACCTGGGCTTCGGCGGCGGCTCCAATGCGGGCTTCCGCGCCGCGAAGAACGACATCGTCGTCCTGCTGAACAGCGACATGCGGGTGGCGGAGGATTTTCTGGAACCGCTGCTGGAGGGTTTCACCGATCCGCAGGTCTTTGCCGTTTCCTGCCAGATCTTCTTCAGCGATCCGCAGAAGCGGCGCGAGGAAACCGGTCTGACGCAGGGCTGGTGGTCGCACGGCATGTTGCGCGTCCGGCACCGCGAGGACGATGCGGTGGACCGCCTTTTCCCGTGCTTCTACGGCGGAGGCGGATCCTGCGCCTTCGACCGCAGGAAATTCCTCGAGCTTGGCGGGTTCGACCCCCTGCTGCATCCGTTCTATCTGGAAGACACCGATCTCGGCTACCTGGCGTGGAAGCGCGGCTGGAAGGTGATGTACCAGCCGAAGAGCCGCGTCTGGCATGAGCACCGCGGCACCATCGGCAGGACGTTCGGCCGCGGCTACATCGAAAACGTCATCCGCCGGAATTTCGTGCTCTTCGCGTGGAAAAACATGCACGAGCCGGGGCGCGTGGCGGGCCATTTCCTGAACGCGTGGGCAGGAGCGATGGCAAGCTGGCTGGGCGGCGAATCGCTGGAGCGGGCCAGCCTCCCCGCCCTGTGGGGCGCTTTCCTGCGGCTGCCACAGGCGCTGCGTTCGCGGTGGCGCGCCCGCCGGCTCGCCGAAGTGAGCGACACGGAGGCCTTCCGCCGCCCCATGGGCGGCTGGTTCCGCGACCGCTTCGAGACCTCGCCTCCGTCAGATCCGCCGCGCGTGCTGATGGTGGCCCCCTACGCGATCTGTCCCCCTGTCCACGGCGGCGGAGTCTTCATGTATCACGCCGCGAGGGAGCTTGCCAGGCACGCCGAGCTGCACCTGCTCGTGATGGTGGACGCCGCTCACGAGATTGCCGCGCATGAGCCGCTGCGCGACCGGCTGCGCTCGATGCATTTCGTTGTCCGCCGCGAAGGAAAGACGAAGGGCGCCGGCTCGATCACGCCGTACGCCGTGCGGGAATTCGCGGATCCTGAGCTTGAATGGCTGTTGCACCGGCAGATCTTCCTGGAAGGGATCGACGTCGTGCAGCTCGAGTACACGCAGATGGCGCAGTACGCCGGCAGGAGCCGCAGGCTGGTCTGGGCGCTGTTCGAGCACGACATCTATTTCCAGTCGATCGGCCGTGCGATGAAGGGCATGGGGCTGCTGCAATGGGTGAGCGCGGGCTTCGAATATCTGCGCGCGCTGCACTGGGAGCTCAGGACCCTGCCCCGCCTCGACGCCATCCAGACCTGCACGGCAGAGAACACGGAATATCTTCTCTCGTTCCTCCATGGACTCGACGGGCGCGTCCGGCATGACCTGCGCGCCGGAATCGATGTCTCCAGCTATAAATTCCGCCCGGGTGGAAGGCTCCCGCGCACCATCCTCTTCCTCGGCAGCTTCCGGCACCGCCCGAACCTGGAGGCGCTCGACTGGCTGATCCGCCGCGTGATGCCGCAGGTTCTGGAACAGGAGCCGCAGGCGCGCCTGTATGTCGCCGGCTCGGATCCGCCGGCGGGACACACGATCCCTGATCTCGGCGGCGCCGTCGAGGTGGTTGGATTCGTTCCAGACGTGCGGGAAGCGCTGGCCCGGTACGCTGTTTTCGCCTGTCCGATTCTGAGCGGGTCCGGCGTGCGCGTGAAACTGCTGGAGGCCTTCGCGTCCGGCATTCCCTGCGTCTCCACGACACTGGGCGCGGAAGGGCTGGCGCGCAACGACGGAGACGTGTGCCTGCTGGCGGATGATCCCGGCGAATTCGCGCGGAAGATCGTTGCACTGTTCCGGCAGCCAGCCCTGGGCGAGGAACTGGCGCGGCGCGCCCGGGCTTACGTGGAGCAGCACCACGATGCGGCACGGATGGCCAGGAAGCTCGTGGAGAGTTACCGTGAGCATCTGGCGCGCAAGGCCGGTGCAGCGGAGCCAGTAGCCACAAAGACGCGATGAAACCGCTCGACAGGATCTGCGCCGGAGACCGCACGCTGGTCCGCATCGTGGATCAGGCAATGGCGGAGGCTGAGCGCCGCAGCGGGGCGTGGATCGCCTGCCGCCTGGGGTGCACCGCCTGTTGCCTCGGCCCGTTTCCCATCACGCAGCTCGATGCCCTACGTCTTCAACGGGGGCTGGAGCAGTTGTGGCAGACGGATCCGGAGCGGGCAAAGCGTGTCGTGGAGCGCGCGAGGGCAGAGACGGCACGCCTGTTGCCGATTTTTGCGGGCGATCCCGCAACAGGGGTGCTGAGCGAGGACGAACAGGAGCAGGAACGCTTCTTCGAGCGCGCCGGAGACGAGCCCTGCCCCGCCCTCGATCCCGAGACAGGCGCCTGCGATCTCTATGCCTCACGCCCGATTACCTGCCGCACTTTCGGTCCTGCCGTCCGCGTGCGGGGAGAAGCGCTGGGCCACTGCGAACTGTGCTATCAGGGAGCGGAGCCGGAACAGATCGAGGCCTGCGAGGTGGACTTCGATCCTGACGGCGTGGAGGCCCTGCTGCTGGCGGAGCTGGAGTCCGCCGCCGGAATGCGTGGCCAGACGATTGTTGCCTTCGCTCTGGCCCATGCGTCTGAGGAACCGCCACGCTGAGCGGGCGCTCAGCGGCGCGATGGGCTCATTACCTCTACCTCCAGCGCCGCGGGCAGGATGGACAGCTCCACGCGGCGCACGCGCCCCAACAGCTCCCCGTCGATCATCAGTTCCAGCGGCTCGTCGGGCACGAGCACGGCGTGCCGGATTCTGCTGACGCGGACCGGCGCGTAGCAGTGAAGGCCGCTCATGACGGACAGATTGTGAGCCATCTGGCGGAGGTAACCCGCGGTCAGCTCCAGGCACTCCACAGCGCCATCGTAGGACGAGGCGTCCGGCAGCGCCTCGAAGCCGCCTGTATACCGTGTGTTGTTGACGAGGATCCCGCGAAGCCTTGCGCGGCGCTCCGGCCCGCCGTCCAGCGAGATCCGGAAGCCATGCCAGCGCGGACGGGTTACGACAGCGGCGCCCGCGTAGCTGAGCCGCCGGAGAAACCGGAGAGGGAATGCCCGGCGCGTTACCTCGGACGGGTAACCGAGACCGAGGGAAGAAACGGAGACGCACTCGAGCGGCAAGCCGTCATCCCGCGTGCCTGAGATCTTCAGGACATCCACCCGGGCGGCCTGTCCAGCGCCGATGTCGCGCGCCAGCGCGTTGCCACGGCCTTGCGGAACCAGCCGGATGGGAGGCCAGGGCGGCCGCAGCCTGGCAAGGAGATGGAAGAGCGTCCCGTCTCCGCCGGCAACCACCAGGGCGGCATCTGGCTCCATGAGACGCCTTCCGCAGATCCGGAAACGCGGCCTCCGGCAGGGCGCCGGCTTCCGCGGATCCCGGCATCAGCTCGTGCTGGAGTAGGCGGCAACCAGCCGCTTGATGTTGTCCTCGTAGATCTTGATCTTCTTCTTGCGGGTCAGCTCATCGACAATGCCCGCCCGCAGCAGCTCGCTGCGGTCGCGCGCCCGCTGGCGCTTCAGCTCCTGGAGAATGCCGGCTTTCTGGGCTGCAAACTGCGTCATGTCCGGAGGACGCTTCTCGAGCACCTTTGCGAAGAAGCCGCCGCCGTCTGCGGTTCGAATCGGCCCCACGATGGCGCCCGGATCCCTGGAGAAGGCCTCCTCGGCCATCATGGCCGGGCCGATTCCTTCGATGCTGGAGTTGCGCGTGATGAAGTCCGTGGACTTCACCTCCCCGCCCACTTCCTTTGCGAGCTGCTCGAAATTGCCGGCTCCGCTCTTCACCTTCGCCTCCAGGTCGGCGAGAAGTCTTGCCGCCAACTCGTTTGCCTTTCTGGAGATGACGGCTTCCCGGACCTGGGCGATGACCTCTTTCAGCTCCGCGTCCCGGGGCGGCGTGATCGCGGTCACCTGAGCGACCACGAGCCGGTTCGTCCCGACCTGGATCACCGGCGTCACGCCGTTCACAGGCAGCTCTCTGACGGCGGCGTTGAACTGCTCGTTGATGCCGATCTCCTGCACGGGATCGCCGAGGCCCACGTTTTCCGCACGCACCGGCGTGATGCCATTTTCGCGGGCGATTTTCTCGGCCTCCTCGCGCGACCGCACAAGGGCCAACCGGATCTGGTCGGCCAGGCCCTGCATCCTGTCATAGACCTGCGCCCGCTTCGCCTCCGCAGCAAGTTCGGCGCGGACTTCTTCAAAAGGCCTGAGCCGGGCCTGCTCATGCGCCAGCACCTGAATGATGTGGAAGCCGTACTGCGTCTTGACGACGTCGCTGATCTCTTTCGGCTTCAGCGAGAAGGCCGCCTTCTCGAATTCGGGAACAGTCTGCCCTCGCGTCACAAAGCCGAGATCGCCGCCTTTGGAAGCCGAACCGGGATCCTCCGAGTGCTTCTTGGCCAGTTCGGCAAAGTCAGCTCCGCCTTTCAGTTGTTTCAGGAGATCCTGGGCCTTTTTCTCGAGGGAAGGAAGCTCGCTGGCCGGGCGGTCGATTGTTTTGATGAGAATGTGGCGCACCTGGACGCGTTCTTCGGTGCGGAAGCGATCCTGCTGGCGCTGATAAATCTCCCGCAACTGTGCTTCAGGCACCTCGAGGCTCGCGGCGAGCTGCTCTTCGGAGATGGGGAAGATCAGGTAAGAGCGCTTCTCGGGGATCCGGTAGGATGCCTTGTTCTTCTGGAAACTCTCGGCAATCTCTGCATCGGATGCGGACACCCTGCTTCGGAGCATTGCCGGGGATACTCTCAGCGTCTGAAGGCGGATGGCCTCATTGCGGCGGCGGAATTCCTGCTCCACCTCCTGCGGCGTGACGATGACGCCTTCCATGGCCAGCGTGTCCAGCCACGACTGGAGCGCCTGCGTCCGCAGGATTTCCTCAAACTCCGGGATGGTCATGTTCTGCGAGGAAAGCACCTGTGCGTAGGCGTCCTTGCCGGCGAAGGTGCCACCAGCCCACAGTTGCGGGATCGTCTCCTTGACCATGGCTGCCAGCTCGGCATCCGATACCCGGAAGCCGAGCTGCTCCGCCTGAAGAGCGGTGGCCCGCAGGGCGACGAGCTGCTGGACAAGGCTCGGGATATAGACGCTGGCCAGCTCCGGAGGAACGTTGCCTTTCATTTCACGCTGGATGACCTTGCGGACTTCCTGCACCGTGATGCGATGGTCGCCCACCTCGGCCAGGATCGAGGGATCCCGCGGGCCGGCCCAGCCGGTTCCATAGCCGGGCACCAGCGTAATCACCATCGAGGCGGCGACCAGAAGCAGCAAGGCCCCGAGCAGGTAGCGCACACTCCGCTCGCGGCTCCGGAACAGGTCAAACATGGGGGAACTCCTGAATCTGCGCGAAATTTACATTATACCGCCCGCGGCCGGTCACCGGCCCAGCGCGCATTCCGCGTGCACGGCGCGCACGGCCTTTTCGACCCCATCCTTGCGGACGACGATGGCAATGGTCAGTTCGCTCGAGCCCTGCGCGATGGCGATGATATTGACCATCTCGCGCGAGATCGCTGTGAAGATCCGGCCGGCAAGGCCCGCCTGGCCGCGCATGCCTTCGCCGACGATGGCGATGAGACCGACGTCAAGATCCACGTCGATCGGATGCAGGTAGCCGTGCGCCAGCTCGAGCGAGAATGTCTCCTCGAGCTTCTCGATCACCGCGGGCAGCTCCGACTGCCGGATCAGGAAGCAGAAGTTCTGCCGGTAGCTGGAGCTGGTGAGCGCGAGCACCTCCGCATTGGCCGCAGCCAGGGCCTCAAGGCTGCGCGCCATGATGCGCGTGCCGCTCAGCACCGCGCTGGCCGGGTCGAGGCTGACCAGCGCCACGTTGGTCATCGACGTGACGGCGCGCGGCCCGATGGGGCCGTCCTTCGTCTCCGGCACGATGCGCGTGCCCGGGAAGGAGGGGTTGAAACTGTTGCGGCTCCAGACGGGAATGCCCTTCTCCATCAGCGGCGCGAGCGTCCGCGGGTGCAGCACCTTGGCGCCGTTGTAGGCCAGCTCGGCGGCTTCCCGGTAGGTGATCTCGCTCAGCACCTTCGCGTCGGGCACCAGCCGCGGGTCGGCCGACATGATGCCGTCGACATCGCTCCAGATCCACAGCTCGGCGGCATCGAGCACCGAGGCGAGAATCGATGCGGAGAAGTCGCTGCCGCCCCGGCCGAGCGTGGTCGGGCGCCCGTCGAGCGTGGCTCCGTTGAAGCCGGTGACCACCGGAAGGCGGCGCTTCTCCAGCGCCGGGCGCAGCATCGCGCCGGCCTTCTCCCGCGTCTGCTCGAGCAGCGGACTCGCGTTGCCGAAGACGGCATCGGTGACGATCACGTCCCAGCCGTTGACGGCGAAGGCATCCACGCCGCGCGTCTCCAGATAGGCGGCCATCATGGCCGCGCTCAGCCGCTCTCCGGCCGCCACGGCTTCATCCACCGAGCGGGGCGGGCGCTCGCCCAGCATCAGCACGCCACGCGCAATGCGCGCAAACTCCTCGAGGATGCCGTCCAGCACGCGCTGCGTCCGATCGCGCGCGGCCCCCTCCAGCAGCTCGTTGCAGCACCGGCGGTGCTTTTCGTCGAGTTGCCGGAGCAGCCTCTCGAGCCCCGCCTCGTCGCCGCCTTCGGCGTGGCGCAGCGCCTCAAGCAGCATGTCGGTGACCTTCGCCATCGCCGAGACCACGACCACCACGGGACGCTGCCGCCAGGCCTCCTCGCACAGGGCGGCTGCGGAACGGATCCGTTCGGCGGAGCCCATGCTGGTGCCGCCGAATTTCATCACCAGCAGATCGTTCAATTCGTGACTTCCTTTCCGTTGCTTGTGCGCTCGCGCACGATTTTCAGCAGCGCCTGCTCGACTTCGTCCTCGGTCATGCCGGTCGAGTCGACATACACGGCGTCGGGCGCCTGCCGCAGCGGCGAGTCGGCTCGCGTGGAATCGCGCTCGTCGCGCCGCTTCATCTCTTCCAGCACCTGCGCAAACTCCGCCGGGAGGCCGCGCGCAGCGAGGTCTTTCAGACGCCGCCGCGCCCGCTCCTCCGGCGTCGCGTCGAGGTAGATCTTCACTTCCGCCTGCGGGAAGACAACGGTGCCGATGTCGCGGCCTTCCATCACAACGGAGGCCTCCCGGCCCATCTGCTGCTGCTTCTCCACCAGCGCGCGCCGCACGCCGGGGATCGCCGACACGCGCGAGGCGCCCTCGCTGATGTCCGGCTCGCGGATGGCCTCGCTGACGTCCTCCCCATTGAGCACCACGCGCCCGCCCGCACCGAGCTCGATGCGGCTTTCCCGGGCGAGCTGCTCCAGCCGCGCCGCATCGTCCCAGCCGATGCCGAGCCGCTTCGCCCACAACGCCACGGCGCGGTACATGGCTCCGGTGTCGATATAGAGATAGCCGAGCCGTTCGGCCAGACGGCGCGCCAGAGTGCTCTTGCCGGCCCCCGCAGGCCCGTCGATTGCAATCGTGATTGTCTTGCCCAAAGCTGGTTTTCCCTCCAGTCTAGCGCGGCCCGCAGGCGTCTCCCGAGCCGCCAGCGCCCAGGGGATCCCTCGCAATGACGTACTCTTCCACGATGCGCCCGCCCAGCAGGTGCTCCTCGACGATCCGCTCGAGCACCTCGGCGGTGGCGCTGTGGTACCAGACGCCTTCCGGATAAACGACGGCAATCGGCCCGCGCTCGCACAGCCGCAGGCAGTTCGCTTTCGTGCGGTAGATGCCAGGCTCGGCGCGCAGCCGGTTCTTCAGGAATTCCCAGGCGCGCAGCCCCTCCTCCCGGGAGCAGCATTTCGGGTTGGTCTGGTCCGCGCAAAGGAAAATATGACGCCGAAGAGAGCCGATGCCCAGCGCTTCGGCCGTCTTCCGGATCTTTGCGTCTTCCATCCTTTCCAAGTTAACTAAACACAGGAGCCGCGATGACGCCGAAGGAGTTCGACCGGCTGGTGGAAGAGTGCATGGATGTGATCCCGCCCCGCTTCCGGCGCCGGCTGGAGAACGTGGTTTTCGTCGTCGAGCCGGAGCCGCCGCGGCCCGGCCTGCTGGGGCTCTATGAAGGGCGGCCGCTGACGGAGCGCTCCGTCTCCGACCCCGTGCGCATGCCGGACCGCATCATCATTTACCAGGGGCCTCACGAAAGGGCTGCCCGCAACGAGGAGGATCTGCGCCGCCTGGTGCGCGAAACCATCTGGCACGAGGTGGCCCACTTTTTCGGGATGAACGAACGACAGGTGCTGCGCGCCGAGCTGCGCCGCCGGCGGCTGCTGGACCGGCTGCGGCGCCGGTAAGGCAGGCGGCACGGCCGGTGGCGGCGCGCTCCGCGGCGTATGCAGCGGGGCCGGGCGGCGTGTGCCGTCTGATTCGGGCGGCGCTGGCGCTGCCCGTTCCTGCCGGCAGATGCCGCCGTGGCAGCCGCCTAGGCGGTCTCCACCTCCTGCAACGTGATCAGCGTTTCCGGCGCGAGACGCTTGATCACCGGGACCAGAGCGCGGATCTTGTCCGCGTCATCCACGGCGATGATGACGATGGGATGGTCGTCGGAGACGCCGAACAGGCCCTGGCGGTGGACGAAGGCGTGGCGCCCGAATCCCATCCAGGCCTTCATCACCGTGGCGCCGGCCACGTGGGCATGAAACAGCCGCCGCAGCAGCTCCTCATACAGCGGGAAGTCGCCGAAGCGGTCGGCTTCGTTCAGGTAGATGGTCATCTGCAATTGCGTCTTCATTCGGAGGCCTCCGCCCGCGCAGCAGGCTTGTTGGCGGTGAGCGCGTACAGGGCGGGCAGGCAGACCAGCGCCAGCAGGAGGGTGGAGATCAATCCCCCCACCAGAACGGACGCCAGAGGGCGCTGCACGTCGCTTCCAACGCCGGTAGCGCGCGCCGCCGGCACCATGCCGAGCAGCGCCACGAAAATCATCAGCAGCACGCCTCGGAAACGCGCCGAAGCGCCGGCGACGATCGCCTCCGCCAGGGGCATCTCGGGCGATTCGCGCCGGACCCGGTTGATTTCGGCGATGATCAGCACGCCGCTCATGACCGCGACGCCGAACAGGCTGATGAAGCCGACTGCCGCCGAAACGCTGAAATTGATGCCGCGCAGATACAGCATGAGGATGCCGCCCACGATCGAAAACGGAACGTTCAGCAGCACCAGCCCGGCGTTGCGCGTCGAGCCGAACATCAGGAACAGCAGCCCGAAGATGAGCCCGATGGTCAGCGGCAGGATGAAGGCGAGGCGCCGCCGCGCGCGGTCGAGATTCTCGAACTGCCCGCCCCAGACCACTTCGTAGCCCGGCGGCAGATGGATCTGCTGCCGGAAACGCTTCTGGGCTTCCGCGACAAAGCTGCCCTGGTCGCGTCCGCGGATGTTGGTGCGCACGGTGATCTGGCGCTGGTTGTCCCGGCGCGCGATGATCGTGGCGCCATCGGCCACTTCGATCGAGGCCAGTTGCGACAGCGGCACGCGGGCCCCGTCGCGCGTCGGCACGAGGATGCTGCCGATGGCATTGAGGTTCGTGCGCGCCTCCGGCACGTAGCGGACGGTGATGTCGAACCGCCGCTCGCCCTCGAACACCGTTCCGACGGCGCGCCCGCCGATGGCCATTTCGATCACGTCCTGCACGTCCTGCACGTTGATGCCGTAACGCGCCACCGCCTGGCGCGAGATGGCGATGCGGACCTGCGGCTGCTCCGGCTCCTGCTCGATGCCGGTGTCGGCAGCGCCCGGCACCTGCCGGACTACCGCGAGCGTCCTCGCGGCCAGGGCGCGCAGCGTGCCAAGATCCGGACCGCGCAGGATGACCGCGAGATCCGCGGCCGAGCCGGTGACGGCTTCGGTCACATTGTCAATGATGGGCTGTGTGAAGCTGAAATAGGCGCCCGGGATGCGGCTCTCGAGCTCGCGGCTGAGCTCCTCCACCAGCTTCGCCTTGGTCATGCCGCGCGGCCATGTATCGTAGGGCCGCAGCGCCACGAGGAACTCATTCCGGTTCGGGCCGTAAGGATCCGTGCCGGCGTCGTTGCGGCCTGTCTGCGAGCTCACCTGCGCCACCTCCGGGCGCGCGGCGATGATCCGCCGGATGGCTCCCGCCACTTCGGCGGACTTCTCCAGAGAGATGCCCGCGGGCAGATTGGCGCGCACCCACACGAGCCCCTCATCGAGAGTCGGCAGGAACTCCACGCCCAGCCCGAGCGCCGCGACTCCGGCCGCCAGCACGATCATGGCCGCGCCCGCGGCGACGGCACGGGCATGGGAAACGGCCCACCGGACCAGCCCTAGGTAGCCGCGCTCCAGCCACCGGAGCAGCGGGTTCTCCCACGCCTTGCCGCCGTCCCGGAACAGATAGGTGGCGAGCACCGGAACCAGAGTGAGCGCGATCAGCATGGATCCCAGCAGCGCGTAGCTCACCGTGAAAGCCATCGGCGTGAACAGCTTCCGCTCCACGCGCTGGAGCGTGAACAGCGGGAAGTAGGCGCTGATGATGATGACGAGCGAATAGAAGATGGGCCGCTCCATTTCAAGCGCCGCGTCGCGCACGGCCTCGGCCAGCCAGCCGGAGCTGCCGCCGGCGAGCCGGCGGCGGTGCTGCACCGTGTGCAGGACGTGCTCCACCATGACGAGCGAACCGTCCACAATGATGCCGAAGTCGATGGCGCCAAGGCTCAGCAGATTCGCCGGGATGCCGGAGAAATGCATGCAGACGAAGGCGAACAGCAGCGAGAGCGGGATCGTGATGGCCGTCAGCAGCGCCGCCCGCACGCTGCCGAGGAAAAACACAAGCACGAGCAGCACCACCAGCAGGCCTTCAGCCAGCGTGCGGCTGACCGTACGCAGCGTCATGTTGACCAGGTCGGTGCGGTCGTAGATCGGCACGATGCGGACGTCCTTCGGCAGGCGGTTTTCGTTCAGGTCGGCAACGGCTTCCTTGACGGAGCGGAGCACTTCGGAAGGGTTCTCGCCGCGCCGCATGAGGACGATCCCTTCCACGCCGTCGCGGTCGTCCCCGATGGCGAAGATGCCGGTGCGGGGCGCGGCGCCGATGGAGACACGCGCCACGTCCTTCACGTAGACGGGCACGCCGCCCGCTTCGGCAACCACGATGTTCTCGATGTCGGAGACGTTCTGGATAAGTCCGATGCCGCGGATCACCATCGCCTGCTGGCGGTTGTCGAGCAGCGCGCCGCCCGCGTTGCTGTTGTTGGCGCGCAGCGCGTCGGCCACCCGGGCGATTGACAGGCCGTACTTGGCCAGCGCCATCGGATCGATCTGCACCTGAAACTGCTTCACCAGCCCGCCGAACGGCGTCACGTCGGCCACGCCCGGCACCTGGCGGAAGCGCGGTTCCACCACCCAGTCCTGCAACTCGCGCAGGCGCATGGGATCCGGGTTCGGGCTTTCCAGTTTGTAGCGGTACAGTTCGCCGATCGGCGTCGACATCGGACCGAGCGTTGGCGTGACGCCGTCCGGCAGATCGGCATCGCGCAACCGTTCGAGCACCACCTGGCGCGCAAACCAGTCGTTGGTGCCTTCGTCGAAGGTCAGCTCGACGACCGAGAGGCCGAAGATGGTCCGCGAGCGCCGGGCTATGACGCCCGGCACGCTGTTGAGCGCGCGCTCGATGGGAATCGTCACCTGCTGTTCGATCTCCTCGGCGGCGCGGCCCGGGTACAGCGTGATGACGACGACCTGGGTGTCGGAGATGTCCGGGTAGGCTTCCACCTTGAGCTGCAACGCCGCCCAGATGCCGGCGGCGACGAGCGTCAGCGCCAGCAGCAACGTGACCAGCCGCTGGCGGAGGGCGAAGCGCAGCAGTTGGGCGATCATCTTTGCATGTCCCCCGCGCCAGACAGCAGGAGAACGCCGTCCACCACGACGCGGTCGCCCGGGCGGAGCCCGTCCAGGATCACCACGCGGCCGCCGCTCTGCGCGCCGGTGCGCACGGCGACGCGTTCGAACACGCCCGGCGCGGACTCGCGCCAGACATAGGCGGCGCCCTGCCGCGCGAAGATGGCCTGCGCCGGCACGGCGGCGCAGGGCTCGCTGCGTTCGGCCAGTTGCACCGTGCCATACATTTCGGGCTTCAGCCGTCCGTCCGGATTCGGGATCTCCGAGCGCACCTTCACGGTGCGGGTCTGCGGGTCGAGCGTGTCGCCGATCAGCGTCACGCGTCCATGGAAGACTTCGCCCGGGTAGGCGGCCAGCTCGAACGAGATCGGCGCGTTCAGCCGGATATGGCGGATGTCGGTCTCAGCCACGTCGGAAGTGATCCACACGCTGCTGAGATCAGCGATGGTCATCAGGGCGTCGCTGAGGTCGTTGCGATACTCGCCGTTGACCACGCTCAGCTCAAGCACCTTGCCCGAAACGGGCGCGCGGAGCACCACAGGCTGGCCATAGGAGTCCGGCGTGGCCCCGAGGATCTGCAACTTCCGCCGCGCCTGTTCCTCCACCGCTTTGGCCTGGGCGACGGCCGCCTCCGCCTGCGCGAGGATGGCTTCCGTATTGGTGACCTCCTTCAGCGGCACGGCCCCGTGGGCGTAGAGATCCCGCGTGCGGTCGAGGTCGAGCCGCGCTTTGGCCAGCGCCGCCTGCGCCTGGGTCACCGACGCCCGGGCCTGCTGGAGAGCGGCCACCGCGGCGTCGATCTCCGCGCTCTCCAGCGTCAGCAGCGGCTGCCCGCGGCTGACGAAATCGCCGGTCCGCACCGCGACATGCAGAACGCGCCCGGTGACGGGCAGGAACACGCGCGAGATCCGGTTCGAGTTGGCTTCCACCTTGCCGGGAGCAGTCACCAGCCCGACGGCGGCGACCACCGTCTCCACCGGAGCCACGCGGATCTGCTCCAGCTTCGGCGATCCCGGCGGAAATGCCACGCGCGATGGCTCCGCCACGGCCGGAGGTTCCGGCTGCCGCTTCGAAGGCGTGTCGGCGGGCTTTGAGCCGCATGCCGAGAGGGCCGCGGCGAAGACGGCCGCAGCGGCCGCCAGCAACAGGTTGGCTCTTCGTCGTGTCATGGCTTTCCCTGCACCGTGTCGCCAGTGGCGCTCTCCAGCTCGAACAGGCTGCGGGCGTAGTTGGCCCGCGCTTCGTTGTAGGTCTGCATGGCTTCGTTGAAAGCGCGCTGGGCGTCCAGCAGCTCCACCAGGCTCGCTTCGCCGCGCTCGTAGGAGTATCGGGTCGTGTCCAGCACGCGCCGCGCCCGCTCGAGCATCTCCTGCTCGATGCGGCGCACCAGCCCGCCGTGGCTGACGCAACGCTGCCATGCGGCCACCACGCCGCTCTCCACGGCCAGCTCTGCCGCCGCCACCCTCCGGCGGGCCTGCTCCACCTCCACGCCGGCGCGCGCGATCTCGCCCTGGTTGCGGTGGAACACAGGCAGCGGCACGGAGACCGAGAACCCCATGCTGTTGCCCGCGATGCCGAAAGCCCACTGACGGCTGACCTCCGTTCCAACGGTGTAGTCGACGCGCGCATTGGCCCGCTGAAGTCGCAGGTCGGCTTCCGCCCGCGCCACCGCAATCCGCTGCGCTTCCAGATCGGGCCGCTGTTTCAGCGCCCGGGCCACGGCTTCCGAAGGCGCCGCCGGTATGGGTCCGTCGCGGAACGCCTCCTCGACATCGAAGTCGCCCGAATCTTCCTTGCGCCCCAGAGCCAGCCGCAGCCGCGCCTTCGCCTCCGCCAGCCGCAGCCGCGCCTGCTGTTCCGCTGCGGAGACCTGAAGCAGCGCCACGCGGCTGCGCTCCAGCTCCACTTCGGCCAGATCGCCCGCCTTCAGCCGCGCCTCGTTGATGCTCACCAGCTTCTGGAAGCTTTCCAGGGTCTGTCGCGCCAGCGCCAGATTCTCGCGCGCCAGTTGCACGTCGACATAGCTGGCCTGCACTTCGGCGATCAACTGGCGCAGGCTCTCGCGGAACGAGGATTCGCTCAGCGCCACCTCTTCCCGAGCCAACCCGATGCGGCGCTGCCGCTTGCCTGCGGTCTCCACCGTGAGGTCCGTGTGCAGCGTGAAGGCGTTAGGCCCGAGCGGGCTGTCGGCGTTGTAGGGCGCACCGAACAGGTTCAGCGTCTGCGCCGAGGCCGTCACTACCGGGTTGGGCCGCAGGCTGGCGGTGATCTGCCGGGCCCGGGCGATGTCAATGTTGGCCCGCTCCGCCATCAGCGCCTGATTGCGGAGAATCGCCTCCTGAACAGCCTGGTCCAGCGTCAGCCTCGGCGCCGGCTGCCCCCACGCGCCCGGCAAGGGCAGCAGCCAGACGATCCAGCGGGAAACTCGCACGCTTCCAGCATCGCCGCGGTGGCTGTTCCTGCCTATCCCGCGCGCAGGGGAGATTCCGCGCAGCGATGCTCCCCCGGCCCCCGCCCCTCCGGGGGAGTCCGCGCCCCCCTTGCGGAGGCTCCCCTGCGCAGGTCGGCCGCGTTCCCTTCCCGAGGGGAGTGCGCGGCACCGGAATTAGCGCGATGCTGGAAAAGAGGCTGCATCCCATGACGCCCATCGAGGATCAGGAGGCGAGGCGGCCGCTTCCTCCCTCCGCCTCAACGGATCCTGCCCGCCGCCTCCTCTGGATCGCCGGAGCCGGCTTCGCCCTGCTGGTCGGGCTGGTGCTGCTGGCCGCCGTGCTCGGTGTGCTGGCCAGCGACCGCATCCAGGACACCGCCCAGGAGCTCGTGCGCATGCACCTGATCGGCAAAGGCGGCCGCCAGGTGGAGGCGCTTATTTTCCGCCAGACGCAGGGCCTGCTCGTGCGGATGGTTTGGATCCTCGGCTTCTGCCTGCTGCTGGCCGTGATGATCTCCATCGGAACGCTGACCACGCTGAGACGGACATTCCGGCGCCTTGCCGCGCAGGAGGACGAGCTGGCGCGCGTCTCCTGGCATCTGCTCGAGTTCCAGGAGAAGATGGCGCGCCGGTTCTCGCACGAAATGCACGACGAGCTGGGCCAGAGTCTGCTCGGCCTGCGCCGCCTGCTGAACCAGATTCCCGACAAGGCCGGCTCCCGCCTGGCCGAGATCCGCCGCAATGCTGTCGCGCTGGTGGACGACGTGCTTGCCAGCGCCCGCAGGCTCTCGCAGATGCTCCGTCCGGTGATCCTCGACGACCTCGGGCTGGACGCGGGACTCCGCTGGCTTTGTGAAAGCTTCAGCCAGCGCACAGGCATCGCCGCGCATTACAATTCGAATTTCGAAGGCCGGCTGCCCGAGCAGGAAGAAACGCATCTGTTCCGGATCGCGCAGGAGGCGCTCACGAATGTGGCCCGCCACTCCGGGGCCACCGCCGCCTGGGTGACGCTCCAGGTCCGCGCCGGCGACATCCTTCTGGAAGTGGCCGACAACGGCCGCGGCCTCGAGATGCCGGCCCCACCGGCAACCGGCTCCCTGGGCATGATTGGAATGAAGGCCCGCGCCCGCCAGATCGGCGGCGAGCTGGAGATCGAAACGCGCCGCGGCGGCGGGCTCGCCGTGCGCGTCGTGGCCCCGCTGAAAGTCTTGCAGCATGAACCCGAACCGGAAAATCCGCGTGTTGCTGGCCGATGACCATGCGATCCTGCGCAAGGGCATCGGCATGCTGATCAACTCGCAGCCGGACATGGAGCTGGCCGCCGAGGCCGCTTCCGGAGAGGAAGTGGTCCGCGAGGCTCTGCGCATCGTGCCCGACATCGTCGTCATGGACGTGTCCATGCCGGACTCCAACGGCATCGAAGCCACCCGGCGCATCCTCGCCGCCGAACCTCGAGTGCGCGTCATCGGGCTGAGCATGTACAAGGACGCCGTCTATGTGCGCGAGCTGCTGCGCGCGGGCGCGTCCGGCTATCTCGTCAAGGACTGCGACGACGCCGAGCTGCTGCTTGCCATCCGCGCCGTCGCCCGCGGCGAGGCCTACCTGAGTCCTGCCGTCACCAGCGCAGTCCTCACCGACTACCGCCGCAGCGTCAGCAACCCCGTGGATCTGCTCACGGCGCGCGAGCGCGAAGTGCTGGTGATGATCGCCGAAGGCAAGACCAACAAGGAAATCGCCAACGCGCTCGGTCTCAGCGTGTATACGGTCGAGTCCTACCGCGGCAGCCTGATGGAGAAGCTCAACCTCCACAACACCGGCGACATCGTGCGCTTCGCCATCCGCAACGGGCTGATTGCGTGAGTCGCCTTCTCTCTGCCCCCGGCGCTCTGCGCCCGCCCGTCGGCTCGCAGGAAAATGGCGGGCCCGGAGGGACTCGAACCCCCGACCTGCTGGTTCGAAGCCAGTCGTACCGAATTCCTTTGATGTCCCTGCTGATAACTTAACTATTTTCAATATCCATCACTTGAAATCATCTTGACTTTCCCATGATACCTCGTCATACTCGTCCCAAGGGTATGACCCGCAGTATGACCCGACCGCTGGGGTGCGGGACCCTAGGCTATTGGGGATAAGGACTCATGATCGACGGCATTGCCTCAACAAGTGTTGCGAATTCGCCGGGCAATGCTCCGAATACGAGGAGCGTGGCTCCCAAGCAGGCCGCCATCGACGCTCTGCCTTTCAACAGCGGCACCTGGCGCGTGGAGGGATCCATGGGGCTGTATGTTCGCTGCCGGGCGAAGAGCAAGAGCTTTCTGGTGCAGCGCAAGGTCAACGGGAAGGTGATTCAGAAAGTCATCGGACAGGTCGGTCTGGCCGAGGCGCGCCGTCAGGCGCAAAGAATCTGGACTTCCCTGAGGCCGCCAGCGGTGGACGGCAAACTGACGCTGGCTGAGGCTTGGGCGCGATATCTGGAAGAGAAACCTTTGGCGGAGGCAACGCGCAGGCTGTACCGATATAACCTGAGAGCCTACCTGTCGGCATGGTCAGGCCGCAGCCTCGAGGATCTCGGGAACGACCGTGCTGGGGTTCGGGCCTTGTGTCAGGCCGTCCGGCGCCGCCACGGCGACGCCACGGCGGCGCAGGTCAAGCAGATGCTTTCGGCGGTCTATCGTTATTTTCGGCGTGTGAATCCGGACCTGCCACCGCCGCCGACTGAGGTAGTGGACACGCCACCGAAGAAGAGCCGGGACTGGGCACTGAGTGACGAGGAGCTGAGGGTGTGGTGGGAGGCGGTGAAGCGGCTGCAGCCGCTGAAGCAGGTTTTGTGGATGACGCTGCTGATGACTGGCGCCCGGGCCTCCAGCGTCCTGCACCTACGTTGGCGCGACGTGGATCTGGAGCGGGGCACCGTCCGCTTCGAGGTGGCCAAGGGGGGGCGCGCCTACACGGTGCCGATGCCGGATCGGCTCGCGAGGGTGCTTCGTGTCTGGAAGGAGCAGTGCCCTTGCAGCGAGGCGGGATGGGTATTCCCATCCCCGAGGAGGCCGGAGCAGCCCATGGCGGCTGTTCGCGACGACAAGCGCGGCGTGGCCTCGGCACACCACCTCCGGCACACGATGAGAACGCGGCTGGCTGAGGCAGGTGCAACGCCGGATCTGGCGCGCATCGCACTGGGCCACAGCCTGATGACTGATGTCAGTCAGCGCTACATAACGCCATCGTTGCTGGTGGAAGCAGTGCGGCCTCTCATGGAAGCCGTTGCAGAACGGTATGCGGAAGTCCTTGGGTGGGAGGAGCAAGAGCCACATGGATGAAGCCATGGAGGAGATGTGGCAGGAGCTGAGGTGCAAGGCAACAGATCTGATCCGAAGACTGCCGCGCGTGCAGCAGCTTTTAGAGCATATGGAAGGGCTTTCGCTTCAGCGCCAGCAGGCTGAGCAGAGGGCCATGCAGACGCTGAGCGAGCGGCAACGCAGGAGGGAGAGCTGCCAAGCCGCCGAGATCGAGCAGCAGATCCTGGCTTTGATGCAGGAGCGTCGGGAGTTCGATACAGGCGTCCGGGATCTTCGCCGACATGTATGCCGGATCCTCAAGCGGCTTGATCCGGATGATCCAATCAGCAGGCAGATGGGAAGTCTTTTGCTTGCGAAGGGCGGCATAATCTGCTTCGAGGAGTTTCAAGACGAGCTGGAATGTCTCGTCAAAATATCGGGAAAGCGGCTTACAAGCATGACCGGGTACGGTAAGGACTCAGGGTTCAATGGGGCTGAATCGGTTGCCAGCCTTGAGACGGAGCCGCACCGGGAGCACCGCAAGAGAGGCAGACCTCGCAAGTGGGCGGATCAGGACAAACTGCGTTGGCTGGAGATGTCCAGTGACAAGAAGAAACTGATCGAGATTGCCAGCGAAATGTATCCCGACCAGCGTTTGAGCAACACGATCATGCACCGTGTGCATGCGAACCTGAGCCGATGGAGGAAAATGTTCGGAGGTTGAGCGTGCGAGGCAACGGCCGGGGCAGCAAGAACCGTCTCAAGCGGAGGGGCGCAAACCCGGGTCACATCACGATGGCAGCCCGCGGAGCCCGGAAACCGGGCGGGGTGTTGCACACATGTTGATTCGGCCGCCAAGGGGTACCGGGGTCAGGGCCGTATGCACTGCACTCTCAGGGGTCCGCTTCCCGGAAGAGTACATCGACCGTCGAGTGTTGGAGACTCGAAACGACGGATCCGCATCCGCATGAAAGCATTGGATGGAGGGGCAGTCTTGCGCAAGGACAGCCGGCCTGCACCGAGTTTCCTTGCTGGACAGGTCGGCCTGCGGCGAGCTCCTGCCAAGGGCGGATAGGGGAACCGCGGCCGAAAAGACTGGCCGCAAAGACACACGGATCAGCGCTTCAAGGTAGGCCTCCGGTCGTGCTGTTACAGGAAGAGGGTCGCTGCCCCGTGCCCATTCAATTCAAACTTCAGCGGCCAGATGTAAATCGACTACTTGAGACTACAGCAGCTGAGAGCTCCAGTAACGCCTATTTCCGTCCGCATCCATTTGGCAAGCTCAGTGCCCACACAGATCAGCACGGTTTCCATCTGTGAAGTTCGTATCTGCCGAAGCGTGATGTGAGTGGAGGTCTCCTTGCCAGCGCCATGCAGAGATATTCCACACTTTCCGCGGCATTTGTATTGCGCACCGCTTCCGGCGGGGAGCGCTTCTGGGGAGCACGATGCGCCCCAGCTGCTGAAATGGACCCCGTTTTCTGGACCACCCCCTTAAGTGGGTTGGCGGCATTGAAAATGGAGAGAAGCCATGCCGAGAACCCGCAAGACCCACCCGCCGAGCTTGAAGGCGAAGGTGGCCGTGGAGGCGATCCGTGGGGTCAAGACCGCCGTCGAGATCGCCAAGGCTTTTGATGTGCATCCCAATCTGGTCGCCAACTGGAAGCGCCAGGCGCTGGAGCAACTGCCAGCGATCTTCGCCGGCCCATACGCCGCGCGCCAGGATGCCGATGCCGAAAAGGACGCTCTCTACCAGCAGATTGGGAGGCTGAAAGTGGAGCTCGACTTTCTCAAAAAAAGAGCCGGCTGGCACGATTGAGGACCAACGCCGATGGGTCGATCCGCACCACCCCGAACTCTCCATCCGGCGCCAGTGCGCCTTGCTGGGACTGGCCCGCTCCAGCTACTACTACGCGCCGCGGCCGGAGCGTCCGGAAACGCTGGCCCTGCTGCGGCGCTTGGACGAGTTGTACCTCGAACACCCGTTCTTGGGCAGCCGCCGCCTGGCGGCGATGCTTGGCGTGAACCGCAAGCGGATGCAACGGCTGATGCGCATCGCCGGCATCGCGGCGCTGTACCCGAAGCCGCGGCTCAGCCAGCCGGGACCGGGCCGCGAGATCTACCCCTACCTGCTGCGCGATCTGACCATCGAGCGGCCCAACCAGGTCTGGTCGAGCGATATCACCTACGTGCCCATGCGCCGGGGCTTTCTCTACCTGGTGGCTGTGATGGACTGGTACAGCCGCTATGTGCTGAGTTGGGAGCTGTCCACGACCATGGACACCGGCTTCTGCTTGGCGGCGCTGGAAACCGCCCTGAACCAGGCGGCGCCGGAGATCTTCAACACCGATCAGGGCGCGCAATTCACTGCGGCCAGCTTCACCGGCGCGCTGCGGCAACGCCAGATCCAAGTCAGCATGGACGGCCGGGGCCGCTGGCTGGACAACGTCTTCATCGAACGCTTGTGGCGATCGGTGAAGTACGAGTTGATCTACCCGGGCGACTTCGCCGACGGGCGCGAGTTGTGGCTGGCGCTGGAGCGCTACTTCCAGTTCTACAATCACCGCCGGCCGCATCAGGCGCTGGACTACCGGACGCCCGCCGAGGTCTGGGCCGGAC
>JANWVO010000037.1 GCA_025056865.1 Bryobacteraceae bacterium
AAGATGCCCCGCAATCGCGTCGAATGGAAGATCGGAAACGAAGTGTGGCGTTTGGGGGAGCGGACATTGGTCTGCGGCGTCGTCGAGGCCTGGGCTCCGCCGGAGCGCGGAACGCGCACCTATGAAGAGCCGGACCGGGCGTTCGTCCGCGCCAATGAACTCGCCGACGCGGGCGCCGACTTCATTGAGATCGCGGTGGAGCGCTACGCCGCAGGGGTTCCGCTGCTGAGCGAGGCCGAGGAGCTGCGCCGCCTCGTGCCCATCCTGAAACGGCTGCGCGGCAGGCTCCCGGTGCCGCTGGCGGTGCAGACGTGGAAGTCCGCGGTGGCCGAGAAGGCCATCGAATACGGCGCGGTCATCATCCGGGATCCTTCGGGGCTCACGCTGGATCAGGACCTGGGCAAGGTGGTGCTGAAGCATGACGCTGCCCTCGTGCTTCAGCACATGCGGGGCACGCCGGACAAGTGGGCGCAACTCGGCGCCTGGAAGAACCCGGTGTCGCTGGTCGCTGCCGAGCTGACCGCGGCGCTCAACCGGGCCAACCGCCTGGGCATCGAACGGACGCGGCTGGCCATCGATCCCGGCTTCGGAATGGGCAAACGGAAAGAGACCAACACGGAGCTGCTGGCTTCGCTGGAGGAATTCCAGCGGATGCGCCTGCCTGTCTGCGTCAGCCCCGACGGTCAGCCCTTCGATGCCGAGGCGCGGGTCGATCCTTCGCTGGCAACGGCGGCTGCCGTCACGGCCCTGTGCATTTCCCGCGGGGCCCACATCTTGCGCACGGCGCAGCCAGCCGAGCTGCGGGGCGTGGCACTGATCGCCGACGGGCTGCTCCGGGCCGAGGCCCAACGGGGCTGAGGACGCGGCTCAGACCATGGTGAGGCCGCCGCCGGCCTGAATGTTCTGGCCCGTGATCCAGCCCGCATCTTCCGTGCACAGCCATGCCACCACGGCCGCGATTTCTTCCGGCCGTCCGGCGCGGCCCAGAGGGGTCAGCTTTGGCGCGAGTTCCACCAGATGCGGCAGGGAGTGGAACATGTCGGTCTCGGTGAAGCCCGGAGAAACGGTGTTGACGGTGATGCGCCGCGGCGCGAGTTCGCGGGCCAGCGCCCGGGTGAACTGCTCCACAGCGGCCTTGCTGGCGCAGTAGACTCCGCCGCCTGCGGTGCCGCCCACGGTGGCGCCAGTGGAAATGTTGACAATGCGCCCGCCGTCGCGCAGCCGCCGCGCCGCCTCGCGGCAGCAGTAGAAGGCGCCGCGGGTATTGACCGCGAAGACGCGCTCGAAATCTTCGTCGGAGAAATCCCGGATCGGCCCCATGATGGCGATGGCGGCGTTGTTGACGACGATGTCCAGCCCGCCGAAGGCGGCCGCGGCGCGGTCGAACATTGCGAGGACTTCCTGCCTGTTCGAGACGTCGGCGCGGACGGCGATGCCGCCGATGCGGCTCGCCAGCTCCTCGGCGTGGGCAGCGGAGCTCGCATAGTTGACCGCCACCCGCGCCCCGTCCGCGGCGAGCCGCTCCGCGATGGCGCGCCCGATGCCGCGGGACGCGCCGGTCACCAGAGCCGTCTTCCCCTGCAAGGGTCCCATGCCTGACAGGATGCCGCAGGCAGGCTCACGGCTCCAACGCGAGCCGGACAATCGTCAGCGAGTGCTTCGGGAAGCGGTAGGTGAAGCCGTTGCGCTCGAGTTTCAGCGTCTCTTTCCAGGTCCGCGGCCGCACCCGCCGGTCGTCGCCGAAGGTGTGCGTGGCCTTCAGGTCCTCGTGGTACATCTGCCAGAACTCGGCGGCCGGGGCGAGCCTGCCTTCCACGTTCTCGATGCGCGCCGCGATGTCGCGCGAAGCGCTGCGGTTGAGCACGTTGACGAAGAGGGAGCGGGTTTTCGGGTCGTGCGTGACGCTGACGTCGAGGTAGCCGAGCTCGCCGCGGTTGCCGGCCCGGTATTTCGGGGATTCGACGAGGGCGTCCAGCGCGATATTGCCTTTCTGTTTCGCGTATTCGGCAATGGGGAAGTAAATGGTCTGCAAATACAGGCCTTCCTTGTTCGTGAAAATCGGCGCAATCACATTGACGAGCTGGGCGAGATTGGCCATTTTCACGATATGGGCATGGCGGAAAAAGGAGTTAAAAAAGACTGCCATCGCCAGCGCGTCTTCAAAGTTGTATTTCTCCTCGAGCCGCGTGGATCCGGTCTCGAATTCCGAGCGGCCCATCGTCCTGTACCAGACGTTCCATTCGTCGAAGGCGATGTAGATGGGGCGCGTGACGCGCCGGCCGGCCAGGGCGGCGCGGATGAGCCCTTCGGTGATCTCGATCCGCTGGTCGATGTCAGCCGAGGCGGCGAGAAAGCTTTCGAGGTTGTTTTCGCGGTTGCCGATATAGGTATGAAGGCTGATGTAGTCGATTTCGCCGCGCAGCCTTTCAAGCACGGCCCGGTTCCAGGCGATCCAGTCGGCGCCCGGGCCGAAGTTGGAAGAGCCGGATGCGATGAGCCTGATGGACTCGTCGGCGCGGCGCATCGCCTTGGCCGCCTCGAGCGCGAACTTGGTGTAATCGTCGGCATTCTTGTGGCCGAGCTGCCACGGGCCGTCGATCTCGTTGCCGAGCCCCCAGTATTTGACGTTGAAGGGCCGGTCGCGCCCGTTCTTGCGGCGCTGCTGGGCCCAGTAGGTGTTGCGCGATTCATTGGTGTATTCCACCCATTCGCGCGCCTCGTCGATGGTGCCGAGGCCGGCGTTGATGCAGATGTAAGGCTCGGCGCCGATGCGCTCGCAATACTCGAGGAATTCATGAGTGCCGAAGCGGTTGGACTCGATGTCGCCCCAGGCGTGATCAGGGCGGGCCGGGCGGAGATCTTTCGGTCCGATGCCGTCCTTCCAGTGATAGCCGGAGACGAAATTGCCGCCGGGCCATCGCAGGATGGTGACCCCGAGGCCGCGGACGGCCTCCATGACATCCTTGCGGTAGCCTTTCTCGTCCGAGAGGGGGCTGCCCTCTTCGTAGATTCCTCCGTAGATGCAGCGGCCGAGGTGTTCGGCGAAGTTGCCGAACAGATGCGGGTGGACCTCGCCGATGCGGCGGTCGGTGTCGATCTTGATGCGCGCTTCCGGCGTCTGCGCGGGGAGCAAGGCAGCGGCGAGCACGAGGATCGAAAGCGGTTTCATGGGGGCATTCTATCCTGCCGGAGGGGCTGGTAGGTGGGTCGCCTGGATCGACCCTGGATTTTTCCTGAAACCCTGGCTAATCTTCGAGCAGGAATCCGCCGAAGATTCAGGTAGCCGTGACGGACAGGGCCTCAAATCGCTGCGCCTGGTGCGGGAGCGAAATCCCGGCGGAGGTGTCCCGACGCCATGGCGGTTTCTGTTCGTCCGAACACGCCGACGCCTTCCGCCTCCGGGAACGCTTTGGGGTTGCGCCGCCGCTTCGAGCCGAATCCTCCGAAGAGGAGGAGCCGGTCTCCAATGCGGAGGCGAAGCTGAGGGAGTCGCGTTCCCAGTGCCGTTGGTGCGGGCAGCCGCTGCCGTTGCTGCTCCGGCTGAAAGGCGCGGCGTTCTGCTCGGAGTGGCATGAGCGGCAATACCGGCGGCAGCAGGCGGAGCTTTTTCTGGAGCGCGTCCGGAGATACCGCCGGATGGGAGGTGGATCGCGGCTCCGGTCGGAATCCGCCAAGATCATCGTCCGTCCTTCCTCTTCCCAGCCGAGAACCCCTCCGGCGGTTCTGGAGAGGACTTCCGAGGTTCCCAGTACGGCACCCGGAAGCTGGCGGCCTCTGCAGGAGTTTCCTTCTGCCATGCCGGTTCCGCGGGGAGAGCAGAAGCAGAATCCTCCGGCGAGGCGTCCCGGAACGGCCGGGATGGAATGCCGCCGTGCGTCAGGCCCGGAGAGAGTCTGGCATGGGGTCTGGCTCGAGCGGCCACCCTCCGCTCCGGCTGTGTTCCCCGATCCGCCCGCAGCAATGCCTTCATTCCGGCCAGGATATGGGTGCGTCGTGTCCAGCACGGCTTTTCGCTGGGGCGGCAGGTTGCCGGCCGTCACGTGCCGCCCGGCGGCGTCCTGGTGGAATGCCGTGCTTTGGGTGCCTCCACGAGCTCCACGGGCATTCGGCGCCACCCACGTGCAGACGGCCCGGCTGCCGCGAGGCCTGATGAGCCATCTCGGTCTTTCCCTCTTCGCATGGAGGATCCCTGACGGGGGCTCATCCATCCCTCCGGCGAATTGGCGCGACGGGGAAGCCGGCGGCGATCCGGTGCCGCCTGGCTTGGGAGGCAGAAACTGCTTCGGCCCGCCACTCCAGACGCTTTTCGTGCACCTCGCTCTGTCTTTGCCGCAGCCCGGAAGCCTGTCCGGACAACATTCCGGGTGTGAATTCCTCTTCTCCTGCCAGGAGTTGGCAGGCACTTCCGGCGCCTCCCATGCAATGGCCGGATTGGCCGGGACTGCCCGCATGAGCGCGCCAAGTCCCATGACGGCTCCGGAATCCAGCCTGCGGAATCCGGGCGCGCCGCTGTTGCGCCAAGGCGCAGCCGGGCGGGAGGTTCCAGCCGGAGTGTGGGCCTGGATGCCCGAAGCCGGCGACGGGCCTTCGGTCTGCGCGGGAACAACAGGGAATGCAGCCGGTATTGGTGCAACGCATCTGCCGGCGGCGCCGGAGAACAGGTTGCGGGAACTGTCCCTGCCCCTTCAGCGGCAGGGTTCCGCGCAGCGGGAGGCTGCCCCTGGCACCTGGGTTGTGAGTTCCGATCCCGAAGGCGACCCGGTGGTCTGTGCGGGAGCAGAGCACGCCGCCGGTATTGGTGCGGCGCAACTGCCAGCGGCACCGGAGAACGTGTTGCGGAGTCTCTCCCCGCCACTCCTTCGGCAGGGTGGGGCGGGGCGGGAGGTTCCCGCCGGGGCCTGGGCCGGGGTGCCCGAAACCACCGGCATCGCCCCATCCTGTGCCGGAACGGTGAAGACCGCTCATGTGGCCGCGGCTTGTGGCCTGGCGGGGCCGGAAATCGGGTTTTGGAATCTGTCCGCTCCGCACCGGCGGCAGAGCGTTGCCCAAAAGCCGGCCGGATTGGACACCTGGATCTGGCGTCCGGACGCGGCGCCTGCCCCAGCCTTCGGGGAGCTGGCGGCGGGAGAAAGGGCCTCAGGCGCGTCCACTGCCGCGAAGGCTGATGCGGTGAGCTGCCGGTTGCCGGATTCATGGGAGAGGGAAGGTCATGCCACGACGTTCGCAAGATCCCTCCCGCTCCGTTACGTTGCGCTGGCGGCTGCGTCCGGAACGACAGCCTGCTGGGCGTGGGCGACGAACATCCAGTCCATCCGGCTCGCAAGTCCGATGAGCCGGGAGACGGCTGCATACGCGATGTCCTGGGCAAACCCGACCTGGATTTTCAGCCCGCTTCCTGGCATTTCCGTGCCGGGTAGCATGCATGATGGCGGACGTCCTCTGGCGGGCGACACCTGGAGCAGCCCGGAGGGGAATCCGGAAGAAGCGCCAGAGTACAGCCCCGCATGGGGCTCGCTTCCCGCATACCGGCAGGAGTGCGTTTATGCGGGTATGGCAGATTTGCGCCGTGGCTGCGGTCTGTTGCCTGTGCCGGCACCGGCGCGCCCTGTGCGGTTCGAGGCCGCGATGCTGCCGGAATCTGCCTATGGCAGCGGGACAGCAACAGCGATTCAGATGGACAGTTGTCCGGCTGGATCCTCCATACGGGGAGCGAACCTCCGGCAGCACGAGTTGCGGGTGCAAACGGTCCGGCCAGCATCCGCGCCTGTAAGCCGTAGCGGGATGCGATGGATCGAGGAACAGTTCCCGATCGGCACGGGCCCCTGCGGCGGGATGCAGGTGTGCTTTGGTTCTGTGGCCCATCCCGGATCCCGCGGCGTTGCGTGGCCGGACCGGCAGCCGGCCCGCCCGGTGGCGTCCAGGCCGCAACGGCTGAGGTTGCCAACGCTGTATTTGCGCTTTTCAGGATGTCCTACCCAAAGCCCGGATACGTGCCCGGATGCGCAGGACAGGCCATCCTTGCAGACAAACCTGCGGATACCTGGGAGTTGATCTCCTAGCGACGAGAATCGGAGTAAAGAAGCCATGTCGGAGTGGAACGCACAACTGGAGCAGCAGGCCACGGCCGGTAGCGGGCCGGGGCCAGTCCCTGCCGAGCTGGGCAAGGCGGCCGGGCTGCACCTGCTTGGCAAGAAGCAGGAGGCGGTGGCCGAGCTCACACGCCTGCTGGAGAGGCAGCCTGATTATGCGCCGGCGTGGCGCGTGCGAGCCACGCTGCTAAGCGAACTCGGCGAGGCGGGGCGCGCCCTGGCAGACTGGGATCGGTTCCACAGCCTGGCCGGAGGCGATGCGGGGACACGGCTTGCCTGGGCGCAGTGCATGCAGCAGGCCGGCCGCTGGGCTGAGGCTGCGGCCCAATTCGAGGCGGTGCTGGAGGCCGATCCCTCCCGGGATGCCGCCCTGCTCGGCCTCGGGCTTTCGCAGCTTCGGCTGCACCGGGCCGAGGAGGCGCTGGCGCTGCTGGAGAAATACCTGGAGCGGCACCCCGGGGACGCTGCTGCGCGTTTCGGCCGCGCGGTGGCGCTCCAGCTGACTGGAGAGCTGGAACAGGCGGTGAAGCTGTACGAGGAGCTGGTCTCCGATCCGTTGCACGGCCCGGACACGCTGGTCAACCTGATCCAGATTTACCGCCAGCAGAAGAATGCGGATCGGCTGGAGGAGTGCAGCCGAAAGCTGCTGGAGATGCAGCCGGACTCCGAGGCTGGCCAGGAAGCCGCTGCCTATGCGGCCTTCCTGAGGGAGGATTACGCCACCGCGGCGAGCCATCTGCGCTGGCTGGTGGAACGCAACGGCCGGCCGGCGGAACGGTGGATGAATCTTGGGCTTTGCCTCCGGAAAGCAGGCCAGCTCCAGGCGGCGCTGGAAGCCTACCGGGAAGCTCTCCACCGCCAGCCGGACCTTTCCGAGGCGCACATCCGCGTGGCGGAGATTCTGATGGAACTCGGGCGTCCCGAAGAGGCTCTCGATGCTTGCAGGAACGGGATCGAGAGCTGTCCGGATGCGGCCGATCTGTATCTGCTGGCCGCCGGAATCCACGAAAAAGCCGGCAGGCCCGAAGACGCCGAGGCGCTGCTGCAAGTGCTCTCCATGCGCCAGACGGGCAACGCCGATGTGCTGTTCCGTATTGGCAACCTGAGATACGACCGGAAGGCCTATGGAGAGGCCGCCGAGGCCTACCGTGCCACGGTGGATGCGCGTCCGGACTGGCCCGAGGCGTGGCTCAACCTTGGACTGGCACTGCATGAATCGGCGCAATACGATGCAGCCGCGCAGGCTTTCGACAGAGCCCTGGCGCTGCGCCCCGACTGGGAGGCCGCTCTCCGCGCCGCCGCCGTCAACGCGCTCCGGCAGAATCTCCTGGAGGCGGCGTTGCACTATCACAGGAGGCTGATCGAGACGGGCCACGGCGATCCCGAAATCCTTTACAACACCGCCGTGCTGAACGAGCAGCTCGGCCAGAAAGAAGAAGCGGAACTGCTATACCGCCAGGCTCTTGAATGGAAGCCGGACTTCGCCGAAGCTCTGGTCGGGCTGGGCTACGTGCTGGAGAGCACCGGCAGGCCGGAAGAGGCGCGCCTCTGCTGGGCGAAGGCCATGGAGATCAAGCCCGAACTCGCCGAGGAGTACTTTGGCCTGAAGGGCTGAGTCTGGCAGGCACGCTCGGCGCCTGCCTGCCAATCGCGAGGGGATCTGCCCGGAGTCCAGCGGGCTGCGGGTGGGTGCGACTGAGCAGGCGCGTCCCCATCTGTCCCGCGTCGAATGCGGCTCCTGGCCGCCGGCGACGCGGGTGCAGCAGGCCCGGTTCGGCTGACACCTGCACCACCGGAGCTGCGCGCAGCGAAGCCTGCGATGCAGGCCTTCATCCTGGCGCATGGGAGCGTCGGTCACCCTGGCCGTACCTGCGGCGGGCGATGGACCCATGCGCTGCCGTTTCCCTCCTGCCAGCGACAATCTGGCGCCCGCCGCGCCAATGCACTGTTGTGCCCGATGGTGCCGCGAGCCGGATTTCCCGGACACAGTTTCGGCATGCCGCGGGCCAGCGGGCACCGCGGCGGCAGCACCGTCTGCGCATTCCATGCCATCGGTGCCTCCCTTGCATTCGGGTGTGCCTACGCTGGCGCAGAATGAGTTCCATGTGCCCATCCGGCCGGCAGGCTGCGGCCATTCCGGCATCGCGCGGAACGTTCCGCCCTACCGGGTATCTCAGCGTCCCGGCTTCAGCGCAGGGGACTCTCCTGGTGTTGCCATTGCAAGGGTGGCAACGCGCTGCCCCAGCCAAGCATGGACGGGTTGCGGGGGCGGTTCACTTCTTTTTTGGGGGAGCGGCTTCCTGCGCGGCTTTCGCCTGCTCGAGGTCCGCCGGTGTGGCCTCCCGCCAGCCGCCCTGCTTTCCAGCGGACTTGCCGGAGGTAGAAACCGGCTCGCCGGGGGCGGGGACGCCGAGCCGCGGGTCGGGGCCGCGTGTGCCGTAAGACTCGTCCGCAGATCGGCGGCGCAGGCGAGGAGGCGCCGTGCTGCCGGCTGTCTGTTCCGTCTCGTCCGGGACGACCGGGGCAGAAGCCGCCGGCCCGCCCGCTTCCGCTGGTCCGGAGTGCGAGGGGTCCGATTGGGGGGCGGTCCGGGAGACATCGTCCGGCGCGGGCGGACTCCAGTCTGCCGGCACGACATATTCGGCGCGGTATTTCAGTTGCGCCCCCGGGTATCGGCGGGCCGCGTCGCGGGCCAGCGCCACGGAGATCGTGCGCCTCTGGCCGACCTTCGCGTCCGCCGGCACGGAGAAGAAGAGCGAATACCGTTGACGGAGCGCTTCCAGCGTCTCCTGCAACGCCCCCGCGTGTTCCACCGGGAGGCTGTCGCCGCCGGAAGCGCGGGCGATTTCCGGCGTGCCCGCCGACTGGGTGCGGGGCCGCTGGATGGTGCCAGGATAGCGGCCCGGGTAGCGGGGGCCGAGGATGATGTCGCCCCAGCCGGGACGCCGTGCCGGACGGCCCGTGCCCATCGCATCGGGAGCGATCAGCGCGCTCAGCACCGCGTCGGCTTCTTCCAGGGCGCGCAGAACGCGGGCCTCGTTGCGGTCACGCTCGGTCTGGTCGTCGGTGACGATGACGATGGCGCGGCGCGAGTCGCGGCGCGATGAAGAGCGGATGAAACGGGCCGCATCCACGAGCGCCCGCGTGATGTCGGTGCCTCCATCGAAGCGCTCCTCTTCCACGACTGCCTGCAACCCCGCGGCGACCTCTTCGAGCGAATCCGTCCATGGCAGGCGCACGCGAGTCTGCCGGTCGAAGACCAGGATGGCTCCGCGGTCGCCGGGCGCCAGCGTGGCCAGCGCATCGCGGGACGCGCGGGCGATGCGCGCCACATGCGGGCGCATGCTCACGCTCACGTCGATCAGGAAGAGCACGTCGAGGTGCATCTCATCGGCGGCGAAGCTGCGGATTGGCTGCTCCCGCTGATTGTCCAGAAGCCGGAAGTCTGAGGCGGACAGCCCGGTCACCGGGCGGCGATCGGGCGTGGAGACCAGCACGTCGACGCGCACCAGGCTGACATCAGACCGGAAAACGGGCGTGTCCTGGGCTCCTGCGACGAAGAGGAGTGCCCACGCCATGCAAAGCAACGCGCGACTCATCGCCCCTCCTCCCTTCCGACGCCGCCAGAGCAGGGGGCGTTGCGGCCGCCTACAGAATCTCACGGATGGAGCCAGGCGGCAAGGCGGGCTTTCTGTTCCGGCGTGGCGTCCGGGCGGACCTCCAGCGTCCAGGACTCGGGCGTGCGGGCCTCGATGGGAAGCCGCAGCGTCATCAACTGGTCGCGCCGGGCGATGAGAACTTCCACGGTGGAGCCGGGCCTGAAATTCTCGAGGAACAAGGGCCACTGCTCGGGCCGCACCCGGAAGCCGTTCACGGCCAGGATCTCATCGTCCACGTTGAACCCCGCCTCGTAGGCGGGCGTGCCGCGGCGCAGGCCGGAGATGACGATGCGTCCGGGCGTGTTGGCGGCCACGCTGATGCCGGTGACAATCTGCGGGCGGCCCTGCGGCGGACGGAACCGCAGGCCGAACCAGTCGAGCATCTCGGCGTAGTCCAGCTCTTCGGTCGTCTCCAGCGCGCGGCGGAACCAGCCGGAAAGATCCGCGCCGGCCACCTCGCTGCACAGCGCCCGGAACTGTTCCGGCGTGTAGCCGCGGGTTCCGCCGTAGCGTTGCAATGCGGCGCGCATCACGTCGTCCAGCGAGCGCTGCCCGCCGGTCAACCGGCGGATTTTCGCATCGAGCACCAGGCCGATGACCTGCCCTTTCGTGTAATAGCTGATCGTGGTGTTGGGCGAGTTTTCGGTGGTGCGGTAGAGGCCGATCCAGGCGTCGAAGCTTGCCTGCTCCACCGGGGTGACCAGGCGGCCGGGCGTCGACTGAAGCTGCCCGATGGCCTGCGACATCGCCTGAAGGAATTGCTGCTCGTTGGAAAGGCCTGCGCGTGCCAGCGCGAGCGGGCCGTAGTAAGAGGTCACGCCCTCGGCGAGCCACAGGCTGCGCGTGTAGTTCTCGTTTTCGTAATCGAAGGGGCCAAGCTCCACGGGGCGGAGGCGCTTGACGTTCCAGAGGTGGAAGAACTCGTGGCTGACAAGGCCCAGCCAGCCGAGGCGCGTGGGCCGGCGCACGCGCGGCGCCGAAGGATCGGGCGGCCCGGGCTCGGTGTCCTGCGTGTTGCCATAGGCCCAGCGGCTGGTGTTCATCCACGTGGAGTTGCGGTGCTCGAGGCCTCCGCCGGCACCCGTGAGCAGATTGAAGAACACGTATTTCTCGTAGGGCAGGCCGCCGAACATCTTTGCATAGACCTCGACGATCTTCGCCACGTCGCGCGCCGAGGCAGGCCCGTCCCACCACGGCCCTTCGCCCTCGTTCACCAGGAAGTGCCTCCTGCCGGCGACGGTGAACTCGTGGATGGGCGCGTTGCCGGCGTAGATGGGGCAGTCCACCAGCTCGTCATAGTCTTCTGCGACCCACGAGTGCGGCGCGGAGCCTTCCTTCATCCCGCTGATCGACTTCTTCCATGCCGCCGGCAGCTCCAGGCGGACTTCATGGCGCAGCCTGCCGCCGCCCACAGGCGTGAGAAAGGTGGGCGCGCCGTTGAGCATGGCGAACGAGGCATCCACCCAGTTGCCCTGCACCGCCATGTCGCGCGCATACACGCGGTAGGAGACGCGGATCTCCGGGGCGCCGCCGGTGAAAACCTTCCAGCGGTTCTTGCGCGTCTTTTCCCAGCGGAGCTCCTGGCCCTGCGGGTTGCGGGCGCGGAAGTCTTCCACGAAACGGGAATACTCGCGCACGAGGTAGGAGCCGGGCGTCCAGACGGGCATGTACAGCTCCACCTCGGGCTTCCCCGCGGGAAACTCCGCGGCCACTTCCACATAGTGCGTGTGCGGCTGCGGAAAGCGCAGCGTGTAGCGCACCGCCGGCTGCGCCAGAGCGCCGGCGGTGATTGCAAAGAATAGAAGCAGGCGTCGGGTCATGGCGGTCCTACAATGGAAATAGCTTGGGATCAAAAACCGTGATTCATGTTCTGGGCGGCGGCCTGGCCGGCGCGGAGGCGGCCTGGCAGATCGCGCGCTCGGGTCTTGAGTGCATCCTATACGAAATGCGGCCGGCGCGGCAGACGGCGGCGCACCGCACCGGCGAGCTGGCCGAACTCGTCTGCTCGAACTCGCTGAAGAGCGATGCGGAGAACACGGCCTCGTGGCTGCTGAAGGAGGAGCTGCGGCGGCTGGGCTCGCTCGGGATGCAGGCGGCGGCGAAGGCGCGCGTGCCGGGCGGCCATGCGCTGACGGTGGACCGCGAGCAGTTCGCGCGCGAGGTGACGCAGGCGATCCTTGCCGAGCCTCGCATCCGCCTGGTGCGCGAGGAGGTGACGGAGATTCCGCCCGACGGCATCGTGATCGTTGCCACCGGGCCGCTCACTTCTGGCGCGCTGGCGGAGGACATTGCGCGCCGCACCGGCCGCGAGGGACTGTATTTCTACGATTCGATCAGCCCGATTGTTGACGCGGCAACGATTGACCGGACAAAGGTTTTCGCCGCGTCTCGCTACGGCAAGTCGCTCGATGGCGGCGACGATTACCTCAACTGCCCGCTGGACCGCGAGCAGTACGAGGCGTTCGTCGACGCCGTGCTGGCCGCCGAGCCCGCCGACGCGCACATCGAAGAGGACCGGCTGCTGCGCGAAGGCAAGGTGCCGTTCTTCGAAGCGTGCCTTCCCATCGAGGAGCTGGCACGGCGCGGGCGTGACACGCTGCGCTTCGGGCCGATGAAGCCGGTGGGGCTGGTCGATCCGCGCACGGGCCGGAGGCCGTATGCCGTCGTGCAGCTCCGGCAGGAAGACCTGCGCGCCGGCAGCTACAACATGGTGGGCTTCCAGAACTATATGAAGTTCGGGGAGCAGAAGCGCATTTTCCGGATGATTCCGGGGCTTGAGCAGGCCGAATTCCTGCGCTATGGACAGATCCACCGCAACACGTACATCCACGCGCCGGCGCTGCTCGACGAGCATCTCCGGCTGAAACAGGAACCGCGGATTCTGTTCGCGGGGCAGATCTCCGGCGTCGAGGGCTATGTCGAATCGATGGCCACGGGCCTGCTGGCCGGACGCGTCGCGGCGGCCATGGCCCGCGGCGAACCGCCGCGCCGCGTGCCGCGCGAGACGGCGCTCGGATCGCTGGTGCACTATGTGACGCACGCCCGCGGCGGCGCGTACCAGCCGGCCAACATCGCCTTCGACCTGCTGCCGGAGCTGGACGAGGAGACGCGGAAGCGGCTGGGAAGGGACCGCAAGGCGCGGCACGCCGAACTGTGCCGCCGCGCGCTGGAGGCGCTGGAACGCCATGAGCGAGCTGGAGCGATGGATTGAGGACTACCTTGCGGAGCTGCGGCGCCAGAGCGCCAGCGAGCAGACCATTGCCACCTACGGCGTGGATCTGCGGCAGTTTCTCGGCTACTTCACCCGCGGCGGGCTGGAGCCGCCGGCGCCGGCGCAGTTCGACGTGCTCGAGCTGCGCGAGTGGCTGGGGCACCTCTACGAGCTGGGGCTGGACAAGACCACGATCCGGCGCAAGCTCGCGGCCGTGCGCAGCCTGTTCGAACACTGTCTGCGCCGCGGCGTGGTTTCCGTCAACAAGGCGAAGCTGCTGGCCACGCCGCGCCTGCCGAAACGGCTGCCGGTGGTGCCCACCGAGGAGCAGACCAATGCGCTGATCGACGGCGTGGCCGAAGGGCGGCTCGAGCGTCCGTACCCGGAGCGGGACCTGGCGCTGCTGGAAGTGCTCTATGGCTGCGGAGTGCGCATCAGCGAGCTGGAAGGGATGAATCTGGAGGACGTCGATCTGCGCGAAGGCTGGGTGCGCGTCCGGGGCAAGAGGAAGAAGGAACGGCAGGTGCCCATTCCGGGACGCGCGCTCGAAGCCCTGCGCAGGTATGTGGAGTGCCGCCGCGCCGCGCCCGGCGAGAGAGCCCTGTTCGTGAACCACCGCGGGAGCCGGCTGACGGCGCGGGGCGCGCGGAAGATCCTGCATCTGTATGCGGTGGCAGTGGCAGGCGATCCTTCCATCCATCCGCACTCGCTGCGGCACGCTTACGCCACGCACCTGCTGAACTCGGGCGCCGACCTGCGCGCCATCCAGGAGCTGCTCGGACACGCGTCGCTTTCGACGACGCAGAAGTACACGCAGGTCTCGCTGCGCGAGCTGATGGAGGTCTACGACAAGGCCCATCCGCGGGCCTGACAGGTGTTTACCCTAGAACCCGAGTCCCGGTACAGGCCGAAGTAAAATTGGGCATTCCGTTCCGTTGCCGGTTTCTTCGCCGGCGCGGAGACTGAGGGCAGAGCCGCCATGCAGCGCGCCGAATACGAATCCTGGAAGCCGGTGGACGTCGCCCGCCTGCTGGCGCTGGTGGAGTCCGAGCGGCGCTATTTCCAGGAGCTGCTGGCGAAGCTCCCCGTGGCGGTGGCGGTGGTGAGCGCCGCGGGCGAGCTGCGCGCAGCCAACCGCGCTTTTCGGGACACCTTCGGGCTGGCGGCGGAAGACGTGGCGCGCACCAGCGTCACCGGATTGTTTGCCGAGGCTCCGGTGGCCGACTGGGTGCGGGAGGTGGCCGAGACTGGCGCTTCGCTGGGCGAGTGCGAGGTGCTCACCGGCGAAGGCGAGTCCGCGCGGCACTTCCACCTGAGGATGGACCCGGCGCCGGAGTGGACGCACGGGGAGCAGCGGGAAGTGCTGCTGACGGTGCTCGAAGCGGCGGGGGAAGCGGAAGGGGAGGCCGAGGAACAGGAATCCGTTCCGGAGCCCGGAGAGAAGCCCCAGCCCTCTCGGCCGGCTCCGGACCCGGCGCAGCAGGTGGAGCGGGCCAAGCGGGCCGCGCTCGAGCGGCTGGCGGCGCGCGTGGCGCATGTCGCCAACAACCTGCTCATGATCATCGGCGGCTACGGAGAAGAGATCCTCGAAAGCCTTCCCGAGGGCGACGTGCGGCGCGCCGGCATGGCGGAGATCCTGCGCGCGGCGGAACGGCTGGGCCGGCTGACCCGCGACCTGAATGCGCTCACGGCGCCGCGGGAGTACGAAGCAGCGTCCGTGCCGCTGGAGGCATGGATGCGCGAGGCGGCGGCGCGGCTCGAGGAATTCCGTGTCGTTGCCGAACCGCCGGCGCCGGGATTGTGCGCGCAGGCTTCGCCGGAGCTGCTCGAGGAGATCGTGATCGAAGCAGCGCGGTATCTGCGGCCGATGCTTGGCGAAACGGGACGGCTGCGGCTGGCGGCGCTCGCTTTGGACTCTGAACGCGTGCAACTGCGGCTCGAATGGCCCGGCGCGCAGATCCGCGAAGAAGCGCGGGAGCGGTTCTTCGAACCGTTCGCGGGGGAGAAGGCTGGCACGGATCCGCCGCTGGGCCTGGCGGGGCTCGTGAAGAGCTGGGAGAAACTGGGCGGGTCGATGCGGCTGGAGGGCGATGCGCTGGTCATCGAATGCCCGCGGGCGCCGGATGCGGCGGCGGAGGAAGAGGCGGTGCTGCTGGTAGAAGACGAGCCGGGCATCCGCAGCCTGGTGGCGCGGGCGCTGGAGCGCGCCGGTTACGCGGTGGTGCAGGCGGGTTCGGCCCAGGAAGCGCTGGAGCTCTGGCAGGATCGCCGCCATGCGCCTGCGGTCCTGGTCACTGATCTGACCATGCCCGGGATTTCCGGCAAGGAGCTGGCCGAGCGGATGCGCATGCGTTTCCCCGAGCTGCGTGTGCTGTTCGTTTCCGGCTACGCAAGCGAAGAGGATCTCCCGGGAAGGGCAGACGGCGCCGGGCAGGATCAGAAAACGCGGTTCCTTCACAAGCCATTCACGACGCAGCGGCTGCTGGAGCTCATCAGGCAGCTCGACGCGCGTTGATCTGTGCGGCATGCCACAGCCTCCCGCGCGATGACGGGGCGGCCAAAGGCGCCTGATTTGCCCTGACATTCCACGTCAGCGAATCGGCGGCCCGAACCGTGCTCACCCTTTTCTTTTCGGCTCAGTTGTTCCTGCAACACCGACAGTTGTCCGTGTTTGCATTGCGGCAGGAGTACCAGCCGGTAGAGCAGCTTGCCGGGCAACCGACGCTGCCAACGCTGCAACTGGCGGCACACTCGCCTCCCGAAGTGCAGGACATCCCGCCGCAGCACTCGGCGGGTAGATTCAGCTTCGTTCCGGTCCGTCCCGACTCAGGCGCACACGCAATGGGGCTGCACAGGCCGAAAGACCGCAGGTTCGCCAGTTGTCTTGCCGAAAGAGGAAAGGACTGGCCGCACCCGGCGATCCGCACGACTTGCCAGTTTCCTGGTGAGAGCTTTCCAGGCGATGCGGCCACAGGAAGATTCGGGGACCTCGCCATCCGTTTCGTTCCGTCCTCGCCAGCCAAGGCCACCACGCCCCTGCCCAGGTAGAACGTGCATTTCTTTTCCCATCCAGCAGGAACTTCCCTGTCCCTGTGTATTGCAACACCAGTACAAGCGGCTCCCGTCGGTCCATGGGATGCACCAGAATGAGCGTTCCGATCTGATCTGCCACCGTGAGAATCCCGATCTGCCCCCGAAAGCCCTTCCCGTCCGCGGCATCCGGGACCTGCGCGCGAAGCGGAGCCATCCGGACAAGACAACACATCACAAGGTTTGGTCTTCTCATCAGGTTGCCCCTTGTGCCGGATTTCCGGCAGCGTTCCGATTGCCCGTGTTTGCATCCCGGTCATGACTCCACCCGACAATTTCAGGATTTCCCTGCCCGGAATTCTTTACTTTGCTTCGCCTGCTCCGGGTGCCACACTGAGGTGCTCTTCCCTTCACGGATTCCGATCAGCACGGCGCTGGCCCGGCGTGGCAAAGAGGCTTCGCCGGGGCCAGGCAGGCCCGGCCATCACGCCGCCGGCGAACACGGACCCGTGGTGCATTTTTGCGGCGACTGGGTGGCGGCCACAGCTCTGCCGCAGCCGGCTGCGGTCACAACGAACGGCGCGGGGCGTCTGTCGGCGCGCGTTCTTCGTTACCTCACGAAGAAGACTGCGGAAGGCCCGGCCGGGTGCGAGAAGCGGGAGGTTCCCAACGCCCCGGATGCGCCGGGTCGAACTCCGGGACCTTGCGTCGCGGGCCATTCCGGTCTCCTTCCGGACAAAGTTCTTCACAGAACGGAACAGCCGGCGCGGCGCACCGCAGGGAGCAGGGCCGATGTGGCAGGAGATCCCTGGCGATCACGCTCCGAGCTGCGATAGAAACTCCACAAACCGCCGCGCGCACCGGTCGAGGTTTTCGACGGATCCGCCGCCGCGCAGCGGGCTGCACATTTCGTAGGCGACGGGGCCGCGGTAGCCTCCCTCGTACAGCGCGGTGAGAAAGGCGCGGTAGTTGATGATCCCCTCGCCCATCGGGACGGCGATGGTTGCGGGTGTCAGCGGCTCGAAGTTGACCTGCGCGGGCTGGTAACGGAAGCGGGGCCGCAACTGATAATCCGCCGCGGTCGTGTGAACGGTGTAAGGGGCCATGACGCGGGCGGCAGTTTCGATGTTGTCGCCCTGGAGAGCAGGCGTCCAGGCGTCGAAGCAGGCCCTGCAATGTGGATGGTTCACGGCATCCAGCAGGTCGCGCAGGGAGAGGTAGTGCGAGGCGCAGTCGTGGTGGTTCTGCACGCCGAGGACGACGTCGTAGCGGGCGGCGCGGCCGGCGGCTTCGCGCAGAATCTCCACCAGCCGGTGCGGCGGGAAGAGCGGATCTTCGTACGCGGTGAAGATGCGCACTACGGAAGCTCCGAGGTCCGCGGCGCGGCGGCACAGCGCCTCGATGTGGGCGAGCTGCATCTCCACGAGCGGGATGTCCGGACGGTCCGCGCCGGCCGAGAAGTTGTTGTAGCCCGCCAGGACGGCGCAGCGCAGGCCCAGAGACTCCATGCGCTCGCGCAGCCGCAGGCACTCCTCGCGGCCGTAGTCGAGCACGGAGAGGTGCGGCCGTTTCGCCATCAGCATCACTGCGCGGAAGCCGAGTTCCGCGGCCTTCCGAAGGAACTCATCGAGGGTGAGGCGCGCCTGGCCGGGCCAGACGCCCGCATAGGAGACGGAGTGAAGAACGGGTTCGAACAGCGACATGGAGGCTCCCCGATGGATAGTATCGAATCGTGGCCGAGTGGTTCCGGCAGTTCGTGAAAGAGGTGCGGGCGGCGCTGTCCGAGCTGAAGGCGGACGCCCGGCAGATCGGGCGGTATGTGCTCTCGACCGAATCGCACGTGTATGCGTTCGCGGTGGCGGCCAACGTGCTGCTTTCGTTCTGGCCGTTCATGCTGGTGCTGATCGCCGTCTTCCGCAATGTGCTGGGCTGGCCGGCGGCCATCACGGCGCTGTATGCCACCATCCAGGATTTTTTCGCCGGGGCGACGGGGCAATTCCTTGTCTACAACCTTGAGACGATCACGCAATGGCGGCGGCAGGTGGAATGGCTGTCGATCCTGCTGCTGCTGTTCACGGCCAATGGCGTTTTCCTGCCGCTGGAAGTGGCCCTGAACCGGGCCTGGGGCGCGAAGGAGAACAGGAACCTGCTGAAGAACCAGGCGGTGAGCATGGGGCTGATCTTCCTTTGCGGCACGCTGGCGCTGTTTTCGGCGGCGCTGACAGGCGCCGGCGTGCAGGTGTGGGAGGCGTTTTTCGGCCCTGCGGGCACAAGCGCGCCGTTCGTGATCAAGATGATCGCCAAGGCGGCGTCGCTGCCGGTGACGATTCTGGTGCTGTTCCTGATTTACGTCTATCTGCCGAACACGAGCGTGCCGAAGCGCGCGATTCTGCCGCGCGTGGTGGTGGTGGGGCTGGTGCTGGAGCTTCTCAAGTGGATCAACCTGGCCATCTGGCCGTGGCTGTTCCGGAAGTTCGACCGGGAGTTCGGCGTGTTCAAGCACTCGGTGACGATTCTCACCTGGAGCTTCTTCGCGGCGATGGTGGTGCTGGCGGGCGCGGAATGGATTGCGTGGCGGGTGAGGCGGCAGGAGGCAGAAAAAAACTGTTGATTCTGCGAGGGATCCGTGATTCAATAGCCGTACCATGCCCTATTGCGCCAACTGTGGTTCGCCTGTCGAGGGGGCGTTCTGTCCGAACTGCGGCCGCCCCATGGGGCAGGCTCCTGGAGGAGGTTATGCGCCGCCGGGAGGCAGTCCGCCCCCGGGGCAATATCCGCCGGGCGGATACCCGCCTCCCGGCTACGGGGCTCCGCCTGCACAGGCGGGGCTCACGGAGAACGTGGCGGGAGCGCTCTGTTACCTGGCAGGGCTGATCACGGGGATCATTTTTCTCGTGATTGCGCCCTATAACACCAGCCGCACAGTCCGCTTCCATGCGTTCCAGTCGATCTTCTTCAACGTCGCCTGGATCGCCATCTGGATCGTGGAGATGATCCTCAGCGCCGCACTGGCGGCCATTCCTGTGCTGGGATGGATGCTGAGCCTGCTGTTGTGGGCGGCAGTCGCGTTGGGCGGGTTCATCCTCTGGCTTGTGCTGATGTGGAAGGCATATCAGGGGGACCGGCTGGTGCTGCCCGTCATCGGTCCGCTCGCCGAAAAGCAGGCGATGAGCTGAGGCAGAGTCCCGGATAGGGCCGAAGGAAACCGCGGTGGGAACCGCCGCGTGAGAGGTGCGTCCAATCTAGTAGAATGTCTGCGGGATCCTTCCCGCCGGTCCGGGCGACCCGTATTTTTGCACCCAGAGGTTGACTTGCATGGCTGAACCCAAGGAGATGACCCGCCGCGAAGCGATGAAGACCGCCGGCGCCGCCGCAGCGATGGCCGGCGCGGCGATGACGAAACTGGAAGGCGCGCCCGCCATTCTGAAAGCGCGCGCCGCCGCGGATCCCGTCAAGTATGGCATGGTGGGTACGGGCAGCCGGGGCACCTACCTGCTGAAGCACCTGAAGGGCATTGACACGGGCGTCTGCGTTGCCATCTGCGACATCAGCGACGAGGCGTTGAACAAGGCGCAGCAGACCATCGGCGGCAGCCCGCGCCGCTACAAGGACTATCGCGAGCTGCTGGCAGACAGGGAGGTGGAAGCCGTCTTTGTCACGACGCCTCTGTTCATGCACTTCCCGGTGACGCGCGACGCCCTCGACGCCGGCAAGCACGTCTTCTGCGAGAAGAGCCTCGTGTTCAAGCCGGAGGAGGTGCACGCGCTGAAGGCGCTGGCGCTGTCGAAACCGAAGCAGGTATTGCAGGTGGGCTTGCAGCGCCGCTACAGCGCGATGTACCAGGCGGCGCGGCAGATGATCGAAAAGGGCCTCCTTGGCGAAGTGGGCTTCGTGCAGGCGCAGTGGCACCGCAACCCGGGCTGGAAGATGAAGAAGGGCGTGCCGAACGAGCGGCTGGCCAACTGGCGCCTGTTCCGCGAATACTCTGGCGGCCTGGTGGCGGAGCTGGCCTCGCATCAGATCGACGTCGCCGACTGGATGCTGGGCATGACGCCGGAGGCAGTGATGGGCCTGGGCACGCTGGACTACATGAAAGACGGCCGCGACGTCTACGACAACGTCCAGCTTATTTACAAGTACCCGAAGGGCCGCAGGCTGGTCTGGACAAGCGTGCCGTGCTCGACGCACTGGCCCGGGGTGGGCGGCGCGCGCACCGAGATGGGAGAGATCATCGAGGGCACGCACGGCACCATCCACATCACCATCGGCGACGACAACAACCGCCCCATCGGCATGTGGTTCCGCGAGCCGAACCCGCCTTCGAAGGCGGAAGAGACCAAGAAGGCGGCCAAGAAGGAGGAGTTCAAGGCCGGCGCCACGATGGTGGCGGCGGCCGGCTCGCGCCCGCTGCCCATCCTGCTCAGCAAGGATCTGATGACGGGCAAGGAGAGCTTCCTCGAGCGGGAGCTGAAATACGCGCGGCTCTGGCTGTATCAGAAAGGCATCCTCGTGCCCGAGGAAGAGAAGAACCCGGTGGACACGCAGCTCGAATCGTTCTTCCACGACGTCCGCACGGGCGGGCGCCCGAAGGCGGACCTGGAGGTCGGGTTGCAGGATTCGATCGCGGTGATCCTTTCGAACCTCGCTCTCGATCAGGGCCGCATGGTCTACTTCAACGAGATCGAGAACATGGGCAAGCCGGGCGCGCCCGCGCGTCCCGCGCCGGCCCGCCGCAGCTAGTTGCGTTCTTCTGTGCCGGAAGAGGGCCGGATCCCCGCATGGGGCCGGCCCTTTTCGCATTTCACTCAGAAAGAGGCGACCGGCTCCATACGCCCGGACCGCGCGGAGGCCTGCAACGCCTCGATGACCGCCATCGTGCGGAGGCTGTCTTCGAGCGGCACGGGCACGCTGCGGCGGCCCATCGCCGCAAGCGAGAACTCGTCCGCCTGGATGGCGTACTGGTCGCAGACGGGCACCTCCTCCACGCGCCGGGAGCCGCCGGCAAGGTCGCTGCCGTCGTCGAGCAGGAGCCGGCAGGGGCGGTCGTTGGGGGCGTTGAAGGGAATTTCCACTTCGATGCGCGCCTTCTCGCCGAAGACGATGACGCGCTGCGCAGGCGCGAGCTGCGTGGCGCAGGTGAACACGCAGGTTCCGGAGGGAAACTCGAGCAGCGCGGCGCAGGAGCGGTCCACGCCGAACTGCGGATCGATGTCCATGCGGCAGGCTGCCCGCACCGGCTCCTCGCCGAACAGGAACCGGGAAAGGAAGACCGGGTAGCAGCCGATGTCCAGCAGCCCGCCCCCGCCGTATTCGGGCACGTTGCGCACGTTGGCCGGGTCGCGGTTGAAGTAGCTGAACCACGCCTGCACCTGCCGGAGCGGCCCGATGGCGCCGGAATCCGCCAATTCCTTCACACGCAGCCACTGCGGATGCGTGCGCACCATAAACGCTTCTCCGGCGCACTGTCCGGCGCGGTTGCGGGCGTCGATGAGGGCGCGCACTTCGCTGGTGGAAAGCCCGAGCGGCTTCTCGCACAGGACGTGTTTGCCAGCCTCGAGCGCGCGGATCGACCAGGGCACATGGAGGTGGTTCGGGAGGGGATTGTAGATGACGTCGATTTCCGGGTCGGCGAGCAGCTCTTCGTACGAGCCGAAGGCGCGGGGCAGGCCCAGAGCCGCGGCCGCCTGTTGCGCTTTGCGCGCGTCGCGCGAAGCGATGGCCACGGGCTCGCACCATTGGCAGAGGCGCATGGCGGGGATCACCTTGTTGACGGCAATCTTCGCCACGCCGAGAATGCCCCACCGGAGTCTGCGTTGCATTGCGCGCCTCAGGCCGCCCTGCGCGAGTCGATCCAGCGGAAGAAGAGTACGGCAAACACGAGCACCGCTGCGAACCAGACGTGCGCGGGGATGCCAGTGATCTGCGGCAGCGTGACCGGGCCGAAGTCGGCCAGCGCGCGCAGCCGGGCGCAGGAGGCGTCGAGCTCCGAATACACGGCCGCTCCCAGCGTCATGCCGAGAAGGCCCCACCATGCGTCCCGCTTGCCCTCGCCGGCTGCGGCGACGGCGGTGCCCGGGCAGTAGCCAAGGAAGACCATCGCCGGGCCGAAGATCAGCCCGCCGAGGACGATGGTGGCCAGGTGGGCGGGCTTGATGGACAGTTGCACCCAGCCGGCGGCCAGCATCGCGTAGACGCCGATGCCGCCGACCAGGATCGCCGTCATCATGATCTTCATCACCGTGAAGTCGCGCAGCAGAAACTGGCCGAGGATGACGCGGCGGTTTGAGACGCGGCCCTTCTGAAGAAAGAACCCGAACAGGAAGCCGGTGAGGAGACCGAGAAGAATGCGCGGCAGCGTGTCGAACATGGTCAGCGGGCCTCCCTGCGGAAGAGCATGGCGGCAGCAGCGCCGGAGACGAAGATCGTGAGGAAGAACACCCATCCCGACAAGGCCAGTTGCAGCGAGCCGGAGATGCCATTGCCGCTGGTGCAGCCGTTGGCGAGCCGGGCGCCAATCATCAGGAAAAAGCCGCCGATGACAGCTTCGGCGATGCGCTTCGCCGGGGGGCGCTCCTGCCGCCTGACTTCTCCCAGCCGCGATGCCGCCAGCGCGCCAAGCCCGATGCCGGCCACGAGGAAGAACTCCCAGTCAAGCACGGGCCGGAGCCGTGCCAGGTAGGGCGTGGCCTCGACATGCGCGGGCGCAATCAGCCCTTCGATCCATGCCGCCAACCGCACGAAGGCCGAAGAAACCCCGAGCGGGCGGCCCGCGGTGAGAAACGCAAACCAGCTCAGCACGCCGATGGCAGCGCCAGCGGCGTAAGGGGACCACGAGGGACGTCGGAGAGGGTTCACATGACAGATTTTATCGGCACTCCCCCGGAACCCGCCCGGGCCACTCGCGGCTGCTGCGTGCGCCCGGCGCTCCCGGCAGGCTCGCTCCCTGTGGCCATGCGCGCACAGAAAAAGGGCGGCCTTTGCGGAAGGCCGCCCGGGAAGGAGATGGAACTGCGAAGATCAGGCCTGGGGCGCAGCGCCCTCCAGGGCCTTCAGCCGCCGGTGCAGGCGGCTCTTGTAGCGGGAGGCGGTGTTGTCCTTGATGATGCCCCACTTGGCGGCGCGATCGATCAGCGAAAAGGTTTTCGGCATCAGTTGCGCGGCCAGGGCGAGATCCTTCTTCTCCAACGCCCGGCGCAGATTGCGGATGGCGTGGCGCATGCGCGACTTGCGGATCTTGTTGATCGCCGTGCGCCGCTTGGTGATGCGCACGCGCTTGAGCGAGGAAACGTGATTAGCCATGAGTCTCCAAAGACAGTCTTCTTCCGGCGAACTGTAACTTCTCCCATCATAGCCGACAGGCGGGGCGCGGGTCAAAACGGGGCGGACCGCGCAGGGAGCGTTCCGGGAGCGGGCAGCTCGGGGGCTGTGTCTGCATGCGAGATCTTTCCCCGCGTTGCCGCACTAGGTACACTGAGGATTCAGTCCGGGCGGTCCATTTGCGCGGTTTCTGTTATACTGTAAGAAATTACACATAGGAGTTCTCCATGCCCCTCGACGAGAAGGAAAAGCAGCGCCTGCTGGCGGTGACGCTGGGCAATATCGAGAAGCAGTACGGCAAGGGCGTCATCCAGCGGCTGGGCTCGCAGGAAGCGGTCGTGCCGGTGAGCGTGATTCCTTCGGGGTCGATCTCGCTCGACTACGCGCTGGGCGTGGGCGGCTTCCCGCGCGGACGCATCATTGAGATTTTCGGACCGGAGTCGTCGGGCAAGACGACGATTGCGCTCCAGGTAGTGGCGCAGGCGCAGAAGGCGGGGGGGATGGCGGCGTTCGTCGACGTCGAGCACGCGCTCGATCCGATTTACGCGAAGAAGCTGGGCGTGGATGTCGACAACCTGCTGGTTTCGCAGCCGGACTATGCCGAGCAGGCGCTGGAGATCACCGCGGCGCTGATCGGCTCGAACGCCATTGACGTGGTGGTGGTGGACTCTGTGGCGGCGCTGGTGCCCAAGGCGGAGCTCGATGGCGAGATGGGCGACTCGTTCGTGGGCGTGCAGGCGCGGCTGATGTCGCAGGCGATGCGCAAGCTGACCGGCATCGTGGCGAAATCGAACACGTGCCTGATCTTCATCAACCAGATCCGCGAGAAGATCGGCGTGATGTTCGGCAACCCGGAGACGACCACCGGCGGGCGCGCGCTGAAGTTCTATTCCAGCGTCCGGCTGGACATCCGGCGCATTGCGGCGATCAAGGACGGGGAGAACGTCACCGGCAACCGGACCAAGGTGAAGGTGGTGAAGAACAAGCTGGCGCCGCCGTTCCGCGAGGCCGAATTTGACATTCTTTACGGCGAGGGCATCAGCGTCACCGGCGACCTGCTGGACACGGCGGTGAACCTGAACATCGTCGACAAGAGCGGCTCCTGGTACAGCTACAACGGCGAGCGCATCGGGCAGGGGCGCGAGAACGCGAAGCAGTTCCTGAAGGACCACCCGGACGTGATGGCTCAGCTCGACGCGCAGGTGCGCGCCGCGCTGGGGCTGGCGCATCCGCAGCCGAATGCGCAGCCGCAGGCCGCTCCCGCCGAGACGCCGAAAGCGGCCCGCGCGAGCAAGAACTGAGCCCCCGTGCCGGAAAGCGCAACGCAAGGCTCGGCAGCCTGCTTCGGGTCCTTCCTTCCGCACACAGGGCCGGCGCGCCGTAAGATGGACGCATGAACCGGCGCGCGTTTCTTGGCGCAGCTCCGATGCTTATCGCGGCGCAGGCGCAGAAGACCGCCACTCCGCCGCTGGCGGAGGAGATCGAAGCCTTCGGCCTGAAATGGCAGGTGATCTCGGCGGCGGACTGGCGCGTGGAGCCGGACGAGCTGCATCTGGTGACGGCGCGCCCGCAGCAGGCCAATCCCCGCCGGCCCATCCAGTTTGCGCTGGCGCGCACCGAGCCGCTGGCCCGCTTCACCCTGGAGGTGGACGTGCGCCGCTCGTCGCCGAAGGGATCGCTGATCCTTGTCTACGCGTGGCAGAAGGACGGCTACTTCAACTACGTGCACCTTTCCGACGACGCCGCTTCGCAGGTGGAGGTTCACAACGGGGTCTTTCACTGTTTCGGCGGCGACCGCGTGCGCATCAGCCCGCTGGAGGGGCCAGGATCGCTGCCGACGGCGGACTGGCATTCGGTGCGGATGCAGTATGACGCGGCCACCGGACAGGTGGAAGCGTGGGTCGACGGGAGGACCTCTCCGTCGCTGAAGGCCGTGGATCTCAGCCTGGGCGCGGGCCGCATCGGGCTGGGCAGCTTTTTCAATACGGCGTCGTTCCGGCGGTTCCGCCTGCGCCGCGGCTGAAAGGGGGCGGTTGCACGGGCGGCTGCTATCCTGAAAGCAGGCACTCTGGCATGTTCCTGAAAATTCTGGCTCATCCGGTTCTTGTGAACCTGAACTTCCATATGCCGATCGTCGTCGATCTGCGGCATCCGCTCATTCTGCTGACCGGCGAGAACGGCTGCGGCAAGTCGACGCTGCTGCACTCGATTTATTACGCGATGCGCGGAGACCAGATCGACGGCTACATCTACCGCATCGAGAACAGGATCGAGACGCCGAAGGTGTTCCTTTTCGACGCTGAGCACCACAACCCGCGCATGCATCTGGAGCTGTTCGCCAACAATCCGCAGATGCAGGAGTTCATCCAGATGGCGTCGCACGGGCAGGTGATGCTGTCGCTGTTCCGCGAGACCTTCCCGGCGCTGCCAGAGGGCACGATGCTGCTGCTGGACGAGCCGGAGATGGCGCTTTCGGTCTCCAACCAGCGGCGCATTCTGAAGATGCTTCTGGAGCTGGTCGACCAGAAGAAGTTCCGTATCATCTGCGCGACGCATTCGCAGGTGCTGATCGAGGCGCCGGAGACCTACGTCATCAACCTCGACAACTACATCAACCGCAACGTGCCCGACATGACGATGGGCGTCGAAGGCTCGAGCACGATCCAGTAAGGGCGGCGCCTGCCGGCAGGCCATGAAGCGCGACACGCTCGTCGATTTCTTCGACTCGATCGTGCGGCAGCAGGGCGCGGCGCTTGCCTATGACGACGGCGTTCGCCCGCGTGCCTATACCTACGGGCAGCTCGAAGCCGCCGCCCGCCGTTTTGCCGTGCGTCTGGCGGAGGCAGGCGTGGAGCGCGGCGACCGGGTGGTGCTGTGGAGCGAGAACCGCCCGGAATGGGTGGCGGCCTTCTGGGGCTGCGTGCTGCGGGGCGCAGCCGTGGTTCCGGTGGACGAGCGGCATTCGGAGGATTTCTTTGCGCGCGTGGTGCGGATCACCGCGCCGAAGGTCATCCTGCTGGGCGAAGCCGTGCATCCGCGGGAGCTGCCGCCGCAGGCGGCGGCGTGGCGGCTGGAAGAGATGGACTGGCGCACGCCCGCGCCCGAAGCGCCGCCGGCGGAGATCGCCGCGTCCGACACCGTCCAGATCCTGTTCACTTCCGGCGCGACGGCGGATCCCAAAGGCGTGGTCATCACGCACCGCAACATTCTCGCCAATATTGTTCCGGTAGAGCGGGAGATCCGGAAGTATCTCCATTACGCGAAGCCGTTCCACCCGATCCGCTTCCTCGACCTGCTGCCGCTGAGCCACATGTTCGGGCAGGCGATGGCGGCCTTCATCCCGCCGATTCTCGGCGGCACGGTGGTGTTCCTGCGCACGCAGGATCCGCGCGAGATCGTGCGGCAGATCCGCACGCGCCGCATCAGCGTGATGGTCTCGGTGCCGCGGATCCTCGAGCTGCTCCGGGAGTACATTCTCGCGGTGGCTCCGGAGGCAGGCCAGCCTGCGCCGCCGGGCGAGAGGTTCTGGCGGCGGTGGTGGCGCTACCGGCGCGTGCATTCCCTGTTCGGCTGGAAGTTCTGGAGCTTCATCGTGGGCGGAGCGGCGCTCGACTCCGCGCTTGAAGAGTTCTGGGGCAATCTGGGCTTCGCGGTGATTCAGGGGTACGGGCTGACGGAAGCTGCACCGATCGTGACGCTGAACCACCCGTTCCACGCGCGGCGCGGCTCGGTGGGCAAGCCGATTGCGGGCGTCGAGATCCGCATCGCGCCGGATGGCGAAGTGCTGGTGCGCGGCCCCAACATCACCTCGGGCTACTACAACGACCCGGAAGCGACCGCCGAGGCGTTCGAAGACGGCTGGCTGCACACGGGCGACATCGGCGAGCTGGATGCCGAGGGCCAGCTCTACATCCGGGGCCGCAAGAAGGAAATGATCGTCCTGCCCGACGGCCGCAACGTCTTCCCCGAGGACGTGGAGAAAGTGTTGCAGGCAATCCGCGGCGTGCGCGAGGCCGCTGCCGTGGGCCTGCCCGGCGCGGGCGGCGAAAGCGTCCATGCCGTGCTGGTGCTCGAGGAAGGCGCCGATGCCGAGGCCATCGTGCGGCTGGCGAACACGCAGCTCGAAGAGCATCAGCGGATCCGCGGCTGGACCGTGTGGCCAGAGCCGGAGCTGCCCCGCACCGAGGGCACGCGGAAGCTGAAACGGAGGCTCATCCGGCAGCGGATGGCGGGCGGCGCGCCGCAGGCTGGGCCTCGGGCGGCGGAAGATCCGGTGGCGGCCATCCTGGCCCGCTACGCCGGCGGGCGGCAGGTGAGGCCGGAGACGACGCTCGACGAGCTGGGGCTTTCCTCGCTGGACCGCATCGAGCTGATGGTTGCGCTGGAGCAGCAACTGGGGCGGACACTGGACGAGGCGGCCTTTGCAAGCGCGCGCACGGTGGCGGATCTGAAGCAGATGGAAAAGGCTCCGCCGGCTCCGCCCGCCGAGCCGTTCGAGTTTCCGCGCTGGAACCGCAGCCGGTGGGCGCACTGGCACCGCGTGTTCCACCTGAACGCCTGGGTGCTGTGGCTGGCGCGGATCTTTGCGTGGGTGCGCGTGGAAGGCCGCGAGAATCTGGAGGGGCTGGAGCCGCCGGTGCTGTTCGCCTCCAACCACCAGGGCTATTTCGACACCCCGATTCTGTTCATCGCCATGCCGTGGAAGTGGCGGCACCGGCTGGCGCCGGCGATGCGCAAGGAGTTCTTTGACGCCCACTTCCACCCGGAGCGGTTCCCCTGGTGGAAGCGGCTGACCAATTCGCTGAACTACTACCTGGCCTGCCTCCTCTTCAACGCCGTGCCGATTCCGCAGCGCGAAGCGGGCGCACGCGAGGCGCTGCGGTATCTGGGGGAACTCGCGGCCGAGGGCTGGTGCCCGCTCATCTTTCCGGAAGGAAAGCACAGCCGCGACGAGACGATCCTGCCTTTCCTCCCAGGCATCGGCATGATGGCGGCGCGGCTGCGCATCCCCGTGGTGCCGGTGCGGATCCGCGGATCGAACCGCGTGCTGCATCCGGACTGGCGGTTCCCGCGGCCGGGCATCGTGCGCGTGAAGATCGGCAGGCCGGTGCGGCTGGAAGGCGAGGATCACGCCGCGCTGGCGCGTCGGCTGGAGGAGATCATCCGGTCGATGGAGTAAGATGCGCGCGAGGAGGGAGCGCCTGTTTCGCCTTGCCGCCATCGCGGTCGCGTCCTCGCTCTGCCTCGCTCTGGCGCAGGGCCAGGGCAGCGGGCGAGCAGCGCAGGCCGCCTATGAGCGCGGCGTGCGGCTGGAACAGGAAGGCCGGCTGGAACAGGCCCTGGCCGCTTATGCGGAAGTCCTCCACCACAACCCGAAATCTTCGGCGGCGCGGCGGCGGCGCGCGGGCCTGCTGCTCCGGCTGGGGAGGCTGGAGGAGGCCGCGGCGGAACTGGAAGGCGTCTTTGCGCTGAACCGCTCCGACCCTGAAGGATGGCGGCTGCGGGGAGAGCTGCAACTGGCGCGCGGCGACGCGGCGGCGGCGCTGCAAGCCTTCGAACAGTGCCTCGCCATGCAGCACGAAACCTCGGCCGTGCAGCGGGGCCGCGGCGCGGCGCTGGACCGCCTGGGCCGTCCCGAGGAGGCGCTGGAGGCATTCGGGCGCGCCATCCGGCTCCGGCTGGATGATCCCCTCTCCTGGTTCGAGCGCGGCAGGGTGCTGGCTTCGCTCAAGCGATTCCACGATGCGATCGAGGATTTCGACCGCGCGCTGGCGCTGGATCCCAGGTTCGCCGACGCGCTGTATGAGCGCGCCCATGCGCATGCGCAGGCGGGCCGGTACGAGCGCGCGGAGAGCGACTTCTCGGCCGCCCTCGCTGCGGCGCCCACAGGGTGGCCCGCCCGCGCCGATGCGCTGATGTACCGCGGCGCCGCGCGCGAGGCGCAGGGGCGCCACGAGGAAGCGTTGCAGGATTACACGGCCGCGCTGGAGCTGCGCCCGGATTCGGTGCGCATCCTGCTCGTGCGCGGAGATCTGCTGGCCCGCCTCGGGCGTCATGAAGAGGCGCTGGCCGACCGGCACCGGGCCGTCGAGCTGGATCCGCGCAACCCGGCGGCGCTGGTGGCCCGCGGTGGGAGCCTGCACGCCCTCGGCATGCACGAGCTCGGTCTTCAGGACCGGACGCGCGCCATCGAGATGGCGCCCGACAACGCGCTCGGCTGGCATGCCCGCGGCGCCGCTTTATTCCTGCTGGGCCGGTATGAGGAAGCGCTGGCGGATCTGGAACGCGCGATGAAGCTGGCTCCGGAGGACGCGGAGCTGCGTTCGCTGGCAGAGCGGGCGCGGGCCGGGGCGCAGTCGCGGAGCCGTCCCGGCAGCGCGGAAGCTGCCTCATCCGGCCCTGCCGCCCGGCTGGAAGACTCGCCGCAGGCTCAACCCGCCGGCATCCCCGGGAGCTCCCGGCAGCCAGGCGATCCTGTTGCGTCCGCCCCGGGGACGGCATCCCCGACGGCTCCTGCCGCTCCGGCCGACGCGCGCAGCGCCGCCGCCTGCCATGCCGAAGGCCGCCGCCTGATCCAGCGGGAACAGTTCGAAGCCGCACTCGAGCCGCTCACCTGTGCGGTCGCCGCAGACCCGGCCCTCGCGCAGGCGTGGAACGCGCGCGGCTACGCGCTGATGCGGCTGGGGCGCTATCGCGAGGCGATTGCCGACTTCGACCGCGCGCTGGCGCTCGATCCGGGCTACGACAACGCGCGCCGCAACCGCGAGGCGGCGTTGCGAAAAATGAAGCAGGGCGGCGCTGCCAACCGGCCCCGCGCCAGAGGCTGATGGCCAGCATCGCGCCTCCCTTCCCGCATCCCTCCGACCTTGCCGGATGGCGGCGTGCCGGTGCGGGGGGGCGGGGCGTGCCGCTTTTCATCGCGGCCGCCGCAAGCCACCTGTCAGCGCCGCTACGGTGGAAGCCCGGCTGGCCGGCGGCAAGGGATGGAGTGGGATGATCCAGAACGGCCTGGAAGACACCCTGCCTCAGGCGAACGGCCCCTCCGCGGAGGGAAACGAGTCGGGGCCCGAGGAGGCAGCCGCCCTGCGCTCCCGCGGATCTGCGGGCGGCCCCGGGACGCTGGTCATCCGGCCCGGGGCGATTGGCGACGCGATTGTCAGCCTTCCGGCGGTCGAGCGGCTGCGGCCCGCCGAGATCTGGTGCCCGGAGCAGAACATTCCGCTGTTCGAGCACATCGCGCCGGCGCGCTCGCTGGTGGCCGAAGGCCTGGACTCGTTGCAGATTCCGCAGCGCACGCTCGAACGCCTGGCCCGCTTCGGCCGCATCGTCTCCTGGTACGGCGCCCAGAGGGATGATTTCCGCGCGCAGGTGCGCGGGCTTCCCTTCGAATTCCACCGTGCCATTCCGCCCGAGGGCTGCCCCGTTCATGCGGTCGACTACTATCTGGAGCAGGTGGGCGCGCCTCCGGGCGCCAAGCCGCGTCTGCCTTTCCGCGCTCCTTCGGCAGGCTATGCTGTCATCCATCCGTTCTCCGGCAGCCCGCGGAAGAACTGGCCGCTCGAGCGCTTCCGCGCTGTGGCGCAGAAGCTGGACGGGCGGCTGCCGGTTTTCTGGTGCGCCGGTCCGGAGGAGGAGCTGCCGGATGCCGTGCGATTCGCAGACCTGCGCGGGCTGGCCCGGTGGCTTGCGGCCGCGGCGGTCTACATCGGCAATGACTCCGGCATCAGCCATCTCGCTGCCGCCTGCGGCGTGCCGGTGATTGCGCTATTCGGACCCACCGATCCGCGGGTATGGGCGCCGCGGGGCCGGGTCTGCGTCCTGCCCTTTGAAGCGCCGCCGGAGGATGTGGCCGAAGCGGCGCTGGGCTTCGCCCGCCCGGGCCACTGGACGGCGGGCCCGCCTGCGCCCTAGACTGGCCTTGGCGCCCGGCGCTGCTGTGATGAAGACCGTGCTCCGCGACCTCTGTGTGCTGGTGCTGTTCGTGGCCGCCGTCCGCGCGCCCTTTTTTCATCACCCCCTTCAGGGCGACGACATTTACTACCTGAAGGGCGCCGAGCATGCCCGTCAGGATCCGCTGCATCCGCATCAGGCCCGCTATGTGTTCCATGGGCGGCTCGTGTCGATGCTCGGGCATCCGCACCCGCCGCTGAACGCCTTCTTTCTGGGCCTGTTGCCGGACTCGCTGCCGGTGCAGCGGCTCTGGTACGGCACGCTGATGCTGGCCGCGGTGCTGTCCTGCTATGCGCTGGCGCGGCGCTTTACGCAGCGGCCGCTGGCGGCCGCGCTGCTGTTCGCTTCGACGCCCGTGCTGTGGGTGTCTTCGAATACATTCGACTCGGACGTGCTCTTCGTGGCCTGCCTGCTGGCGGGCATGGCCCTGTTCGTCCACGGGCACGAATGGCTGGCCGCCGTTCCGCTGTTCCTGGCCGGGCTGGCGGCCTATCAGGCCGTGGTGTTCATCCCGGTCCTCTGGCTGCTGGGCCGCGGGCGGGTGGCAGCGCTGGCGCCGGCTGCCGCCGTGGCCGCGTATCAGGTGTCCGAGCGGCTCTCGGCGGGCGTCTGGCCGGTGCTGATGAGCGCGCAGTATTTCAGCGACTACGGCCTGCAACGGCTCTCCAACAAGCTGGCAAGCGCCGCTGCGCTGACCGCCCACCTGGCGTGGCTGACCGGCCCGGTGGCCGAGTGGCAGCTCGGATGGCCGCTGCTGGCAGGACTGCCGGCGGCGTGGCTCGACCCGCACCCGCTGTTCTGGGTTTCATTCGCGGTGGGCGTGCTGATCCTGTGGCGCGTCGGCGGGTGGCTGGGCTGGTGGGTGCGGATTTTCTTTGCCGCGTCGCTCCTGCTGTTCTTCGCTGGCGCGGCCCGCTACCTGCTGCCTGTGGCGGCGCCGCTGGCCATTCTGGCGGCGGAGCGGCTCGGGCGGCGCCGCCTGGCCGCGGCCGTGGCGGCGCAGGCGGCGCTGGCGTTCGCGCTTGCCTGGGCGGCGATGCATCACTGGCAGGGCTACAGGGAAATCGCCGGGAAGATCGAAACCGCTCCGAAGACCTACGTGGCGGGGGAATGGAGCCTCCGCTACTACCTGGAGCGGCGCGGCGCCGTGCCGGTGATGGCGGGCCAGCGCATCGGCCCGCCCGCCGTCATCGTGCGCAGCGAACTCGGCTTTCCCGTGCATTACTCCGTGGGCGGGCGCGCCGAGACGGTGGCCACGCATGAGATCCGGCCCGCGCTGCCGCTCCAGCTCATGGGGCTGGAAGCCAAGTCCGCGTGGATGACCTGCGCCTTTGGCCTGCGCCCCTTCGATATCACGCGCGCGCCGCTGGACCGCGTCACCGTGACCCGCGTGGCGGAGGCGCCGATCGAGCGGACGGAGCTGCCGATGAACGCTCCGGACGCCGAGCTTTATATCGTCAGCGGGATTCACGGCCTCGAAGACGGCCGCTACCGGTGGATGGCGCAGCGCGCCGAGCTGGTTCTGAAGCCCGCGCCCGGCGTGCTGGCCATCACGCTGTTTCTGCCCGATGCCTCGCCGGCGCGCCGTCTGGCGGTGGCAGCGAACGGCTCGCGCATCGGCGATTTCTTTTTGCAACCCGGCCTCCAAACCGTGAGAACGTCCTCGCTGCCTCAGGCTGGGGACCGCCTCGACATTGTTCTCGAGGCGGACCGCGCGTTCACGCCGGCCGGCGACGCGCGGACGCTGAGCCTCATCCTCGAGTCGGTGCGGATTGAACCGCCCGCATCGGCAAGGCCCTGAGCGGCAGCGCCTTCCACGGTTCGCCTGCAATTGACGGATCCGGCGAACTGGCGGAATCCCCTAAAGTGTTTCGCTGATTGTTCCGAATGTGAAGTGGTACGCAAGATGGGGTTGAAACCTCCGCGCGTACGGCCGAGGCTCGAGTGCGACCTGAAACATGGAGAACCGGACCATGGCGGATGCGGCGTGGGTGAAGCCCCAGGTCGCGTTGGCAGAAGCGATCACTGCGGCCAAGCTGGGACAGCTTGCGCTGGCGCGCCGGCTGCTGGCGGAGCTCGTCGAGCGGGATCCGAACAATGAGAACGCCTGGCTGTGGATTGCGGCCCTCAGCGAGGACAAGCAGCAGGCGATGGCGGCGCTTGACCGGGTGCTCCAGATCAATCCGAACAACCAGCAGGCGATGAACGCGCTGGCACTGGCGCGCCTTCAGGAAAGCGGCCTGCGCTATGCGCGCAAGCCGGCGGCCAGGGCGGCGGAAGGCAACGGCCACCAGCCGGCGGCGGCGCCCCCGCATCCGGCGGCTCAGGCATCGCCGGCCATCTCCTGGACCTGTCCGGTCTGTTCCGCATCCTGTCCCCGGGCCGAAAGGCGATGCCCGCGCTGCGGCGTGCTGGCGGTGCTGGCCTCGCCGGAGGAATACGCCCAGAACAAAGGCGTCAACGAAGATTCGGTTCACGAGGCGATGCAGCGCGTGCAGCTCCGCCTTGGCCGGCAGGAGAGCTTCGCCGACCGGTTGCTGCTGGCGCTTTGCCTGCTGAACCTGAACCGCTCGGCCGAGGCGGTGCCCCACCTGAAGAAGGCGCTGGAGTTGCAGCCCGGGCATGCGGGCGTGCAGCGGCTGCTCGAAAGCCTGCGTTCGCGGCGCCTGATCCTCGCCGTGGACGACAGCCTCACCGTCCGGAAGATCGTCTCGATCACCCTGGAGCGGCTCGGCTACCGGGTGATGACCGCCGCCGACGGCATGCAGGCCCTGGCGCGGCTGAGCGAAGAGACGCCGGATCTTGTCCTGCTCGACATCACCATGCCGCGCATGGACGGCTACCAGGTCTGCAAGGTGATCAAGCAGGCGCCGCTGACGAAGTCGATTCCGGTGGTCATGCTCAGCGGCAAGGACGGGTTCTTCGACAAGGTGAAAGGGCGCCTGGCCGGCGCCACCGACTACATCACGAAACCATTCCGGGAGGCCACTCTGGCCGAGGTTGTGGAGAAATACGTTTCCGCCCGGACCAGCTAGCCGGGCGGCGTGGAGAGGTTGAAGCAAAGATGGCAAAGCGAATCCTGCTGGTGGAAGACAGTCCGGCGCATTTGCAGATGATGCAGGCCGCGCTCGCCAACCGCGGCTATGATCTGCTGGTTGCCGAAGACGGGGAGCGTGCGCTCGCGCAGGCGCGGCAGCACAAGCCGGATCTGATCCTGCTTGACGTCGTTCTGCCCAAGATCAGCGGCTTTCAGGTGTGCCGCCAGATCAAGAGCGACGCCGAGCTGCGCTCGATCCCTGTGATTTTCGTCAGCAGCAAGACCCAGGAGTTCGACCGCTATTGGGGGATGAAGCAGGGCGCCGACGGCTACATTACCAAGCCGTTCCGGCCCGAGGAGCTTGCGGCGGAGGTGGAGGCCCGTCTGCACTGATTGCCGGAACCGCCGGAAAGGAGACCTCGCCGATGCAGCAGTGGGAAGAACCCGCCGAGCCACTCGGACAGGCGGCTGAAAATCTGCCGCTCGCCGGCCTGCTCGCCGAGCTGCTGGCCGGGGCGGAAGCCGACAACGAAGGAACGCTGGCGGCCGGACTCCCGGGTCCGGAAGGCGCGCCGGCGGCCGCCGGCGAGTCCTGGCTGGCCGAGTCTGCTACTGCCGGGGCCGCAGTGCCCGACCTGATGCGGGCGCTCGGCGAGGCGGAGCAGGAACGGCAGGAGGCTGCCTCCGGCGAGGTGTCCGGCCAGCTTCTGGCCAGGTTGATGGGAGACGCGCCGCCCTCCTGCCCGGCGGAGCCGCCGGAAGAACCGCAGGACGCAGCAGCTCCGGCGAGGGCTGCGGTGGAGCTGGAACCGGCTGCCGTCGCGGATCTGCCCGGCGTGGCCGAAGGCACGCCTTCACCGGAAGTGCTGGGGGTCGAGCTGGAACTGCTTGCAGAGCCGGCCGTTCCGCAGGGAGAGGCGCAAGCCGGGGCGGAAACGCCTGCTCCGGCAGAAGAGATTGCATCGCCGCAGTGGCCGGAGAGCCTTCCGGCAGCCGCCGCAGCCCTCGAAGGGGAAGAAGAAGCCCCGGCGGGCGAGGGCGTGGTGCCGCTCGGAATCGAATCCGCCGGAGCAACCGGCGAGGCGGCGGAAGCCGGGATCCAGTGCGGGGTCTTGCTCGTGCCAGATTCTTCCGCCGCGGCTGGGCCGGAACCGGTTGTTCCGGTTCCTGGCGCGCCGGAGTTGCCTGAAGCTGGAGTGCCGGCCGGGCTTGCGGCGGCGCTGGAAGCAGACTCGGCTCCGGCTCCTGCCGGGGAGGCGGCGTCAGAAGGGTTCCCGTGGAAGGAATCCGCCGGGGAGCCGGCGCTGGCGGCCGCGCACGAGGCTCGCGCAGACCTTCCGGCTCCATCGGGCGCCGCCCTTGCGCAGGACTTTCCCGCTGCGGTGCTGCCTCCATCCGAGGAGGACGATTTCGAACTCGTCGACGCGGAGACCGCGGGCAGGATGCTCGACCAACTCATCGACGCCGCCCGCTCCGCCATCCGTTCCTCGATGCCGCCGCCGGCGAATGCTCCGGCCGGGGATGAGGGCGGAACGGCCGAGGCGGCTCTGCCGGAGGAGGAGCCATCCCCGGCAGCGCAGCCCGCATTGCCTGCGCCGCCTGCTGGAGAGGCATCCACGGCCGGCGAGAACGGCCAAGGCCGCGCCGTGCCCTCGCTGCGGCCGATCCGCCCGGCGCCTGCTGCCGCGGACGACGAGATGGCCCAGGAGCCGCCGCCGCTGCCGCCCGCCGCGGCGCTCATCGGCATGGGCCTGCCCGAGCGGCTGAGGGCGAGGCTGGAGGCGCTGGGAGACGTGGAGAAGGTCCTCGCCGCGCAGTCGGACTCCGCGTCTGGCAAGGCGGTGGATCAGCGGCGCCGTCTTCTCGTGTTCCGCGTTGGCGGCGCGCATTACGGCCTCCCGATCGAGCATGTTCGCGAAGTGGAGCGCGTCGCGCGCCTGACTCCCGTGCCGGGCGCGCCCCGCTTCGTCCGGGGACTGGTGAACCTGCGCGGCGAGATTCTGCCGCTTCTGGATATGCGCCTGCTGCTGGGCGCTGGGGGAGGCGAACTGCCGGCGTCGCCACGCCTGATTGTGGCCCAGGCTGACCGGCAGGAGCCGCCGCTGGCGTTGATGGTGGAGGAATTGAATGGGCTGGCGCCGGTGGAGGAGGAATCGCCCGGAGCGTTCCCGCCTGGGGAGAGCGGGGCGCTGCCGCACGGGGTGCGGGGCAGTCTGGAGCACCGCGGGCGGCGCGTCTGGCGGCTGGATCCCGCGGCCCTGCTGAGCCTGGCCGCGCTGGAAGAGAGGGCGGAATGGCGATGAGGCGTAGTCAACAAACCGGACGAAAGCGCTGTGGACCGACAGCCGGGGAGAGTGCAGGCGTATGTTGGGCAATCTGAAGATCTGGCAGAAGCTGCTGTTGGCCGGGCTGCTGGCCGTGATTCCTCTGGGTACGTTGCTGTACCTGTTCCTCCAGGGGCAAAACGAACAGATCGCCAGGACGGAGGCCGAGCGCGAGGGCCTGGAGTACGTGCTGCCGCTGCGAAACCTGCTGGAGCGCGTGCCGCATCACCGTGTTGCGGCCAACGCGCTGCTGAACGGCGACCAGAGCGTGCTGCCGATCCTCGAGAGGAGCCGCGCGCAGATCGCCGAAGCGGTGGAGGCCATCGACCGGGTGGACGCCCGCATGGGGCGGCGGCTCGGCACGACGCAGAGCTGGGAAGCCATCCGCGCCTCCTGGAACGATCTCCGGGACAATTACGCGAAGCTGAAGGCCGAGGACAGCTACCAGCGCCACACGCAGCTCATCGCGCAAATCATCCAGCACATCCGCCTCGTCGGGGACAAGACCGGCCTGACGACGGATCCGGAGCTGGAAACGTTCTACCTGGTGGACTCCATCCTCCAGCAGATTCCGTGGACGGTGGAGTATCTGGGCCAGTTGGCGAGCTACGGATCGGGCGTGGCGGCCAGGCAGTCGATGACCGCCGCCGAGGAGGCGCAGATCCGCTACCTCGTGCGGCAGGTGAGCTCCTCGCTGGATTCGCTCCAGCGCAACTACCGCTCCGCGTTCGGCTACAACGACGAGGTGCGCGACAAGCTGGACGCGACGCTGGCGACGGCGATGAACGCCGCCGGCTTCCTGCGCAACCTGACCCAGCGCGAGCTGCTAGAGAAGGGCTCGATCTCGGTGCAGCCGGTGGCCTACATCGAGAACGGAACGACGGCGGTACAGAAGCTGTTCGCGCTGCATGATGAGACCGCCGCCACGGTGCGCGGGCTGTTCGACCGGCGGCTCCGCCGGCTTGCGGCGCAGAAGAACTCGCAGCTTCAGACGGCGCTGCTGCTACTGGCCGCCTCGGCCGTGTTCGCCTTTGTCATCCAGCGCGGCATCACCCGCCAGATCCGCTCGATGCGGGAGACGTTCGAGCAGATCAGCGTCGGCAATTACGACGCCCGCGCGGAGGTTTACAGCCGCGACGAGCTCGGCATGATGGCCGAGACGACCAACGTGATGCTGGCCAACACGCTGTCGCTGATCCAGTCCAAGGAAGAGCGGGACCGGATCCAGAAGAGCATTCTGAAACTGCTGGACGACGTCAGCGGCGTGGCCGCGGGCGACCTGACCAAGGAAGCCGAAGTGACGGCCGAGATGACGGGCGCAATCGCTGACGCGTTCAACTACATGCTTTCCGAGCTGCGCTCGATCATCGGCGCCGTTCAGGACACGACGGCGAGCGTCAACCGCAGCGCCTTCCATGTGCGCGAGGTGACCGAGTCGCTGGCCGAGAGCAGCCAGCAGCAGTCCCAGCGCGTGTTGATGGCGTCGAACGCGCTCCAGGCGATGGCGCAGTCGATCCGGAAGGTGGCCGACCAGGCAAATGCGGCCGCCAAGGTCGCCGAGGATGCTCTCGCCGCGGCGCTGGCCGGCGGCGACTCGGTGCGGCGCACGGTCGCAGGGATGGACAATATCCGCCGCCATGTGCAGGAAACGGCCCGCCGCATGAAGCGGCTTGGCGAAAGCTCGCAGGAGATCGGCGAAATCGTGCAACTGATCTCGGAAATCTCGGACCGCACCTCGATCCTCGCTCTGAATGCATCCATCCAGGCGGCGGCCGCGGGCGAGTCCGGCAAGGGCTTCGCCATCGTCGCCGAGGAGGTGGAGCGGCTGGCCGAACGAGCCGCCGAAGCGGCCCAGCGCATCACCGTGCTGATCCAGTCCGTGCAGAAAGAAACCAACGAGGCGATCTCGGCCATGGAGGCGACGACGCGCGAAGTGGTCGAAGGATCGTCGGTGGCCAGCGAGGCCGGCGAACGCCTGAGCCTGATCGAAACCGTGTCCCAGCACATTTCGGACCTGGTTCGCGGCATTTCGGAAGTGGCCCGGCGCCAGGCGGACAGCTCCGAGCAGGTGGCCACGGCGGTGGCCGAGGTCAGCCGGGCGACGCAGACGACGGCCGCGGGCGCGTTGCAGGCGGCCGAGGACATTCGCCGCCTCGCCTCGATGGTCACGCGGCTGAACGAGTCGCTGTCGCGGTTCCGGGTCCCGCCGCGGGAGCACAGCCCGGAGCCGCAGACGCCCGAGCAGGTGGAAGCCGCCTGAGGCCGCACGCGGAGGCATGGCCATGAGTCACTCGCTCGACCCCGCGGTTCTCCACAGCTTTCTGGAGGAAGTGCGCAGCTACCTGCCCGCGCTCGAGCAGGAAGCTGCACGGCTCCGGAAGGATCCCGAGGCGCCGGATGCGCTGTCGGAAATCCACCGCCTGGCGCATTCTGTCCGTAGCGCCTGCGAGATGATCGGGCTGGAGGCCCTGGCCGCCCCGGCGCGAGAAGCCGAGGAGCTGGCTGCTCCCTCGCTGTTCGGAGCGCATGCACTCGACGAGGAGGGTCTCGGCCGCCTGGAGGCTGCGCTGGAAGGGCTACGGCGCGGGCTGGGCGGAGCCGCCGCCGAAGCCCCGCCCGCTCCAGCCGCTTCCTTCGCGCCGGTGCCGCTCGCCTCCGCCGGCAGCGGCGCTGAAGCCGCCCCGGTGGCCGACGAGGATCCGGTCGCCGAAGAACTGGTCGACACGTTCCTGTCGGAAGCCGAACAGCTTCTGGACCGCATGGACGGCTGCCTCCGGGCCTTGCGCCAACAGCCGGGCGCGGCCAGCCAGGTTCTGTCCGAGCTGCGCCACCACGCCCACACATTCAAGGGAGCGGCAGGCATGGCGGGTCTCGAGACGGCCTCCCGCGTGGCCCACCGCACCGAAGACCTCCTCGATCTGCTCATCGCCGGCAAGCTTCCGGCCGAGAGCGAAGTGCTCGAACTGCTCCAGGCCAGCCACGACCTGCTGGCCGATCTGGCCGCCGCGCGCGGCAACAACCGGGCGCTGAAGGCCCGCGTTTCGGAACTGCTCGAGCAGTTGGGAGCGCTGCTCGCCCTCTGCGAGGAACAGCCGGCGCGGGCGCCCGGAGCGCCTGAGGGGGGCGAAAGCGAGGAACTGGCCGCCGCGGAAGAGCCGGACTCTTTCCTGATCGAGACTTTCCTCGCCGAAGCCGAATCGAATCTCGCCGCCGCCGAGGCAGCGCTGCGGGAACTCGCCGCGAAGCCGGCCGACCCCGGCCCGTCCCTGCTCGCGTTCCGGCGCGCCGTGCACACGATCAAGGGCGCCGCCGGGATGGTGGGGCTGGGCAGCGCCAGCACGGTGGCCCGGAAGCTCCAGTCGCTGCTGGACGGCATCCTTGGCGGGGCTACGCCGTTCACCGAGGCGTGCCTGTCGGCGATGGGTTCGGGATTCGACCTGCTGGCCGAGCTGATCGCTGCCCAGGGCAACAACGCGCCTCTGCTCGAGCGGGCCCGCCACGTGCTGGACGAGATCGCCTGGGCGGCCGCTGCCAAACAGCCGCAGGGCGTCCGTCCGGCGCCGGCGCGGTCCGAGGCAGGCCCGCGCGCAGCCGAGCCGGCTCCGGCCGCGGAGGCGCAGGCCACCGTCCGCGTGCCGGTGGAACGGCTGGCCGGCATTGCCCGCATCCTCAGCGAGATCTTCATGAACGCCTCGGGCTTCGAACAGCAAATCGAAGCCTTCCGCCGCGAGCTCGACGAACTTTCGCTGAACCTCGCCCGCATCCGCAGGATTTCCAACCAGCTCGTCGACACGCAGGAGAGCGGTGCGCCCGGGGCGGACGGGACGCTGGCCCGCCACGAGGCCACCTCGTCCGCCTCGGAGTTCGACGTGCTGGAGTTCGACCGCTACACGCGGCTCAACCTGCTGGCCCGCGACCTGGCGGAAGCCACGACGGACCTGTCTGCGCTCAGCGCCCAGTTCCAGTCGATGCGCGCCCAGTTCGATATGTGGGCGGCGCGGCAGCGCGGCCTGAGCGGCGAAGCCCAGGACCAACTGATGCGCCTGCGCATGGTTCCGCTGGCGAGCCTCTCTTCCCGCCTGGACCGCACGGTGCGCGTTACCGCCAGCAAGACGGGCAAGCTGGTGCGGCTGGAGACGTCGGGCATGGACACGGAATTCGACAAGACCGTGGTCGAGCAGCTCGCGCCCGTGCTCGAGCATCTGCTGCGCAACGCGATCGGCCACGGCATCGAGCCGCCGGCGCAACGCATCGCCGCGGGCAAGCCTGACATGGGCACGGTGAGGCTGTCGGCAAGCCGCCAGGGAGCGCACGTGACCCTCCAGCTCAGCGACGATGGAGCCGGGCTCGACTACCGCAAGATCGCGCGCCGCGCCGTGGAGCTGGAGTGGCTGAGTCCGACGCAGGCGCAGGCGGCCAGCGAGGAAGCCCTGGCGCGCCTGATCTTCGAACCCGGCTTCTCGACATCGGACACGGTGAGCGAGATCTCCGGCCGGGGCGTCGGCATGAACATCGTCCGCAGCACGGTGGAAAGCCTGCGCGGCCGCCTTTCGGTGCAGTCGGCGGCAGGCCGCGGGACCACGTTCACGATCGTGCTGCCCGTCTCCATGGCGGTGGATCGCGTAGTGATCGTGCAGGCTGGCGGAGAGAAGTTCGCGCTGCCCATGGAGGCGCTCACGCGGCAGATGGCGGTGCTCGACTCGCCGCCGGTGATGCGCGGAGGGCAGCCGGGCGTGGGTTCCGGAGAAGACTGGGTCCCGGCGGTGTGGCTGGGCGAATGGCTCGGTCTGGCGGCCGAAGAGGATCGCCCGCGCCGCGCGGCCCTGATCTACATCAACAACGGCGAACGCGAGATTGCCGTCGTCGCCGACCGTGTCATCGAAGCCCGCGAGGTGGTCATCAAGCCGCTCACCGGCCTGCTGGCCCGCATCACGCGCTTCTCCGGCGCCACCATCCTGGGCGACGGCAGCGTCGTGCTGATTCTGAACCCGTCGGCCTTCGACCTCAACCTGGCCGAAGCGCTGCCGCTGGCGCCGGTCCACCGCCGCACGGCCCGTCAGGAGCAGGTTCTGATTGTCGATGACTCGATCTCCATCCGCCGGTCCCTCGCCAATCTCCTGCGCGCGGCGGGCTGGCGGCCGTTGCAGGCCCGCGACGGCCTGGAAGCGCTCGAAATGCTGGAGCGCACGGCAAGGCCGCCGGACGCGATCATCATGGACATCGAGATGCCGCGCATGGACGGCTACGAACTGGCCGCCGCCCTGCGCTCAAGACCGGGCTTCGACCATGTGCCCATCCTGATGCTGACCTCGCGCGCCGGCGACAAGCACCGCCAGAAAGCGCTGCGGCTCGGCGTGGACCGCTACCTGATCAAACCCTGCCCGGACGATCTGCTCGTGGCCGAACTGCGCAACTCGATCGATTCGCGCCGGGGCGACCGCCTCGCCGCCGGTTGAGGCCGCGGCAGCGGCGCAGGCTGTCTTCTGAAGCCGCCGCAGAGGAGAAGAGGGCAGGCGGCATGCGCCAGAAGCGTGCTGCTGCGAAAGGCCTGTGGCGGGTCAGGGCTGAAGCAGCGGCGCGAGGAACCGGCCGGTGTAGGATTCGGCGCAGGCCGCCACCTGCTCCGGCGGACCTGCCACAACGACGCGCCCGCCGCGGTCTCCGCCTTCCGGACCGAGGTCGATCACCCAGTCGGCGTGCCGGATCACCTCGAGGTTGTGCTCGATCACGAGCACGCTGCCCCCGCGGTGCAGCAGCCGCTCGAACGCATCGAGCAGTTTCGCGATGTCATCGAAGTGCAGTCCGGTGGTGGGCTCGTCGAACAGGAACAGGAACCCGCTCACGTCGCTCAGCGCGAGGTGACTGGCCAGCTTCACGCGCTGTGCCTCGCCGCCCGACAGCGTGGTCGCCGGCTGCCCGAGCCGCAGATAGCCCAGCCCGACATCGGCCAGCGGCTGCAGCCGCGATGTGATCTTCGGGTGTCCGGCGAAGAACTGAAGCGCTTCGCGGATGGTCAGTTGAAGCACTTCATGGATGTTCAGCCCCTGCCAGCGCACGTCGAGGATCTGCGGCTTGAAGCGCGTGCCGCGGCAGTCCTCGCAGACAAGCTCGACGTCGGCGAGGAACTGCATCTCCACGGTCACGGATCCGTCGCCCTGGCACGTTTCGCAGCGGCCGCCGCTCACATTGAACGAGAAGTAGCCGGCGGGGTAGCCGCGCCCCTGCGCCTCGGGCGTCGCCGCGAACAGCTCGCGGATGGGGTCGAACGCCTTGCAGTAGGTGACGGGATTGGAGCGCGGCGTGCGTCCAATGGGCGACTGATCGACCAGAACCAGCCCCCGCACTTTTCCGGCGCCTTCCACGCGGCGGCAGGTCTGCCGGCCCAGGGACGGGTCCAGTTCGGCATCCTCGGCCGGCGCGGCCAGATCGCGTTGATAGCGCGCCAGCAGCGTCCGGTAGATCACATCGTGCACCAGCGTCGACTTGCCGGAGCCGGATACGCCGGTCACTACCGTCATCAGTCCCAGCGGGAGGGCGACGTCGATGTCCTTGAGGTTGTGCGCGCGGCAGCCGAGGAAGCGGACCCAGGCGTCGGCTCCCGGCTTCCGGCGCGCCGTCTTGTGCGAGGTGCGCGCTTCGCCACGCAGGTAGCGGGCCGTAAGCGTGTCAACCTTCCTGCGCCCGTTCGCAACCAGCATCTCGCGCAGGGTGCCCTGAAATACGACTTCGCCGCCCAGTTCTCCCGCGCCCGGCCCCAGGTCGACGATGTGGTCCGCTGCGCGCATCACGTCGGCATCATGCTCGACCACCAGCACCGTATTGCCGAGGTCGCGCAGCTCCTCGAGGATGCGGATCAGGCGCGCCGTGTCGCGGGGGTGGAGTCCGATCGATGGTTCGTCCAGCACGTAAATGGTGCCCACCAGCCGCGAGCCGAGGCAGGTGGCGAGCTGGATGCGCTGCGCCTCGCCGCCGGAGAGCGTCATCGTGAGCCGGTCGAGCGTCAGGTAATCCAGCCCGACGTTCTCCAGGAAGCCGAGCCTCTGCCGGACCTCTTCGAGAACGCGTCCCGCCACGGCCGCCTGTTCGCCGCCCAGGTCCAGCCCCGCGAAGAACGCTCTGGCCTCGGCGATGTTCATGCGCACGACGTCGGCGATCGACCTGCCCCCAAGGCGCACGTTCAGGGCATCCTCGCGCAGCCGGGCGCCGCGGCACGCCGGGCAGGTCGCGTACCCCCGGTACCGGCTGAGAAAGACGCGGACGTGGACTTTGTACTTCTTCCGCTCCACCTCCTGGAAGAAATCCCGCACTTCCCGGCGGACGATCTCCTTCTCTTCAGGCGTCAGGTCGGCGTAGGGGACGCGGAGCCGGACGTCGCGCCGGCGCCGGTGGGCGAAGTCCTCGAGCACCCATTCGTATTGGGGACGATTCCACGGCTCGATGGCCCCTTCGGCAATCGAGAGCGACGGGTCGGGCACGACCAGGTCCATGTCGTAATCGATGGTGCGCCCGAAGCCCTGGCAGGTGGGGCAGGCGCCCCAGGGGTTGTTGAAGCTGAACAGCGAGGGCTCCGGCGCAGCGAACTCGCGGCCGCAGCTCTTGCAGGCGAATTTCTCCGAGAAGCGCAGCCGCAGAGGCCCGGCCTCGCCGGCCTGCTCGAAGATCGCCTCGCCCGCCTCGCGATAGCAAAGCTCCACCGTGTCGACGATGCGCTGATGCTGGTCGGGCCGGATGACCAGCCGGTCGGCAAGCACGAAAAACGGCCGGCGGAAGTCCATCTCGAGCAGCGACTCCGGCGTCGAAAATTCGAAGACGCGCCCGTCCTGGTACAGCCGGGTGAAGCCGCGCCGCCGCAGGTCCTCGAGCCGCTCTTTCAGCGCCTCGCCTTTCGCGCCGGCTCCATGCACCGGGAAGAGCGCATACCAGCGGGAGCCTTCCGGCTGCGCCAGCATCTTCCGCGCCACCGGATCCACGGTGTCCCTTTCCACGCGGATGCCGCACTTCGGGCACCAGGTCTCGCCCGCGCGCGCGAACAGCAGGCGCAGGTAGTCGTAGATCTCGGTGGCCGTGGCCACCGTGGAGCGCGGGTTTCGCGTGGTGTTCTTCTGGCGGATGGCGATGGGCGGCGCGATGCCGTCAATCTCTTCCAGCGCGGGCTTCTCCATGCGCTCGAGGAACTGCCGCGCGTAGGCCGAGAGGCTCTCCACATAGCGGCGCTGGCCTTCGGCGTAGATCGTGTCGAAGACGAGCGAGGACTTGCCCGATCCCGACACCCCGGTGATGACGGTGAGCCGGTTGTGCGGCAGGTCGAGCGAGATGTTCTTCAGGTTGTGGACGCGCGCGCCGCGGATCCTGAGGAAGTCGCCCGGTTCAGCCATGGAGGGGAGATTTGATCGCGCGAGGGAGAATCCCTCATCATTGTAGCAACCGCATGCAGAATCCCCGCCAGGCTGCGCGCCTCCTGCTCGAATGGTACGCCCGCATGCGCCGCGACCTGCCGTGGCGGCGCACGCGCGACCCCTGGCGGATCCTTGTTTCCGAGGTGATGCTCCAGCAGACGCGCGTCGCGGCCGTCATCCCTTACTACGAGCGCTTCCTGGCGCGCTTCCCCACGCCGGAAAGCCTCGCCGCGGCGCCGGAGGAAGAGCTGTTGGCCCTGTGGGCGGGGCTGGGCTACTACAGCAGGGCGCGCCATCTCCGGCGGGCCGCCGAGGCCATTGCGGCGCGCGGCGCCATGCCAAGGACGGCGGAGGAGTGGCGCACGCTGCCGGGCGTAGGCGACTATACGGCGGCGGCGGTCGCCTCCATCTGTTTCCACGAGCCGTGTGCCGTTCTGGATGGCAACGTGGTTCGCGTGATGGCCCGGCTGAGCGCGGAAGCCGGCGATGTCTCCTCTGCGCCCGTGCGGTTGCGCCTGAAAGAGCTGGCGCAACGGATGCTCGATCCGCGCCGCCCGGGCGACTTCAACCAGGCGCTCATGGAACTTGGCGCCACCATCTGCCTGCCGCGCCAGCCGAAGTGCCTGCTGTGCCCGCTGGCCGCACATTGCCGAGCACGGGCGGCAGGAATCGAAGAGCAGCTTCCGGTGCGCGCCCGCCGCAGGGAAGCAGTGAAACTCGAGTTGGACCTCGCCGTGGTGCTGCACCGCGGGCGCATCCTGCTGCGGAAACGGTCGGAAAACGATGGGCGCCTGGCCGGCTTCTGGGAGCTGCCAGAAGTGGGCACCCTTCCTGATTCCTTTCCCCGCCAGTTTCTGGGCTCGTTCCGCCATTCCATTACCCGCCACGACTACGCCGTGCGGGTGTGGAGGATCCAGACGGGTCGCGTGCTGCCGGGCTTCGAGTGGCAGGCGCTGCCGGCGCTCGCCATGCTGCCGCTCAGCTCGATGACACGCAAGGCGCTGGAGCTGGCCGGGATCCGGGTGGCCTCAGCCGCCACGGATCCTGACCGCCTGCCCACGCTGCGTCCCGCCCAGCCCGGCTGAGCGTCGGCGAAGCCTGGCCCATTTCCTGCGCCACTTCCCAGGGGAAGTAGTGCCAGGCATCCCTGGCCGGCATATCCCGTGGTCGTGTCCGGGAATATCGACAGCCGCGTCCCGCTCTCCCTAGGATGAAGGCGGATGCGGCGGTTCGCGCTCCGGGCCCTGCCGGCGCTGGCGGCGTGCGCTGTCTTCGCCGCCGAGCCTGTCGCCAGCCGGGCGCCGGTTTACAGCCAGGCGACCATTGTCAATCTCGGCAACGGAGTGCCGGGCGAACTTGCCCCGAACTCGCTGGCCGTGATTTACGGCGCGAATCTGAGCAATGCCACCATTTCCCGCCTGGAAGCCTCGCCCTCCTCGCTGCTGATGCCCACGCTGTTGCCCGGAGCGGGCGTTTCCGTGAAGGTAAACGGGATTCTGGCCGGGCTCGAATACGCGTCTCCGGAGGCGGTCGTCTTCGTCGTCCCGCCGGAGCTGGTGGGCGGTCCGGCGAAGGTTGTGCTCACGAGGAATTCGCTCAACGGACCTACGGTGCAAGTGCAGCTTCGCGATGCGGCGCCCTCGCTGCTTCCGCTCGATTCCGGCTGGACGCTGGCGCGCCGGGCGGACACGCTGGAATGGTGTCTGCCCCAACAGGGGGCCCGTCCCGGGGATGAAGTCATCCTGTACGGCACCGGTTGGGGACCCCTGCTGCGCCAGCCGGTGAACCTCCAGATTCCGGATCGCCCCAACGAATTGAAGGCGCGGGCCGGGGTGCGAGTGCTTCTCGATGGTGCGGAAGTGGAGCCGGGGCGGATCCTGTATGCCGGCGCAGCTCCTGGAGTGCCGGGGGTGTATCAGCTCCGCTTCCGTCTGCCCGCATGGAGTCCGCCGGATCCGGAGATCCGCGTCTCCATCTCTGGCCTGCTCACGCAGCCCGGCCTGCGCCTCCCTGTGGCCGCTCCCGCCACGCAACCGCCGGCCGAGCGGATGCGTTTCATGGAATGAGCGCCGGGAGGCTTTTGCTCCGGGCTGATCCGGTCTAGCCTGAGAGAAGGGAGGCGCCGTGAGAGTCAGGACTGTATGCATGGAGCTGGTGGCGTGCGCCGCCGTTGCGCTGGCGGCGCAATGGCCCGCCGCCCCGGAAGAGGGGAAGGCGCAAGCCGACGACCCGGCCAGGCGCATTTACACCGTGCCTGAGGGTACGAAGATCCCGCTGCAACTGATCAACAGTGTGAGCACGAAGACCGCGGCCGTGGGAGACCGCGTCTATCTTCAGACGGCGTTCCCGATTCTCTCCGGCGGCCGCATCGTCATTCCTCCGGGTTCGTATGTCACCGGCACCGTCACCGAGGTCAAGCGCGGAGGCAGGGTGAAAGGACGCGCCGAGCTCTACATCCGCTTTGACTCGCTCACGTTGCCCAATGGAGTGACCCGCGACTTCCGCGCCGGCGTTCACTCGCTGGATGCCGCCAACCCGGGCCGCGTGGATCGCACCGAAGGCAAGGTGGAAGGCGAGTCGAACAAGAGCGGCGATGCCGTCAAGGTGGGCGAGGCTGCCGGCTGGGGAACGATGATTGGCGGCGTGGCCTCCCGCAGCGGCAAGGGGGCGGGCATCGGCGCAGCGGCAGGCGCCGCCGCAGGGCTGGTCGGCGTGCTGCTCACGCGGGGGCCGGACGCGATTCTCGAGCGCGGCACCACGGTGGAAATGGTCCTGGACCGCACGCTGAAGTTTGAAGAGGCGGAACTGGAGGGGCTTGGAGCCGCCAGTACAGGACCGCGCATCATCCCCCCGCGCGGAGCCCAGGAGCAGCAGAATCCGCGCCTCTCGCGCCGGCCGTTTCCCTGACAGGATGCTGAAAGATGCCTCTCTTCCGTCATTGGCGGATGTGGAATGAATGATTTTCGGTCGACTTTTTGTGGCCGAACAGGATCTCTCAGCATCCTGCCAGGAAAAGGGGCCAGACGCCACAGGCCCGATTTCCTGCTGGAGCCGCTGCTTCTCAGTGGAGGAAGCGGCCGCGGACGAGGCACACGAGGCTCATGCTGGCAGGATGGATGCGCCAGTGTCTGACCGCAACTCCAGTCAGGGCTGTGGAGTGCCGCTGAGCGTTTCCGCGATGAGCTTCAGCAGCACCGGCATCTGAATCGGCTTCGGCAGGGTGCCGTGCGCCCCGAGGTAGGATGCGATCCGGAGGTAGTCGCCCCCGAAAGCGCCGCTCATGGCGATGACTTTCAGCTCCGGATACTCGCGCCGCAGGGTCTTGATCGTTTCAATGCCTTCCTGCTCCGGCATCACGAGGTCGGTGAGGATCAGGTCGACCGGCGTGCCCCTGAGGATCCGCAACGCCTCCTTGCCGTTCTCGGCGCAGAGCACGGAGTAACCGGCCGACTCCAGCATGCTGCGGATGACCTCCCGCACGCCGGGATCATCGTCCACGACAAGAATCCGTCTGGTGGATCTCTCCTCCATGAGGCTGTCTTCCCCAGTGTAATGATTCAATCCCGGGAAGGGAATCGGAAAAATCCACTGAGGTCCGCCTGTCTGCTTTTCATCTGGACTTCGATCCCGCGGCCAGCCGTTCCAGTGCTTCGATTTCCCGTCCTGCATCAGCAAATCTGCCCTGCCCCATCAGCTCCTTGTAACGCTGCAAACGCCGGGAAATCTCCTCGAGAAGCCGGCGGCTCTCTTCCGCGGACGGCTGCGGCGCGGAGGGAGGTTGAGCCTGCGTCTCCGCGGGACGGGCCGGCGGCGCCTGCTGTCCGGTGAGCTGCGCGACGGCGTCTTCGTACGTATCGGCATAAATCAGCCGGTTGCCCATGGCCACCACAACCTTTTTGAGCTGGGGCATGCGGGCTTCAGCCGCCTGAATGTAAATCGGTTCGACGTAAACGAGCGTATTCTCCACCGGAAGCACCAGCATCTGGCCGCGCAGCACCTGCGAGCCCTGCTGGTTCCACAGCGTGAGATCCTTGCTGATCACCTGGTCCTGGTTGATGCGCGCCTCAATCTGCATCGGGCCGAAGATCAACTGCTGCTTGGAGAGCTGGAGGAAATGCAGTTCGCCAAGCGCCTCGCCGTCGCAGCGGGCCACCATCAGGCCGATCAGGTTGTCCTTGTTGCGCGGCGTGAAGGTTGTCATCAGGAGGAACTCGGGCCGGTCGCTGCCGGGCAGCGCCGCCACGATGTAGGTGGGCGTGACGGGCTGGGGCCGGCCGCCGGGGCTGTTCAGGTTCCGCGCGAGGTCCCAGACGTCCTCCTTGTTGTAGAACGCCTCCGGATCCGTCATGTGGTAGGTGCGGTAGATCTCCGCCTGGATGCGGAAGATCGTTTCCGGATAGCGGGCATGGGCGCGCAGGTCGGCCGGCATCGCGCCGCGGGAAGTGAACAGTTTCGGAAACAGCCTCCGGTAGGCGGCCAGCACCGGGTCTTCCTCGTCGAAGACGTAAATGCGCACCGCGCCGTCGTAGGCGTCCACCGTGGCCTTGACGGAGTTGCGGATGTAATTGATGGCGTCGCCTTCCCCGATCCGCAGGGCACGGGAGTAAGGATGATTGTCGCTCACGGTGTAACCGTCCACCATCCAGACGAGACGGCCGCCCTCCGTGATCACCAGGTACGGATCGCGGTCCCAGACGATGAAGGCAGCCAGCGCTTCCAGCCGCTCGCGCACGCGGCGGCGGATGATCATGCGGCTCTCTTCGGTCAGGTAGGACGTCAGTACGATGTTCCAGTCGCCGTAGCGGAGCGCCGCGGCCACGCGCAGCGGCATCGATGCGATAGGAAAGCCGCCCTTGCCCGCGTAGCGCGTCTCCACGTTGCCGGACCCCGACGGATAGTCGAACTCGGGCTGCTTCGTGTGGACGAAGACCGGCTCGTGCGAGACTTCGCCGAAGTAGATCTCGGGCCGGGTCAGCTTCAGGGACTTCGTCCGCACGGCCGGCGGCGCGTCCTGCACGAGCAGCACCGGGAGCCCTTCGCCGGTGATCCGCGCCGCTTCCGCCACCACCATTCCGTAGCCGTGCGTGTAGACGAAGTGCGGGTTGATCCAGCGGGCGCGCGCGTCGGCGGGCAGTTGCGCGACATCGATTTCGCGCGGCGTGATCAGGAGCTGACGGAGCTGGCCGTCGATCATGTAGCGGTCGACGTCGGTGTCATGGAATACGTAATAGGGCCGCAGCGCCTGGATCTGCGTCACCGTGTCGTGGAAGGCGCGCCAGTCCCACAGCCGCACGTTGTCGAATAGCGCGCGGTGCTTGTTGCGGTCGATCGGCGCTTCGAGCTGCGCCGGGAAGTCGGTTTCCACCGTGTTCCGGTCCAGCCGGTAGGCGGCGCGCGTGGCCTCGATGTGCCTCTGGATGTAAGGCCGCTGGATGGTGATCTCGCTCGGGCGCACGTACACGGCCGTGAACAGCGGCGGCAGCGCGGCGCCCGCGATCAGAGCGGCAGGGAACACAAGCGCCCAGCGGAAGCGGCCGGATAGAAAGGCGGCTGCCGCCGCGAGAGCCGTGCCGAACTTCACCCATATCAGCGGAAGGCTGACGTTTTCCGCCGTCCAGTCCACGCCCACCAGCGAGCCGTGGTCCTCGAAAAGCAGATCGTAGCGGCTGAGCAGGATCGAAACGGCCCATGCAGTGAAAAAGAGCGCCGCCGCGGTCCGCAGAAAGCGCGAATCAAATGAGGCTTTCAGGCTGCGGAGATCGAACACCTCGGATCGTTCAAACTCCTGGTCGATCCAGTTCAGGCTGTACATTCTCCAGAACCGTGCCGTCGCCCAGAAGATGAGCACGGCCACCAGCGAGGTGCCGAGAACAAAGCGCAGCAGCACGCGATAAAAAGGCAGGTCGAAGAAATAGAAGCTGAGCGGGTGGCCGAATACCGGATCCGTCCAGCCGCCGGGCGCGCCGCGGCTGCCTGCCCAGCGCACAATCGTCCAGCCGTCCACGGTGACGGCGGCAAGGAGCACGCCAAGCAGAAGAATCACCAGCGTCGCAATGCGCGCATAGACGGGATGATGCCGCAGCCCCGTTCCGGCGTGCTTCATTCCGCGGGCATGCGCCACCCAGAGAGCCGCAAACGCCGCGAGCGCCGCCAGCGCAGCGGGAATCAGGTTGTAGGAGAGCATTTGCAGCCAGGTCTCTACCTGCTGCATTTCCTTCCACCACTGGTATTCGATGGCGAAGCCGGCAATCCAGCGCGCGCTGAGCAGGAGCAGCACGAGGAGGACAATCAGGGTGGTTCGGGCCATGGGCGCAACTCCTGCAACCAGTGTATGCTTCCCCGTGAACGGCAGCCGCCGTTCGGGAGGCGCACATGACACGCCGCGAATTCGCCGCTTCGCCCCTGGCCGCCGCCCTCCGGCAGGCCGCTCCCGCAGGCAGCCGGCTCGCGCAGCCGATGCGCTGGTTCCAGCTCGCCTTCGTCGAAGACGACCCCGGCCGCTACGACATGCAGTTCTGGCTGGATTTCCTTCGCCGCGTGCGCGCCCAGGGCGTCTGCCTTTCGGCGGGCGGCTGCGTCGCCTTCTATCCGACGAGCATCCCCTTGCACTACCGCTCGCGTTTCATGAAGGAGGGCGACGACCCCTTCGGCGACCTGGCGCGCGAGTGCCGCAGGATGGGGCTTGCGATCCTCGCCCGCGTGGATCCGCACGCCGCGCACGATGACGTCTTTCAGGCGCACCCGGACTGGATTGCCCGCGACGCCGAGGGCCGGCCGCGCCGCCATTGGGCGATGCCGGACTACTGGGTGACATGCGGCCTCGGCCCGTACAACTTCGAGTTCCTGCGCGATGTCGTCCGCGAAATCGCCGGGCGGTACGACATCGACGGCATCTTCGCCAACCGCTGGTCCGGCTCCGGCATGTGCTGGTGCGACCACTGCCGACGGAACTTCCGCGCCTTCTGCGGGCGCGACCTGCCGCGCACGGCCGACCGCTCGGATCCGCTCTGGCCCGTGTGGCGCGAGTTCTTCAACCAGCGCCTCTTCGAGCTGTGGGAGACGCTCGACGCGGCCGTGCGCAGCGTGCGGCCGGAGGCGGCCTTCATCCCGAACACGGGCGGCGGAGCGAATGCGGAGATCGACATGAAACGCGCCGGCGCCCGCGCGCCGTTCCTTGTGGCGGACCGCCAGGCGCGCTATGGCGTGCTTCCCGCCTGGGCCAATGGCAAGAACGCGAAAGAGTACCGCGCGGCGCTCGGCGCGAAGCCCGTGGCGGGCATCATCTCCGTGGGGCTGGAAGCGCCTTACCGCTGGAAGGACTCCGTTCAGCAGCCGGAGGAGATCCAGCTCTGGGCCGTGGACGGCATCGCCCATGGCATGCGCCCGTGGGTCACGAAGTTCAACGCGAAGCCGCTCGACCAGCGCTGGTTCCGCCCGGTGGAGGAGCTTTTCGCCTGGCACGCGCGGCACGAGCCTTACTTCCGCAACGAAGCGAACCTGGCGCGTGTCGCCGTCGTGTATTCGCAGGAGACGGCGCGGCTGGCCGCGCCGGACGCGGAGGACTTCATCCGCGGCGCCTGCCATGCGCTCATCGAAGCGCGCATCCCGTTCGAGATGGTGCACGAGGGCCTGCTCGACGCGGATCATCTGAAACCGTTCCGCGCGCTCGTCCTCCCGGACATCGCCGTGCTGTCGCATGCGCAGTGCGAACAGATCCGGGCCTTCGCCGCCGCGGGCGGCGGCATCGTGGCCACGCACGAGACCTCGCTGTATGACGAATCCGGGCGCCGCCGGACGGACTTTGGCCTGGCGGACCTGTTCGGCTGTTCCTACGCGGGCAACACAATAGCCCGGCAACAGAATGCCTACATCGACATCCGCGGCCGCGGCCACCCTCTCCTCGAGGGGTTGCGCGATGCCGGGCGGTTCATTCACGGCGTCCGCCGCGTCGAGATTCACCCGCATGACCCGGCACTTCCGCCGCTGACCACGATGCCCTCCTATCCGGATCTGCCGATGGAAGAAGTGTACGTGCGCCAGCCGCCCACCTCCATCCCCGCGGTCCTCTGCCGCAGTCACGGCAAGGGGCGCGTGGTCTACTTCCCGTGGGACATAGACCGCACCTTCTGGGAAGTGCTCTCGCCGGATCACGGGCGGCTGCTGGCCAATGCCGTGCGGTGGGCGCTTCAGGAAGAGCCCCTGCTCGTGCTGGAGGGGCCGGGGCTTGTCGATGTGGCCGTGTGGCGGCAGGCGTCCTCGCTCACCGTCCACCTGGTCAACCTCACGAACCCCTATGCGATGAAGGGGCCGATCCGCGAGCACATCCCGCTGCCTCCGCAGCGGCTGCGCCTGCGCTGTCCGCAGAAGCCCCGCCGGGCGCGGTGGCTGTGGAAGGACGAGGAGGCCCGCTGCCGCTGGCGGGATGGAGTGCTGGAGGCGCAGACCCCGCCCATCGCGCTCTACGACGTGCTCGCCCTGGACCTCTGAAAGGGGGACAGGCGCCATTGGCCCTGCTTCCGGCCTCTGTTCTCAGGACTGGAATTGGCGTCTGTCCCCGTTCCGCTCAGAAGCCTGGGGCTTTCCAGACGATTTCGCCGCCGACAATCGTCACGATGGGCCCGCCGCGGAATGTCCGCCCGTTGAACGGCGTGTTCGCGCTTTTCGACAGCGAATTCTTCACGTCGTAGGTCCAGGGATATTCGGGGTGGAAAATGGTCACGTCGCCCGGGTAGCCGGGCCTGAGCGCGCCGCGGGCCTTGTCCCCGCGGAACCCCATGACGCGCGCCGGCTCGCTCGTGAACAGCGCGACCAGCCGGTTCAGGCTGATGCGCCCGGTGTGCACCAGCACTTCCAGCGCCACGCCGAGCGCGGTCTCCAGGCCGATGATGCCGAACGGGCAGCGCTCGAACTCCTGCATCTTGTCGTCCCCGGCGTGCGGTGCGTGGTCGGTGGCCAGGCAGTCCACCGCGCCGCGGATGATGCCGTCGATGACCGCTTCAACGTGTTCCGGCCCCCGCAGCGGCGGCTTCATTTTGAAGTTCGAATCGTAGGGGCGCATGTGGCCGGTATCGAGGGCGATGTGATGCGGCGTCGCTTCGCAGGTCACCGGCAGCCCGCGCTGCCGGGCGAAGGCGACCATCGCCACGGCGTTCTTCGTCGAGATGTGCGCCACATGGTAGCGCGCGCCGGTCAGCTCGGCCAGCAGGATGTCGCGCGCCACCATCACGTCCTCGGCGGCTGCCGGGATGCCGCGCAGCCCCAGCCGCACGCTGTCGGCGCACTCGTGCATGTCGCCGCCGGCGGAGAGGTTCAGATCCTCGCAGTGCTGGATGACGGGGATGTCCAGCACGCGCGCCGTTTCCATGGCGCGGCGCATCACGCGCGCGTTCATCACCGGGCGGCCGTCGTCGCTGATGGCGACGGCTCCGGCGGCCACCATCGAGCCGATGGCGGCCAGCTCCTCGCCTTCGCTGCCCTTCGTGATGGCGCCGATCGGAAAGACGTTCACCACGGCCTCGCGGCGCGCCTTCTCCACGATGTAGGTGGTCACCGTGGCCGAATCGTTCACCGGATTCGTGTTCGGCATGCAGCAGATGGTGGTGAACCCGCCAGCCGCCGCCGCGCGCGAGCCCGTCGCAATCGTCTCCGCGTGCGTGAAGCCCGGCTCGCGCAGGTGCACGTGAATGTCAATGAAGCCCGGCGCCACCACCAGCCCGGCGGCGTCCAGCGTCTCCGCGCCGGGCGCGCCGAGATCCTCGCCCACTGCCGCGATGCGGCCATCTTCGATGAGCACGTCCGCCGTCCTGTCGATGCCCGAGGCCGGGCAGATCACTCTCCCGTTGCGGATCAGCAGCTTCTTCACCACAGCAGCGTCCTCTCCAGCACCGCCATGCGCACGGGCACGCCGTTCTCCACCTGGTTCAGGATCATCGACCGCTGCGAGTCCGCCACCTCGGACGAGATCTCGCGGCCGCGGTTCATCGGGCCGGGGTGCATGACGATCACGTCCGGGTGGGCCAGATCGACGTGCTCCTGCCGCAGCCCGTAGAAGCGGAAATACTCGCCAGCCTGCATCGGCGGCTCGTGGATCCGTTCGAGCTGCACGCGGAGCATCATGATCACGTTGGCGTCCCGCACCGCGCGCCGCATGTCATATTCAAGCTCCACGCCGGGGGCGATCTGCGCCATCTCGCGCGGCAGCAGCGTGGGCGGCCCGCACAGCACGACGTGCGCGCCGAACTTGGTCAGCAGGAACACGTTCGACCGCGCCACGCGGCTGTGGAGGATGTCGCCGATGATCACCACGCGCAGCCCTTCGAGGCGCCCGAGGCGGTCAAGGATCGTGCGCGCATCGAGCAGCGCCTGCGTCGGGTGCTCGTGCGTGCCGTCGCCGGCGTTGATGATCGGCGTCGACAGATGGCGCGCGAGGAAATGCGGCGCGCCGGAAGCCTGGTGCCGCATCACGATCACCGACGGCCGCATCGCCGACAGCGTGTTCAGCGTGTCCACAAGGCTCTCGCCCTTGGCCACGCTGGAGCCGGCGGCGGTGATCGACAGCGTCTCGGCGCCCAGCCGGTGCGCGGCGATCTCGAAACTGGAACGCGTCCGCGTCGAGTTCTCGAAGAACGCGTTCACCACCATCATGCCGGTGCAGGTGTTGACTTTCGCGAAGCTCGGGCCCCCGTGCGGCTGGAAGGCCACCGCGCGGTCGAGGATCCGCTCGATTTCGGTCCGGTCCAGGTCTTCGATGCCGAGCAGGCTGCGGCCCATGGCGCGCCTCCTCAGTCGGCTTTCTCGACGAGCATCACCTTTTCGACGCCGTCGATCTCCTGGAACTTCACCTCGATGATCTCGCGCGACGACGTCGGCACCTTGCGCCCGATGAACTGGGCCTCGATCGGCAGCTCCCGGTGGCCGCGGTCGATGAGCACGAGCAGTTGCACGCGCGCCGGACGGCCATGCTCGAACAGCGCATCCAGCGCCGCGCGCACGGTGCGGCCCGTGTACAGCACGTCGTCCATCAGGATGACGTCCTTGCCCGTGATCGGGAAGTCGATCTGCGTCGCCGCCACCACCGGCTTCGGGCCGATGGTGGACAGGTCGTCGCGGTACAGCGTGATGTCAATCGCCCCGACGGGAACCCGGATGTTTTCGAGCGACTCGATCTTGCGCGCGATCCGCTCCGCCATCGGCACGCCGCGGCGGCGGATGCCGATGAAGGCGAGATTGGCCGGATCATTCGTCTTCTCCAGCACCTCGTGGGCCAGCCGCACCAGCGTGCGGTCCATCTCGGAGGCGCTCATCAGTTGGGCTTTTTCTCGGGTGGCGCTCATCGGAGTTCAGTGTACTAATTTCAGTGCCGTTTCATCCGGTCGCGGACGCGCCGCGAGAGCCGCTCAAGCTCCTCGAGATCCTTCAGCGCCTTGAGGGAAAGCACATGGCCCTGGCTCTGCTCGATCTCCGCCTGCACGCTCTCCACGATCTTCTTCATCCGCTCGAGGTCCTTCACGTTGGCTTCGTAATTGGCCTTGAGCACCGCCTCCGACCACAGCCGCCCGTCCGGCAGCCGCTTCGGCTCGTCCGTCCGGCGCGGCGGCGGAGCCTCGATCTGCGCCGCAGCGGCGCAGGCGGCCAGAACTGCCGCGAACAGGGCCGCGAGAGCCCGCCTGCTAGACTGAACTTTGATGAAGGGCGTTGGAATCGGCATCATCGGCCTCGGCAACGTAGGTGGGGGAACACTTACCATTCTCGCGGAAAACGCCGCGGAAATCGCCCGCAAGCTCGGCTTCCCGCTGCGCGTCGCCGCCGTGTGCAGCCGCCACCCGCAGGCGAAAACGCTGCCCGCGGGCCTCGGGCCGGCGCTGGTCACCAGCGACTGGCGCGAGGTGGTCGCGCACCCGGAAGTCGAAATCGTCGCCGAGCTGGTGGGCGGCACGTCCGTGGCGGCGGAAATCGTCGAAGCGGCGCTGCGGGCGGGCAAGAGCGTCGTCACCGCCAACAAGGAGCTGGTGGCGCTGCGCGGCGTGGAGCTTTACCATCTGGCCGAGCGCCACGGCGCCGCGCTCGCCATGGAAGCGAGCGTCTGCGGCGGCATCCCGATCCATGCCGTGCTGCGCGAGGGCATCGCCGGAGACCGCATCGAGGCGCTGTTCGGCATCCTGAACGGCACCAGCAACTACATCCTCACCGAGATCGAGCAGCGCGGCGCGCCTTTCGCCGAGGTGTTGCAGGAGGCGCAGCGCCTGGGTTACGCCGAGGCTGATCCGGCTGCCGACGTCGACGGCTGGGACGCGCGCTCGAAGCTGGCCCTGCTGGCTTCGCTCGCCTTCGGCGTGCGCCTGGAGCCTTCGGCGATTCCCACCGAGGGCATCCGCCGCGTTTCCCCCACCGACTTCGAATACGCGCGCCAGCTCGGCTGCACCATCCGCCTGCTGTGCTCGGCAAGGCGCGCCGAAGGAGGCCTGTTCGTCAGCGTGCGGCCGGCGCTGCTGCCGCTCGACACGATCATGGCCGGCGTCCGCGGAGCCTACAACGCGGTGTGGGTGCGGGGCGCCTTTGGCGCGGACACGTTCTACTATGGCCGCGGCGCCGGCCCGCTGCCCACGGGCGTCGCCGTTGTCAGCGACCTGATGCGCGTGGCGCGCGGGCTGCGCCCCGCTCCGGCGCACCGCGTGCCGCCCTTCGCCGCGAGCACGCTCGAGCCCGCCGACCCGCTGCCCATCGGACGGCAGCAGCGGCCCTGGTACCTGCGCTTCCGCATCAAGGACCGGCCCGGCATCATCCGCGACCTCGCAACGATCCTCGCGCGGCAGTCGATTTCCATTGATGCCGTCCTGCAACTGCCCGGGCAGGACAAGCAGAACCTTCCCTTCGTCATCACGCTGGAAAGCTCGCCGGAGGCGGCCGTCCGCGCCGCGCTGGAAGAGATGCAGGCGCTGGACTTCATGGTGGAGCCGCCGCTGGCGATGCCCATCGAGCGCGGCATCTGAACGGCTCCGCGGCGCACAGCCGCCGCCGCGGCCCGCGCTGGCAGGCCGCCCGGACCGCCGCCTCCGGAGCTGGCCCGCTCACGCGTTGCGCGCCACGTCCACCAGATCCGCGAAGACGCCATAGGCGGTCTGCTCCAGCCCGGGCTGAAAGCTGAACACCGCCAGATCGCCCATCAGGTCCGTGTGCAGCAGAAGCACGTTGGAGGTGCCGGACACCTGCGCGAGCAGGTCCGCGTGGTCCAGCACTTCCGCGCGCACGCGCAGCGAAACGCCCTGCGGCGTGCGCTTGCCGCGGCTCACCATCACGATGCGCTTGCCGGCGCGCTCGGCTTCCGCCACCTTCTCCGGCGTGAGCCGGCCAATGCCGCGGCGGTTCACTGCTGCGGGCGTGGTGCGCGCGTCCATCAGCACGTTGGCCAGCGCCGCCGCCTTGCAGGCGCTGTCCCAGCCGTCGATGTCGAACCACGGGTCGGCTTCGGTCACGCCCATCCGGCGCGCCTCTTCGATGCCCTCTTCCAGCGATGCTCCGCGCCGCATGGCATCGAGGATGACCTGCGTAGTCGAATTCAGCACGCCGGCGAATCCCTGCACGCGCACGCCGGGCAGGCACTGCCGCGCCAGGCTGAATACCGGCGTGCCGTCCATCACCGTGCTCTCGAACCGGAACCCGACGCCCGCGCGGCGGGCTTCTTCGGCCAGTTCGGCGTAGCGGCAGGCGACCGGCCCCTTGTTGGCGGTCACCACATGCATTCCGCGCGCAAAGGCCGCGCGGATGTGACTGACAGCGGGCTCGCCGTCTTCGGGGTTCATCGTCGTCAGCTCGACCAGGATCTCCGCGCGGGCGCGGTCCAGAAACTCTTCCGCGCTCGCCGCCGCCGGGCCGAACACGGGCTCTTCGGGCAGCCCATGCAGATCGTATGCGGTGCCATGGCGCAGCGTGTGCGCGGCCACGATGCGGAACGGATAGACGTGCTGCTGCTTCGCGATCAGGCGCGCCAGCGCGCGCGCCACTCTGCCGTAGCCAAGGATTGCGACTCTCAAAACTCCAGCTTCTCGATCAGGGCGTTCAATTCAGTCTCAAGCGATGCGCGCCGCCGGCGCAACCCGCTCTGCCGGTCGCGGAGCTGCGCGATCTGGGCGTCGCCCCTGGCCAGCTCGGCGGCATAGCGGTTCACCTGCTCCTGCTGCCCGGGGACGTTGCGCAGCGTGTTGATGTTCTGCCGCAGCCGGTCCTGTTCGGCAGCGAGGTCGCGGATCTCGGCCTCGACGCGGCGCAGCTCGCCGTCCGCGTCGCTGATCTCGCGCTTCCGGGCGGCAATCGTTTCGAGCTGCTGCCGCGCCGCCGCGCTGAGCGAACGGTTCTGGATATAAGCGGAGAGCGCATCGGGCGTCAGCGACGTGACCGCCGTCGACTGTTCGATCTCGCGCTCTTCCACCACCGGCAGCTTCGCCGCGCCCTGGGCGGGCAGTTTCACCGGGAAACGCCACGAGTTCGGCGTCGTTTCCTCAGGCTTCGGGCTGATCAGCTTCCAGCCCTGCGAGGCGGCGTGTTCCACAAGCAGCAGCTTCTCCTTCGCCTCGGCATTCATGGCCGTGTAAACGGTGGTCCGCTGAATGGCGGTGCGCGTCGTAAGGACGCCGCGCCGCGCGGAGAAGCCCCGCACGACCTGTTCCTCCGAGTCGAACCGCGTCGTCACGCGCACGGACTGGTCCACGGCGTAACTGACGAGCCGCTTCTCGCCGCTCTTCAGCTCCTCGATCAGCGCCTCGCCCGAGTAGCCGGACGGATGGTACACGGTGACCGTGCCGCCGTCGAGCGTCTTGCCGGTAGTGTTGGTGATTTCCGCGGCGTGGCGGGGATTCATCTGCGAGCGGTCGGAGTAGATCAGAAGCCTGCGCGCGGCAACCTTTCCCTGAAAGAAGGGCAGCAGCAGGGACTCGCCGGCGCGGGCGTTCACCGGCGTGGTGAAGCTGTATTCGAACAGCTCGCCCGCCGAGCGCCCCTCGGCAGCCGGCTCCACCGAGCTGAGCGTCATCGGCTCCGGGGCGGGCGCCCTGGCATCCTCGGTCTCCGCCCGTGGCCCCGCCATCGCCATCATTCTCTGCGCGCCGCGAATGGGGCCCGCCTTCTCTGCCGTCGCCGGGCTCACGATGCCGCCGATGGCGCCGCCCGGAATTCCGCCCACGTGCAGTTGCGGCGCCACTGCCTCCAGCCCCGGCAGGTCTGCCTCGCGCCGCTGTACGTAGCGCGCGTTCAGAAGGCGGGTGAGGAACGAAACCGGCCTGCCGCTGACGACGCTGAGCGAGACCTGGTTCCAGTCCTCGCCGGTGGCGTTCTCGACGATCGCCCAGCCTTCCAGCGAGGCTTCGCCCGTGTCGGGCAGCAGCAGGCGGTAGGTGGACTTCCACACCGGCGCCGGCGCCAGATACCGCGCCATCACGCGCTGCGGCCCGGCTCCGGCCACATCGATGTAGAGAGTGCGGCGGTCCGGGCTGAGATCCTGGGCCAGGGCCGACAGCGCATCGGCAAGCTGGCGCTGGAGGCGCGGCTCGGCAAACCGCAGCCCGGTGGCGGCGTCGAGATCGCAGATCATCAGGCCGCCGGAGTCGAGCATCAGCGTCAGCTCCTGCCTTTCGCCGCCGTTGGGCATGGGGGCGGTGCGTCCGGAGACGATCACGCCCGCCAGCGGCTGGCCGCGGTATGTCATCTCGACACGCGCGCCGCGCCACTGATCCAGCAGTTGCGCCAGGGCCTGGCCCTGCGCCCCCCTGAGCCTCTGCGGAGCCTGCGCCTGCATCCGCAGCGGATCGAGAAACTCATAGCGCACGCGCGCCACGCCGCCCGGAGCCTCGACGAGCAGCGATTTCAGCACGTCGTCGATCTCCGTGGCCCGGAAGTCCAGCGCCGCCGGCTCGCCCGCCTTCACGTCTCCGCTCCTCTCGTAGAAAGCAACGCCATTCTTGTACACGACCACGCGCCGCACCGGCAGCGTGGCGGCCTGCGAAGCGCCCAGAGCCAGCAGGACCAGAGACAGGAGCTTCCTGCGGATCCTTCCCCCGCCGTGATATGGTCGACAAAAGGCCGCAACCGTCATGGCCATCCTCCTTGTAGACGACGAAAAGCCGTTGCTCGCCCTGCTCCAGCGCTTTCTCGAGCGGGCCGGCTACCCTGTAGACACCTGCGAGCAGGGTTTGGTTGCGCTCGAGAAGTGCCGCGCGCGTCCGTGCCCGTACTCGGTGGTGGTTCTCGATCTGAAACTGCCTGACATCTCCGGCCAGGAGCTGCTGCCGCGTCTGCTGGAAGCCGCGCCGCACGTCCATGTCATCGTCTCCAGCGGCACGCCCTTCAGCCCGGCGTCGCTGCCCCCCGCGCTGCGGCCAAGAGTGGAAGCGCTGCTGAAGCCGTTCCTTCCGAAAGAGCTGCTGGACGCGATTGCACGGCTCGCGCCGCGCGCCAGGAGCGCCTCAGTCTAGCAGCGCCTTCAGCCGCTCGGCGAAATTCTCCTCGTCCTCCGACCACAGCAGCCGCCGCTCGGCCGCCAGCTCGTTCTCCAGATCCTGTGCCAGATGGAGCAGGCTGCGGATGTTGGCCTGCACGGGGCGCAGGTTGTCGCTCTGCGCTTCCGGCACGTAGAGCCGCTGCGGCCCGAGGTCGATGCGCACGTGCTCGCCCCGGGGCGTGTCGAACTGCGGCCCGAAAATCTCCAGATAGACCGTAGACGGCTTCAGTTCCCAGTCGCCGGTCCACTGGTAAAGATCCCAGCGGAGCTGCACCTGCAACGCGATGTCGTCGTGGAGGTGCAGTTGCGCCCGCTCGGCGGCTGCTTTCGGGTCGAGCGGCCCGTCGAAGTACTCTTCCAGCAGCGGCGCCTCCTGGAAACTGAGCGGATAGACGCGCAGCACGCCGCCCGGCAGCAGCTTCGACTGCGGAAATATTTCCACGGCCTTCTTCAGGTACATGGGCAGGCCGACCCCGGAAAAATGCTTCAGCCAGAAGGAAAGGAACAGCGGATCGTGCATCGCATCAGCCTCCCACCCGGCGGTAAACGGCGACGGCAAGCGGAGGCAGCGTCAGCGACAGGCTCTGCCGCCGCCCGTGCATCTCGATCCGGTCCGTCCAGAGCTCGCCGTCATTTTCCACGCCGCTGCCGCCGTAATGCTTGCGGTCGCTGTTGAAAATCTCGCGGTACAGCCCCGGCTCCGGGACGCCGATCCGGTAGTTTTCGCGGACGACCGGAGTGAAATTGCAGACCCAGACGGTGAAATCCCGGCCGTGCTTCGAGCGGCGGATGAAGCTGATGACGCTCGAATCCACGTCCTGGAAATCGATCCATTCAAACCCGTTCCAGTGGAAATCCACCTCGTACAGCGTCGGCTCGGACGCATAGAAGTGGTTCAGCTCCCGGACATACTCCTGGAGCCCCCTGTGGAAGTCGTACTGGAGCAGATCCCAGCGGAGCTGCCCCTGCCAGTTCCATTCCTCGTACTGGCCAAGCTCGCAGCCCATGAACAGGAGCTTCTTGCCCGGGTGGCCGTACATGTAGCCGAGGAAGGCGCGCACGTTGGCGAACCGCTGCCACTCGTCGCCGGGCATCTTGGCGATGAGCGACGCCTTGCCGTGCACCACCTCGTCGTGCGAGACCGGCAGCAGGAAGTTCTCGTTAAAGGCGTACAGCAGGCTGAAAGTGATCTGGTTGTGGCGGAACTTGCGGAACAGCGGGTCGGTGCGGAAATAGGCGAACATGTCGTGCATCCAGCCCATGTTCCACTTGAAGGTGAAGCCGAGCCCGCCGGCGTAGACCGGATGCGAGACGCCGGCGAAGGAGGTCGACTCCTCGGCGATCGTCACCGCGCCGGGCACCTTGTGCGCTTCCTCGTTGAACCGGCGCAGGAAGGCGATGGCTTCGAGGTTCTCGTTGCCGCCGTAGATGTTCGGAACCCATTCGCCGTCCCGGCGCCCGTAATCGAGATACAGCATCGAGGCGACGGCATCGACGCGCAGGCCGTCGATGTGGTACTCCTTCAGCCAGAAAAGCGCGTTGGAAATGAGGAAATTCTTCACTTCATTCCGCGCATAATTGAAGACCAGCGTGCCCCATTCCTTGTGCTCGCCCAGGCGCGGGTCTTCATATTCGTAGCAGGCGGTGCCGTCGAAGCGGGCCAGGCCGTGGGCGTCCTTCGGGAAGTGGCCTGGCACCCAGTCCACGATGACGCCAAGGCCCGCGCGGTGGCAGGAGTCGACGAAGAACCGGAAATCATCCGGGTTGCCAAAGCGCGCCGTGGGCGCATAGTAGCCGGTGACCTGGTAGCCCCAGCTTCCCGCGTACGGGTGCTCCATGACGGGCATCAGCTCGATGTGCGTGAAGCCGAGCCGCTTCACATACGGCACCAGGTGTGCGGCGAGCTCACGGTAGCTGAGCGGCTCGCCCTCGGGCGTCTTCATCCAGCTTTCCAGGTGGACCTCGTAGCAGCTCATCGGCTGCTCCAGCCAGTTGGTGCGCGCGCGCCGCTCCATCCACTCGCCGTCGCCCCATTCGTAGTTGTCCAGCTTCCAGACCATGCTGGCGGTGCGCGGCGGCACTTCGCTGGCGAAGGCGTACGGATCGCATTTCATCTCCGACACGCCGAAGATCTTCGACCGCACGAAGTACTTGTAAATGTCACCCTGCCGCACGCCCGGCAGGAAGAGCTCCCAGATGCCGCCGTCGCGGCGGCGCATCGGGTGGCGGTAGGAATCCCACTGATTGAAGCTGCCGGCGACGCAGACGGCCTCGGCGTTCGGCGCCCAGACGGCGAAGCGGCAGCCCTGCACGCCGTCGATCTCCATCAGGTGCGCGCCCATCGTGCGCCACGCTTCATAGTGCGTGCCCTCGTTGTGCAGCCACACGTCGAAGTCGGAAAGCAGCAGCCCGAAACGGTAGGGGTCCTCGATGATCTCCGAACCGCCGCGGTAGAGCACCGCTTCGATGACATAACGGCCGGGGTCGCGCGCGAGCTGTGCTCCGTAAATGCCGCCGGGATGGAGCCGCGCCATCGGGACGCGCCCGCCGCCTTCCAGCAGCAGCGCCGCCTCGGCGGCATGCGGCAGGAAGGCGCGCACCACCCAGCCGTCTTCCACGCGGTGAGGCCCGAGAACGGAGAACGGATCGCCGTGGTAGCCTCCGACAATCGCCTCGAAATCACCGGGGTTCATGCGGCTATTATGGCAGTTCATGGACTTGCGGTCATTGCCCAAGGCCGAGCTGCACCTGCATCTGGAGGGCGCGGCGGCGCCGGAGACGCTCTGCGAGATCGTGCCCGGGCTCCAGCCTGAAGAGGCGCGGCAGCGGATGCGGTTCACGGATTTCCAGGAGTTCCTTCAGGCCTTCAAATGGGTGCACTCCTGCCTGCGCCGTCCGGAGCATTTCGCGCTGGTCCTGCGGCGGCTGCGGGAAAGCCTGGCGGCGGAAGGCGTGCGCTACGCGGAAATCAATGTGAGCGCCGGCGTGATTCTCTGGCGCGGGCTGCCGCTCGACGAGTTCTTCCACGCCATCGCCGAAGAGGCGGAGCGCGGCCCGCTGCCGGTGCGCTTCGTCTTCGATGCGGTGCGGCAGTTCGGGCTGGACCACGTGCAGGCGACGGCCGAAGCGGCCGTGCGCTGGAGGCATCACGGCGTCGTCGGGTTCGGCATCGGCGGCGACGAGGCGCGCGGCCCGGCGCGGCTCTACCGCGAGGTCTTCGCCTACGTCCGGCGGCACGGGCTGGCCGCAGTGCCGCACGGCGGCGAAACCACCGGGCCGGAGAGCGTGTGGGAGGCGCTGGAATGCGGCGCCCGCCGCATCGGACACGGCATCCGGGCGATCGAGGACGCGCGCCTCATGGACGAGCTGCGCCGCCGCGGCGTTCCCCTTGAGATCTGCATCACGAGCAACGTGCGCACCGGCGCGGTGCGGCGGCTGGAAGAGCACCCGGTGCGGCGGCTGTTCGATGCGGGCGTCCCCATCGTGCTCAGCACCGACGATCCGGCGCTGTTTGAGACAACGCTCGTGCGCGAGTACGAACTGGCCCGCAGCGCGTTCGGGTTTGCGGAGGACGAGCTCCGGCAGCTCGCGGAAAACAGCTTCCGCTATGCGCTCGCCGCGCCCGCCGTGTCCTGACCGGCGCCGAGCTTCGCCGACAGCTCGCGCACGATGCGCTCAAGCTGCTCCACCCGCTGCGTGAGCTGTTCGATGGCCTGGCCCTCGGGATCCGGCAGCTTGGCGTGTTCGAGCACTTCCTCATTGTCGAGCCGCGTGCGCACGACGCGCCCGGGCACGCCCACGACGGTGGAATGGTCCGGCACGGACTTCAGCACCACCGATCCTGCGCCGATGCGGACGTGGTTGCCAATGGTGATGTTGCCCAGCACCTTGGCTCCGCTGCCGACGACGACATGGTTGCCGAGCGTCGGATGGCGCTTGCCGCGCTCCTTGCCGGTGCCGCCCAGCGTCACGCCCTGATAGAGCAGGCAGTCGTCGCCGATGACCGCCGTTTCGCCGATGACGACGCCCATGCCGTGGTCGATGAAGAAGCGGCGCCCGATCTGCGCGCCGGGGTGGATCTCGATGCCCGTGAGAAAACGCGACGTCTGGCTGATCATGCGCGCCAGCGTCGTGAAGCCCGCCTTGTAAAGCCTGTGCGCCACGCGGTGGAACAGGATCGCGTGAAAGCCCGGGTAACAGAAGATGATTTCGAGCACGCTCTTCGCGGCGGGATCCTCGCGGAAAATCGTGTCGATCTGTTCCCGGATGGTGCGGAACATGGCTTGTCCCAATTATGCACCCGGACCGGTCATTCGCGCGTCCACCATTTCCCAGCGTCAGGCGGGACAAAGCGGAGCATCGCATCGAGCAGGGCGCCGAGGTCCGTGCCGGAGAGGATCATCCGGCGGTGCGCCGGATGGAGGAATCCGTCCTCCACGGCGCGGTCGCAGAACCGCAGCAGGTGGTCGAAGTAGCCCTCCACATTCAGCAGCGCCACGGGCTTGCGGTGCAGGCCGAGCTGCCCCCAGGTGAGCGTCTCGAACAGCTCGTCCAGCGTGCCCAGCCCGCCGGGCAGCGCAAGGAACGCATCGGCCAGCCCGCTCATCATCGCCTTGCGGTCGTGCATCGACTCGACGACGTGCAGCGCCGTGAGCCGCGGATGGGCCACTTCGCGGTCCACGAGCGCCTGCGGGATGACGCCGACGGCCTCGCCGCCGGCCTCGAGCGCCGCGTCGGCCAGCGCGCCCATCAGGCCGACGCCCGCCCCGCCGTACACCAGCCGCAGGCCGCGGCGCGCCATCTCGCGGCCGGCCTGCCGGGCCGCTTCGAAGTAAACGTCCTTCGCGCGCGAGCTCGATCCGCAGAATACGCACACCGACTTCATCGCTCTACCAGCGTGGCACAGGCGGCGGCCCGCAGAGGAGCGTTTGATATGATGATGCCGCTTCGCGCAAGAGGCCCGGCATGCAGCCCTGGACGCAGAACTACGATCCGCTCGGCAACGCCGCCCTTTCGACCCTGGCGGCGGCCATTCCGGTGACGGTGCTGTTCTACCTGCTGGCAGTGCGCAGGATCGCCGCGCATCTGGCGGCGCTCTACGCGCTGCTGGCCAGCATGCTGGTGGCGGCGCTGATCTTCCGCATGCCCGTGCCGATGGTGCTGGGCGCGGCGGCGCACGGCAGCGTATATGCGGCGCTGTGGATCGCCTGGGTGGTGGTGGGTGCGGTGTTCGTCTACGACCTTACCGTCGAAAGCGGCCACTTCGAAACGATCAAAGGCTCCATTGGCGCGATCACTGACGACCGCCGCGTGCAGATGCTGCTCATCGCCTTCTGCTTCGGCGCGGTGCTCGAAGGCGCGGGCGGCGGCGGCGCGCCGGTGGCGGTGACGGCGGCGATGATGATCGGTCTGGGCTTCCGCCCGTTCGAAACCGCCGTCGTCTGCCTGATGGCGAACACGGCTCCGGTGGCGTGGGGCGGCATGGGCAATCCGGTGCGCGCGCTGAGCGCGGTGACCGGGCTGGCGGAAAGCGACCTGAGCGCGACGATGGGCCGCATTCTGCCTCCCATCGCGGCCATCCTGCCGTTCTGGCTGGTCCGTTCGATGGTGGGCTGGAAGCAGACGCTCGAGGTCTGGCCCGCCTGCGTGGTGGCGGGCTTCACGTTCGCAGGCATCCAGTTCTTCTGGTCGAACTACGTGGATCCCAACCTCGTCGACATCATGAGCGGCATGGGCACGCTGCTGGTTTCTGCCGCGTTTTTCAGGTACTGGAAGCCGCGCAACGAATTCCACTTCCGCGAAGAAGCCGGCAGGCCGAGGCCGGAAAAGAAGCGCTACCGCGCGGGCGAGGTCGTCCACGCCTGGTCGCCGTTCGCCCTCATCGCGCTGTTCGTCATCCTGTGGGGCATTCCGGCGGTGAAGGCGGTCATCGCGAAGACCTCCTACAAGGCTCCCGTGCCGGGGCTGCATCAGATGGTCATCCGCACGGCGCCGGTGGTGGAAAAGGACGTGGTGGAAAGCGCCATCTTCAGCTTCGACTGGCTGGCCAGCGTCGGCACGGCGACGGTGCTGGCGGGCTTCGTCGCCGGACCGGTGCTGGGCCTGCCGATGGGCGTGACGCTCCGCGTGTTCCGCAAGACGCTGTTCCGCATGCGCTACAGCTTCCTTGCGATCCTCTGCATGATCTGCATGGCCTACGTGATCCGTTACTGCGGCATGGACGCGGTGATGGGGCTGGCCATGACGCACACCGGCGTGCTGTATCCCGTGTTCGGAACGTTCATCGGCTGGCTGGGCGTGGCGCTGAGCGGCACGGACGCAGGCTCGAATGCGCTGTTCGGCAACCTCCAGGTGGTGACGGCGACAAAGCTGGGGCTGGATCCGGTGCTGATGGCCTCGGCGAACTCCACCGGCGGCGTGATGGGCAAGATGGTGGCGGCGCAGTCGCTGATCATTGCCTGCGTGGCGGCGGGCATCGAGGGCAAGGAGGGCGACCTGTTCCGCGCCGTGGCCAAGCACGGGCTGGCGCTCGCGCTGCTGATCGGCCTGCTGGTCACGCTCTACGCCTACGTGCTGCCGGGCGTGGTGGCGCACAATCACCGCTTCTGGTAAGACTCTGCGGAAGATGCAGGGGCCTTCATTTGAAAGCCGCACGGCAGTTTGAAAGAATACGCGCATCCGATCCACAGGCCGGGCCGGCGTTTCGGCGCGGCCATCTTCAGGAAGTCCACAGGAGGGCTGAAGCGATGAGAAGATACCGGGCAGCCGCAGGGCTCGCACTGGCGGTGTTCTTCCTGCCTGCCGCCAGCGCGCAGCTTGGCATGTTCTCGAACGAGCAGCGCATCGCCATCACGCGTGAATGGAAGGGCGAGCGCTTTCCCGACGGGCGTCCGAAAGTGCCGGATGAGGTGCTGGACCGGCTGAAGCTCACCACGGCGGAAGAGGCGTGGGGGACGCTGAGGCGCCTGGGCTACCACAACCAGTTCGAGGGCAACTGGAAGACGGTGAACGTCGACGACCCGGCCGGCGACCGGCTGGTGGGCCGCGTGGTGACGGCCGTCTTCATGCCGAAGCGGCCGGACGTCGACAGCTTCATCATGGACATGGGCAAGAAGGAGAACCGCGTCGGCCGCGGCCAGAACTCCTGGGTGATCGACACGCTGGTCAAGCGCGACGTGATGGTCGTGGACCTGTTCGGCAAGATCAAGGACGGCACCATCATCGGCGACAACCTCGGCACGTCGATCTGGACGAAGACGGGCACGGGATTGGTGGTGGACGGCGCCGTGCGCGATGTCAGCGGCCTGATGGAGATCAAGGGCTTCAAGATCTTCTGCCGTGGCTTCGACCCGAGCGCCATTGCCGAGGTGACGCTGATGGGCATCAACGTGCCCATCCGCATCGGCAACGTCACCGTGCTGCCGGGCGACGTGGTGCTGAGCGATCCCGAGGGCGTCGTCTTCATCCCCGCCCATCTGGCCGAAAAGGTGGCCGACGACAGCGAGCTGATCCGGTTGCAGGACGAGTGGGGGCACCAGATGCTGCGGGAGCACAGATACACCCCCGGCCAGATCGACGCCCAGTGGACGCCGCAGATGATCGACGAGTTCAACAGGTGGGCCGAGTCGAAAGGCGCCAAAGTCCGCATGCCGAAGCGCGAGAAGTGAGCGAGCGAGGGAGGACGCCATGGAGAGAGCGACAAGGAAGTGGTGGCAGAACCGGCGCGGGACCAGCCGGCGCGGATTCCTGAAAGCCGCTGCGGGCGTGGCCGCGGCGGGCTTCTGGGCGGAGGAAACCATCCAGGCTTACCAGAGCAACGTCAATACCAACTCGAAGCCTTCGGCGCTGCGGATCACCGATCTCCGCTTCGCCCACATCGTCGATGCCCCGATGCGCTGCCCGATCATCCGCATCGACACCAACCAGGGCATCTCGGGCTACGGCGAGGTGCGCGACGGCGCCAGCGTCACCTACGCGCTGATTCTGAAGTCTCGCCTGCTCGGCGAAAACCCCTGCAACGTGGACAAGATTTTCCGCAAGATCAAACAGTTCGGCTTCCATGCGCGGCAGGCGGGCGGCGTCTGCGGCGTCGAGATGGCGCTGTGGGATCTGGCGGGCAAGGCGTACAACGTGCCCGCCTATCAACTGCTCGGCGGCAAGTTCCGCGACCGCATCCGGCTCTATGCCGACACGACCGAGTCCCACGACCCCAGGGAGTATGGCGAGCGGCTGAAGAAGCGCCGCGAGCAGGGCTTCACCTGGCTGAAGATGGACCTCGGCATCGACCTCGTGGAGAAGGTCCCCGGCGCGGTGACGGCGCCCGCCGGCGTCACCCAGCGGTCTTCGGTCTGGACGAAGCACATGTTCACCGGCATGGAGCTCACCGAGAAGGGCATCGCGCTGATGTGCGACTACGTGGCGCAGATCCGCGAGATCGTCGGCTGGGACATCCCGCTGGCGGCGGACCACTTCGGCCACATCGGCGTGAACTCCTGCATCCGGCTCGGCAAGGCGCTCGAAAAGTACAACCTCGCCTGGCTGGAAGACATGATTCCCTGGACCGAGACCGAGCTGTGGAAGCAGATCACGCTCTCGGTGGACATTCCGACGCTGACCGGCGAGGACATCTACCTGAAAGAGCCGTTCATCGAGCTGGCGAAGAACCACGCGGTGGACATCTTCCACCCGGATCTGGCCACCTCGGGCGGGCTGCTGGAGACGAAGAAGATCGGCGACGCCGTGATGGAGTACGGCCACGCCATGGCCATGCACTTCGCCGGCACGCCCATCTCCTTCATGGCCAACGTGCACTGCGCCGCGGCCACGGAGAACTTCCTCGTGCTTGAGCACCATTCGGTGGACGTGCCCTGGTGGTCGAACCTCGTCACCGGCAACGATCAGCCGCTGTATGAGAAGGGCTTCGCCGTGGTGCCCGACAAGCCGGGGCTTGGCGTGGAGCCGAACCCCGACGAAGTGAAGAGGCACCTCGCGCCGGGCACCGGCTACTTCGAACCCACCGAGAACTGGAACAACGAGCGGAGCTGGGACCGGCTGTATAGCTGACGCGCCGGTGGCGCGGCTCCGCGCCAGAGACAGGCCGCAGGCTACTTGATCTCGGGGCTCTGGGCCGTGGCCGGCTCGGGGCCCCAGTTTTCGCGGATGACGAGCGTCTGGTCGGAGTAGAACGTCCGCCGCCCGGTGCTGCCGAAGATCTTGGGCACGGCGGTGATGGCGTAGCCGTCCTTGGTGGCCGTCATCGAGAAGACGTAGCCGGTCTTCTCGCCGGCGGCGAGGTCGCCCGGGATGAGGTCGGCCGCGGCCGGCCCGGGCGCGCCCGAGGCGGGCGGCCCAAGCTGCTGGAGGCTTTCGGCGTACTTCTGGAACTGGCTCATGTACTGCGTCTGCGCCGTGTGGATCGTGTTGATCTGCCGGATGGCGGCCATCTCCTGCGCCTGCATGCGGGCGCTGTTCAGCTTGGGCACGGCGATGGCGGCGATGACGAGGATGATGGCGATGACGATCAGCAGCTCGATGAGCGAGAAGCCCTGGCTGCGGCGGCGTTGCCGGTTGGCGCGCATGAGAGTTCCTTTCTCCGCGGCTGGATTCCTACCCTTATGTTAGACGCTGGCGCCGCCCGCGTCGTGCAGGGCGGAGCGCAGGCGCAACAGCCCGGCTGCCAGCTCCGCCACCCGATCCAGCCGCAGCGCGTTCGGCCCGTCGGACAGCGCGCGTTCCGGCGCCTCATGCACCTCGAAGAACACGGCGTCGGCCCCGGCGGCGACGGCGGCGCGCGCCAGCACGGGAATGAACTCGGGCGCGCCGCCGCTGCGGTCGCCGGCGGCGCCGGGCAACTGTACGGAGTGGGTGGCGTCGAAGACCACCGGCACGCCGAGCGCGCGCATGATCGGAATGGAGCGCATGTCCACCACCAGGTTGTTGTAGCCGAAGCAGGAGCCGCGCTCCGTCAGCAGGACGCGCCCGTTGCCGGTCGAAAGCACCTTCTCGACGGCGTGGCGCATGTCCTGCGGCGCAACGAACTGGCCTTTCTTGATGTTCACGGCGCGCCCGGTGCGGCCGGCTTCCACCAGCAGGTCCGTCTGGCGGCAGAGGAAGGCGGGGATCTGGAGCACGTCCGCCACCTCGGCGGCGGGCCCGGCCTGGTCCGGCGTGTGGATGTCGGTGAGCACCGCCAGCCCGGTCTGCCGCTTCACTTCGGCGAGGATCCGCAGCCCCTCTCTCAGCCCCGGGCCCCGGTAAGAGTGAATGCTGGAGCGGTTGGCCTTGTCGAACGACGCCTTGAAGACGAACGGACGGCCGAGCGCGTCAGCGAGCGCGCGCGCCAGCATCAGGCAGTGCTCTGCGCTCTCGATGACGCAGGGCCCGCAGAGGAAGGCGAGTTCGCCGCCGCCGACAACAAGGCCAGGCTGGATCTCAACGGGTCTCATCGGCGAACAGCGGGTTGGTTTCTTCCTGGAGCCGCTTCTGCCGGTGCTGGTAGGCGGCGGCGATGAAGGCCTTGAACAGCGGGTGCGGTTCCAGCGGCTTGGACTTGAACTCGGGGTGGAACTGGCAGCCCAGGAACCACGGGTGGCCCGGCAGTTCCACAATCTCGACGAACTTCCCGTCCCGCGAGCGGCCGGTGACGCGCAGCCCGGCGGCCACGAGCCGGTCTTCGAAGGCGCGGTTGAATTCGTAGCGGTGCCGGTGGCGCTCGCTGATCACGTCCTGGCCGTAGGCGGCGCGCGCGAAGGAGCCTTCCTCGAGCAGGCACTCGTAGGCGCCCAGCCGCATCGTGCCGCCCAGCTCCTCGACGCCCAGCAGGTCGCGCAGCTTGTAGATCACGGGATAGGGCGTGGCGGGTTCGAATTCGGTGGAGTCCGCGCCGGCCAGCCCGCACACGTTGCGCGCGAACTCGATCACCGCGGTCTGCATGCCGAGGCAGATGCCAAAGTAGGGCACGTGGCGCTCGCGGGCGAAGCGGATGGCGGCGAGCATCCCCTCCACGCCGCGCTTGCCAAAGCCGCCCGGCACCAGCACGCCGTCGTAATGCGAAAGTTCGGCGGCGCACTGCGGGAAGACGAGCGGCTCGGCCTCGATCCAGCTCATGTTGACCTTCAGCCGGTGGTGGATGCCCGCATGCAGCAGCGCTTCCTTCAGCGACTTGTAGGAGTCCTCGTATTCGACGTACTTGCCGACCAGCGCGATGTCCACCTCGTCGACAGGCGAGCGCATGCGGTCCAGCATCGCCTGCCAGCGGGCCAGGTCGCGCGCGCCGGCCGCATGGAGCTGGAGCGCTTCCACGATCAGCTCGTCCACCTTCTGCTCGGCGAACATCACCGGCACCTGGTAGACGGTGTCGACGTCGTAGGCGCTGATGACGGCGTTGCGGTCGACGTCGCAGAACAGGGCGATCTTGTCGCGCTGGTCTTCCGGCAGCGGCCGTTCGGAGCGGCAGATGAGGATGTCCGGCTGCACGCCCATCGAGCGCAGCTCCTTCACCGAGTGCTGCGTCGGCTTCGTCTTCAGCTCCTGCGCGGCGGCGATGAACGGCACATAGGAGACGTGGACGAACAGCGTGTTGCGGCGGCCGAGCTCGTGCCGCATCTGGCGGATGGCCTCGATGAAGGGCTGGCTCTCGATGTCGCCCACCGTCCCGCCGATCTCGCAGATGACGACGTCCACTCCGTCGGCCACCTTGCAGGCGGCGCTCTTGATTTCGTTCGTGACGTGCGGGATCACCTGCACGGTCTTGCCGAGGTAGTCGCCGCGGCGCTCCCGCGTGATGATCCGCTCGTAAATGCGCCCGGAGGTGAGATTGTTGTTCTGCGTGAGCCGGGCATGGGTGAAGCGCTCGTAGTGGCCGAGGTCGAGGTCGGTCTCCGCGCCGTCGTCGGTGACGAAGACCTCGCCGTGCTGGAACGGGCTCATGGTGCCCGGATCGACGTTGAGATAGGGATCGAACTTCTGGAGCGTGATCTTCAGCCCGCGGGACTCGAGCAGGCATCCGATGCTGGCCGCGGCGATGCCCTTGCCCAGCGAGCTGACGACCCCTCCGGTGACGAAGATGAACTTAGCCATGACGCAAGTCCGGCCCGTGCCGGGATCTCCACAATTTGAGCACAGCTTCGAGGTCTTCCGGCGTGTCGACGCCGATGGTATCGTACCCGGTCTCGGCCACTCGGATGCCAATGCCGTTCTCGAGCGCCCGGAGCTGTTCAAGCTTCTCCATTTGTTCGAGGGGCCCGCGCGGCAGGGAACCGTAAGACAGCAGCAGGTCGCGGCGGTAGACGTACAGTCCGATGTGCTTCCAGCAGACGGGGACTCCCTCCCGCGCAAAGGGGATCGGGGAGCGGGAGAAATACAGCGCCCATCCGTCCAGCGTGGTCACCACTTTGACCACGTTCGGGTTCCGGATGTCCTCCGGACGCTCGATGCGGCGTTTCAATGTCGCCATCCGGCAATTTGGGTCGTCTAACAGTGTAGAAACGGCAAGGTCGATGGCCGCCGGCTCGATGAGCGGCTCGTCGCCCTGGATGTTGACGACGATTTCGGCATCCGTGGCGGCGGCAGCCTCTGCCACCCGGTCCGTGCCGGAAGGATGGTCCGGGCTTGTGAGCGCGACTTCCGCGCCGAACTGCGCGGCAGCGGAGGCAATCCGCCCGTCGTCGGTGGCCACAAGGAGACGGCTGAGCGTGCGCGCAAGCCTCGCGCGTTCCCAGACGTGTTGTATCATCGGCTTGCCGTCGATGGAGACGAGGGGCTTGCCCGGAAACCGGCTGGAAGCGAATCTGGCAGGAATGACGCCCAGAACCAAAGGGGGCACAATCGAGCATAACATGGCTTTATACTCAAGGTGCGGGCACAGGAGACCGGCCATGAGAAGGTGGATCCTGCCATGTCTGGTTTGGCTCGCCTGCGGGGCGGCAGAGGGGCTCTGGGCTCAGGAGGCAAGGCCGAGCATCGTTCCCCGCGTCAAGCCGCGGGCAGAGGCCGGCGAAAGCGAGCGCATCACCCCGAATCTCCGCGTCGATACCAACCTTGTTCTCGTGCCCATCACGGTGACGACCCCGATGAACCAGATCGTCACCGGAATGGAGAAGGAAAACTTCCGCATTTTCGAGGACAAGGTCGAGCAGGAGATCACGTACTTCGCCAGTTTTGACGCGCCCATTTCCATCGGGCTGGTCTTCGACGCCAGCGGCTCCATGGGCAACAAGCTGCACAAGAGCCGCCAGGCGGCGGCCGCCTTCTTCAAGACTGCCAACCCGGAGGACGAGTTCTTCCTGGTGCAGTTCAACGAGCGCCCGCAGCTTGTGGTGCCGTTCACGCGGGACGTCGAAGAGATCCAGAACCGCCTCACGTTCACTCAGGCCAAGGGGCGCACGGCGCTGCTTGATGCGCTCTACCTGGCCATGCAGACGCTGAAGAAGGGGCGCAACCCGCGCAAGGCGCTGCTGGTGATCAGCGACGGCGGCGACAACTCGAGCCGTTACACCGAAACCGAAATCCGCAACCTGCTCAAGGAGGCCGACGCGCAGGTCTATGCCATCGGCATCTTCGAGCCGATCGGCTCGCGCGGGCGCACCGCCGAAGAGCTGGCCGGCCCGGGCCTTCTCAGCGACCTCGCCGAGATGACCGGCGGCCGCCATTTCCCGGTGGACAACCTCAACGACCTGCCGGACATCGCGGCCAAGATCGGCCTCGAGCTGCGCAATCAGTACGTGCTCGGCTATGTCTCCAAGAACCAGAACCGCGACGGGAAGTACCGGCGCATCACGGTAAAATTGAATCAGCCGCGCGGTCTCCCGCCACTCCGGGCGCTGCACCGGCAGGGCTACTATGCGCCGACTCAGTAAAGCCGCAGCGTCGCTGCCCGTCCTCCTTCCCGTTGCGCTGTTCGCCTTCCTTCAGCCGCCGCAGCCCCAGACGCCCGACGAGCCATCCACGATCCGCGTCGAAACGCGCCTGGTGGTGCTGCATTGCGCCGTGGTGGACAGGCAGGGCCGGCTGATCACCAACCTGCCGATGAATGCCTTCAAGGTTTACGAAGACAAGGTGGAGCAGCCGATCCGCGTCTTCCGCCGCGAGGACATTCCGGTGAGCCTCGGCATCGTGATCGACAACAGCGGCTCGATGCGCGACAAGCGGCAGCGGGTGGAGGCCGCCGCCATCGAGCTGGTCAAGGCCTCGAACCCGCAGGACGAAGTCTTCGTCGTGAATTTCAATGACGAAGCCTACCTCGATGTGCCCTTCACGAACGACATCAAGAAGCTGGAGGAAGGCGTGGCGCGCATCGATTCGCGCGGCGGCACGGCGCTGCGCGACGCCGTGTCGATGTCCATCGACTACCTGAAGCAGGAAGGCAAGAAGGACAAGAAGGTCCTGCTGGTGATCACCGACGGCAACGATACCGCCTCCACAGGCATCACGCTGGAGCGGCTGGTGGAGAAGATCCACCGCAGCGAAGTGCTCGTCTACGGCATCGGCATTCTCGGCAAGGAGGACGCGCGCGACCGCAAGCGCGCCATGCGCGCCATCGACGCCATGACGCGCGCCTCCGGCGGAGCCAGCTATTATCCGGGCGACGTGGCCGAGGTGGAGCAGATCGCCCGGCAGGTGGCGCAGGACATCCGCAACCAGTATGTGATCGCCTATTCGCCGCTGAACCAGAACCTGGACGGCACGTTCCGCTCCATCCGCGTCGTGGCTGCCGGCGGGCGCTACACCGTGCGCACGCGCAGCGGCTACTATGCGACGCCCGAGCCGGCCAAACGCGCCAGCCGCTGAGTCGAAGATGCTGTGGCGGACGCTGCAATTCCTCTGGACGGCGAGCCGCGGCCACCGTCTGGCGCCCTGGCGCAGCCCCTACCTGCGGTGGCGGATCGAGACCTACTGGGGCATCGAGGCCGGCTCCATCGGCCCCCGCGAATTCTGGCGGTTCGTCCGCGAGCACCGCGGCGAGCTGTGGCGCTTCCTCCGCTGGGCCGCGCAGATGAGGCCGTAGCGGGGCTCACTGCGGCGCGAGCCAGCGGCGGAAGAAGCGCAGCGCCTCTTCTCCGTCCACGCGGTGAGGCCCGTTGAACAGGGCGATGCCGGCGCGCTCGCCAATGCCCATCTCGTCATAGAAGCGCTTCACGCGCGCGTATTCGGCCAGCACCCACTCGTCGATGCCCACCGCGTCGCGGTGCCCGCGCTCGACCAGGAAGGGCCGCGGCGCGATGAGCATCGCCAGTTCGGCGTGGCTGGCGATGTGCGCCAGGTTCCACTCGAGCATGTCGTATTCCGGCGTGAACAGGTAACCCCACGGCTCCTCGATGGTGACCATCTTGCCGACCCACTCGTTGAAGTCGCCGGCGCAGACCACGGCGCGGAAGCGCGGCTCGAAGGGCGGCACGCGCAGCGCGACCTTGCCGCCGTAAGAAAGCCCGTAGTAGCCGATGCGCTCCGCGTCGATGAAAGGCAGCGAGGCCAGCCAGTCCAGCGCCACGCGGTACTGTTCGCGGATGAAGGAATACTGCGTCAGGCCCAGCGGGTGCGCCATGCGGACGAGGTGGCGGAAGTCGCCCGTATAGAGATTCTGCGGCAGATACACGGCCCAGCCCTCGCGGACGAGCGTCTCGGCCCAGTTGCGGTAGACGGCCCAGGCGCGCGTGTCCGGCTTCTGGCCGAACAGATCCTGCGGGCGCCCCTGAAGGCCATGCTGAACCACGACGAGCGGCATCTTTGCCGCCGCTGGGCGCGCGGGCACCAGCAGGACGCCATAGGCGAAGAACTCGGGCCGCACGTCGAGCATCACCTCCCAGCCGCGCCATTCCGCCGAAGGCGGCAGCGGGCGCGTCCGCGGCCGCGGCGGCGTCTCTTCCGCAGGCAGCTCGCCCAGCATCTCCTCGCGGATGCGGCGCTCGAGCGGCGCGGCGGCGCGCCGCCATTCCTCCGGCGTGGCCCCGCGGATGTTCGCCCACAGCTCGTCGCGCACGCGGCGGGAACGCCGTGCCAGCCGCTGGAGGAATTCCTCCATCTGCCGGACGTTCCTTGTGCGCCGCGCTTCGGCGTCGCGCCGCGCCAGCCGCAGCGGCGTGGCCAGGCCGCGCGGAGCCGAGCCGAGCCGGAAGCGCAGCAGCGCGCGGATGTCTTCCTCGCTGAAATGCCGCGCCAGCCCGAAGATGTTCCGGTACAGCGGCTGATTGCGGAAAGACGGCGGCTCCAGGCCCAGATAGCCGGTGTCGACCAGCGCAATGCGGGGGTCGAGCACGCCGGCGAAAGCGGCGATCCAGGCGCCGTCGCCCGCGCCCGCCACCTCCACAAGCTGCTCGCGGTGGCGCTGCTTCCACCAGTCGAGGAAAGCCAGCACCTTCTGCACCTCCAGACCGAGGGGGTGGCGGCCGAGCGGGAAGGCCATGCGCAGAATCCACTCCCGCTCGCTGAGCTGCTTCGACCAGCCTCCGGGAGCGGGCGGAGGCGGAGCCGCGCTGCTCAGCAGCACGGGCACGAGCACATCCGCGCCCGCTGCGGCGAACTCGAAGATCTCCGGATTGTGTTCCGGCTCGCGGTCCGTTTCCGGCAGATAGACCACCAGATGGCGGGGCTGGCCAATCTGGCGGAGGTAGATGCCTTCCGCTTCCAACCCGTCGAGCACCGACCAGCGGACGGCGAGGACTTCGAACGAGTCGCCTGCCCCGAGCACGGCGGACTCCTCCGCCGTGGCCACCAGCTCCAGCCGCACCGGCTCCACGCGCCGGTCGATGGCGCCGATCAGGCGGCGCAGCTCGTTGGGATCCGGATTGCGCCGCGCAAGGAACCACGGGCGGATGCGCTCCAGATAGCGGCCGATGCCTTCCACCATCGCCGCGGCGGGGTCGCCGCGGAAATCGAGCGGCGCCGTGCCTTCCAGCGGCTGGGCCGCGGCGGCGAGAGCAGCGGCCAGCAGCAGTCCAGTGAGGCGAACCTTCATGGGAACCATCCCTGCGCGCACCATTCTACGCGGGCGGCTGTGGGCGCGGCGTATGATGGAAACGATCCGGCGGAACGATGAAACGCATGGCCACTCTCCCGCTGCTGCTGGCCGCCTGCGCAGCCGCCGCGCAGCTTCCGCCCGGGGTGAAGGCCGTGCGCGATCTCGTCTATGCCCAGCCGGGCGGCAGGCCGCTGCATCTGGACCTCTACCTGCCGGAGCAGGGCGCGCGCCCGCTGCCCGTGGTGGTCTGGATCTACGGCGGGGCCTGGCGCGCCGGCAGCAAGGACGACGGCCAGACCCGCGGCGCGCTGTGGCTCACAGCCCACGGCTACGCCGTGGCGGCCTTCAATTACCGGCTGAGCCAGACGGCGAAATTCCCGGCGCAGATCCACGACGCGAAAGCGGCCGTGCGGTGGCTGCGGCGGCACGCGGACGAATACGGCCTGGATCCGCAGCGCATCGCCGCATGGGGCGCCTCGGCGGGCGGCCACCTGGCGGCGCTGCTCGGCGTCACCGCAGGCGTCCCGGAGCTCGAAGGGCCGGAGTACGACCCGCGGATCCCGGCGCGCGTGCAGGCGGTGATCGACTTCTACGGGCCGACGGATTTCCTCCAGATGGACGCGCACGCGCTGCCCGGCGGCATGAAGCACGACCCGGCGGATTCGCCCGAGTCGCAACTGATCGGCGGGCCGATTCAGGAGAACCCGGAGAAGGTGCGGCGCGCCAACCCGGCCGCTTATGTCACCCCGGACGCCGCGCCCTTTCTGATCCTGCATGGCGAACGCGATCCGCTCGTGCCGGTGCACCAGAGCGAGCTGCTGTTCGAGGCGCTGAAGAAGGCGGGCGTGCCCGTCGTATTTCACAAGATCGCCGGAGCCGGCCACGGCGGACCGGAGTTCCAGAACAGCGTGGCCCGGGCGATGGTGCTCGCGTTTCTCGACGGGCATCTCCGGCGGCGGGCGGCGGAAGGAGAGCGCTAGAAGGACGGATGAGACCGGAAGAGATCTGCGATCTGCGGACGGCGCTGGAACTGCTGGCTTCCACCCCCGGCGAACTGGTGCGCACGCGCGTGCCGGTGGACCCGCACGCCGGGCTGGCCGCGGTGTACCGCAGGGTGGGCGCGGGCGTGCCCGTCAAGCCGCCGGCGCCGGCGGGCCCGGCGATGCTGTTCGAGAACGTGAAGGGATACCGCATCCCGGTGGTGGCCGGCGTGCTGGGCACGCGCCGCAGGACGGCGCTGCTGCTGGGCGCGGAGCCGGAGCGCGTGGCCTTTGCGCTGCTCGACGCGCTGGAGCACCCGGTGGCGCCTGTCGCCGCCGAAACAGACCCGCCCTGCCAGGAGGTGGTGCACCGCGCGCCGCTGGACCTGCGGACGCTCGTGCCCGCGCCCACCAACACGCGGCTCGATGCGGGGCCCTACATCACGATGGGCCTGCTGCGGGCGCGCGATCCGGACACGGGCGAAGCCGATGTCACCATCCACCGCCTGTGCGTGCAGGGGCCGGACCGCCTGAGCGTGTACTTCGCGCCCGGACGCCACATCGACGTCTTCCGCGCGAAGGCCGAAGCGCGCGGCCAGGCGCTGCCGTTGTCGATCAGCATCGGCATGGATCCGGCCATTTATGTGGCCGCCTGTTTCGAGCCCCCGGCCACGCCGCTGGGCTTCGACGAGCTTGCCGTGGCGGGCGGGCTGCGGCGCCGTCCCGTGCGGCTGGCGCGGTGCGTCACGCAGCCGGTGGAAGCGGTGGCGGATGCCGAAATCGTCATCGAAGGCGAGATCCTGCCCGGGGAACGCATCCGGGAGGACGTCCAGACCAACACCGGCTACAGCATGCCCGAATTCCCCGGCTACATGGGCGTGGCGCAGCCGGAGCTGCCGGTGATCCGCGTGACGGCGGTGACGCACCGGCGTGATCCGGTCCTCCAGACCATCGTCGGCCCGGGGCTCGAGCACACCAACCTGGCCGGCATCCCGACCGAAGCCAGCATCCTGCAAATGGCGGAGCGCAGCATGCCGGGCCGCGTGCGCAACGTCTACTGCCATCCGGCGGGAGGCGGCAAGTACCTCGCGATTGTCCAGTTCCGCAAAGCCGAGCCGCGCGATGAGGGCAGGCAGCGCCAGGCGGCGCTGGCCGCCTTCGCTGCTTTCCCCGAGCTGAAGCACGTCATCCTCGTCGACGACGACGTGGATCTGTTCAACACCGACGAGGTCCTGTGGGCGATGACCACGCGCTACCAGGGCGATGCGAGCACCGTCTTCATCCCCGGCGTCCGGTGCCACCCGCTGGATCCTTCGCAGTCGCCCGCATTCAGCCCGTCGATCCGCGCACCGGGCATCTCCTGCAAGACCATCTTCGACTGCACCGTGCCCTGGGCGATGCGCGATGCCTTCCGCCGCGCCGAATTCGACGACGCCGACCCGCGGCAGTTCCTGCCCGAGGGCCTGTAAAGATGCCGAAATCACGGTGGGATATACTGGAAATGCGCTTCTGCGGCGACGCGGAAAGCGCGCAGATCATCCCATTTTCAGGAGGACAATGAGCAAGGAAGACTGCATCGAAGTCACTGGCACGGTGGTGGAGAAATTTCCGAATGGTCTGTTCAGCGTCCAGTTGGATCAGGACCAGAGCCGGACGGTTCTCGCGCATCTGGCGGGCAAGCTGAGGCGGAACCGCATCCGGGTGCTGGCCGGCGACCGCGTCACGCTGGAAATGTCGCCCTATGATCTGACCAAGGGGCGCATCACGTACCGCCACAAGTAGGCCTTCCTTCCCCCGAGCAGGCCGCCTGCGGCCGCACGCCGCGCTCTCCCTGGCATGCCGCCCCTCAAGGTTCTTTTCGTTTTCGGAACGCGCCCGGAAGCGGTCAAGTTTTGTCCGCTGATCCTCGCCATGCGCGCCAGGCCGGAATTTTCCGCGCGCGTCTGCGTGACGGCGCAGCACCGCGAGATGCTCGATGCGATGCTCGGGCGGTTCGGCGTGGCGCCGGACGACGACCTTGACGTGATGGAGCCGAACCAGCCGCTCAGCCTGCTGACGGCGCGCATCCTCGAGCGGCTGGATGCCGTGCTGCTGCGCGGGCAGCCGGATCTGGTGCTCGTCCAGGGAGACACCACCACAACGTTCGCCGGCGCGCTCGCCGCCTTCTACCGCCGCATCCCCGTGGGCCATGTGGAAGCCGGGCTGCGCACGGGCGACCTGGGCCAGCCGTTTCCGGAAGAGGCCAACCGGGTGCTGGCTTCGCGGCTCGCCGCCCTGCACTTCGCGCCCACGCCGCGCGCCGCCGAAAACCTCCGCCGGGAAGGCGTCCCCACGGACAGCATCTTCATCACCGGCAACACCGGCATTGATGCGCTGCTGTACACGCGCGAGCGGCTGGAACGCGGCGAGTGGCCGGGCTTCGCAGGCAATGTGCCCGCGCCGGGCAGGAAGCTGATCCTGATGACCGCCCACCGGCGCGAGAGCTTCGGCGAAGGTTTCCTGCGGATCTGCGAGGGCGTGCGGCGGATCGCCGCGCGCGGCGACACCGAGATCGTCTATCCCGTGCATCCGAATCCCAACGTGCGCGGCGTGGTGGAGCGCGAGCTGGGCGGCCTGGAGCGCGTGCATCTGATCGAGCCGCTCGACTATGTCCCCTTCGTCGACCTGATGCGCCGGGCTGATCTCCTGCTGACGGATTCCGGCGGCGTGCAGGAGGAAGGCCCGTCGTTCGGCAAGCCCGTGCTCGTCATGCGGGAGAAAACGGAGCGGCAGGAGGCAGTCGAGGCGGGCGCGGCGATCCTGGTCGGCACAGATCCGGATCGCATCGCCGGAGAGGCGGGCCGGCTGCTGGATTCCGAGGCGGCGCGGGAGCCGTTCACAAGGGTTCGCAATCCTTTTGGCGATGGCCGGGCCAGCCAGCGCATCATGGACGCAATCCTCTCGTTCTTCGGCACTTCATGGCAGTCATCCCGGCGCGGCGAAGGCGGTTGAGGCGGCTTTGCCGCAGGGGAGTGCTTTGCCGCGGCCAGTACAATGTCCCGCGGAGGTGAAGCCCGCCGATGCGAGCCAATGTCGTTCCGATCCGTCCGAAACCGTGTCCGCCGGAGGAAGGAGATCTTGCCGGGAGGCTGCGGCGCCGGATTGTCGGACAGGAAGAGGCCATTCGCGCCATCGTGCCCTATGTCGAGCTGTATGAGGCAGGGCTCGCGCCGGCAGGGCGGCCCGTGGGCGTCTTCCTGCTGCTAGGCCCCACCGGCACCGGAAAGACGCGCACCGTGGAGGCGCTGGCCGATGCGCTCCACGGCAGCGAGCGCAACGTGCTGCGCATCGACTGCGGCGAGTTCCAGCTCGACCACGAGGTGGCCAAGCTGATCGGCGCGCCCCCGGGTTATCTGGGCCACCGCGAAACCCATCCGCTGATCAGCCAGACAAAGCTCAACGCGGTGGCGAGCGAACGGAGCCGCCTGTCCATCGTGCTCTTCGACGAGATTGAGAAGGCGGCCGGATCGCTGGCGCGCCTGCTATTGGGCGTGCTCGACAAGGCCACGCTCAAGCTCGGCGACAACACGACCGTGCAGTTCGACCACAGCCTGATCTTCCTCACCTCCAACCTCGGCGCGCGCGAAATGGCGAAGCAGACGACGGAGCGGTTCGGCTTTGCCGGCGCAGCCGGCCAGCCGCCGGCGGCGCGGCTGGAGCGCGTGGCGCTGCGCGCCGTGAAGAAGCGCTTCTCGCCGGAGTTCGTCAACCGCATCGACCGGATCCTGACCTATCACCCGCTGGGCCCCGACGCCTTCGAGGCGATCCTCGACCTTCAGCTCGAGGCGCTCCAACAGCACATCGCCGGCCGTCTGGGCGAGAATGCCTTCCGGCTCGCGCTCAGCGCGGAGGCGCGGCGGTTCCTGCTCGAACGCGGAACCAGCGCCGAATACGGAGCGCGCGAGCTGAAGCGCGTCCTGCACCGCCATCTGATCCAGCCGCTGGCGCGCCTGGTGCTGGACCGGCTGGCGGGCCCCGGCGAGGTGGTGCGCGTGGAGCCGGATGAGCGCGGCGAGCGGCTCTGTTTCCGCGCGGGCACCGGCGTCCACATGCCGTCCTGAGGAGGGCCGGATCGCTCAGGGACGTTGCGGAGAATCCGCCGCACCGGGCGGCGGGTGAAACTGCCGCGCTCCGGCGCATGGACAGCCCGTCCGAACGGGCAGGGAAGAGCTGCGGCCAATGCTCCGGCCTCCTGGCGAACGTCCGGGAAATTGGCGCGCCGGCGGGTCCCTTCTTCGGGACTCTAGCGGAACAGCACACGCCGCAGATGGAGCGTGTGCCAGGCGCCGATGTAGAGGTTGAGCACGCCGAGGCCGCTCACGGCGCCGCGGAAATAGTTGTTCATGAAGAACGGGCGCCACTCGGGCAGGAGGTGGAAGAAGTAGTTCTGCGACCACATTGTCCCGATCCACGGGTACACGAGCAGAAAGATGCCCACTTCGATGCTCATCAGGACGTAGAGCACATAGGACAGCTTCTCGAACCACGTGTAAGGGGCCTCCGGCTGCTGCGGAGCGGGCGGCTGGGTGGGAGCGGGTGACGCCGTCATAGGACGCCCTGCATCGCCTCCGCGACAGGGGAGAAGCTGCGGCGGTGCAGCGGAGTGGGGCCGAGGCGGCGCAACGCCTCGCAGTGTTCGGCGGTGCCGTAGCCCTTGTGGCGGGCGATGCCGTAGCCGGGAAAGCGGGCGTCAAGCTCCTCCATCAGGGCGTCGCGCTCCGTCTTGGCGAGGATGGAGGCGGCGGCGATGCAGGCGACGCGGGCATCGCCCCGGATGAGCGCCTGTTGCGGTACCGGCCAGTCGACCTCGAGGGCGTCCACAAGAAGATAATCGCACGGCGGGCGGAGCGCTTCGACGGCGCGGCGCATGGCCAGCCGCGCCGCCTCGCGGATGTTGATCCGGTCGATCTCTTCGACGGAAGCCGACGCCACCGCCCACGCCACCGCGCGCTCCCGGATGGCAAGCGCGAGTTCGCGGCGGCGCTGGGGCGCCAACGTCTTGCTGTCGGCCAGACCCCGTACCGGGCGCGCCGGATCCAGAATGACTGCGGCCGCGAATACAGGCCCGAACAGGCAGCCGCGGCCGGCTTCGTCGGCTCCGGCGATGCGCTGGTAGCCGAGGCGCCGCACCGAATCTTCGATTTGCGAGGTGCAGCGCACGGCGGCGCGCCTCCGCTACTGTTCGCGCTCGCGCAGGCGGGCAGCCTTGCCGCGGAGGTTCCGCAGATAGTAAAGCTTGGCGCGGCGGACGCGTCCGCTGCGGACCACGTCGATGTGGTCGATGACGGGCGCGTTCAGCGGGAAGATGCGCTCCACGCCATGCCCGAAGCTGATCTTGCGGACGGTGATGGTTTCGCCGAGCCCCGAGTTCTTCCGGGCGATGACGGTGCCCTCGAAGGCCTGGAGGCGCTCCTTGTCGCCTTCCTTGATCTTCACGTGGACGCGCACGGTGTCGCCGATGCGGATCTCGGGCAGGTCGGTCCGCTTGTGCTTGTTGATCACTTTGCTCAGGTACGGGCTGATCATGGGTCTTCTTCCTTACTGGTCGCTTCTATCTATCGTGTCACACTGCGCCGGGCCTTCGCCCGAGGCCTGCCGGGGAGCCGCGGATCCGGCCCCTGCCAGCAGGTCCGGGCGCATCCGGCGGGTTTTCTCGAGCGCCGCCTGGAGGCGCCACCTGCGGATCTCCGCATGGTTGCCGCTGAGCAGCACCTCCGGCACGCGCCAGCCGCGGAATTCGGCCGGCCGCGTGTAATGCGGACAATCCAGAATGCCGAGCGGGAACTCCTCTCCCTGCGGAGAAGAGAACGACTCCCACTCCGGAGACTCTTCATTGCCGAGAACGCCGGGAATCAGCCGGCCCACGGCATCGACGACGACCGCTGCCGCCAGTTCGCCGCCGGTCAGGACATAGTTGCCGATCGAAAGTTCCTCGTCGGCCAGATGCTGGCTGACGCGTTCATCCACGCCTTCATAGCGGCCGCAGATGAGGAGGATTTCCTCAAAGCGGGCCAGCCGCCGGGCGTCGGGCTGCGCGAACAGCCTTCCCTGCGCCGACAGCAGCACGACGCGGTGCCGCGCAGGGTCGCGCGCCGGGAGAATGGTTTCCACCGCCTCGAAGACCGGTTCGGGCTTCAGCACCATGCCGGCGCCGCCGCCGAAGGGGCGGTCGTCGACGGTGCGGTGCACGTCCCGGGTCCAGTCCCTCAGGTTATGGATGCGGATCTCGACGAGGCCCGCCTTCTGGGCGCGGGCGATGACGCCGTGCTCGAACGGCCCGCGGAAGAACTCCGGGAAGATCGTGAGCACGTGAAAGATCATCGTCGGATCCGTGGCCGGCTCCGGCCGGCCGGTTCAACTCCAGCAGCCCTTCCGGGGGATCCACCACGATGCGGCGCTCTGCGGGCCGGATCTCCACGCAGATCGAATGCGTGAGAGGAATCCAGACCGGATCGCCGCCGGGCGCCCCGGCGGGTTCCATCTCCAGCAGAATCGACCCGCCGAAATCCTGCCAGCCGCTCACCGTGCCCGCAGGCGCACCGGTGCGCCGCTCGAACACGGTACAGCCAACCAGATCCGACAGGTAATATTCGCCCTCCGGCAGGGGCGGCAGTTCCCCGCGGGGCACCACCGCTTCGCAGCCGGTGAGCTGCTGCGCCGCATCTGCCGTGCAGATGCTGGCGAGCCGCAGAATCAGGCGGCCCTTGCAAGGACGCGCCTCGAGAACTTCCAGTGGCCTGCCGTCGAACAGGAAGTTGCCTTCCCTGTTCCGGATCCAGACCCGCTTCAGCCAGCCGTAGCGCTCTGGCGGGTTCCAGACATCCCCGTAAATCTCGCCCCGCAGGCCGCGCGCGCGGCCCAGGCGGACCACCGTAACCCAGCCGGCGGCTTCATCCGGCGGAAAACCGGACATCTATTCGAGAATTTCCAGCGTAAAACGCCGGTTCAATTTCATTCCGGCGGCTCCCAGCAGGGTGCGGATCGAACGCGCGGTACGACCCTGTTTCCCGATCACCTTGCCGAGATCACTGGGCGCCACCCGCAATTCGAGCACGGTCACCTGCTCGCCTTGCACCTCGCGAACGTGCACCTCTTCCGGGATATCCACCAGAGCCTTCGCAATTTCCTCGACCAACTCTTTGATGCCAGCCATCGCGAGGACCTCTTTCTGCCTCGATCCTAGCACGAACGGATTTCAGCCGATAGCCGCGCGCGCCGGGACCGCGGCGCGAGGCCTCAGGCGACGGGCTGTTCCGCGGCGGGCGCCGGATAATTCTTCAGCAGCCGGGCGACGGTGTCGGAAAGCTGCGCGCCGTTCCGGATCCAGTGCTCGATCCGGTCGTGCTTCAGCTCCACCACCGCCGGGTCCGCCACCGGGTTGTAGTGGCCCACGACTTCAATCGCCTTCGAGTCCCGCGCACGCCACTTCTCAATGACGACCACGCGGTAGCTTGGCTTCTTCTTGGCGCCGAAACGCGCCAGACGGATCATCAGCATCGTTTTCTCTTTCTCCTCGGAAATCCTGTCGCCTGCGCCGCCGTCACATCCCGAACGGGTTCGGGAACGGCAGCCTGAACTTTCCCGGCTTCTTCCCCAGCAGGCTGCCGGACATCGATTTCATCATCTTCCGGGCCTGCGAATACTGTTTCAGCAGATTGTTCACATCCTGCACGGTGGTGCCGCTGCCGCGCGCGATGCGCCGGCGGCGGCTGCCGTTGATCAGCATGTGATTGGCCCGCTCCTCGGGCGTCATCGAGTCGATGATCGCCACGATGCGGGTGAACTCCTTCTCGTCGATCTTCGCGTTCTTCAGCTCCTTGAGCGGGCCGATCTGCGGCATCATGCCGAGGATCGACTCCAGCGAGCCGAGCTTGCGGAGCTGCTTGAGCTGGTCGCGGAAGTCCTCCAGCGTGAACTCGTCTTCCAGCAGCTTGCGCTGCATCTTCTCGGCCTGCTTCTTGTCGACGGCCTGCTCCACCTTTTCAATGAAGCTGAGCACGTCGCCCATGCCGAGAATGCGGTTGGCGATGCGGTCCGGGTGGAAGGGCTCGAGAGCGTCCGGCTTTTCGCCCGTGCCGACGAACTTGAGCGGCTGGCCGGTGATGTGGCGGATCGACAGCGCCGCGCCGCCGCGCGCGTCGCCATCCATCTTTGTGAGGATGGCGCCGGTGATGCCCAGCCGCCGGTGGAACTCCTCGGCGCTGCGGACCGCGTCCTGTCCGGTCATCGCGTCGGCGACGAACAGGATCTCGGTGGGCTGAAGGTTCTGCTTCAGCTCCTCGAGCTCGGCCATCAGCTCGTCGTCGATGTGGAGGCGTCCGGCGGTGTCCACCAGCACGATGTCGCGCCCGGTGATCTCGGCTTCCCGCTTCGCGCCGCGCGCCAGCGCCAGCGGCGTATCGCCCGGGTTGCCCTCATAGACGGGCAGGCCCAGGTTGCGGGCCAGCACCGAGAGCTGCTCGCGCGCCGCCGGGCGGTAGACGTCGACAGAAACCATCAGCGGGCGGTGCCCGTTCTTCGAAAGATGCCGCGCCAGCTTCGCCGTCGTGGTCGTCTTGCCCGATCCCTGGAGGCCGACGATCAGGATCACCGTCGGCGGCGTGTTGGCGGTGCGGAGCCGCGAGGCGTGCGAGCCGAGGATGTGCACCAGCTCGTCGCGGACGATCTTGACCACCTGCTGCGCGGGCGACAGCGCCGTCAGCACCTCCTGGCCCATGGCCTTGGCGCGCACGGCCTCGATGAAAGCCTTGACGACGCGGAAATGGACGTCGGCCTCGAGGAGAGCCACACGGATCTCCTTCAGGGCCGCTTCCATGTTCTCGGCCGTCAATCTGCCTTCGCCCCGCAGGTTCTTGAACACCCGCTGGAGCTTGTCGCTCAGCGAATCAAACATAGGTTTCCGCGCCGCGAAAGAACGCCTGCGCTGTTCGGACTGCCGCTTCTCATCCGGCTCGATCGAGGGTGTGGAGACGGCACGGCGCACGCCGCGCCCGAAACGCAGGAACCGGCACACGACCGCCCCACGGACGGTCTTCGTTCATTATAGCAGCCCTTCTCCGCCGCCCGACAGCAGCCGCTCGATGTGGGCGCGCAGGGCGGCGCCCGTGTCCGGACGGCGCAAGGCGAACTCCACGAAGCACTTGGCGTACTCCAGCCGGTTGCCGATGTCGAAGCGGCGCGCCTGCCATGCCAGCGCGAACACCGGCTCTTCGATGGCAAGCTGGTTCATGGCATCCGTAAGCTGGATCTCCCCGCCGACGCCGCGCGGCGTCGTCTCCAGGCAATCGAAGATCTCCGGGGTGAACACGTAGCGGCCTGCGATGGCGAGGTCCGAGGGCGCCTGCTCCGGGGAGGGCTTTTCCACCAGCCGGCGCAGGCGCAGCAGATTCTCGTCGAAGGGCTCGGGATCGCCCTCGACGATGCCGTAACGCGACACCCATTCCCGGGGAACTCTGTGGACGGCGACGATGCTGGACCGGACCTGCCCGAAGGCGTCCAGAAGCTGGAGCAGGCCGGGCTTCTGCCCGGGCGGGGGATCGATGATCGTGTCGCCCAGCAGCACCGCGAAGGGCTCGTCGCCGACGTGGTCGCGGCCGAGGCGGATGGCGTCGCCGAGGCCGAGCTGCTCCTTCTGGCGGATGTAGTGGATGCGGACGCGGTCGCCGATGTCGCGCACGAGATCCGCCAGGTCCTGCTTGCCGGCGGCGCGCAGGAAGTGCTCGAGGTCCGGGTTGTAATCGAAATGGTTCTCGATGGCCTGCTTGCCGCGGCCGGTGATGATGAGCACGTCCTCGATGCCGCTTTCGGCCGCCTCCTCGAGCACGAACTGCAACACCGGCTTGTCGACGATGGGCAGCATCTCCTTCGGCATGCTCTTGGTGGCGGGCAGGAAGCGGGTGCCCATGCCGGCGGCGGGGATGATGGCTTTGCGGACTTTCATGGCGGAGCCTGTGCGGTTTCAGGGAAGGATGCGCGGGACGATGAGCTGCGCGCCCATCTGCGCGTAGGAGGCGCGGAGCCGCTCCAGCCGCTCCGGATCGCCGTCATAGACGCCGATGACTGCGCCGCCGGAGCCGCAGAACTGCGTATATGCGCCCAGCTCGCGCCCGCGCTGCACCAGCTCCATGTTGCCCGGGCTGATGCGGATGAGCTGCGCGCGCAGATCGAAGGCCTGGTTCAGCAGCGGGCCGATTTCGGCGCCGCGGCCGGCCACGATCAGGTCGCGCGCCTCCTGCGCCCACGCGGCCCACTGCCGGATGGCATCCATCACGGCGGGCTCGCCGCGCTGATAGCGGCTGCGCAGATCGTTATGGGTCAGCTCGGTACCCTCGGCCAGATTGTCGTGGTAAGCGACGAACAGCGGCGGCAACAGCAGCGGGTCCAGCGGCTCATAGAGGCCGTGCCCGTCGCGCTCCATGCGCGTCTTGTCAAAATCCATGAAGACCACGCCTTCGTAGACCTGGATGACGCGGTCCTGCAAGCCGGCGCCGATGTGCAGCTCCTCGAGCTCCACCGAAAGGATCAGGTTGGGAAGAACCGGCTTCGGGATGTCGACGCCGAAGAACTGCATCAGCGCGCGGATGGTCGCCGTGACAATGGCGCTCGAGCCGGCCAGACCGACGCGCACCGGGATGTCGGTGTCGTACTCGATGGTGAAATTGCGGTCCATCGGCACGCCCGCGCGCCGGCACCAGTCGCTGAATTTCTTGATGGACGCCTTGATCAGCCGCACGCCCCCGTAGTAGCCGTTCTGGCGCACGTCTTCGAGAAAATCATCCACGCCCAGAAACTCGAGCCGGTCGCGGTGGCCGCCGACGATCCGCAGCCGCGGCGACTCGTACAGCGTCACTTCGGCGCGGAAATTCCGCACGATGAGCGAAATCGTCTTGCCGTAGTAGCCGTCGCTGGGATTGCCGATCAGGCCGGCGCGGGCGTAGGCGCGGGTGCGGATCATCTCAATCCGCCAGTATACCCCTGCGCCTCCCGGAAGGCCGGGCCGCAGCCGACAGTATGCTAGTGAATAAGGGGAAGTTGTGAGCGGGAACCTGCCTCTCTTCGATGCAGGCGGCGAGGCCGGGCTCTCGCCTGCCGCTGCCGTGGCGGCGGCCTTGTTGCATTCGGCCGCGGCGCCTCTGGCTTCCGCGCAGCTTCGCCGGCTCTGGCCCTCGAAGCCCCTGCCGAAGCCGGCCGCGCTGGAAGCGGCTCTCGAGGAGCTGGCGCAACGGGGTGCAGCGTCGCGCCTCCCTGGCAGGGGCGGGAAGCCTGTCTGGAGCGCGCGCCCTCTGGCGGCGTGGCTCGAGGATGCCCGCGAAAGGATCCTGCGGGCGGCAGGGGGCTCGCCGCAGCCGGTGAAGGAAAAGGATCTGCTGGCCGCCGCCGGTTGGCCGAAGGAACTCGATCCGGCGCCCGTGCGGGAGCTGCTGGGCCGGCTGGAACAGGAGGGCGCGCTGAAGCGGTGGCCCGGCAAGACACCTTCCTGGTGGCGGCTGGGCCCCGAGGAGTCGGTCGGGGAAATCCTGCTGGAGACGCTTGGCGCACGCGCCATGAGCCGGGCCGAATGGCTCCGCGCGGCGAGGGGGAGGCTGAAGGGCGCTCCTGCGGAGCGGTGGAAGCAGGCCGCCGACGGGCTGATCGCGCAGGGACGCGTGTTTCAGTACCTGCTGCGCATCGATGGGAAGAAAGTGGAAGCCTGCGCGCGCGCCGAACACCGCGCGGCCTTTCTCGAGCTGTACCGCCCGATGCTCGATCGCCTGAAGGACGAATGGCGCCGCCTCGGGGCCAGCGAGGACCAGATCCGGCGCTTCCTCACCGGCGGCGCGCCTGAACTGGAAGAGCTTCTTTTCAGCGAACTGAAAAAACTGGAGCTGGAAAGCCCGCCGCCCAACCCGGTGTCGTTCTGGCGCGCGCGCCCGGCTCTCCGGGGGCTGCGGAAAGAGGAGTTCGACCGCGTTGCGCTCGAGCTGTTCCGGCAGGGACGCACTTACATGGCGCCGCATGACCACCCCATGCTGCTGCCCGAAAAGGAGCGCCATGGGCTCGTCGCCGACGGGGAGGGGAACTACTATGTCAGCGTCACCGCTCGCCTCTGAGCTCCGCGGCATTCCGAATCCCTTCCGCAGCGGGATCACGCGGGACGCGTGGGATCCCGAATGGGTGGACGTGCCCGAGATCCACGCCGCGGTGTCGGACAAGATCTGCGGGGTGATCGAAACCATCCGCCAGCACGGGGGCAGCCGGGGCGTCCTGGTTTTCGGCCAGCCCGGCAGTGGCAAGACGCACCTGCTCAACCGCATCCGCCGCTGGTGCCTGGACCGTGGGGCCGTGTTTTCCGGCTTCCGCCTTCAGTGCGCGCCACAGACGCTATGGCGTCACCTGCGGCGCGAATTCGTCAGCGACCTGCTCCAGGTCCTGCCGGACGGATCCCGGCAGCTCGACCGCGTGCTCGAGAGCTCGGCAAGCGGAGGCCCCTCGCTCGATTTCGCACTCTTCACCGTGCTCAACCACTGGCGCGAGGGACGCTTCCTGCGCGAGTGCGAAGCGTGGCTGCGCGGCGACCTCCTGCCCGAATCCATCCTCGGCGCAATGGGGCTTCCCGCAGGCGGCGAGATGGAAGAAGCCGAGGACGAGGCGCGGCGCGTCCTGATGCAGCTCATCGCACTCGCGGCGCCGCGTCCGGTGGTGCTGGCGCTGGATCAGGTGGAGGCGATGCAGTCGGACTCCAGCGATCCCCGCGGGCTGCGGGCGCTCGGCTCGGCCGTGGCGGCGCTGCGGGACGAAAGCCGCAACCTCGTTGTCGTGACGTGCGTGCAGACGAGCTTTCTGAAAACGCTCGAGGACAACATTCACAAGGCGGACTTGGCACGCATGCGCGAGCTCAAGGAGGACCTGCATGAGCTGGACATCTACGCGGCGCGCCTGCTCGTGAAGGCGCGGCTGGATGCGGAACCGGCCCTGCGAGGCCACCGGTTCCGGCAGACGCAGCCGCTCTGGCCGTTCACCGAATACGCCCTCACCCATCTGCTGGTTCCGGGCGGGCAGGTAACGCCGCGGCGGCTGATCTATGCCGCCCGGGACCTTTTCGAGCAGTTGCGAGAGGGCAGGGAAGCCCGGCCCGCGCGCGATGCGGCCCGGTTCCTTGCCGAAGAAGTGCGCGCCCGCATCGCACGGGAGATGGATCGCGCCCGATGGGATGGGGACGAGTTCCTTCTCGACGGAGTCCGCCGCCTGCTGCCTATCGCGGGATGGCGCAGCGTGGAGCCCCGTCCTGCCGGCATCGACATCGCCGCCGAGAAAGCGGACAGGCGGCTCCTGTTGGTGATGTTCAACCGGCCGACCATGCGCGGCGCGCCGCGGCTGCTGCAAAAGCTTGCCGGGCTGGACGAGGCAGGCCGGCTGCGGCTGCTGCGCGCGCAGGATCTGCCCCTGGGGCGGCAGGCCCCGAAAACCGCGCAACTACTGGCGGATCTGGAGCAGCGTGGCGCCCGGCTGGTGCGCATCTCCCGCGAGGCGATGGCCGCGTTGGAGGCCTGCCGGAAGCTGCTGGCCGATGCCGCCGCGGGGGACCTCCACATGGACGGCGAGACGCTGGGGCGCGAGTTTGTGGAAGACTGGCTGCGCAGCCATCTGCCGCCCGAGCTCGAGGACTGGCTTGCCAGCATGGAGCCCGGACACACGGCCAGGGCCGCCCACGAGGCCCTGACGGATGCGCTGATCGAGTGCATCCGCCAGGAGAAGGTGATCTCCGTCGAGGAGGCCGCGCAGCGGCTCGGCTGCACGGCCGAGGAGGTGAGGCGCTGTGCGTATCAGGGTCAGGATGCCGTGGCCGCCGTGGGGCAGCCGCCGCAGGTGCTCTACGAGCGCCTTGCCGGATGAGCGGGGCGGCGGTCAGGCCATGGCGTCGTTGACGGTTTCCGACATCCGCCGCGAAATCTGGCGCGCCGCAGGCATCGAGCCTGCCGGCGGGCCGGGCGCTGAAGCCGGCCGCCTCTTCCATGCAACGGTGGCCGACGCCCTCAGCGGCGATTCGCCCGCCGCATGGGTCCGCTTCTTCGATCCCGAGCGCCTGCGGCGGCCCGATGCCGCTCTCGAGTATGCGCATGCGCTGTATGAAGAATCGCTGGGCCCCGCGTTGGCGGCGCACGCGGCCGCCTTCGAGGCGCAGCCGGAGGCGCTGTTGCAGTTGTGGCGCGGCGTGAAGAATTTCGCCCAATGGCTGACGGGAGCCCTGCGCGAATGCGAAAGCAGGGGCCTCATCCGTTGGGCCGGGCGGCAGGGATGGCAGGGCGCCGAGGGACTGGCCAGGACAGAGTTGCCGCTTCATTGCAGCGTGCGGCGGCCGGATTGGCGTTCGACAGTGGAAATCAGCGGCACGCTTGATGCGCTGTGGCGCGATGCCGCCACTGGACGCTGGTGCGTCGTGGAATGGAAGCTGGCTTCTGCTTCGCCCGAGGCGGACCTGGCGCAGCTCTGCCTGTACCACCTGATGCTCGAGAAGAACGGCGTGCCGGGCGCGGCGGCGCTGGTCGCCTTCACTCCCGAGCCTGTCCAGACGGTTCTGGAGCCGTCGCAACTGGAGCCGCTGAAGCAGAAGCTGCTGGACCTGATCGGCATGCTGGCGGGGGCCGCAGGCGTTCCGCGCAGGTCCGTGGTGTTGCCGCCACCTCCGCGCCGTCCGCAGGCCTTCGTTGTTTCTCCGGAGGACGAAGAGCTGGCACGCCGGACAGTGGACGTTCTGCGGGCGCGGGGCCACGCCGTCGAGCTGGGCCCGGGGCTGGCGGCGGGTCCATCTTACCTTCGCGTGCCGGTGCGGCTGGAGCCCAGGACGAGCGTCCGCCGCGTGCTGGCCGAAGGTGACAACCTCCAGGTGCAGCTTGGCCTGGCGACGCGGCCTTTCCTGCGCAAGGGGGAGGGCTGCCTCTTCGTGGAAGTGCCCCGGGGCAGGCGGGAAATCGTCGAGTTCGGCTCCATCGACCTGGGCCCCGCCGCCTCGCTCGGCGCCCCGCTGCTGGTGGGCGTCGATCTGGCGGGCGCGCCGCACTTCGCCGATCTGGCTTCGCCGCAGACGCCGCATCTGCTGGTGGCAGGCGCCACGGGCAGCGGCAAGAGCGAATGGCTGCGCACGGCGCTGGCCAGCATGATGGCGACGCACACTCCGGCCGACCTCCGCGTCGTGCCCGTCGACCCCAAGCGCACGGCCTTCGGCGAGCTCCGCGGCTCCCCTTACCTCTGGCCGCGGCTCGGGCTGCTGACGCCGCCGGACCAGGACATGGAAGAGGCCTTCGACGCGCTCATCGAAGAGATGGAGCAGCGGTACCGGGCGCTGGAGCGGCAGGGCATCGCCACGCTGGCGGAATGGCGCGGCAGGCCAGGAACAAGACCACCGCGAATTGTTGTTTTCTGCGACGAATACGCCGACCTGATCCATGGCGCCGCCCAGCGCAGGGAGCTGGAGAAACGCGTGGCGCGGCTCGGCGCGAAGGGCCGCGCCGCGGGGGTCCACCTCATCCTCGCCACGCAGCGGGCCAGCCGGGACGTGGTAACGGGCGTCATCAAGGCCAACCTCGCCGGCCGCGTGTGCCTGCGCGTGGCCGAGGCGATCGAATCCCGGCTGGTGCTCGGCGTGGCCGGAGCCGAGGATCTCACAGGATGCGGCGACCTCCTGTGGTCCGGCGGAGGCGAGCCGTTGCGGTTGCAGGCCCCGCTGCTCGACGAAGCTTCTCGGAAAAGGCTGTTCGGCGCCGCGCGCGCCGCGGGAGGAGCATGATGGCGCGGACATTGGTGATGGGCATTCTGAACCTGACGCCGGACTCGTTTTCCGACGGCGGGCGCTTCGCCACGCCGGACGAAGCCATTGAGGAAGCGCGGCGGCTCATCGCCGAAGGCGCCGACATCATTGACGTGGGCGGCGAGAGCACGCGGCCGGGCGCGCATCCCGTGCCCGAAGACGTGGAGCTGGAACGCGTGCTCCCGGTGGTGGAGCGGCTGGCGCTGGACCCGCGCATCCGCATCTCCATCGACACGATGAAGCCGCGCGTGGCGGCGGCCTGCCTCGAAGCCGGGGCAACGCTGGTCAACGACGTCAGCGGCCTGGCGGACCCGGACATGGCGCGCGTGGCCGCAGCCGCCGGCGCCGGCGTCGTCATCATGCACATGCGCGGCACCCCGCAGACGATGCGCCAGTTTGCCGTCTACCGCGACGTGATGCGCGAAGTCATCGAGGAGCTGCGGCCGCGCGTGGAACGGGCGCGCGAGGCGGGCATCCGCGAGATCTACGTGGATCCGGGCATCGGCTTCGCCAAGACGCCGGCGCAGAGCTTCGAGGTGCTGCGGCGGCTCGGCGAGCTGCGCGAACTGGGCTGCCCCATCCTGATCGGGCCTTCGCGGAAATCCTTCCTCGGCGTGCTGCCGGGCATGGAGGAAATTGGCGAGAGGCTCGAGGGAACGATTGCGGCGGCGGTGATCGGCGCGATGAACGGAGCGTCGGTGATCCGCGTGCACGATGTGCGGCCCGTGAGGAAGGCGCTTTCGGTGGTGGATGCCGTGCGGGGCGAGCTATGGACAAGGTCATCATAAGCGGGGCGCGGCTGGCGGCGAGGATCGGCGTCCCGGCCGCGGAGCGCGCCGAACCGCAGGAGCTGATCGTCGACATCGAGATGGAAGCGGACACGCGCGAGGCTGCGCGGACCGACGATCTGCGCCATTCCATCGATTACGCGGCCGTCCACGCGGCGCTGGCCGAGACTGCGGCGGCGCGGCCGCGGGCGCTGGTGGAGACGCTGGCGCAGGACATCGCCTCCTGCGTGCTGCAACGGTTCCCCGCCGCCGCCGTCCGCGTGCTGGTGCGCAAGCCCGGCGCGCTGCGCGCCCAGGGCGCGGACTGGGCGGGCGTCGAGATCCTGAGGCGGCGCGATGGTTGAGGCGTGGATCGGGCTTGGCTCGAATCTCGGCGACCGCCGCGCCCGCCTGCGCTCCGCCCTTGCATCCCTGGCGCGGCTCGGCCGGCTGCGCGCGGTGTCTCCGCTGTATGAAACCGAGCCGGTAGGCCTGCGCGAACAGCCGCCGTTCCTGAACGCCGTGGCCTGTCTGGAGACCGAGCTCGGGCCGCGCGCGCTGCTCGACGCGCTGCTCGCCATCGAGGCAGGCCAGGGACGCGTGCGCGGGGAGAAGTACGGTCCGCGGACACTCGACCTCGATCTGCTGTTCTACGGCGACGCGGTGATCGGCGAGCCGGGGCTCGAGGTGCCGCACCCGCGGCTGCAGGAACGGCGCTTCGTGCTGGAGCCGTTGGCCGCCGTTGCGCCCGCCCTCAGCCACCCCGGGCTCGGGTGCACCGCCGGCGAGCTGCTGGCGTCGTTGCGCGACGAGGCCGCCGTGCGGATGCTCGAGGGGCCCGAATGGGCCGCCGGCCTGCTCAGTCCCGGATAAGCAGCACGGCGGCCTGCGCTTCGGCCGACCGGCCTTCGCCAACCGGACCGACCTTCTCGGCAGTCTTGAATTTCACAGACACGCGCTCTTCGTCCAGCTCCAGCAGCCGCGCAAGACTGGCGCGGATCTCCGCGCGCAGGCCGCCCAGCTTCGGCTGCTGGAGGATGACCGTCGCGTCGACGTTCTGGATGCGGTAGCCGCGCTGGCGCGCGAGCGCCGCCGCATGGCGGACGAAGACCGACGAATCGCAGTCCTTCCAGCGCGGGTCCGAATCAGGAAAGTGCATGCCAATGTCGCCGAGGGCGAGCGCGCCCAGCAGCGCGTCGGTGACGGCGTGCAGCAGAATGTCGCCGTCGGAGTGCGCCTCGAAGCCGAAATCGCAGGGCACGCGCACGCCGCCAAGAACCAGCGCCCGCCCCGGGGCGAGGCGGTGGTTGTCCCAACCAAGGCCGATGCGGACGTCCATCAGCCGGCCACCTTCTCGCGCTCGCTGGCGAGGAACAGTTGCGCAAGCTCCATGTCGGACGGGCGCGTGATCTTGATGTTGCGGTCCGACCCGGGCACCACGTGGATCTCGACAGTTTCCAGCCGCTCGACCAGGCTGGACTCGTCGGTGCCGGTGAAGCCGTCCTCGCGGGCCTTTTCGAAGGCGCGGCGGAGGACCTCGGCCCGGAAGGCCTGCGGCGTCTGCGCCAGCACCAGCCGGTCGCGGTTCAGCGTGCCGCGCACCACGTGGCGGTGGACCTGCTTCACCGTGTCCACCGGTACGATGCCCGCAATGGCGGCTCCGTGGTGTGCCGCCGCAAGGATCGTCTCCGAGATGATCTCCTGCGAGACGAACGGCCGCACCGCGTCATGCACGGCCACGATGTCGACGTCCGGCGCCAGCGAAAACAGCGCGTTGGCGACGCTCTCCTGCCGCGTCTCGCCGCCCTCGACGCACCGCACCGGCTTCTGGTATTTCTCGTGCGCGATCATCTCCTCCACCCACGGGATGTCCTCCCGCCGCAGGGCGATGACCACTTCGCTGACGTGGTGCGAGGCGACGAACTTGCGCACCGTGTGGATCAGGATCGGCACGCCTTCGAGCAGCATGAACTGCTTGCGGCTGGTGCCGGTGCTTTCGGCCGCGGCGCGCATCCGGGTGCCGAGGCCGGCGGCTGGCAGGATCACGGAGACTTTCATGGCAGTGCGTGTTTCGGGCAGTCGGCTCCGTCCGGGTCAGGCGCGCGGCGGCGCGGCAGCCTTCTCCGCGTGGGCGGGCTCGGCCGTCCGGGATCCGCCGGACTGCGGGACCTTGTCGTAAACCTGGTGGACGCGCTCGTCGAAGCGCCCGAAGATCATCTTGCCCGCCTGCGTCTGAAGCACGCTGGTGACGGAGATGTCGATCGTCTTCGAGATCATCTTCTTCGCATTGTCCACCACGACCATGGTGCCGTCGTCCAGATACGCGACGCCCTGGTTGTACTCCTTGCCTTCTTTCAGGATGAAGACGCGCATCGTCTCGCCCGGCAGCACGATGGGCTTGAGCGCGTTGGCGAGCTCGTTGATGTTGAGCACGTCGACGCCGTGAAGCTGGGCCACCTTGTTGAGGTTGAAATCGTTGGTGATGATCTTGCAGTCGTAGGTGCGGGCCAGCTCGATCAGCTTCAGGTCCACCTCGCGGATGTGCGGATAGTCGTCCTCGAGGATCTGGACGTTGAGGTGGGCCATCTTCTGGAGCCGTTGCAGCACGTCAAGGCCGCGGCGGCCGCGGTTGCGCTTCATCGAGTCGGCCGAATCGGCCACCAGTTGCAGCTCGCGCAGCACGAACTGCGGCACCACGAGCGTGCCGTCGAGAAAGCCGGTTTCGGCGATGTCGGCGATACGGCCGTCGATGATGACGCTGGTGTCGAGAATCTTGAAGGACTGCTTCTGGGCCTTCTCGCCGCCGAAAAGCCCGCCCAGCGCGGACAGGTTCAGCATGTCGCCTTTGGCCGCTCCGACCACAAGGCCCACATACGTCATGACAAGCAGGATGAGCAACTGGAAGAATGAGACCGTTCCCCGCGAACCCGGCAGGGCCCACGAAATGACAAGGGAGATCAGAAAGGCGCCTACGATGCCCAGAACCGAGCCGACTGCGGCGCCGATGAGCCTTTTGAGACTGACCTGTTTCAGGCGGATTTCGGCCAGAACAATCAGGACGCCCAGCACGCCGCCGGCGGCTGCTGCGAAGGGCGGTGTCAGTCCGAACGGCTGAAGGAACCAGGCCGCAGTTGCCAGGATGAGCACGAAGATCGCCCGGATGAGCAGCAGATCGTTCACCGGCAACTCCTGGACATGGCATCAGGCGGCGCGCCGCCCTGCCAGATCAGACGCACGCGCCGCGGATTGAGTATACCACCCATTCCGCTTTTCGCTGCTTTTCCGGGCGCCGGAGAGTGCCGCGCTGGCGGCTAGTTCAGGCTCTGGCCCGCCGGAGGCAGGCTGGCAGGGCCGAGCTGGCCCATCACCCAGAGCACGTTCTGGGCGTATTCAGGGTTGGGATTGTAAATCCTCAGAATCTGACGAAGGTCCCGGTTGCGGTACAGTGGCGAATGCGCCAGCCGCCCGGCCACGTGATAGATGCCCGCGCGGGTGTCCGGGAAGCGCCAGTTGGCGTTGTCCCAGCCGAACATATTGTTATTGCGCGCCTCTTTGCCGCCGGTGGACTCGATGAAGGCGATGCTCGGCAGAAGCCGCCAGTCCAGCCCGTTCTCGTCGGCGGCCGCGATGAAATCTTCCGCATACAGGTGGGCCGGACAGTCGCGGGTCAGAAAGAACTGCCTGACACAGTAGAGCCTTGGATCCCGGGGGTCCGGCAATGCCGGCGCCGGTCTCGGACCCGGGTCCGCAGGCTGCTGAACGGCCACCAGTCCGGCCAGCAGGAACAGGCTGCGTGTCACCATGCGTCGAAACAAAGGACAGTCCTCCCCTCTCGTCTCCAACAACAAAGGCTGTAAGGACACACGGCAGTTGCGTGCGTCCTCGTCCGACTTTTGTCCTGGCGCCGGCTGCGCGGCCGGCGGCTGTCTGTCAGGGCGGCTGCGCCGCTGTTTCCCTTCGAACCCCGGCCGGGGTTCTTTCTGGTTGCCGAGTCCGGTTCGCCTTCGGCCACGCCTTCGGGCCTCTCTCCGGCCGACGCGAACCTGAATGCCTGCGCGCCGCTTCGGGGGCGCGCCTCGCTGCGCCGTGCCTTCAGGCAAACGGCATCTGCCATTATACCAAACTCGGCCCCTCTGGCAGCCGCATTAAGTACCAGTGGTTCCAAGCACTTGTGGGACCAGATCCGGTGCCGCCCAGGGCCGGAGCCGCGCTGTTGGCTCTCTGCGTCCGCGTTCCGTGTTGAGAGCCAAGGGGTTGTGATTCTACAATGCTAGGTGGGAGCAGATGGCTTTGCACCGGCGCCCGCGGGGCGCGTGCGAAGCCGGTCACAAAGACTTCTGACCGCCAAAGAAGGAGTTCCACCCCATGAAGTTCCGTCCTCTGCATGACCGTGTGCTGGCTCAGCGGATCGAGGAAGGCGAGGAGAAGATCGGCGGCATCGTGATTCCAGACACCGCCAAGGAAAAGCCCCAGCGGGCCAAAGTCGTCGCTGTCGGCGACGGTAAGATCCTCAAAGACGGCAAGCGCGCGGCGCTGGATGTGAAGGTGGGCGACGAGGTGCTGGTCGGCAAGTGGTCCGGCACCGAGGTCAAGATCGACGGCGAAGAGTATCTGGTTCTGAGGGAAGACGAAATTCTGGCAGTGCTCGGCTGAGGCCGGCTGCCGCACCGGAAGGAGCGAAGAGCGATCCGATGAGGAATAGCAGGATTTGGGCGCGTCTCGGCATGCTGGCGGGCGGGCTTCTGGTGGCTGCGGCCGCCGCCTCCGCGCAGGTAAAGGTCGGCATCGTCGACTTGCAGAAGGCCTTGCAGGAAACGGCGGAGATCAAGCAGGCGGAAGCCGACCTGAAGGCGCGGTTCGGCCCCCGGCAGGAAGAGCTGGCGCAACTGGAGCGGGAAATCGCCAAACTCCAGCAGGAGGCGCAGGCCAACCAGGACAAGTACACCGAGGCGGCGATGAACGAGCTGATCAACCGCATCCAGCTCAAGCAGCGCCAGTATCAGCGCAACAGCGAGGCGTTGCAGGACGCCGTCAACCGCGAACGGCAGGACATCCTCCAGCGGGTGGGCCAGCGCTTCCGCGAGGTGTTGCAGAAGGTGGCCGAGGAGAAGGGCCTGGACGTCATCATTGACGCGTCCAACCTGCTGTATTCGAAACCGGCGCTCGACATCTCCGCCGACGTGACGGCGGCCTACGACAAAGCCTATCCGGTGAAGAAGTAGCCCGGCCTCCGCCTGGGAGGGCGGACCATGAGCGGATTCCTGGACACCTACGGGCAGGAGGAGGCGCGCAGGGAGCGCGCCATCAGGCGATGGGCGGGCGGCATCCTCGCCGCCGTCCTCCTCGCCCTGGTCGGCTACTGGTACTTTCACGACTACCGGGAGAAGCGCCAGGTGGCCCAGTTCCTGAAGCTGGTGGCGGAGAAGAAGTACGAAGACGCCTACCGGCTGTGGGGCTGCGACCCGAAGCGTCCCTGCCGCGACTACAACATGGAGAAGTTCCTCGAGGACTGGGGCCCGAAGAGTCCTTACGGCAACGTGGCCAGGGCGCGCGTCCGCCGCACCCGCTCCTGCGAGGAAGGGATCATCCAGATTCTCGAATACGCCCCTGGCGACGAAGTGTATCTGTACGTAGACCGCAAAGAGCGGCACATTTCCTACAGCCCCTTCGGTTACTGCGTGGACGCCTCGGGCAGAAACGTCAACCTGATCGATATCTTTTTCCGGTAAACGCGTCTTCTGGCCGCGCGCCGGCGGCGGTCTCTGGAACGGCGCAGGCCGAGTCCGCATCTTTCCGGGTGTGAGGATCCTCGCAGGGCTGCTTGTCTGCTGCTTTTCCGCAGCGGCGTCGCTGCCGCCCCTGCCCGAGGGCTTTCTCGCCCTGTACAGCCTCGACTACGGCCGCGCCATTCGCATCTTCGAGCAGGAAACGGCAGACCGTCCGGACGATCCCGAAGCGTGGAACCATCTCGCCCAGGCCATCCTGCACCGCGCCCTGTTCGCCGCAGGGGCGCTCGATTCCTCCGCCTTCACCGCCGGCAACTCCTTCCTGCGCCGCCCGAAGGTGCCGATGAGCGAAGAGGACATGAAACGGTTCCAGTCCGCCATCGCCCGCTCGCTCGAGCTGTGCGGGGAGCGGCTGCGGCGCAATCCGGAGGACGCCGCCTGCCTCTACGCCGCGGGCGTCGCGCACGCGCACCAGGCGCAGATGGCGATGTGGGTGAAGAAGGCATGGCTCGAGGCCCTGCGCGAAGGCTCGAAGGCCCGCGAGGCGCACGAGAAGCTCTCCCGGCTGGATCCCTCGATGGCGGACGCCCGGCTCATCCCCGGCCTGCACGAATACATCGCCGGAAGCCTGCCTTGGTACGTCCGGGGACTCGCGTTCCTCGCCGGCTTCCGCGGCGACCGCAGGCATGGCATCCAGCAGATGGAGCTGGCCGTGCAGAACGGCAGGAAAACCGCCGTGGAGGCGCGTGTCATGCTCGCCGTCGTCTGCCGCCGCGAGCGGCAGTATGAGCGGGCGGCTTCGCTGATGGGCGAGCTGGCCGCGGCTTTCCCTGCCAATCACCTTTACCGTATCGAAGAGATCCGCCTGCTGGCCGAAAGCGGACGCGCCGCCGAGGCCCGCAACCGCCTGGACAGCCTGGCCGGGAGCGGCCTCGTTCCTGCTGCTAAGATCGAAGAGTTGCGGGCCGCCGTAGACCGTACTCTGGCGCGGCCCCGCAGCCGGAGGGAGCCATGAAGGAGCCTTCCAGCCGCCTCATTGCTCTGCTTGGCGGGGACGAGAGCGCCATGGAGCTGGACGAAGCCGCGATGGAGGTGGCCGCGCTCGACCACGGCGACCTGGCCCGCCGCGCCGTCTTCCGCCAGCTCGACCTCTGGGCCGCCCGCGTCCTCGCCCGGGCCGGCGCCGGCGCGCGCGGAGCCGCGCTGCTCCACGCGCTGAACCATGTCCTGTTCGAGGAAGAGAAACTCGAAGGAGACCGCGAGGACTACTATTCCCCTGCCAACAGTTGCATCGACATGGCGATGGCGCGCCGCAAGGGGCTGCCCATCACCCTCTCCGTCATCTGCATCGAGGTCGGCCGCCGCGCCGGGCTGCGGCTTTCCGGCGTGAACCTCCCCGGCCACTTCGTCTGCCGCTATGACGATGACGACGGCGTGCGCGTGATGCTCGACCCGTTCCACGGCGGCCGCCTCCTCACCGAAGACGACTGCCTCCGCCTTGTCGAAGAAGTCACCGGCGCCTCCCTGCCGCCCATCGAGGAGCTGTTCGCGCCCGCGCCGAAGAGCCGCATCGTCGCGCGGATGCTCAACAACCTGCACGGCGCTTACTGGCGGCGCGGCGACCTGGGCAAGGCCGCGGAAGTGGCGCACTGGCTTCGCATGGCCGCGCGCGGTTAATTGCCCCGTTCACACGGGAAATGCCAGTGTAGAATAACAGTGTTCCCATGGAATTGAGCGCTTACGAACTGGAGGCAAGGCTGCACCAGTTCAACAGGCTGATCCAGGAGCTGCTGCGCGGGCGGCTCCATCGCAACACTTTCCAGCCCTGGGAAGTGGAAATCCTGCTTGACATCGAGTCCTGCGACCTGTCGAACGTCAACCGGCGCGAGCTGCTGCAACGTTACCAGAAGGCTGCCAACCGCTACGTCGAACGAGGCGGCCGCACGCTGCTGAAACTGAGCGAATACCTGGCCGGCAAACACCGCCCGCGGCCCGGCGTACAGGCCGCGCCGGCTGCCGGTCCACCCGGAAAACCTGGGGCGGAATCGGAAAAATAGCGGCGCGAATTCAGCGCCAATCGGGCTTTTTCCGGATGTCCGATACGTCAAAAACGTAGATGGAATATCCGATGCGCGCCACCGGTTTCCGTGCGCGCAGCCACCCGTACCACTCGCGCTTGTGGTACACCCCCTGAAGCAGCGTCACGCTCATGGCGTACCAGCGCCGCTCCGGCCGCAGCCCGCGCCGGATCTCTTCGTCCGGAATCACGCCGCACGAGTCGAAGCCGAAGTAGTCCAGCGGCACGACCCCGAAATAGCAGAGGCAGACCTCGTCGCGGGGCTTGTCGCCCAGCCATTCGATCAGCTCTCCGAGGCTCTGGCCCCAGTCTATGTTCGAATCGAGCAGGATGTTGGCCCCGTTTTCGGGGCCTCCCGCGGCAAAGTTGAAGAACGCGATGTCGTGAGGGAAGATGCGGACGCTTTCGGCGGCGGTGAGCAGGCAGCAGGCGGCCACGAGCGCCGGTGCGGCCCGCCGGTACAGCCTGCGGCCATAGGCGGCCATCAGTCCCGCCGCCAGCGCCATCGTGAGAGGGAACACGGGCAGCAGGTGGCGCACGCCGATGTTGACATGGCTTTGCACGGCGGCGGCCCAATACACGGCCAAAGGAATGGCGAGCGCCGCCCACGCGCGCCAGGGAGCCGTGAAAAGCAGCGGCAGCGCCAGCAGCGTCAGCAGCAGCGTGCCGACAGGAGTCTTCACGAGGAACGCCACAGGGAAATACTGCCACCTGCCGCCCTTGTACAGCTCGCCCAGCAGGAACGCCTCGTGGCCTTCGTCCTGATGCTTGAAATGCGCGCCGATGCCCACCAGCCACGGGTGCGCGGGCGCCTTCCACCTCTGGCCCAGGTACCGCAGGGCCGTGTTGACGGGTCCGCCTTCGGCGACGCGCTCGTCCAGCCGCGGCAGCTCCCTCAGCCGCCAGCCTGCCGGGCCGTAGGACAGCATCGCCACGAGCACGCCAATGGCGAGCGTTCCCGCCAGAGTCAGGGCGCTGCGCCGCCAACCCGTGTGGAGCGCGGCCGCGATGAGAACGAAGGTGGGCGCCAGGAACAGCATCGAGAGCTTCACGGCGAAGGCGGCGCCGGTAGCCAGGCCCGCCAGCAGGATGCGCCTCCAGCCCCCGTGCACGAGCGCCGCTTC